>DATGJP010000094.1:0-28937 GCA_035295125.1 Bryobacteraceae bacterium | reverse complement strand
GGCGTAGGCCCCAATTTCTCCGACTTCGCATCACAGGCACTGTCGACCACGAAGCCGCAGAAATTCAAGCCCTCTCTTTCCAGTGCCCTACTGTACTGCAATGCTTAGCCGAGAATACGTCAAAAAGGGCCAAACTCCAGGCGCAGGCGAAACCGCCTGCGCCATCAAGAAGCACAGCCGCAACCAACGGCAGCGGTCAGGTTGGAAAAAGGTGGGACAGGCGGTTTCGCCTATCCTTCCGCGGTGAAGTCCAAAGCGAGGCTGAATGCCTGCTTCACTGAACCTTCCAGTTCAGGAGAACTGTAAACGGCACTCGCGAGTTGTCCAGATCCGGCACCAGGAACAGAAACCGCTTTCCGTCAGCGGTGACGTCGTAGGATGGCGAGGAATCATTCCCTGAGCGGGCTACCGATCTGGGGGGTCCCTGGAATAATGCATGCGGAGCACCAGGCTGAAACGATCCGTTTCCCTGGATGTCCACGGCCATGACCGTGCCATCCGTGGCGAGATAATACAGTTCTTTGGTATCGCGCCGCCAGCGTGGATTGGTGCCCCCACCTTTGGATACAATCCACTTGCCCTGACCGCCCGAACTGCCCGCTTCGAGGGTCTGCACATACACCTCACTGCGGCCCGATTCCGCCGACACGTATGCGATCCAGCGATTGTTGGGGGAATAGTAGCCTTTCTCGGCGACCGAATGGCTTTGCACAAAGGGTATGGACTCCGCTTTGCCGGCCACGTCGACGTGAGAGAGCCTCCAGAGGCTCCTGTCTTCGTTCGCTCCGACCGTGTAGAGCAGCGACCGCTCGTCGGGAGACCAACTCGACGGGAATTTAGCTGGGTCCGATTTCAATAGCAGTTCGTCCTCTCCGGTCCCGTTGGCGTATTTGCGGTATAGGTCGCCGGCGCCCGCCCGAGAAGACGAATATGTTACGCGCGCGCCGTCGGGTGACCAAATGGGATTTCGGTTGAAGCCCATGCCAAGCGTCAATCGGGTACTCACGCCCCTGGCGAATTCGTGAAGCCAGATATCGCCGTCGCGCGATACGGCAACTTTGGAGTCGTCAGGCGCTAGTGCGATGCCAGGCCAGTAGACGGCAGGCTCTCCGACAACGCCCAGGATTTTGCCTTGGCGATCGAACCATTTTAGCTGGCTTGTCCAATTCGCCACACGGTAAATCAACACGTGATTCACTGATGCCGCGAAAAACCCGTAGGTGCCGAAACTGCCGATCTGATCGGCGACGGAGACGGGTTGCCCCATGAGTTCGAGACGCCCGCAATGAAAGCGCTGAGCGAGCAGTCGACCTTCACTCAGGAATAGAAGCTCTCCCACCGAGTTGGATCCCGGTACGAAGACAGCGTTGGAGAAAGACTCGATCAAACGATTCGCGGGCTGGGCCTCCGGCTTGTTTTCGATCGAGCCCACGTAGATGCCAACATGCTCTCGCGCTCGACCCACGCGCATGTAGAGGAAGTGCTTCCCATCCGGCAGAAATACCGGGTAGCCGTGATTTCGCTCTTTGAAGGCGGGATCCACGAATGTGATGGGAGACGGTGTACCGCCTTCTGACGAAACTTTAAGCAGCGGGCCTTGATTGTTGCCGAGGAGGATTACTCCATCGGCGTTCCACGAACCGCCGGTTGCGGCGTCCGGTATGGAGCCGACGAATTGGGGAAGTCCGCCGCCTGCGACATCCACTTTCACCAGCTTTCCATTGAATCCATAAGCCACGAAGCGGCTGTCCGGCGACCAGAAGGGCGGACGTGGGGCTCCTGCTCGTGTAGATTCCACCATGTCAGTCCCTGACACCTGGCGAGCTTCGAGCGATTCCTGGGATCGAATCCAGAGGTGATAAACGCCTTCAGGATTCGCGGCGAAATATGCCAGAAGCCGTCCATCGGGAGAAAGTGCGAACGACCCGTATGCGCTTAATCGGAGGTCGGCCGGGAGCGAAATTTGAAACCGCCATTCGTGCTGAAGGTCGGACGGCTTGCGAAACCTGGTCAAGGACCATGCCGCGGTCACTAAGACGAGCGACGCCACGGCGGCGAGCCACAGCCAGCGACTCCGCCGGGACGAGGGTATTGGCTGCTTGGGCGGGTCACGCAGTTCCTGGGCGATCCATTCCAGTTCAGCTTTCAGATCGCGCGCGGTTTGCCAGCGGTCATCGGGGTGCTTAGCCAGACATCGCTGCAAGAGCCGATCGAGGGACGGCGGCGCCAGCGCGGCTACAGAAGGCGCGGGACGCTCGATGATCGCCGCAATTACGCTTGCTGTGGAAGGGCCTTCGAACACTCGCTGGCCGGTCAGCATCTCATAGAGCAGCGCGCCGAACGAAAAGATGTCGCTTCTTGCGTCAACTTCTTCACCGCCGGGCTGCGCTTGCAACTGCTCGGGCGACATATACTGCAACGTACCGACGATCTCGTGTTTGCCGGTGATCGCCATGGTGAGGGTGTTGGCGCTGGGGGCTTGGGAGACCGGGCTGGCCGAATGCAGCTTCGCCAGGCCGAAGTCGAGCAACTTAATGCCGGACTTCGTGACGAGAATGTTGGCGGGCTTCAGATCGCGATGCGTAATCCCTTTTCTGTGCGCGGCGTCAAGTGCATCGCTGATTTGCGCGGCATACTTCAGAACCTGCGGAAGCGGCAGGCGGCCAGTCAGAGCCGTGCCTTCGATGTACTCCATCACCAGGTAGTCCGGCCCAACGTCGTAGAGCTGGCAAATGTGCGGGTGGTTCAGAGCCGAGATGGCGTGCGCTTCCTGCTCGAAACGCTCGGAGAACCCCTCCTGAGATGTCTTGATCGCGACGAGTCTATTCAATCGGGTGTCGCGAGCCTTCCAGACCTCGCCCATTCCGCCTGCGCCGATTCGCGCGAGGATCTCGTAGGGGCCGAGTTTGTCGCCGGGCGAGAGAGGCATGGGTTAAGCGATTTTACCCTAAACATGGCGAGGTCCCCCATCCTGCATTAGTTGCCGTTTTGCCGGATATGCTGTTATCTTAAGCAAGTAAGCACTTACTTCCCCTCCCAGAATGCAAACCCACGCACCGACCACCATCCACCCCGTCCCTACACGTCAGCCCGGCCAAGTCCGCCGGACGCAGGTGATTGAGGCCGCGATCCGGCTTTTCGCCTCCCGTGGATTTCAAGGCACGACCACTAAGCAAATCGCCGAGGCCGCCGGCGTCAATGAGGCTCTGATTTTTCGGTATTTCAATACAAAGCTCGAACTCTATTCGGCCATCATTGACCACGTATCCGAGCACCTGAGTGTGGAACGATGGATTGCCGAAATGACTCCGCTAGCCCAGGGCCGCGACGACGCTGCTCTGTTCTCGAGCCTTGCCCGCAAGATTATTGAGAACTACGAGGGGAAACGAGAGGTCTACCAGCTTACCCTTTATTCCGCGCTCGATGGCCACGAGCTGGCGCGCATGTTTCGCGAGCGCCAGACGGCGCCGCTGGAGAAATTCCTAGAAGAGTACGTGCTCGAACGACAGCGGGAAGGTGCGTTTGGGGAGTGCGACGCGCTCGCCATGATCCGCGGGTTTCTGTGCATGTGCAAACACCACGCGATGCTCAAGGTCCTCTTCGGCGACGAGTACAACGGTCTGACCGACGAGCAGGCCGTAACCAACTTTACACATTTATTCCTGGATGGGGCTCGAATCCGAAAGGCACGCTCGTGAATCTACATCTTAATAGGTTGCCCATGAAGAAAATAATGTTGCCGGCGCTCTTAGCGCTGGTGGCGCTGGGATGTGCATTACTATCCGGATGTACCGCGTCAGGCCAGCGCAAAGATCCGGTCTCGCCGCCACCTGTGCCGGTGACCGTCATGACCACCCAAGCTCAGGACGTGCCGATTCTCTCCGACTTCGCGGCGCAGACGTACGCGCGCAACACGGTGGACGTGCGCGGGCGAGTCGAGGGCTACATCGAAAAGTGGCTGTTCTCGCCCGGCTCGGAAGTGACGGCGGGTCAGGATCTGTATGAGCTCGACCTGCGGCCATACCAGGCCAGCGTGGAACAGGCGCAGGGCAACGTGAAGCAGAGCGAGGCGGATCTCGAGTTTGCGCGGCACCAGGTTTCGCTGCTGCAGGCACAGGCCAATCTCGCGTCGGCCGAGGCGAATCTTCTGAAGGCGCAGCAGGACTATGCGCGGTTGAAGCCTCTCGTGGAAGCCGACGCGGCTTCGAAACAGGATTTCGACGCGGCCGCGGCGGCGCTCAAAGCAAACGAGGCCAATGTTGCTTCGGCGAAGGCGAACGTCGAACAGGTGACGCTTTCCACTCGTACGCAGATCTCGTCGATGGAAGGCAAAGTGGAGGCGTTGAAAGGCGCTCTGCAGACCGCCAAACTCAATTTGAATTACGGCACGATTAAAGCGCCGATCAGCGGGCGTATTGGCGATTCGCTGGTTCCGGTAGGTGGGCTGGTGACGCCGAGCTCGTCACAACCGCTCACCACCATCGTTCCGCTCGACCCGATCTGGGTGCGATTTAAAGTCACCGAGTCGGAATATCTGGGGTGGGCTAAGCAGGGCCGATCCACGCCTGGCGCCGACATTCCATTGACCTTAATCCTCGCCGACAATTCCGAGTTTCCCGCGAAAGGGCATATCGAGGACTCACTGAACCAGGTAGATCCCAAAACCGGGACTCTCGAGTTGCAGGCCCGCTTCCCGAATCCGCGTCATACTCTCTTGCCGGGGCAGTTTGGCCGCGTCCGCGTGCAGGTGGACGACCGCAAGAACGCCATTGTGATTCCGCAGAAGGCAGTTCTTCAATTGCAGAGCATCCAGACCGTTTACACCGTAGGCGCTGACAATCGCGTGCTGGCGCGGGCAGTGGTGACAGGGGCGCAGGTCGGGAATCAGTGGATTATCGAGCAGGGATTGAAGCCTGGTGACGAGGTGATCGTGGATGGGCAGTTGAAGGTGCGGCCGGGTTCCGCGGTGCAGCCGACTCCTTATCGCGGGCCGACTGGAGCGCCTCCGGTGAGCGGAGCGGCAGGGAACTAAACCATGGCGCGTTTTTTCATCGATCACCCGGTATTCGCGATGGTGATCGCCATCGTGATCGTTATTCTTGGCGGGGTCGCGATTCCGAACCTTCCGGTGGCAAGTTACCCCGAAGTTGTGCCGCCCGTGATTCAGGTAACGGCGAACTACCTCGGCGGCAACTCGCAGGACCTCGAAAAGACCGTAGCGCAGCCGATCGAGGAGCAGCTTTCGGGCCTGGACCACATGCTGTATTTCCTGTCGAGCAGCGCGAACGACGGGAGTCTGAACATTCAGGTGACGTTCCAGTTGGGTACCAATCCCGACATCGCCGCGGTGCAAACGCAGAATCGCGTGAACCTGGCGCTGCCTCGGCTGCCTCCTGAAGTGCAGCGACAGGGCGTGACGGTGAAGAAGGTGTCGAGCGCCTTCCTCATGGCGATCAGCCTGATCCCCACCGATAACCGCTACGATGCGTTGTTTCTCAACAACTACATCAACATTAACCTGCTGAACCAGATCGGCAGCCTGGACGGGGTCGGCGATACGCGCCTGACGACCAACCTGGTGTATTCGATGCGAGTTTGGGTGAATCCCGACAAGATGGCCAAGCTCGGGATCACCGCTACCGACGTCAGCAACGCCATCCAGGCGCAGAACCGGCAAAACCCGGCGGGCGCGTTCGGTCAAGCGCCGGCGCCCAGCGGGACCGCGTTCCAGTTTGCCGTGAGCGCTCCGGGGCGGCTGGTCGATCCCAAACAGTTTGAAGATATCGTGTTGCGGGCGCAGCCGGATGCTTCCCTGCTCCGGATTCGCGATATTGGCCACGTTGAGCTTGGGGCGCAGACCTACAGCGGATTCAGCCGTGTGGATGGGCATCCCGCGGGGAATCTCATCATCTTTCTGTCGCCGGGCGCGAACGCCGTGCAGACCGCCGACAACATCAAGAAGTATCTGGAACAGGCGAAGAAGAGCTTTCCGGCCGGGGTGGATTACCTGATTTCGTACGACTCGACGATGTTCGTTCGAGCGGCCATCAAGGACGTGATTACGACTCTGCTGGAGGCGATCGGACTCGTCATTCTCGTGGTCTTCCTGTTCCTGCAGAACTGGCGAGCCACGCTGATTCCGTTGCTGACGGTGCCGGTGGCGGTGGTGGGAACGCTGGCGCTGTTTCCGATACTCAGCTTCTCCATCAACATGACCAGCATGTTCGGCCTCGTGCTCGCAATCGGTATCGTCGTCGATGATGCGATCGTTGTGGTGGAGGCGGTGCAGCACAAGATCGACCACGGCATGTCGCCTCACGAAGCGACCATTCAGGCCATGAAAGAAGTGTCCGCGCCGGTGGTTGCTATCGCCTGTATTCTTGCTGCGGTGTTTATCCCGGTGGCGTTTCTGGGCGGCATCAGCGGACAGATCTATAAGCAATTTGCTCTTACGATTGCGGCGTCCGTGCTGATTTCCGCTTTCAACGCACTTTCGCTGAGCCCGGCGCTGAGTGCGCTGCTGCTGAAGCCTTCGGATGAAAATCGGGGCGTTCTGGCGCCGTTCTTCCGTTGGTTCAATCGGGCGTTCAATTGGACGCGCAGCCGCTACCTGATGGGCGTGGGCGGTTTGATTCGGAAATCGGGATTCGCGCTGGTGGGACTGGCGTGCTTCTGGGTCGCCGCGGGTTGGATCTTCCATAAGATGCCAACCGGTTTTCTCCCCGACGAGGACCAGGGCGCGTTTTTTGTGGCGATGCGTTTGCCCGACGGCGCATCGATTGAACGAACGGAAGCAGCGGCCAAGAAGATTGAGAACGTGGTGATGCATATGCCGGGCGTGGTCGGCGTTTTGACGCTTGGCGGGACGGATCTTGCGACGCGCACCAACAGTTCGAGCGCAGCTACTTTGATTGCTCGATTGACGCCGTGGGATGAGCGCCGCGGCAAGAATCTCGAACTGCAGGCCATGATCGGCCGTGCGCAACGGGAGTTCTTTAAGATTCCGGAAGCTTTTACGTTTGCGTTTGGTCTGCCGCCCATACTCGGTTTGAGCACGACGGGGGGATTCCAGTACATGCTGGAAGATCGCGCCGGTGGGGACATCAAGAACCTGGCGGCCACTGCCGATTCGCTGATTCAGGCCAGCCATCAGAAGAAGGAACTGGGCAGCCTGATCAGCACGTTCCGTCCCGACGTTCCGCAATACAAGGTGGACATGGATACCGAGAAGGTGCAGACGCTCGATATCCCGCTCACCGACGCTTACAACACGCTGCAGACGTTTCTCGGCGGCCTTTACGTCAACGACTTCAACGCGTTCGGGCACACCTGGCAGGTGCTGGTGGAGGCCGAGCCGGAGTATCGTACCGGTCCGAAAGACATTGAGCGATTCTACGTGCGGTCGAACGCGGGCAACATGGTGCCGATGGGGACGCTGGCCACGGTCAACCCGACCTCGGGGCCGGACGTGGTCTACCGCTATAACCGCTTCCGCGCGATTCAGATGTTGGGGACTCCAGCGCCTGGATATAGCAGCGGCCAATCGACCACTGCGATGGAGGAGCTGTCGCAGACTGCGCTTCCGCAGGGCTTCGCGTATGAGTGGACCGGCACCACTTATCAGGAAAAAGAGGCGCAGGGGCATGAGGGCGTCATCTTCGGTTTTGCTACGGTGCTGGTTTTCCTGTTCCTTGCGGCGTTGTATGAAAGCTGGTCGATTCCTTTCGCCGTGATTCTGGCCTTGCCTCTGGGATTGTTTGGCGCGCTGGCGGCGGTGTGGCTGCGCTCGTATCCCTACGACATTTACACGCAGATCGGCATCGTGACACTGATCGGACTGGCGGCGAAGAACGCCATTTTGATCGTGGAGTACGCACGAATGCGGCATGAGCAGGGCGAGAGCATCCGGCAGGCGGCTCTGGACGCGGCGGAGCTTCGGCTGCGCCCGATTTTGATGACATCATTCGCGTTCATTCTGGGTGTTGTGCCACTGGCGCTCGCCATTGGGGCTGGCGCGGCATCGCGCCGATCGCTCGGCACGGCCGTGTTTGGCGGCATGAACGCCGCGACGCTCTTGGCGGTTTTCATCGTGCCGGTGCTGTTCGTCGTCGTGCAGCGCTTGGTGACGCGTGGCAAGCCGGTGCAGGAGGAAGAGCCGGTGGCGGAGGAAGTCGTATGAGCCGGAAACTCCCCTTCCTGCTGCTGGCACTCGTTGTAGGTGCGGGGTGCGCGCTGGGGCCGAATTACAAGCGTCCCGTGGTGCCCGTGCCCGATCAGTATCGGGGCGAGCCTGCCGGTTCTACGGCGACGTCGATTGCCGATTCGAAATGGCCCGATCTGTTTCACGACGAGACGCTAACGCAACTTGTGTCGACTGCGCTGGAGCACAACTTCGACCTCGGCATCGCGTCGGAACGGGTGCTCGAGGCGCGGGCGCAGTACCACATCACGCGCGCGAACGAGTTTCCGCAGCTCTCGGCGCAAGCCCAGCTCGATGCGGCGCGCCAGTCGTCGGTGGGTTCGTTCAAGTTTCTCCAGGCCGGCACAGACCTGTCGGCGACGTATACGCAGGCGGGGGCGGCGCTCTCGTGGGACCTCGATTTCTGGGGTCGGCTCAGGCGTCTGACGGAGGCAGCGCGCGCAAATTACCTTGCGACGGAAGAGGGACGGCGCGGCGTGGTTGTGTCGCTGATCGGCGATGTGACGAGCGACTATTTCGCGCTGCGCGAAGCCGACCTGGAATTGGAGATTGCCAAGAGCACGCAGAAGATCGCGGAAGACAATCTCAGGCTGGTGAATTTGCGGCACACCAGGGGCGCGGCGACGGGGCTCGACGTACACCAGGCCGAACAGCTTCTGTACACCGCGACGGCGCAGATCGCCAGCGCGCAACGCGAGATCGCACAGTACGAAGACGCGCTCAGCCTGTTGCTGGGTCGCGCGCCCGGGGAGATTCCACGCGGGAAGACACTCGATCAGTATGGAATCCCTGCTGGGGTTCCGGTGGGTTTGCCGTCGGCATTGCTCGAACGGCGGCCCGACGTCCGACAGGCGGAGGAAACACTCATCGCCGCCAACGCTCAGATCGGCGCGGCGAAGGCGCTGTATTTCCCGCAGATTTCGCTCACGGGATTCCTGGGCGGCCAGAGCCGGGCTCTTACTGAGTTGTTCACCGGACCCGCGAGGTTCTGGAGCATCGCCCCAAGCGCGGCTCTTCCGATCTTCAATGCGGGGCAGACTCGGGCGGGGGTACGGTTCTCGGAAGCTCAGAAACGTGAAATGGTGCTTGCATATCAGAAGTCCATTTACAACGCGTTTAAGGAAGTTTCCGACGCGCTGGTGGGTTACGACCGGACGCGCGAGCAGCGTGCGCAGGAGGAACTGCTGGTGCATGCTTTGTCGGAGAGCGCCCGGCTGTCCACCATGCGTTACCAGGGAGGGTTGGACAGCTATCTCCAGGTGCTCGATTCGGAACGCAATCTGTTTCAGGGGCAGTTGGTGCTGGCGCAGTTGCGGCTCGGCGAGTTGAACTCGTTTGTGCAGTTGTATCGGGCGTTGGGCGGCGGGTGGCAGTAGTCACCTAGTTCCGGGTGGTGCAGGCGGTTTCGCCTGCCTTTGGGGCAACGCACAAGGGGCCATTTGGCGCCCACATGCCGCTCACGGAATTTTCAAGTCCATCGCATCCGAAGGCCGAGTGTAGCGGGACTTCCGGTCGACCCGGAGATCTGGACTGTGTTTCCAAAGGCAGGCGGAACCGCCTGCGCCACCCTTCCGCAGGCTATACAATCGATTCGTGCTCCGTTTTGGTCTGCTGTCTATTGCAGCGCTGCCTCTGCTGGCGCAAGCTCCCAGCCACTTTGAAGTAGAAGAAACGACGATCGCGGAAGTCCACGCGGCCATGAAAGCGGGCCGGTTAACCTGCGCCGCTCTCGTACACGAATATCTCAGACGCATCGAGGCGTACGACAAGAACGGCCCGGCAATCAATGCCATCGTTCTGGTGAATCCCGAAGCGGAAAAGCAGGCCGCGGAGTTGGATCGCAGGTTCGTTCAGTCAGGGCCGATCGGGCCGCTGCACTGCGTTCCGATGATCGTCAAAGACAATTTCGAAACCAAGGGGCTGCGGACGTCGAATGGCGCGTTGGTGTTCGCCAATTACATGCCAGATAAGGACGCGTTTCAGGTCAAGCGGGCCGTAGATGCGGGCGCGATCGTTCTTGCCAAATCGAACATGGCGGAGTGGGCGTTTAGTCCCTATGAGACGGTCAGTTCGATCCTGCCAGGCTACACGCGGAATCCATATGCGCTGAGTCGCGTCACGGCGGGATCGAGTGGCGGGACGGCCGCATCAGTGGCGGCGAGCTTGGGACTGGCCGGATTCGGCAGCGATACGGGGAACTCCATCCGTGGACCGTCGTCCCACCAGGCGCTCGTGGGCATTCGGTCGACCATGGGCCTAACCAGCCGCGCCGGCGTCTTCCCGTTGAGCCTCCTTGCCGACATTGCCGGTCCCATGGCTCGGACTGTCGAGGACGCCACTCGAATATTTCAGGTGATCGTGGGCGAGGACGCGGACGATCCGGTGACCGCCGCGGCACGCACCCATCCGGCGCCCGACTATATGGCCGCGCTGGATCGGAATGGTTTGCGGGGCGCAACCATCGGCGTGCTGCGGCAGGCGTATGAGCGGGAGTCGGCCGACCCGGAGGTGGTCCAGGTATTCACGGGCGCGGTTGAGGAACTCCGGCGCGCGGGCGCCACAATTGTCGATCCGGCGAAGGTGGACGGTCTCGATGGGCTCCGGCGTGGGCAGGGCGCTGGTCCTTGCATGGGATTCAAGTACGACATGAATCACTTCTTAGCGGCTCGCGGGGATCGGGTTCCGGTGAAGATGCTGGCGGAGATTATCAAGTCGGGCAAGTTCCATCCGACGGTCCAACGGCGGCTGGAGCAGGCGGAAAGCGGTCCGGAGAATGGGCCGGATTCGGCCGCGTGCCAGGCTGAGAATGCGTATCGAGATAAGGTTCGCGAGGCCGTTTTACAGACCCTGGATCGGCTCAAGCTGGACGCATTCGTGTACCCGACGTGGAGCAACCCACCACGGCTGATCGGCGATCTGAACACGCCGGCGGGCGACAACAGCCAGTTCTTTTCGCCGACAACGGGCTTTCCGGCGATCAACGTTCCGATGGGCTACACGCGCGGCGGCACACTGCCCGCGGGCATGACGATTTACGGGCGGCCGTGGTCGGAGGCGGTGCTCATTAAGCTGGCCTACGCGTATGAGCAGGCGACGCATCACCGGCGGCCGCCGTCGAGCACGCCGCCGCTCCAATAAGTCAGCCGCGCAGATTCTTATTGAAGAAGTCGAGCGTGCGCTGCCACGCGAGCTTGGCGGCGGCCTCGTCGTAACGAGGCGTCGTGTCGTTGTGGAAGCCGTGATTCGCGCCTTCGTAGATATACACCGAGTACGGGACGTGGTTGGCCTTCAGCGCTTCTTCGTAGGCGGTCCAGCCAGCGTTCACGCGAGTGTCGAGGCCGGCATAGTGGATCAGAAGGGGTGCCTTGATTTTGGCGACATCAGCGGCGGGCGGCTGTCCACCGTAGAACGGGACAGCGGCTGCGAGGTCCGGGCCTAAGTCCACTGCCAAAGCGTTCGCGATCCCACCGCCAAAACAGAAACCGACGACACCGATTTTGCCGGTGCAATCGGGGCGAGCTTTCAGCCAGCGCGCCGCGGCAACGAAGTCCTGGCGCATCTTGGCTCGATCGACTTTCTGGAAGGCCGCGCCGCCCTTTTCATCGTCGCCCGGATATCCGCCGACGCTGGTCAAGCCATCGGGCGCGAAGGCCATGAAGTTGGCTGTGGCGAGCCGGCGGGCAACATCCTCGATGTACGGATTGAGGCCCCGATTTTCGTGCACCACGAGCACGCCGGGCAGTTTTCCGGAAGCTTTTGCCGGTCGCACGAAATACCCACGGATTTCGCCGTTACCCTGCGGCGACGGAACAGTCTCATAACCAGCCTTGATGCGGCTGTCGTCCTTGGGAACCTGCTGCGCCCAGGCGTAGTTGGGACGAAGGCTCTCGAAGAGCGCCGCGGCGGTGACGCCACCCGTCGCGAACTTCTTGGCGCCTTCCAGAAACGCGCGCCGGTCTATGTCGCCGTGGACATATTTATCGAAGAGATTCAGCAGTTCTTGTGGGAACTCTTTCGCACTTTTCCGTTCCATGAAGGCCCTTTTCCAGGGCAGGATAACATAGGTCGATTTTTAGGGGCATGGGATAATGGACCAATGTGGAGTCACGGCCGGCCGCGGCTATGGGTCGTTCTTATAGCAGGCCTGTTAGCGTTCCTCCTGCTCTACGGCGCGATCGGAACCCGGGCGACTCTCGGCCTGATCGCCGCAATTGTCGCAGGTTCTTTCCTTTATAGCGCCGTGCGATCCAGAAGTCAGCGCGGCGTGCGGTGTCTGCGATGCGGCGAGACTCTGCCGGCGACGGCCCGTAACTGCAAGTACTGTGGCAGCGCGAGCTGGACTTACAACTGATTCCACAGAGCCACAAAGTGCGCGTGTTGTAACATTGAAAAGGCGCACGCGCGCACTACTCTACGAGGTTGTTCATGAAGGGTGTCGTACTTGCCGGGGGTTCCGGCAGCCGTCTCTATCCGCTGACGAAGATCACGAACAAGCACCTGCTTCCGATTTATAACAAGCCCATGATTTACTACCCCATCCAGACGCTTGTGGATGCGGGGATCAAGGACATTCTGATTGTCACAGGCGGGCGGAATGCCGGGGATTTTCTGCGTCTGCTGGCCAACGGGAAAGAGTTCGGGTTGACGCACCTGGACTACACGTACCAGGAAGGCGAAGGCGGAATTGCCGAGGCTCTCAGCCTGGCGGAGCATTTTGCCGACGGCAAACCGCTCTGCGTGATTCTCGGCGACAACATCATCGAAGGGACGATTCGCGGGGCCGTGGAGGATTTCAAAGCCCAGGGCGGAGGGGCGCGTATCCTGCTCAAGGAAGTTACTGACGCGGGACGTTTCGGCGTGGCCGAGATTGAGGACGGCCGGATTATCGGCATCGAGGAGAAACCCCGGAAGCCGAAGTCAAACTATGCTGTGACCGGCATCTATATGTACGATGAGACGGTCTTCGACAAGGTTCGGACCCTGGTCCCTTCCAAGCGCGGCGAGTTCGAAATCACGGACGTCAACAACGCCTACATTCGTGAAGGCACGATGAACTTCTCGTACCTGGAAGGTTGGTGGACTGACGCCGGCACATTCGATTCTCTGTTGCGCGCCACTAACCTGGTGGCGGCATCCGAACATTCGGCGGGCGTAGAGCAGACGCCGGCGGCGGTATGACGAGCGCGGTGAGCGATGGTCTAGCCTGTGAACGAGGCATCGGGAAGCTTATCAGTTCTCAGAATTCGACGGACTTGATCGACGGCGTTCGGGTTGAGTCAGTGCCGCTATGGCCCGACGATCGCGGCTATTTCATGGAAGTGATCCGCATCGGCAAGGGTCCGGCGGGCGACTTCCCTGCCCCGAGCACGCAGGTTTCGGCGTCGCTGAGTTATCCCGGCACTATCAAGGCGTTTCACCTACACAAACACCAGACCGATTACTGGTCGCCGGTGGCGGGCATGTTACAGGTGGCGCTGGTCGACCTGCGCCCGGATTCTCGGACTTTCGGACTCCGCAATACCTTCTATGTTGGAAAACTGCGGCCGTGGCAGCTTCTCATCCCTCCGGGAGTGGCGCACGGCTACAAGGTGATCGGGCCGGAGCCGGCCGTCCTCGTGTATGTCACGAACCGGTTCTACAATCCCGAGGACGAAGGCCGCATTCCTTTTAACGACGAGCGCATTAACTACGACTGGGAAACGCAGCACAAGTAGGGCAGTGCGATGCGTGTAACGGTCTCGCATGATAAGTCCAAACAGCAGGTTCGCGAGGCTGTGGACCGGTCGCTGGAGAGGCTCGCGTCGAGCGTGGCGTCGGGACCATTACTCATCACCGATACGCGGAAGAGCTGGTCAGGCGACACAATGAATTTTACGTTGACGGCACAGATAGGGTTCTTGCGTGCGCCGTTCCAGGGCTGGATCCTGGTGGGCGAGACCTCGGTCACGATCGATTTGGATCTGGGACTGCTTGCGAGCCTCATTGCGCCCGATCGCGCTGCGGCGGCCTTAACGCGTTCTGTGAAGGGACTCTTAACGTAAGTTACAGAATTGTGGCTTTTGAGTTTGACGTGCTGGGGACCCTGGGCTAACATAGAGTTGCGGGGTGGAGCAGTCTGGTAGCTCGTTGGGCTCATAACCCAAAGGTCGTAGGTTCAAATCCTACCCCCGCAACCAATCCATTCATAATGGCCTCGGGCAGGCGGTAGCTGATACTCACCTCCAAGTCCTGGGGCATGAGCTTCACTTCCCCAACCAGAGTACGCAAGAGTTGCTTACGCTCGGCTTGGCCACCCTGCCGGAGCAGTTTGTCCGCCTGACGGCGGTAGTCCATTGCAGTCGCGGCGTCAAGTTGGGGCGGACCGCTTGCTTTTCGGGAGGCCGTGACCAGCGATTCCCTTTCGGCATGTAGTTCCCGCAGGCGGGTATTCGCCCAACTCGCGTCGTTCAGCCCCTCCTCGACGGCGCGGCGTATGTTCTCGACCTTCCGGTCGATGGCGGCGATCCGCTCGCCAGCGTCCGGCCTGAAGTCGGTGGACGCCTCCCAGATTTGTCGCAGTTCCTTGTTTACTGCGCGCGTGAACTTCTGCGGATCGGCGCATAGATCGAGTACGCCGTGCAATCCGCTCAGGACTTCAGATTCCACCTGCGCCTGGGGCACGTACACCCCTGGACCGCAGCCCATTCCACTCCGATATGGCTGGCTTCCGCACACGTAGTAGAAACGACCATCGGTGTGGAAGCCGATCATGTTCGCTCCGCAGCGACCACAACGGAATAAGCCACCGCTCAGTAGGTAGCGCGAGGTGCGGCTCCGGGTGGCTCCGGCGTTGAATTGCTTCTTGCCACCAAACGACCGTCGTGCTTCGGCAATTCTCCTCGCCTCCTCTTCAGTGATGAGCGCTTCGTGGCCGCGCTCTGCAATCACCCAGTCCTCTGGTGGCCGCTCCCGACCGGCCTTCGTGTGAACGTTCCACACGGCGTAACCGCCATACTGCATGAGCACATGCGGCTGCAGTAGGGCGTACCACGTGGAGATTCCCCAATACTGTTTCCGGCGACCCGGAATCCCCGTCTTTTCGCAGAACGCCCGAAGTTCTTCGAGCGATGCGCCATTGCCTGCGAGTTCCACCAGGCAGTGTCGCGCCCATTCCCGCATCGGGCGCCCCGCGACCATCGTTTCATCCGGCACCCAGATGCTCTTGATGAGAGGCCGCCCTCGCTTCACCTCGCCCCGCTGGAGTCGCTCAGCACGATAGCCGAAAAGCGGCTGGCCGCCGTTCTTGAAGCACCAGCCGGTTTCCGCGTCGCGGGTCTGGACGTTCGCGCGGCAGCCCTTGCGGGTGTGGAAAGCCACCTCCTTGCTGTATGCTTCGTTCTTGGCGAACGTGATCGCCTGCATATAGACACCGGCGGCGGTATCTTCATCTACTTTGGGGTCCGTAACTGACAGCACCTCAACGCCGGCGCGATGGAGTTCCTGAATCTCACCCTTGGCGGTGGTGCTGTCGCGACCAAACCGCGAGAAATCATGCACGATGATCACGGAGACGTCCGGGTCGCGGCGGGCGCTGTCGATCATTCGATGAAATTCGTGCCGCCGCGCCTGGTAGCGGTAGGCACTTGCGGCCTCCTGGAACTCAGCTACAATTTCGATCTTGTGCGATTCCGCGTACCGGCGGATTTCACGGAGTTGTTCGGGCATGGACAACCCGCGCTCCTCTTGTTGCCCCGTGGAGACGCGCGCCCATGCGAAGGCCTTGCGAGGGGCGTCGTTTTGGAGCAGCGCTACGCATCCTGATGTGCCAACCAGGGAATGCAGGAAACTTTCTAAATTACTCATATTGTGCCACTTCGGCCGCTGAGACCGTTTGTGCCACTAATGTTACCGCAGAAGAGGAGGAGGTCGGTCCGCTAGGCGGCGCGTTCGTTCCCGGTGTGAAGAGATCTGGATGTTCGCTGGCATAAGCGAGAGCCACAAACCGCGCCAGAAGTCCCTCCGCGGTATCCAACTCTGATGCGGAAATGGGGTCGGGCGCAACAATCCTACTGAACGTGCATTTCGACTTTCTGGTTCCGCTCGGCATTGCGGGGTCCAACGGTTCGATTTGTCGCGAAGATGAGCTCTACTCAGCAGCGGTCAGCATCTCCGATTTGACCTGGTGTTCTCGTTCAACGCCGGTTGCGCGGCCGCGTCCTCGGTCCGGACGATAGCCGCCGGACGCCAACCATTGCTCCACCCAACGCACATCGATCCGGTGACGGCGTCCGACGGCAACAGACGGAATCTGGCCTGTCCCAACCAGGTGAAGACAGAGCCGGTACGGCAGACCGGTGGCCTGCGCGAATTTCGGAATGGTAATCAACTTGGTCATCATTTACTCCGAACTGGCCGGTGCTCCCGGACCAGTGGATGGGCGATGTTTACTTCGTCCTCGCCTTTCAGGCGCTGCGTTGTATGGCTTCCGGCGTTGAGCTGAAACTTCTGTGTGCGGCTGCGCAAGAATCGAATGCGGCGTAGGTTTCCTATGCCGATGAACAGATCCAAATCCAACGCGAGCGCTTCGAAGCTGGAAAGCGTCCGGTAACAACGCCCGTGTGTGTTACGGAGTTCGATTTCGTTCGGCGTGCGGGCAATGAGCTCGCGCAATTGCTGACCCTCGAACAACATGGGTGGTCCTCTGGTGTCTCTCTCCCGATGACCCCAGGGCGAGGGGAGAAATCAAATTTCAATTTCTGATTGGATTTTGTCTTTTTGCGCCGGAATCGTCCACTTTTGACTTCGGCGGATTTTGGGGAGGTGTCGGCAACTCGCTGAGCCGGAGCAGGTTGCAGCGCGGAGCCCGTTTTTCGGCAGAGTAGTTTCTGTAATTACTTTTTCGGACCACGGGCGAACGCGGGAAGGTCCAATCGTCCCCACGCTTGCGAGAGCCATGCACTCGCCGCAGGGCGGTTCTGTTGAAATCCCTTCAACCATCCGCCTGCGCCTTTGAACGGCTTTCGATTTGGGATGGCAACTTGTCGGCCATCAAGGAATCGGAAGACCTCTTCATGATTCTTCGGAAGTGCTGCAGCGATCTCACCCAACGCTTGGTCAATCCGTTCATACCTCGCATTTCTCCTGACTGACCTTTTCCCAACGTGGGTTTTCCCGCGTACTGCTAATGCACGGGGCGCAGAATCTGACTCGGCGGCTTGGCTCCGGCCAGCACTGGCACTGGGACGAGCAGAGATCTTGCTCAGAGCCTCGGCTTCGCTAAAGCGACGCATTCTGTCCACGAGGTTCTTGAGAACGCGTGGTATTCCGCTCCTCCTCAGGGGGCCTGGATAGAAGGTCACCGCGAGAGACTCCGTGCTCGCGTGCCTCCCGGCCGCCACCACGCGAAACTCCCGCTCGCGCTTTTCGCCGAGCCGGTCCTCGAAGGTCGCGGTCATCGTTTGCTCCTTTGTAGGAAGAGAATGAACAAAATCGGCTATGGATTGTCCGTGAGTCGGTGTTTGCCCCGTTTCATCGACCACGCGTACGGTGGCTCCCGGAGAGATTGAAGCAACTACTTCGGGCCGTAGTATCGGTCTCCATCCGCTTTCCGCCGAACACCGCAACCGGACATTCTTTGCCGCCTCCGTCCCTTCATTCCGAAACGACAATACTCCACCGGTCCAGAACGGTCCCCAGAAAACGTGAACGTCCGGGCCGATCCTCAAGTCTTCGTTTTCAGATGTACCGGACACACTCAATTCTTCCGAGGTCGAGGCCGGACGTCGCACATAGGGGGCCCATTCGAGAGCCTTGAGGCGCAGCGCAGCGCGCTCGCAACTAAAATCCTCCGGCAGTTCCTGCTCCGCGAGTGTCAACGTGAGGGCAACATCTTGTTGCGGTTCTACATCGGAGTGATCAAGCAGGTCAACCGATAGCAAGGCGACACGCACGTCGGCGGTGGCGCCCGAAACTGGAATCGGCAATCCCAATGGATGTCCTATTTTTCGATCAGCGGCAGCAAAGAGGCAGCGCTCCCAATCTTCAGCGCGATCTCGTTCGTAACTCGACTTCAAGAACCGTGCAGCCCAATCCGCCACTCGTCTCGTAGTGTCCGGATCTGCGACAACGGCGGTTCCGAGAGCTACACCCAGCACGCCCACCGGATCGCTCGGGAATCCCATTAGCATGCCGTTTATCACCGGGACGCGGCCCGCTAACCTGCCGAGACTCTGTTTGAGCGCCGCATTCCTTCCTTCAGAGAGAAGACCCGTGTCGGCCGCAAAGCCGAGGATCGCGATTGTCTGGAAGTCCTGGTCCGGTCCTTCCCGATTGGCTGCTGACGTTGCCATCGAGGCGAAGTCAGCTCGCCCTTCAGGTTCCCGCAGCAGCCACCATACAAACGCTTTGCTCAAGTCTCTGCGGCAGGACTCGGCAATGCGCCTGCGCAAGGCTGCACGAACTTCAAGGTCGATGGGCTTTACAGAAACCATGGCTTCTTTCCGAGCTTGTCCAGTAGCGCATCCGGGCTCCATCCCTCAACATACGAAAGCTTCCCGAGCAGATCAGCAATCAAGTTGGGGTATTGGATTGTGACGGGCAAAGAGATAGGCAGAAAGGTTCGCAATGAATTACAGGCGAACGCGAACACCTGGTGAGTCAGGTATGGCATGTCCGTGAGCGTCGAATCGGGATGCAAGCTTAGCAGTAAGGGCCGCGGTGTTCCATTTTCTGGACGCTTCACCTCGTATGGCCCTGCCAGGCACAGAAGCACATCTCGATCACCCAATGGAAGATAACGGCCACGCTTCGGCGCATACTGTCCCTTGACGGCACCGGTTTCGAAGTCCCTGACTCCGTCCTGGCTGGTGTCGAAAAGCATGTATGGATGCTGCTCATTGACGTGTAGCAACGCATACTGCACGTCGTACTCCCCGAGCTCATTGATTAGGTCCTTAACCGCTTGCACCTCATTCTTGCCGAAACGTTTGAACTTGGCGTGAAATACTAGCCGGACCTGGTCTCCCGGTTGCCAATTCATCCCAGTCCGTATGCTCTCAAGGGCCGCACGGAGCGCGTTCAACATTGCGCTCTGGTACTTGTCCGCCGAGACTGCCCTCGAGAGGTTGTACAGATGATAGTTGCCGTCGCTACTGAAAATCGTGGTTATGCCCACGAATCGTTCCCGCTGGCCGAAGCGTCCTTCGCCCACCTCGGCGCTCCCTAGACCGACCGCGATTTCATGAGCACCGATTGACTTGGTCTTCATCAGGCAGGGTACGCCACCCAACTTAGCGTAGGTCGCGAGGCTCATCTGGTTGAGGCAGTAGCTGAGAGGGGCACCCCATTTCTGTGCGGTTTCAATTTTGAATTCCTGAACCGCTACTTGTAAGCCTTGGAAGCTGGCCTTGGCAACGAGGTACGGGTTATGTGCCAGTGGCAGGTTACGAAAGGCTTCTTCGATTTGAATTAGCGCGAGGTCCCAAGGCTGCCCGTTTCCGTGCGCCACAAGCGCTTCCTGGCAAGCGCCATAGTATGCAGCCGCGGAGGGGCCATCTGCCAGAAAGTACTCGTAAGCTGGAATCCTAAGGGTGTACTTCTCGGAGAATGCCTTTGCAAAGTAGTTTTTGGGCTGTTTGCCCTCGCGATGCGATGGTCGAAGTTTTACACCATTGAAGAAGAATACCCGCAAGAACTGCTCTACCCGGGCCTTGTGGATCTTTTGGCAGATCACGCAGATTCTGGGCGGACCCACGGCTTGGACGGCATTTGTGTACGGACCGTAGGCGTTTAGACCGTCGTCGCGAGATTCGTGTGTCTTGGAACCTGTGCCATCGAAGACGTAAGTCGGTCGGGGCGCCGGTATGAGCCGAGGAAAATTGCGGGTCGAGTCGTTGAGAAAGGGACCAAATGTGAACGGCACGCCAGGGACCAGTTCGTACTTGCGCGACTGTAATCTTGCGAGGACGCGTCCGATGCGGTCGACTTGTGCTGGCCCCTGATACAGCGCGGCTCGATGGCACTCTAGGGCGTCCTTGATCTCTCGTGCCCGCCCCTTGAACACGTGCGAAAGACAGTCATCGAAAAGCTCCTTCGCTGGCCAAACCTCGCTTGCTTCAACAGCGTCGATGCCGTCGCGGGAGTCGGTCAAGAGAAGTCGCGAACCCTCGATGGAACGAACGCACCCGAGTGTTTCAAACCTCGGCTCAATCCTGGAGTCTTTGCGGGAAACCTTCCTGCGGACGTAGGTCCCTGTCAGGCAAAGGCCGTCTGCTATCAGGTCTGCGACCGTCCGATCGATCACGCGAGTCGTCCGAACATTGAACATTGCAGCGATGAGCCGTTTTCCTTTGCCGAAAATAATGGGACGGACTGCCACCTCGTAGAGAACCCGAACGGCCAGCCACTCCGGCGGTTCGATTTCGGGAGGGCAACTCATGCGAAGCAAGTCTCTTCGCGCACGCGAGACCACCTCGATTGGGTCGTAGTCGCGAGAGGTTCCTCCGAGTTCGGCGAGGCTGTTCAGCAGCGCGTTGCGAATCAGTTCGGCTGTCAGTCCAAGATGACCGGTTAACCGAATGGCTTCGGCTTTCCCAATAGGCTCGACATCTGGGACTACAGGGACAGCGAGAATGCTGTCTGATCCTTCGCGGCGGATGACGTGAGTGCCCCGATGTTCATCGCGGAGATCCCTCAGAACCTGTGCACCGTCGTCTCCGTAGGGCAAGCGACCGACCTTGATCTCCTGATCGTCAAAGTGGATCGGCGAGAAATTCAAAATTCTCAAGGATGCCTCCGTTCCTTGCACCGGTCCATCTCTCCTGCTCAAAAACACTTCCGCGATTCTTTGTTTGACGATCGAGCCTGGCCGTGGTATAAAACACTGAGAGCGTCGGTTGCATTGTTGCTCTTCGCTCCGCCCGGGTCCCTTGGCCTGAGAAACCGTGACCCGACGAAGCCGAAATAAAAATCACTGGGGCCGCATACGAAGCGGCCCTGCTTTTGTCGATTGCCCCTCTCCTAATCTAGGATCGATTAAAAACGCTCCAGTATATATTGTAGTCGAGTACAGTGAGGTGTGGTACGTAAAGATCAACGCAGTGAACTGTGCTATAAGGAAGCTGATGGCCAAAGCAACGGAGAGCTTTTCAACGGGCGACGCGGTCCGGATCACCGGCGTCTCTTTCCGAAATGTCGATTACTGGGCCCGGACCAAGTTCATCGTGCCGAGTATTGCGGAGGCGCAGGGCACAGGCACGGAACGCAGATACTCGTTCTCCGACCTGCTTGCATTGCGCGTTGCAAGGGAACTCCGCGAAGCCGGAGTTTCAACAAAGTCGCTTCGCAGAGTCGTGGATTTTCTGCGCACGAAGAAAGGCTTGACCCAGCCGCTCGCGGAGTGTCGTCTGATCGTCACCGCCAGTGATGTCCAGGTAGCGACCAGTCCTCAGAAGATAATGAGCGTTCTGCGAAAGCCGGGTCAGACTTCCTTCGCCTTCGTCTTCGATCTGGCGCGAACCGTGGACGAAATGAAACAGGGGATCGCGACCTTCGAACGAAAAGTTCCCGTTCGCGCGGCGGTCCAACCTGCTCGCAGACCTGCGGCCCGGCGCGTCGGCTGACGGCCTCCGCCGCTCGGACTCCCACTGGAGTCCGGGTCCGCATCATACGAACTCGCTAATCGAGATTGGTGGAGATGCCTTCCACCCGAAAGCACCAAGTTGACGTTCCCGTCCGATTGGCTGGTAAAAACTTGTTCTGGATCTGGTTGTGAGCTGCTTGCGGACGCGCTCACGATTGTTGTTCTAACCAATGCCAGACTTTCCAAGCGACCGGCGGCTACTGGCTCCTGAAACCGTAGCACGCCTCTGCGGGGTCATGGCGGTCACGGAATTCCAGAGCTTCGCAATTCGCGTACTTCGCGCCGCCGAGGAATCTCTCGACTCAGGAAACCTGCTACCTCCGAAGTAGGCAGTGCTCCCGAGGTCGCTGACTTCGGCGCCGTCCACGATCAGCGTGTAGTAATGCAGCCCCGGCGCCATCGGGGGCGTGGTGAATGTCCAGTATTCGTCGGCCTGCTTCTCCATGTCGGCCTTCGGACCGCTCCAGAAATTCACTCTGACCTTGCCGGCATCCGGCGCCTTGAAGCGAATCTGCACGCGCGAGTTGCTATCGACGCGCGGGTACTGCGCATCCAGGACGTTGGATGTTGCGGGTTTGAAATCACCCGGGCCCTGTGCCAGGCAGAGCGGCGCTGCCATCACGGTCACTAGTACAATGAGTCGCATAACGTAAACAGTGTAATCGCTTCCACGGCGCAAGGCCACTCACTATATGATCAGATGTGATGGTGCACTCATCGAAAAAGACCCCAGTTCTGAAAGCGCTTCCATTCAGACTGGCCGCGGTTTGCCTGCCGTGGCTTGTGCTGCCGGGCGTGGCTTCGTCCGATTCGCGAACGGTTAACGCGACCATCGATATATCCAAGACCGGCGCCCCGATCTCGAAAAACATCTTCGGGCAGTTCATCGAGCACGGCGGTGATATCGTCAACACCGGCATCTGGTCTGAGATGCTGGTGGACCGCAAGTTTTTTTATCCTGTAGCCGCAACCGCGCCCACGCCTCCGCCCGTCATTGGCAACGCCGGTGGAAACCCGCGTTTCCGGCGCACGCCAACCCGCTGGTGGACGCCGATTGGCGGCGACGCAGTCGTGACGATGGACGCCGCGTCCCCGTACACGGGCGATCATTCGCCCCTCGTCAAGCTCGACGCGAAGGAGCCGCATGGCTTCAGCCAGTCCGGCATCGCGATCCGAAAGGGCAAAGGCTACACAGGACGCATCGTGCTCGCCGGCAGCCCCGGCGCGGTCGTCAACGTCACGCTTGCGTGGGGCAAAGAGGCGGCGGACCGTCAGACGGTCACGATCCGCAACCTCTCCGCGACATATCGCAAATTTCCGCTTCGCTATACGGCAAGGGTCGACACGGACGACGCGATGCTTTCCATTACCGCCACCGGCGCCGGATCATTCCATGCCGGCGCGGTCTCTCTCATGCCCGCTGACAACGTCGAGGGTTTCCGCCCCGAGATCATCGCCGCGCTGAAGCAGTTGCGCTTCGGCGTGCTGCGGTTCCCGGGCGGAAATTTCGTGTCGGCCTACGAGTGGCGCTACGGCGTCGGCGACGTTGACAAGCGTCCGCCCATATTCGATCCCGTTTGGCACGCGCTCCAACCCAACGACGTCGGCACGGACGAGTTCCTGACTTTATGCCGTCTACTGGCCGTCGATCCCTACATCACGGTCAATGCCGGTTTCGGCGATGCGTGGTCCGCGCGTGAACTTGTGGAATACACCAACGGCGCGGCCACCACGCCCATGGGCAAATGGCGCGCCGAAAACGGCCACCCGGCGCCGTATCACGTCAAGTTCTGGGGCGTTGGCAACGAGCCCTGGGGTGACTACCAGATGGGCGCCCTGTCGCTGCCGCAATTCGAACTGAAACACAACCTGTTCGCAAAAGAAATGCGCAAGGTGGATCCGTCCATTACGCTGATCGCCGGAGGCGCAATGCCTGATGTGATGGAAGGCGCCGACCAGGCCAGGCGCATCAACGGACAGTACGTTCCCGAGTACCTCTCGCCGGCGGACTGGAGCGGGCAGCTTCTGCTCAACTGCCTCGACAACATCGATATGCTGAGCGAGCATTATTACGCGTCCGGGACTGAGCACACGGATATGAAGCTGCAGAAAAAGATGCCGATCAACCCTCCGCTGTCGCTGATCGAGTGGGAACGCGCGCCCGCCGTTCAGGTCCGCGCCAAATACGAACACTACCAGGAGTATCTGAAACGCATCCCCGGGCTTCGCGCCAAGCCGGTTCCGGTGGCTATTGACGAGTGGGCGTATTTCGGCGGCAACCGTGAGGGCTACAAAGTGGTCCCTGCCTATGCCTGGGCGTTCCACGAGATGTTCCGCCATTCGGAGATCTTTCAGATGGGCGCATTCACGTTCGCCACCGCGATGATGAGCTCGAATCGCACCGAAGCCGTTCTCAATCCCACGGGGATGCTCTTTAAGATGTATCGGGATCATTTCGGCATCATCCCGGTCGAGGTTAGCGGAGATTCGCCGCAACCGAAGGTGGCTTTCCCGGTTGGCGGCGATCAGCCCGCGGTGAATCCTGGCAGCGACACGTACCCGCTTGATATCAGCGCGGCGCTGAGCGAAGACCGGAAGACTCTCACCGTCGCGGTGCTCAATCCATCCGATGCCGAGCAGAGCGTCAGCATGGCAGTCCACGGAGGGAAGCTTGGCGACACGGGAACGGTGTGGCGCATGGCTCCGGACAAGGTGGACGCCACCGTTCAGGCGGGCAAGAAACCTGAGGTTACGGTAGAAGAGCGGCCGCTCGGCGCGCTTCCCGGCACAATTATGGTCCGCCCGTTTAGCGTGAACATCTACTCCTGGCCGGTGCGCTAGGATTCAGGCTTTTCAAGAGAGGACACCATGAGTTCAACGAAGCTGTTTTTGGCATGCGCATTCGTTATGGCCATCGGGCCGGCGCCGCCGCTCACGGCACAGGTAGAAACCCACGTGCCCGACGTAGTGCCCGGCGCAAAGCGCGTCGCCGTGGAACGCATCAAGATTCATGGCGCGGCGCTGGAAGGCAATCTTGAGGGCGACGCCGTGGATCGCGACGCCTTCGTGTTCCTTCCGCCAAGTTACGAGAAAGAGAAGAGGCGCCGCTATCCAGTGGTGTACGCGCTACACGGTTACTCCATCGGCGCCGAGCAGTGGACGCACGAAATCCATGTCCCGCAGACGATCGAAGGCGCCTTCGCCAAGGGTTCGACGGAGATGATCGTAGTTCTTCCCGATTCAAAGACCATTTACAACGGCTCAATGTACTCGAGTTCCGCGACAACCGGCGACTTTGAGAACTATGTCTCGCGCGACGTCGTGGCCTACATCGACGCGCACTACCGCACGATTGCCGGCCGACTGAGCCGCGGTCTGGTTGGCCACTCGATGGGCGGCTATGGTGCGACTCGCATCGGGATGAAGCATCCCGACGTGTTCGGCGCGCTTTACATCATGAGCCCCTGCTGCTTGTCGCCGATGTCTGGTGGGGGCCCAGGTCCCACGGACCAGATGAAGGAGCGCGCGATTGCCGGCGAGAAGAAGGCCGCCGCCGCCAGGTCGCCGGCAGACCTCGCGGCTCAATCGCCTGGTTTCGGAGCCGCCCAGTATGCGACGGCTGCTGCTTTTGCGCCCAATCCAAAGAATCCTCCTCTGTACTTCGATCTGCCGACCCAGGACGGCGTTCCGCGGCCGGAGGTCGTGGCGAAGTTCGCGGCGAACTCACCTCTCGCATTTGCCGACCAATACATCGGCAATCTCAAGCAATATCGCGCCATCGCAATCGACGTGGGCGATCAGGATGGACTGCGAGTCGATACCACTAAGCTGCATGAAGTGCTGGACAACTATGGAATTCATAACAGCTTTGAGATTTACACGGGCACGCACACGAGCGCGGTGGCCGATCGGTTCCAAAACCACGTAATACCTTTCTTCAGCCGAAAACTCTGCTTTACGGAGAACTGCAAATGATAGACCGCATCGCGAAGACACTGCTGGCGGCGGTCTCTTGTTTGACGATCGCGGCGCAGACTCGATCGGCCAACTCGTGCGCCAGCCTCACGGGTTTCAAGCTCGCGGGCGTCGAGATCACGAAGGCCGAGCCCATTCCAGCAGGAAAGACCATTCCGCCGCTTTTTCCCGGCGCTCCCTCAGTCGGACCACTTCCCGCGCACTGCCGTGTCGACGGCGTCATCGACCGGCGAAACGGAGTGGACGGCCAGGAGTTCGGAATCGGCTTTGCGGTCGCGTTGCCGGAACCGGGAGCATGGAACGGCGACTTCATGATGCAGGGCGGCGGCGGTGGTAACGGCATTGTTGCTTATCCCACGGGCGCAAACTACGCGGGGGGAAAGCCGGCGCTCTCCCGTGGATTCGCCGTGGCGAGCACCGATACCGGGCACAAGGCCAAGACCGGTGCATTCGATTTCTCGTTTATGCGCGACGAGCAGGCCTATCTCGATTTCGCTTTCCTTGCCAACGCCAAAGTCGCCGGAGTCGCTAAGCAGATCGTCGCGCAGTACTTCGCCAAACCCGCTGCTTATTCCTACTTTGTGGGTTGTTCCACAGGAGGGCGCGAAGGCATGATCCTATCGCAGCGTTACCCCACGGTCTTCAGCGGGATCGTCTCGGGCGACCCGGCGATGCGCACCGGCCTGTCGAACCTGGCGATCGGCCAATGGATCCCCATTGCATACAATCAGGCCTCTCCCAAAGACGCCTCGGGTCAGCCGCTGATCGACAAGTTCCTCAACGACGCCGAGCGCAAGCTTTTCATGGACGCGCTGCTGAAGCATTGTGATGCGAAGGACGGGGTCGCGGACGGCATGATCTTCGACCCGCTCGGCTGCGATTTCGACCCCGCAGTGCTTGCTTGTAGGAACGGCCAAGCCGACGGCTGCATAGCGCCGGCGAAAATCGCCGCGATCGGGAAAGCCTTCGGCGGACCGAAGAACGCGTACGGGACGCAGGTCTATCCTGGCTTCCTTTACGACACGGGGATTGCGACGAAGGTTGGGATCCCGGGTCTGCTCGCACTGGGACGGATCGGCCTCTTCGGCCCCTACACCACCGCGACAGAACTGGACGTGGATAAGGCAGCGCTCACCGCATCCGATCCTCTGGTCGAGCCCGCATCGACGAATCTCTCCACGTTTAGGCTGAGCGGCGGCAAGCTCATCTTCTTCCACGGTGACAGCGACCCGTGGTTCTCCGCGCTCGACACGCTCGGCTACTACAAATCGCTGGCCGGGCAGAACGGCGGAGCCGGAAAGGTGGCCGAGTGGAGCCGCATGTTCCTCGTTCCGGGTATGGGGCACTGCGGCGGCGGGCCGTCGCTTGATCAATTCGACTTGCTGAGCGCAGTCGTCGGATGGGTGGAGAAAGGCGCGGCGCCTGACTCGGTCATCGCCACGGGTCACGCATTCCCCGGACGCAGCCGGCCTCTGTGTGCTTATCCAAAGCACGCGCAGTATACGGGCAGCGGTGACCCGGAGGACGCCCACAACTTCCGATGCCAATGACGCACGAAAACGACAACAGGTTCGCACTTATGACATATCGCTATATTCGTTTCGCAGCCGCGGCAGCCGCTCTGCTGGCCGTTGCCGGCGCAGCCGCCGCAGACCGGCCACTTGTCAGCCCGATTTTCGGCGACAACCTGGTGCTCCAAAGCGGCAAGCCTAACGCCATCTGGGGCTGGTCCGATCCCGGCGACACCGTTCGCAATGGTATTGGTGAACAGAGCGCCACCGCGGACGCGGACGCCGATGGCCGGTGGCTCGCCAGGATTCAGCCTCCGCCGCCGGGCGGCCCTATACGGTAACGATCGCCGGCCATCAGACTGTCGAGCTGCACAACGCGCTCGTCGGAGACGTCTGGCTATGCGGCGTGCAATCCAACATGGCCCTGTCGCTTCGGGCGGCCCGCAATGCCGATGACGAAATCAAGTCGGCCAACTATCCGAACATTCGCTTCTTCACGGTTGGCGGCAAACCTGCGTATCACCGCGTCGACACGATCGACGGCAAGTGGAGCGTCGTCTCGCCGGAGAGCGCGGGTTCGTTGTCGGCCGCCGGCTACCACTTCGCGCGAAGGCTCGAGCAGGAGATTCATGTCCCCATTGGCCTGGTAGTGGACGCGGTGGGCGGAACTCCCGCCGAAGCGTGGACCAGCGCCGCGGCTCTTCGGCCGCTGCACGATTTCGATGTTCCGCGCGCGGAGCTCGATCGCCACTTTGTTCAACGGCGCGGGCCTTCCGGCGGTGCCCTTCCGGACCGACACCTGGCCCGGGAAGACCGAAGGTCACAAACCGTACTGAGATTGCTCAGTCCATACAGCTTGCCTTCAACACGAGGCGTGTTTCCGATCGGCTGGACGCCGCCCACGCTGATGTCGACCTTAGATTCCGGCGCCTCGCCGCGGCCCAGCGCGAAGGTGACGGTCCGGCTCTCGCCGGCGCGCAGATGAATTCTCTGGAATCCGCGCAGGTTGCGGATCGGCGCCTCCTCTGAAGAGCCGTCCCGCGATGTAGAGTTGCACGACCTCGTCGCCGTCGCGCGACGACGTATAGCGCGAGCCAGTGCCCTGGCCGCGGTTCGTAGAATATCACCTTACTTCGGTCTGGCCCGATCCACTGGGTATCGGCGAAGACCAGGCTGCGATTCATTTTAGGATTGAAAGTGACATCGAAGTTATCGAGCGTCCGAGGGGCACCACGGAAGCTGGCCTCCTGGCGGCGGCGCTCCAAAAAACGGTCAGATCCTGCGTTGCGATGTTCTGTTGCCGTCGAGTTCGAGGAGGACGACGCCGACGACAGTCTCAACGTTCCGTCAGGTTTGTGCTCTGCGCCAGAGTGCCGCGAACCCAAATGGAGCCCTCGTCCAAGTGCGGCAGAAACTCCCCCCCGATCGTGCCACTGAGCGCCAAGAATGCAGACACGCCGAGCGCAATGACCCCGACGCTCGCGGTCAACCAGCCCGCGAGGAGAGCGCATCCATTGGGGCGTACGCGTATGGCCTGTGAACACGGGCATGATCAAGGAGGAGTTGTATCGCTGGTTGCGTCTCGCCCCACCCACGGCTGAGAGTGGCGAGCCGTTCCCGCCGGGTTACTGCC
>DATGJP010000093.1:0-3705 GCA_035295125.1 Bryobacteraceae bacterium | reverse complement strand
TCATACGAATTCGCTCACCGGTATCGCCACGGCAAACCTTGCCGCCAGCCCGCTGATCGCCATCAGTGGGAGCCGAGCAACCAACGCGGGTGACCGCCAGGCCTTTCAGGATATCGACCAGGTTGGGATGGCCCGGCCGGTGGTAAAATGGGCGGCGCAACCTCCGAGCGCTGCGCAAATCCCTTTCTATCTCGGCCGCGCCTTCGCTGAAGCCAACACCGGGCGTCGCGGCGCAGTGCACCTTAGCATCCCCGTGGACTTGTTCCTCAGCCACACCGACGCGCCCTCAACTCTACCGGCGACATTGGAGCATGTGACCGCTGGGCCTGGCTCAAACGAGATCGACCGGGCCATTGCCTTATTACGAGCCGCCGAACGTCCTGTGGTGATCGCGGGCAGCGGCCTCTGGTGGGCCGATGCGGGGGACGAACTGCTGCGGTTCATCGAGCACACTTCCCTGCCCCTGTACACAATCACCATGGCCAAGGGAGTTGTCTCAGACGAACATCCACTGTGTCTCGGATACGCCGATCCGGCACTGAACTATGGCGTGCGGCGTGTCTTTCAGGAAGCCGATCTATTCCTCGTTCTGGGCAAACGTATCGATTACCGGCTCGCGATGGGCGCCGCGCGCCTTTTCTCTCCGAACGCCAAGTTCATTCAGGTAGATATTCATGCGCAGGAACTAGGCATGAATCACAAGCTAGATGTCGCCATCTGCGCGGATGTGAAGGCCACGCTTTCGGCGCTGTCGGACGCGGCAGGCGCACAACCCTGGCCGCCTCGGCCGTGGCTCGACCACGTGCGGGCATTGAAGCTCGAAGCGGAGAAGCGTTTGGCGGCGCAGGCCACCGATTCTGGCACGCCGCTCCACCCGGCTGCATTTCATGCCGCCCTGCGCAAGGCTCTGCCGCGCGAAACCCTTTTTGCCTGGGATGGTGGCGATTTTGCGCATTGGGGCCGGGCTACGATTCCGGCGCTGCACTCTGGCGGCTGGCTCCGACTCGGCCCGCTCGGCACCATCGGATCGGCACTGCCGAACGGCATCGCGCTGCAGCTTGCGAATCCTTCGCGGCCCGTCGCCGTGATTACCGGGGACGGCTCCCTCGGTTTCTATATCGCCGAAATGGATACTGCGGTGCGCTACAAACTGCCGATCGTAATTATCGTCGGCAACGACGCCGGTTGGGGCCTGGAGCGTGAACTACAATCGGCCACCAACGACGGTGGCCCCACCGTTGCCTGCGAGCTGCGATCCACGCGCTACGACATTATTATGAAAGGCTTCGGAGGCGAGGGCGAAACCATTGACACCCTCGATCAGGTCCGCCCGGCAGTCGAACGCGCGTTCTCAGCCGGAGTGCCCTATTGCCTGAACGTGAATATACGCGGAGTGCGTTCTCCATTCACTGAGTGGCAGATTATGGGAAAGAAAAAGTAGGAGAGCGCACAGGACGCAGCGGTGTCTTCACTTAGGCCAGAAACACTCGCCGCCGCGTTCCGTTGTGCGCGTGTTAAGGAGAGGTTCATGAGCTTCACTTCCCGCGCGCTGCGCGACGCGATGGGACTGTTTCCCACCGGTGTCGCTGTCGTGACCACGCGTTCGAATAATGGCAGCGTGTATGGGGTAACCGTCAACTCCTTCAACTCCGTTTCGCTGGAGCCACCGCTGGTGCTGTTCAGCCTGGCGCGCAATCTATACGTTCTTCCGGCATACCTGTCGGCCGAGGTCTATGCCATCAACATACTGCGAGAGGACCAACGCCAGATCTCCGAGCGCTTTGCGTCACTGGACGAAAATAAGTGGGAGAGCGTCGAACACCGCGAAGGTGTCACCGGCAGTCCGGTGCTGCAGCCGATGCTCGGCGTGCTGGAATGCCGGCACTATGCACATTACGACGGTGGCGACCACGTGATCTTTGTCGGGAAAGTGGTGCATCTGGAAAGGCCCGAACACCACCGCCCGTTAGTGTTTTTCCGTGGCCGCTACCATCGGCTCAACCTCTCGATGCAGGACGAGAACGCCAGCCCGATCTCGCTCGAGGGTGAGCCCTCATAATGAAGGACGTGGCCGTCAGGAGCGGCTTCGGCCGGTCTCGTCCGCGGCGATTGTGACTAGACTCGCCGATGCAAGAACGGCTTCGGCTTCCTCGGCTGTGAATTCCGCCGTCTTCGCCGAATGATTCATCGAGCAGAATTTCGGGCCGCACATGGAGCAGAACGCCGCGTCCTTGAATCCTTCTTCCGGCAGCGTTTCGTCATGATACGCCTTGGCAGTCTCTGGGTCCAGCGACAGCTCAAATTGCCGGTTCCAATCAAAATTAAACCGCGCGCGCGATAGCTCATCGTCGCGGTCGCGAGCTCCCGCGCGATGGCGTGCAATATCGGCAGCATGCGCCGCGATCTTGTAGGCGATAATGCCTTGCTTCACGTCCTCGCGATTAGGCAGGCCAAGATGCTCTTTCGGAGTGACATAGCAGAGCATCGACGCACCGTGCCAGCCAATCATGGCCGCGCCGATGGCCGACGTGATGTGGTCGTAGCCCGGCGCAATATCGGTCACCAGCGGTCCCAGTGTGTAGAACGGCGCTTCGTCGCACATCTGCCGTTCTTTCTCTACCTGCATCTCAATCTGGTCCAGCGGAATGTGACCAGGGCCTTCGATCATCACCTGGACATCGTGCTCCCAGGCGTTTCGCGTCAATTCACCGAGTGTCTTCAGTTCCGCGAATTGCGCTTCATCGCTCGCATCGGCCAGGCAGCCAGGCCGTAGCCCATCGCCAAGCGAAAAGCTCACATCGTATTTCTGGAAAATCTTACAGATCGCCTCAAAGTTCTCGTACAACATGTTTTGCCGGTGATTCTTCACCATCCATTCGGCCAGAATCGACCCGCCGCGGCTCACGACACCCGTGATGCGCTTGGTGGTCAGCGGGATGTATTGCACCAGCACGCCGGCATGGATGGTCATGTAGTCGACCCCCTGCTCCGCCTGCTCCTCGATGACATCGAGTAGAACGCCGATATTCAGATCCTCAACGCGCCGTACACGGGCCAGCGCCTCATAGATCGGCACCGTCCCAATGGGAACGGGCGAGTTGGCGATGATGGCCTTGCGGATGCGCGAAATATCGCCGCCGGTCGAGAGGTCCATCACTGTGTCGGCCCCAAATTTCACGGCGTACTGCAGCTTCGCGAGCTCCTCGTCGATGTTGGACGTGGTAGATGAATTGCCGATGTTCGCGTTGATCTTGCACTTGGAAGCCACCCCGATACACATCGGCTCCAGGTTAGTGTGAGCTATATTAGCGGGAATGATCATGCGGCCGCGAGCAACTTCGGAGCGGATAACCTCCGGCTCCAGCCGCTCCAGGCGCGCAATATATTGCATCTCCTCGGTGACCCGCCCTTGGCGGGCGTAAAATATTTGCGTACGGATCTTGTCGTTCGTGCGTTTGGCGATCCATTCGTTTCTCATATCTGTGCTGATTATAGCGGGTCATTTCGAGGCATGTTTCGAGGTATGAAGGACTGCTGGTGCAATGACGCGGGCTGCGCCATCGGATGCGCCGCTACCAGTCCAGGATTGCGCCGTCATGGGCGCGCGCCGTGGTGGAATGCAGGACCTCTTGCTGGAAGGGATGTCGCGCTGCCGCCGCCTCATCTACTTCCACACCAAGCCCCGGCGCCTCCGCCGGTAGCCAA
>DATGJP010000092.1:0-3321 GCA_035295125.1 Bryobacteraceae bacterium | reverse complement strand
TAACTTGCAGGGATTGGACGACCAAACAACCCACCCAACTGCCCACCCAGTTCCAAAGTTGCTGCCCGATTCGTTCGCTCCTATACTGCGGGCATGGCGAAGAACGCTGCCACGCATCCCTCACCGGCCCCTTCTTCCGCCAGCCAACCGCCCGATTCTCGCCCTGCACTCGCTCCCGTCATCGAGATCAACGTTCGCCACATCGGGCGCACGCCACAGCCAGAGAAGCTGACTGGAACCGAGGCTCCGGAGGGCTGGATCAAGAGGATTGACCGGCCGCGCGAAGGCAAGGTCTGGGTCGGCTTTTTCCATCTCTATGTGGCGGACCCCTCCGGCAGGGCCGTTCGCAGAAAGAAGGAGAAAACGCTGGGCCCCGCCACAATGCCGAAGCACGAGGCCCAGCAGAAGCTCGCCGACTATATCGAGGAGTACACAGGCAAGCTCATCCACCAGCGAGAATCCATCGAGAGTTTTGCCGAGCTTTGGAAGGCGTTCTCGGCCGTAAAGGCGGGGTCCTGGGGCAAGAAGATGCGAGAGGACATGAAGTACCTGTTCGACAAGCATGTGCTTCCCGTCCTCGGCCAATACTCCCCCCGCAAAATCACGCTGACTCCGCTTCAGTTGCTAGTGAAACAGGGAACTGCGGAGGTTTCGTTCTTGAAAACCGTGACATTCGCGCGATGGGGCACCGTTGATTACTGCCGGGCGGCCTTGCGCCGCAGGGGCATCCTTGGCCCCTTAACAACCTCGGGCAGCTATTTGGCTAGTCGGTCGTGTATATGTTTTGTACACACGGCCTTAGATTAACGACATCAGGAAGACCCCGGGTTCAGCGCGTTCCACGCAGCCAGAGAGTCCATAATCTCGCCAATGAACGATCTTTCGATCGGCGACGGTAATGATCGAGACGAATCGATTGTCATAGGGAGCTCCCGTTCTCAGGACCTTGCCGTGCACCTCGTATTCGATGATCACCACTTTACCATTGTCGGCATGATAAACGACAAGCTTGTCGGCTGAACGCAGTCTGATGCTGTTGCCATATCCGGAGTACGGGGTCATCAATTCAGCGCGTCCCCGGATTGTTCGGGGCCATCCAGGGAAGTCGTAGAGGAATTCGAACGTCGCATCCTCGGCGATCGTATCGAAGTAATGATCGCCGTCAACGACTCCGCTCAAGCCCCTCATAATAATCTCAAAAAAGGGTCCGAGAGCTTCATATGCACCATATTTCGCTTCCGACATGGCCAATTCCCCTCGAATATTGATCGTGCCCGTCAGGGCTATGAACTTTTCTGGCGCCAGGAACACGATAGTACCGTCCGAAGACAGTAGCGCGCCGGAACCCAACTCAGCGCAGCGTGTCGAAAAAGAGATAAAGAGCGGCAATCCGGCCATCCCGGGCAATGATGAAATCAGTCCCGGCGTAAGCTGGCGCATCGCCAGGACGCCCTGCTACCCATCTGACCCGCCCGCCGCCGCCCACCTCCTCAGGCTCGGCAATTGGCTGATATCGAAATTCAGGATGAGTGGCTCTAATCTCGCCCGCGATACGATCGATCTCGTCGCGTCCGCGATAGACGCCCTTACTGGGGTCGCAGAACACGCCATCTTCGAGATAGAGCTCGTCGACGGCTGCCCGCCGGCGCACGGGGTCGTTTTCACCGAAAACCTCCTGCAGATTGCGGGTCAACAAGGTCGAGATGCTGTACGACATGGCTGTTGTTTCTCCTCTTTGGACCGTCTGGCGCTTGCGCTAGCCGATGCGATACTGGCCGCCGTCAACGACGATTGCTTGCCCAGTAATGAACGACGCATCGTCGCTTGTCAAAAACAGAACCGCCCCGGTAACGTCCTCCGGTTCCTCCATCCGCTTAATAGCCTGCTGTTCCCAAGTGGCGCGTCTTTGTTCTTCCGATTGCGGTGCGGTTGCCAGAGTGTTCGTAAGGCCAGGTAATACCGCGTTCGCGGTGATGCCATCGCCAGCAACATCGTTCGCCAAGCCCCTCATAAACCCGATGGTCCCCATTTTCGTCGCGATGTAGTGGCTCATGCCCGGTATCGCTAAACCGACCATATTTGACGATATGCCGATGAAGCGTCCCCACTTCTTCTTTCTCATTGTTGGCAGAAAGTACTTCGCACTCAAAAAGTGAGAGTCCAGGTTCGTAGCGAACGTTTTCCGCCACGTCGACAGATCCAATTCGTCGATCGAGCGATTGGGAAAATAACCCGCGTTATTCACGACGATTATCGACCTCGCCCACATCTCGGATCCTGGCGGCGGCAGAACGCCACTGTTCCTCCTGCGTTACGTCAAGTTGCAGCGCGTGTGCCGTGGGACCAATCCTCCGCGCCGTCTCGTGCGGCGGAGCAAGATCGGTTGCGATCACCTGCGCCGCGTTCTGCCAACGCCAACGCAATCGCCTCGCCGATGCCTTGGCTGGAACCGGTGACCAATGCGACTCGCCCTTCATGTGTTCTCATCGAGGTTTTCATTGTCCCTCTGTTAGCCCTCGCGCGCAGTCTTGAGGGCTGCCGTCCACCAGAGGAGATCGTCGATCATGACGTTCGCTTGCTTCTCCAATTCGGCAAGGCCCTTGTCCACGTTCCCACCGTGGAAATGCGCCCAAAGCGTTGCCACCGGGATGTGAACGGACGACCGAACCGGCGCGAGTTGAAGCTCGATGGCGGTCTCGCGAAGCTGCTGGACGGCTCGAGCACCCATGGCGCTTCCGTAGCTCACAAACGCAGCGGCCTTTCGGTTCCACTCCGGATAGACCCAATCGATCGCGTTCTTCAGCACCGCGGCCGGGCCGTAGTTGTACTCCGGCGTGACGAATACAAATCCATCCGAGGCCGCAATTTGGGCCGTCCATCTCTTCACTACCTCATGTTCGTAAGGCGGCCGGCCGGGCATCGCTGGCGGCATGGGCTGGTCGAAGAACGGCATGGGAAAGTCGCGGAGGTCGAGAAGCTGCGGTTCCATCCCCTCACGCTTACGAAGCTGCTGAAGAATCCACTGCGCCGGTTTTTCGGAAAACCGGCCCTGGCGTGTGCTGCCGATGATCACTGAAATGGTCATTATGTTCTTGCTCCTTGACGTTGGTTTCTATCGACCACTACTCAGCCCCGAGCTCACGTTCGGCTTGAAGCCAATCTTCCAGTTCACCGCCAGGTTGTGCCCCGCGAGCGAGATACAGTTCGTAGGCGCGAGTCCTGATTTCGTGCTCACCCGAGGCCACGCGAAGGACAATCTTGCCGTGTGATCTGGGTCGTGCCGCTCCCGGCCCGCTGGGCGAAATTCCATGAACTCCTGGC
>DATGJP010000091.1:0-141631 GCA_035295125.1 Bryobacteraceae bacterium | reverse complement strand
GGACTTTAGTGGGAAAACCCATGGGAAAGAGGTCCTTTCATGCTAACTAGTCATATAACTAGATAACATAAAAACGGCCGGCCTGCAACAGAAACTTACAGGAATGTTGTTTTATCTAGTGAAGGGCCAAAGTCCAGGGGCGGGTTAACAACCCGCCGCAGGCTAACAGCCTGCATCACAAGCGTGAATTGAGTCTCGGGGGCTTGGGTTGACATCTTACCCGAACGGAGGCATACTTATGTCGAATGCTGACCCGAGGTAGCGGCGATGAAGATGTTCTGGCGAAAACGACGATCTTTTGAGGATTTCCAGGCCGAGATCGAGGCGCACCTGGCTTTGGAAGCGGATGACATTCGCGATTCCCAGGCACGGGCCGATTCCGAGGGTGCCGCGCGGCGGGCTTTCGGCAACATCACAGCCGTTCAGGAACGCTGGTACGAGCATAGCCGCTGGATGTTCTTCGACCATTTGATGAGGGAGCTTCGGCAGGGTGTCCGCCAGATCCGGCAAAGGCCGGGCTTCTCGCTATTTGTGATTCTCACGCTCGCGGTGGGGATTGGAGCGAATTCGACGATTTTCAGCATCGTCGACGCGGTGCTGCTTCGGCCGCTTCCTTATAAAGACCCTGGACGGCTGGCCATGCTGTTCTCGGGCGATCCCGCGCGGGAGCTTCACGAAGGCCGGGTTTCACTACTTAACTTCGCCGATTGGAAGGCGCGGAACCGCAGTTTCGAGGACGTGACCGAGTTTATTCCGCAAACATTCCTGCTTCGCGCGGGCGACTCGAGGGAACGAATGCGCTCGGCGCGTGTGTCGGCGGATTTCTGGCCGCTGCTTGGCGTCGAGCCTTTGCTTGGCCGTGTCTTTACATGGGAGGAGGAGAGCCGCGGCGAGCGATTGGCGGTGCTGAGTTACCAACTGTGGCAGCAACAGTTCGGAGGCTCGAAGAAGGCTCTGGGGCAAAGTCTCTTCATGGACGACCGGACGTACGTCGTCATCGGCGTGATGCCACGTGATTTTCACTTTCCGTTTGCCGACACGAGAGTTTGGGAGCCGGTCACGGCCCATCCTTACTGGGCGTCACGCGACCGGAAGGACCCGCGCTCCGAGTCGATATGGCTCGTCCTGGGCAGGCTCAAGCATGGAGTGACGTGGTCGGCCGCGCAAAAGGAAATGGACGGAATTGCGCAAAGTTTGCGGACGCAGTATTCCGGGATTGAGATGCCCGCGAGCATCCCGGTTGTGCCGCTGGACATCCAGACCACCGGCAAGTTCCGACTTTCTCTCTGGCTCCTGCTGGGGTCTGTATTTGTCATCCTGCTCATTGCGTGCACCAACGTGGCCGGCCTGCTGCTCGCGCGTGGATCCGCGCGTGAACGGGAATTTGCCATCCGGCGCGCCCTGGGGGCCGGAAGGTTTCGGATTGCCGGCCAGGTCCTCACCGAAACGCTGGTCCTATCCACATTCGGAGGTTTGCTCGGACTGCTCCTCACCGGGTTTGGCTGCGCAGGAGCTCGGGCATTCGGGCCAGCGGACATCCCGCGGCTGGCCGAGACGCACGTAGACTGGGTCGTAATTCTGTTCACCGCGGGCATGACGATCTTCACTGCGCTGGTGACGAGCCTGTGGCCGGCATTCCGAAGCGGCCGCGCCCGTGTTGCGAGCCGGCAGTGGAACTCGGTTTCGACGCGGTTGGCCGGGGATATTCTCGTTGTCGGCGAGTTTGCCCTCGCGATCCTGTTGATGGTTTCGGCGACTCTTCTGGTTCGCAGCTTTTTGCGCCTCCACGCGGTCGAACTTGGATTTCGTCCAGATCATCTCCTGTCGATGCGGATCGATCTTCACGTCGGCCGCACGGACGACCAGCAGGCTGCCTACTTCGACGAAGCGATCCGGCGTGCGGAATCCGTCCCCGGAGTGCAATCGGCCGCTGCCATCTCCGGATTTCTGAGAACCGACCCTGAGGATTCGGTGCAGATCGAGGGGCGTCCGCTCGAGCATCCGGGTCCCAGTGAAGATTGGATCGGGGGGCCGTTTTTTGAAACTGCCGGCATCCCATTAAGGCTTGGGCGCGTTTTTTCCGATCGGGACAGGCGGGGAGCTCCGCCGGTTGCGATCATCAATGAGACGATGGCGCGAGCTTACTGGCCGGGCGACGATCCGATCGGCAAGAGATTTCGCTTCCATGAGTCGATGCCTTGGATCACCGTGGTAGGCGTTTCCGGCGATATGCGGCGGCAGGGCGTAGACCATGCAATCGCGCCACAGGTCTTGCTTCCGCAGACGCAGGGATCGGAAGATATGATGGATGTCATTGTCCGTACCAGCCTGGAGCCCGGGACGATGGCCAAGGCTGTTCAGACGGCCATCCAGGACATCGACAAGAGTGTGGCCAGGTTCCGCGTCGACACTGTGATTCAGGAGCTCGGGGAGCAGACGGTCGAGCGCCGCTTCGATACGTTTCTGGTCGGCAGTTTTGCGCTCGCCGCGCTGTTGCTTTCCGCGATTGGGGTCTATGTGCTGCTGCACTACGTCGTCGTGCAGCGGACCAGTGAGATCGGCATTCGTATGGCGTTGGGTGCGACTCCGGGTGCGGTGACAGGTTTGCTGCTGCGCCAGGGGATTACGCTCGCGCTGTTTGGCGCGGGGCTTGGATTGGTGGGGGCTTGGTCGGTAAGCCGGGTTTTGTCGAAGCTGCTTTTCGAGGTGGCGCCGACCGATCCGCTGGCGTTTGGTGTGTCGCTGCTGATGCTGATTATGGTGGCGGGGGTGGCGTGCTGGATTCCTTCGCACCGGGCGGCTCGTATCGATCCGGTCGTCGCGCTGCGGTTGGATTGAACCGCCGGCGGAGCACGATTACTGTACGTAAACTCCGAGGCCTGGGCCGTACCTTTGTCTATCCGCTGACCGCCAGACAGGGCCCCATCCCCGGTTTCGTTCACGGCATCTACGCTGTGGATTTGGTCTAACATGTGATGCGAGGTTTTGGCCGCTTATCGTTAGCAGGGGCAGCACCAGGACCTCCGCTAATTGGTCTTCGCTTCCAAAGGCGGGCGAAACCGCCTGCTCCACACTTCCACAACCTCCAATTCCCCTGGGAGGCGTGTAGTTTCGGTGGCCATCCGCCGAAAGATCCAATATGCGGACATGCCTCTTCGTCCTGGCAGCTTCAGCCGTTCTGTCCGGCGCCTCTTCTTCGAAGCCCGATTTCAGCGGCACGTGGAAAATGAACCCCGCCAAGAGCAGTTTCGGCGCGATGCCCGCGCCGGCGAAGTATGAACGGCACATTGACCACAAGGAGCCGGTGATTCAAATGACAACGGTGCAGGCCACGGCAAAGGGCGAGCAGCGGCTCGATTCCACGCTGCGCACCGACGGTGTTGAAACCACGAATCATTTCCAGAGCGGCGATGCACGGAGCACCGGCAAGTGGGTGGGCGCTACTCTCGAAATCGAAACGAACCGTGACACGCCCGCGGGCGCCGTCAGCACCCGCGACTCGTGGTCGCTTTCCGAAGACGGCCGAACCCTTACCACGGCCACACATTTGACCACGCCGCAGGGCGCCTTCGACTTCAAAGTGGTCTTCGAAAAACAATAGTCCCGGCGCGGCGCTGCCGTATCGGTTACAATTCTCTCAAGAAGCAAGAGCTTTGTCCGGCGTACGGGCAAACTGCATATTTTCCTAGGAGTGCGAAACTGGCCTTCTGATGGGCGCGTCACATGTTTGGTTGAAAGATGGCAGTGTACTTGCGGTCCTGCTGAAGCGCGCCCGGCGCCGCCGCTTATCCCACTTGCTACTGGACGAGGCCGCATTGGCCTTTGCCTTTGTGCTCGGAGGAGCGGTCACTCTTCTTCTGCTCGGAAGCGAACCGATCGTCTGGTATTCGTTGTTGGGGTTACTGGCGGCAGGGTTCGTCCTCAGCCTGTACCGCGCCACGCGTCGTTGCGAGAGCGAGTATGCGGTAGCCCAACGGCTCGATCATAATCTGAATCTGCACGACGCGCTCTCCACTTCGGTTTATTTCGGTGACCATCCCGACCGCACCCGCTCGCCCCGCGACATCGTGGAGCGCCAACGCTCCTCGGCTGAGGATACAGCCCGTGGCGTGGACATCCGTGCGGGCGTTCCGTTCGTCGCGCCGCGTTCGGTTTATGCCTGCGCCAGCCTGGCGGTTGCCATTATCGGGGTGTTCGGGCTGCGGTACGGTGTCATGCGTAATCTCGACCTTCGGCCGTCATTGGTGCGAATCGCTTTTGACGGTTTCCTGGGGCCGCGGCTTACTGCTGAAAATCGAAAGAAGCCGAACGATCCGCGAGCCAAGGATTGGCAGAATCCGACCGGTCTGAGTCCGGACCCATGGCAAGCCAAGGGTATGGACAAGGAGGGCGCTCCGGAGGCTGCCCTGGATGTCGTCGATACGCCGGATGTGAACAACAATAAGGACACCGGGTCCGGCAACGACTCAAAGGCAAAGGGCAAGGAGTCGCAGAATCAGCCGGATCAAACCGGCGAAGGCTCCGACGATTCGGAGCGCAGCAATGGCGCCAACGACCAGTCGCCTGACGGGTCGCAGATGCCGTCGAAAGAAGGCGCGCAGAACAGCAAGCAAGGCGATCAGAAGGCGCAGCAGAGCGGCGACAATTCGAGCCTCAGCGAAAAGATGCGCGATGCGATTGCGAACCTGCTGTCGAAGATGAAGATGCAGCCGAAGTCGGGCGGCAACTCGCAGCAGCAGTCCTCGTCGGGCCAGAACAGCCCGCAGCAGAGCGCGCAGAATCGCGGGAATAAAGACCAGTCGGGCTCGCCCTCGGGCAAACCTCAGGCCGATGCGAACTCCTCGCAGGACGGTCAGAGCAGCCAGGATGCGCAAGGTGCGCAGCAGGCTCAGAACGGCCAAGGCAAGAACGACGGCAAGAGCGCATCGAACTCGCAGGAAGGCAAGAGCGGGATCGGGTCGCAAGACGGCGACAAGGCCATCAAGGAAGCCGAGCAGTTGGCGGCGATGGGCAAGATCAGCGAGATTATCGGGAAGCGCGCGCAGAATATTACGGGCGAGGTGATGATCGAGACCGCGTCCGGGAAACAACAGCTACGCACGCAATATACGCAGCGCAGCGCCACACATGGGGATTCCGGCGGCGAGATCAACCGCGACGAGGTGCCTCTGGCGTACCAGCAGTACGTGCAGCAGTATTTTGAGGAGATTCGGAAGCTTCCGGCGGCGAAGGCCAAGCCTGCGGCGAAGGGCGATTCGAAAAAGGCCGGGACTTAGGCGCGGGCGGTTTTGCGTTTGAGTTTTTGGGTAGATTCAGGGGCAGGCTCATGCCCGGTGCTACTTGGTTTCTCCGTTGATTTGGTTCAGGGAAGTCCGGGCAGGGTCGAAAACTGCGCCTGTATTGCAATGCCCAATACCGCCGGCTTCAGCCGGCTTATGGGCAGCCTGAAGGCTGCGTTACTGCGCGCTGTGCAGTGTTTTCCGTTCGCGAAAGCGCTTCACCTTCGCGCGGTTTCCACAGATTTTCATGTCACACCACTGACGGCGGCGATTCTGGCTGTTGTCGAGAAACAGCCAACCGCATTCGTCGCCGGGGCACTGCTTCAGCTTTGTTAACTCGGGTGAGGTCAGCAGTTCTGCCGCAGACCTCGCAACAATCCACAGGACGCTTTCCAGGGAGGATGGCGGAAACGTCCATGTCCACTCGTTAGCGGAGGGGCGAAGGCGCTCGTTGGTACGGAGAGACGCAATCTCCTTTTCCAGTGTGGCCACGTCGCCGGGTTCTGGCGTCCATCCTTCGAACTCACACTTGAAGATCCGGTATAGAGATTCGCGCAAGACGACGGCGCGTTTCATTACCTCGGCGGCTTCTGGTGGCCGGCGTTCCGACAGGTTCGCAAGACGACGAGCCTCCTCGCGTGATAAGGCGCCGCTTTCCTGGGCCCAGGTCAGCAGGTCAGAAAAGCCGCCGATTTTATCGCGCAGCACGGTATCCGCGTAGTCGCGCCGTCGCTTGGCGCGTCGCGTACTGACTCTTGCTCCGACGGTATTCACGAAATCCAGGCACAGGGCCCCGCCTATGAATTTCATAATGACTGCTCGCGCTCGAACTGCTCACGAGGCAGGCGCAACCGCCTGCATCGCCACTCAGCGAATGTCCAAAGGTATGTTGACGTCAATGGTCTTGGGCTGCAGGCACTCTTTCTCGTTGCAGGCCTGATACCGCAGCTTGCCTGTTGCCATGTTCGGACCCGTGTCGGCGGCAGGCGCAACCTTGAACTTCGCTTGAATCTCGAAGGTTCCAGTGAACACCGGCAGCGGTTTGGTGGAGAATGCGGACTTGATCCGCTCCGGCTGAGGGAAGACGATATCCTGAGCCGCCAGCGGCCCGGGCGTCCAGGTCAGCTTCAGCGGGATGAGATACTCGTCGTCCGGGGCATTGCTGTTCACGTGAAAGCCTGGTTTTACGTTCACCTTGATTTTCGCCGTGAACTGGTCGCCGCGTTTGACGCGGGCCTTTTCGACGGGGTCAACGGTCACGACCCCATTATTCTGGGCGCGTAAAGAAGTCAGTGGCGAGAACAGGACGCAGAGAAGCGCGGTTACCTTGCAGCAATCGGTCAATTTCATTCTTAAATCCATCTTTACCCATCTCGAGTCCGACGTGCACTGCGGCGATCTTGCCGGTGCGATCGATCAGGAACGTCGTAGGGAGCGATTCGACACCGCCGTACAGATCGCCCACATGATCATTGCCGAGGAGAATACGGTAATTGATCTTGCGAGCCTCGATGTAGGGCTTTACCGCGGACCAGCCGTCCTCATCCATGGACACGCCGACAACCGCAAACCCGCGATCTTTGTATTCCTGCTCAAACTCCATGAACCAGGGGATTTCGATTTTGCAAGGCCCGCACCAGGTGGCCCAGAAATCGAGTATCACTACTTTGCCCTTGTAATCGGAGAGCTTGACGCTGGCGCCGCTGGCGTCCTTCAGGGTGAAATCGGGGGCGACTTTCCGGTCCTTGTCGGGCTTTACGGAGGCTGCGTGGGTGGTGTCCGGCGACTTACTGCAACTTACAAGCAATGAGAGAACCGCGATGGCGAGAACCGGACGGGTCAGGTGCATGAAGGAAAAGGAGGCTCCTAGTTAAATTATAACCGCCTCCTAGTCGTGACGAAGCGCAATCATCGGATCGATGTGGGCCGCATGGCGCGCGGGAATCCAGGCGGCAAGAAGCGCAATAGCGGCCAGCACCAGCGCCGTAACGGCGAAGGTCGCGGCATCGAGAGCCTGGACGCCAAACAGGAGACTCTTGAGCAGCCGGGTGGCGGCGGCTGAGGCGCACACGCCGACGACGATGGCGGTCCCAGTGATCAGCACCGCCTCCGACATCACCACCCGGAGAACATCGCCGGAGGATGCGCCAAGGGCCATTCGTATGCCGATTTCGCGCCTGCGACGCGCCACCGAATAACCGATGACACCATAAATTCCAACCGCCCCCAGAGCGAGCGCCAGGGCGGCAAACGAGATCACCAGTACCATGTGGAGGCGGGGCGTTGCGATTTCGCGGTCAATGATCTCGTCCATTGTGGCAATACCTTCGAGAGGCTGATCGCCGTCGATGGAGTAGATCGCCGACCGTAGGGCGGGAACGATCTGCGATAGCGGGCGATGGATGCCGAGGACCACGTAGAACGTGGAAGAGATGCTCTGACTGGGACAGACGTAGATTTCGGCGGGAGGATTTGTTTTGCGGCTGCCGAACTTCACGTCCCCCACCATGCCAACGATGTCCCAGGAGAACTGGTTCCATTTCATTCGCCGCCCGACTGCTTGTGAGATGCTGCCCGACTGATCGGCCAGGAATCGGCGCGCAAAGGTCTCATTGACGATTACGGATCGACCATTGTCGTCGGCTGCTTCGAACAGACGACCCTGTTTGAGGCGGATTCCCATAATGCGGAAGTAATCGGCAGTGACGTTGCGATATCCGGCGGCGGCGTCCTGGTTTCCGCCAGCTATTTGGATGCCGCTTATGCTGGCCTCGGCGCCGTCCGACAGAGGCACCGAGTTCGTGACAGCAACCGATTCGACGCCGGGAACGTGCCGGAGGCGCGCGACGAGCTGGCCGATGAACTCCCCACGTTTTGGACCGTCGCGGTAACGGGCCTCGGAGAGTGCGATTTCACCTGTCAGGACATTTCGCGTCTTGAAGCCGAGATCCACAGTGCGAAGTTCGAAGAATGTGCGCATGAGCAGCCCGGCATTCGTCAGCAGCACCAGGGTAAGAGAAAACTGCGCCACGATCAGCAGGCTCCGAAGCCGCCGGCCTCGGAGGCTCGAACTGGCGCCGATACCGTCTTTCATGGCTTCGGTCAGGCTCCGGGTCCAAGAGCGGGTGGCATCGAGGGCGGGCAGGATGCCGCAGAGCACGCCGGTGAGCAGGGAAAGGAGCAGACTGAAGGCGAAGACTTGCGGGTCAATTCGGATGTCATCGATACGAGGGAGCGCACCTGGAGGAATGGCGGCGACAAGGAGCGGTACGGTCCAGCGGGCCAGCAGCAAGCCGGCCAATCCACCCATCGTTGACAGCAGGACGCTTTCGGTAAGCATTTGCCGCACCAGGCGTCGCTCGCCAGCTCCGAGGACGGCTCGGAGCGCGATCTCCCGTTGGCGTGAGGTCGCGCGCGCCACCAGGAGGCTGGCGAGATTCGCACAGCAGATAAGCAGTACGGTACCCACAGCGGCGAGCAGGACGACCATCGAGGAGCGATATCCATGCGATAGTTCGTCGGCCAGGGAAACGAGTTCGAGCCCGCGGCCCGCATTGCGGCGCGGCGACTCTTTTTCCATAACGGCGGCGACGGACGCCATTTCCGCCTGCGCTTGTGCGAGGGTGACGCCTTCGCGAAGTCGGCCGGCGGCCATGAAGATCGCGAAGGGCCTGGGCCCGCCGACGAAGCCGTGCGACATGGTCAGGTAGAAGTCGGGTTGGGCGGAACTGTCAGGGAGAACGGCGCGCCAGCGGGCCTCCATGACGCCGATGATGGTGTGCGGAATGCCGTCGACCTGCAGAGTACGGCCAATGACATCGCGGTGGGCGCCGAATGCGCGCTGCCAATATCCGTTGCCCAAAACTATGACGCGGTCGTCGCCGGGCCGGTCTTCGGCCGCAACGAAGGTGCGGCCGAGAATGGTGTGCGCTCCAAATTGACGGAAGAAGTCGGTGGTGACCACGAGGCCGTCGAGGCGTGCGGGCTCCCGGCCGCCGGTGATCGTCGCCGCAAAGAGGCGCCAGCCGGCGAGGCTATCGAAGCTTTTGTTGCGTTGCGCAATGCGGTCGAAAACCTGGTTATCGAGCCACCAGTGACGCATCGAGCGGGCCGTGTCTGGATCTTCAAAGCGGCTGTAGTCGATGTTGTGGCGCGTTCCCCAAAGCATGACCAGGCGAGAACTTGCGGGGAACGGCAATGGCCGTAGCATCACCGCGTCGACGACGCTGAAGATGGCGGTGTTGGCGCCCAGGGCTAAGGCAAGGGCCGCGATCGCGGCGAGTGTGAATGTCCGATTCGAGAGCAGGCCGCGGAATGAGACTTTGAGGTCATGAAAGAACCAGTCGCGCATGGTGTCGCAACACCTTTCTGCGTGACAAGTAGACAAGCGAAAACTTGTCTTACGGCTTCAATATTGAACTTCTATCCGAATTATATCGAGATTGGACCGGGGAAATGCTTCTCAAACCAGGCTGCGCGTCCGCGGCGCCAGCGCGCGCCAAGTGTGAATTCGTCGTGTCGGCGGAGACCGCTATAGAACCACGCCGCCGTGTCGCAAAAGCTCTCGCAGATATAATCGCGCCAGCCCCGGCTGCCGACGGCCGGGCAGCGTTGCTTGCGCCATTCGGCGGACCATCCCAGTTCGCCGCGAGCGCCGTGTTCCGCCTCAGCTAGTAACAGAGCTTCGTAGGACGCGCGCCTGGGATTTCCGAGATGCAGCCATGCGAAGTGGAATAACTCGTGGATCGCGATTCTCACAAGTTCCCCCTGGTTATTTCGCAGGGCGCTATCGAGTACGATGATGCGCTTGCGGAGCTGCGAGCCGGCATGGACCGCTTCGCCATAGCGGGCATTGGAAAGTAGCTTTCCGCGAGAGACCGTGAGGGCGGGAAGAAAGCGGATGCGGACCGGTCGACCCTCCAGACGGTCAATGAGCAGGCGTAACCGGGGTGGCGCCGGGCGTATGTTTAAAGAAATCCTCGTTCTCAATCTTTACTTTGTTCTTGTCCTGGATTTGCTGCCAGGCGACCTGGAAACGTTGACTCTTGAGGTTTTCGTAGATCTGCTCGCGGACCTGTTCATACGGCAGTTTCTTGACTTCCTCCGCGCAGAAGATGTAATAACCGTTCGCTTGTCTCACCGGCTCGCTGATGCCGCCTGCCTTGAGCGAGAAGATCGCTTTCTTTACGTCTTCGGGGAATTTACTGGTGCCCTTAATCAAGCCCCAGTCGCCGTTCTTTGCCGCGGTGTCGGCATCGTCGGAGTTGTCGTGCGCGAGTTTGCCGAAATCCGCACCTTTTTGGAGAGCGTTCTTACGGAGCGTTTCTGCCTTTGTTTTGGCCTCGGCTTCGCTGCGCTCCTTGCCGAAGCCGACCTTGATCACCTTTACTTTACTCTCCTGGAATTCCTGCGGGTGGTCGGCGTAGTATTTTTCCTGCTCCTCCAGCGAGACCGGGGTCGTGTTTTGGAGATCGTTGATTTCGACCAGGGCCAGGATCTGCCAGCGCGCAATTTCCAGTTGTTCCTTGATGGGCGATTGCTGATCGTAGTGTTTCTTTTCCGCTTCTTCCGCGAGGTATTTCTGAATCCAAAGCTGCTGGACGGCGTTTTCGGGACTCATGGTGAAGATACGTTGCTGCGCCGATCCGACCAGGCTCATGAGCCTGCGTATTTCACCGGCGGTTACCTTCTCGCCATGGACAGTCGCAACCACCGTGTCATCGGAGACTTTTGCGGATTCGGGAGATGGCGCGGGGACTGGCGGCGGTGGAGGCATCGCCTGGGCAAATACAACTCGACATAGAATGAAAAGGACGGCAAATCTCATGTGAGGGGATCTCCCGGACGCGGAAACCTTCAGTTTATCATTCAATGTTCAGCGGTCCGAATGCCGGCACCGCCATGTCCGCGGCATCGCGAACGTTGCAGTAAGGGTCTTTACCGTACCCGTACCGGATGGTGGCTTTCGCGGGAAGCGCGCCCTGAATGTAAAGGAGTACGGTGCTAGCCTCGGCCGGGTCCACCGAAGCTTTATAGATCAGGGGCACCGGCACACCTTTGGCATCGTGAATGGTGAAGCCGGCGATCCGGCCGTCCGACTGGAGGCGGCCATTGACGCCGGAGAAATTCACCTTGATCACTTCGCCGTCGCGGTGGGCCGAGACGGGGCGGGGGCCGGGCTTCAGATCGCCGTAGTTCTTCACCCGGGGGAACAGATCGCGGCAGACGCGATCGGCCAACCGAAAGCCCAACCGTTTCAAGTCCTGGGTGCTGGTGTGAATGGCATCGTCGAGCGTGCAGTCGATGGACGAGATCATGCCGACGTTCGGCAGATCGGTCTCGGCCTTGAGTTGCATCGCCTGAATGTTGTTCCATTCCGCAATATTCATGTTGCTGATATGGCGGCCGATCTGGACGTAATATAACGGCAGGTCGGGTTCGTTAAAATCGGCCCGCACGGCCTTCACGAAGTCTTCGAAGCGGCGCAGGAAGTACGGTGCTTCGGCTGGGCTGGCGTCGGACTCACCCTGGTACCAGAGCATCCCCTTGACGTTGCCGCCGACGGCATGGAACCGCCGCAGCATGGAACCGTACAATGAGTCGCCTTCGCGGTCCTTGAGCGTGGGAGACCACTGCTCCATGATGGTGCCGCCGTGGGCGCAAGGGATCACCCCGATCGGAACGCCGGTGCGGCGGAACATCTCGACGGCGAACGGCAATCCCAGGCCGGCGCCCTTCTTGCGCTGCGTGATGTACTTGTCGAGACGTTCGCCGCTCCAACGCTCGGGCTCCTTCTGATCGTTCAAGCGCCAGTGGACGCGGTCTTCGGCGCTCACCAGCGTGTGCAGCGGCTCTTCGGCAATCAGCCACTTATCCGACATGTCGAAGCTGTGGACCTGCGGGATGGGCTGCTGGACGTCGACCAGGTCGCCGTAGCCTTCCATGTTCGACTGGCCGGCGAGAATCCAGAGATCACCCACCATGATCTTGTCGACGGGGTAGATGATGGGGCTTCCCTGCAGGCGGACCTCGAGCCGATAGGGGCCGCCGGTATGGACACCTTTGATCTCGGCGGTCCACTTCTGCAATTTGTTGACCTTGCCGACGGCCATCCATTCAAATCCGCTTACTGGACTGCCGCCGGACGTGAGTCGCGCTTCGACATCTTTGCCTGTGGCTTTTTTGCCAATGATGGTTCCGCCGAAGTGCAGATCCGCCGTCTGGTCCGCGCTACGCTGTAGAACCTGGTTGTCAGTGATGCCTTCTGTGACTCGGAGCTCCTGGGCTGGTAGGGAGACGAAAGAAAGGCAGAGAAGGGCGGCGTACCAGTACTTCATCAAATGAGAATTGTAACGCGGGTTACCGCCGGGATCAGTTGAGGAAATACGTCCGATAGAGCGTGTCGCGCTGTTTGGGAATAAAACCGGCGTCGCGGATCAGGCGCCGCAATTCCTCTTCGGTCGCGCGATGATGCGCGCCGGCGGCGGACACGACGTTCTCCTCGATCATGATGCTGCCGACGTCGTTGCCGCCGAAACGCAGGCCGACCTGGCAGGTTTTCAGGCCTGGCGTCACCCACGAGGACTGGATGTTGAGAATGTTCTCGAGATAGAGGCGCGAAATCGCCAGGGTCTTGAGATATTCGACCCCGGTGGCCTCTTCCTTGATGAATCTTCCGAGCGATGTGTTCTCGCGCTGGAATGACCAGGGGATGAAGGCCGTGAATCCGCCGGTCTCTTCCTGGATCTGGCGGACGATGTCGAAGTGGTTCATACGCTGTTCGACGGTCTCGCCGCAGCCGAACATCATGGTCGCGGTGGTTCGCATCCCCAGCTCGTGGGCAGTCCGTTGCACCACAATCCAATCTTCGGTGGACGATTTCAGACGGCTGATCCGCTTGCGGACATCGTTGTCGAGGATTTCAGCGCCTCCGCCGGGAATCGAATCGAGGCCGGAATCGCGCAGGCGCGCAATGGTGTCGCGCACGCTCAACTCGCTGACGTTTGCGATGTTGATGATCTCGGGCGCTGAGAAGCAGTGGCACCAGATTTCGGGAAAGCGGGCTTTGATAGAGCGGAGCAGGTCCTCGTACCACTCGATCTTGAGGTCCGGGTGCAGGCCGCCCTGCATCAGGATTCCGGTTCCACCGAGGTCCAGGGTTTCCTGGATCTTCGAGAAGATGACTTCCTTGGGATGGATGTAACCCTCGGCGTGGCCCATGGGCCGGTAGAAGGCGCAGAAGCTGCAATACTCGGTGCAGAAGTTGGTGTAGTTGATGTTGCGGTCGATGATGTAGCTGACGATGCCGTCGGGGTGCAGTTTGCGGCGCACCGCGTCGGCCGCCATGCCGATGCCAATCAGGTCGTCGCTGCGAAACAGGTCGATCGCTTCCTGCCGCGTCATCATGCGATGATCACCCTTTCTTCGGTCTCGTGTAGAGCCGCTGCGTACTCCAGGAACCGCTTCATGCCCGTCTGTTGGTCGTGCCCGAGGTCGAACTGGATGTGATGCGTCAGGTAGTCGCGGGCGAGCTCGGGCGAAATTCCGCGATTGGCGTGCTCTGAGGCAACGATGTCTTCAAGGTGCTGCAAGCCGAACTCGAGAGAGGCCCGGAATGGCGCAGGATCGTAGCGTTTATGGCCGGCCCAGACGGCGAAGACCATCGGTAGCTTGGTCATTTCGGTCCAGGCTTCACATAGGTCCAGGACTTGATAGGGCAGGTCGGCGGGCTCGATCAGGAGCGCGGGATCGCCGATGATCAGGGCGGCGTCGCAATCGTGCAGCATTGCCTGGAGGTCGGGCGGACGCGATTTCATGATAGGCAAAAGCCCGTAGCGGCGCGCCAGGACCACCTGGCTGAGAACAACCGAGGTACGTGAGCTGCAGTCGGCCGCGAGTGTTCGGATCTCATTGAAGGGAACCTTGGAAATCAACAGGATGGAACGCACCGGGCCGCGGCAGGTGATGGCGGTATCGCCGGTGATGACGAGATTCTGGCGGGCCACCTCGATCACCGGAACGATCCCGATGTCGGCACGGCCATCCTGAAGGCGGTCGGCGCACTCAGAAGGGATGCAAAACGACAGGTCGAACAGGTCACGCTGCTCTCCGTGGAGCATGCCCCACACAAGCGGCACGGTATTGAGGTAGTTGACTACACAAACACGGGGTTTTAGTGCCAAACCATCAGTGTATCGTACGGGACTCTTCGTGTTCCTTTTGGACGGGGGCGTTTTCGGAGCCCTGGGTGAGGAAGGGGTTGAAGCGGGTGCCATAGTCGAAGGGGTCCATTCCTTCGGCGCGTTTGAGGGCGTTGACGACAAGGTAGGTCAACGGGGTAGCGAGCACCTCGTAGATGACCTTGAAGAGGTATCCGGAGATGATGACGTTTGCGATCACTTTGAAGCTAACCGTTCCGGCGAAGGCCACCACCATCACGACGAGGGTGTCAACGGCCTGGCCGACGACCGTCGATCCTACAGTGCGGCTCCAGAGTAAGCGGCCGCTGGTCAGGATCTTCATCTTGGCCATGACAAATGAGTTTGCGAACTCGCCGCACCAGAAGGCTATGAGGCTGGCAACTACGAGCCGGGGGACAAAGCTGAAGACGGTTTCGAAGGCCTGCTGGTTGTGCCATTCAGGGGCGGGCGGGAGCGCGACCGTGATGAGACCCATGACGGCCAGGAGTCCGGAGGCCATGAAACCGATCCAGATGGCACGGCGAGAGGCCGAATAGCCGTATACCTCCGTGAACACATCGCCAAAGATGTAGGTAATGGGAAAAAGGAGCTGGGCTCCGCTGACGCGAGACTCTCCGAATGCGCAGATTTTCTGGCCGACGAGATTGGAAATCAGGAGGATGACGACGAAGATGCTGACAAGGAGGTCGTAGAAACGGAACTCGCGGGGATGGCGCGTCAAATCACATTATGTCACCGGACAGCCAAGCCATATTCCCGAATCAGTTGCCCGTTTGCGAAGAGACGAACCCAGTATTGGCCGGATGAAACAACGCTGGTGACGGCGGCCGTGACTTCTCCGCGATGCAAGGCGCCGATGCCACTCCAAAGTGGGCTGCCGGTGGAATTGATGAGTTGAACCTGGTAGCTTCCGGGTTCTGTCAGGCCGGGGGTGGCCAGGCGCAGGTCGAGATAGCCCGGAGAAACCTGCGGTGTGTCGGGGCCGCGATTAGCTTGGAGGAGCACCTGCTGGTGAATCGGGGTATTCCAGAAGGGTCTCCAAAGCGAAAATGGCGCAGCAGTCAGAATTAAGACCGCGGCGATGAGTATAGCCTTGCCTACACTCCAGCCGTGGTGTTTGGGAAAGTTTTCGAGCGGGAGGTCAAGTTGGGCTTTGCGGGGAATGTCTGCCAGGGCCTGCCTGGCGGCGGCTACGAACTCGTCCATTTGTTCGAGGTCAGCGCGGCAGCCGGCGCACACGAGTAGATGCTCCTCGACAGAAGCGATTTCCATCTCCGAGAGTTGGCCCATAGAGTACCGCTCGAGCCTGTCGGGCTCGATGTGTGGGCCAAAACTATAAGGCATCGTCGCCCTCCTGGCCATGCAGATTGCCGTGTTTTGGACTTCTGACAACACTAGTGCTACTTGCGAACGGAAGCTCTCAAAAAAACTTGCACTAACTGGCGGTGCTGCAGTTTTTTTCTACCTAACTCGCCGAATCTGGCCTTAGCGCGGGATTTGAGCAGCCGAAACTGGGTGTCGGAGAGATCCATGTCCTGGCAGATTTCCTCCTGGGTTTGCTCGTTGAGGTAGAAGCGGGTCAGGATCTCGCGGTCGCGGTCGGTCAGTTCGGCCATGACGGTTTTCATCAGGTCGACCTTCTGGCGGAGTGCGACCGTTTGTTCGGGGTTGCGTCGGGAATCGGGCAGGAAGGTGAGTTCCAGGTTGAGCTCCTCGCGGCGGGAATGCACCATTTCATCGATGTAGGCTGCGACCTGCCGCCGGACGACGGTACGAACAAAGCCCATCAGGCGATCGGGATCGCGCAGTTCGCCGCGCTGAATGGCCTGGACGACGATGACGAAAATGTCGTGCACCTTGTCGTCCAGTTCCTGGGGCCCCAATTGCCGACACAAATAAAAGCGGATGCCCTGGGAGAAGATCTGGTAGAGCTGTTCCATCGCGGGCTCGTCGCCATCGTGAATCTGTCGGACGAGCGTTGTCCAGGCGCTACTTTGACCATCTTCGCCGTTCTCGAGGAATGGGACGTCAGGCTTGTCGTGAGATTGCTCGCGGCGGAGTCGGGAAGTAATACTGACCACCTCACGCTGAGGTCTGCGATGTGCGGATAAAGGTACCGCGTGTTCCAGGCTGCGTTTGAAAGCAAGCATCGGTGCGCTAATCCTTTGCGATCAGATAGAACGCGGCCCAATAGCGGGGGTCGCTCCGCCACGAGCGCGATCGCAACATGGCGATACGGGCTGCGTGGAACGAGCGGACGATGGCAGGCCCGTCGAACGCCGGCTCACTGGCGAGGCGGCGATAGAACGACTGAAATATCTCTCCCGAATCGTCGGGTGTGGCCCAGCGGCTACCAATTACGGCCCGCGCACCCGCCACAAGCCAAGCACGCGTAAGACCCAGGACGCCAGCTCCGCGAAGGGATCCTCCAGCGGCCGAACTGCAGCCGCTCATGACGACGAGCGATCCAGGCAACTGCAGATTCGCGATATCTTCGATCGTCAAAACCTGCGCATCGCCATTTGCTGAAAACCCCAGGTGAATGAGAGCCTCATCCGGATGTCCAGGTTGTTGCAAGACATGGGCGGCAAGGTGAATCACCGAGGGAGCGGATCGCAGGGACCGCTCAAAAGCCTCGCGGCTCAATTGCTCTCCTGTTAGCAGAACAGGTTGCGCACGGTTTTTCCAAACGGCGGCGCAAGCCTGCAACTCCCCACCGCTTCCGGCGAGTCTTGCGAGTTGTAGACGAACGCCGTTGCGTGCGCCAAATTTCCCGGAGCGCGGGTCCGCGGCATTGTAAATGCCATCGCCGGCTCCGAGGAAACGCCCGCGCTGCGGGTCCCCGGAACGCGTAGCCAGCAGAAAGGCGCTGGGGATTCTCTCGGTTGAGTGCAACTCGACCAGGTACAACGGCCGTCTGTTTTTCTTCGGGACGACGAGCGCGGAGAATGGAACCTCGAACAAAACATCATCGGAAGACAGAATCCATTTCGCTCTCCGCCGAACCGCCGGGCTTAACTGCCCGAACAACTTGAGGTAAAGCTCTTTTCCGATACGATCGCGGCCGGGTGCACTTGCTTCTAAAGCGTTCTCGAAGCTTTTCGCAAGCTTCGTGATCTCGGGCGACCCGGCCAGACGATGCATTTCCAAGCGTCTGTTAGTCAAGGCTGAAATGAATGCAGATCGTTGTCCCAGATGAAGTGAGATCAACGCTTCATCTGCGCGGATGCTGCGCCGAATATTACTAAGTGTATTCTCCGAGGAAATCTTCTCTCCCGTTTTATTGCCAAAAGGGGTAAGTGTTAGACCTGAACCCGCTTCAAACTCGTGTAAGCGATTGCGGAGTTGCCGCACACGAGAATGCTCAGTCGTCGTTCGATGATCGAATGACTTCGCCATCTCGGCGCGTAAAGCCGCCAAGGTTCGCCAATACCCGGCGGGAAGGCTCTGCCTCCAGGTAGAACTGCTCTCGAGGGTGCGGACGAGCGTCGAAGCGCGTTCTTCCTCGATGGCGAGAAAGGCTTCCGCGGGACGCGCCATCGGTCCGGAGACCGCGGCATCCACGTAGGCGTCGTAGATTTCGCCAATCCAGTGACTGGCGTAATTGCTTAACCATTCCGAAGGTCCAATGGAGTCGCGCCATTCACGGGCGACGGTGAGGGCTTTTTCGAGGTCCGGGAAACATCGCCTGACGGCACCGCGTTCGAGGCGGAAATATGCTTCCCATAAGCGATTGTCCGGGCGCTGTGAAACCAGATCCAAACCGCGCCCGGCATACGACGCGGCTTGGTCGAAATCCCCGCGTTTGCGAGCGATACGGGCCAGGAGGAGGTAAGCGGGACGCAGTTCGCGGCAATCCGGAAACCGTCCCAGCCAATAAATCCGGAGCGCGGCGTCTTCCGCCTCGTCCAGCCGTCCGGCGGCGAAGAGCTCCTGACCGTAATGGTTCCAGGCTTCCAGCATCAGTCGGTGGTCGCCTTGGATTTCGGCTTGCCGGACCGCCTCGGCAAAGTAGTCGAGAGCGCGCTGGGGGCTACCCGATTGTGAATTCAGGATGCCCAGGGTGACATAGAACTGAGAGCGGTAGGGCAGGTTGGAGCCGGTAGGGAGTCTGACTCCGGCTTCGGCAACAGCGCGCGCCGCGTCGAGATTGCCGAGTTGCATGTATAGCGAGCAAAGATTGGCATGCGCGACCAGGGATATATTTGTATCGCCTAAGGCGAGGGCGGCAGTCTTCGCGCGCAAAAGCGCGTCAAGCGCGCGAGGATAATCGAGCATGGCAAAGCGCGCGCCACCGATGTTAGAGAGGAATCGCGCCGCGGATTCACGGTCGTGCAAGGCTTCGGCCCTGCGATATCCCTCTTCATATGCGGATACTGCATCGGAATACAACCCATGCTGATACGAGTTGAATGCCCGCGCCCGAATTGACGCCAGCAGTGGATCTTCGGATCGTATTCGACGGGAGTGGGCTACCTGGTTGCAGGCGTAAACCAGGGAAGCGGCCAGCACTACCAGGATCGAAGAGGCAATAATATTCCTCAGACGTCCTGTATGTAGGACCACGGTATCACCAGTACTAAAGGTGTGACTCAAGTTTAACAGGGCGGCCGGAATTTTCTTGTCAGATTTGTCCCACATTGGATTAAAGTTGGCGCACCGGTTGGTGCGCCATTTTCCTTGTTTATCCTGAGGCAAGCTAAAGCATGCGGTATCAGAAGGATTAGCCGAGAAACGGGATGATGATGATCACTGGATCAGGCATTTTGGGTGTCCTTTCTCAACGGCATCGCTTTTTGCGATGTTCTGGCCCCAAGTTAGCGGGAGAGGTTTTTCGTCAACGCGGGCTTCGTCTGCAGGTGATTGGAAGGATTGGTTTAAACGATCGAGAAAAAAGTGTGATCGCTTTCCGGCGTGTGCACTCGGTTCTCCCGGTTGTCAGATTGACGCGCTGGATTTCAGGCCATGAAAGTGGATGAAAACAAGGGTGGTGCAGGCGGCTTCGCCTGCGCTTGGTGATGTACAAAGGCAGGCGCGCGTCAAAAAGGCTATCGAGTGCCGCCGTCTCAGCCTAATGCCATTTAGTTTCCTCTAATGGTTCGGCTTCCTCGGATGCGGCCTGCCGCCGAGGCGGGTTAACAACCCGCCGCAGGCTAATAGCCTGCATCACAGACTCAATCAAGTCGCCGTTCCGGAAAACTGTGGGCGGCACACCAGGCGAAACCGCCTGCGCCACCCTTTGTGGGTCAATCGGTTGCGAGCCAAGGTGGAACAGGCATGCAGCCTGCCCAGCTAGCGTGACGATCGAGACCTTCGCGTCCGAGCCGTCTGCTTCGCATGCCGCGACAATGACCGCTTCGACGCGGCTGAACGTCCTTCACGCTTCAGTGCATTTGTAGTCGCACGCGACCGCTTCGCCGACGTCTTCGTGCGATGCTTCGCCTGACCTTTGCTGGCGTCGCGCTTCGCCTGAGTTCGGGTCCGTTCGCTGGCCTGCCCCTTCTTCGGCGGTTTCAGCTTTACGCCTGCCCGCCGCGCCTTCGACAAGCCAATCGCGATCGCCTGCTTAGTGGAACGCGCGCCGTGCTTGCCCTCACGAATGTGTTCCATCTCCTCCCGGACAAACTCGCCCGCCTGCGTCGACGGAGCTTTTCCTTCGCGCGCGTCCTTGCGGGCGCGTTGTACGGTTCTCTTTTCGGGCATGAACCAAAATCCTCCCAGGCCTCTGCGTTGCATGCAGCGTGCCGAAGTGTGCAAGTTTTTTATGCCCAACACGTTTGCGGTCTGATTTGTTCTATGACCGGAAATATCTACATACTTCGCAACGCTAGTTGTGCCGCGTTGAACCCGCACATCCCATGCACGCTCGCGCCTGGAGGAGTCGACGAGGAACACAGAAATACGTGCTTCAAAGGTGTGCGGTAGAGGCTCCAGGTGGGGCGCGCCAGGAGTTGCTTGATGTTCTGCAGACCACCCGTAATGTCACCGCCCACCAGGTTTGCGTTGTGATGCTCCATCTCAGCCGCTGTGAACGTGTGCCTCGCGAGAACACACGTGCGAAAACCAGGAGCAAAGCGCTCCATTTGTGACTCGATGTCCGCTGTCATATCGGCGGTGCTCCCGTTCGGCACATGGCAGTAAGCCCAAGCCGTATGTTTCCCCGCCGGGGCGCGGGACGAATCGAAGAGGCTCGGTTGCGCTACGAGGACGAAGGGCGGTACGCTTTCGCCCCGCTCCGACGCCGCAATTTCTTCGAGTGTGCCGCCGAGATGAACTGTGCCTGCACGCTCGCAGTCCGGCGCACGCCACGGAATCGGCGAGTGCAACGCCCAATCGATCTTGAACACGCCCGGCCCGTATCGATAGTCGTTGAGTTTCGTGAGGTACGAAGCGGGAAATCGCGAGGCTCCGATCGCGGCCAGTTGCCGCGGCGTTACGTCCAGCAGAATCGGTGAGGCATCGCCCAGTTCGTCAAGGTTCCGCACCCTCGTGCCCCTGATAATCCGCCCGCCCAGCGATTCAAAATACGACGCCAGCGCGTCGGCGATTTTTTGCGAGCCGCCCCGCGGAATGGGCCAGCCTCCGGCATGCGCGGCAACCGCAAGCAGCCACCCAAAAGCCGCCGTTCCGAGTGTCTCCAGCGGGCGAAGCGAATGCGCCGCCATACCCGCGTACAAGGCCCGAGTCGACTCGCATCGGAACATGATCCGCGCGACCATGGTGGAAGGCAGCGTTGATAACAGGCCGAAACGCGCCAGCCGGAGCGGTCTCCGAGGCACGGGCAGAAGTGGCTTCATGATCTCGGCGAAAACTTCCGGCCAGTGCCTCACGAGCGGGGCAACTGCCCGGCGATAAGTCGCGCCATCGCGTCCCAGCCGCTCGCAGGTGGCGTTGAGCGAGTTTTCGAGTACCGCGGCCGAGCCGTCATCGAAGGGATGCGCCACAGGAAGCGGCGGTTGAATCCACTCCAGTCCGTGCTCAGCGAGGGGAAACGACCGGAACGCCGGCGAGTTTACCGCCATCGGATGGATCGCGGAGCAAACATCGTGAACGAACCCCGGCAAGGTCAGTTCCATCGACCGCGCGCCGCCGCCGATCGTCTCCTCCGCCTCGAACAACGTGGTCGGCACGCCGGCTTGCGCGAGTACGATGGCGGCAGTCAAACCGTTTGGTCCAGCCCCCACGACGGCCGCCGGCACTCTCAGCGTCCCTCAAACTGCGCTCGCGACACCGGCGGAAAATACATCCGCACGAACTCGCGTTTCCACCACTGTCCAGTCTTGGCGCGCTCCGCCGGCGTCGTGAAGTGATATTCGTATAAGTCTGCCCGCACGAATCGCGGGGGTGTCGACCCGAATGGGTTTACGGCCAGCAGTCCGAGCACCGCGCGATCGCCTTCGAGGAGCTTTTCAAGGAAACCCTGAAACCACGGGTTCTCGTACGAATCCGAGAGCGCCGCGAACCACATCAGCCAGTCCAGGCGCAAATGGTACGGCGCAATCTGTGGCGGCATTCGTCCGGTATCGCCCGGCTTGCCCCGAAATCCGTACTCTTTCCACTTGGTCGATTGCGTAATGACGGCTTCGTCGGTCCCCTCTACGATCACCTCGTATCGCGGGCGTGTGATCGACCCGAACGCCCCATAGGTTCCAGCCAGGTGATACGGGTTGAACGAGGCGTTCATAATCTGTTCCGGTGAAATCAGATTTAGCACCGTGCGAACGCTCAGAATCGCGATGAGTACCGCCAACGCCCCGGTCGCGACACGCAAAGGCACGGAAGCCGCGTGCAATTCCGGCACGTGCAGGGGCAGAATGTGCGCGAGGTACTTCCCATCAATCATCGGGATTGCGAGCACCATGGTCAACGCATTTAGCCAGGACAGGTTCCCGCTGGCGAAAATCAACCCTTGAAAGATGATCGTGATCGCGCCCGCAATCGACGCTACCGGCTGCGGCAGGAAGTAGCCAAACGGAACAATCAGCTCCGCGAAGTGATTGAACAGCACGCCACCCTGGTGCGTCCAATGCGGCGCCCAATGGAAGAACCAGCTCAGAGGGTTGGGCATCGGCTGCGTCTCGTAATGGTAGTCGAGACACGTCAGATTGCGCCAGCACTCATCGCCGCGCATTTTAATGAGCCCGGCGCCGAACATGATCCGGAATTCGAGCCAGCTCAGCAGCCACAGCGTGATGGTTTGCGGCGCAGTTGACGCGCTACCGAGAAAGATGGCGAAAAAGCCCGCTTCGAGCAGGATCGACTCCCAACCAAACGCGTACCAGATCTGCCCGACGTTCACGAACGAGATGTATAGCACCCACATCAGCGCCCACACCGTCATCGACAGCCACGTGTACCGTTCCGAAATGCCGGCCAGGGCGGCGGCCGAGGCAACGATGCCCAGCCACGCGGCAATCGTGAAAACTGCGTCGGTGTGTGCGAAGAAGAAGAGGCTTGGAGAAGAGCCGAAGGAGGTTCCCTTGAGGAACAGCGGTACAGGAAGGATGCCGCGTTCTCCGAGGAGGGGTTTGAACTCGTTGAGTGCGTTGAGAAACGCGACTAGGAAGATGAGGGCAAGGCCTCGTTGGAAGGCGAATCTCGTCAGCCAGTAGCTATCGGAGCTAAACCAGGTCATGGCGAGGGCCATAAGGGCCACTTGTCCATGATTTTAGCTTTAAAAAGGCGAAGGGGCGAGGATTCCAAACTCTCGAGAACTCAAGAACCGCCTGTCGGGCTTCGTGGTGCGCATTACGCGCTGCGCTTTTCAAGCGCTTATATTCAGGCCCGCGCCGGTTCTCTCACAAGCTGTTCCGAGAGCGGGAATTCTCGCCCCTCACTCGTGAAGGGCTCTATAAGAAACCTCCCGTCTGCGGTTGGAACCTTGCTTATTGCTGATTCCAAGTACATCGTAACCGATCTGTATTCTGTGTCAAGGGTACGTTTGAGCTATCGCACGTAAGGCGAATCCTCGATCCCATCGAGGACAACGATTCTCCCGAAACGGGAGGCAGAATTTTGAACTCCTCAATTGGCACGAAGCACTATAGTGTCTCTCGTCAGTCCGCTTCAAGGAAGCCCGCTTTGAATACCGGACGACCCGCCACGGCAGTGTGGAAGGCGTACGCGGTCAGGGCGAGGGTGACCGCTATCTGACGGCAGCCGTCCGATGCGGCGCAGCAAGGAGAGTAGATCCTCGCCATCCACATACTCCATCGACAGGAATGTGGATCCATCTACTTCGCCGATATCGTAAACGCGGCAGACATTGGGGTGCGATACTTGTCGTGCGATGCGTGCTTCGGTATGGAAACGGGCCAGCAGTTCTTTGTTATTCGCGGTGTCCGCTGGCAGAAATTTCAGCGCAACCGGCTGGCCCAGCTTCATCTCGTTGGCGCGGTACACCTCACCCATGCCGCCTTGGCCGATGAGCCCGACAATGCGGTAGCGCCCGGCGAGCACCGTACCGAGAGGGAATCGGCCTTCGTCGAAGGAGCTCGAGGCAAACAAAGCGGACGGAGACGGCATCGATCTGGAATCTCGGCGAAGCAAGATGGACACCGAACCATTGAGATTCACTCTATCATCGGGGGCCCCGGTTGTATTGTCTCGCCGCCCAAGTCGCGAATCATCGCAGACCCCTCCCGGCATGGATCTCTGGCTAACGCCCGGCGTTCCCGGACGGATGCACTTTCGCTTTAGCGATTTGTGCCAACGTTCGATTTTTCCGTTCGATTGAGGGTGGTCGGGCGAAGTCCTGCTTGCCCCAGCGCCCGCCAGACGCTGCTCGGACTCACCGCCACAACGTCGGCGTCCAGCATCACAACAGCGTGTATTTTAGTGCGACGTGCTCCGCCGTCAATTCGGCCGGGACCTCACGTTGATCTGGATCTTCTTCTCAGGGTGCTTGTCCCTTAAACGGGTCTGGCTGCTCCTTTGACGTAATGCAGGCTGGCAGCCGGCGCGGGACTGGCAGTCCCGCTATCCAACCAGCGTGCGCAAGAAGCATCGCCGGACGTCAGTTGGTGAGATCAGCGTACCTCGGCTCGATCGCCTGCCTCGTCATCCGGACAAAGCCGCTTAAAGGACAGTCGAATGTTGTATTGTCGACGCTGCACCCGGGGATGAACACGGGGATATTGGCCGGGCCGGCATCGAGCGTCAAGGGAGTGCGGCTGCGAAGCTGATCCATGGTTTGGGTGATATAGGCGACGCGGACGATGAATTCGCCGGTCCTCTGAGACTGGCGGAGCTCGAAGACGATGGCCCCGCCGAGGGCAGCGACATCGGGCTGGTCACCCGGAACCAGCCAATCGAGATGGAACAGCCCGGCAAGTCCGGCGATATTGGTGTTGGCGCCGATAATAGTGACGATCTTGTCCGAAGGAGTTCCCAGCGCACCGCTCATAGCGCTGCCCGTAGCTGCCTGGATCATCGTCCGAACGATGTGCGAACCCAGATTGGAGCTCTGCACTTTGGCCAGATACGGGGTGCGAAATTCGAGATCCAGCAAAGAGTCGTAAACGCGGTAAATCTGGCTGATACCGGCGGCGTTTAGCTTGCCCCAACCGACCTGCGAGGCGGGCATGCCGTCGGCGTATTCCATCAAGAACGGGTCGATGGCCATGTAAAAGGGGCCGAGACCACCCGAATTGACGGGCTCGGTCGAATTGCCGGGCGTCATCGTGATTGGAAGGGCGGTGATGTCGATCTTGCCTTCCGGCGCGGCGGGTGGAGGCGTGGTGCCGGCCGCATAGTTGAACAAGACCGAACGCACCAGCGCATACTCCGCGGCATAGGCCGTGGCCAGTGACTGCGGATTGCCCCCCAGACGTCCATTGACGGCGGCGACCGCCATCTTTCCATCCAGCGTCGCCACACCCGCGTCGATGGGGTTGAACAGCGAGTCGGGGACGGAAACCGTGTTGACTGCCGGCGGTGCAGCGGGGAGCAGGCCCGCGACGAAAGCCTGGGCAGTATCCACGATCAGCGGGGCATTATTGGCCCGCACATAAACATAAGCAGCGTCGGAGCTGTCGTTGCCGGTTAACAGTTTTTCCTGTGTCAGCCACTGGCGAAAATAGTTGCCGAGAAGCGTTTCATTCGTTTTCCCGTTCGGCGTAATCACCGACTGCCCCGAAATTGAGAATGCAGGAAACGGAAACGCCGAGAAACTATCTAGCTCCGCGGGGGTGGCAACGGGGGTGCGTGCGGCATGACGGCCGAAGATGATGACTTGTTTGAGTGTCGTGTTATCTGGGCTTTGAGCGGCCACGAGCGGTGCGCCTAACGCAATCAGCGTGATGCACCGGCCAATAAAGGGTCTCACGAGTCTATAGTTGAGAGCGCGCGAATAACTTCTCAAGTTCTGTTTTATTCTGGAAAGGCAAGATTCAGACAACCTACGCTTTGCCGAAGCGTTGACGTCCAGTGATATCTCGGCCCGCCTGGCGCATGATCCGGCCGGATGCAACCGGACAACCGGGCACCGTAGCGCTGATTGATCGCGGCGTGATCATGCCCCATTCGAAATTGTAACCTCTTCCCTCAAGCAGAGTTTTTTCGCTGCACTCCAAACAGACTGGCTCCAGCCTTCCGGCTCAATCCTTACCGCAATGCTCCAACAAAACATTGCCATTTTCGTCACCCTTGAAACTCCGCGCCCCAACCTGCTCTACTTCTAAAAGATGAAGCTCCTCATCTTCTCCGACATCCACGGCGACCTCACCGCCCTCGAAAAACTTCTCGACACCGAAGCCGACTACTACTTCGCCGCCGGGGACCTGGTGAACTGGGCACGCGGCTTCGAGAAAGTTGGTCCTGTCCTCAAGCAGCGGGCTGGTCGCATGTACGTCATCCCAGGCAACCACGAGTCGGAGTCCGACATCGCCGGGCTCTGTGAGCAGTACGGCCTCCACAACTTCCACGGCCAGACGCTCTCCGCAAACAGCCACACCATTGCCGGATTGGGATATTCCAACCCGACCCCCTTCAACACGCCTGGCGAATATACGGAAGAAGAACTCGCCCAACGCCTCACTCATTTCAGCGGAAAATCCCCACTCATCCTGGTCTGCCACTGTCCGCCCCACAACACCCAACTCGACGAAGCCGCCCGAGGCATGCATTTCGGCAGCACCGCGGTTCGCGACTTCATCGAGCGCGAGCAACCCCTCCACTTCTTCTGCGGCCACATCCACGAGGCTGCTGGACGCGCCGATCAGCTCGGCCGCTCGCACGGTGTTAATGTAGGAAAGAAGGGCTACCTACTCGAGCTTTGAGAATAGCCTCGCCCGAAGTTTGCCTAAGCGCCCGAATCGCAAAAATCCGGCGGCCCTTCGCTTAATCATCGGGACCTTGCATCTCAACGAGAGGAGTTGCCATAAAGTAAGCTTGTAATTGATCGGTATGGATGAGCAGAAGATCCTGACTAAGCTGCGCGAGATCTGCCTAGCTCTGCCGGGAGCGAGCGAAACGGTTACGTTCGGACACCCCACGTTTCAAGCCGGGAAGATGAAGACGTTCGCCGTGCTGGAGAGATACAAAGGCGAATTGTCGATGAGCTTCAAGGTCGGCAAATCAATGCAGCCCGTGTTTCTCGAGGACCCGCGGTTCTTCAAGACGCCCTATGTGGGCCAGCACGGCTGGGTCTCGCTGCGTGTGAATGGCAAACTGGACTGGAAAGAGATTGCAGAGTTGGCTCGCGGCAGCCACCAGCTCGTCACCGGAAAGAAAAAATGACCGCGTCCGTCCGCATTGGACGCCGCGTTGCCCTTACAAGCATGTTTGTCAGCGCGGCGCTGGCGGCGGCCAAGATTACGGTCGGACTCAAAGCGAATTCGACGGCAGCGGTTTCCGACGGCATTGAATCGGCCGGCGATATTCTTGCTTCCGGACTCGTCCTCTTCGGCCTGATCATGGCGTCGAAACCGCCGGACGCTGAACATCCCTACGGCCATGGCCGGCTCGAAACCATCTCAGGCCTCGGCGTGGGCATGTTCCTTGCGGCGATGGGCGTGTTGATCTCCGCCGAATCCCTCCGGCGTGCCGCACAAACCGATACACCTCCGCAGTTTTTCGCCGTCTGGCCGCTGGCCGCATCCATCGTCGTCAAGACCATCATGTTCATCAGCAAGCGCCACTTCGGACGCAGGCTCGAGAGCTCCGGTCTCATCGCGGACGCCTGGAACGACGCCATGGACACGCTCTCCGGCACGGTGGCGCTCCTGGGGGTGGGGCTTGCCGTCCTGAACCCTGCCACGTTCCGCTCCGCCGACGACTGGGGCGGATTCGGCGTCGGCATCGTTATCGTCGTGCTCGCCTTACGAATCGTGCGCGACACGACGTTCCAGCTCATGGACACTATGCCGGACCAGAGCCGCATGCAGCAGATTCGCGCTGTCGCCCTTACTGTACCCGGAGCCCTGGGCATCGAAAAATGCTTCGCGCGCAAGACTGGACTGCAATATCATGTCGACCTGCACCTCGAAGTCGACCCGGCCATGTCCGTCCTGTCATCGCACGAAATCGCCACCGACGTGAGGTTCAAGATCAAGGAAAAGCTCCCGTGGGTGGCCGACGTTCTCGTACACGTCGAGCCGCACATGCTCGCTACAATCGCAGACAGGCAGCATGGAAAATCGTGAGATTGCAAGGCTCCTGTCCGAAACCGCCGACCTGATGGAGATTGCGGCCGACGACGGCTTTCGGATACGGAGCTATCGCAACGCTGCTTCCACCATCGAAACGTATCCCGAGCGCATCTGGGATATCCTCAAGAATCCCGAGCGCAAAGTAACCGATGTTCCCGGGGTTGGGAAGGGAATCGCCGCAGCGCTCAAAGAAATAGCCGAGCATGGGTCCTTCCAGCAGCGTGATCAGCTTCTGACCAAGTTTCCGGCATCGGCGCTGGACCTCCTAAAAATCCAGGGACTCGGCCCGAAAAGTATCGCCCTGCTGTTCGAGCATTACCAGGTCGCGACCATTGATGACCTGGAACGCATCTGCCGCGAGCAGAAATTGCGCGAGTTGCCTCGCATGGGCGCCAAGCTCGAAGAGAAGGTGCTGCGATCGATCGCGCAGTTCCGCCAGAGCGCCGGCCGCTACCGCCTGAACTACGGACACCGCGTTGCCGACGAGCTGATCGAATACCTGGCCCAAGGGGAAGGCATCGAGAAGATCACCGCGGCGGGCAGCCTGCGGCGCGGAAAGGAAACCATCGGCGATCTCGATCTGCTCGTCACCGGGAACGGCGCGCCGGCCGCCTTGGAGCGCTTTGTCGTGCATCCTCGCGTACACGAAATTCTGGGCAAAGGAGCCAACAAGGCCAGTATCCGCTATGGCCTGGAGGGCATTCAGGTGGACCTCCGCGCGCTGCCGCACGAAAGCTACGGCGCGGCCATGCAGTATTTCACCGGAAGCAAAGAGCACAACGTTAACCTCCGAACGCGCGCCCTGAAACTTGGCCTGACGTTGAACGAGTATGGCCTGTTTCGCCTCGAAGGCAACGAGCGCGTCGCCGGCGAGAGCGAGGAGGAGGTCTACGGCCAGCTCGGCATGCAGTGGATTCCGCCGGAGCTGCGCGAGAACTGCGGCGAAATTGAAGCGGCCGTCGAGCATCGACTGCCCTCGCTGATTCAGCTCTCAAACATCCGCGGCGACCTGCACATGCACACCACCGAGACCGACGGCCGCGCCACGCTCGAAGAAATGGCCGCCGCCGCCCGCGAGCTCGGCTACGAATATATCGCCATCACCGACCATTCGAAAGCTATCGCTATGGCGAACGGCCTGGACGAAGCGCGCGCGGTCGCCTTCGCAAAGCGCGTTCGCGAGTTGAACAACAACGGCCTCGGCATACGTATCCTCTCAGGCATTGAATGCGACATCCGCCGCGACGGCACCATGGACCTGGCCGAAGATGCGCTTGCGGAGCTCGACATGGTCGTCGGCAGCGTGCACAGCTTCATGAACCTGGAAGCTGCCGAAATGACCGACCGTCTTCTGCGGGCTCTCGAATCGCCCAACCTCCATCTGCTTGGCCATCCCACCGGACGCATGACTCTGGCGCGCGAGCCGTATCCTTTCGATTTTGAAAAAGTAGTGATGCAGGCGGTTCGCAACAACGTCCGTCTCGAAATTAACGGCAGTCCCGAGCGTCTCGATCTCAGCGGCTCGCTCGTCCGAACCGCCAAAGCCATGGGGGCGAAGTTCGCCATCTCCACCGACGCGCATCACACCCGAACTCTGGGCTTCAATATGCCCTATGGCGTCATCACGGCGCGCCGCGGCTGGCTTGAAGCAGCCGACGTCCTCAACACGCTCCCCTGCGACCAATTACTGCAGTCCATCCGAAAACAATGAAGCTCATTTCCTCTGTTGAGAAATACCGAAACGACCTTTTCTGGGTTACCGAAGACCACGCCGTCGAACCGGGCGGCTTTGAGATCAAGCGCGGCATCGTGCAGCATCGCGGCTCGGCGGTGATGCTGGCGGTCGACGACAAGAAACGCATTCTGCTGGTACAGCAGTATCGCCTGCCGGCGCGCAAGTTCCTCTGGGAGCTCCCGGCGGGCCGTCTCGATGAAGGTGAGAAGCCCCTACAGGCCGCCAAGCGCGAATTGAAGGAAGAAACCGGCTACTCCGCCCGAACCTGGAAAAAGCTTGTCGAGTTCTATCCCAGCCCCGGATTCGTCGCCGAGAAAATGACCATCTTCCTGGCCACCGACCTGAAAGAAGGCGAGGCGACACCCATGGACGACGAGCGCATCGAGATGCAATGGTTCCCGGCGCGCGAGGTCGAGCAGATGATCGCGGCGGGAAAGATTATCGATGGGAAAACGATGATCGGGTACTGTCGATGGCGGTCAGAATACGGCGGTAGGAAGCCGCAGGCTCGCTAGCCCGGCTGATTTCGCGCCCGATTACGACATAATTGGCGCCCGCTTCCACTGCCTCGGCGGGCGTCGCCACTCGTTTCTGATCGCCAACCGCTGCATCCGCGGACCGGACCCCCGGCGTCACGATGATCGCCGCACTACCCATGATCCCTCGAACCATGGCGGCTTCACGCGCCGAACACACAATGCCGTCGATCCCGCACTCCTTCGCATGGCGTGCGCGCAACGCCACCAGGTCCGTAAGCTCCACCGGATAGCCCAGCTCAGCCAGGTCTTCCTGGTCGAAACTCGTCAGGACCGTTACCGCGAGCAGCTTCAAATTCGACGAACCCCGACCCTCGACGGCGGCCCGCATCACGGCGTTGCTGCCGTGCACCGTAAGGAATCGCGCGCCGCTCTGGGCAATCACGGCAACCGCGCGCTTTACGGTTTCGCTGATGTCGTAAAGCTTCAAATCGAGAAAGACGTTCTTGCCGCGCCCGGCCAACTCCCGCACGAATGCAAGGCCTTCGGCGGCATAGAGTTCCATTCCGACTTTATAGAAGCCGGCCTCATCGCCAAGAGCTTCGACGAGAGAGCGCGCGGGCGCGGCGTTGGGGAAGTCCAGAGCAACAATGATGGGATTCACGGTCAAAGAATGCGGATGGGCTTTCCATCCCGAGCCAGCACGCGCCCGATCCGGTAGGCCTCCGTATAAGTGTACTCCAGACGCGCGGCGTCAGCCTCTGGAAGCGAGATCAGCAGCCCGCCCGAGGTTTGCGGGTCATATAACAAATCGTCAAATTCCGACGTACCCTCAACGCTGCAAGCCGCAAATTCGCGATTGTTCTTCAGGCCGCCAGGAATCGCGCCGTCGCGGGCATAATCTTGGGCTCCCGGCAGGAATCGCACCAGCCGGGAATCGATTTCGATCGTGACACGGCTCGCCACTGCCATCTCGCGCGCGTGGCCCAACAAGCCGAACCCGGTGATGTCGGTGCAGCCGTGCACATCGAACTGCAGCATCGCCTCGCACGCCGCTCGGTTGAGAGTCAACATCGACTTCATGGAAGCTTCGACATCCGCTTCGCGAGCGACGCCTCGCTTCAATGCTGTTGCGATGACTCCCGTGCCGATACGCTTGGTCAGGACGAGAACGTCCCCGGCCTGTGCACCGGCATTCGCCTTCACGCGATCGGGATGCACGACGCCCGTGACGGAATATCCGAACTTGATCTCATCGTCTGCGATGCTGTGGCCGCCGAGAATGGAGCAATCGGCTTCGCGCATCTTTTCCGCGCCGCCGCGCACGATCTCTTCCAGCACGTCCGGATCGCCCTTGGCCGGGTAAGCCAGGATGGACAACGACGAAATCGGTTTGCCGCCCATCGCGTAGACGTCGCTCAAAGAATTGGCGGCCGCAATCGCGCCAAAGCTGTATGGATCGTCAACGATAGGCGTGAAAAAGTCGACGGTCTGGACCAGGGCACACTCCGGCGTAAGCTTGTACACACCGGCATCGTCGGAGGTGTCAAACCCAACCAGAACGTTCTCGTTCGCCCAGCGCGGAATGCGGGCCAAAACCTGGTCCAACAACTTTGGACTGAGTTTGGCCGCTCAACCCGCGGCTTTTGCGTTCGCAGTCAGCCTTGCGGCAGTCGGCATGACTTCAGCATAGCGGACGCGCCTGGAAAGCCGCATCCGCTCGCCGAATTAGACCTACTTTACTTGAATGCTCTTAACGTAAGTGATCAGGTTGCTGATGCGCATCTGCACTTCGCTACCGGACCCGCGGCTCATTTCCGAGAACACGTTGCCCCAAACCGGCATATCACGGCTTCCATGTGCGGTTGGCATATCGGCGTCACCCTGGATCACGGAGAAGACCCGGAGTTCGGGGAACTTGCCATTGTGGCGGGCGGTCAGTTCGGTGAGGTTTGCGGGGGTCTTCTTGAGCGCGCTGGCTGCGGGACCCGAGCCTTTGCCATCCAGACCGTGGCAAACGGCGCAGTACTCTTTGAACATCTGAACGCCGGAGGCCGGCGATGTTGGGTTGGTGGGAACCTTCTTGATGATTTTGTCATCAGAAGCGTAGCAGGCAACGCCAATCAGGGCGGCTACGAGCACGAATGAACGTGACATGGGTTTATCCTCTCAGCGTCGGAAAGCGCATTTTGAGGGCCATGGGTTAAATTGCGCGAAATACAGCAATATCAGCACGGTAGCGGAAAGGTCGCGGATATTTTGAGTGTTATTACGCAGTCCGCCCGATCGTTCGGTAGCCAACGCGCAACCACACCCACATCCGCTTGACTATCCCCGTCCCAAAACGGCGCTGAAAAAGACACCGAACAGTTTCAAGCGCTTGTGGCCGGGAGGGCGTGCCTATGCTTGAGTTGGAAGGCGCACCCTCTGAAAACCCAGTTCCCCGGGATTCCCCGACGGTCCTCCTGCTAACCTGGAAGTACAGTGCAGTCATCCGACGTTGCCGCCGACCAGGTTGAGCAACTTTACTCCGAGCTGGAACAGAAAATCCGGATGCTTCGTCCCAAGGACGACGTCGCCGGTATCGAAAAGGCGTATCGCGTCGCCGCCGAGGCCCATAAGGGCCAAACACGCGACTCCGGTGAGCCCTACATGGTCCACCCCCTGCACGTCGCGCATATCCTCGCCGACATGCAGATGGACCTGGTTTGCATCGAAACCGGCCTGCTGCACGACACCGTCGAAGATACCCGCGTCAAGCTCGAAGACATTAAGAAGGAGTTTGGCGACGAAGTGGCACGCTGCGTCGATGGCGTCACTAAGTTGAGCAAGCTTCATCTCTACTCCCGCGAGGAGCGCCAGGCCGAGAGCGTCCGTAAGATGCTGCTCGCCATGGTCACCGATATTCGCGTGGTCCTGGTGAAACTCGCCGACCGCCTTCACAATATGCGCACCCTGGGCTCACTTTCCCGCGAGCGACAGGAACGCATTGCGCAGGAAACGCTGGAAATCTACGCCCCCATCGCCCATCGCCTCGGAATGGGCAAAGTTCGCGGTGAGCTAGAGGACCTTTCGTTCAAATACCTGGAGCCGGAAGCGGCTACCGAGCTGGAGCGTGAAATCGAGTCCAAGCGGCACCAGAACGAAGAGTTTCTCAAAACTATCCAGCACATCATCGAGGTCAACCTCTCGCGTGAGAGCATTCCTGCCCGCGTAGAAGGCCGTGTGAAACGCGCTTACTCCGTCCATCAGAAGCTAAAGCGCCAGAAAATCAGCCTCGACCAGGTCTACGATCTGCTTGCCGTCCGCATCATCACCGATTCGGTGAAGAACTGCTACGCGGCGCTCGGCGTCATTCATAACGAATGGCATCCGATACCCGGTCGCATTAAGGATTTCATCGCCATTCCGCGCCCCAACCTCTACCAGTCCCTGCACACTTCAGTCATGGGTCCTGGCGGACAATCCTTTGAAGTCCAGATCCGCACGGACGAAATGCACCGCCTCGCCGAAGAGGGAATCGCCGCGCACTGGAAGTACAAAGAAGGACGCAAGGGCGTCCATGTCGATGACCAGCGCGTCACCTGGCTGCGCCAGCTCGTCGAGTGGCAGCGTGAAATGCGCGATCCCGGCGAGTTTATGTCCACCCTGAAAGTGGACCTCTACCCGGAGGAAGTCTACACCTTCACGCCGCGCGGCAAGGTAATCGCCCTGCCCCGCGACGCCACGCCCATCGATTTCGCCTATGCCATCCACAGCGACGTCGGCAACACCTGCGTCGGCGCCAAGGTCAACGGACGCATCGTTCCCTTACGCTACGGCCTGAAGAACGGCGATGTGGTGGAGATCCTGACGCAGCCCGGACATCTTCCCAGCAAAGACTGGCTCTCGCTGGTAAAGACATCCAAGGCGCGCAACAAGATTAAGCACGTCATCAACACCACCGAACGTGCGAAAGCCATCGAAATCGGCCAGAAGTACCTGGAAAAGGAAGCGCGGCGCTTCGGCGTGCAGCTCAGCCGCACCACGAAAGCGGGACTCGAAGGAGTAGCCAACGAATACGGCTACGGCAAGATTGAAGACCTGCATGCGGCCCTCGGCTACGGCAAGTTCTCGGCCCGCCAGGTTCTCCAGAAGCTGGCCCCTGAGCAGGTGGAACTCGAGGCGGAGCCACCTAAGCCCGCGCCCCAGCCGGTTCCAGACCAGACCCGCGAAAGCGGCGACCTGGTCATCAAGGTTAAAGGCATCGACGATCTGCTGGTGTATCGCGCCAAGTGCTGCAACCCCATCCGCGGCGAGGCGATCGTCGGTTACGTGACGCGAGGGAAGGGAATCGCGGTGCACTCCACGAACTGCACCAACGTCCAGAACCTCATGTACGAGGTGGAACGCAAGATCGACGTCGAATGGGCGCGCGCAACATCGCAGGAGTTCCCTGTTAAAGTGGTGGTCTACACCGACGACCGCCCTGGGATGCTGAACCAGTTGACCTCCGTGCTCTTCAATGAGCAAAGCAACATAAGAAGCCTGGAAGCCCGCAGCGACGACAAGCGCAATGGCGACGGTGCGGTGATCGACATGACCATCGAGATCAAAGACAAGAAGCAGCTCGAACGCGTGGTCGCCAACATCCGCCGCATCTCCGGCGTCCGCGACGTCGAACGAACGCAATGACACTTGATCCCGAACATATCGCCATCTCCAAATCCAAAGGCATCAAGATCGACTGGAAGGATGGCCATCGCAGCGAGTATTCCCTCGCCTACCTGCGCGACGAATGCCCCTGCGCCAGTTGTACCGGCGCTCACGGCACCGAGCCGCAGAAGAGCAACTACTCCGCGCCGCAGGCTAATCCGTTCCAGATGTACAAGCCCACGCTCAAGATGGATTCCGTCGAGGAAGTGGGGCAGTATGCCGTGCGTATCCACTGGAACGACGGACATAACACAGGGATCTACTCTTACGAGCACCTCAGAAACATCTGTCCTTGCAACGAATGTAAAAAACTCGCGCCCTAGAACGATCAGCCGTAGTATGCTGTTCCATTACCTCGATGAGAACAGCTATGAAGCGCGCGTGTGCAGTATTGCCCATTTTTGTCCTGACCCTTTGGTTCATCCGCCCCGCGAAAGCCCAACGGGAAGGAGCTCCCGAGCACGATCAGGGCTTAAAATGGACCCCTCGCAGGCCGGAGTTATTCCCGCGGCTGCGCACGAATGCTCAGACACCGCCGGCAATTGTCCTTAGCCCCACCACCTGGACGCCGATTGGACCCGCGCCCCTCAACTCCGTCGACATCACGTACAACGTGAGCGGGCGTATCGTCGCCATTGCCGCGGATCCTGCCAATGCCAACAAAATCTACATCGCGGCGGCGGGCGGCGGCGTGTGGCGCACTTCCGATGGCGGCAACACCTGGACGCCATTAACGGATACGCAGTCTACGCTATCGATGGGTGCCCTGGCGCTCGCGCATACGAATCCGCTGATGCTCTATGCCGGCACCGGCGAAGCGAACAATGGCCTGGATTCCAATTTTGGCCGCGGAATCATGACCTCCATCGACGGCGGCGACACCTGGACCCTTCGGACCGGTCCAGCAGGTGTATTCGATCGCATGACGATCTCCCAAATTGTCGTCGACCCGACCAACGCCAACATCGCCTATGCCTCCTTCTCAGACGGAGGGACCAATAGCCTGTGCTGTTCAAACACAGGGGTCTGGAAAACCAGCGACGGCGGCCAGACGTGGAGCAACCTAACGGCCGCCATCGACACCACGCACACGTGGTCCGGGGTTCAGATCGACCCCGCCCATCCCAACGTGCTGTACGCGGCGCTCGGCGACTCCAGCACGAATGTCACGAATGGAGTCTACAAATCCACCAACGGAGGCCTGACATGGACCCTGCTGGTGAGCGCGCCCAACGGGCTGAACGTGGATGTCGGCCGCATCGTGCTGGCCGTCGCGCCGTCCAATTCGCAGGTCGTTTACGTCTCCGAGGCAAATATCGCCGGTATGTTGCAGGCACTGGTCCGCAGCTCGAACGGCGGCACCACGTTCAGCGATCTGACCGTGAACGCTCCCAACTACTTGGGTAGCCAGGGCTGGTACGACATGACGGTCATCGTGGACCGCAACAATGCGTCCATCGTTTACGTGGGAGGTTCCGCCAGCGCGAACAGCATCATGCAGTCGCCCGACAGCGGCGTGACATGGAACGACCTTAGCACCGGCATCGCCATCGCCGGAGTATCGAATCCTGCTTCGCCGCACGTCGACCACCACGGAATCGATTTCGACGCCAATGGAAAGCTGCTCGACGGCGACGATGGCGGTATTTATCGCCTCGATCAGCCGGGCGTCCCCTTTTGGACGAACCTCAACGGCAACCTCAACACCATCCAGTTTCAAGGCATCAACCTGCATCCTACCGATCCGACGATCGTGATCGGGGGGAGCCAGGATAACGGAACCGACTTGTTTTCAGCCGGAGCCTGGTCGGAAACCGATGGCGGCGATGGCGGGTTCGCAAAGTTCAGCAAGACCAATCCCCAGCGCGTCTATCATCAGATTCCGAACGGCAGTTTCGCGAGGCAGTTTTTCCGACGGTCCGACGATGGCGGCAATACCTGGAACACGAAGGTCACCAGCCTCGTGGACGACGCAACGAAGCAGAATTTCTACGCGCCTTTTGCCGTCGATCCCGGGAATGGCGACCGCGTCCTCTATGGCACGAATCGCATCTGGGAGAGCACCAACGCCGGCGACGCCTGGACGGCCATCAGCACCGTAGGATCGGCCGGCTGGACTCCTGCCGGGCACTTCGTCGATTCGATCGGCCTTGCGGCATCGGACCCCAATACGATCTACGCCTCGGTTTTCGGCAGCATCTTCGTAACGACTAACCACGGAACTACGTGGACGAAGGTCAATCTGCCGGCGCCGCTTGCGAATACCTATACGGTTCAGGACATCCAGGTTGATCCGCAACACAGCCTGACGGCCTATGTTGCCCTCTCCGGTTTCACCGGGGCGGGCAACGTGTTTGTCACCACCAATGGCGGAACGACGTGGCGCAGTATGAGCGGGAACCTTCCCGATCTGCCGGCCTGGTCCTTGCAGATCGACCCCACCGCGCCCGGCACCTTCTACGTCGGCATGGATGACGGAGTCTACGTGACTACCAATACCGGGGTGACCTGGAGCCGGATGGGAGCGGGCCTGCCGCGCGCCCAGGTGTTCTCAATCGATCTGAACACCAATCTTCACATCCTCGGCGCCGGCACTCATGGACGCGGGGCGTGGGAAATCCTCACGACTCCTGTAGCTCCGCCGACCATCGCCGCCTCGTTTGGTGCGGCAACCATCGGCGTGAACGGAACAACGGCGCTCACCTTCACGATCGCCAACCCCAACAGTGGCACATCTCTGACCGGCGTCGGTTTCTCGAACACGCTGCCGGCCGGCTTGATCGTCGCGACGCCGAACGGGGTAACCGGCAGTTGCGGCGGCGGGACCATCACCGCGGCAGCCGCTTCCAACAGCATCAGCTTGTCCGGCGCCTCACTTACGAGCGTGGCGCCGTCGAATAGCTGTACGTTTTCCGTGAATGTCACGGGTACAACCGCGGGCGTGAAGAGCGAAGTTACGGGCGCCGTCACATCGAACGAGGGTGGCGCGGGCTCCACGGCATCCGCCAGCATCACAGTCGTAGCTGCGCCCGTGATCACACTTACACTCAGCCACACCGGCAACTTCACGGCGGGGCAAAACGGAGCCACCTACAACCTGGTGGTTGCGAACGCGGGCACGAGTCCCACCGCCGGCCTGATCACTGTAACGGAAGTGGCCCCAACGGGAATGTCCCTGGTTTCGATCGCCGGAACCGGTTGGACCTGCGCGCTCGCGGCGTGTACGCGCAGCGATGCACTTGCGGCCGGAAGCAGCTATCCCGCGATCACCATCACCGTGAACGTGCTTCTCAGCGCCGCATCGCCGCTAGTTAACGTGGTGAATGCCACGGGCGCCGGGGCGGCCAACGCGACCGCTTCCGATTCCACCATCATCACGCCGGCGCCTTCCTCCGGGCTGCGGTTCATTCCTGTCACGCCCTGCCGCGTGATCGACACGCGCAATCCCACTGGAAATTTCGGCGGACCGATCATCCAAGGCGGAGCCTCGCGAGTCGTGCCGATTCCGCAGAGTGCTTGCAACATTCCGGCCACGGCGCTGGCTTACTCGCTCAACGTCACTGTCGTTCCGAGCGGTCCTTTGGGCTATCTGACCATCTGGCCCACCGGGCAGACGCAGCCCGTGGTCTCAACGTTGAACTCGTTCGACGGGCGGGTGGTGGCAAATGCCGCAATCGTTCCCGCCGGGACTAGCGGTGCCATCAGCGTGTTTGTGAGCAACCCGACCCATGTGATCATCGACATCAACGGCTACTTCGCCCCCGCTTCGACGGCGAACAGCCTGTCCTTCTATCCCACGACGCCCTGCCGCATCGCTGACACCCGTGGAGGATTCCCAACCGGACTCGGAGCGCCATCCATCGGCGCCGGCGCGAGCCGCAGCTTCCCAATTCCGTCGAGCACATGCGGAGTGCCCGCCGGAGTGCAAGCTTACTCCTTCAACATCACCGTTGTGCCGCATGGCCCGCTCGGATATCTCACGGTGTGGCCATCCGGACAGCCGCAGCCCGTGGTCTCGACGCTTAACGCCTTCGACGGCAGCATCGTTGCCAACGCCGCAATTGTGCCTTCGGGAACCGCAGGCGCCGTGAGCGTGTTTGCCAGCGATGCCACTGACGTGATCATCGACATCAACGGCTACTTTGCGGCGCCCGGATCGCCCGGCGCCGAGTCGCTCTACACCATCACACCATGCCGCATAGCGGACACCCGCGGCGGATTCCCGGTAGGTTTCGGAACCCCCAGCCTGGTGGGAGGCGCTACGCGCGCGTTCACCATCCCGGCCAGTACCTGCGGGCTCCCGGCAACCGCGCAAGCCTATTCGCTGAACGTCACCGTAGTGCCGCCGGGTCCGCTCGGATACTTGACGGCCTGGCCAACGGGTCAGACCCAGCCCGTCGTTTCGACGCTCAATTCGCCGCTCGGGAAGGTGGTGGCGAATGCGGCGCTGGTACCCGCCGGGACCGCCGGAGCGATCAGCGTGTTCGTAACCAGCGCGACCGATCTGATCCTGGACGCGAACGCGTACTTTGCCCCATAGGTAGCGCGGCCTTCAGCCGTGTGTTGCAGGCTGTGGAAGCGTGAAGCAGGCGGTTTCGCTAGCCTTTAGAACCTCACCCGGAACGCTTACGCGAAACCGCCTGCGCCACGTTTGTCTTCAGGTCAGTACTACAATGAGTTCATTGTCGTAACGTGTTGGAATCGTCGGAACAGATCACCCGCCTGCTCGTCCAATGGTCGGGTGGAAGCAGGAGCGCTCTCGACCAGCTACTGCCTCTCGTATATAACGACCTGAAAAGGCTCGCGGGGTCGTATTTGCGTCGCGAGCGTGCGGGACACACGCTGCAAAGCACGGCTCTCGTCCACGAGGCATTCTTGCGCCTCGTCGACCAGCGTGAGGCAAATTGGCAAAACCGCCTGCAGTTCTTCGGCATAGCCGCGCAGGTCATCCGCCGGATTCTGGTCGATCACGCCCGCCAGCGCAAAGCCCAGAAGCGGGGCGGCGAGGCGTTGCGCGTCACCATCGACGAATCCATTGCCGTCCCCGGCGGCAGCGATCTCGACCTGCTGGCACTCGACGATGCCCTTCAGAAACTCACCGCCCTCGATGAAAGACAGAGCCGCATCGTGGAACTCCGTTTCTTTTCCGGCCTCTCGATCGAAGAAACCAGTGAAGTACTCGGCCTCTCGACGGCCACGGTGAAAAGAGAGTGGTCCATGGCTCGCGTGTGGCTGTTCCGGGAACTCGGCGCCGAAGGACGCGCATGACGGCGGAGCGTTGGAATCGCGTCAAAGACGTCTACTCGCGAGCGCTCGAACTGCCGGAAGAGCAGCGCGACAGCTTCGTCGCCGCCGCCTGCGCCGCGGACCTGGAACTGCGCCAGGAAGTGGAGTCCCTGCTTGAAAGCGAAAAGAAAGCCGGCCAGTTTCTGGAATCACCGGTTTTGGGCCGAACCACAGAGGACACCGGCACGTCACCTCCCGTCGCACCGCCTTTCCCGCAGCGCGGCGATCGTCTGGGAATCTATTCCATCGTCCAGCAGGTTGGCGAGGGCGGCATGGGGGCGGTCTACCAGGCCATTCGCGACGACGACGCGTTCCGCAAACTGGTGGCCGTAAAGATCCTCAAGCGCGGCATGGATACCGACTACCTCGTCCAGCGCTTCGAGAACGAAAAGCAGATCCTGGCGCATTTCGACCATCCCAATATCGCGCGGCTTCTGGATGCCGGGGTCACGCCCGACAGCCGCCCGTACTTCGTGATGGAGTTTTACAGCGGCCTGCCGCTCGACCGCTACTGCCGCGAGAAGCGGCCAACGCTCGAGGCTCGCATCCGCCTTTTTCAGAAAATTTGCGCCGCGGTGGAATACGCTCACGAGAACCTGATCGTCCACCGCGACCTGAAACCCGGAAACATTCTGATCACCGAGGATGGCGAGCCGCATCTGCTCGACTTCGGAATCGCGAAACTGCTCTCCGACGAGCGGCAGGTCACGGTCGCCGGTCTGCGCATCATGACTCCGGGTTACGCCAGCCCCGAGCAGATTCGCGGCGAACCGGTGAACACTTCCACGGACATCTATTCCCTGGGCGTTCTTCTCTATGAGGTTCTGACCGACTCGCACCCGTTCCCGCAGCGCAATCGTGAGCCTTTCAGTCCTGCATCTCTCGATCTGGACAAGGATCCGAAACCGCCCAGCACTCTGATTCGGACCACCGCCGCAAAGAGCGAGGCGCTTCCGGAGAGCATCACATCGGTTCGTGAATGGAGCCACCGCTTGCGCGGCGATCTGGATAAGATCGTCCTGAAAGCGCTGGCCGCAGACCCGTGGCGGCGCTATCGAACGGTGGAGCAGCTTGCAGCCGACCTCGACCGCTTCCTCGCGGGCCAGCCCGTAGCAGCCGCCGGCGACAGCGTCACGTATTACGTTAAAAAGTTCGTAGGGCGCAACCGGCTGGCGGTTGGGTCCGCGGCGGTGTTCATCGTAGCTTTGGCGGTGGCCCTCGGCATTGCTATTCACGAGGCGGCGAAGGCCCGCCGCGAACAGGCGCTAGCCGAAGGTCATGCGACGCAGCTACGCCGGTTGGCCGAGTCGTTGGTGTTCGACATCCACGATGCCATCGAGACACTGCCTGGCGCGACGCCGGTGCGCGAGAAACTCCTGTCGCGCGCGACCGAAGCGCTGGACAGCCTGGTGAGCGCCGGAGCGGGAGATGTTGCGGGACAAGTTGAGCTGGCGGACGCCTACACGCGGCTCGGCGCGGTACAGGGCTCGCCGTCCGAGTCGAACCTGGGCCGGACCGAGGAAGCCCTTCGCGAATATCGAAAAGCGGCAGGGTTGCTCGAACATCTCGCGGTGTCTAAAAACACACCCGATGTCCTGAAGCCTCTCGCCGACGTTTACGACCATATGGCCAGGGTCCTGAACACGCTGGGCCGCGGCAAGGAATCGCTGGACGTGTACTGGAAATCCATTCATATTCGCGAGCAGTTGTTCGCCCGCGACCCTTCGAGCCTCGATGCCCGGCGCTCGCTGGCTGTGGCGCGGTTCAGCGCGGCCCGCATCCAGATCGATGCCGGAAACCTGAAGGAGGCCGAACGGCTCGCCCAGGACAGTCTCAAGGAATACGAAGCGGTGTTGGCGGCAGATCCCAGCCATGCGCAAACGCGCTTTGGCTTGGCCTTGAATGCCAAAACGCTGGCCGCGATCGAGGCTGAACTCAAGGATTACGAGGCTGCGAACCGCTACGCGTCTCGAGCCCTCGAGATCGACATGGCCCGTCTCAAAGGAGATCCGCAAAACGCCAATATCCCCCTGGATATTTCATTCGATCTGAGCGAAATCGCCGATGCCGATGAGGGTCGCCACGACATGGAGTCGGCGCGCCTGCACTGCCAGCAAGCCCTGGAAATGCGCGAGACGCTGCTCTCGAAAGATCCAACCAACGAACGGCTCCGCGACCGGACGGCGTTCATGAATGGCCGGCTGGGGCTCCTGCTCCTGGGCATGAGTCGAACCGCGGAAGCAAAACCGTATATTCGCCGTGAGTACGATCTGCTGGAGCGCCTGGCCGCCGACACGACAAACGCGACAACAAAAATGCGCTTCGCCAGCGCTCGCGGAGATCTGGGCGACTGGTATTGCCGCGCTGGAGATAAGGCCCGCGGGCGCTCGCTGCTGAGCGCAGCGATCTCCGAATTTAAGGAGGTGCAGCGCTCGAAGAGCATGGTGTTTGCCGAGACTCTGCCCCTCGAACGCCTCGAGAAAGCCGCGGCTGCCTGCGATACGCAGCCTGATTTGCATCCCTGATCACTTCAGTTCGGCGGCCTGTGATGCCGGCCTCCGATTCTTCCGGTCAGTCGTGCGGCCGTTCCGAACCGGCGTCAGGATGTCATCCTACATCACACCCTCCGGCGGTTCCGCGGCCTTCGTCGACGCATTCGGAACACGCTGGCCGGCGCCTTCCGTCCCCGGATTGATCTGGTTGTGAATATTCATCAGCGCGACGCGCCATCCCGCATTCGTCTTGACGAGCGTGTACGTGTTGATCTCCCAAAACGGCGGGATGTGTGTGCCATCGTCGAGTGTGACGCCGTCCGGATGATTCGCCCGCGCCTGCACAACGGCCACCCGCGGCGCCACGAACCGGATGCTCTCGATGTTGCGAGCCGGGCCGGGCTTCCCATGATAGATCTCGTCGAAGGTCATGGCCCATAGCCGGCGATTGTATTCCGGACCCTCTGATTTGATCCAATGGCCGAAGCGATCGACCAACTGGAAATCGGGCGTCTCCATTGCGGCGAGCGCGCCGGCATCCATTCCTGTGTAGGCAGCGTTCCATCGCATGATAAAATCCCGCACTCCCTTTTCATCGTTAGCAAAGGCAGCGGCCATCATTAGGGCTGCTGCGGCAAATCTCCTGAGCATGTGTGAACTCTCCTTTTGGTGGGTCGATGAGTTACGCGCAAATGCGGGAACAATCGGATCAGGTGAGCTCTTTTGCCGTGAACTTGCGCGTACTGCCGTGGAAGGAGATATTCACCATGAAACAATGCTTATCGCTAGCCCTCGCCTGTGCCCTGGCGGTCGCCGGAACGGTGGGCGATGCCGCAAAGCGCGCGACGGATTCACTTTTCAGCGCACTGCGGGAAGGCAATGCCGCCGCAGTTCGAAGCGCAATTGCAGCCGGAGCGAACACCAACGCGAAAGATAAAGAGGGAACGCCGGTGTTGATGCTCGCGGCAATATTGTCCGATGTTGCCACCATGCGCCTGCTTCTCGACCACGGCGCGGACCCGAACGTCCCGAATGCCGCGGGCGCAACGGCCCTATTTTACGCCGCCGCCGACGCGGAGAAAGCCACACTGCTGATTTCGCGTGGAGCCAAGGTGGATGTGCAGTCCGGACCGGGCGCCACGCCGCTGCTGATCGCCAGTTCCGCCGAGGGTAACGCCGCCCTGGTGCGCCTCATGCTCGCGAAGGGCGCGCGTGTGAATGTGCCCGACCGCATCCACGGCATTCCCGCCCTGCTGAGCGGAGGAGGTGGCACTTATCCCATCATCGCGGCTGCGCGGCTTCAGAATTCCGAAACCTTGCGCGTGCTTCTGGCTGCGGGCGCCGATCCCAATGCGAAAGACGCGAACGGAGCGACTGCGCTGAGCGATGCCATTCTCTATGACAATCCCGAGAATGTTCGTCTTCTCCTAAAAGCCGGCGCCGCGGTGAATCTTGCGATCGGTGCCTGGAAGCAGACGCCTCTGATGGCCGCGGCGATGCATCGCAATCCCAAAGTGGTCCAAATGCTACTCGATGCCGGCGCGGATGTGAATGCCGTCGACGGGTCCGAATCGACCGCGTTGATGTGGGCCGCGTATTCCGAATCGAGCGATGCTGCGGTTGTCGAGAAGTTGCTGGCCGCTCATGCCGACGTGAATCACAAGAACAAGTGGAGTGAGACGGCACTGACGTGGGCGAAACACCGGGGCGAAACGCCCATCGTCGTCGTGCTGCGCAAAGCCGGGGCCTGGGAACAGTATGAGCCGGCTCAGGAGACCTCCGCCGTAAACGACTTCGCGACCATTCGTGCCGCCGTGGAGAAAAGCCTTCCCGCGCTCCAGAGCATTGGCGTACCTTCATTCACCAAAACCGGATGCATATCGTGCCACAACACGCTGATGCCCATGAGCGCGGCGGCCACCGCTCGCGACCGTGGATTCCAGTTCAACGCTGATCAACTCGCCGCAAACAAGAAGGTGCTGAACGCGTTCCTCAGCCCCGCTACCGAGCCCATGCGCGAAGGCCTCGATCTGATTCCCGATATTCCGCTGACTGGTGGATACGGGCTCCAAGCCATGCACGCGGCGGGTGTGGCAGCGAACGCCGTAACCGACGCCATGGTGCACCGCATAGCGCAGTCGCAACTCGAGGACGGCCGCTGGTCGGTGTGGGCGCCTCGCCCGCCCATCGAATACTCCGACGTGACCGCCACCGCGATGGCTGTTCGCGGCCTGACGTTGTACATGATTCCCGGCCGTCGCGCGGAATTCGAGCTGCGAATTGCCCGCGCTCGCAAATGGCTGGAGAACATCAGGCCCCAAACCGGCGAGGAGCGCAATATGCGACTCCTGGGATTGGCGTGGACCCAAGCCGATCCCGACACGATTTATGACGCCGTCCAGGACGTCATCGCGCACCAACACGAGGACGGCGGCTGGGCGCAACTCGAAACGCTCGAAACCGATGCCTATGCTACGGGCCAGAGTCTTTATGCACTGCACGAAGCCGGATACGAGGTTGCGAACAGCGCTTATCGCCGCGGCGTGACGTGGCTCCGGCAGGCCCAGGAAGCCGATGGATCGTGGCACGTGCGCACGCGCGCATTTCCGTTCCAGCCGCTGGTCGACACGGGCTACGCGCACGGTCGCGATCAATGGATCTCATCGCAGGCGACGAGTTGGGCACTCATGGCCTTGATGTATGCCGGCGATTGATCCGGTTTCACTCGCTGATCCATAAAGCTGGATTAAGAACCAGGTCTTACAAAGCCTTTGACTCTTCGCGTCCCGCGACGATTTTGCAGGATGTGGAAGGGTGGGACAGGCGAAAACGCGTGTCCACGCTTCCACAGTTTACCTACGCCGGCCTTGGGGTGCTACTCGTACCGCAGCGAAGTCGCCGGCTCGATCCGCATCGCCCGTCGAGCCGGCAACCAGCTCGCCACCCAAACCACCAAAACCACGCTCACCCCCACCCCGCCAAACGTAACTGGACTCCACGGATTCACCCCAAACAACAGATCCGGACTCTGTGTCTCCACCACCATCTTGCTCAACAGAACCGACACCATCGCGGAACCCGCCAGGCCAAAGGGGATGCCCCACAGCACCGGCTTAAGGGCCTGCCGAAATACCAGCCAAAGCACAGCGCCACGGCTCGCCCCTAGCGCCACTCGCACCCCGATTTCCCGCGTCCGCTGGCTCACGAGATAAGCAACCACGCCATAGATTCCGACCGTCGCCAGCAACAATCCGAGCGCGCCTAAAACCGCTGCGACAATCGCCGGCGCTTCCGTCATGAGACGCTGCAGCCGCACCGGCCCGGTCTCGACGTTCAGCATGATCATCTGCGTTGCGAGCGACCGATCTAAACTGCGTAATGCCTCGCGCACCGTCGGAATCGCGACGTCAGGAGTCAGCGGAGTGCGTATCAGCAGAATGGAATCGTCGGCGTAAGAACCCGTGAAATAGATGTACGCCGGGTCGACTTTCGAAAGATTCGCGCTACGCACGCTCTTGGCCACGCCGATCACCGTGTAGCTTCGGCCGGCGATCCGTTCGGGCCGGTATCCTTTGTAAACCTTGATGCCCTTCCCAAGCGGATCCTCGCCGGGCCAGAATCGTTCGGCCGTCTTTTCGCTGATGACGACGACGGGAACATCGTGCTCCACCTCCTGTTGTGAGAATGCCCGGCCACGCATAATGGGTATCCCGGCCGTCTCGAAGTATTCGGCTGAGACCAGGTTGAAGAGTGAGCGCGATTCCGACGACCTGATCGTTATACGGCTTCCCAACGGTTCGAAATTGCCTGTGGCGGTACCCATGAGCGGCGGTTCGAATGTGAAAGCAACGGACTGGATCTGTGGTGTCTCCCTCAATTTCCGAATCACCTCCGCCAAACGCGCCTGTTGTGCGCGCGCGTTGGATGAGGCAACATCCGGCATGCCTAACGCGAATAGGTGGCTCGTCTCGAAACCCGGGTCTACCTGACTTGCATTCTGTACCCCGCGTCCCAGGAGTCCCGCCCCCACCAGCAGGGTGAGACAGACCGCGATCTGCACAGCGATCAGAACATCACGAAACCGTCCTCGTCCACCGAGCAAGGTGGCGAACTCTTCCTTTAACGTCGAAGCAACGTCAGCCTGAGCCGCTCGACGTGCGGGGACCAATCCAACGAGAATGCCAGTGACCAGCGAAATCGCGAACGCGTATAGAAACACGTTACCGCTGGGCCGCACATCAACGAACAGATACTCCGCGCCCGTTCCATATTGCGCCAGCATGCCTTCGAGGGTTGCGGCGAGCCCTCGGCAGATGAACAGTGACAGAACAAATCCAGCCGCGCCGCCCAGCAGCCCGACCAAAGCCGTCTCGGTGCAGAGTTGCTGCACAATGCGCCGCTTGCCCGCGCCGAGCGCCCGGCGAACCGCAATCTCGCGCTGCCGGCTCATGGCGCGCGCCAGCAGTAGGTTGACGAGGTTCAGGCTGCCGATTAGCAATACCGACGTCACGGCGAGCATCAGCGCTTCGATCACCCATATGAATACTTCAAACCCACCGCCGGTCTGATCGAAGAAGGTCGCGGTCTTTGCGCTTAACTGCAGAACCTTGCGGTCGGTGAAGCCGGCGGCTTCGAGGCTCTTCTCCACTACCGCCATCTCGCTCGCCACCTGGCGCTCGTCGACACCTGGTTTGCGTCGTGCAACGATCTGGAACCGCACGTCCTGTTTAGGTTCGACCTGTTCACGCATGGCCGCCGGAATCCATAAATCGGGAACCATCGGCGGTGCGCCTGTACCTGCGAACGACTCAGGAGCGATGCCGATGAACGTGAAGGCCACGCCGTTGATCAAAGTGCTTTTTCCAAGCACCGTTGCGTCGCCAAGGAAGCGACGCGTCCAATAACGATGGCTCAGGACGGCGACCGGATGAGCGCCGGGAGTTCCGTCCTCTGCGGGCAGGAAGGCTCGTCCAATCGCGGGCTCCACCCCGACCATCCCGAAGTAGTTGCCCGAGACGAGTTGGACGCGGATCACTTCGGCTTCGCCGCCCGATTGTGTCTGAGTTGCCACCGCGATCGGCGCCGTCGCAGCGGCCACGCCCTCGAACGATCGGCTGTGATCCCGCACGTACTCGTATTCCTGCTTCGCGAACTGATCTTGGCGGGAACGGTCCTGATACCAGCGAATCAGCCGCACGACCGTGCCGGGGTCGCGCACGGGCAGAAGACGGAGCGCGATCGAATCGTAGATCGTAAAGACCGTGGTGTTCAGGCTGATGCCGACGGCCAGCGTGATGATGGCAATGAGTGCGAATCCAGGGCTCCTCCGCAGGAGCCTCGCCGCATACCGCAAATCCTGGATTGCTTCACCGAGATATGGGATGCCACGGCGGTCGCGGTGCGCTTCCCGAATCTGCGCTACACCTCCAAAACGCAGTAGTGCAGCACGCCGGGCTTCGGCTTCCGGCATGCCGCGCGCGACGTTTTCCTCGATCATTTGGGCGACATGCGCCTGCACCTCAGCGTCGAAATCCTGCTCGATGTGCTTCCGGAACAGTGAGCCCTGGATACGAAAGATGATCCGGTAGAACCATTCAGGCATGTGTCACCTCGCCTCCGTCCGTTGCAGCAGACGATCCATGATTCCCGCGATGCGATCCCATTTTGCAGTCTCGGCGGCAAGCTGCTTTCGTCCTGTTCGCGTGATCGAATAAAACTTCGCTTTGCGGTTGTTATCCGAGACGCCCCACTCCGATGAGATCCACCGTCGTTCAAGCAGCCGGAGAAGCGCGGCGTAGATGGTGCCCTGATTGAGTTGCAGTGCGTCTTCGCTGACCTGCTCGATGCGGCGCGCGATGCCGTACCCGTGCAGCGGACCCATGATTTCGAGGGTCTGCAAAACCATCAGATCGAGGGTGCCTTCCAGAACCTCGAGGCGTTCGTTTCCCATTGTGGCTCCTCCTTTGGCCCGACAACAGGAGTATGCCACAACTCCTGTGCTCCGTCAACAGGAGATGTTCAGGGTGTCAAAAAGGACAGCGAAATCGCCTTTCCCACCTTTCGAACCCGGGAGTTTCCGTTGGTTGCGCTATGCTGACTTGCGGAGCAGGCGGTTTCGAGCATGCCTTGTGACGCGTGGGAACGCCGCAAAGCAACACGGAGCAAGCTGCTGGCGAAACTGCGGTAGCGCTGTTTTCAGCCACTGCGGACCAAGATGTCCATGCACCACGCCGTCGGGCGACCAGGATCGTTCGAGATCTGTCGGTGCTTCGAATGGCAGGCGAAACCGCCTGCTTCACCCTTCCACGGAATCCAATACCCGGTGCTGTCGGAAGTGACAGGTGCTGGGCTAACCCGCCGCTTCGATGTGGCTGGGAGCCCACCGATGCAAAGCCGCCACTAACTGTTTCGCGCTGATCGGCTTGCTGATGTGGTCGTCCATGCCCGCTTCCAGGCATCGTTCGCGGTCATTCGGGAACGCCAGCGCGGTTAGCGCGATGATCGCCGCCCGTTGATCCCCAGGCAGGGCCCGAATACGGCGCGCCGCCTCGTACCCGTCCATTTCAGGCATCTGGCAATCCATCAGCACGACATCATACGAAGCGCGCTGATACTGCTCGAGCGCCTCCACTCCCGTAGCCACTACATCCACGACGCACTCATGCCGCTCTAGGAGGCGTCGGGTCACGAGTTGGTTCACCGGGTTGTCCTCGGCCACGAGTACGCGCAGGCGTGCGGGAAGTGGTGAGAAATCGGCTTCGCCTGTAGCCTGGGGCCGGCACGGCTCGGCATCGAGTTCCACGATGAACGTGCTTCCTTCTCCCTCCGTGCTCTCGACCGCGATCGTTCCGTGCATCAGCGTGACCAACTGCTTGCAAATCGCCAGTCCCAGCCCCGCGCCGCCGTATTTCGTAGAGAGATCGGCCTGTACGAACGGCGAGAACAGCTTCGGAAGGATCTCAGGGGCGATGCCTATACCCGTATCGCGAACCGTCAGCAGCAAATGTATCTTGCCCTCCGCGATGTCCTCCTTGCTGACTTGAACGTTCACGCTGCCCTTGTCGGTAAACTTCAAGGCGTTACTGAGCAGATTCGTCAACACCTGGCGAAAACGGGTCGAATCCCCCACGATCCACTGCGGCACCCCGTCCTTCCATTGCAGATTGAGCCGGACTCCCTTGCGCTGCGCCGTCACCGCGTGCAGACGCAGAACCGCTTTAACCTGCGCCCGCAAATCGAATGGAGCCGACTCCAGCGCCAGCTTGCCCGACTCGCAACGCGAGAGGTCCAGAATATCGTTCAGCAACGTAAGAAGCTGTTGCCCCGAGCTGTGGCACGCGCTGATCAGTTCGCGCTGTTCCGCCGTCAGGTTGGTGTTCAACACCAGCTCTGTCGTCGCGAGAACGCCGTTCATGGGAGTCCGGATCTCGTGGCTCATGTTGGCCAGAAAACGGGTCTTGGAGCTCGATGCTTCGATGGCCTCGTCGCGTGCCGCCTTTAACTGCCGATTCACGCCCTCGACGCTCCCCACCAGGCCCATGATGCGGCGAGTGTGCGAGGCGTGAATGACGAGATAAGAAACAGCAGCACCGGTCAGCAGCAAGCCGAGCAACAACAGTAACCAGGGTCGCGCACTATGTACGCCCGCCAGGTATTCCGGCGTCGGTACGAACACGAATGCCCACTGCCGCCCGCCTACGTTCAAAATATTCTGCTGTCGAATTGCGCTCGCGAGGGCAGCTTCGGTTTTGACCATCCCCCTTCGCGTCCCAGTCGGCGCGGGGTGGTAGAAGAGCAACGCTTTCGCCGCCGCCGCCGAGCGGTCGAAGACATACAAATCCATGTCCCGTTTGCCGGCGCGGGAGAGTGCGCTCTCCACGATGTCCCCGACTTGGAGTACTGCCACGGCGAATCCGGTCATTTGAATCTCGCCCGACCCGGGAGCCGGCCGGCGGACCGGCAAAAATCCTATAACCCCGAAGCCATCGCCGGTTCGTTCGACGATCGGAAATTTCTCTGTCAACCCCGGCGTATCGGTCATTTCACAGAGCGCCATGGCCCGGCGGCACCCTGAACTGGAGTTGGCGTCGAAGCCGACCGCCGACCAGTTGTGAAAGTTGGGATAGATCAAGTAGACCGGAAAGTGATCGCTGCCTTCAGGCGCTCGCCGTGGCCGCGCGGGATCCCCTACCCAAATAAACCGACCCCCGAGATCCGATTCAAACTTGCGCCGGTCGTCCTCCCGGACACGCGGCACCCACTCCAGGCTGCGCACGCTCATCGTGGTGGAGAGCAGCCGTTGGGCGAAGGAGTTGAACTGCTGCTCAGTGGGAGGCGCAGTCTCCATGTGCGCCCGCAGCGCCTGGAGCGCCGCCAGATCGGCATCCAGCTCCCTGCGGATAGCGGCTGTACGATTCTCGCAACTGATGCGTAGATCGTTCTGAAAATCAAGGGTTTCTTCTTGTAGGTGGGTTACAAAAATGAAGCCGCTGAGGGCAATTCCCGCGACGCAAACCGCAGCTGCCAGACCGCTGGCACGGTAATTCGCCAAACGTTTCAGGGGGCCATAATACATGTTTAGCTTCATCCCACCATCGGCGCTGCTCCTGAATAGCTTTAGCTTCGTTACAATGGGCGTCTTGCCTTCAGCCTGGCCTGGTTTTCTGGACTTCCGGTCGGAATCGAACCGGCAGCGGCTTCTCGTGCGGGCCGCCCTCGCGGTGTACGTAGTACTCGCGATCTCCCTGATCCTTCAAAAGCCTGGACTGCAATACGACGAGGCCCTACTGGTGCTCGGCGCGGTCCATATGCGGCATTCGCCTAACGAGATCACGCTGCCCCACGACCCCAACACCTGGATTCCCGTGTTCGGCCGCTGGATTCCCCTGATGACCGTGCGCTATGCCGGCGCCGTCAAGGAATACCTATGCTTGCCGCTTTTTGCCCTTTTCGGAACCCGCACCGCGTTGATTCGCCTCGTCTCCATGACGCTCGGCGGATTTGGCATCTGGGGCGTGGCGAAACTCCTCCGGGAACAGGTGGGCGGACTTGCTGCCGGAGCTGCGGCGCTGATATTAGCCGTCAATCCCGCCTATCTCTCCATGACCGTCTTCGATAACGGTACGGTCAGCGCCTGGATGGCCGCGCTGGGATTGCTTGCCTTTGCACTCTCCCGGTACCTCAACAAACCCTCGACCCGCGCTGCAATGTTGATCGGTGTCGCGCTCGGATTCGGCATCTGGGCGCGAGCAAATTTTATCTGGGCGGAGGCGGCTATCGGAGCGGCTGCGCTCATCGTGCTACGCCGCCGTTTTCCTTCCGCCCCCTCCCACTGGCTTGCTGCCGTCGGCGGTGGCGTCCTCGGCGGACTGCCATTCCTGATCTACCAAATCGTCTCGCGAGGAGGGACCTGGGAAGCCATCGGCATGTTCTCCGAGCACCGCAGCCTGGCGGACGTGTTCCCCAGTCGCCTCGTCATGTTCGCAGAATCGCTTGTCTGCGACCGCGAGCACCGGGTGATGTGGAACGGTCCGGAAATGCCGGCATGGCAGCGCTGGTTGTTCCCCGCGATTGTCCTCGCCTGTTGCGCCAACTGGAAGACCATCTGGTCCCGCGCCGCCGCGATCGCATTTCTGATTTACGCAGCCATCCTTTTCCCCTCGCGGGTCATCGTGGCCGAGCATCACTTCGTCACCATGCTGCCGTTCGCGGCCGTGCTGGTGACCCTCGCCGCCGTTGCGCTTATTGGCCGCTATCCCAAAGCGGTCGGTGCCGTCGCTGCGCTCGCGAGCGTCTATCTTGGCGTGGCGCTGTACTGGCATTTCAGCGCCGTGGGGGGACTTCGGGAGACCGGCGGCGTCGGAGTCTGGTCCGACGGCCTGATTCCCCTCGCCAACTACCTGCAGGCCAATTATCGCGACCGAGAAGTCAAGATTGTCGACTGGGGCCTTCAGAACAATCTTTACGTCGTCACCGACGGCCGACTGCGCACGCGCGAAATCTTCTGGGATGCCACGCGCGAGACCGTCCGCGCCAACAAGCCCTGGATGGAAGAAATTCGCGAGGGCGGCGTTTTCTTGCGGAATGCGGTGCCGCAACTCCCCGATCCGCCCGCCGGCTTCGACCAGGCGCTGACGGATGGGCGTCCGCTCGCCCATCGCTACACCGTTCCGCAGCGTGACGGACATCCGTATGCCGAGGTTATCGAAATTGAACCCAACACCATCCATCAGGAACTCACCCTGATCTCGACCGCCGATCCAACCGCGGCCAAGCAACTGGAGGGTTTCTGGCAGATCGAGGAAGGCGGCTGGCGTTGGACGAAGCGGAACTTTGCCGTGACGCTCGGCGGCCCAGAGGCAACGCCACGAAAGAACCCGCACCTGGCGCTGCGCATCTACATCCCGGAGTCGAGCGTTCAGAAACTGGGCCCGATTACGATCTCATCTCACCTGAACGGACACGCCCTCGCGCCCGAGACATACCGTCAGTCCGGTACCTACACGCTGACACGCGACGTCGAGCCGGCTTGGCTCAAGCCCGACGCCAATCGCGCCGAGTTCGCGCTCGACAAGGCTCTTCCTCCGACCCCGGAGGATGAACGCGAACTCGGAATTATCGTTCAGAGCATTGCGCTCGAGAATCGTTAATTATTACCGGCTGTGGGTTGCGGCCGATTGTCACCGTCGCGTCGGCGGCTCGGCTGCGGTTTTGGCAGCGGCTTGCGCGGCAGCATCTCGTTCCTCGTCGCCGTATTGTAAACAAACGACGCTTCGATGGCGGCTGCCTGCATCAGGTCGCCCGCCTGGACGTGATCGTACACATCCATGTTGGAGTGGTGCGTACGCGTTTCATACTCCATCGGATCCTGGATGAACTGGAATCCGGGCAGTCCGACGGCGTCAAACGACAGGTGATCGGTTCCGCCGGTATTGCGGATGGTCAGAGTGGTGGCGCCGAGATCGTGGAATGGCGCGATCCATGCCTCGAAAATCGGGCGCACCATGTCGTTCCCCTGTAAATACACCCCGCGGACCCGGCCGGTGCCATTGTCGATGTTGAAATAGCCCGCCAGCTTGGCGTGCTCAGCCGTTAGCTTCATGGTTTCCGGATCACCGAAGTGTTCCTTCACGTACGCCTTCGACCCGAGCAATCCTTCTTCCTCACCGCCCCACAATCCGATGCGGACCGTCCGGGCCATGGGCTTGTTCAGCGCCTTCAGGATGCGAACCACTTCCATCGCTATGGCGCTGCCCGCGGCGTTGTCGGTCGCGCCCGTGCCGCCGTGCCAGGAATCGAAATGCCCGCCGACCATCACGATCTCGTCCGCTTTCGAGGTGCCCGGAATCTCGCCTGTGATGTTGAAGGAATCCTGGTTTTCGTCGATCATCTCATTGCGAATGTTGAACTCCAACTTCACGGGGATCTTGTGATCCATCAGCCGCACGATGCGGTTGTAATGTTCGGGCGTGAGGGCCACGCCGGGCAGCGCGATTGGATTCTTGGTTTCATAGGAACCGCCGGACTGTGCGAACACCGTTCCGCCGTCTCCGCGGCCCGCCTGTAGCTGCATCAATGCGCCCTCTTCCTTGTAGAAGGCGGCGACCTTCTCCTGGAACTTGCGGCGCTCTTCGAAAGCTTTTCGCCGTTCTTCCGGGGTCATGTTGGGATTGATTCCCGGGATGTTGGCACGCTGCGGACCGAGACGGCTGGGACCAGGCATGGGAGCCTGCGCTTCTTCGGCCAACTCGGCATCGGTGTAGCGGTGGCCCAGCGGAGTGGTCACAAACGGGAGTTCCCTCAAGGGCTGGCTCATGACAATCTTGCCCTTCAGCTTGCCCTTATACTTCGCGAAATCCTCATCTTTTTCGATGGTGACCTTGATCGGCTCGCCCGTGATCGTCCCATCCGTGCCCATCGTCCAGGCCAGGGGAACGCCGATGAGCGGAGCATACTGTGGCTCGATCATGTGAGCCTCGAAATGTTTGTTCGACCAGCCGCGTCCGAACGGTCCCCATTTCTCTTCTTTCACGTTCACCAGGCCGTATTCCTTCAGCCGGCTGACAGCCCAGTCGCCGGCGGCTTTGTAGTTGGGTGAACCGGTGAGTCGAGGGCCGTGCACATCGGTGAGATAAAACATATGATCCATGACTTTCGAGCGTTCGAAAGCCTCGGATTTGATTTGATTGACGATCGAAAGATCGACGGCTTCCGCGCCCAGGAGCAGCAGGGGTACTGCCACAGCAGCGGCGGCAAGTGTAAGGCGAGCGTAGCGCGTCCGTAACATAATCAAACCAAATTAACATGTCGGATCTATCCGAGAACGAACAAGCGAAACCAACTGCGAGGCAGCGTGGTGGGGCAGGCGGTTTCGCCTGCCCGTTTTTACTGATAGGTGACGCCGGCCGAATTGGTAACTGAGAAGTTGGCAAACCCGATATCAATCCCGGTTGCTGTGAAACGAACGGGGGTTGCGGAGTTGCCGACACCCAGGAACGATAACGGGATCGAGAAGCCGCCGCTGCTGGTAGTGTCGCTGGGGGGCAGTTGCAGCAGTACGTCAGGCCCCACGGTGAATGTCCCCGCCTCCACAGGCGCAAGACAGACGAAGGTAGCCGTTAGCTGCGGCGAGGTTAAAACAGAAGTGCCCGTAATCAACGCGAAAGTCCCGGGAGCGCCTCCCGTCCAAGTCACCGTCACGCCGGAAGCGCGAACAATCGGATTGTCCCCGATAGTGTTCAACTCCTTCCAGGTGAGCGCTGCGGGAACATTCATCGAAAACGAGAAGCCCTGGACGTCCGCGCCGCCGCCGCCGTTATCAAAAGCGTAGGAGCCTGGATTCAGGAACAACTGCTGGTTGGGTGGAGTGCCGCTCGACAACGTCGCGGAGTAGTATCCCAGCAGGTTCTGCACGGGCAATAGTTGTTTTGAGCCCAAAGGACCATTCACATTGATGAGCGCCCCTGCATCCAGCCCTACCGTCGACCCGGTCGACGTAACGGTAGTATTCTGCGTGAACGTCAGCACGTAGCACGACCCGATGGAGGCTTGCTGGAAAACGGTCGGCGTGCCGGTTACCGTGCCCGGCGTGTAGCGCTGGAAACTGGCGCTGCCCGTATCCGTCGTCATTACGAGCGACCCCAGCCCGGGTATGGGAATCGGCAGCTTAATATTCAACGCATTTCTGCCGAGGTTGATGCTTCCCAAACTGTAAGTGCTCTGCCCTAATATCGTCTGCAGATCCGTCGACGACAGCCCGTTAGCATCCGAACAAACCGGATTATCACTGGTCGAAACCGGCAGGAATACTGTATTGCTGGCGATGTTCCCAATCACTACCACGATAGCGACATTGCATCCCAGCGGTACATCTGATGGAATCGTGAAAATAATCTGATCCTGCCCCGGCGATAAGCCCCGTCCCCGATAACTGATGTCCGCCGACCGGCCCGCTACGTACACCACTACGCCAAGGTCGGGCATGTCGATCTGCTGCGGCGTGGTAGTCTCGTCGAACGTCACGGGGCCCAGGCCGGTCCCGGTAATTACGCCGGTTCCTCCGGGCTGTGCCGAAGCCGTGGCCGTGTAGAGATTATTATTTGCGTCGGTGATCATGCCGGCCCCGGTCCCCGTCGAATTCACGGTATAAATACCGAAGCTGCTGACTGTCACCTGGATGTTCTGCGGATCGGTGGATGCGCCATTGTAGGTCAGGACAACCGTTGCCGGTCCGGTGGGCGTACTCGAGGGCAAAAGCGCCGTTACTTGTCCATCGCCCGCCGCGACAATCAACGCGTCGTATTCTACGCCTCCGGAAAAGACGGCTACCGAAGTGCCGTCCAGGTTAGTCGTCAATGGTAAAGGAGCCTGCTCAGAAGGCGAAGGCCCTAAGCCGCTTCCCAAAATGGTGAACAGCGACCCTTGCGCGATCGCTGAGTTGGGCAGTCCGGGAGCCGCGTAACTGGCAGCGTTTACCACGCCTCCGGAACTCACAGTAGGCTGAGCTGCCGCAGGTAAAACGAGCGCGGCGCCGATCAGTAAGGCCGTTCGAAATTGCTTCACAATTCTCCCTTCGAGAGAATACGCGTAATTCTTCAGCAGAATGGATCAAATTTCGTAAACTTTTTATTCTCAGTGATTTGCCCTGTTGCGAATCGCCACATGCAGGCCCCACGCTACAATCTGGGTTGGCGTGAAGATCACGATCTCGAAGGAGAACTACCTCAAAACGATCGCCGAGGCGGAAAGCGAAGGTGAGGTCGTAAAAGCCTCCACGCTGGTGCGCTGGTTGAACGTGACACCCCCCGCGGTGACCATGGCGATCAAGCGCTTGCGCCGCGACGCCCTCATTAACGTGGACGCCGAAGGTCAGTTAACGCTGACCGACTCAGGGCGCGAAATCGCCACCCGCCTGTTGCAGCGCCACCATCTCATCGAGCGCATGCTGACGGAGATTTTCGGCATGGAATGGTACAAGGTCCACGACGAGGCCGAACAACTCGAGCACGCCGTGTCGGCCGATTTTGAGCACCGACTTGTGGAGAAACTGGGTGCCGACGCTGCCTGCCCCCATGGCAATCGCGTCGAAGCCGACACCCCCCACCAGCGCCGCGCGCGAGGGTTACTGCCGCTCAGCGACCTGACCGCCAACGCCCCCGCGCAGGTGATTAGCGTGTTCGAGCGGGACCGCAAACTTCTCGAGTACCTGAACGGCCTCGGAATCCATCCCAGCACGAAGCTCGAAGTGGTGTCCCGGAACTACGACGAAACCCTTACACTGCGCATTGCCGACGCCGCCATCCAACTCGGGGCTGCTGCCGCGTCGAAGATCTGGGTCCAGCCCGTAGCACCGCCTTCGGGTGGGTAACTACTCGTTCCGTAACGCCACCATCGGGTCCACCCTCGTCGCCCTCCGTGCGGGAACCACAATCGCCAAACCCGCAGCCAGCAGCAGCCCCAGAGAAACGGCCATCAAAGTAATCGGGTCCATCGCCCCGACCCCGTAGAGCAGACTCGCGAGGTATCGTGTTAATGCCACGGTCCCCGCCAGCCCGACCCCCAAGCCTAGAACCACCGGCACACCGCCCTGGCTCACAATCAGCCGCAGTATGTCCCGAGCCCCGGCGCCCACCGCCATCCGTACCCCAATCTCCTGGGTGCGTTGACTCACAAACTGTGCCAGCACTCCGTGCAGTCCGACCGCCGCCAACAGAAGTGCCAGACCGGCAAAAGCCCCCAGCACAATTGCGCGAAACCGGGGATACGTCAGCACCGCATCCAATGCGTGCCGCAGAGTGTCTGCCTGATTCGCTGGAACGTTGCTATCGATTGCCGAGATGGTGCGCTGCATCTCGCGCCCGATAGCCGCCTGGTCACCGCGCGTCCGCACGGCGATCACGATGCGGGGCGACGGGCTTTGTCGGAACGGGCGATAGACGATAACGCTGTCCACCCAGGCCATCTCTCGAAAAACGGTCGTTCCTTTTTCGGTCCCCACAATGCCGACAATCGTCGTCCAGGGGTTCTCCTGACCCTCGCCGACTCGCACCTTCTGCCCGATCGGATCCGCATTCGGAAAGTACTCCCGCGCCAGCGCCTCGTTGATGATCCCAACCGGCTCGGAGTCCGCCCGGTCCCGCTCGTTGAATAGACGGCCACGGCGAAGTGGAATCCGCAGCAGGCTGAAGTAGTCGTCGCTGATGGTCTTGAGACCGGTGTCGTGCGGCAGGTTTTCGGTCGACTGCTCCCTTCCCTGAATCTGCATTATGCTGAAGCCCGATCCGTAAGGCGGCAGCGACGAAGCCAAGGCCGCTGTCTCGACCCCAGGCAACCGTTTCAATTGCAGCTGTAGATCTTCATAGAACCGGACCTGCTTCGATTCCTCGGAATAACGGTCAGTGGGCAGATTCGTGGAAGCCGTAACGATATGGTTGGGATCGAAGCCGAGCGGTGCCGACGCGAAATTCAAAACGCTCTCCATCAGCAATCCGGCGCCCGCCAGCAGCATCAACGACAGGGCCATCTCGGCGCCTGCCAGCGTTTTGGCAATGCGGTGGCCGCTGGACACCATCCCCCGGCCTCCTGCCCGTAATCCCTCGTTGAGATCGGCCCGCGACCCCTTCAATGCCGGCAGGAGCCCAAACAGCAGCGCTGTCGAAATCGACAAGGCGGCAGTGAACGCCAATACCGGAAGGCTAAGGGAAACATCCGCGCCCACCGGCAGTTCCACGGGATTCGACGCCGTGAAATACTGGAGTGCCCCATACGCGAGGAGCACACCGAGCGCCCCGCCGAAGCAGGCGAGCAGGAATCCCTCGGCAAGTAACTGCCGCACCAGCCGCGCCCGGCCCGACCCCAACGCCGCTCGAATCGCAAACTCGCGCGCGCGAGAGAACGACCGCCCGAGCAGCAGGTTCGCTACGTTCACGCACGCAATCAACAAAACCAGGGCGACTGCTCCCAGCAGAACCCATAGAGTGGTCCTGAGATTCCGCCCTGCGAGCCAGGTGAAGTCCGCTTGCAGGCTGTTCACCTCCGGCCGGAAATCGCGCTCCGGCAGATCGCTCGGGTGAGCCGCCGCATGCAGCGCCGTCAATTCCTGTTGCGCTTGGGCGAGCGTATAACCAGGCTTCAACCTCGCGAACGTGATGGTGGGAAACTTCCCCGGCGCCGGATCGAAATCGGGCGTCAGAAGAGTCCAGAGTTTCGTAGCCTTCGGATAGAACGCAAACTTCGCGGACATGATGCCCAGAACCGTGCATGAGCGCCGGTTCAGCGTCAGGCTTTTGCCAATAATATCCGCCTGAGCGCCGAGCGCATCGCGCCAGAAGCCGTCGCTTAGAACCACCGAACAGCCGTGCTGCAAGTCATCATGTTGGAACGTTCTTCCGCGGGCTGCGTCGACCCCGAGCATGGCGAAGAAGGTGTCGCTGACCGGCTCCGCCAGAATCGACCGGGCGGGACCGCGTCCCGTGAGTATCGTCGAGGGTATCGCCCAGGTCGCAAGCGAAACCTGTTCCACGGTACGGGCATGCTCCGAGAATTCCTGGTAATCGCGATAGTTTCCGAACAGCTTCGAAAACCCCGCCTGCGTTTTGCTGGCGTCCAGCACGTCGATCAGCCTCGCGGGATCCTTATAAGGGGGTGGCCGGAGGAGCGCTCCTTCCACCAGGCTGAAGACCGCGGTGTCGGCTCCGATTCCGAGAGCTAAGGTCACTACAACGACAGCGGTAAAACCGCGCGATTTGGCGAATAAACGCCAGGCATAACGCAGGTCCTGCAGCATTTCAGTTTGGACGCTCAAAGCCCCTGTTCGTTTCGGTTATACAGTCGGCAATCGAGTTCACCGAACTCTGTAAGGCAGGTTTTCAACCTGCGGCGGATTTTCAATCCGCCACCAAGCTGATTTAAACGGCACGAGGCTGACTCGGTCTATAAATCTAAGCCTATTAATCTAACTTAGAGCTCAAGAAGAAACCGTCCGGCCTTCCAAGTTCATTCGTTCCGCAGCGCCACCATCGGATCCACTCGAATCGCCCGTCGTCCCGGCAGCACGATCGCAATAGCCGCCACCACGAGCAGTGCCAGCGAGACGCACGCAAACGTCACCGGATCGGTGGCCCGCACCCCATAAAGAAGATTTGCCAGGTAGCGGCTCAATGCAATTGCGGCAATCAAGCCAAGAACCAGCCCCGACACCACCGGAATTCCGCCCTCAACCAGGATCAGGCGAAAGACATCCCGTGTCTGCGCGCCCATGGCCATCCGCACACCGATTTCCTGTGTGCGTTGGGATACGAACTGTGCCAGCACGCCATGCAGCCCGAGGGCCGCCAGCAGAAGCGCAAACCCTGCAAACGCCGAAATGAGCACGGCGCGAAACCGCGGATAAGACGTCACGAGCGCCAGGCGCTTCGCCATGGTTTTGATCTCGGTCACCGGAACGCCGCTGTCCACCGCCGCAACCTCGCGCCGGATCTCGGTGGCCGCGCCCGACGGATCGCCGATGGTGCGAACTGCGATCGCGGCATTTGAAGGCGGCTCTTGCGCCAGCGGCCGGAACACGATCGGGCGATCCACCCACTTCATTTCCTGCAGCGTGTCCGCGCGTTTCTCGTTGCCGGCGACACCCACGATCGTGAACCGCGGCCCCAGCCCCGCGCGCGTCCGAAAATGAATGTGCTGCCCAATGGGGTCCAACGAAGGAAAGTACTCCTTCGCCAGTGCTTCGTTCACCACCGCCACCGCCTCCGAATCCTGCCGGTCGCGCGCGTCGAACATGCGTCCCTTTTCCAGAGCGACACCCAGCACCGAAAAGTAATCCGTGGCAATGCTGATCTGCCCGACGTCGTGAACATCGTCGGCTTCGAGCACCGGCCGTCCCTCAACAAGCATCGCCATGTTGCCGCCGCCATATGGTGGCAACGACGAACTGATCGTGGCGCCGCGCACGCCTGGCATGCTGTTCAGCTTACGGTGCAACTCGTCGAAATATTGCGCCCGCCGGGACGGATCAGGATAGGCCTCCACGGGAAGCGTGATGAGCGTGGCCATCAGGTTATCCGGCTGGTAGCCGAGCGGCGTGTGCTCCATTTGCAGGACGCTTTCCATAAACAAACCGGCGCCCACCAGCAGTACAAGAGACAGAGCCATTTCTGCAATCACGAGGGTTTTGGCCAACGCGCTATTTCCACTTCCTGATGCGGCGCCGCGTGCCGCCAGGCGTAATCCTTCGTTGGCGCTCGCGCGCGTCACGCGCCAGGCGGGAACCAGCGCGAACAGAATGGCTGTCAGCACCGCGACGCTCCCGGTGAACGCCAGGACTGGCAGGCTGATTCCGACATGAGCGCTTGCCGGAAGTTCCACCGGGTTTACAGCCACAAAATAACGGATCGCGCCGTAGGCGAAAAGAACTCCCAGGAGACCGCCGCAAAGCGACAGCAACAGCGCCTCCACAAGCAGTTGCCTCGCCAGCCGCGCTGAGCCCGACCCCAACGCCGCACGCACCGCAAATTCCCGTTCTCTTCCGAGCGAACGCCCCAACAGGAGGTTCGCGACGTTCAAGCATGCGATCAGCAGCACCAGTCCGACCGCCCCCAGCAGCACCCACAGCGTCGTCTCCAGGTTGCGGCCCGCCATAAACGTAAAGTTCTCCTGCAAACTGTACACACCCGGTGAAAAGTCACGCTCTCGCGAATCACCACGGTGCAGAGCGGAGTGCAGCGAGAGCAATTCCGCCTGCGCTTGGGCGATGGTGACCCCCGGCTTCAGCCGCGCGAAGATTCCGACCGACGGCTTGCGCAACTTCGCGATCATGTCCGTGGAGAATAGCATCCAGACGTCGGTTTGGTTCGGATAATAAACGAACGCGGCGGGCATGATACCCAAAACCATGCACGGCGCATTATCGAGCGTCAGAGTTTTGCCGACAATGTCGGCCGAGGCGCCCAAATTTGTTCGCCAAAAGGCATCCGATAACACCAGAGTACAGCCGCCTTTTACATCGTCGGGCAGAAATGTCCGGCCGATCTCCGCTTGTACGCCCAACATATCGAATAACGGTTGTCCCACCAACGCGCTTTTCAATTGCTGAGCCGGTCCATGGCCGGTGAGCACTGGCTGCTTTCCGATCCAGGTGAACGGCGTGATCTGGTCCAGCAGGCGGGAGTGTTTGACGTATTCTTCAAAATCCGCGTAGCTGTTAAAAACTTTGCTGAGACCTTTTTCGCGATTGCTCTTGTCCCAAACCGCAATGAGGCGGTCCGGCTCTCGAAATGGCAATGGCCGCAACAGAACCGCATTAACAATGCTGAAAACCGCGGTATTCGCGCCGATTCCGAGCGCAAGCGTCAGGATGAGAACGGCGGTGAATCCCGGTGATTTCGTGAAGACCCGCAATGCATATCGAAGGTCCTGTAGGGCCTGGCTAACCCACATGTGTTTATATCCTTTAGCGTATCTCGTCTGAATCGGTTACCATGTACCCCTTGCAGCCCAACACCTCTCTGCGGTGGATCGCGGTAACCATCTTCGTCTTTTCCTCGGTCCTGAACTACCTGGACAGGCAGGTGCTCGCCACAATGGTGGATATCTGGCGCACCCGGCCGGAGTTCCCGTTCTCCTATTCCGACTACGGCCTTCTGCTGGCGGTGTTCTCCATCGCTTATGCAGTCAGCGCGCCTTTCATGGGCTGGTTCCTCGACCGTGTCGGATTGAATCGCGGCATCGCGATGTCGGTGACTCTATGGGCCTTCGCCAGCATCGGAACTGGATTCGTGCACGGCGTCACCGGGCTGCTCGTTTGGCGCGCCATCCTCGGTGTGGCTGAGGCCGCCGGGATTTCGGCGATCGGGAAAATGGCCGGCCTGTATCTTTTGCCGGCGGAGCGGGCCATGGGCAACGCCATGAGCCAGCTCGGGCTGAGTGTCGGGGCGGCCCTTGCCCCGCGATTCACCGTCTTTTTTGCTTACCAATACTCGTGGCGCTGGACCTTCTTCGCGGCGGGGGTTCTGAGCCTGCTGTGGATTCCCACCTGGCTCACCACTGCGCGCTTCATTCCGCCGGTATCGGGCCCCGACACCCCCAACGCCGACTCGCACTCGGCGGCACTGGTGAAGGACCGCCGTCTGTGGGCTCTTGTCGTGGCGAACGCAATCAGCATGACGATCTACAGCCTTTGGACCAACTGGAGTCCTACCTACCTGGTGCGCGTCCACCAGTTGCCGCCGCCGCTCGCAGCGAATTATTCCTGGGCCGTGCCGTTCTGCGGCTATTTAGGAGCGTTTCTCGGTGGCGGCCTGTCCTGGCACTTTGTCCGCCGCGGCGCATCGCCGGTCGAAGCTCGCATGCGCGTTTGCCTCATGTCAGCGGCCGCGTGCCTGACCACCGCCGCGATCCCGTTGCTGCCGACGCCCTTGCTCGCCACCATCGGGATGTCTTTCAGTTTTTTCTGTATCTCCGCCTGGAGCACCAATCTTTATACGATTCCAGTCGACATCTTCGGCGCGTCGCGAGCCGGCTTCGGAGTCTCGTCCCTGGTGTTTGCATATGGAGCGATGCAGGCCATTGTGTCCCGGCCGCTCGGGGCTGCCATTGAGCGCTACGGCTTTCAAACCATTTGCTGGGCCTTCGCCGCGCTTCCGCTGGTCGGTTACCTGGCCCTGGTCACGCCGCCTTTAGGCGGTATCAAAGATACTGCCACATCGCGTCAAGCCGATACACCATCCTCAAACATGCCCGGACAGTCTAAGTCTCAACGAATGACCAACAACCGCTAGGTCCGCGCCCGCGCCAACATTTTGTGACCGAAAAGGTGGCGCAGGGGTTTCGCCTGCGCGTTCCGGGTGATTCCACAGATGCTAGGGCTGCTCCTTCGGCCCTAAGGAGCGAAATAGGCATTAATATCCAGGATCAAATCCGTAGCATCCGTCACGAACACACTCACCGCCCCTCCAAACCCTGCGGGAACGATCGCCGCATTCGCAACCACCTTCCCCAGCGGAGAATTCAAAGTCGAAACCACCGGCTGCGTCTGCCCCGTCGGCCAAGCCGTTAAATATCCCAGCGACCCACCTGCCGGAAGCGCCGTGACATTGAGCGAATAAGCTTGCGCCGAAGCGGGAATCCCCGAACAAGGACTCGCCGGTATCGTATAGCTTTGCGTTCCCAGCGCCCCAAGGCTGGGCCCGCCAAACGGAGGCGTGTATCCGCCGCGGGTATCGGCAATCCGGCAAGGCGTGACCGTATACAGAGACTGCGCGGCGGGAGACCCTGGAGGCCCGAAGTAGCCGTTGATGTCAATGATCACGTCCGTATCGTCGGTCACGTAGAAGCTAACCGCGCCGCTCGTACCCGCGGGCACAATTGCGGCATTCGCGACGATGCTCCCATCGCTCGAATTCAGCGTCGAAACCACGGGCTGGGTCTGCCCCGTCGGCCACGTCGAGAGATACCCCAACGGCCGCCGCGGCACCACCGTAATATTGAACGAATACGCGAGCGCCGAACCCGGTACGCCGCACGAACTCGAAGAAATCGGGAAACTGCGTGACGTGTTGCCATGCAGGAATGGCCCGCCCAGCGGACCCACGGCGTTGCGTGTATCCACCACGCGGCACGGCGTAAGCGCATAGAACGCGAGCCCGCCGGAAACCGTGGACGCCGCAAAGTATCCGTTGATATCGATAATCACATCAGTCGGATCGCTCGCATAGACGTTGATCGCGCCCTGCGTGCCCGCGGGCACAATCGCGGCATTGGCTACGATCCGTCCATCGAACGAGTTCAGCGTCGAGACCACCGGCTGCGGCTGTCCTGCCGGCCAGATAGATAGGTATGTCAGCGGCGCCGGAGGTACTACGGTCACATTCAGCGAGTATGCAACGGCGGTGGCCGGTATGTTGCATGTGCTTTGCGGGATTGTAATCTTGCGAATGCCGCCGCGGGTGAGCGAAGGTCCGCCAAAAGGTCCCACCGCTCCGCGCGTATCGATAATGCGGCATGGCGCAACCGGGATGAACCGGTAGCCCGACGTTCCTGCCCCAATCGTCGTAAATGACCAAACCACCGACTGCGTGGATCCAAAAGCGTTGTTGGCCGTGATGGCCCAATAGTAGGTTGTGTTGAAACTCAAAGTGACCGGCGTATATGACGTGCTCGTGGTATTGGTCACAAACCCTGGGGTTATCCCGGTTCCAAAGTACACGTCGTACGATGTGGCGCCGGTGACAGCCTGCCAAGTCAGCGTTATGCTGACAGAGACACCGCTAGCCCCTTGCGTCGGCGTAAACACAGTGACTGCCGGTGGCGTCTGGCCTGCCGTAAAGTTCGCGATCAATGTGAGCGCGGCGCTCATGGTCACGGTGGTCGTGGCGCTGGCTGCGTTCGCGACATTCCCGCTCCATCCGCTGAAGAAATATCCTGTGTTGGCCACCGCCGTGACAGTGACCACCGAACTCGCATCGTAGAAGCCGCTCGACGTGGTCACCGTTCCGCCCGCCGCTGGCGACGATGACAGAATCAACTGGTACTGCGTCTTAAATGTCGCGACGTAAGTGGCCGCCGTGCTCGTCACCGTGATGCTGTGCGTATTTCCGCCGCCGTCGTTCCAACCCGTGAACACATATTGCGTGCCGGTGCCCCCCGACTGCGTGCTCAGCACCGTAATCGTGTGCGAACCCTGCGAGAGATTGAGAACTTGCGGCGAAGTCAAAGCCGACCCTCCATCGATGCTGAACAGCAATCCCGAGGGACTGGTTTGAATCGTAATCGCCGTGGTTTGTGACGAGGAAATCAGGATATTGCTGTTCGCCCCGAGGGACCCCGCGGCGCCAGGCGCCGCGAACGTCAGGGTGACCGTCGCGCCGCCCGCACCAGTGATAGTGCCCCCACCCAGGCTCAACGCAAGACTCGAAGAGTAGTCCAGATGGGAACTGCTCTGGCCCGAAGCCACCGTGTAGGTGAACGTGAGAGTGCTGGTGCCGCTTCCCGAGCTGTATATTGCGGTACCGCCGGAATTCAGAGTAATGAAAGGCAGTCCCGTGACATTCACGACGCCGTTGAAGCTGACCTGAATTGAGATTGACGCCCCCACGCTGTAGCTGCCATTGGCCGTCAACGAACTGACATTGACAACCGTCGGACCTGTAGTGGTGGAAATGACAATGTTGCTGTTCGCCCCCAGCGATCCTGCCGCACCCGGAATAACCAGCGTAAGAGTCGCCGCGACCCCGCCCGCGCCAGTGATGCTGCCCCCGGACAGGCTCAACGCAGCGCTCGAAGTGTAATCCAGGTGCGAGCTGTTCTGCCCCGACGCCACCGAGTATGTGAATGTTAGAGTGCTCGTGCCGCTCCCGGCCGCGTAAATTGCGTTCCCGCCCGAATTCAGCGCGAGGACCGGCGTCCCTGTGACATTCACCACGCCGCTGAAGCTCACCTGAATCGAAATCGCTGCTCCCGCTCCATATGTACCGTTCGGAGTAAACGTACTGACGTTAACCACCGACGACGCGGTGCTGCCCGAAATGATGATGTTGCTGTTAGCGCCCAAAGAGCCCGGCGCACCGGGCGAAACCAGCGTCAGGTTGGCCGCCGCCGCATTGGCGCCGTTAATCGTGGCGCCGCTCAGAATAAACGAGAAGCTCGAAATGTAGTCCAGGTGCGAACTGTTCTGTCCGGACGCGACGGTGTATGTGAACGTCAGAGTGCTGGTTCCGCTCCCTGACGTGTAGTTCGCGTTCCCGCCCGAATTCAGGGTGATAAAGGGCGTCCCTGTGACGTTCACTACTCCGCTGAAACTGACCTGAACCGAAATCGTCGCTCCTGGCCCGTAAGTTCCATTCGGCGTAGGCGTGCTCACATTGACCACGGTCGGCCCTGTAGGACTGGCGATGACAATGTTGCTGTTCGCCCCCAACGATCCCGCCGTACCGGGCTGAACCAGGTTCAGATTGGCCGCGCCGCCGTTTGTCCCGTTAATCGTGGCTCCGCTCAGGATGAACGAGAGGCTCGAAATGTAGTCCAGGTGCGTGCTGTGATCGCCGAATGCGACGTTGTACGTGAACGTCAGCGTGCTCGTACCGCTCCCCGACGTGTAATTCGCGTTCCCGCCCGAATTCAGAGTGACGAACGGCGCCCCGGTGACATTCACCACGCCACTGAAGCTCACTTGAACCGAAATCACCGCTCCCGGTCCATAAGTCCCATTCGGCGTGGGCGTGCTCACATTGACCACCACCGGCCCCGTAGGACTACTGATGACAATATTGCTGTTCGCACCCAACGACCCCGCCGCACCCGGCTGAACCAGGTTCAGATTGGCTGCGACACCGTTCGTGCCGTTGATTGTGCCGCCTCCGAACATGAACGAAAAGCTCGAAATGTAATCGAGATGCGTACTGTGGTCACCCTGCGCCACTGTGTACGTGAACGTCAACGTGCTCGTTCCGCTACCCGATGTGAAATTTGCGACGCCACCCGAATTCAAGGTGATATACGGAGTGCCTGTGACATTCACCACGCCGTTGAAACTGGCCTGGACCGAGATGACCGCGCCCGGGCCGTAAGTTCCATTAGGCGTGGTCGTGCTGATGTTGGTCACGGTCGGTCCCACCGGGCTCGCAATGACGATATTTTTGTTCGCGCTTAAGGAGCCCGGCGCACCTGGCGAAGGCAGCGTGAGATTTGGCACCGTGGAATTGGTGCCCACGATGGTTCCTCCCAGAGCGACCGTGGAAGAGTAGTCCAGTTTCGCCGTGTGGTCGCCCTGCGCCACCGTATACGTGAAGGTCAGAGTATTCGTTCCGCTACCGGAAACGTAGTGAGCCCCAAGCCCGGTGTTCAGAGACAGGTACGGCGTGTCGGTGACGATCACGACATCTGCAAACGTGACTTGTATCGATATCACCGCGCCTGGTCCATATGTCCCATTCGGGTTCGACGACGTGACGTTCGTCACCGCGGGCCCCAGCATCGTGTTCACGACGATGTTGGTGTTCGCACCCAGAGATCCCGGGGCGCCAGGCGCCGGCAACGTCAGCGAAACGGGCACGCCATTCATGTCCGTGATCGTCCCGCCATTCAGCGTCAGCGCACTGCTCGACGTGTAATCGAGATGCGGGCTGTTGTCTCCCGTCTCGACAACATAGGCGAACCCCGCGATGTTGGCCGCCTGGTTGGTGAAATAATTCGCCACGCCGCCGGTGTTCATCGCCATAAGCGGCTCGCCGGTGACATGGATCGGTCCGCTGAACACCACGTTGATGAATACCGTATAGCCGATCCCGACGGTGCCGCTCGAAGCAAACTCCGTGGTCACGTTGGTGATGGTCGTAGTAGCCGACGTCGTCAAACGGAACGCCCCGCGACCCTCTGTCAACGCCGTCACGACCCCGCCGTCCATCTTCAGCGCCGTCACTGGCACGTTGGGCATGCCCGCAGGCGGACCCATGTGTCGCCAACTCGCGCCGCTGTCTTTGCTCATCCACACGCCCTGGTCCGACCCCGCATAAATCGCGCCGTTCTTGTCAATCGCGATTGCCCGGAACGGAAGATCCACCGGCGGGCTGACATCGGTGAATGCCGGTACAGCCGAAGAAGCATTACTGGTCCGAAATACGTGTCCCACCGCGCACGAATCGTCCGCATTGTAGCCGCGATATGCGACATACATTGTGTTCGCATCCGAGGGATCGGACGTCGCCGCCGAGACGGCCCGGCACGGCAGCCCCGAACCGGCAATGTTCAACGTTTTCCCGCTGGCCCCGCTATGAAACTCCTCCGTGAACAGGCCCGCATTGTGATCTTTCCACGTCACGCCGCCATCCGCGCTGCTCCACACACCGGACCCGCCACCGCCAATCAAAGCTGACCCGCTGAATGCAAGCACGCGATGCTTGCCCAACTCCGTCCACGCCGCGCCGTCGTATTTCCAGCCCGAATCGCCGCTGAAATATATTGTTGCGGAATTGAACGGATCGACGGCTAGCGCCAGCCCGTTCCGGGATTCCCCGGCACCATCGAACTGGATCCTGCTGAACGCCGGAGCAGCGCTCAACGCATTCGAAGTCTTCCAGATACTGCCGCCTTTCGCCGCAACGTACATCGTGCCGTGGTCCGATGGCGCAATCGCAATCGCCATCAGGGCCGATGCAGAGCCCCAAGGCCCCGCGACCGGGCTCCAAGAATCGCCGCCGTCCTCAGAACGGAAGAGGCTGCCCCCGACCACCGCATACAGCTTCGCAAACCCCGCCACGGCGGAAGCATCACCCTCCAGCCTGAGCGCCCACGTATTGCCGCCGTCCTTCGACCGATAGATCCCGCCACTCGCCGCCGCGACCACATCACGCCCATCGCTCGATGTCGTCAGAGCATTCGCGAAAATGCCCGCCCCCACCAGCGTCCAAGTCGCCCCTCCGTCGCTGGATTTGATCACGCCCGCGTTTCGAGTTCCTGCAAAAATGACTCGCGAATCGCCGCTCGCAATCGTTAAAGCCTTCACAGCCAATGAAGCCTGGTCGTCAGTTAGAGGCTTCCAACTCGCCCCCGCATCCTTGGTTGCCCAAACACCGCCGCCCCGCGTGCCGGCATACCAATGGGCCGCATCGACAGGATCGACGGCAATCGAGGTTACCGAGGTGGCGCAAGCGGTTTCGCCCGCGCAAAGTCCCTTCGAATCAACGTTGCTCCACCGGCCCTCCGAACTCTCCCAAGCCGTTGCCGCGCGTTGAGCCCGAACCAGCGGTTGGCCCCATGCAACTCCCAACCCGAGCATCAACAACGATATCGTGGCAAAACGGTTCATTTTGGTGAAATCCCTTCAAAGACAATCTGCAAGGTTAAGTAGTTCCAACCGCCCGAATCGTGACAGGCGTTACGCTAAAAGTTAAGCCCCGAATGCTTGCCATTCGCGACAACCTGCGCCAGGGCGCGGACGCCCTCCGCTCTCACCGCCTCAGGACCGTCCTGACCGTCCTGGGCCTGACCATGGGAGTCGCCACGCTCATCACCGTAATGACCATCGTTCAGGGCGCCAACTTATACGTCGAGAAGAAGATCGCCAACCTCGGCACCGACGTCTTTCAGGTCGCCCGTACCCCCTTCGCCGCCACCGACTTCGACCTCATCACGAAGGCCCTTAAGTTCAAGCACATCGAATACGACGACTTCCGCTTCGTCGCCGGCAATTGCACCGATTGCGATGCCGTCGGAGCATCCGCCACGTTCACTGCGCGCATCCGCTACCAGGACCACGACCTGCAGGACATGAACATCATCGGACACACCGCCAACATGGCTGACATCGACACCCGCACCGTCGAGCGCGGACGCTACTTCAATTCCGGGGAAGTCGAACGCGCCGCCAATGTCTGCCTGATCGGCGATTTCGTTGTCGACCAGTTCTTTCCCACGAGCGACCCCGTTGGCAAAGTGATCCGCATCTCCGACCGTGAATTTGTAGTCATCGGAACCTTCGAAAAAATCGGCTCGGTCCTGGGCCAGGAGCAGGACAACTTCGCCATCATTCCGCTGACAAGTTGTTTGCGGGCCTTTGGCAATCGCACCAGTCTCACACTCAACGTACTTGCCAAAGGGCCGCTCAAATTCGAACGCGCCCAGGACCAGGTCCGGATGTTCCTGCGTGCCCGCCGTCACGTCACCGGCGAAAAGGCTGAGGACTTCTTCATCGGCACCAAGGACTCGTACATCTCGCTCTGGAAATCCATCAGTTCGGCCTTCTTCGGTGTCTTCATTCTCGTCAGCTCCATCTCCGCGGTGGTCGGCGGCATTGTCATCATGAACGTCATGTTGGTGAGCGTCACCGAGCGCACCAAGGAAATAGGCATACGCCGCGCCGTCGGCGCCACGCGTGCCGACATCCTCCGCCAGTTCCTCACCGAAAGCGTCATGCAGTGCATTATTGGGGGCGCAGTCGGGGTGTTTGCCGGCTTCCTTTTTGCGCTCGCCCTGCGCAGCTTTACCGCCTTTCCCGCCTCCGTTCAGGCCTGGGTCGCCATCCTCGGCGTCGTCCTCAGCTCCCTCATCGGCCTCTTCTTTGGCATCTATCCCGCCGTCCGAGCCTCTCGTCTCGAGCCGGTCGTGGCCCTTCGAACGGAGTAGCCATGATTGACCTTCGGGAAAGCATCTTCGTCGCCCTCGACACGCTGCGTAATCACAAGGTGCGGTCGTCTCTGACCGTCCTGGGCATTGTAATTGGCGTCACGTCGGTCATCTCCGTGGCCGCTATTATCGACGGCCTGAATCATTACATCTCCGACAAGGTGGCTTCGTTCGGGCCGAACACCTACTTCCTCTCGCGCATCCCGATCGGCCCCCAAAACTTCGGCAAAATCTCCGCAAAGATCCGAGTGCGGAAATACCTGCAGCCGGACGACGCGGCCAAGCTGCGCACCATGTCGCGCTCCGTCGGCATCGCGACTATCTTTGGCACCCGTGCATCCTTCCTCGGAGATACCAACCAGATCCGCTACAACGGCCACCTCGTCGACAAAATCTTCGTCCGCGGGGCCGACCCCTCCTATGCCGACGCCATCCCCATGTTCAGCGTCGAATTCGGCCGCTTTATTTCACGCTTTGACGAGGAACACGCCCGCGCGGTGGTCGTAATCGGCGCCGACATCGCCGACTCCCTGTTTCCCAGCGTCGACCCGCTCGGCAAAGTTGTTCATCTCAACGGCCAGAACTATGAGGTGATCGGAGTCTTCGCCCGCGAGCCCGGCCTTTTCGGAGGTCCCGGCGTCGACCAGTTCGCCGTTGTCCCCTTCAGCGACTTCCACAAGAAATGGCCCGAGTCGAAAGAGCTGATTATCGCCTTTACGGTCAAAACCGGCGTCGACCCCCAATCCGGTGTCGAAGAGATCAAGGACGTCATGCGCCACATCCGCCGCGTGCCGCCCAAGGGTGAAAACGATTTCGAGATCACCGCTTCCGATTTCCTCAGCACGCTCTGGAACCAGCTCACGGGCGCGCTGGTCATTCTCACCAGCGTCATCAGCTCCATCGGATTGCTGGTGGGCGGCATCGGAGTCATGAACATCATGCTCATCTCCGTCACCGAACGCACCAGCGAAATCGGGGTTCGTAAGGCCGTCGGCGCACGCCGCTCCGACATCCGCGTACAATTCCTGCTCGAGGCCACCATGCTCACGCTCACCGGTGGCGCGATAGGAATTGCCGTCGGCGCGGGCATCGCCTTCCTGGTTCGATCCGTCGCTCCTTCCATTCCCGCCACGCTGTCGCTCCTGTGGATTGTGCTCGGCGTCGCCATCTCGGTGGCGGTAGGCCTCTTTTTTGGCTACTACCCCGCCAACCGCGCCGCCAATCTCGATCCCATCGCCTGCCTGCGCTACGAGTAGTGATATCATCAACTCCCGAATGGCATCTTTTCGATTAATCATTGCTATAACGCTCACGTCCGCTGCCACGTTGTTGGCTCAGGCTCCCTCTCCGGAAACGGAAAAACAGCAGCTCGCCTACACGCGCGCTCATTACACCAAGTACGAGTTTCGCGTCCCGATGCGCGACGGCGTCAAACTCTTCACCTCCGTCTACGTGCCGAAGGACAGCACTCAGAAATACCCGATGCTCATGGTGCGCACCCCCTACTCGGTGCGCCCTTATGGGATCGACAACTATAAACCCGTGGTTGGGCCGTCGGAAGTCGCCGAGAAGGAAGGCTTCATCATGGTCTACCAGGATGTGCGCGGGCGCTACATGTCGGAAGGCACGTTCATCGACGTCCCGCCGCACAAAACACACTTTGAAGGCCCGCGCGACACGGACAACAGCACTGACACCTACGACACCATCGACTGGCTTGTAAAGAACATCCCGAACAATAACGGGCGCGTGGGAGTGTATGGAATTTCTTATCCTGGTTTCTTCGCGGCCTACACGCTGATGGATTCGCACCCGGCCCTGAAAGCCGTCTCGCCGCAGGCCCCCATGGGTGATGTCGGAAACGGCGATGACGGTTATCACAACGGTGCGTTCCACCTTGCTGCGAACTTCCGGTTCTACTCCTCCTTCCTGCCGCGAAAAGCAGACCTGGAAGAGCCTCCCAAGGAATTCGAGCGCTTCGACCCCGGCACTTTCGACGCGTACGACTTCTTCCTGCGCCTGGGCCCCATCTCCAACGTCAACGAGAAATACCTGAAGCACACCAGCCTGTATTGGGACGACACCATCAGGCACACCTCCTACGACGAGTACTGGCAATCTCGCGCCCAGGCGCCCCACATGAAGAACGTCAAACCGGCCGTGATGTGGGTCGGCGGCTGGTTCGATGCCGAGGATCTCGCGGGCCCGCTGAAGCTGTATAACGCCATCGAAAAGAACGGACCCAGTGCCCCCAACACGCTCGTCATGGGGCCATGGCCGCACGGCGGCTGGTCGCGGCTGGTCAAAGGCGACAGCCTCGGCAACCTGACCTTTGGTTCCAACACTGCCGAATACTTCCGGGAAAAGATCGAGCTGGCGTTCTTTGTTCAGAATCTCAAGGACAAGGGCGACGGTCTGAAAGACGCCGCTGACGCCGCGGTCCCCAAAGCTGTTCTGTTTGAAACGGGGCGCAACGAATGGCATCACTTTGACGCCTGGCCGCCCAAGAACGCCGTCGAACGCTCGCTCTACTTCGACGCCGATGGCAAGATCTCACTCACCGCGCCCGCTGCCTCAGGCTTCGACGAATACCTGAGTGATCCCAACAAGCCCGTCCCATCGACGGGCGAAATCGCGGAAGGAATGGGCATGCCCGGCGATTACATGACCTTCGACCAGCGCTTCGCCTCCATGCGTCCCGACGTGCTGGCCTACGAAACCGAGCCCCTGGACCACGACGTCACCATCGCCGGCCCCATCACGCCGGTTCTCCACGTCTCCACCAGCGGGACCGACTCCGACTTCGTGGTGAAGCTGATCGACGTCTACCCCAACAACTATCCGGATCCAGATCCCAACCCCAAGGGCGTGCACATGGGAGGCTATCAGCAGCTCGTCCGCGGCGAGCCCTTCCGGGGCAAGTTCCGTAAGAGCATGTCCAAACCAGAAGCCTTTACGCCCGGAAAACAGGAAAAGATCGAATTCTGGATGCCGGACGTGCTGCACACCTTCCGCTCCGGGCACCGCATCATGGTGCAGATCCAAAGCTCCTGGTTCCCGCTGGTGGACCGCAATCCGCAGCAATTTCTCGATATTCCCAACGCCCGCCCGTCCGACTTCAAGAAAGCGATGGAGCGCGTCTATCGCGGCGGCGCCGAGGGCTCGCACCTGCGCGTCCTGATGATGGAATGACGTCGCAGCACCGCGTTCGCGCCGTCAACACGGCCGCCGACTCCGAGAACAAAATCCATGACGACCGGGTTGCAGCCGAATTCGGCTTTCGCGGCGGTCTTGTGCCAGGTGTAACGGTTTACGGCTACATGACACTTCCGGTTATAGAGCATTTTGGTGAGGAATGGATGGAGCACGGGGCTATGAGCGTCCGCTTCAAGGAACCGGTCTACGAAAGCGAAGAAGTCGTCATCGATAGCTCGGTGGACGGCGATCGAATCGCGATCTCCCTGGCTGGTGGCAGGGCGCAAGGCGAAGCCTGGCTTGCGCCCATAACGGTGCTCGCAGATTACGAAGAGCGGCCACTTCCGGAACCCGATCACCGCCCGCCGGCCTCTCATGAGACATTGCCGCAAGGGGCTGTTCTGGGCACCATCCAGCGAAACCTGAATCTGGACGAATCGCGTATGAGCGCGCCGCTGCCTCCGTCCATCGGCCCGGAGCGCTTCGCTCATCCCGCGATTCTCCTGGCCCTCGCCAACGAGCTTCTGGTCCGCAACGTGGTTCTCGGCCCGTGGATTCATGTCTCGAGCGTCGTCACTAATTTCGCGGCCATTCGCGATGGCGATCCCATAGCCGTCTACGGAAAGGTCGCCGATGCCTATGAACGCAAAGGCCACGAGTTCGCGGAACTCGATGTTCTGATCACGGCTCACGGCCGTCCCGCCCAACACGTCCGCCACACCGCCATCTGGCGGCCCCGGCCCTCTAAAAGTTAGATACCCACCCCCTCAAACACTGGATGGCGATCGCCTTTTCTTCCCTTAAATTATTCCTGCGTCGCTTTCGAAATCAATAACTTACAGATCTTCCGTCTTGGTTCTAGACCTGCACTAACATCGGCATCGGAGGAAATGAAAGTAAATGGTTCAAGAGATGACGGTGACGAACAGCGAAGCAGAAGCTCGGCAGCGATGGACGCTGACTCAAGGGGCGTTTGATCGCTTTCTGACGAGACTCAATCCTGATCGCGAACGCGCCGGCAAGGACTACGAGAATCTGCGGAACTCTCTGATCCGTTTCTTTCAGCCCCATGCGCCGCTCGATGCCGACCGTTGGGCCGACACGGTCCTCGATCGCGTCGCCCGCAAGAACGAAGAGATCGACATCGCCAACCTGGGCGCTTTCGTTTGGGCGGTTGCCCGTGTGGTCCGTTCTGAAATGTTCCGCTCCAAGCGGGAGTACGTGGCCCTCGACGAACAAACCGATCTGCAGCACGAAAACAGAACAGAAGAGCAGCTCGAATTCTCGCAGCGCTCCGAGCGTATCGGCCGTTGCGTCCGCCAGCTTCCCGCCGGTGAGTCCGACCTCCTGCTCCGCTGGTACACCTGCTGCGAAAAGGCATCCCAGCGCCAAAAGCTGGCAGTATCCCTAGGAGTTTCGGTGGCGTCCTTACGCGTCCGCGCCCACCGCGCCCGCGCCCGCCTGCGCCAGATGGTTCTGCAGGAAGGCTACCTGAATTGATGTACCGCAGTTGTTAACCTGCATTACAAAAGCGTTAACCGGTTCGGCTTTTGGAAAACTGAGCGACGTTGGCCGTAAGGCCGTCATCTCGTACTAAAATAGAGCATCCTGGCGGGGATGCCATGCCGAACCTTGTCATTACACACGAAGGACAGCCGCCGCGCGTCATAACCGTAACCGGGGCCATGATCGGCCTTGGCCGCGACGCTCGTAACGAAATCTCCCTGCCTGACCCCAATAACTACGTGTCCCGCTTCCATGCTGTTCTGGTGCGCATGAGCGAGGATCCCGAGCGGTATTTCATCCGCGATCTGAGCAGCATGTCTGGGGTCTTCATCAACGGATCGAGCGCCTACCAACGTATCCTGGCCGAAGGGGACGTCATCCAGATCGCAGGATATCGCCTGTCTTATTCGCACGACCCCGCCGCCGGCATGCAGCGTTCCCGCCTGCGCACGGTCCCGACCAAAACCGTCACCGACTCCGGCGCCACCACCGTAATGATGCGCTCCGCCGGCTTCAGCCGTGGCGTCATCACCGGCTCCGACCGCGAAGAGATCATCCACGAATTCCTGCTGCGCATCTCCAATATCCACGACATGCGCTCCCGTCTCGACCGCTTCATGCCGGCCCTTGTACGGGTCATGAATGCCGATCGCGGTTTTGCGGGCGTCTTCATTGGACAGTCCGCCGAATTCGAAGAAATTGGCGCCACCGGCATGCAACTTCAGGATCAGATTGAAATCGAGAATCCGGATGCCATCGGCGTGGTGCTGGCGGGCCACCCTATTCGCGAAGAAACCACCCTGCTGGCCCCCATTTGTCAGGGATCTCGCACCGTAGGTTTCTTCTGCATTGATCGCATTCGCCCCGCGTCCTCGTTCACCGACGAAGACGCCGCGTTCCTCGCTGGCATGAGTCGCCTGGTGGCCGAAGCCAAGCCTGCGGGTGTCGAAGGCGCCGCTGAGGAGCCTCTCGTCTGGCCGCCCATCTTTGTCGGAAAGAGCAAGCAGATCGCGCCTTTGCTGGCATCCGCCGGAGACGCGGCCGGCATGTCGCCTAACACTCTGATCCTCGGCGAAAACGGCAGCGGCAAAGAATTAATCGCGAAAGTGGTACATACCCACTCGCGTAACTGCCGCGGCCCGTTCATAGCGCGAAACTGTGCCGCGTTACCCGAAGCTCTGGCCGAATCCGAGCTCTTCGGCTACGTGCCGAAAGCCGGCATCGCGAATGCCGATCTGCAAGGTGCGCCCGGTTGGTTCGAGCTCGCCAACCATGGAACCCTGTTCCTCGACGAAATTCATGCCCTTTCGCCGGCGCTTCAGGACAAGCTCCTTCGTGTTCTCGAGGACCGGGCCGTGTGGCGTCTGGGAGCGCGCACCCCGATTCAGGTGAACGTGATCGTGGTGGCCGCCACCGACAAAGATATCGCCGGACTGGTCGGCTGCAACCTGTTCCGCCGGGCGCTCTATCACCGTTTTGCGCGCCGGCTCCAACTCCCCTCATTGCGCGAGCGCAAAGACGACATCCGACTGCTGGCTCACTACTTCATCGATAAATTCGCCGTGGAGCGCGGTACCAAAACGCGTGTCATCTCGCAGCGCGCCCTGGACGAGCTGATGAACTACGACTGGCCTGGGAACGTGCGCGAGCTTCAGAACTGTCTCGGCGCCTGCGCGAGCCAGTCGGGCGAGATCCTTTTCTCCTGGGACCTTCCCGAGGAGATTCGCACGCGCCGTTCCATCTCGGCCAGCGTAGGTCGCGAAATTGAGCCCCGGCCGATCCTTTCCATGGAGGAAGTGGAGCGCGAGAAAATTACTGAAGCGCTTCGAGCCACGCGCGGCAATATCACCCGGGCCTCTCAGCTCCTCGGCTACAAAAGCCGCCAGACGATGCTGAACAAAATGGACCACCACGGAATCCCGCGCGACTACGGTGACCAATCCGGGGTCGCGTAGGATTTGTCGGCGCTCAGGCGCAAGTAACGCCGCCTTTAGGCGGTATTCTTGAATCGTGTCCGCACTCTCAGATCACGTCGAAGCGTTTCTCGCTGATCTGAAGCGATCCAACTCCTCCGAACACACGATCCGAAACTACGAATCTGATCTAGGCCAATTCCTGACGTATCTCACGCCGCCCGGCGGGGCGCCACCATTCATCGACCAGATCGACACCCTGGTGATCCGCGAGTGGCTGGGCGCACTCTATGCGCAAAACCTGACCGCCATAACGATCCGAAGAAAGCTAGCCGCAGTCCGTTCCCTCTTTCGACATCTCATCAAACAACGAGTGCTGACGGTCAATGTCGCCCGGTTGGTACGCACACCTAAAGCCCCCAAGACAATCCCGTCGGTAATGACCGCTGAGCAGACAAACCGCCTAATCGACCGCGTGGCCGAAGAGGAAATCGAGCGCCCCTTCCCCGAGCGTGACCTCGCGATTTTCGAACTGCTCTATGGATGTGGCCTGCGCATATCCGAGCTCTGCGGTCTGAACCTGGAAGACTTCGACTTTAGCGAGCACTGGATCCGAGTCCGAGGAAAAGGCAAAAAAGAACGCCAGGTTCCATACGGATCGAAAGCACAGTCTGCTCTTGAGCGCTACCTCGCCATTCGTAACCCGCGCGCCGGAGAACAGGCGCTCATTTTGAATCGCTGGGGAACACGGCTGATGCCCCGCGGAGCCCGCGGAATCGTGAAATTCTACGCGACCTACTTGACGGGCGACTCATCGCTGCACCCGCACAGTCTCCGCCACGCCTACGCCACGCACCTGTTAAGCGACGGCGCCGACCTGCGATCGATTCAGGAACTCCTGGGCCACGCCCAGCTCTCGACCACGCAGAAGTACACTCAAGTCTCCCTCGCCGACCTGATGGCCACTTACGACCGTGCGCACCCCAAAGCGAAGTAACGCAGCCTTTAGGCTGTAAAAAATATCGCGTGGAGCAGGCCTGCAGCCTACTTATGGATGTCATCAGGAGTATCTAAGGTTGCAACAATGCTGCTTGGTGGGACAGGCGGTTTCGCCTGTCCGCGAAGACGCCGAATACTGATCCGCTCCCTCGCGATGCTGCGAGAAATAGCAGCCCTGAATCGCCGCATCGAAATCCGCTTCCTACCTACTCGACGGTCTCCCTGACTAGGCCGCCGTCCGTAAATGCGGTTAACAGCCATAACCTAGGCGGTCTGATTATGACAAACGGATCGCGCATCGTCCTAACCAAACGCTGTTCCGGACAGGCGTTTAGGTGTCCGTAGCCACGCGAGCTTTCTTCATGACCGACGCCAGAAGAATCCGATCCCGGCGGACCCGCGGCACTCTGAGCACGACGCCAGCGGCTCCCAGAAACCTTTGCAGCATTTCTGTCTTTCAGTGGGCGATAACTTATTCTCCTCGCAAAACCAGCGCCGGGTCAATCCGAATCGCTCGCACAACTGCCGGCAGCGCAGCTAGCAGCGCCACAACGAACATGATCCCTGCAGGCAGTGCAACAGCACCCCAAGCCGTCGCGTTCACCTCATAAAGCAAGCTCTCCGCAAACCGCCCCACGATCACCCCGATCCCAATACCCGCCGCTGCTCCCCCCACGACCATCATCCCGGCATCCGCTGCGACGAATCGTGCGATGTCACCCTTTCCCGCGCCAATGGCCACGCGAACGCCGATTTCGCGCCGCCTCTGCGAAACGAAGTGATGCATCACCCCATACAAGCCGATCCCTGCCAGCAGCAGTGCCACACTGCCGAAAAACAACGCCAAAGTCGCCAGCAGACGCTCCCGTACCGTCTGCGATGCATTAATCTCGCTTTGCGGGCGAATGCTGCTCACGCGAAAACCATGCCCCCAACGCGCCACAGCCTGTCGAAGTATCGGCGCCAGCATCAGCGGATCCGCCACTGATGTTCGAACCATGATCGCCGCGGCGTTCTTCACTTGCCACGTACCCTGGTTGTTGACCGACTGGAACGGAACGTAAACCACCGGCAACATCGGCTCTCGCACGCTCTGATAGAGAGCGTTCCTAGCCAGCCCGACGATTCGAATCGGCTCGCCCGGGTGCCCTGCAATCACGAAAGTTTCTCCCACGGGATCGCGCCCTGCAAAGAATTGTCTCGCGAACACCTCGTTGACAATGGCCGCTCCCGGACTCACGTCACTGAGGTTGAAATCCCTGCCATCCAGCAGAGGAACCCGCATCGTTTCGAACCACCCCGGAGAGACGCCGAGAAAGTATGCCAGGACTTTGGAAGGAGGAGCGCCATGAATCGAAATAAAATTGTTGGACATTCTGCCGCTCAACAGTGGCCACCCAGCGAGCGCGACACTCTCGATCCCCTGTTGTCCACTCAGGTCTCGAACCAACTGGCTCCAATGGACGGGCTGGGCTTGCTGCGCCACGGTTTCGACCGCCAGGAGTCTTTCAGAAGAAAACCCAGTAGGGTGCCGCGATATACGTTCAAATGTGGAAACGAACAGGTAAGAGAGGAAGACCACGATGAAGCAGAATGCCACTTCTCCAGCGATCACCAAGTGCATGAATCGCCCCCGCGAAAGTGGGTTTTCACCGCCTCTCAGCCCGTTGACCGGCTGCATCAGCGCGGCCCGCCACGCGGAAGGCGCCGCTAAGAGCGTCGTCACCGCAAGAATTAACACCAGACCAAATCCGAAAACATGCCAATTTGTTTCGAGTGACAATCGTGCGGGATTGTCAGAACGGTTGATCATCCTCACCACGAATGGAGCGGCCCCCCACGCCAATAATGCGCTGCCGGCCGCCGCCATCGCAGCGAGCATGACGCATTCAACGATAAGCATTCGGACCAAATGCCATCGTCCCGCGCCGATAGAAACGCGCAGTGCCATTTCCCGGACCCTCGATGCAGCCTGCGCGGCCATCAGGTTTGCGACGTTCGCGCAAGCAATGAGAAGCACCAAAGCCACCAACCCGCCGAGTATCAGTAGCGCGCGCCGGTAGTGCTCCTGCATCTCGGATACTCCCGCGACGGCACGGACCAGTTGTAGCTTATCGCGAGGGTAACCTTCGAGCAGGTTTTTCGGGAAATTCGTGAACGTCTTCGCGCGCTCCCGCTCGGAACTCCGGTATGTGGCATAAAGTTGATCCTTCAGGGAATCCAGCGCCACGCCCGGCTTCGGTATGATGAACGTCCGAAACCAGAATGAATTCGCATCACGAATCGCCGAGCCTCCGTGCATCAACATCGGGAGGTAGATGTCCGGCATCGTGCCCGGCTCTACTCCTGTAAAACCATCCGGAGCGACACCGACGATTTCGAAAAAGCCAGTCCCGATCCGGAATGAACGCCGGATCACGCCACGGTCCATCCCGAACCGCCGCTTCCAATAATCGTGCGAGATTATCGCGTATGGATGCGCGCCAGGTATCCGGTCGTCGTTTGCAGTGAACAAACGTCCGGCGGACGGACGCAGGCCGAATGCAGTGAACATACCGCCCGAGACGTATTCGAGATAGGCCTTCTCTGTCTCCTGGTCGGACCCGTAGGTCAAATCGGTTCGTTCAGTATAAGAAGCCGCAACCAGCTCCGCTCGATCGCCGGCGGCCGATCGCCATTGAAGGAACATCGGATACGAGCAACTGTCGTACTGATTGCGTGTGCCATCCTGTTCGGTTCCTTCAAAGGAAATCAGGTACAAATTCTCGGGATGCGCTATAGGCAATGGTCGCAATAACAGCGCGTCAATCAGCCGAAACGCCGCGGTCGAGGCGCCGATGGCCAACGCCAGCGATAGGATCGCCGCGATGGAAGCGACCTTTCTCTTTTTGATCTGCCGCCAGCCAAAAGCGACATCACCTGCCAGCGCATCGAGACGTGGAGGCATCCTGGTCTCACTATCATATCCCTGGGGTCACACGATGAACCAAAAAAGGATTCCGCCTGGAATGGTAGGTCCGGCGCGTCAACTTGGCAGGGTAGCTACCCTCCGACGGACCAGCGAGTCCACCAACCTCATCGCGCCAACTGAGCGAGAAATGAACCAGCCCCCGCCCGCCGAAAGAAAGCCGCCTCCGCGATGGCCGCTCTGGCTGTTCCTTTTTCTCTTTCCGGTCACGTCAGCCTTCGTGCTGCCGTGGTATTTCGGCGTTCTTGTGTTTGTGATATTTCTGGCCGGAACGGTCATGATAGCCAGTCACAAACCCCGCTCCTGATCACTCGCCCGCCGGCACCAGACGAATCATACTCAAACTCACCGTCAACACCCGGTCATCCGTCGGAACCTCCCAGACAGGACCCGCATGAATCGCAACCTGGTACTCCGTCGCCTCCGGCAAATCCGCTTCCACGACGAACAACCCCGGCCGATCCAGCTTCCAATGCCCGGCCTCGCGCCCATTGACCACTGCCCGAAGCTCCACCGGATGCCCCTCCTGCGCATGCCCTCGCACACGCAGCCGCTGCGGACCCGGCTTCACTTGCGTCAAATGAGCCGCCGCATCCGCTCCAATCCAGCGGTACTTGTTCCCGAACACGCCCTCCAGCTCGTACCAGGGCCCGAGCAGCCGCTTCTCATGCGAAGGCAGCGAAAAATCGATGATGTCTTCGCGATCCCCGGGATACAACTCCGCTTTCTCGACCGCAGGCAGCAAGTTATAGACACCGCCCTCGTTCGCCGCGCTGTAGCCGCATTGACCACACTTCAACGCCTCAGACGAAGCATCCCGCGCGAGCGAACTCTTACAATCAGGACACCGCAACTGCGCCTCAAACCGCGCCATCTCGAACGGAACCTTCGTCGCCGCGCCGGCCTTCCGGCAAATCGCCGCCAGCGTCCCGCCCAGCAGCCGCGCCGAACTCCACTCCGACCGGTACGGGTCCGCCCCAATCGCCATTCGCTTTACGACCCGCTCGCCCCACCCGCGCTCCGGCACGAAAATCTCGTACTCCGCTTTCTCAAAATACCGGTGCACAAGCTGATTCCAGTGCTTCAGCCCCATCGTGTGGTTTTGGCGAATGCCGAAGCTCTCCTCCTGATGCGCCCCGATCACGTCGCGCACCAGGTATCCCAGCAGTCCCCAGTCGTACAGCTTCCGTTCCCAGGGCTTCATCGAGTCATAGTAGGGACAGCGATACAGCCGCAGCGTGAGCATGCGCTTCAGCGGTTCTTCGGCGAAAAGGAAGATGCCGCCCGGCGCAAGCACGCGCTTTACCTCCTCGAACACCGCCTCCATTTTCATGAACTGGCTGAGCATCTGGAACGCTGCCACGAATCGCAGCGACCCATCGGCAAACGGCAGGTTCACGGCATCGCCCGCCACTCGGATCGGCGCCTTCGATAATCCCCACTCGTCCTGCAGGGCCATCCCATGGCGCAGCGAATCGGCCGAGATGTCGAGTGCAAACCCGCTCGCCCCGAATTCATTGGCGAGCATGTAGCTGCTGTGACCCACGTTCGAACCGATCTCGAGAAACGGAGTCATCTCGCCAATAAAGTCGAGGTGATTCCGAATCACCGCACCGCGATTGCGGTTCTGGGTGGCATAATGCGCCATGGCCCGCTCGGGTTGCCCGAGCGACGCGAAATTGTGGAACTCCACCTCGGCGCGCTTAACTGCGAACGACTGCGCTTCCATGCTCTCCTACAACACCATATCCAGTTTGAACGACCGCAAATCGGGCAGCAGAATATCGGGTCCCGCCGCGCTTAACTCATCCAATCCCACGATGCCCGTGCCCACGGCGATCGCGCGAACCTTGTTTGCCCGGGCCGCACGGACGTCATTGGGGTGATCGCCGATCAGCGAAACCTTGCTGTTCCGGCCGATCCAGCCTTCCCGCCGCGCATGCCGCATTGCGAGCCGCACCAAACCCGCCCGATCCGCCGCCAGCTCGGCAAACATGCCGAAACGGAAGTACTCCCGCAGCCCGGCCTGCTCCATCTTCTTCCACGCAATCCGCGACAGGTTGCCGGTAACCAAGCCTACCGGAACGCCACGGCCATCCAGCCGCTTCAGAGCCATCCGCGCGCCCGGGCAAACCTTCCGCTGCAGGTCGGGACACGACCGCGCATAGAGCCATTGCGCCCGCCGCACCACGTCCGGCATCGCCAGCCGGATCGCGGACGGACGCATCCCGGCCCGGCTCATCATCGTTCGTAGGATTTCCCGGTCCAGCATGCCGGCCACTGGTACGCCGTCAGTTGTGGTCTCCACACCGGTCGTTCTAAGCACCGCATCCACCAGCGCCTGCCGGTGATGCGGACCTGCCCGGCGGATCAATGTCCCGTCGATGTCGAACAAAACCAGTGCATTTGGCTGCTCCATCCTTTACTATACGGGCATGGAGATCAATTTCCCAAACGGGAAGAAGCTCCGCCTCATCATTGGGGATATCACCAGGATTCGGGTGGATGCGATGGTCAATGCCGCCAACTCGGCCCTTGCCGGCGGTGGCGGAGTTGACGGAGCCATTCATCGCGTCGGCGGCCCGACAATCATGCACGAATTGAACGTCATTCGCCAGCAATCCGGCGGCTGCCCGACGGGGAATGCCGTCGCCACGTCGGCCGGAGCGTTGCCCGCGCTCCATGTTTTTCACGCCGTTGGACCGATATATCACGACGGAAAAAGCAATGAGCCGCAACAACTGGAGGCGTCCTATCGCAGCAGTCTCGACCTGGCCGAGCAGCGCGGCGTCCGCATGATCAGCTTTCCCTCCATCAGCACAGGAGCTTACGGTTATCCCATGGACGAGGCGGCGCGCATTGCGCTGAGCACCGTCGCATCGCACCTCCAGAACCCCGATACGCATGTACGCGAAGTTCTCCTGGTCCTGTTCGACCAGGGCAGTTATAACGTCCACGCCCAGGCGGCGCACGATTTGTTTTCGGCCCAAGTAAAATAGAATTTTATGCAGGTTCTCCAGGCGGGCGAGCACAAGTTGTTGCTGTTGGAACTCGATCCCGACTTTATTTCGAACATCGCCAAACAGGCGGGCTTTGAGTTCCGGTTGAATGAAACCGCCCGGAATCTCAGCCTCGACCTGGTGGCTACCGAGCGCCAGGCCCCGCTGCTGCTCTTCGATGCGGCTGACCCTGGCAATCTCGGCTGGTTCTCGCGCTGCCAGTTTTACGTCGACGGCGCCACGGGAAGCGTCCTTCAGACGCCTATCACCATCGCCAACCAGCGCGACCGTTCCGGCCGTCTTCAGCCCCGCTCCCTCCGACTCCAGATCGCCAAAGAGCTTCCCGCTTCGTTCCGACTCCCCGGCAAGCAGCCGGTGACGGAGAAGATGATCTACGCGGTGCTGTACAACCTGCTCAACGCGTTGATGAACTCCGGTGTCGGGGTCTGCGGCGGCAACGTCGTAAAGCCGCTGGCGGGACGCACCGAGAGCATCGGCGTACGCAATTGAAGCGCGCCGCATTTTCTCTTTTCGTTCTGGTCTCGGCGTATGCCGCGACAATTCATTACGCGCCGCTACCCAGGGGAGTCATCGAGAAACATCTTCGCGATCTTCCCACCACGAATCTCGACCGCGAGGTTTACCTGCGGACCACTTTTGAGCGATTCGGCTGCACAACGGAGGAACAGCCCGTAAAACACTCGAAGGTTCCGAACGTGATCTGCCGGCTTCCAGGCGAAAGCCAGGCGGAGATCGTCGTAGGCGCGCATTTCGACTTCATTCCCAAAGGGACTGGAGCCATCGACAATTGGAGTGGCGCCTCACTCTTGCCCAGCCTCTATGCCAGCCTCGAAAGCGTGAAGCGCCGGCATACCTTCGTCTTTGTCGGTTTTACTGACGAAGAAAAGGGGCTTTGGGGATCTGCTTATTACGTATCGAAGCTCTCCAAGGAACAGCGGCAACGGATCAGCGCCATGGTGAACATGGACTCGCTGGGCACATCTCCGACCAAGCTGGAACTGGAACGTGGCGACAAAGGACTTGCCAATGCGCTGTCGTCCGTCGCGAAGACGTTCAACCTGCCGCTCAACGTTGTGAATGTGCACAAGGTCGGCATATCCGATTCGGATTCGTTTGAGGACAAGAAGATCCCCAGCATCAACATCCACTCCATGACGCAGGAAACCTTCCCGCTATTGCACACCAGTGGTGACCAGCTTACGGCGATTCGGATGGACGATTATTATGACACCTATAAGCTGATGTCGGCCTACATTGCCTACCTCGACGTAATCCTCAACCCTGAGGCTCAGCCGCCCGCATCTTCTCCGCCTGCTCCTCCGCCCGCGTATCGTTGAGGAACGCTCCGGTTCCGCTTTCCACGCCGGCCAGGTACTTGATCTTTGTCGGACTGCGCTGGATCGGCAGAAACTCGATATGGAAATGAAAATAGGGATACTCGCCCTTGGCGGGAGCCTGCCGGACCATCATCATCAGCGGCATCGGGAAACCGTACAGGTTGTCATACTTCTGCCGTACGATGCTCAGCATCGCGGCGAGATCCACGCCCTCAACTTCGGTCATGCCGGCTAAACCCGGGAAATGGCGCCGTGAATAAATCGCCGTTTCCGTTGGAAAGCGCCCGAAAAACGGCAGAAACGCCACAAAGCTGCCGTTCTCGGCGATCACACGGCGGCCCTCTGCCAACTCCCGCGCGAGGATCTTGCAGTAGATGCATTGCGCATGCGAGCGGGCCGTGTCTAACTCGGTCTGAATGAGCGGCGGCACAAACGGGAAGCCGTAGATCTGCCCGTGCGGGTGCGGCATCGTAACGCCGATCGCCACGCCGGTATTCTCGAACACCGCGACATACTGCACGTCCGGATCGGCGAAGAGTTCGTCAGTCCGCCGCGTCCACAAGCCGATCACCTTCCGCCACTGTTCTACGCCGAGCTGCGACGGCAGCAGGTTGTGGTTCGGAGAGTAGAGCACTACGTCGGTAGCCCCGCGGCCGCCCGTCGTGCGATACAGCTCACCGGCTCCGGCGTCCTGCGAAAACGGCTCCGAATCGCTGGAAAAGGCCGCGAAATCGTTCGGATAAAGATAAACGTCGTAGTCGTCCGGCACGCGGCCCGAGCCGGGACAAAAGGGACACCAATTCTCGGGCATTTGCGGCCGGTCCTGCCGGTGCGTCGTCACAGCGACCCACTGGCGTAGCAACGGATGCCATCGCAGTTCACTCATGGTCTTTGCTTACAATAGCTGTGCATGATGCTCGCGAACAAGAAGGCCCTCATTACAGGCGCCAGCAAAGGTGTCGGAAAGGGAATCGCGCTCGAGCTCGCGCGGCAGGGCTGCCAGGTTGCGATCAACTTTAACTCCGACCGTGAAGGCGCCGAAGCGACCGCGGCCGAGATCGGCAGCACCCTGGTCGTCCAGGCGAACGTCGCCATGACGACGGAGGTCGATCGCATGTTTGATACTGTGCTGGGCGAATTCAGCCGTCTCGACATCCTGGTGAACAACGCCGGTGTGCAGACCTGGAAGGCGCTCACGGATCTTGAGGAATCGGAGTGGGACCGCGTCATCGGCACCAACCTGAAGGGCTGCTTTCTGTGCACCCAGCGCGCTGCCCGTCATATGAAACAGTTCGGAGCGGGCCGCATCGTCAACATCGGTTCCGGCTGCAACAAATGGCCGTTTCCTCACCTCGTGGATTACACGGCGAGTAAGGGCGGCATTGAAATGTTTACCAAGGTCTCGGCCGTGGAACTCGGCGCGTTCGGCATCACGGTGAATTGCGTCGCTCCGGGAGCCATCGAGATTGAGCGCACCAAACAGGAGGCAGGCGACTATTCGGGGACCTGGGCGAAACTGACGCCGCTGGGTCGCATCGGTACGCCGATCGATGTCGGCCGCGCTGTCGCTTTCTTTGCCAGCGATAGCGCGGATTTTGTTACGGGTCAGACGTTGTGGGTAGACGGAGGGCTTTTCACCAAGCCTGCGTGGCCGTACTAAGGAGTTCGCGTACGCTTCGGGGAGTGTTGGTTATGTATGAAGGCCCGTAACGTACGCGAACGAGAGTAAGAACGCATTTCTAGTAAGCAACTGGGGTGCCATATGGCAAACGTGCGAATTCCCACGGCATTCCTTAAACTGGTTATCATTCGGGCAAGACCATGCGTCGACTTTTCACCCTGTTCCTCTTCCCAATCTGTCTGGTTTTCCCCCAGTCGAACGAACCCCACATGCGGATCGCCATTGCTGGACTGGTTCACGGTCATGTCGCGGGGTTTCTGAACGCCGTTCGCGATCACCCCAACGTCGAAATTGTAGGAATTTTTGAACCCGATACCGAGTTACAGGCGAGATACCGGCAGCAATATGCGTTCGTGGGATCGATCTTTTTTACGGATTTGGGTAAGATGCTCGCTCAGGTCAAACCGGATGCCGTCGCAACGTTCACCAGCACCTACCATCACCCGATGGTGGTCGAAGCCTGCGCGATGAGGCACACGCCGGTCATGATGGAAAAACCTCTCGCGGTCAGCATGGAGCACGCCCGCGCAATCAGGAAAGCAGCCGACCGCGGCGGCATCCCGGTCATCGTCAACTACGAAACCACCTGGTATCGCAGCCACGGCGCGATGTGGGATCTGGTCAAGACTCAGCATGCCGGTGGCGACATCCGGAAAATGGTGGCCATGGATGGCCACGAGGGACCCAGGGAGATCAACGTCCAACCGGAGTTTTTCGGTTGGCTCACCGACCCGGTGAAGAACGGAGCCGGCGCGCTCTTCGATTTCGGCTGTTACGGCGCCAACCTGATGACCTGGATGATGGACAATCAGCGGCCAATCGCCGTCACCGCTGTGACGCAGCGGATCAAGCCGCAGATCTACCCGCGCGTCGACGATGAGGCCACCATCCTGGTGGAGTATCCGAAGGCGCAAGGCATCATTCAGGCTTCGTGGAACTGGCCGTTCAGCCGCAAGGATTTCGAAGTTTACACCAAGGCTGCTTACGCCATCGCGGTGGGCGGGAACACGCTGCGCGTCCGCATGCCGAAGGAACAGGAAGAGACGCGCACGCCCGCGACTCTCCCCGCGGAGGACCAGGACTCGCTGTCATACCTGGCTTCGGTGGTCATCAATCATCGCAAGCCCGCCGGTCTCTCGTCGCTCGAGAACAACATGATCGTGACCGAGATTCTGGATACTGCGCGCGAATCGGCCCGCACTGGCAGAACCATCCGCTTGCGCTGATCCCGTAAACTCGACTCATGGAGAAGGTCAAGTTCGACCCGGGCCTGACGCAGCAATACAGCGCGCCACTTCGCCGGGCGATTAATAAAGACGGGACGTTCAATGTTGCGCGGCTTGGAACGAGCTGGCATGATGTGCATCCGTACCTGCACCTAGTCAGCATCTCGTGGCCGAGATTTTTCCTTACTCTACTGACAGGCTACATCGCTGTGAACGCGATTTTCGCCGTCGTGTATTACGCGTTGGGACCGAATGCTCTGCAAGGTGACATGTCGAACGGCCGCTTCATGACGGATTTCTATTTCTCGTCGCAAACACTGACCACCGTCGGGTTTGGCCACATTGCTCCGAAGACCCATCCAGCGAACATCGTTGCCGCCATGGAAGCGTTATGCGGCCTGTTGGGTTTCGCCGTGGCGACGGGCTTGCTCTTCGGGCGTGTTTCGCGACCGTCGGCGAGGATTGGCTTCAGCGACCGGGCGCTGATAGTGCCCTACCAGGACGGTATGAGCCTGCAGTTCCGGCTGGTCAACCGCCGCGAAAACTCACTGACCGAACTCGAAGCCACGGTGATGCTGATGACGGTGGATCGCAACGGCGGAGGTTCCAAGCGCACCTACGATGTCCTGAAGCTGGAGCGCGACAAGGTGTACTTTTTCCCGCTGACGTGGACCGTGGTTCACCCCCTCGATGAAGACAGCCCCTTACGCGGCAAGACGCCGGCCGATCTTGAACAACTTCAGGCCGAGCTGTTGATCATGGTCAAAGCATGGGACGAGACATTCGCGCAGACCGTGCGCCAGCGTTACTCCTATCGTTTCGATGAGATTGTCTGGAATGCCCGCTTTTCAGCGGCGTTTGAGATCAACAAAAACGGCAATATGGACTTATACGTCGACCGCGTCGGCGATCACGCGCGAATCACTTCCCAAACGTGATCTTGGAATCGGCCTGAAACTTCTTGTACTCGCTGTAGCGAATCACGAGCCGGATTCGCTGCGCACCCGAGCGGAAGTACAGCGTGTCGTCGGCGTACGTTTCAACCGGAAACCAGAACTTGTCGTCGACCTTGCGCCGGATGGTGGTGAAGTGCGGGAACAGGTTTTCCTGCTTCGTCGTGAGGACTTGCGGAACGGCCTGTCCCTCACTCCGGACGACGGAAAAATCCTGTTTGCTGACCCAGATCATGCCGTCGAAGAGGCGCTGCTTGTCGAGGATCTGGCGCGGCCGGATCTGGACTACGTAGCAATCGATGCCATCCACTGTTTCTTCGCCTTTGAAATGGGACTCATACATGAACGCCAGGTCGGAGGTGAGCAGGAACGGTTGCACTTCACGGATGTCGCGGAAATCCTCGTCGGTCAGCTTCAGGTTGTGTAGCCGCGATTCCGGTTTGCCGACGAACTCCTCAGTCCGCTGGCCCGTGGGCGAGAAGATGATGTCGCGGACCTCGCGATAGTCGCCGCCGGGAACGCCATTCTTGTTGATCTCTTCTACCGTGACGCTTTGCCGGTAGGTGTAGTTGCCCTGCGCCTCGTGGGCTTGCGTTTCGCGAGCCGCCACTTTACGTACCAGGTCTGTAGGAGGACCGTCATCCGCCAGCAGGGCCGTCAAAATGACGGGTGCTAACATGAAGCCAATGCGCCAGTTCCTGATTGCGCTCCTACTGGCATGGACGGGGGCTTGCATCGCGGCGTACCTCTACTCTCAACAACAGAATATCCCGGCGTCGCTGACCAGCGCTGTTCTGCCGGGGATCCTTCTGGAGGTTGGGCTGTACCTGGTTCCTGGTTTTCAGGAGGTGCGGAAGCGGTTTGAGGCCATCCCGTCGAAGTGGGTACGCGCCGGGTTGCTGACCGCGAGCGGGGTCGTCCCTTATGTTGTAGTAAGCCTGGCGATGGGGCGCTTCAGCCCGACATCGCTCCTTCTGCTGGCCGTGCTCGTGGCCGTGGCGTCGTTCTGGTATGTGAATCCAAAGCGCATGTGGGTGCTCGACCTGCTGTTTCTCGTCTTCATGGCGCTGGTCTTCGTCAGCAAGGCGTTTGGAATGCTCTATCCGCACTTGACGACGCGCATTTCGCTGGATTTTCTGGGGCGATTGATGTGGATCCGCGTCGGCTTGCTCGCCGTGCTGTCCATTCGCCGCATCGAGAACGTGCGGTTTGGCTTCGTTCCGTCGAAACGCGAGTGGAAGATCGGACTGCAGCAATACGTGTTCTTCCTGCCGGTCGGGGCGGTTCTGGCGCTGACCCTCCATTTCGCGAGATTCCAGCCCAAGGAAGGGCCGTGGTGGCAAGTGGTCGCGATCGCGGTGGGGACGTTCCTGGGATACCTCTGGGTTCTGGCTGTCGGCGAGGAGTTCTTTTTTCGGGGATTTCTGCAGCAGTTGCTGAGCCGCGGATTGGGAAGCCAGGTAGCGGGCTTACTGCTGGCCTCGTCGCTCTTCGGCGCCGCGCATCTCTGGTTCCGCACGTTTCCGAACTGGCGATTCGCGGTTCTGGCTGGAATCGCCGGCGTTTTCTATGGCCTGGCGTTCATGCGGTCGGGCAGCGTTCGTGCCTCCATGGTGACCCACGCACTCGTCGTGAGCACCTGGCGCATGCTGTTCGTTTAGCTATTTGCTAAAGCCACTGACAGGCGCTTCTATGGCCGAAGGCGCCGGGCAAGCCAGGGATTTCTCGAGCAGCGGACCAATGGTGCGCGTGCCGGCGGGCAGTGCAATCGAGACGGCCAGGAGCAGAACAGCGGCGCGTGCGTAGGCGAGAAATTCTTTCTTCGACATTTGCCTCTTATAAAGCACGCGGCGTTCCGCCTTAAGTCGTTCATTCTAAAGCTACGTAAGGCCCGACGAAGGGGACACAATGTCGCTATGCGACAAAATGTCCCTTTTTGAATACCTTTTTGAGCTTGGAGATGGCCGTGTCGACCTGAGCGGTGGTGATGATGTAGGGGGGCAGGAAGCGCAAAACGGTGTCGTGGGTGCAGTTCATGAGGATACCCTCGGCCATGGCGTCGAGCACCATCTGTTTGCCGGGAACATCGAGTTGCACGCCGATCATGAGTCCTTGCCCGCGAATCTCTTTGATGAAACTGAATTGCGACTGCAGTTCCTCGAGCCGCGCGCGGAAATACGCCCCGACACTACGAATGGAGGGCAGCAGCTCGTCGAGGATGTTCAGGAATTCAAGCGCCACGTGGCAAGCCAACGGTCCGCCCCCAAACGTGGTTCCATGCATGCCGCTGCCGATGGTGGCGGCTGCCCGGTCGTTTGCCATGATGACTCCGAGCGGGATGCCGCAGGCGAGCGGTTTGGCGGCGACCATGATGTCGGGCATGACGACGGGTTCACAAACCTGATACGCGAAGTGCGTTCCGGCTCGGCCCACACCGCATTGGATCTCGTCGAAAACCACGAAAGCGTTATTACGGTCGGCGATCTCCCGGACCTGGCGTGCATACTCGATGGTCATCGGATTAATGCCGCCCTCGCCTTGAATCCACTCCATGACAATGCCCGCGGTGCGTTCGTTCACAACCTGTTCCAAGGCTGCGGCGTCGTTTTGGGGAACGAATTTCACGCCGGGTAGGAGCGGCTGAAAATCGCGTCGGTATTTCTCCTGGCCGGTGATCGACAGCGAGCCGGCGGTGCGCCCGTGGAAGGAGTTGTCGAGCGACACGATTTCGTATTTCTCGGGCGAGATCCTGCCGCCGTGCGCGCGCAGCATTTTGATGGCGCCTTCCATCGCCTCCGTTCCGGAGTTGCAGAAGAAGGCGCGCTGCAGTCCGCTGACCTTGGCGAGGCGTTCGGCGAGCGGGCCCTGGTACTCGTGATAGTAGAGGTTCGAGGTGTGGATCAGGAGTCCAGCCTGGTCGCGGATGGCCTTTACGATGCGGGGGTGGGCATAACCGAGGGCGTTCACGCCGATACCGGCGATGAGATCAAGGTAGCGCTTGCCATCGAGATCGTAAACGTAGCAACCCTTGCCTTTACGCAACACCAGCGGATAACGCGCATAGTTCTGCAGCAGATATTCGCGCTCCAACGACTGGATGTGTTCGACGGCGGTGACCTCTGGTGTTGTGATTGCGGTGGACATATCGTTCAGCGTAGCGCAGGGCAGGCGCCTGCGCGTTCTCGGTGAGGTCCAAAGGCGGGCGAAACCGCCTGCTTCACCCTTCCACAGGCTTCAAATCCTCGGGAGGCACGCCAGCCTCGAACGCCAGGTGCACTCTGCCGTTGACTGGATTCGTTAGCAGCACGGGGGCCACCGCAAACGCCGTGCGCAGATGCTCTTCGGTGAGCACTTCCCGGGTAGCGCCATCGGCGAGGATGCGGGCGCGGTCAAGCAGGATCAGGCGATCCGCAAAATGCGCAGCCAGGTTGAGGTCATGCACCACGCCTACTACCACCACATCCTTTTGGGACGCGAAGGTCCGCACCTTTTCCATGAAATCGATCTGGTGACGAATATCGAGGAAGGTCAGCGGTTCGTCGAGGAAGAGGATGCGGGTTGCGTCACCGAGAGGACGCCAGATCTGCGCAAGCACGCGGGCGAACTGCACCCGCTGCTTCTCGCCTCCGCTGAGCGTGCCATAACTGCGGTCGGCCATGTCGGTGACGTCGAAGAACTGCATGACCTCCTCGCAAATCTGGAGGTCGCCTGCGCCGGGACGCGCTGTGAAATGCGGATAACGCCCCATCTGGACCAGGTCGCGCACAGGAAGTGAGAATGCGACCTCAACCGCCTGCGAAAGAACAGCCCGGCATTGGGCCAGCTCACGCTCATTCCGTCGCGCCACGTCGTGGCCATCGTAGAGCACACTTCCCTCGGCGGGCCGCAGCAGCCGCGCCAGCAGCCGAATAAAGGTCGATTTGCCAGCGCCGTTGGGTCCGATGATGAGGTGCAGCCGCCCGGGCTCGAAACTCGCGGATATGCGGTCGATCAATGCCCGGCGCCCGGCTCGAAAAACAAGATCGGTGGCGGTCAGCATCACTCAGGACAAATAATCGCGGCTCTGCAGCAGGGACAGAAAGACTGGAACGCCGACGACTGCTGTTACGATGCCGATCGGCAATTCAGCGGGGCGCAGCGAGACGCGCGCAATGAGGTCGGCAATGCTGAGCAGTATGCCGCCTAAGAACGAACTGCCGAGGATGAGGAATCGGTTGTCGGGACCGCGAATGATCCGCAGAATATGAGGGACGATCAACCCGACAAAGCTGATGACGCCGGTAAATGCGGTCGCCACGGCCACCATCAGAACATTGATGGTGAGGACCGTCCATTTCAAACGCCGGACGTTGACGCCGAGCGCAACCGCCTCGTCTTCTCCGATCATCAGCGCGTTAAGGGGCTTCGCCAGGACAATGGCCGGCACGAGCCCACCGAAGGTGGCTACGCCGACCACGAGAACCGAATTCCAGTCGGCGCCGGAGAGCGTGCCCAGATTCCAGTAGATGATGGAGCGGGCGGCAGGATCGCGGGCCACATAGGACAGAAATCCGATGCCGCTCATGAAGAGCGCGTTGATAGCCAGGCCGGTGAGCAAGAGCAGGAGAATCGAACTGCGGCCTTCGTTCCGGGTGTGCGCGAGCGCAAAGACGAGATAGGTGGAGAGCACTCCGCCGGCACACGCGGCCAGGGGGAGCGTCCAACCGCCGAAACTGATTTTGAGCAGGGCGCCGAAGACATAGAAGAGCGCCGCTCCGAAGGCTGCGCCGCTCGAAGTACCCACCAGGCCCGGTTCGACGATGGGATTGCGAAACAACCCTTGCATCAGCGTGCCGCCTACTCCCAGACAGGCCCCAACCAGCAGGCAGAGGATGGCCCGCGGGACGCGCAGCTCAATGAAGATTCGTTGATCGAGGGGCAGATTGGGGTTGCCGGAGAGCTTTCCCCACGCGGCCGCGGCCATATCGTGGACGGAAAAATCCATGGCCCCATAACGGATCGACGCGACGGTGGTCGCGATCATGAGCAGGAACAACAGCACCAGACACCAGCGGTCCGCGCGACGCCCCTTCATTGATGGATGAGCTTCGCCAGTTTGATGATGCTCTCTCCTGTTTGCGGACCGTAGTACATCAAGTCGTGCTCCTCGACGCGGTAAATGCGGCTGTGCCTGGCGGCGTCGGTTTCGGCCACGCCGGGGAGAGTCTTGGCCTGCTCCATCGAGCCGAGGCGGTCGAAGCCGTACTCGGTCATCAGGATGACATCAGGATTGCTCTTCGCGATGAGTTCGGGCGAGGCCATGCGCTGCATCCCGTGCTGCTGGATGGCCATTTGCCCTCCGGCCAGCTCGACCATTTTGCCGGCAGTGCTGGCATCTCCACCACCGCCGTTGCCGACGATCAGGTAGATGTTCGAGGCGCGTCCGAAATGAATGACGGCGACACGGGGGGTGGTCTTGTATTTTTTGACGGCGGCAGCGGCCTCCGCCATCTGGCGGTCCATCTGAGCGCAGAGCTCGTCGGCCCGCTTCTCTTTATGGAAGAAGGCGCCCATTTCGCGAAGCAGAGCCTGGGCGCCTGCAATCGAATCGTTCTTCGCCTGAAACGTCTTCATCGGGACGTGCAGGGCTTCCAATTGGCGGACGACATTATCGGGGCCGATGTTGTTGTCGTGAATGATCACAGTCGGATGGAGCGAAAGAATACCTTCGGTACTGAGAGCGCGGTGATATCCAACCGTGGGGAGCTTCTTGATCTCGGGGGGAAAGGTGCTCGAGTAGTCGACGCCGACGAGGTTCGCCTGCGCGCCGAGTGCGTAGATCATCTCGTTGTAAGCCTGGCCTATGCAAACAATGCGCTGGGCGCCTTGCTGATCTGCGGCTTGTGTTGCGAACCAGCCGAAGGCAGCGAGACACGCCAGGACATAGGGCAGGAAGTGACGGCGGTTCATAGGAAAGCCTCAGCTTACACGACGGAGGATGCTGGCGTCCAGAGAGCGGGCAATTTGAAGGAAGCGCAGAGGACGAAGGTCGCGGGATAGTGGGCCGGTGGATGTTCCAGCGCCGAGCGGGCAGGCGAAAGCGCTTGCCCCACCCGCTATACTCAAAGATTAACGGGATGATTCGTTCTTACCGCGGCGCCGTCCCTAAGGTTGCCGCTTCCGCATATATTGATCCAAGCGCACAAGTGATCGGGAACGTCACGGTCGGCGAGCGGGCGAGCGTGTGGCCCAACGCGACGGTTCGCGGCGACGTGAACACCATCACGATCGGCGATGAGTCGAATGTTCAGGACGGCACCGTTCTGCACTGCGACGAAGGGCCGTTTCCGCTGGTTATCGGCAAGCGCGTAACCGTCGGGCACCAGTGTATGCTGCACGGCTGCACGATCGAGGACGACTGTCTGATCGGGATTGGCGCGATCGTGCTTAACGGCGCGAGAATCGGCCGCGGGTCGGTGATCGCCGCGGGCGCGCTGGTTACAGAGGGCGCCGAGATTCCAGCAAACAGCATGGTGATGGGCGTTCCGGCGAAGGTACGCCGCGAGATTACTCCCGAAGAAGCCGAGCGCTTTCGCGTGAACACGCAGCACTACGTGGAAGCGTGCCGCATTTACAGGGAAGAGCCGTCTTAAATGATCAAAGCAGTCAAGGGCACGCGGGATATTCTGCCGCCCTCGAGCGAAGTCTGGAATTACGTTGAAGCCGTTGCGCGCGAGGTTTTCCGGCGCTACAACTACCACGAGATCCGCACGCCGATCCTGGAAGAGACGGCGTTGTTTGCGCGCGGCGTCGGGGAAGAGACCGACATCGTCAGCAAAGAGATGTACACGTTCGAGGACCGCGACGGCAGCTCGCTGACGCTGCGTCCCGAAGCCACTGCATCGGTGATGCGCGCCTATATTGAGCATCGGCTCGATCAGAAGCCAGGCATTCAAAAGCTGTACTACATCGGACCGATGTTTCGGCGCGAGCGGCCGCAGAAGGGCCGGTACCGGCAGTTCTTCCAGATCGGCGCGGAAGCGATCGGATCGGATTCGCCGGCGGTTGACGTCGAAGTTATCGAGATGGTGGTCGAGGTTCTGCGCAGCGCTGGGCTGAGCGGATTCAAGCTGCTGATCAATTCCGTCGGCGACGCGAATTGCCGTCCACAGTTTGTGGCGCTGCTGCGCGAGCGCCTGCGCGACGTGGCTCCGAAGCTGTGCGGCGATTGCCAGCGGCGCGCGGACACGAATCCGCTGCGAGTGCTGGATTGCAAAGTTCCCGAGGATCAGCCTTTAATCGATGCGTTGCCGTCGATTCAGGATCACCTCTGCGAAGCGTGCCGGGCGCATTTCGATGCGGTCTGTGCGATGCTGCGCGACCGCGGGATTGAGTACGAGATCCGTCCTCGCATGGTGCGAGGGCTCGATTACTACATGCGGACGACGTTTGAAATCGTGCACGGTGCGCTGGGCGCGCAAAATTCGGTGCTCGGCGGCGGACGATACGATGGATTGGCCGAGGCGCTCGGTTCGCGCGTGCAGGCGCCGGGCATCGGGTTTTCCATCGGCGAAGACCGGCTCGTGATGACGGTGGAGGAAGAGCACCCGGGACGTCACGCGCCGCGCCTGGACGTCTATATTGCGTCGATGGGCGCCGAGGCGCTGCGACATGCGGCGGGTCTTGCGCGAGAATTAAGGGAGGCCCGGCTCTCCGTCGAACTGGGCATCGATACGAAACTGAAGCGCTCGTTGGAACTGGCCAACAAGATGGGCGCGCGGTATGCGTTGATCGTCGGCGACGACGAGATTGCCACGGGCGAGTACGCGCTGAAGGACATGGCCTCGGGCGAGCAACAAAAGGCGCGGCGCGACGAACTGACCGGGCGTATCGCGGCCAAGTAACTTCGAAACAAGAAGACAGCAATGGAAACCTCACAATTGGACTTTCTCGGCGAACTGCGGCGCACACACACGTGCGGCGAGTTGCGCGCCGGCGATGCCGGACAGCATGCGATTTTGATGGGCTGGGTGCACCGGCGGCGCGATTTGGGCGGCGTGATCTTCATCCACCTGCGCGACCGTTATGGCGTGACGCAACTCGTCTTTCGCGCCGATCGGGATTCGGAACTGCTGAAAAAGGCGGAGTCGCTTGGCGGCGAGTACGTAATTGCTGTTGAGGGACATGTCGAGAAACGCACGCCCGACACCGTGAACACGTCCATTCCCACCGGCGAGGTGGAGCTGGTGACCACCAAGCTGTGGATTCTGAACGAATCGCGCACGCCGCCATTCCCTATGGAGGAGGCGGTGGACGTCAAGGAAGAAGTGCGGCTGAAATATCGATTCGTGGACCTGCGCCGGCCGCACATGCAGCGCAATATTATTCTGCGGTCGAAGATCTCGTTCGCCATCCGGCAGACGTTGACGGAGCGCGGATTTCTGGAGATCGAGACGCCGTTCATGACGCGGTCGACGCCCGAGGGCGCTCGCGATTATCTCGTGCCGAGCCGCATTCAACCGTGCTCGTTTTACGCGCTGCCGCAGTCGCCGCAGATTTTCAAACAGCTGCTGATGGTGTCGGGTTACGACAAGTACTTCCAGATTGTGCGTTGTTTCCGCGACGAGGAAACGCGGGCCGACCGCCAGCCGGAATTCACGCAACTCGACCTGGAGATGTCGTTTCCGCAGCAGGAGCGCATTTACGAAACGATCGAGCCCGTGCTGCAGAAGGTGGCCGGGGTGGCAGGGTACCAGGTGGAGATTCCTTTCCCGCGGCTGACGTATGCACAGGCGATGCGGTCGTATGGGATCGATAAGCCCGACTTGCGTTTGCCTCCGTTCCACGTGCTCGATGAGGCGTTCGCTGGGGACTTGGAACTGAAGTTTCCTCCTGTTGCGATTCACATTCCCAAGACTGGAGCGCTGAGCCGTAAAGAACGCGATGAGCTGAAGGCGTTTGGAACAGAACGGGGACTGCGCGTTTACGACGATTTGAAGAAGATTCCACCGGCGATTGCGGAGCGCGCGCGGGCAGCGAGCGGCGCAGCCGATGAGGACTTCCTCATGCTGGCTGGATGGGCGGGGGAACCCAAGGGCCATCGTCCCGACGAGACGTTCTTCCAGGCGTGCGGACAGTTGCGATTGTTTGCGGGGCAGAAATACAACGACCGGCACAAGCTGCTCGATCCGGCGAATCTGAAGTTCCTGTGGGTGGTCGATTTTCCGATGTTCGAGTGGGATGAGGAGGACGGACGCTGGAACGCCGCTCACCATCCGTTCACGTCGGTTCACGATGAGGATCTCGACAAGCTGACCACCGATCCGGCGCACTGCCGCGCGAAGTCGTATGACGTGGTGTTGAACGGGGTGGAGTTAGGGTCGGGGTCGATTCGTATTCACCGGCGCGACGTGCAGGCGAAGGTTTTCTCGGCGCTCGGGATGAGCGATGAGGAGGCTAAGCGGCGATTTGGCTTCCTGCTCGATGCGCTGGAGTATGGAGCGCCGCCGCACGGTGGAATCGCATTGGGCATCGACCGCATGGTGATGATCTTTGCAGGCGAGACCACGATCCGCGACGTCATTCCATTCCCGAAAACAGCTCGCGGAGCGGATCTGATGTGCGAGGCTCCAGCGCCGGTGGATGAGCGGCAGTTGCGGGAGTTGGGGATTGCTTGCCGGGGGCAGGCGCAGAAATAACGGAAGTTGGCGTGTTTCTGGTGACACCCAAAGCACTGTCGAATACTCCAGGTACGGCAGGCTGTGGAAGGGTGGCGGAGGCATTCAGCCTTGGCATTCAGCCTGCCCGATTTCGGCTACGGGCTGGTAAGGCAGGGTCGAAAGCTGTACGCTGACTGTAATGCCAGTACCGCCGGCTTCAGCCGGAACATGGGCAGCCTGAAGGCTGCGTTACGGTTTGCATCGGCTTTCGTGGACAGCAGATCCATGAGGACCTGAATTCCTGCTTCACCCTTCCACGTCATCCTCCGTAGTTGCGGCGATTCTGTCAATCGCGGCCTTGCGCGTCTTTGTGCTGCTCAACCTCGGCAGCGCGCTCCGCGTAGCTTCCGGGATTCCTGCTTATGAAGGCCTCATGCAGCAAGCATGGCCGGTTCTGCCTGTCTCCGCAGTCGCCGAACTGATTGCGGTCACTTTATTTCGCAATGAACCTGAAGAGTGGAGCCGGAGCGGGCCTATAGCCCGTCATCTTTGACCTTCAGCCTTAATGGAGGGTTCCGGGGTGGGATGCTGTCGAGGGGTATCACAAGGTTTCATCACGCCGCACCCCGCCGTACCTGCCGGGCCGCCTCTTTCCAGGAACGCCACGCATATGTGATCACGCGAAACACCTCTTCCGGTTCGAATGGCTGCATCAGAAGATCGAAAGCACCTAGGTTCAACACCTCAGCCCAAAGGGCTTCATCCGCGAGCCTGTCTGTTACGATAATCCGCGGCGCTGGGTCAAATCGCCAGGCCGCCTCGAGAAGGTCGAGCCACGAGAAGCCGGCGCCCGGTTTATGCTGTGTGACGATCACCGACACATTCGACTGCTGCAGCACCGCCAATGCCTCATCAAAGCTCCGCGCCGTTTCAACGTGCCATCCCGTGGGGCGCATCGCGCCAAGAAACTCGGCTTGTTCCTTGGGGTCACATAGAGCTAGCAGAATAGAGACGCGCTCGCGGCCAGACAGATGAGTCATATAAAGGTAGGACGCGCATCCATCGCAGTTCGTCGATACCTCGCGTCGAAACGGTAGACCAGGCGTCAGATTGCCTTTGGAAGCGAATGCCGCCGTCCGACAAGACGCCGGAACCACGATTGCCGCTCATCGTCATGCCGCTCGTGCTCGACGATGTCGCTCTCCCAGGCAACTCCGCAGGTGTGTAGAAAAGCTCGATCGAACGTGCGGATCAAGTGTTCGGTCTCTTCCTGGATCTCACGAACCAGCGGCGGCAGAGCCTCAACTTCGGTCCTGCTCGGAATTGCGCCCGCCCGAAATCGCCGTATCCATGTCATAGAATTTCCGTTCGCAAGACTGAAGTCATTCGAATACTAGCTCGCCGAAAGTTCGCCGTCAACGACGTCTCACCGGGGTTGACACTGGAGTCGGTGCTGACATTCTGAACCGGCATGTTCACGGGAATTCACCCTTGCTTATCTATAAGTGCACCAATCATTGCGATCATTGCTTCCTGCATTGCTCTTCCCAAACACGAGGTACGTTCACCCGCCAACAGTCCGCGACGCATTCCAGATTCCCTCGCGCGTCCAGCACAGCCGCAACGGGTTGGAAAATGTGGGATAGGCGTTTTCGCCTGTCCGTTCCTGGTGAAGTCCAAAGGCAGTCTGAATGCCCGCTCCACATCCTCCAAATCAATGGCTTGAGCGCCCACCTGAGGCAAGCTCTCTGTCTGTAATATGCCTTTCAGCGAGACTGGCAGCGTATGGGCTCCTAACCCAGGACCCAACGACTCGTGTCCGCTTTCGGACTTACGATCCCGGAATCGAACAATGACGCCGCCGGTAAACCTGCCAATCGTGTTTCCGGCAAGGCATTGCAATTGCTTCAATAGGAGTACCGTGCGAACCCTCTTGCAGGACCTTCGCCACGGTCTTCACACGTCGCTGCGGAGCCCGGGTTTCACACTCGTCGCGGTGCTGACACTGGCAATCGGAATCGCCGCTAATACCACGGTCTTCAGTTGGGTCGAAATGATGATGTTACGGCCCATCCCAGGCGCCACACGAGCCGCGGAGTTGGTCTCGTTCGAAGGAGTCGGGGCCGACAAAGGGCCGCTCACCACCTCGTATCCAGACTTCCAGGTTTACCGCGACCACCTCAAACTCGTCTCCGGCCTCGCTGCCGCCACGCCGGTTATTCTCAACATCGGCGATGAGGACCACGCCGAGCGCGTTTGGGGGGAAACCGTTTCGGGCAACTACTTCGCTGTGCTGGGGGTCCGCTCAATGATTGGACGTATGTTCTCTCAAGCCGAATATGGCGACACCCCGGGCGCCTATCCGGTCGTGGTGATCAGTCAAAGCCTGTGGAAGCGGCGATTCAACGCCGACCCCCGCGCTATAGGAACTACGCTGTTAGTGAATCAACAGCCGTTAACGATCATCGGTGTCGCCCCGCCGGATTTCCACGGCAGCATGCCCGGACTGTTCCTGGAGCTGTGGGCTCCCATCACAATGGAATCCCAAATGAGGATCATTCCTAAAGAGGCGCTGAACGACCGCAATGCTCGAATGTTCACCGCCATAGCCCGCCTCGGCCCCGGAGTCAGCATCGAAAAAGCAACGGCGGAATGCTCCTCCGTCGCGCACCGACTTGCCGAAACCTACCCCCGCACGAATGGCGGCACCGACGCTACACTGTTGCCCGTTCGAAGAAGTCATTTCGGCGGCCAACGCATGATGGAAGGCCCGCTGCGCATTCTCATGGCGGCTTGCGGCCTGCTGTTTTTGGTTGTTTGCGCCAATGTCGCGAACCTGCTGCTCGCCCGCGCTACGTCGCGCCGCAAGGAATTCAGCCTGCGCCTCGCCATGGGATCGGGCCGTTTCCGCTTGCTGAGAGCGCAACTCGCGGAAAGCCTGGTCCTCGCCGCAATGGGTGTAACGGTCGGCGTTCCGCTCGCGATGTGGATGACCAAATCCCTGGAGTTAATGATGCCGCGCGGTGCTAACGTGCCGTTTCTGGCCGAGTTGCCGCTGAATGCCGACATCCTGCTCTTCAATGCCGCATTGTGCGCCGGCGCGTGCCTACTCTCGGGAATCGCGCCCGCTCTTCAGGGCGCTCGCACAAGTTTGAACGAAGTGTTGAAAGAAGGCGGCCGCAGCGGCATTGGCGGAGCCCGTTCTCAACGATTGCGTAACGCCCTGGTCGCGGCCGAGGTTGCCTTGGCGCTGGTGACCATCATTGGGGCAGGCCTGTTTGCGAAAAGCTTCCAAATGGCCCGCCGGATCGACCCCGGCTTCGACCCCAGGAACGTTCTCATTGCGCATATCGACCTGTCCGCGGCAGGCTACGGCCCCACCGAGCGTCGCCTGCTTTGCGATCGCCTGCGCGACCAAATGGCCTCACAGCCGGGGATTGTCGGTGCGACATGGGCCGAGGTCATCCCGCTGTGGTTCACGGGGAACCCGGTGGAAGGCATACAAATCGACGGCTACGTGCCGGCCCTGAGCGAGAGCATGAAGATCAGTCGAAACATGATTGGGCCCGGATACTTCGACCTGATGCGGATTCCGTTGCTCCAGGGGCGCGAATTCACTGCCCACGACACGGAGAACACCCAACATGTAATGATCGTCAACCAGACATTCACGGCACGCTACTTCTCGGGACGCGAGGCTCTTGGCCGTCGCGTGCAAACGATGGGCGAGTGGTACACCATCGTCGGCGTGGCCCGAGACAGCAAATACGAAAAGCCGACCGAGGACCCGCGGCCATACTTCTACGTTCCGCTCCGCCAGGCCTACGGCGGATTGATGCCGGTCCTTCATCTACGGACCGCGGGCAATCCGGAGCGGGTCGAACCGCTGCTGCGTCACCAACTCGTCGCGCTCGACCCCAATGTTCGCGTCTTCGACGCGATGCCGATGAGCGAGGCTATCACAGCAGGCATCTTCGGCCAGAGGGTCGCGGCGAATCTCCTGTCGGTGTTGGGCTTTGGAGCGCTGCTGCTGGCGGCAACGGGTCTATATAGCGTGATGGCGTATTCGGTAGCGCAACGGACGCAGGAAATCGGTGTACGAATCGCGCTCGGGGCCAGCGCGCGAGATGTGTCCGCGCTGATGATCCGCGAAGGCATGGTCGTCACGGCGATCGGAGTGGGCATCGGAATGGCGCTGGCGCTTCTGATGGCTCGAGGAGTTGCTAGCCTGCTCATCCACGTCAATCCTACCGACCCGATTATTTTCGGCAGCGCCACGCTGTTTCTCGCGGCGGTCGCGCTCGCGGCGAACTACCTGCCGGCCCGACGCGCGACACGTATCGATCCCAACGACGCCCTCCGTTGCGAGTAGTGTAGTTTTCCCGGAAGTGGGACCACGTTGTGGATGAAACCCGCGGCAACGCAGCTTCAGGTCAATCTACCTGGTTTTCTCAAAAACCGAGTCCGAGTGCCTGTGATGCAGGCTGGTCCAGAGCTACGGGCAGGCGGGTTAACAACCCGCCGCAGGCTAACAGCCTGCATCACTGGCCGGGGTGCGCAGGATGGAATCCCTTTCTCAGGGTGCGTTTGGACCCTACCCCAACTACAGCCCCATACGGTCGAGCTTGCGATACAAAGTCTTCCGCTCGATGCCCAGGATCTTGGCGGCGCGGCTCTTATTGCCGCCAGTCGCGGCCAGTACGCGACGGATCTGGTCAGCCTCCGTGTCGGCCAGTGTCTCGCTCGAGAACTCCCGAGGCTCGGTCAGCGAAATTGCCTCTTTGACGGCCTCGTCGCTGATGCGACCCTGAGGCGCCAGGATCACCAGCCGTTCCATGATGTGCTGGAGCTGACGCACATTGCCCGGCCAACTATAATTCTCGAGTGACACCAAGCCGGACTCAGTGAGGCGGGCGTGCTGGTTGTAGCGATCGTTGTAGCGCTTCAGGAAATAATGCGCCAGCGCCGGAACATCGCCGCGCCGCTCGCAGAGCGGAGGCAAATTGATCCGCACAACGTTCAGGCGGTACCAGAGGTCTTCGCGGAACTTACCCTCGTCCACCATCTTCTGAAGGTCGCGGTTTGTCGCTGCGATGACGCGCACATCGACCGTCTTGCTGCGGGCAGCTCCGAGTTGCCGGATCTCTTTCTGCTGCAGAAACCGCAACAATTTGAGCTGAAAATTGTGCTCGATATCGCCGATTTCGTCCAGGAACACCGTGCCACCATTGGCCGCTTCAAAGACGCCAATGCGGTCCCGGTCAGCGCCCGTATAGGCGCCCTTTAACGCGCCGAACAACTCGCTCTCGATCAGCGCCGGAGCCATGGATGCGCAATCCACCGGCACGAACGGCTGCGACGCGCGCGGCGAATTATTATGGATCATGCGCGCAATCATTTCCTTGCCGGTGCCGGTCTCCCCCTGAATCAGAACCGCGGCGCCGGTCGGCGCGACCAGGGAAATGGTCTTGTAAATCTCGATCATTCCCGGCGAAATGCCGATCATTTCGGTGTCAGGGAGGTCGTCGATTTCCTCTTCGTAATCGCCGGAGTCGCTGAACGACGCCTCGGCACGTTTCACCGTGTCGAGCATGAGTTGCAGCTCAAAAGGCTTCGCGATGTAATCGAACGCGCCGCCACGTGTCGCTGCCATGACAGTTTCCATGCTGCCGCGGCCAGTCATCAGGATCACAGCACAACCGGGATTCTGGCGGCGGGCTGTTTCGAGGACGTCCAAACCGGTTCGTTCGTCGAGGTAGATGTCGGAGATCACGATGGGATAGGCATCGGCCTGGAGGCGCGCCAGCGCTTCGCGGGTCGAGGATACCGCGTCGACCGCGTAGCCTTCCAATTCCAGGAAAGTACTCACGGTCGTTCGAACCGAACTGTCGTCTTCTACCAGTAGCAACCGAGACACGTTACTACTAGATTGACACACGCCGGCCCTCGGGTTCCGAAACCTGTTGCGGCAGCACCACCGTGAAACAGGAGCCTTTGCCGGGTGCGCTGGTGACTTCCATGCGGCCGCCATGATGGATCACGATCTGCTCGACGATCGACAGGCCGATGCCGGTCCCCATCTCGCCCGAGGCTTCGGCGCGCTTGGTGCGGTAGAAACGCTTGAAGATCTGCTTCAGCTCTTTGGCGTCCATCCCCATTCCCTGGTCCTTGACGGACAGGCGTAGCAAATCGCGCTCGGGATGGCTGGAGACACAAACCTCAGTGTCGGCCGGTGAGTATTTCACTGCGTTGGTCATCAAATTGTAGACGGCATATTCCATGAGTTCGCGATCGCCTACCAGCTCGCCTTCCAGAGGATTCTCAATCGTGAGGCGGATGTTTTTGCGCTCCGCCAAGGGACGCACGCGCGCGGCACAGGAATCCACCACTACTTCGACGGGGAAGGACTCCCGTTTTAGGTCCATCTGGCCGTCCGAGAGGCGCTCGACGTCAAGAAACGTCTGAATCATGCGGGCCAGGCGCTTCGACTCGGAGTTGATCATACCCGCGATCTGACGCCGCTTCTCGTCGTTCATGGTGTAGCGGCTGATTAATTCGCTCGATCCCTGGATGGCCGTAAGCGGGCTGCGCATTTCGTGGGTCACGAAGTGAATCGCCTGGCGATAGCGGGTGCGCTCGGTTTCGGACTTGCGGAGCTGCCGGCGGACGACGAAGCTCTGGTAGCTCGCCGCGGCGGCAACAGAGAGCCAGGCAGAGGCGAGAAGCGTCACGTACGGCAGAACCGTTCCTTGCCGGAAAATGGCATACGGCGTTGCATGGGTGCCGAAGAGGACGACAGCGCCGAGGAGATAGGCCGGCCAGCCTTCCAGAAACGCGAAAATGCACCCCGCCAATATGACCACCAGCGCACAAAGCATGATTTCCGTGAGGTGCGAGGCGTCGGTGAGGAAGTGCCCGCGCTCGATGGTCTGAAAGGCCTGCAGGTGCACCTCGACGCCGGAAAGCTGGATGCCGTCGGGCGGCGTGACACGGTCGCGCGTGAAGGAAAGCGACGTGATTCCCACAAAGACGACCTTGTCTTTCAGTTGCCGCGCAACTTCCGGCTTCGCGAGATCGCCGGCGGGAATCTGCACCGTGCCGCGGGAGTATTGAATTCGAAGCTGGCGTTGGCCGGGATCGGGAGCAGGAATCAAGGTGTTGCCGATTTGTAGATCGTCGGGGGATTCCTGAATGTAGGGAGCGCCTTTGGCGAAGCGGAACATCTCGAGAGCAATCGCCCAGTTGCGCTTACCGAAGCCGACTTGTTCCAAAGGTATTGCCCGCGTGACGCCGTCACGATGGCTCTGATCGGCGATGGCGTGACCCAAAGCAACACCCGAGTGCAGGAATATCGGGCGCGGATCTTCCCAACCGTCATGCGACATATCGGTGGCCAGCACGAGATTGGGGATTTGGCTGAGGGCGTGAGCGAGACGCTCGTCCTCCACGTTGTCCTGGCGGTCGTGAAGGATGATGTCGACAGCCACTGCTTTCGGCTTCGCAGCGGCGATACGCTCCAGCGCCTGCGCCAGGATGGTGCGCTCCTGGCGGATGCCTCCTTCCGCGAAGCTGGCGTCGTCGAGCGCCACGATGACGGCCTGCGAATGAATCGGCGTGGGCGGATTCAGCCGCAGCAGGAAATCGTAGAAGTAGTCATCGATCTGGGTACCGATCGCGGTCCAACCGGCAAAGAGGGCCAGGAGGTACGAGGCGGCCAGAACCCCGACGTACCCTAACGTCGTATTACCGGGCCAGAGCCTTTTCAACCTCATCGGGCTCCTTGGGAAGCGCGGCGCTGAGCACCCTGGCGCCATTTTCGGTGACGAGGACCACGTCTTCGATGCGAATGCCGATTCCTTCTTCCGGGATGTAGATGCCGGGCTCGAGTGTGATCACCATGCCGGCTTCGAGCGGCCCCGGGTAATTGACGTCGTGAACGTCAATGCCGACAGGATGGCCAAGGCCGTGGGTGAAATACTTACCCAGCTTCTCGCCGTGCAGGTCCTTGCCGTGCGAATCGATGTAATCGCGGGCAATCTTATTCAGCGTGTTCCCTTCGCCGCTCATGCGCGCTCCCGGTTTCGTCGCGGCCAGCGCGGCCTTTTGAGCACCGAGGACAATCTCGTAGAGTTCCCGCTCGCGGGCGCTGAACCTACCGCCAACGGGTACGGTACGCGTGATGTCGCTCGCGTAGTAATTGCACTCCGCGGCGGCGTCCATAACTACGACCTCACCACGGTCCATGCGGCGGCGGTTAGAAGAATAATGGAGGACGGTGCTGTTTGGGCCGGAGCCGACGATCGGCGAATAAGCATAACGTTCGCAGCCCGCTTCGAAAATGGCGTCCGTAAAAGTGGCCGAGAGCTGGTACTCGTAGAGGCCGGCAGCCAGGCGTTTCCATGTCGCGCGATGGCCTTCGATGGACACGTCGGTGGCGTGCTGGATGGCGGCGATTTCCGCCGGCGATTTCTTGACCCGCAGCTTGGCAATCAGCGGCTGCGCGTCGGAGGTCTCACGCAAGGAAAGAAAAGCGTTCAGCTTCTCGGCGCCGGGCTGGCGCGGAAGCGTGTATACCTTTTCGCTGGTTTCCATGGCGTGGGTGAGCTGCGATTCAAGCTTCTCGATGGACATCACCTGGTCGAAGCCGGTGACCGCCTTCACGTCGCTGTCCTCGGCGGATGGGTGCTTTCCGGTGAAGGTCTCCATACGCACGTCATGATGCGGAAGGAAGAGGATATCTTGGTCTCTGGTGAGCAGCAGAACGGCGTTGGGCTGCGTCCAGCCGGTCAGGTAGTAGAAATTCGATTCCTGGACGAAACCAAAGACCTCGTCCTGACCCACGGTGCGGCCGAACAGGACCATGGTCCCGTCGAGCGAGTTACGCAGCTTGGCTCGCCGCTCGCGATATTCGTCTTGTGGAATGGTCTGGGCCTGGAAAAGAGGAGCGCCTAAAGCGCAGAGCAGGCCGGCGAAAATGATACCCCGCATCAACTTGAGTATACTGGCACTCGCGAAGCGAGGGCATTGCGGCGGCGATATCCTCGGCGATCATGCGGCGCTTGCTTTTCTCAATGAAGAAGCTCGGCCCGGCTCGCAGGTAGGACGGCAGCACGCGCAATGCCGCGGAAATAATGGGCTGGCCGCGCTGCTTATAGGTCGAGGCGGCTGGGATTATTGTTGAGGGCCTTAATTGCGGCGTCGCCCATCAGCATCAGGACCTTGGCGTTTTTGGAATAGGGCCAGCTCCTTTTCGAGAAGGCGCGAGCAACCAGCGCGTCCGTTTCTACCGCATTCACGGCGCTGGTGAGATAGACTCCGCGCTTCAGGAGATCCTTCACCGATGAGACGGGAGCGCCGGCGTTATTGAAAGCCCGGATCGTGGTATCAAAGTCCGTGGGCTTTTCGATTGCATCGTCCGAGACCATGATCATGCTTCGTATCCTGGCAGGAGAAGGGCGTGCATTCAACGCACCGCCTAACTCGCATTGCTGCCTCCTACGGTTTTGCTTTGGGGCGAGGCGCTGAGAAATAAGGATCCGGCTCGGGGATGGCGGCGCCATCCTTGCGCGGGGAGCTGGCGCCATAGTTGACGCGTGCCCCGGAATCGTGAAGGACCGCCTGGCCGCCGCCCATCCAGCCGGAGAAATCGCCCACCACGGTAAGGTCGTGGCCGCGCTTCGTCAGCTCCTCACGGACCATCTCAGGCACGCGGTTCTCTATGTAAACATTGCAGCCGCCGAGGTACAGTCTCGTGAAGCGGGGCGCTTCCAGTGCAGCCTGGATATTCATGCCGTAGTCGACCACGTTCGAAACAAACTGCATCTGCGCCTGAGGCTGGTTACTGCCCCGCATGATGCCGAAGCCGATGTGCTCGCTTCCCTTCTCCATGAACGCCGGGATGATAGTGTGGTACGGACGCTTGCGAGGCGCCAGGGCGTTAGGATTCGAGGGATCGGTCACGAAGCCGCCGGCGCGGTCGTGCAGAATGAAGCCCATGCCTTCAACGGCAATTCCCGAGCCCCAGATGTCGGAGATGCTCTGGATCCAGGAGGCGATGTTGCCGTCCTTGTCGACCACGCTGAAGTAGGTGGTGTTGCCGTGAGCGGGCGGCGTGCCGGGCTGCGCGTCACAATTCGCCTTCTGCATGTCGATCAGCTTGGCACGCTCTTTGGCGTATTCCTTGGACAGAAGCCCTTCTACCGGTATGGTCGCGAAGCGGGGGTCGCCGACGTAGCGCCGGGTGTCCTGGGTGGCGAGTTTCTGCGCCTCGATTTTCACATGGAGGGCGTCGGCGCTGTTGGGTCCGTAGTCGGAGATTGGAAAGTTCTCGACGATGTTTAGCATCGTAAGGGCTCCGATGCCCTGGCCGTTTGGCGGTAGCTCGGAGACCTTCCAGCCGCGATAGCTGGTGCTGATCGGCTCGACCCATTCAGGTTCGTATTCGCGGAGGTCGTCAGCCGTCATCGTGCCGCCGAGGCGCTGCGAGGTCTTAAGGATCGTCTCGCCGATGGGGCCACTATAGAATGCCGCCGCGCCCAGTTGCGCGATGAGTCGGTAGGCATGCGCCAATTCCGGATTTCGGAACACCTGGCCCACTTGCGGGACCTTGCCACCGGGAAAGTAAATGCGGCGCGCGTCCTCATCGAGCTGGGAGCTGGAGTGCTCCCAATCCCACTGGATGAGTTCAGTGACGGGGAAGCCGTTCTCGGCGTAGTAAATCGCGGGAGCAAACAGGTCGCGCCACGGAAGGCGTCCGTAGCGCTTGTGGAGCGCGTCCCAGCCGCGGACGCATCCCGGGACCGACACCGCGTGGATGCTGTGGCCCGGTATCTCCGCGTAGCCCTTTTTCTTCAGGAAATCAATGGTCAGGCCCTTGGGCGTCCAACCGCTGGCGTTGATGCCGTCGAGCTTTCCGGTTTTCGCGTCCCAGATGAGGGCGAAGAGATCGCCGCCGATGCCGTTCATCATCGGCTCGACCAGGCCCAGGACGGCGTTTGTAGCAATGGCAGCGTCAACTGCGGAGCCGCCCCGCGCCAGCACTTGTGCCCCGGCTTGCGACGCGAGGGTCTGGGCGGTGGCGACAATGCCCCGCTGCGTGATGGTCATGGAGCGGGCTTGAGAACGATCCTGCGCCGAGGCTGAGCAGATGAGGGCTGCGAGGATGGAAACGAGCAAGCGCACCGGCACCCTCCAGAATACTACTCGGGGTGAAGAGAAATCGTTTAAGGATCTGAAGGCCAATGATTCGACTGTTTAATGCAGGATGGCATCCAAGGCGGGCTAACAACCCGGCAGGCTAACAGCCTGCATTACAGGACTCATCCAACTCGGCCGTTCCCGAAAACTAAGCTGTGCTGGACTGAACTCCGGCCTTTCGAACCTCTGAATGGGCTCCCGATTGCTATGCTCAGACTATGGATGGTCAACCCCAGTTGGTGACAGTTTACCGGTCGCTCGATGCCAGCGCGCGAGAAGACTGCGAAACGTTCTCCGACCTTTTGTCGACGGAAGGGCTCTCGCCCGTCATTTTGGACGATAACGCACCCGGCGTGCCTGAGGGCGCGTTCGAGATTCGCGTGCCTGCGGACCAGGCGGAAAGGGCTGAGAGAATCATTGCCGACAATCCGCTGGCGGACGAAGTGGAAGAGGTAAATCCTTCCTCCGACCTGGACCTCTCGGAACCGGTGTTTCATTCCGAGGGCAGCACCACCGCCGAATTTGAAGCCACGGAGATCCAGAACATACTGGAGAGCAACGGGATCGCTGCCGTCATGATGGGAAATTCCGTGCTTCCCAATCTTCCGTTCGAGGTGCGCGTGGCAAAGGAAAACCTGGCGCGTGCGTTGGAGATTATTGAGGAGTTTCGGAGGACCGGGCCGGAGGCCGCGGAGTCTGCTGAGGCTGAATCCGAGCAGACTCCGGGCTAAATCGAATTAATCGCCCTGTGGCGGCTGGCGACGGGCCAGGGTTTCCTTGGCCTTGTCCATGAGGGCCTTGGATTGGGGGAGTGAAGCAATGGCCCGGCGAAGCTCAGGATCGTTGTCGAGCGCCAGGCGGTCCGCGTCGTCCTTGCTGAACGCGGTTATGAAGATCTCTTCGCGGAGGTGCTCCGTAATCCATTCCTGATCGCGCGCCCAGTCCGCAGCTTCCGCATGAACGCCGCGGTTGGATGCAAAGGTCTTGAACTGGTCCATTACCTCGGGCGTCGGCTTCCAATCCTTGCTGCCGGGCGCCGTGTTGGCGCCAAGGTAGTCGGCAGAATAGAAGAAGAAGGACAGCGAGCCAAGGAGCTGAGATTCAAGCGGGGTCAACTTGGGGTATTCGTACTTCTCGTCAGGGGTGATCCCGTCGCCGCCGTACACAGTGCGGCCGCTATCGGTCTTGCGCATGTCCTGCTCGTTATTCTTGTCGGTGCGGTTGTAGTAGTAGTCGATAAACGAGCGGTTCGAGTAATCGCGCTGGATAAGGCGTCCGCTGGGCGTGTAGTACTTGGCGATGGTCAACAGCAGCGCGCTGTTACCGGACAGCGGGTATGGCGCTTGAACCAGCCCCTTGCCGAAGGTGTTCTCGCCGAGAATCCAGGCGCGATCGTGATCCTGCAGCGCTCCGGAAAGAATTTCCGAAGCTGAGGCGGAATTGCGGTCGACCAGGACGACGATAGGATACTGCGGACCATGCTCGCCGCGGCGAGCAACAAATTTTTGCTCGTCGGACGCGCGGCCATGGTGGGTCACAATGACCTGGCCCTTGTGCAGGAAGCGATCGGCCACGTTCACGGCTTCCTGAAGGATGCCGCCTGGGTTCCCGCGCAAGTCGATGATAAGGCCTTCCATCTTGTTCTCGCCAAGCCGCGTCAGGTGCTGCTCCACTTCCTTGCTGGTATTCTCGTTGAAAGAGTCGATCTTGATATAACCGATTCCCGGCTGCAGCCAGAACGAGGTCTTGACGCTGTCGCGAGGCACTTCATCGCGCGTAACCGTAAAGAACAGCGGCTTCTCGACGGCCGGCCGGCGAACTTCGATGGTCGCCTTGGTGCCGCGCGGCCCTTTGAGCAGGCCGGAAACCTCGGAAACGTCCGCTTTACTGGTGTCGTGGTCGTTCACCGACACAATCATGTCACCGGGATGCAAGCCTGCACGGTAAGCCGGCGAGCCCTTAAAGGGATAGCTGACCATCACCTTGCCTTGCGGCGCCCAGATGTACATGCCAACGCCGTAATAATGCCCCACCTGGTCTTCTCGGAGGGCCTGGAAAGCCTTGGGATCGAAGAAATTGGAGTGCGGATCGAGGGTCCGCAGCATGCCCGGAATTGCGCCGTGATACAGCGTCTGGTCGGCGTCTACCTTGTCCGCGAAGTTTTGCTCCACGGTTCGATAGACCTCTGTGAACTTTTTGAGATTGGCCTGGATGTCGGGATCGACAGCCTGGGCGGAGATGGAGAAAGAAACGGCGAAAGCCAGGGATACCGCAAGAGCCGGAAGACGGCGCCGGAAGAGCATTATGGGGAAAACCTCTTGGTCTCTTTATATTAACAGGCTTTTAGGAAACACACACTACACAAGCAATGACGCGGTCACTCCCACCAACGTTGCATCGGCGGAACCTCATTTTCCTGGGTCGTTGCGGTACCGTAAGAGGTTGGCAACCGAGCAAATCAAGAAGATTCGCGCGGAGGCGGAGCGCCTTCGGGACGAGCTGCGCCGCCACGAACACTTATATTACGTCCTTGACGCCCCGGAGATCACGGACGCCGAATACGACGCGCTGATTCGCCGTCTGCGGGAGATCGAAACCGAGCACCCCGACTTGCTGACACCCGATTCGCCGACGCAGCGGGTTGGCGGCAAGCCTCGCGAGGGCTTTGTAAAGGCGGCACATAGCTCTCCCATGCTGAGCCTCGACAATGCCCTGAACGAGGAGGAGTTGCGGGAATTCGACCGCCGCGTCCGGGATCTGCTCAAGGGCGCTCGATATGAATACGTCGCGGAGTTGAAGATGGACGGCTTGTCGATGGCCGTACGATATCACGATGGTTTTTTCGGGCAGGCGATCACGCGGGGTGACGGCACAGTAGGCGAAGATGTGACAGAAAATGCGCGGACCATTCGTTCCCTGCCGTTGCGTGTTAAGGGGCCGCTGCCGGCTTTCGAAGCCCGCGGCGAGGTAATCCTGAACCGGCGCGCTTTCGAGCGGCTCAATGAGGAGCGGGCCGCCGACAATTTGCCGCTGTTCGCCAATCCTCGAAACGCCGCGGCCGGTGCGGTTCGTAATCTGGAGCCCAGCGTCACGGCGTCACGCCGGCTCGATTTCTACGCCTATTTCCTGCTGGGGGATGGCGCGCCACATTATCCGAGCCATTGGCAATCGCTGGATGTGCTCGTCGAGATGGGTTTCAAGGTGAATCCGGCTCGGGCGCGATGCCCGGATATCGAGGCTTTGCTGGCGTTCTGCAAGCAGTGGGAAGAAAAACGAGACTCGCTGCCGTATGAGATTGACGGAGTGGTGGCGAAGGTCGACTCCATCGCGCAGCAGCAGGCTCTCGGCTGGACCGCGAAGGCTCCTCGCTGGGCGATCGCTTTCAAGTTTCCCGCGCGCCAGGAGCAGACCGTGGTCGAGAACATCGTGGCTTATGTCGGACGCACGGGAGCGCTGACGCCTGTGGCGCAGCTGAAGCCGGTCGTCGTAAGCGGGGTCACGGTTTCGAGGGCGACGCTGCATAATGAGGACGAGATCGAACGGCTGGGCGTCCAGATTGGCGATACGGTGCTGATCGAGCGCAGCGGCGACGTGATTCCCAAGGTGGTCCGGGTCGTTAAGGAAGGCGAGCACCGCAAGCCGTTTGCGATGCCCAAGCATTGCCCGGTGTGCGGTGGCGACGTGGTGCGCGAGCCGGGCGAGGCGGCGAGCCGTTGCATAAACACGAATTGTCCGGCGCGGCTGAAGGAGTCGGTCCGGCATTTCGCGGCTCGCGGGGTGATGGATATTGATGGCATGGGTGACGTACTCGTCGACCAGCTCGTGGATCGCAGCTTGGTAAAGAACGTGGCCGACGTTTACGATCTCCGTCTCGAGCAGCTCTTAGAGTTGGAGCGGATGGGCAAGAAGTCCGCCGAGAAGATTCTGGCCAACATCGCGGCATCGAAGTCCAAGTCATTGGCTCGAGTTCTGAATGGCCTCGGGATTCCGTTCGTCGGAGAGCGGACGGCGCAGATCCTGGCGGATACATTCGGCAGTCTCGATGAAGTTGCGAATTCTGACGAAGATCGTCTGCAAGAGGCGGAAGAGGTCGGCCCCAAAGTGGCGCACAGCATCCGCAAATTTTTCCAGGAACCGCACAATCGGGAGTTGGTCGAGCGATTGCGTGCGGCGGGTCTGCAGTTCACGCATGAAGTGCGCCGGAAAGCCGCCGCCGGCAAAGTGGCTGGGCAGACATTCGTAATCACCGGGACCTTGCCGAATCTGAAACGCGAAGAAGCGAAGGAGAAGATTGAAGCCGCCGGAGGCAAGGTGAGCGGTTCGGTGAGCAAGAAAACGAACTACGTCTTAGCTGGGGAAGAGGCCGGATCGAAGCTCGACAAAGCGAAGGAGTTGGGTGTGCAGGTGATTAGCGAAGCCGAACTGCTGGATCTTCTGAAGTGAAGGGCTTTCTCGCGACGATTTACGCCTGGGGGCCCCTCGGCGTGCTAGTTATTTCAATTTTCGATTCGGCCGGCATACCCATGGTGAGCGGTGTGGATGCGCTGATCGTGCTGGTAGCGATCAAGAATCCGGCGGGCGCAAACAGTGCCGCGGCGATGGCCATTCTGGGATCGCTCGCAGGAAGCCTTACCTTGTTCTTTGTGGCGCGAAAAGGTGGAGAAGCTTATCTCGAGCGGTATACAAAGACGCCCCAAGGCGTACGACTCAAACGTTGGTTCCAGGAATACGGGCTGCTGACTGTCTTCGTGCCGGCGCTCATTCCTATCCCGATGCCGCTGAAACTGTTCGTGATCGCATCGGGAGCGCTGGGCGTACATCCTGCGATTTTCACCCTGGTGCTGGCGCTGGCGCGCATCCCGCGTTATTTCGGTTTCGCGTATTTGGGGAAGCGCCTGGGTAACCAGACGCTTCCGTTCCTGACTCACCATATCTGGCAATTAGTAGCAATCAGCGTCGCGTTGTTTGCCCTTCTGTATCTCGCGATCAAGTTCCTCGACCCCGGCCGCAAACTACGCAAGGTTGTCAGCGAGACAGAATGAAATTCACCTCGATCGGTGCGATTACTTCGACCGGTTCGTTGCTTAAAAGCGTGGGCTTGTAGATCCATTGGCGGACCGCGTCGAGCGCCGCTTGCGTGAGCATCGGATGGCCGGAGACGACCTGCAGATTCTGGATGGTGCCGTCTTTGCCGATGATTCCCACCAGGCGTACGGTCCCCCAGATCCGGGCCTGAAGCGCGAGACGAGGATACACCGGCATAACCTTACGAATCAGCTTGGCTTCCTGCACGCCTTTGCTGACTGAAATTGGAGCCGTGGGCCGGGTCTCGCGCTTCGTTTCAGTGGGTGGCGGCGGAACCGGCTTCACTAAAGGCTTGAATTGATCGAGCAACTGCGTGACGAAGGAGTTATTCGAATCGCCGAAACTCCCCGGCACGCTTGGCCCGCTCTGCTCGAGTAGGACAGGCGATGCATTCGCTGTTGGGATCGGTTGCCTCTCGGGATGCGACGGCGGACGGAACACCGTGACGGAGGACGCGTGCCCCTGCTGGGAAGCTCTCGGCAGCAATTCTTGCGGAGGGGGCGCCGGAGAATGCGGCGCGGGCGGCGCCATCAGATGTTCCGTCCATCTCGTCAAACCCGTGAGCTGATCGGTGTAAATGAGCGGCATTACTCCGATAAGCAGAATCAATGCCGTTTGCGCCGAGACGGAAACAGCCAGCGTCCACGGCTTATTCGTGGTTTGTTCCGCGAGAATGGATTGCTCGAACATGCACCCGAGTAGACACCACTGTTTTGCGATTGGTTCCCATGAAGACTCTCTCGGGTCCACCAAAGCGGATCACAACGAGGTTGGCAGTGGCGCTTTCGCGTGCGCCCCTTTACAGCCGCTCGGCGCCGAGACCGATCTGCAACAAACCCGAAATGAAGCTGTAATTTTCCGTTGCTAGCTTGTACCTAGCTCGCTCGTTCAGAAACCCTATGAATAAACCCTTTCGTGTTCTAACTGTGTTCACGCTGTTGTGCAGCGCAACAGCGTTTGCTCAAACGGCCGGCGGCGTCAGCGGACTGACCGGCGTTGTGGTGGATGCCACAGGCGCGGTGATTCCGAATGCCGAAGTACTGGTAGACAATGCGCGGCTTGGAATTCACCGCAAAATCCTAACGACGGCCGGCGGCATATTCAACGCACCGGCATTGGTTCCCAGTTCAGGCTATGAAGTCACCGTAAACGCGCCGGGTTTTGCTTCCTACCGGAGCGGCGATATTACGATCCTGGTGGGCCAGGATGTCAATATCACAGCGTCGCTGCAGGTTGCCAGTTCTTCGAGCAAGATTGAGGTCTCGGAGACGGCGCCAGTGGTTGAGGTTAAAACCGAGGTATCCCAAAACGTCACTACGCACCAGATCGACAACTTACCGATCAACGGCCGCCGCGTCGATTCGTTTGCGCTGCTTACTCCCGGTGTTGTGCCCGACGGCACGTTCGGTTTGCTGAGTTTCCGGGGCATTCCCGGCGGCAACAACTTCATGGTGGACGGCAATGACGTAACTGAGACTTTTTACAACGAGAACTCCGGCCGCACCCGAATCCCCACCAACATTTCGCAGGATGCCGTCCAGGAGTTTCAAGTGCTCTCCGACGCCTATTCGGCCGAGTATGGAAGAGCGCTCGGCGGAGTGGTTAATACCGTAACTCGAAGTGGCACCAACGCCTATCACGGGACCGGCTACTGGTTCTTCCGCAACCGCACCTTGGACGCGCGCGATCCCTTCGCGACATTCAATCCGCCCGAAGCCCGGCACCAGTTCGGTGGAACGATCTCCGGCCCGATTATCAAAGATAAAGTGTTCTTCCTGCTAAATACCGAAGAACAACTGCGCGATTTTCCGCTCGTCTCCAGCATCATCAATCCCGCCGCAATTAATGGCACGACGCGGACATGGATCGGCTGTGGCGTAGCGGGCGGCGGGCTGCCTGCGGCTTCGGCGGCGCAATGTTCTGCTATCAACAACATCCTCAACCGCTTCTTCACGACTCTTCCGCGCACCGCGGATCAGCAGACCGGTTTCGGCAAGGTTGACTGGCGTCCGAACGAACGCAACACCTTTAGCCTGAGCTTCAACTACCAACACTTCAATTCGCCCGATGGCATTCAGACGGGCGCCGTGGTAACCAGCGGGGGTGCGCTGAACAGCAACGGCATTGACGATGTGCAAGGCCGCGAAGCGCGCGCGGATTGGACCTATGTCCCGACCAACACGATCGTGAACGAAGCCCGCTTCGGCTGGTTCAAGGACCGCCAGGCCGACTTCATAGATCCCAAGCTCCTCGATCCAACCTACGGAGCGCTGAGTGTTTCGGTGAACGGCGTGGCGATCGGCTCAGGAAACTACCTACCTCGGATCCAGCCGAGCGAGAGCCGCTTCGAGTACGACGACAACCTTTCATGGACCGCCGGCAAGCACAATTTCAAGTTCGGCATTCAGTATCTCAATACCGAGGATTACACCAACCAGTTGCTGAGCGGCAACGGCAGCTACAGCTTCCCGAATGCAAACGCTTTCGCACTCGATTATTCCGCGAACACGGCCGCCACGAAGGACTACACTTCGTTTACGCAGGCGTTCGGCAACCGTGCCGTGGATGCGCAATGGAATGAATTCGACTTCTACGCTCAGGATCAGTACAAGATCACGCCAAAGCTGACACTCTACTATGGCCTGCGCTACGAACACACCTTCATGCCGAAACCGCCGCTCACGAACCAGGATTATCCGCAGACAGGTCGCATTCCCAGTTATGGCCGTGCGTTCGCCCCGCGGCTGGGCTTCGCGTGGAGCATGAACGATAAGACGGTGATCCGGTCGGGTTACGGAATCTACTACGCACGCTATCCCGGAGCGATGATTAACTCACTGTTCACGACAAACAACCTCTACCAGCAGACCCTGGCGCTGCAAACTTCCCAGGCATCGCAACTAGCTGTGGCGCCGGTTTTTCCGGCTCTCCTGCCTTCGCCGGCCGGAACTCCCGGAGCGGCAACGGTCGGCTTTGCGACAAACGGCTTGCGGACGCCTTACACCGAGCAAGCAGATTTCGCCATTCAACGGCAATTGGACCGCAACACCTCGATCACGGTGAGCTATCTCTGGAGCCGCGGGGCGGAGTTACTCACGGTTCGCGATCTGAACCTGCCCGTCGTGCCGACTCACTCAATCACATACAACCTGTTGAATTCCAGCGGCACGCAGATCGGGACGTTCACGACGCCCGTCTACCTGGTCAGCGACAAGTTCGACCCACGCTATTCGCGCATCATCGGCGTCGACAATGGCGGCAACAGCTATTACAACGGCCTGGCGGTGCAGGTGCAGCGCATGTTCTCGCACGGTTTCCAGGGCACGCTGGCCTACACCTGGTCTCACGCGATTGATGACAACAGGGGAGCGGCGGGCAGCAACCTGTTCCTCGGCAACAATGCTCCCGGCAGCCTATTTAACGGCGATTACAACAACAACCGTGGCGACTCCTCGCTCGATGTGCGGCAGCGGCTGGTGATCGACTGGATTTACATGCCCACAGTTACGCAGCGCACCGATGCGGTGTCGCGTCTCCTAGTGAATAACTGGCAACTCTCGACGATTACGACAATCTCGACGGGCGAGCCGCTCACTGAGTCCCTCAGTGTCACCAGCAACCTGACTGCGGCGCAGATCGCATCTTTGGGGCTTCCGTCCGGCCTTGCTTTCAACGGCACGCTGAACGGGTTCGGTGGATCGAGCCAGGTTCCCTTCCTCGGCGTGAACACTCTACGGCTTCCCAATACCTACCGCGTGGATGCCCGCATCTCGAAGATCCTGCCGATCACGGAGCGGTTCAGAACCACGCTTAATTTCGAGGTTTTCAACCTGACCAACACTATTACGTTCACGGGCCTCACATCACGCGGCTATACGGCTAGCGGCTTGAACATCAGCCCATCGCCGGGACTCGGAACGCCGACGTCATCATCGGGATTTCCGGACGGCACGAACGCGCGGCGCGCACAGGTGAGCATTCGGCTGGAGTTCTGATCTAAGACATAAAGTGGAAGGGTGGAGCAGACGGTTGCGCCCGTGCCGCCAAGCCGCCTCACTGCAACCCAAAGATGGCGCAGGCGGTTTCGCCTGTGCCCATCCCTTCCACGATGTCAGAATATTCACGAGGCGTGAAGGCAAATCATTCCGCCTTGGGGACGCAGGAATGCTCGCTCGCTTCGGTCTTAAGTTCGGGCGTCGCCTTGAACGACGACTTGAATTTTCCGGAACCTGGGAACTTAATATCAAGCACCGGATGCAATTCCAGGCAATTCGTGGCGACACCGGTCTGCCCATGGTAGAAATCGAAAAGCCCCACTCCCGTTACCGTAACCTCCGGCTTAGGGTCGTCAACCACCGCGAACTTCGCGGACGGCGGGTTTTCGGGAAATGCCCCGAGAAATTCCTGGCGAGCCTTGACAATCGCCGTGCTCTGCGTCGAATTGCATGCGCCGCTGCAGTTCGGATCCGGAATCTCCACGATCATGGTTTCCTTGGTCTGCGGATCCTGGATCACAATGTGGAAGTCCTGATCGCCCGTGGCGCCGCTTTCGATTTTGTAACCGAAGAGCGTGGCAGTCACCGAATATTTCTGCTTTTCGGGGCCACTGAATCGCTGCTCGTCGGACGAAGGCGCCGTGGTGGGAGCCGACATCGCGACCAGATCATGAACGCTAATCGTCTGAGCTGAGAGATTCACACCGGAGGCATCCGGATCACTCATAGTCTTCACTGGCCAGCGCTCGGTACCGCAATGCGTGCCGCACGAGACCGATACAGTTGGCGCGTTGACGTGACCGTGTGAGGCGCTTGCAGGTGGTAGCGCCATGTTAAGAGCTGCGATCGCCGTAGGCACCAGTCCGGCTGTCACACCGCCGGCTACGCGACCCGCGGACGACCGCTTAGACGTCGAAGTGGGGGCTGGCTTAGTCGGCATGCGTGTCTCCGCCTGGTTGCGACTTGTCGGACTCGGAGTTTGACGGATTGCTATTGCCCATGTGAATCCCCTTGGCCACCGCGTAGGTACTGCCGCTGATTCCCAGCAGCATGATCACGCTGTTGGGGATATCCGGAAGACTGGACGGCTTCGCGGCCACGATCATAAAGAGGCTGAAAGCAATAACAAACGTGAAGATGAGCAACTGAAAGCGCGACATGCTGGCGCCGCCATCTACTTCTTCGAGCAGCTCGCTCAAATCAATTTTGCCGGTAACCAGGTCAGCGAGTATGACCGCGCCGATAATGAACAGCACGATAAGCAACGCGTACCCGGCGGCCAGCGCCAACCTTTCAAAGCCAGTTGCGCCTGGAAGATACGCAATCCCGATCGCCAACGCAATCACGCCGAGCAATGCAACCACTAATCTCAGGTTCATGGAGTTTCTCCTATTCCGATTTCCGACTGGTTGCCATCAATGACCATGCTTTGCCCCCCAAATAAGCCACCTGGCTCGCGCCCAGCACGCCCAGGAGCAGCGGCGGCATATCCGGCATGGTTGTCACGGATGGATTGCGAATTACAAGGGCGAGATAGTACAGCGCGCTGATGAGTGTCGCGCCCAACAACTGAATGCGCCCTGGACTCAGCCCCGAGGTGCCGTCGCCGCGATCGCCACTGAGCAGGCCTGACATCCTCACCGAGCCACTTACGAGCCTATAAAGCACAATCGCGCAAAACCCGCCCACGAAAATGAGAAATTCCCAGCGCGCTAACGCGACAAGGCCTGTCATAGGGAGTTGGATTGAACGAGTATACAGACAAAAGGAGGGGAATTCAATATGAAGGTGGCGCAGGCGGCTTCGCCTGCGCCATGGTGGGGATGACGAACAAGGCGGACGGAAAAACCGCCCGCTCCTACTTAGAAGATAAACTTCATCGCTAACTGGATAATTCTCGGTGCGGTGAAGCCCGTCACTTGGCCGAAGGTACTGCTGGTGCTGTCCACAGTGGGATTGTTAAAGTTCCCGTGGTTCATGATATTGAAGAAATCAGCGCGGAAATCGAGCTTGAAGCGCTCGGTCATCGGGAACAGGCGGCTCACGGCCACGTCAAAATTGATCTGACCCGGGCCCATTATGCTCCCTCGTCCCACGTTCCCAAACGTCCCCGCGGCCTGCGCCGAAAACGCCAGCGGATTGAAGAACTCCTGAGCTGTCTGGTTAGCCGGGTAAACCTGGTTCGGCAGGACGACGTTCGGCCGATCTTTGATCTGGCCGCTAAGCGAGATGTCTTTCGTGCCGTCAGTTGGCGTCAGGGGCGATCCGGTAAAGAGGCCAATGATCGGCGAAACCTGCCAATCCGCCGTAATGCGTTTCGCAAAGCTGCTTCCTATCCCGGGGCTGCTGAAGACGGCACTGGTATTGAAGTTTTGGCGATGGTCGAACCCGCAAGAGCCCCGTTCCGCGGCCCGGTTCGTGGGATTCTGATACTGCGGTCCCGCCAACTCGCCAAGAAAGTCCACGTCGCTAATGCAGTGCGAGTAATTGTAATTGCTCAGCACGATGAAATGATGCGCGAAGCGGTGCTGGATCGAAACCAGCAATCCGTTGTAATGCGAGTTGCCGCCGTCGTCCGTCGTCTGGATATTCGAGTAATACTGCCCTAATGTCGGATTCATCAGATACAGCAGGCGGCGGTTGTTGGTAGCGGCTGAACTGCCGGCAATCGGAATGGAGTAGTCGATGTCGTAAGAACCGAGGATATGGGTCGTCTTGTTTCCAAGGTAGTTGGCCGCAAACAGCCAGTCCTTACCAATCTGACGCTGATAGCGCAGGTTCCACTGCATCATGTAGGTCGGGTTTACGTTCGACGGGATGTTGATGTAGGTGCCGCCGATCGGGAAAATAGCTGCGCCGGGGAAGGGGTTGCCGCCCGGATATCCCAGCCACGGATTCGAGAACGGCGCCGTGGGACTCGTGAGTGTTACCGACGAAGCATATGGCGGATTGGTGGTCCAACGCTCGGGATAGAACAGCTCAGTGGTTTCGTGCATCATGCCGAATGCCATGCTGATGGTCTGCTTGCCGTTGCCGCTCGGATCCCACACAACACCAATACGGGGCGAAAACAGCGCCCAATGGGACGCAGTGAACGCTTTCCCATTCTTATTCTGGGTGTCACCCGCGAACAGAAGACCGGCCGGCGCATTGGGGTAGACGGAGCTATGCACGTTCTGCTGGAAGAGGCCGAGATTGAACTGGTTCCCGCGGTCATACTTATCGAAGGCGGGCAGCGACGGCTCCCAACGCACACCCAGGTTCAGGGTCAGATGCTGCGTGGGGTGATAGGTATCCTGCGCATAGCCGGCAATGACGTTCTGGCGCAAATAATCGGAGAGCGCATTACCGTCGACAAACTGAGACATGCGCCCAATCATCAGGTCGGCAAGCGCGTCGCCGGTAGTGCCTCCGCTAAACGTAATCTGTCCGTTGCCCTGTTGCAGATTGTAGGAATTGAACTGGTCCTTGCGGTAATCGAATCCGAACGCGAATTGATGCTTGCCGTGGATCCAACTAAAGTCGTCCGCGGCCTGGTAGGTGTTGATGTCGAAGTACCCCTGGGCGCACGTTCCGCAACCAACGTTGAAGTAGCTGGTGATGGTGAGCTGGATGTAGTTCGGCGTGTTCTGGAACATGTTGATGCCGAGATCGTTGGGACCGAAGAGATTCGGAGCAGAACCGCGGTTGTCGCGCCGCCGGTCGAACGTGGCATGGAAGGAATTCAGCATGGTCGGCGAGAACGTGTAAGTGTGGCCGAGTGTCATCGTCTGCGAGCGTTCCTGCTGGCCAGGATTCGGACCTGTGGTCAGGGCGTTCTTTCCGTCGAAGAAGGACTGTGCGGTGTAATCGTAGATGAAGTACCGGCCATACAGCGTCTGCTTATCGCTCTTGATGTAGTCGACGCGGCCGATCCACTGATCGTCGGGGTTATTGGAGGGTTGTCCATAAAGGTAAAGCCCGCAAGGATCGGAAGAGACCGGGATGAAATTCTGGAGCAGTTTCATCGCTGAAGTGTCGAACAGATTCGACGGAATCATGTTGCCCGGAAACGGCGCGCCGTTGTTGAAGGGATTCTTCAGCGTCTTCGCCGCTGCCTGGCAACCGCCCGCGGAACGCGCACCGTCGAGCACGCTGAAGTCTCCCATAATGGATGCCGCGGTGGAAACGTGAGCTACCGTCGCAGCCGGATCGCTTCTCTGCCTTGTGCCCTGATAGCCGCCGAAAAAGAACAGCTTGTCCTTGATGATCCGGCCGCCCAAGGTTCCGCCAAACTGGCTGCGCTTCAGGCTATCGCGAACGAGCGTCCCTTCCTGGCGCGCATTGAGATCGCCGTTGCGAAGGAATTCGAACAAATCGCCATGAAAAGCGTTGCCGCCCGATTTTGTGACAATGTTGACCACGCCGCCGGGATGAAGGCCGTATTGCGCCGGCAGTGCGTTTGTTTGAACGTTGAATTCCTGCACAGCATCCGGGAACGGAATCGGCAGGCCGACGTTGCTGAAGGCGTCGTTGTTATCGCCGCCATCGAGCAGGAAGTTGAGGCCGTTCGCCTGCCCGCCCGCCACGGAAAACGCCTGCGAGCCGTTGGAACCCTGCATGTTCTTGCTGCCCGTCAGGTCATTCCCCGGAAGGTTCATGGTCGACGTACCGGCTGCCATCAACTTGATCAAATCCGCGGGGTTTCGGCCGTTGAGCGGCAGGTCGACGATGCGCTGCTCGTCGATGACCTGCGTGATGGCATTTTCCTTGGTCTCGACCATCTCAGCGTTCGCGTTTACCAGAACACTTTCGCTAACCGTGCCGATCTCCATCTTCACGGGAACGTCGATGTTGTGGGCGACTTCGAGCGTGATTCCTGTCTGCCGGTATGCCTTGAAACCTGGCGATGACACTTCGAGTACGTAGGATCCAACCGGCAGATCAGGGAAGGCATATCTTCCCGTCGCATTGCTGACCGTGGTGCGAACCTGATGTTTGTTAATCTCTGTGATCTTGATTTGAGCGCCGGGGATGGCCTGGCCGCTCGGATCGGTAACGTATCCATCGACTTCGGCAACGGCAACCGCCTGCGCCCTGACATACGGCGTCAAGACTAAGACTAGGGCGACTGCAAGAGCTGAGAGAACAACCTTCTTGCGAGCAACAAGGTCGGCAAAAAGCGACATGATAGACTTTCCCCCCGATTCCGGCATAGTAGCCGAGTGAAGCGAATGAAATCAAACCCACATTAGACCAGCCGCCAGGGTTCGTCAAACGAGGAAATCTAAAGGAACACTTCAGTGTTTCTGAACGATGCGAAACGGATCCGGAATTGTGTACCGGGGCGCGCTGGGGGCCGGCCGGTTTCTGAACGACCGGGCACGCTCGATTCGTCGCCGCCCGGCCATTGGATCGACCACGTCCCTCCGCGAAAATATGAAATTCGCGTTTATCGCAATCATATTTCAATCGATAAACTTCCCACAGCATTGCGCCGAGCCGCTCAGATCATGCCTTTAATTACGAAAGCTGCTCATTTACCGAAGTGGATGAAAACAAAGGTGGCGCAGGCGGTTTCGCCTGCGCGCTTCTGAGAGATCCAAAGGCTGGGACAGGCGTTTTCATCTCTCCTTGCTCGGTGAAGTCCAAAGGCAGGCTGAATGCCTGCTCCAGCCTTCCACACTCTGTGTTTCTCGATTGTGCGGCGGTTTTTAGACCGTCTGCACTACCTTTGTTTTCATTCACTTTGGCGCGCCGAAAACACCCCAGTCGCTTTTTTGAAAACCAAAACACGCACTCACTTCGTACAACCCTCCAGAGGCTGTAGCGAGATTTGTCATCGGCGGCTATAATTCATGGTGCCATCCGTACACTCGGGCAACGCATGTTTCCGCTCATCCTGGCTGGGCCAAAGGGCGACGGCGAGCTTCTGGCTCGCCTGCAGCAACGCGATCCACAAGCTCTGGCGGCTTTGTACGATCGCTATGGCAGCATGGTCTATCGCCTGATTTTGCGTATGGTTGGAGACACCGGCATTGCCGAAGACCTGGTCCAGGAGACATTCCTCCGCGTCTGGAGGAGAGCCGGCGCCTTTGACCCGGAACGCGGCGCGGCCGGTCCGTGGCTGCTGGCTTTGGCCCGCAACCGCGCCATCGACTATCTTCGCGTTCAGGGCCGCCACAGCAAGAACACGATGGAACTGGATGAAACTGAACACCCCGCCTTTTTTGTTGATTTCCCGGCCGATTCTCTCCAACTCGATCGAATCCGGCAGGTGAAGCGCGCGTTCGAGCAGCTTACTACAGAGCAGCGCGAAACTATTGAACTGGCTTACTTCGAAGGCCTGACCCAGTCGGAAATCGCGGAGCGGATGGGCCAGCCGCTGGGTACCGTGAAGACTTGGATGCGGCGCGCATTTCAGCAGATGCGGGGTGCATTGGGTTCTGGAGGCGCGACTTAAACATGAAGTGCGACGAACTACTGCCGAGTTACCTCTTGTACGCCACAGGAAAGATGCAAGAGCCGGAGCTCAGCGAACTGCGGGCGCACCTCGCCAGAGGATGTGAAGACTGCACCGCAGGGGTGCGAGCGGCTCGCGCGGTTGCGTATTCGATGGGCGCCGTTCTCGAGGGTCAGGATCCATCGCCACAGTTGCGGGCGCGTGTGCTGGCGATTCCGGACGCACCCCCTGAGCCGAGGTCACGGCCAGTGGTGACGCGAAAGCGCCCTTTCTGGCTTAATCCTATGCCCGTTTGGATGGGTTTGGCCCTCGCCTGCGCGTGCGTCGTCCTGGTGCTGATCCCTGCGTTCGTCTGGCGTCAGCAGTTATCAGACTCCCAAGCCGCACAATCTGAAATCGCCCGGACATTGACCCACGAGCAGAGTTCAACGGCTTCCCTGCGGCAACAAATTGCAAAGCTGGAGAGTACCGGTCCGAACGGCCAACCTCAGGGCGTTCCTATTTTCCCGTTGGAGTTGGCTCGCGGAGCGGGGAGTCCAAACGAGGTCCAGAATCTAACGCTTTTGCCGGGAGTACGTGCTGTTGTGCTGGCCCTTCCGATCGATCTGGTTCAGCAGGCTTCTGCTGCAGATCTGGTTAACTCTTCGAATCAGAACATTCTGACAGCATCGCCGCTTCTGACCGGCAATTCGGAGTCAGCCGGACTGACAATTCCGGCGGAGCGGCTTCCGGCGGGCCGCTACGCGGTTGTCTTGCGGGCCGGCGAGCGCACCATCGCGCGGCTGCCGTTCCGCGTGACTATCGCCAATCCCCCTGGAGCGTGAACGCCGCCCAGTAATACGGCGACGAGTGCAGCGAATCCCGCATCAGGCGGAGCTTTGCACGGCGTAACGCCTCGGCAGCGGGCACGCGGTCGCTCAGAAGCGCTTCATAAAAAGTGGACATCAGCTTCGCAGTGGCAGCATCTGCTACTCGCCACAGGCTCGCAATAACGCGGGGCGCGCCGGCATACATAAAGCCCCGCGAGAGCCCGAGGAGCCCCTCGCCGCGGAGTTCCTTCCCAAGCGCGGTCTGGCAGGCGCTAAGTACGACCAGGTCCGCTCCCAGCTTCAGATTTGAGACCTCATCGGCGCGCAGAAAACCTGTTTGCGGCTGCCCTTTGCGATCGACCAGGGAGAATACCAGGCCGGAGAGGTGGGGATCGCGGCTGTTCATCAACCCGTGGGTCGCGAAATGAATGATCCGGTAATCCGACAGTCTTGGATCGCGAACCGCAGTGAGGGCGGCGTTGAAATCGAGGGATTCCCAGCGCAGTTTTTCCGGCGCGAGGGCTGCAATCGCGGCGGCTTCGCGCCGGGTGGAAACAAGCCGGTCCAAATTTGTAAGTCCCACATCGCTTGCCGACCTTTCCAGTTCCACGTTGCGGTTGGCAACCGGAGTCCGTTGCCCGCCGGATTCGACACGAGGGTCGTTCCGGTTGAACACCGGGTCGGCAAAGACCGCGACGAGTTTCGCCGCCGGCGTCCGATTCCGAATGCGGTCGCGAATCAACTTCAGCGAGGAAAGCGAAACAACGGTAACGACGTCGTGGTCCTCGATCAACCTACGCTCGGGAGCGAGAAAAAGAGCATCGAACGGAATATAGGCTAACGCCCCGTCCGGCACCACCACGACGCGGTCTTTTCCAATGGCGTTGCGGATCGGGGCCAGCACCATGCGGCTGAGCGCGCTGGAATCGGCGGGCGAGTCCTGATGCGTACTCCACTTCGCGTAAAGCCGCCGCGCCGCGGCCTCAATGTGGGAGCGATCCTCGAGCCGCGTCGCACTCACGCCGTCGGACTTAATTACAAACGCATAGCTTGCGTCCGAGCCAAGGCTGTATTCAATCGCGACCGTGTGGGAGTCCAGTTGGCTTTCGAGTTCCGCGAGAGGAACCCTTCCGGTCTCGGGCGCCTGGCCGGGGGAAAGGCGATTGCGCAGCAGGTCATAGAGCGAGCGGGCGCGAGACATTTCCGCGGTTTCAAACGCCGCGGCGATGTCGCCGGTTTCCACCAGAAGCTTCACCTTCAAGTCGTATCGATCGCGGACACGGGAGAAGTAGGAGGCGCGCAGGTCATAGTCGGAGACGCCTTCGCGAACTCCCTCGGCCACGCGCAACGACTCGTTGATGGCATTCAGGGCTTCGCTGGAGCGGCCCCGCGCTTCTTCGCATCGCGAGAGCTGATACATTGCCTCGGCGCGCGTTCTCTTTTCCCCGATGGTCTCGGCAATTTGTGCCGATTCTGCCGCATGACTGGCGCCTTCCACGGGGTGCCCCTCGACGATTTCGAGTGCGGCCAGTCGCGCCAGGCTTTCCGACTCACCTCGGCGATTGCCGATGGACCGCTGCGCAGCGAGTGCAACCGAAAAGGTATTGTGAGCCTCTTCGTACTTGCCCATGGCCGTCAGGGCAACCGCCTTGAAGCTCATTTCGTTGCCCCAGTCTTTGCTTTTTCCCCATTTCTCCTGAATGTGCATTCCTTCGTCAAATGCGGCCACCGCCAGTGGATAGCGACCCTGGGCCATATAGACATTGCCCTTATTCATGGTTGCTGTTGATTCTTCCAGGTGGTCCCCGACTTCACGGTCCATCTGGAGAGCCGCCTCGAAAGCCGCCAGCGCTTCCTCATCCTGACCCAGAGCGTGCCGCACCACGGCAATTTTCCCCATGGTATTGGCCTGGCCGCGGCGGTCACCGCCGTTTTTGCGCAGTTCGAGTGCCCGCTCGAAGGCATCGAGGGATTCCTGCAGGTCACCCTGCGTGTAGTGAATCGCTCCCAGGTTGCTCCAGGCGGCTCCTTCGTTCGCAAGGTTCCCGGTCTCGTGCTGGATCTGTAGAGCCTTTTCGAACTGCTCGATCGCATGCTGCTCTTCTCCGAGCTCGTGGTATGCCAGCCCGAGATTGTTGAGCACCACGGCCTCTTCGGTACGATCGCCGGTTTCCTGCGCGAGGCGAAGAGCTTGCTGTTCCGTCTCAATGGCGAGCCGCTGGTTGCCAAGCCGGGACTGGACCAGGCCGATATTGTTCAGCGTGACCTGCTCCATATTCTTATCGCCGATTTCCCGAATGATCGGCAGGGCCGCATTCAGGCTTTCGAGAGCCGGCTGCAGGTTGCCAAGCCTTATCGAAAGCGCTCCAATCTGTGCGAGCGCCTTGGCTTCCATGGGGCGTTGTTGCAGTTCATGCCACAGAGGAACTGCTTCCCTATACTGGGCAATGGCCTGTTCCATCGCTGTGCCGGTACGTTGCTCGGCCAATTTGTTCGCTTGCTCCATGAGCCGGGAGGCACGTTCGGCTGACGATGCGCCAGGCGTTGAAGTTTGCGCGCTGGCGCAAAGCAGGGCACCGAAGAGCAGGATCACGCGCTGCAGATCCATGATGTGGGCCATTATATGCCGCCGGCCACGCTGGCCGTTACTCCTTATCACCTAATTTCATCGCGCAACGCGAATCGCTGACCTGACACTTCTTACTGCAGCGATCTGGAGAAATGCGCGTCGAGTTGTTCGAGCCTCCACGCTCAAACGGTTGTCGTTTCCCAAACTGGCTAAAGTATGAATGACCTTTATGTCTCGAGTTCTCGTCTGCTTTCTCTTAGCCCCAACGCTCCTTGCCGCGGACCGGGATCGGCTTTCTTATGTGAATCCCCTGATCGGAACGCAGCGAAGCAAGATCGGCTATGGAGGGACGATGCCGTTTGTCTCGCCGCCATTCGCGATGACAAATTGGACGCCGCAGACCCGCCAGAACAAGATCAGCGTGACGTCGTATGAATACGACGATACAGCCATCAGTGGCTTCATCGGGACTCATCAGCCTGCAATCTGGATGGGCGACTACGGTTACATCACACTGATGCCGCAGGTTGGCGAACTCCGCACCGCGCCGGAAGCTCGCCGTCTCGCTTTCTCGCACAGAGACGAAACCGCTAACCCGGATTACTATGCCGTGTCCCTCGGCGCCGCGGAAGGAGCGCGGATCCGCGTGGAAATGACGGCCACGGAACGTTGCGCATTTTTCCGCTTCCGTTTTCCCGGCGCAGGCGTCGCGCGCGTGCTGGTCGAGACCTCGCGGCCGGGCGTTCCGGGCTTTGCCGCGGTCGATCAAAAAACGTACGAAATCACGGGCTATAACCCTCACCGCATGGATGCGCACCTGGGCCCTTTTAAGCTGCCGAACTTCAAGGGCTACTTCGTCGTGCAGTTCCGCCAGAAGCCAGGCAAGGCTGCAACCTACGGTCTTGGGCATCAGGACGCATCCGCGAGCCGGGGAGCTTTCGCCGAATTTCGCCCTGGCGCGTTGGTTGAGGTCCGCGTCGGCACATCGTTCCTGAGCATCGATCAGGCCCGCGCCAATCTCCAGCGCGAAATCCCGGACTGGAATTTCGATGCGGTGCGCAACCGGCTGCATTCCGCCTGGGCTGAAAAACTGGAGCGCCTTGAGGTCGATGGCGCGACCAATCGCGAGCGGACTCGCCTCTACACAGCGCTTTACCACGCGCTGCTTTACCCACGCGTATTTTCCGAATATGGCCGATACTACAGCGCTTTCGATGACCAGGCGCATAGCGGCCAAAACTACACTGCTTTTTCGATCTGGGACACGTTTCGGGCCGAAAACAGCCTCCTTACCCTCTTTGCACCAGAGCGCATCGATGGCATGATCACTGCGCTGCTTCAGAACTTCCAGGAAGGCGGATGGATGCCGAAATGGCCGAATCCCTCCTACACCAATATCATGATTGCTACGCACGCCGACTCTCTCGTCGCGGAGGCAATTCGTAAAGGGTTCCACGGCTTCGATCGTGAACTTGCCTGGAAGGCGGTATATAAGGATGCCATGGTTCCACCCGACGGAGACACAACCCGGCGCTGGCTTGATCGCGAGGAAGGGACCCCGTACGAAGCCCGAGCCGGCCTGACTTACTACAAACAGCTCGGTTATATTCCGACCGACAAGACCGATGAGGCTGCCTCGAATACGCTGGAGGACAGCTACGACGATTGGTGCGTAGCGCAGATAGCAAAAGCCTTGGGCCGCGAAGACGATTACCAGTTTTTCCTGCGCCGGTCCTTGAACGACCGCAATCTGTTCAACCCCGCCATCGGACTCATGAACGGCAAGACCTCCGATGGTGCCTGGGCTCCCATCGGCGGTTCCCAGGATACCCAGGATAATCGTTCCATTTCGGGCTGGACTGAAGGCGACGCGTGGGTTTACACGTGGTCGCCGCTACACGACCAGGCAGGCCTGATCAAATTAATGGGTGGGAGAGAATGGTATGCGGCGAAACTCGATGCTCACTTCAGCGGCGGACACAACGTGCACAGCAACGAGCCGAGCCATCATTACGCCTACCTGTACGACTTCGCGGGTCAGCCCTGGAAGGCCCAGGCGAAGGCGCGCGAAATCGCGGCGGCCGAGTATGGTTACGACGCGGGCGGCCTTGACGGCGACGACGATTGCGGTCAGATGTCTGCCTGGCTGTTGTTTACGGCGATGGGCTTCTACCCTGTCAATCCGGCCGGCGGCGAGTACATGATCGGAAGCCCTATGTACAGTCGCATGAGCATCAGGCTGCAAAACGGGAAAACTTTCCGCGTCTTAGCGGAGAATAACTCGGCCGCGAACGTCTACATTAAGTCCGCAACGCTCGATGGAAAGCCCTGGAACGAACCGCTCATCACCTGGGAGCAGATCCAGTCGGGCGCTACGTTGAAGTTCACGATGGGACCGGCGCCGTCGCGGTGGGGAAGCGATTGGAAACCTGCCTTGATTCCGGTGGAGCCCCTGGGCCGGCTTGGACGCTCCGGTGTAAGCCGGGCGGGCGCCTCCGGCCAGTAGTTACGATACAGAGTGCCGTTTCATCGTTGCTATTTGAAGGTCAAGATGTCTTTCTTAGCCTCGATTTTGGCCATGTCGACGCCCGCCACTTTCTTCAAGTCCTCTAACGACCTGAAATTCCCGTGTTCGTCACGGTACCTAATGATGAGGGCCGATTGTGAACGCCTCAACGAGAGGCGTGCCTCGAAGTCGATTGCGCGGGCGGTATTGACGTTCAAACGCGGCAGGCCGGTCGCGGGATAGTTCTCCGCCAAGTAGTCCAGCGTCGCAGCGAACTCCTCCTCTGAACCCTGGGCGCCGAGGCTGATCATTTTGTTGATCGTCGTTTTCCAGCCATCGCGATCCTGCCGTAGCGAGACGGAACGCTCCAGCTCGTGACAGCCGGAACAGATCTTCTGCATCTCCTCGCGGCCCGGTCCTTGCCGATATTGTGCGTTCAGAATCGCCGGAGCGACCGCCAGCGCGCAAATCGCCGCGATCCTAATGCTCAATTGGGAACCCAAAAGCGTAGAATGTGCCATCATACGTTCCTAAATAAATCTGCCGGGCACCGCCCGACAGCCCTCCGCCGTGGACGAACGACGTAATCGTCTTGCCGCTGTCCCACAAAGTGCGGCCCGTGGCTCCGTCGAGCGCGTATAAAACGGCTGGTGACGATTTATGGGCGCGTTCTGTCGCGGCAACCGTGGGGTCGTCAGTCCGGTACTCGCCGCTCGCCAGTGCGAATACGACGCCGTTGACGATCATGGGCGTCAGTGGCGAAGTCATTTCGCGTGTCCAAGCCTGCTCGATCACAGGCGTTCCCTTGCGGTCAACGATGCGCCAGGCCCTGATCGCCTTGTCCGAAGCAGCGAAAAGCCAACGAATACCACCGGCCATTTGGCATGTCGAGAGCGCGCCCGGGCGGAAGTCTGTCGAAAAAGGTGCTGTCTTCAGGAAGGGGCTGCTCATCGACGAGGTCGAAACCACGTGAATCGATCCGTCGCGGGTAGAGGCGCCAACCAGGTCGTCTTTCCTGTACCGGAAGACAACAGGCGACGAGGTGAACGCCTGGCCGCCGGTGGAATAGGTGGCCTGCACCGACAGCGTTTTCGGCTCCAGAGCGACGAGATCGCCTGCGGTAGTCGCGACATAGATTGTGCCATCGGGGCCAAACGCCGGTCCGGCCGTCCCTGCTATGTCGCCACTCGCAGGCTTCCAACTTGCAACTTCCTTGGACGTTAAATCCAGTGCCCAGACTCCTGCGTGCGCGCCATTGCAGTTGTGCGTGGAGGTGTACGCAACGTCGTCGATCACTACGAGGCCTTCGGCATTCGCATCGGCTGGAATGAAGGGGATTGGCGGATAGGCCTCCTCTCCGTTTGAAATATACAGCGCATGGAGACTTCCATCGCTCGATAATGCGTAGATGACGGCGGGACGCCGTCTCTCCGGAGGACGTCGCACTGGAGAAGAAGCCGGCCGTGCAGAGCCAGGGTTGGGATTCACCGGTGCTCTGACAGCGGCCGCGATGGTGGTCGCGCCTTCGCCGGACTCGCCGACATCGCTTTGTGCCGGCTTGCCGCGTCCGCCAAGGCCGCCGAATGTGCTGGGAACAGGATACTCAGCCATGGTTGAGCGAGCAATCGAAGACGTCAGCCCGCCGGGACAATTCGGGGAACCTGCCGAAGCTTTTGCCGGCAGCTTCGCTTCCCATTCGAGCCGATCCAGGTCGCTGTCAATGGCCCAGATCCGATTTGAGCTTCCCGCCACGAATGCGAACGACCGGAATCCGCGATAGCCGATGTATCGATCCATCAGGATCGCCGGCGTCAGCGAATTGAGCTGTACGGGGTCGTTCGGGAGCTTTCGCTTCCAGAGAAACTCGAACCCGGGCTCCTGCATTTTTTCGGGCGAAATCCTGGGGTCGGTTGGAATGGAGTGTGAACGTTGCGAGTCGGCCCCATTAGTCACCCATTCGGCGCCGGAACGTCCGAACTGTGCGCTTGCGGCTCCGCTCAGCAGCCATCCGATCAACAGCGCACGTTTCACTGGACACCTCCATGTAAGGCCTCGTCGATCGCTTTTTCGGCAAGCCGGGCCATGACGGCGTATCCCGCTTCGTTCGGAATAGTGCCGTCATTGGTAAGTTCTTTTTTCAAGTCGCCTTTCTCGGACATCGCCTGGAAGTAATCGAGGAAAGTCGCGCCGCTCTTGGAGCAGTACTTCTCGATCAACTCATTCAGTTCCATGATTCGTTCCTGCCAGCGCTCGCGCGCAGCGCTTCTCGAGTAGCAATTGCAGATCGGCGTGAGCGACGCGAGCACTACCCGGATTCCGTTCGCTCTGGCAATCTCCGTCATCGACATCAGATTGTCGGCAACCATCTCTTCCGATGACGGGGAGCCGTGCAATCCTGCAATATCGTTCAGCCCACCGAGAATCACGACAGCCTTTGGTTGAAGTGACACCACGTCCTGCCGGAAACGTACCAGCATCTGGTCGGTGGTCTGACCGGCGATGCCCCGGTTGAGCCAAGGTTTGCCGGGAAAGTGTTCGCGATTCCAGTATTCCGTAATCTGGTCGCCCAGAAAAATCACTCGATTCTCGCCCATGGCCGGTGGCGGAAGCTCGGAATTCTCGCTGCCATAACGAATCAGCCCGCCATAATCGCGCAGCGTACGCTTCTGCTGCTTCAGTTCGTGTTCGAGCGATTTGACACGATCGGCCGTGGAATCCTGCGCCCAGATCGCAGCGCCGCACAACAGCACTACGCTACTTCTTAACACCGAAGCAGTACAGGGTGCCATCGAACGTTCCAATATAAACACGCCCATTGGCGACGGAGATCCCGCTCCAATGGTTCCATGTTGTGATCTGATCGCCGCTGGACCAGAGTTCCCTTCCAGTCTCAGCGTCGAAAGCGTAAAGTGTTGCGTGCGTCGAGCCGGGGATGCGATGTTCGATCGAGTCGTCCAGGCCGACGTCCGGGAACGCCTGGTCGGTGTCTTCGCCGCTTCCATACGAGAAGACAATTCCATTCGCAATCACGGGCGGTTCGGCGCGATTCATGTCGCGTGATACCCAGGCCGGCGCGAGTTCGTATTTTCCGTTCCTGTCCTCCACTTTGAATGCCGCAATGGCGCCATGTTCGACTTCGCCGTACTCGACCGGAGCCTTGAAAGCGGAGTGTTTCGGACCCCAGAATGGCGTCAGCACCCAGCGAGTGCCTTTGGCATCCTGCCACGAGGCCATCGATCCCCAAATGCCGGCCGATGCGAAATTCACGTCCTCATTGCACAGCAGCGGAGTCCGATACGCGGGCGTACGATGATCGTCGCCTCCAATGGAGGCCGTATCCATCAAATAAACGCGGCACTCCTTGCCGGCGTCGGCCATCAGTTCCTTTCCCTCAAATGGAAAGATGACAGGCGTGACTTGCATGTCGAGGTCGCGCTTCCACAACCACGCCGCATTCGACGGGCCGAAGTAATCCACGAGTTCCGCCGCCTTGCTCTGCGGATTCTGTTTGATTCCGATGATCCCGTTGCCGAAAGATCCAATTTCAGGATTGAAGTTTCCGTCGCCCGTGCCCGTGTACATCGTTCCGTCGGAAGCGATGGCCGGACCCTGACGGCCCCACATCCCGCCGCCCGCGGGACCCCAACTCCCAACTTTTCCCGTCGCAAGATCGAAGACGTACACCATGTTCGGATTTCCGCCGCACCCCTGAGCCGTGTGGGTATAGAGAGCGCCTTTGAACAGGTTCAGAGCGTATGGCTTTCCGTTCGGCGGCATGAACTTCATTGGCGCGACGACGTCTTCACCGTCGGCGACGTTGAGCTGATGCAATGATCCGTCCCAGGAGGCAGCGTAAAGCGTGTACTTCCCCGGAGTGCTCGTCGGCCCGACCACGGGCGTCGCGGTGATCCCGCCCGGACACAAAATATCGCCCCGGCGGGGTGGAGGAGTGTAGCTGCTGGAGAAATGCTTCTTCCAGATGACCTTGCCCGTCTCCGCTTCAATGGCGTAAATGTTGTCGGAGACGCCGGTTTCGATCAGGATTTCCTTCGGTCCCGAGCGTGTTTTCACCTTCTCGACAATGAGCGGAACAAACAATGAATGCATCTGCCGCGTTTGGTTATCGAGCTTCACTTTCCAAAGCAACTTCGTATCCTTGATGTTGGAAAGCGTGAAGACCTTTTCGTCTTTCTGCCAGTTGGTCCGCTGCGAGTCCTTTCCGTCCGTCAACCAGTCCGAGGCCAAAGCTGTGGTGCAGCTCAGTGCAATCGCGAGCAGGCGGAGGCAGAAATTGGGCAGGCTGAATGGCTGCCCCACCTTCCAAGGTGGCGCCGGCAGTTTCGCCTGCGCATACTGCTGTCTTGTCACACTTCGATTCATAGTTTCTTGAGCCAGATATTCCGAATACTAATCTTGCCGGTCCCTTCGATCTCGACTCCGATGAGGCCGCTCTTGCGGAACTTCGACGCGTCGTCATCGATCAGGATTGACATCACGTGTCCGTTGACGATGTGTGTCATGGTGTCACCGCGAGCGATAAGGTGAAGCTGATTCCAGCCTTCGACGTGAATATAACCGGCTAGCGCCTCGCGATCTCCCACTGTAGCCAAAAGCCTCGGCTTTTTGCCTTCCTCCGTGCGAACCACCTGTCCGCGCCACGCAATGATCCCGCGTCCCGTAGCTTGCTCGTAATATTGACCGGTGTAGGTGTTTCTGCCGTCGAAATCGAACTGCGCCCCGAGCATGTCCCATTTCACCTGCGATTCAAACGAGGGTGGTGTGCCGCGGGGAGCACCGCTCGGACACGTGCCCTGCGCGGGAGGCCGTTCGCGTCTCCCGCGGTTGGGTTCAATAATTGCGCCGCGATACTGGATTCCGCTGTTCACCGCGGCACCTTCGCCCTTCATTTCGAGTTTCAGCTCGAAGTCGGCGGGTTCGCCTCCCTGCCAGACTAAGTAGATCGTGCCGGTCGGTTTTTCGCAGGTGGACTCCACGACGATCGCGCCGTTCTCAACGCGCCAATAGCTCTTGTCGCCGTCCCAGCCATTCAACGTCTTGCCGTCGAACATCGAGACCCAGCCGGAATGATCGTCGAATTCGATCGGTTCAGGCTCCGCGAAGCCACTTGTCCTCACGGGCCGGCTCGAAGGCTGCTGCGCCATAGCCAGGGACGCCAGGCACGCGAGGGTCGCGAGCTTCCATCTGTACATGATGTCCATCTTAATTCGAATCGCCGGTTTCATATTATAGTTGTGCTTTATGATCGATCGACTAACAGTCCGCAGCGAAATTGAAGCGGGCGACGGAATTCTCAGGCTGGAGCCTTGTTGGGTGCCGCGGTCGTTCATGATCCCCGGACGGAGGCTGCGGCTTCATCCCGCCGATCTGTATGGTTTCGGCGGAGAACGGGGCGGCATCAACGAGCGCTGGTTTTCATCGACGACCAAGGCATCCAATGGGCCGCTGACAGCCGAGTTTGAAGGGCTCAGCTTCGTTCACGCCTCAGGCGGAGGAAAGTTTCTCCTCAAGGATGCCGTCGAGGTTGCCGGCGACGATCTTTTGGGCGCGGATGTCATGCAGCGTGAAGGCGGCTGGAACATCCTGTGCAAGTTTTTCGACAACATGGGTCCGATTCCGCACCACATGCATCAGAGCGACGAGTTCGCCGCGCGGGTCGGGCAGAAGGGCAAGCCGGAAGCCTACTATTTTCCGCCGCAGTACAACCAGCTCGACAACAACTTTCCACACACGTTCATGGGCCTCGAGCCGGGCACCACCAGGGATGACATTCACCTTTGCCTGGAGCGCTGGAACTGCGGTGATAACGGCATCCTGAATCATTCGCGCGCGTATCGCCTCGAAGTTGGCACGGGATGGCAGATCAATCCGGGCATTCTGCATGCGCCGGGGTCGCTCGTCACGTACGAGCCGCAGGTAAATAGCGACGTGTTTGCCATGTTCCAGTCGCTCGTGGAAGGGCGCACCGTGGACTGGAGTCTCATGGTCAAAGATGTGCCTCCTGAGCATCATCACGATCACGAATACCTGGTCAGCATGCTCGATTGGGACGCGAACGTGAACCCGGAGTTCGGAAAGACCAATAAAGTATTTCCAACTCCGGCGTGTCCGATCGGATGGGAGGCAGCGGGCTATCGCGAATACTGGGTGGCCTACGGAACTGGCTGGTATTCGGCAAAAGAATTAACCGTTCTGCCGGGGCGCACGGCGACGATTCACGACAGCGCGGCATACGGGCTGATCGTCGTGCAGGGCCATGGAACATTCGGAAAGTATCAGGTTTCCGCTCCCACGATGATCCGCTTCGGCCAGATGACGGAGGATGAATTGTTCGTGACGGCGCAGGCCGCGAGTCAGGGCGTGCGAATCGAGAATCCGAGCGCTTCGGATCCGCTCGTGATCCTGAAGCACTTCGGCCCGGGCAATCCGGATGCGGAGCCGCTGCGCAAATGAATCGCTATCCAAAGCTGCATAACGCGATGTGGCCCGGTTTGGTCGGCAAAGGGCCGGACTCGGAGCCGCCCATCGGCCTTGACAAGATGCTGGATCTCACCGCAGCCGCCGAGATCGATGGAGTAAAGTTCGACGGCGTGGATCTGTTCCTCGCGTCGCCGCATACCGATATCGATTCGACCCGGGATGACATCAAACGGCTGGCTGAAGACCTCGCCGGCAGAGGGTTCCTGGCGGGATCGCTTGTGGCCCCCGTCTGGCCGCCGACGGGCGGCGGATCGGCCATGGGGTCGGCAGAGGATCGACAGAGATTCGTGACCCAGGTGCGAAAGGCGTGTGAAATCGGAAAACAGCTTCGGGACCTCGGCGTTCGCCACTATGGCGTGGTCCGCATTGACTCCGCCTGCAGCCCCGCGGAGTGGGCCGCCGATCCGGAGCGAAATACGGCGCAGATTGCGGCGACGTTTCGCGAAGCATGTTCTGTTGCCGAAGGATTTGGCGAGCGTCTCGCCGCCGAAGGCGAGATCTGCTGGGGAGGTATGCATAGCTGGCGGCGCATGGTGGATCTGCTGGAAACGGTCGGCCGGCCAAAGACGCTGGGATTTCAGGCCGACATGGCGCACACCCTCCTTTATACGCTCGGCTATAACGCGCCGGAGGATCGCATTCTTCCGGAGAATTACGACTGGCGCGATCGGGAAACACTGGACAACGCGCTCGGCGAAATGACGCGGGCGCTGCGGCCGTGGACGATCGATTTTCACGTTGCCCAAAATGACGCGACGGTAAGGGGGTCGGGCTCACACGACAAGACAGGCCGCCACTGCCTTCCCGACGATCCGCATGGGAAGCTCGACGTTGCGCGCGCGGCGGCTCACTGGCTTCGCGACGAGGATGGTCATCTGACCAAGGCGATGGAGCACGTTTGTTGGGACGGATGCATGTTCCCTAACGCGACGATGATGAATCCGCAGACCTGGACAAGCGTACTGCGCACGATGATCGACGTTCGCGAAGCACACGGCTGGCGTTGAATGGCGAAGCAGACTCTCAACATCGGAATGGTGGGATACGGCTTCATGGGCCGGACCCACTCGAACGCCTTTCTGCAGGCGGGGCGATTTTTCGATCTTCCCTATCGCCCGGTTTTAAAGGCGATTTGCGCGCGCAATGCCGATCGAGCCAACCAATTTGCAGCAAATTGGGGTTTCGAGGGGATTGAGACGGACTGGCACAGTCTCGTCGATCGCAAGGATATCGACCTGATCGATATCGCCAGCCCGAACGACACGCATGCGGAGATTGCGATTGCGGCGGCGCAGGCGCAAAAGATCGTGATGTGCGAAAAGCCGCTGGCACGCAGCGCGGCTGAAGGCAAGGCCATGGTGGACGCGGTGGAAGCGGCCAAGGTCCCCAACATGGTCTGGTACAACTATCGCCGCGTTCCGGCGGTGATGCTGCTGAAGCAGTTGATCGATGAAGGCCGGCTCGGGAAGATCTTCCATTATCGTGCGAAGTTCCTCCAGGACTGGACCATTTCGAAAGACCTTCCACAAGGCGGCGAAGGCTTGTGGCGATTGGATGTCTCGGTGGCCGGAAGCGGCGTTACCGGCGACCTGCTTTCGCACAACATCGACACGGCGTTATGGCTGAATGGTCCCATCGCGTCGCTGGCTGCCATGACTGAGACCTTCATCAAGGAGCGCAGGCACAATCTGACCGGTAAAGTTGAGCCGGTCGGAATCGACGACGCGAGCGCGCTCCTGGCGCGTTTCGACAACGGATCGCTTGGCACGTTTGAGGCGACGCGATTTGCGCGCGGGCATAAGGCGCTGTACACGCTCGAAATCAACGGCGAGCACGCGTCGGCCGTTTGGGATTTGCACGACCTCCACCGGCTGGAGTGGTTCGATCATCGGGACGAGGGACGTTTGCGCGGCTGGCGCAGCGTCCACATCACCGACAGTGAACATCCGTATATGAAGCACTGGTGGGTGCCGGGATTGCAGATCGGATACGAGCATACGTTCGTCCATCAAGCCGCGGATTTCCTGGAAGCGCTCGGCAAAGGTGAGCAAGCTTCACCAACCTTTCGCGATGCGCTGGCGACGGATTATGTGACGGATGCGATTCTAAAGTCGGCTAAGGCGGAGGCTTGGGAAACCGTCGGCCGCTCATCGGTTAGGGCGGGACATTCCTGTTGACGATTTGGCCCGAACCTCCAGGCTCCGCGAGAGCGGCATTGCGTTAGATCGAAAGTGACTTCACGGCCTCTGCTTTGCATCCCACGACGATGGACCTCTGGTCCACGAAACTGAACAAAGACAATGTGGCACAGCGCGCCTATGGCGCAAACGCTGTGGAGACTTGAAGAGGCGTTCTCCTTTTTGTAATGTGTCGTTGAGGCTTCAATTCAGCAACACAAGGAGAACGCCCTGAAACAGTTTGTCGACAAGTACGGTTCCGAAATCGCAGGGGTACTGACGGGATTCGATCGTCTGGTATTTCGTGCCACGCCACGGCGCTTGAACTACTGCTATCGGGATAAGAGCCGCGGGATCCTGGTGGCGCAAGGAATGGAGGAGTACCTGTGGCAGAACCAGATTCGGTTTAAGGATTACGGACGGCACGTGCAGAGCGTCAGCAGGCGCTTAAAGGACCACATCCAGAAGAAGGTTCTAGGGGAGCAGTGGCCC
>DATGJP010000090.1:0-86256 GCA_035295125.1 Bryobacteraceae bacterium | reverse complement strand
CGGGTCGCATCCCTGCGTAGCCCTATCCTCCGCTCAGGTACTTCCAGAGTGGATCAACCGCAACCTCGCCGTCGATCCTTTTTCATCGAACGGCGCTTACCCCCTTAACTTCGTGTCTCAGCCCAAGGGTTCACTCCAATGGGTAGGCTCCCTTCCTGCATCGGAGAAATACCTCGCCACCGATGATCATGCCGATCGACGGAGCTACGAGATAGACCCAGAGAGCGTGCCAATAGTTGGCGTGGAGGTCTGATCCAAATGTTCGTGCCGGGTTCGTGCTCATGCCTGACAACGGCGCTTCGGGTGTGTAATACACCGCAAGCAGCGCACCGTTGGCATAGGCGGCATATGGTGCCAACCTTTTGTGATTTGTTGTGAACAAAATAGTGATCATCAAAAAACACGAGATCGCCCATTCGGCCGCGAACGCGACAGTAGTCCCGTACACGCCAGGGGCTGTCACCGCATAATGCACTGAATCGTCACTGAGCGCTCCTCTCAGAACGTACCTGGCAACAGCGACGCCAACGATTGCGCCCAGGAACTGAGCGACTACATAATAGCCCGCGTCCCAGAAGTCCAGCTTTCTCAGGCGATAAAAGGTGAAAGTGATTGCCGGATTGAGATGGCCTCCGGACCGCTTACCCCAAGGTGACATTACTATTGCAACTGCCGTCGCACCCATAGCCAGCCCCATAATCGCCCTGCGAGCAAGGCTGCAGGAAACAAACTGCCGCACGATCGACGCTGGATTCTGCAGCAATGTCACGACCAGGCACGCAACGAAGAGGTACAATCCCAGCTCACCAACTTCCATCAGATATTCTGGCCAGTGCCGATGTAAGGTAGTCATCGCATTTAATCCGTCAGATCGACGAACCCCACTTGAGGGACGCAAGTCGGTCGAATTGCTCACCGTTCCGACATGGTCTTCGGTAGATGGGCGCACGGGGTTGTCGCTCAATATCCGGCCGGCGCCTCTGCGTATGCAGTGCCGGTGAGGATTCCTTCAGCAACTAGCAACGTCCTCCGGTTCCACCCATCGAGATTGGCACTGTAGACCGAGCCGCCGATATCGGTAATGAACGTTCGACCGCCCTTCAGATCCAAAGCCTGGCCGTTACCTTCCATCAAATGGGTGAAGAGGATCTCAGGCTCGTTGCCATTTTCCGCCGCCGGGTCCATCGATGCACGGTTTACCGTGTTGCCACACGGTGGGTCCCCGCGGTCGGTCCAATACAGCTTCGATTCACGGGATCGAGGTCCAGATCGATCGTCTCCGGAAGATTGTCATAAAGAAGCTCGACGTCCCGGCGGCTCTCGGCCGACTGACCGTGCGGAACTTGGAGGTTGGCCCGACAAATTCGCCCCAAACACGCGTTGTTACCACCCTTCTGCGTCCAGTAGAACTTGCCGCCGTCGGCGTCCACCGCAATGCCGACACACCATTTCCTCTGATCCGAGCCCGGCCGCGAATCGCCCTGGCTGGTGTCCACCAGAGTTTCGCTTTCGGACCCGTCCAGGTTCGCCCGCATCACCCGCATGCCTTCCCGGTCCGACCAGTACAGCTTGCCACTCTTCTTCTCCAACTGGAGCTGCTTCGCGTGACGGTGTTGCCTGGCCGAACCACGGTGATCATGTTCTTGCCATTGAGATCCGATCGCATGATTGAACCATCATTCCTGTTGGGGTCACCCATATTGGTCCAGTAGATGTGCCCAGCGGCGACATCGAGCGCCGACCCATCTGGCAATTTCCGGCCTTCGTTGAGGATGGTCTTCAAATCGGAACCATCAGGGTGTGCGGACAGTATGCGGCCACCGCCGAGGTCCAGAAAGAAGAGCCTTCCGGACGCGGATGCGTATTTCGTTTCTGCCTCCATCTGTGTCGAAGCTTTAGAGCTCATGTAACGAATCTCCTCGAAAGGGTGTCATCGACCAGCTTTCGCACGCTGGGGCTGCGCATCCGTTTCACCGTCATCCGTCCGCCCGAAGCCAGGCAGGTACCGGCCGAAGTTCAACTCGAAGTCGCTCCGAACGCCGTAGCCGATATTACGGAGCTTGCCGCGGCGTGCCTGCGCATCAGGCCAGGCCAGCATTGGGAAGATCATGTCGTTGCTTGACTGAAGCTCGGTAGCTGTCGGCGTCCCGAACCGATTGATCTGGGTCTTCGCCGTTGCCAGTGTTTTACGGTCGAACGAGGCCAGACGCCGCGCGAGAGTATCGACAAACGAGTCGAGGCCGTCATCGTCCAGCGTGCGGTTCACCCAGCCGTAGCGCTCGGCGATATCCGCATCGAAATCGTCGGCGCTGAGCACGATCTCAAGTGCTCGCGAACGACCCACCAGGCGCGGGAGCCATTCCAGCGCTCCACCGCCCGGGACCAGTCCAACACCGACCTCGGGTTGGCCGAACAGCGCGCTTTGCCGGCTGGCGAAGCGCATGTCGCACGCCAGCACGAACTCGTTACCGATCCCGCGCGTACGGCCGCGGATTTTCGCGACGCTCACGACTGGCGCAGATGAGAGGCGCACCACGAAATCGCGCCAAAGGCCGAGAACTTCTGGCTGTACGCTTGCCTTGGCCACATCGAGATGAGCGACGAAAAACTCTTGATTCGCCGACTGAAACACTATGACCTTCACGGACGGGTCCGCCTCGATCTCGGTCATTAGCGTGCCCAATTCCACGATTGTGGTGGGAACAAATATGTTGATCGGCGGGTTGCTGAAGGTGATCGTCCACAGGCCCGGATAAGTGCGGTCGATGTTGAACTGCGAAGGGTCAGACATGGCGTATTTTCTCCTCTTATGCAATCGATGCGAGAGTGTTTGCGGGTTTTCGGTCCGGCACGTTCCCAAGCAGCAGCCCCAGCCCCTCAGACGTCGTCAGATGGGCAATGACGGCGTCACGAAGCTTCGGGTACGGCAGCCCCGCCAGCATCGCAGTCTGCATCGCGGCCATAACCTCGCCCGCATCAGCGCCGATCATCGTGAAGCCGAGAATGCCGTCGTCGCTCGCGCCGACAAGGACTTTCATGAAGCCTTGAGTCTCGTCGGTCGCTTCCCGCCGGAGCACGGCATTCATCGGCAATTTGCCGATGCGCACGGCAATGCCCTGTCGCTGTGCGTCCTGTTCATTTAATCCGATATGCGCAAGCGGCGGATCGGTGAACACGCAGTATGGCACCAGCCGGTCGCCCGTGCTGCGCGCGCCGCCGGCGAGGTTGTCGCGAACGATGCGAAAATCATCGACCGAGACGTGCGTGAAGTGCGGGCTGCCGGCACAATCGCCAACTGCCCAGACATCGGGCGCCGTCGTCTCCAGCCGTTCGTTAACGCGTATGTAACCGCGCGTATCCAGACAGATGCCCGCCGCCTCCAGGCCGATTCCGGCGGTGTTCGGAATGCGCCCGACCGCGACCAGGATGTCGCTCGCCTCGATTGTTTGGGTGCCCGTGGGCATCCGAATCGTAAGGCTGACCCTTTCGCCGGATTTGCCTTGCACGCCAACGGGCTCGGCAGACAGCACGAACCGGATGTCTTCCTCACTCAGAACGCCGTGAATCGCTTCGGCGATGTCCGGGTCCTCCCGACTCATGATCCGTGGCCCTGTCTCGATCACCGTCACCTGGCTGCCGAAGCGACGGTAGGCCTGTGCCAGTTCCAGTCCGACGTAGCCGCCACCGAGCACGATCAGGTGCGAGGGTGCATAATCCAGCTCCAGTGCCTCGATATGCGTGAGAGGCTGCGCTTCCGCGAGGCCGGGAATGCACGGCATCGCTGCATGCGAACCGACATCGATGAAAACCTTGTCGCCGGTCAGCAGCCGCGTGCCGCCTTCGTTCAACTGGACCTCGAGCGTTTTCGGCGCCACGAACGTCCCGCTGCCCATGACCAGTTCGGCGCCGGTCGCCTTGAAGGGCTCAAAGTGGGCGGCGATCTCTCGTTCGACCATCTCACGCTTGCGCTGGCGCACCTTCACCATGTCGGTGGTGACCGGTCCGGTGATCGTGCCGAACTGCGCCGCGTGCCGGACCAGATAAGCGATCCGGGCGCTCCAGATTTCGTTCTTGCTGGGCATACACGCGATGTTGGGGCAGGAACCACCGATGTATCGCCGTTCGACACACACCACCCGTTGCCCGGATTGCGCCAGGTGCCAAGTGAGTAGGATTCCGCCCGGGCCGCTTCCAAGAACCAGGGCATCAAAATGTTCTGCTTGATCCATATTCATCTCCATGTACCCCACCGCAATAGACACGCTGCCACCGTTGCGCGGCTGCCGACTCAAAGCGGCTCGCCCCGTGCGACGTTGGATCGGCGCTCGCCTCGAGCGTGCGCCGATCCCTCTCAGGCCGCTCACCTGCGCAGTGAACTGAAGCCCGCCCTAAGCTCTTCAGAAAAGAGCTTCGGCTGTTCAAAAGCCGCAAAGTGCCCACCCTTGGGGAGCTTGTTGAAGTGAATGAGCTTGGGAAACGCTCGCTCTGCCCAGCTACGCGGCATCGGGTAGAGTTCGTCGGGGAAGACACTTACGGCCACTGGGATGGAGACGCCCTTCACATTGAAGTAGCCGCCTTTGCCCCAATACTCCCAATAGAGGCGTGCGCCGGAAATGAACGTGTTCGTCAGCCAGGCGATGGTGATGTTGTCGAGTACGTCGTCTCGAGTCAGCCCTTCGTTCCCTCCGGCAAAGACACGCGCGATCAGCGCGTAGCTGGCCGCGTCGTGATCGAGGAAATACGCCGCAACACCGACTGGGGAATCCGCAATTCCGTACAACGTCTGTGGGCGCAGCCCCATCTGGTACCCGTAGGCGATGCCTTTTTGATATTCAAGTTGCAACGCCTCGTAAGCAACCTTCTCTTCAGCCGAGAGACCTGATGGTGCCGGCTTGCCCGAAGCGGCCGCCTGGTCAATTTCGGTTGGGAAGATGCCAGGCATGTTGGTGTGAATGCCGAGCAGTTCCGGCGGCGCCTGCACGCCCATCAGCTCCGTTATGACTGCACCCCAATCGCCGCCCTGCGCGACGAATTTGTTGTAGCCGAGGCGCTTCATCAACATGACCCACGCACTGGCAATGTGGGCGGGGTTCCACCCGGTCGCGGTCGGCTTGCCTGAAAACCCGTAGCCCGGCATCGACGGAATCACAACATCGAAGGCGTCTTCTGCTCGACCGCCGTGTGCGGTGGGATTGGTCAACGGATCGATGATCTTGAGTTGCTCGACCACCGAGCCGGGCCAGCCGTGCGTGACGATGAGGGGCAACGCATTCTTATGCTTCGAACGAACGTGGATGAAATGAATGTCCAGCCCGTCGATTTCGGTGATGAATTGCGGATACGCGTTCAGTCTCGCCTCGACTTTGCGCCAGCCGTAATCCGTGGCCCAATAGCGCGCCAGGGCCTGCATCGTCGCGAGTTGTACTCCTTGCGTCGCATCCGAAACCGTCTCTCGTTCAGGCCATTTCGTCGCGTTGATGCGCCTGCGCAATTCGGTCAATTCGGTTTCCGGAACACTGACATGGAACGGGCGAATGGCTGTCTTGTCAGTAGCCTGTTCGGTGCTTCGTTGAGTCGTGGCAGTTGGTGTCATTGTTTCTTTCTCCTTTCAAATTGATTCCCGGAACGTTCACATGAACGGCCGTATCGCCGTCTCACGCACTGCGAGTTTCGTCTTGATCTCTCCGTCGCAGCTAAATCCTCCAAATGGCCTAACCGCTCGGTGATCACTCTGTGCTGTGGCTGCTCTCTTGCTCGCTCGTGATCCACTCTCGGATATATGCCGGGCAGCCCCTGAGTTCGATCCCTTCGGCTTCGGCCCTTACCAAAAGCTGCACAGCATCATTGCTGACCAGCTCTACCTCGGCAAGTTCGATGGCCACGAGTCGGCGTCCATCGAGCGCCATGCGAACGAGCTCCAGACCTTCCTCTCCGAGCCGACCGCTGATAGAAAGGACCAGACCCTCCTCAGTCGAAAGTCGGTCGATTCGATACGCCATTGGCTCGCCTGTCGTCTGCCGACTTCAAGGGCAAACGGCACGCCATTCGAATGTTATTGAAACGTCAAGAGATTCAGGCGTCAGGAGCGAGGCTAATTTGGTAGATCTGGTGAATCTGGTGAATTTGGCGACGACCGGACGTCAGCGAAACTTGAATTGCGTTTTGTCGATGCCCAACGCTTTGATGCGATTCTCAAGCGTGGATGGTGGAACGCCAAGCCTCGCCGCGGCCCCTGACGGCCCAGAGACACGACCCCTGGATGCAGCGAGTGCGGCTTCGATGATATCTCGTTCGGTGCGGGCTTCGGCCCCGGACGGCGCTGGAGCGGCAGCAGCTTGATGGTGTTGTCGAGCTGGTTGTTTCGCCAGCCATGACTGGTCGACGGCGAACACCTCACCGGAGTTCAGAATCACAGAACGTTCAACTACGTTCTGCAGCTCACGGATGTTCCCTGGCCAGTCATAATTCTGTAACAACTCCAACGTCTCTTTGTCGATCGACGTGAAGTTCTTTCCCGCGCGCCTGCCATAGCGCCGGACGAAGTACTCGACGAGCAGCAATATATCCCCAGTCCGGTCCCGGAGCGGCGGCACCTCAATCGGAAACACGTTCAGCCGGTAAAAGAGGTCTTGCCGGAAGCTCCCATCGGCAACAGCGGCTGCCAGGTCTCGATTGGTCGCCGTAATGACTCGAACGTCGACTCGGATCGTCTGCGCTCCCCCGACTCGCTCAAACTCTCGTTCTTGCAGGACTCTCAGGAGCGCGACCTGGGTGTCGTGCGGAAGTTCACCTACTTCGTCCAGAAAGATCGTGCCGCCATGTGCCTGTTCAAAGCGGCCCAGCCGACGCTGTGTGGCTCCGGTGAAGGCTCCCTTTTCGTGGCCAAACAATTCCGAAGAGATCAGGGTAGGCGCCAGGGCGGCGCAGTTCACACTGACGAAGGCACGTCCAGCCCTTTGGGATCGTTTGTGGACGGCGCGGGCGATGAGTTCCTTGCCGGTGCCAGTCTCACCGGTGATGAAGACCGTGGAATCCGTTGGTGCCACTTTGGCAATCCTCGAGAGGACCGCCTTCAATGGTTTCGAGGAACCGACAATTTCCTCAAACATCAGAGCGCGGTCGACCTCGTCTCGCAGCGCCAGGTTTTCCCGATAGAGTTGATCCTTTAGCGCCCTGATCTCTGCTTCCGCCTGTTTCTGTTTACTCAAATCGAGAGCGAAGGCGACGCCGTCTTTCCCGCCCTCCTGGAATAACGTGGCTCCAATCAGCACAGGCACCCGGCTGCCATCTTTTCGGAAGAATTCTGACTCAAAGGGTTGTACGGTTCCAGTCTGGATTACTTCTGCCAAAGCGCGTTCAGCGCGCTCGCGCCGGTCCGCAGGTGTCATGTCCCACCATCGCACTCGACCCGCAGCGACATCTTCATGATCGTATTGCACTATGCGAAGAAAGGCTTCATTGGACGCCAGGACAGCACCCTCGACATTCCAGGTCGCGATTCCCAGAATATTGGCGTCAACAAGGCGACGGATCTTCGCCTCACGATCTTCGAGATCGCTGTAGAGACGCGTGTTCTCCATGGAGATCGCTGCCGCCGAGGCAAGCAGCTTGAGGACAGCCATTCGGGGAGGGGTGAAGGCGTGGGATGTGAGCGTATTTTCCAGGTAAAGCACACCAAGCAATCTGGTTTGCTTCAGTAGCGGTAGGCAAAGGACCGACTGTGGGCAGTGATCGCGAATGTACTGATCCTCCGAGAAGGGGTTCTCACCGGACGCATCATGCAAGAGAACGGCTTCTTTGGTACGGACAACATAGTGAAAGATAGAGTTCGGTAGATCGGCGGCGGTGACGCCCGCTTTTCGCATTGCCACATTTACGTTGTCAGCGCTGGTAGTGGCCTCTGCCTCAATTCGATATCCATAACCTTGCGGGAGAATCAGCAGACCTCGCTCCGCGCCGGCATGTTCGATCGCCGAACGCATTAGCGTGTTTATCAGCCTCTCAAAAACGATTTCCCCAGAAACCGCTTCCGAGACTCTGATCACCGTAGCCAGATCGAGGTGCTCAACGGGTGTTAGTATCGTTGCCGTGGAATCGGCGATCGGCTTGTCCACTCTGAGTTGCGGGTAGAGCTGCTCCAGTTGGCGAACCTTTCCATCTGCCCCCCAGCGCAGGTAACAGTGCCGCGCGTCCCGCAGATAGGTCGTCGCGATCTTCTCGAAACCGCGCGCAGCGTAGAAGCATCCAGCAAGCTCGTTGGCAACCGCTTCGTTCTGTACGAAGCCGTATTTGCGCGCGGAGCGGATGGCCTTCTCGTACAGCTCTTGAGCGGCCAACACGCGGCCTTCGATGCGGGCGATCTCGGCGCCAACGAGAGCAGCGCGGTCTTCGAAGGTCTCCGGGTTGACCTCCGCCCACACTTCCAGCTGTCGGTAATGGTCCAGCACAGAATCGAAATGCCTCGGCCTCTGTTCCGCAGTGGCGTGATCCCATGCCGCGGCGTGCACTAGCGCGCCATAAAGCCGATATTCCGCGGACTCGAACATCGCTGCGGACGTCCAGAGCAGAGGTTCCGCGTGCAGCGAGGCATCGACTGCTGAAGCAACGTCTCCGGCGAAAAAATGCGCCTGCAACTTGCGTGTCCAGTAGTAGAACTCGGCGAACACCAGATTTGGGCTGTCAGCCAGACGACGTTCGGTTTCAAGCTCGCCGTAATCGTCATGATCCAGGCAGCCAAACCTCGGGGTCAGCCCGCGCAGAGTGAGAATCACGCCGAGTTGCGCTGCGCAGAGCTCGATGACAAGGCCGAAACGCACACGCCTCGCAAATGCGAGGCCGTTCTCGCATTCCGTTTGTACTTCGGCGAGTGGGTCACCGGCCGCAAGGCAAACCGTGACTAGCTGATCCCAACTGTACGAAGCGAAGGTGAGGTCGCCAATCCGATACGCGGCGTCGAACGCTCGTCGCACGAGTTCGCGTCCGGTGGCAACGTGCTTCGCCCACGGAAGGACGGTCGAGCCCATGTTCATCCAGATGCGAGCCTGGTAGCGCGTCAATCCGCGTTTCTCGACCAGATCGTAGCCAAGCTGGCCGAACCGAAAGCCATCCTTGTAATTATTGAAACGAGGACCCGCGAACATCGCCAGCCAGACGTAGGCAAAACACGAGGCGTCGCAGTTGCCATGCTCGAGCGTAAGAGTCACTAAGCGGCAAATGACAAGTGAATTGAGGTGTTCGTCGAAAAGCTGTGATGGCGTCATGATCTCGGTGAAGACATCCAGTGTGTCGAGGACATCCGGGTCGGTGATCAACGGCAGGTCGATCAGCTCTTCGATCGCCCTATGCCCCAGCAGCTCCCAAATGCGTTCGTACTCGCGCATCACGTCTTCCCGCGTCGGGTGGTTCGACCACACGGTGCCGTCGCGGCGGAGCCAACCCAGGAACACGTCCACGGCGAGGTCACTCCGATCCAAAGTGGTGTACAGCGTGAGCCGCAAACGCGTGGCTACACAGAAATCGTGGCGATTGTTCGCTCGCTGCGGCAGCACCGTGAGGCGATTCTCGGCAGCTGCCTTGTCCGCGGTCAGTAGCTCGCACTCGGCCATCAGATACTCGGTCGAAAAGACGAGCGAATAGTTTCGTCCCCACGTCTCTTCCGTCAGCAACGCTCGGCCTGCAGCTACATATTTGAGTGCTGAAGCGTATGCAGTCGAGACCTTGGCCCGCTGGCCTGCAATGAGATTCAGCTCTGCGACCCGCTCGCGGTCTTCCACCGAGGTGAGCAAGTGAGAACCGCGGTTGAGTTGGTTGACGATCTCGAATATTGCCTCCTCGCGCTTCGCCGCAGGAGTGTGCGCAGCCAGAAGCATCCCAATGCGCAGATGGGCTTCGGGGCGCAGCTCTTGCGGAATCATGGAATAGGCTGCTTCCTGCACTCGATCGTGCAGGAATCGATAGAATTCTTCCGAGCGGAAAATCAGTCCGGTACGTACTGCTTCCCAAAGGTGTTGGTGAAGTTCCTCGATCGACTTCTCGTAAGCCATCGCCAGCATGTCGAACTCGGCGCTGTTCCCCATGCAGGCAAACTGCTTGAGTGCCCCCTGTGTCTCTACTGGCAGGCGGTTCAGCTTTCCGACCATGAGCTCCACGACGTTGTCGGTGTAGCCTTTGGCGTGAATGCGATTCAGGTCCCAAACCCACCGGCCTTCACCATAGCCGAAGCTCAGCAAGCCTTCCTCTGCCAGCGTGGAAATGAACTGGATGGCGAAGAAGGGATTGCCCGTGGTCTTCTCATGAATCAGTTCCCCCAGGGGAGCAGCACGTGCCGGTTCGCAGCGCAGGGAGTCCGCCAGCAGTTGGCGCAGATCGTCCTCGCGGAGTGGCGTCAAAACGATGTCCTCCACCGCCGCCCCGGCCTGACGTATCGCGTCGAGCTTGCGCATTAACGGGTGCGTCGCGCTGACCTCGTTGTCCCGATATGCGCCGATGAGCAATAAGTGTCGGAGATCGTCGCGGGTCAACAGATCTTCGAGTAAGTCGAGCGTCGCGGCATCCAGCCACTGAAGGTCGTCGAGGACGAGTGCCAGCGGATGCTCCGGTCGTGCGAATACGGCGATGAATCGTCGGAAAACCAACTGAAAACGCCGCTGTGCTTCCGACGGCGGGAGTTCAGGAACGGGTGGTTGTTCGCCGATGACGTGCTTCAATTCCGGGACGAGCTCGACCATCAGCAAGCCATTCGGTTCCAGTGCCTCCCGAAGTGCGTCACGCCACTTGCCTAACTCGTCTTCGCCCTTACTGAGGAGTGGCCGGACAAGGCTTTGGAACGCCTGCGCCAGCGTCGCATACGGAATGTCACGTTTGTACTGGTCGAACTTGCCGGACGCAAACAGGCCGCGCGGAGGGACCAGCGGCTTGTGAAGTTCGTTCACGACGGCAGACTTGCCGATACCCGAGTATCCGGAGACGAGCACGAGCTCTGGCCGGCCGCCCGTTACCGTGCGATCGAACGCTGTTAGCAGTGCGTCCACCTCACGATCTCGCCCGTACAGCTTTTCGGGAATCATGAGGCGGTCCGGAGTGTCGTGTGCGCCGAGGGTGAAGACGTCAATGGACCCGCTTGATTCCCATTGCGACAGGCAATGCTTTAGATCGTGTTCGACTCCCGCCGCGGTCTGATATCGCTCCTCGACGGTCTTCGAGAGCAGCTTCATCGTGATAGCGGATACAGCCGCTGGAACGCTCGGAAGGCGCTCGCTGGGAGCCGTGGGTTGCCTCGCAATTTGGCAATGCACCAATTCCATCGGATCGGATGCCGTGAACGGTAGGCTGCCGGTTAGCATCTCGTAGAACGTGACGCCAAGTGAATATAGGTCGCTGCGGGAATCAATGGAGCGATTCACTCTTCCGGTCTGCTCAGGCGCCATGTATGCGAGCGTTCCAGCGATGAACTCTGGGGGTTCGGCCGATTGCCGCTCGCGCGGGAGGCGCGATGCGATGCCGAAGCCGGTGAGATGGACTCGCCCCGTCTGGGAGTCCACCAGTATGTTAGCGGGTTTCACATCTTTGTGGATCAGCCCGCGTCCGTGTAGCTGGCCGACGGCGTCAGACAACGCCACCGAGAGTCGGAGGAACTCTCCGATCTCCATCGGCTCCCGGATCAAGCGGTCGAGCGGCTCGCCTCCTGTATAATCGACCACGAGCATCGTCTGCCCGCGCTCGCGCACCAATTCCAGAGGCCGCAATGCCCACCTACCGTCCAGGTACTCCCGCAGCTCGAATTCGTGTGCGAGGCTTTTTACACTCTCAAGGATCGGATGCTCAGCGTCGGAAAGGGTGGGTACGAATGCGTACCGCCCGCTGTCAGCATCGTCCTGCGACAATCTGCAGAAGGCGCGTCCCGCATCTCGCCACAGCAACTCCAGCGAGTCGTTCTCCCAACCAGCCCCGAACAAGGCGGATGCCTTCATCTGTCCGCCTCCTCCTCGGGCTCGATTCGCATAAGAGAGGCATCTGCCTTGCGACGACGGGCCGCCAGCGATGCGCTCAGCAATGGGTCCAGAACCGTTGCCGCCCAGTCGAGTGCGCGCATCCTTGCGCCCATCTCGCCGCCGCCCGCGAATATCGACTCGATCAAACGCGTTTCGCTGAGATCCATGTCGGAATCCCTCGACTCGCCCTCGGCACGCCGGACTACAACCGAGTATTCTTCTATTTTCGCTCGTTATCGGCAGGCTTCCGCAAAGCACCAAGTTCCCATAAACACCTCGACGCTCTGCTAAGAGAGCGCGCGTGTCGTCGACGACTTGGTGGTGGCGGATCGAAGGGGGGATTGGTTAATCGTAACGATCGCTGGCTTATGGCGGAGACGAATGTTTAGGGTTCAAGCAAACGGTGACGAGTCTCTTCGATCTGTCGCGCCAGGCGTAGTTCGTCGGGGAGGGCCAGTTGGTACTCTCGAGCCAGCACTGTGTTGCGAAGGCCCTCCAGAGCGTAGTGTGCGACCGCAGCGTCTCGCTCGGAACACAGGATGAGACCAACAGGCGGGTTCTCATCCGGCAAGCTCCAATGCTCGCGCGCATAGTTCAAGTAAAGATTCATCTGTCCAGCATCGGAGTGGGTAAACTTGCCGATTTTCAGATCGATAACGACGAGGCAACGCAGTCGGCGATGAAAGAGTAGCGGGTCGACACGATACCACTCCGTACCGACGCGGAGTCGACGTTGGCGAGCAACAAACGTGAAATCGTTGCCGAGTTCCAGGAGGAATCTTTCCAGCTCGTTTATGAGAGCACTCTCAAGGTCCGATTCAGAGTACTCGTCCTTGAGTTGAGGAATTCCAGCACAAACGGATCCCGAATCTCGCAGTCCGCGGCGGCTCGTTCTGCCCTGGAAATCGACGAACGTTTCTTGCCACGAAGGCGTTCGTACGCGCGACTGGCGATCTGCCGGTCCAGTTCGCGGACCGACCATCCGCCACGTAGCGATTCGTCTTCGTAATAACGCCGGGCTTGCATCTCGGGTACGGTCAACAGTCGTACGTAGTGTGACCATGAGAGGGGAAACAGCGGACCCTTGGGAGAAAGTCCAGACAACGTCTGGACTGTCGGCTGCGCCTCTAACGATTCAGACGGCGTCTGGATTTTCTCGCGGTAGGCAAGAAAGAACTGCCGCATCTGAAAAACGTTCGTCCGAGAAAACCCGCGGCCAAAGCGCGCAGTCAAATCCCTAGCGAGGTTTACTACGAGTTCTTCGCCATATGACGCTCGATCGTATCCCTTTTGTTTCTGCTCGACAATCCGCCGCCCGATTTGCCAATAGGTAGAGCTCATTACAGCGTTCACCGCCCGCCCCGCAGATTGCCGGGCGTGTTCCAGCAACTGGGACACCTCCATTAGCAGGGTTTCGTATCCGGCAGGTCCTAAAGAATGGGGCAATTTCTTATTTGGCATCAATCACCCCGCGCATTCGTGTCTAGGAATTGGAAACTTGATGCGACTCTCGCGCAGATCGGCTATGACCATTTCATCGCAAGTCGCCACTGTACGCCGGTTCGGCTTTCCGTTGGCTCTGAGCGCTGAAAATCAAGTCCGACCCCTTTCCAACAAGCGCTCTACTGTGGGGCATCCGACCGTGCCAAAACCGTGTCAAAACTCCCTGCGTTGGAACTATTGGGGTTAGCTTTGAGCGAAAAGCAGATTCCCAAATTGTTGAAAACACTAAGAAGTGTCAGAATTATTAGATCCGTTAGAACGGGATGGGATGCGCCCAAGCCAGGTGCGCTACCAGGCTGCGCTACGCCCCGACATCACTGCTCTCTTGATTCTAAACCACCAGACACGACGGGATCGTTACCTTCACGAGTATGTTCTCCTCCGATGCCATGCCAAAATATTCGGGAATGGACATCTGTTCTCTCTCCGCGCGCGCGATGGCGGCCGAAATCCGCGCCGGTCGACTCTCCGCCCGCGAAGCGCTCGACGCGCACCTCGCACGTATCGCAGCCGTTAACCCGAAGGTCAACGCGATTGTCACCTTGGTTCCCGAACGCGCCTGCATGCAGGCTCGCGATGCTGACGAGAAACAGGCGCGGGGTGAATCCCTGGCCCCGCTTCACGGCCTGCCCATCGCGCACAAAGACTTGCAGGACACCGCGGGCGTCCGCACAACATACGGCTCGCTGCTCTTTAAGGAACACTTTCCGCTCCAGGACTCACCCCTGGTCGAGCGAATCCGCAGGGCCGGAACCATCATGGTCGGCAAAACGAACACCCCGGAATTCGGTGCCGGATCGCAAACCTACAACGTCGTCTTCGGAGCCACTCGCAATCCTTGGGACCTCAGCAAAACGTGCGGCGGCAGCAGCGGTGGCGCCGCCGTCGCCCTCGCCTGTGGAATGGTTCCCCTTGCCGACGGCAGCGACCTCGGAGGCTCTTTGCGCAACCCGGCGAGTTTCTGCAATGTGGTCGGGTTTCGGGGCTCCGTGGAACTCGGCCCTCAAACAGCGTCCCCCTGGTTCAGTTTGGCAGTCGAAGGGCCGATGGCGCGCACCGTGGACGACACCGCCTTTTTTCTGAGCGCGATCCAAGATTCCGCGCCTCGCCTTCTCGACCGCGATTTTCGCGGCCTTCGCATCGCCTGGTACCGCGACCTTGGCGGTATTCCGTTCGACCGTCGTGTTCGCAGCGCGGTCGATTCGAAGCGTCGTGCCTTCGAAGCCCTGGGGTGCACGGTCGAAGAAGCAGAACCCGACTTCAGTGGGGCCGACGAAGTGTTTAAAACAATGCGCGCGCTCCTGTATCAGTTCAATCTGGGCGCGCTCACCCACGAACAGCGCAAGCTGGTGAAGGCGCCGGTTCTCGAAGAGATCCAGCGTGGAGAAAAGCTGCGCGGACCCGACGTCGCTCGAGCCGAGTCGCTACGCCTCGCACTACTCGAGCGAGCCCGCGTCTTCTTCCAAAAACACGACTATTTTGTACTGCCGGTAAGCCAAGTCCCTCCGTTTCCTGTTGAGCAACAGTGGATCACCGAAATCGAAGGCGTGCGAATGGAATCGTATCTGGAATGGATGCGCTCCTGCTACTACATCTCCGTGCTAGGTTACCCCTCGCTGGCCATGCCTGCGGGTTTCACTTCCGAGGGATTACCCGTCGGCCTGCAGATTGTCGGCAAGCATCGCGACGATTGGGGCGTCCTGCAAATTGGCCATGCCTTGGAGATAGCTCAGCCAACAGTCTCCGCGCCGCTCCTTTAGGGAAAACCAAAGGCGCAACTCTGCTGGCCCGCCAGGCGGTGCGGCCCTTCCTCGCTGCCGCCAGGGCCCGTGCAGCACCAGAGTAGCGCCGCAGCCATTTCTTGAAGCCATCACAAAGACAAACAGCGCCCAAGGATTACCTGAGCAAAACAATGATGCCGTCAACAACATGAAAACGGAACGGCCGTATCAGCGGCTGAACGGGGTAAAGAACAGGGCGACCGTGGTGCGCATAAGATCTTCAGGATTAAACGTCGCCCCGGAATGAAAAGTTTGCCCGCACTGGCTCTCGCCTGTGGCGCCAAAAGCAGGCTGTACAACGTTTCCACCATGCAGCCCGCTCGGCGTCCACAGCTCCTCCGATTACTTGTGCTTTGCGTCGTAGATCTGGTCGCTGACCTTGTTCTGTTCCTGGTTGATCTGGTGTTTCTCGTTGTTCGTCAGGTTTCCGCCGTTGGCGGAGCGATCGCCCCAGGTCTGGTGGTTGATCGCCGACTCTTTATTCTCCAGCCTGGCCGTCTGCCCCGCATTCAGTTTGCCGGATGCAATACCTTGCGAGATTCGCTGCTGCTGGTCGTAACGGCGCTGGTCGACTTCATTGTTGCCGTACCGCTGCTTCACGTCATTGTGTTTGTCGGCGTAGATCTGGTTGCTGAGCCGATTCTGCTGCCGATTCACTTGCTGCTTCTGGGCCGAGGTCAGTTTCCCTCCGTCCTGAGAGCGGTCCGTTCGAATCTCTTTGTTGAGGTTCGATTCTCTATTCTCCAAGTTCTTCGTCTCACCCGCGGTAAGCTGGCCCGACTTCACGCCATTGGCGATGCGTCCCTGCTGGTTGACCTTCCGCTGATGCACCTGCGCAAATGCACCGGTTGTCAGCGCCGCGACTAAAGCCGTCGCAAAGAAAATCGTTCTCATTTTTCCTTCCTCCTTCCAACTACCTTCTACTTGCTACAAATCCAACTGCGGCTCCGGAGTTGCGCCCCGCGCAGTTAAATCGAATTCATGACAAAGGCTTCAGAATCGGAGGAAAGACAGTTAACGGTTAGCAGCCTCGATGTGATCCACCTTGATGATGCCTGTCTTCTCAAAAAGCGTGCCCGAAACCTTGACTCTTTGCGCTGCGAATCTTTCCGGCGTTGCCTGATCGCTCAGCTTGTACATCTTCTTGCCGTCAAACAGCACATACTTGGACGTCTTTGCGCACGCCTTAATGCACTCCGGCTCCGGCCCCATATTCATGGCCCTGTGATCTTTACCGCACATCCCGTCGGTGATCACACCAGTGAACGTCTCCGCGCTCAACAGCAGGGCGGATATGGTGAAAAGAAGAAATAGCCTAGTCATGATGCGTCTCCAGAATAATTCGCCGCCAGATTTCGTTGAACCGAGTTTCCGGCAGCGCTTGCTTGAGTTGAAATCGTGCTTCGCCATCGAGCGATGTCAACGTTAATTCGAATGGCCCGGCGCTGCTCAGGTTATCGATGTCGCGAAATCGCCACGTACGTGAAGAACAGGCCGCGACGAAGACCACACGATCGGCATCGATGCTCAGCTCTCCGTTAATGCCGCTCAGGCGATGCAGAAGCTTGGCGCCACCGTGCCACACCGGGTCATCGGTTGGGGCTTTGATCTCCGCTACCAGGCGCCGATCGAGCCGGGCGCTCAACAGGGCATAGACCTTGACTGCTGCTGTGTCCGGCAGGCCATCGAACGTGAATTCGCGGTCGCGGCCCAGGCGCCAGCGAACATCCTCATAGGTGCGAATCGTGATGCTGGTTGGACTCAAAACCAGTGCCTGGATCTCTTCATAGTTCCACCGCCGTTCGTCGAACTCCATCGCGGTGTCACTGAAAGTCAAAGTACCCTTCACGCCACCGTGCAAGTGGCGCAGCCTTGCGGGAAACGCTACCGGCTGTGCCGCGAGCGAGCCGGCTACCAGCACGCAAGCAATCAGCCAGCGATTTGACGTTTTAGTTCGAAATGCCATTTCCAGACCTCATAAACCGCGGGGTAGACAACCAGCTCCAGCAGGAACGAAGTGAAGATCCCGCCGATCATCGGCGCCGCGATGCGCTTCATGACATCCGCCGCGGCGCCCGTGGACCACATAATCGGAACCAGCCCCATGAACATGCATGCCACCGTCATGAACTTGGGCCGGATGCGTTTCACCGCTCCGTGCACGATCGCCTCGCGAAGATCATGGAGGCTTCTCAAACGTCCCTCTACCGCCGCTTTGGAGTACGCAAGATCGAGGTAGAGCAGCATGAAAACGCCGGTCTCGGCGTCGACCCCCATCAATGCGATCAGCCCGACCCACACGCCGATGCTGACGTTGTATCCAAGCACATACAGGAACCAGATCGCTCCCACGGCGGAGAAAGGCACGGCCAACACGACGATGGCAGTCTTTGCGAACGACTTGGTGTTCGCATACAGCAGCATCAATATCAGAAACAGCGTCAGCGGCACCACGATAATCAGCCGCTGGCGAACACGTTCCATGGACTCGTACTGGCCGCTCCACGTAATGGCGTAGCCGGCGGGCAACTGTAGGCGTTCCTTCACCACGCGCTTCGCCTCGGCAACATAACTGCCCACATCTCGACCGGCAACGTCGACGTAGACGTACCCGGTCAGCAGTCCATTCTCGTTACGTAACATCGACGGACCGGATCGCACTCGCACCGCGGCCAATTCCGAGATCGGAACTTGTGCCAGCGAACCCGTGCCAGGCAGATTCACCGGAACCAGCACACGCGCCAGCTCAGACGGATTGCTTCGGAAATCGCCCATATAGCGGACGTTGACGGGGTAGCGCGCTCGGCCTTCGACCGTCGTCGTAACGTTCTCTCCGCCGATGGCGTTCATTACGATGGCCTGGGCGTCGTCGATCGTGAGGCCGTAACGAGCCAATGCCGGACGGTTCCAGTCGAAGTCGAGGAAGTACCCACCGACAATTCGCTCGGCGAACACATTGCGAGTCCCAGCCACGCCAGGCAGAAACTGTTCCATTTCCTTACCTATCCGCTCGATCTCGTTGGTGTCCGAGCCTGAGATCTTAATCCCAACTGGCGTTCGCACTCCAGTTGTGAGCATGTCGATACGGCCTTTCACGGGCATGGTCCAGGCGTTGGAAACGCCTGGCAGCTTGAGTGACTCGTTCAACTCATCGACAAGCTGATCTGTGGAAATGTGATCGGGTGTGAAACGTCGCAGTACCGGAAGAACCCATTGCGGCGCCCAATCGGTGTACCACGTGTCCACCTTGCGCCACTGATCCTGCGGTTTCAGGACCACAACTGTTTCCATCATCGACAGCGGCGCCGGGTCTGTTGAGGTCTCGGCGCGGCCTGCTTTGCCCATTACGTTCTCAACTTCGGGGAATGCCCGGATAATGCGATCCTGCACCCGCATTAGATGCTGTGCTTCGGTCAGAGAGATGCCGGGAAGGGTCGACGGCATGTACAGCAGTGTCCCTTCATCGAGCGGTGGCATGAATTCGGAACCGAGCTTTTGGTATACCGGCACCGTAAAAGCCACCGCCGCGATCGCGACGCTAATCACTGCCCATCGCCAACGAAGCGCCCACCCGCAAATTGGCCCGTAAACCCGAATCAGTACGCGGCTGATCGGATGATTCTCTTCGGAGTGAATCTTGCCCACCAGGACCGCATTTACCGCGTTCGCCACCCACTTCGGACGAAAACTGAAATTCCGCATGTGCGTGAACGCCAGCCTCATGGCGGGGTCAAGCGTGATGGCGAGCACCGCCGCCACGATCATGGATATATTCTTCGTGTAGGCCAGCGGCTTGAAGAGACGCCCTTCCTGCGCTTCGAGCGTGAGGACAGGGATGAAGGAGACTGCAATCACGAGGAGCGCAAAAAAGCTCGGCGCGCCTACCTCTTTCACTGCGTTGAGCACCACGCGGTGGTAGTCTTCCTTGCGACCTGCTCGTTCCCATTCTTCTAGCTTCTTGTGCGTTTGCTCAACGACCACGATCGCGGCATCCACCATTGCCCCTATCGCGATGGCAATGCCGCCAAGCGACATGATGTTCGAGGTGAGCCCCATCGCCTTCATCGGGATGAAGGAGATGATAATCGCCACAGGTATTGTGACCACCGGGATGACTGCGCTGGGGAAATGCCACAGGAAGATCAGAATCACGAGCGACACGATGACGATTTCCTCGATCAGGGTGTGGCGCAAATTGTCGATCGAACGGTGGATCAGGTCGGATCGATCGTAGGCCGTCACGACCTTTACGCCAGTCGGCAAGCCTGGTTCAATATCGTGCAGTTTTTCCTTGACGCGGTCGATGACGCGGAGCGCGTTTTCGCCTTGCCGCATCACAACGATGCCCGCGGCGACGTCGCCTTCGCCGTTCCAGTCCGCGACGCCGCGGCGCAGGTCGGGGCCGAGCGTCACGTCACCGACATCGGCAACCCGAATCGGAGTGCCGCCGGCGCTATTGGCAAGCACGATGTTGCGGAGGTCGTCGGGCGATTTGACGTAGCCGTGGCCACGCACCATGTATTCGGCGCCGCTCGATTCAATGAGCCGGCCGCCGACGTCTTTGTTGCTCGCCCGAACTGCTTCGACCACCTTCATGATTGGGACATTCAACGCCTGTAGCTTCCTGGGATCGACGTTGACCTGGTATTGCCGGACAAGTCCGCCGATGGGCGCCACTTCGGCGACACCGGCCACGGCCTTGAGCTGGTATTGGAGGAACCAATCCTGAATCGACCGAAGCTCAGCGAGGTTGTGCCGGCGCTGCGTGTCGATGAGCGCGTACTGGAACACCCAGCCAACGCCCGTCGCGTCCGGTCCGAGTTCGGTTTTCACGCCCTGCGGCAGCCTCGGCAGCACGCTTTGCAGGTACTCCATCGTGCGTGCGCGTGCCCAATAGATGTCGGTGTTCTCGTCGAAGACGATATAAACGTACGAATAGCCAAAGTCGGAAAATCCCCGAACCGCTTTTACCTTCGGCGCACCCAGCATTGCGGTGACGAGGGGATAAGTGACCTGGTCCTCCATGATGTCGGGGCTGCGGTCCCAACGCGAATATATGATGACCTGGGTATCGCTAAGGTCCGGGATTGCGTCGAGCGGTACATTCAGCATCGACCATACGCCGGCGCTTACAGCGAACAGCACAAGTACGAAAACGATGAGCCGATTCCGTCCGCTGAACTCGATAACCCGATCAATCATTCGGTGAGTACTCCGCGTTCGGCTTAGGACTAATTAGTAACGCCGCCTTCAGGCGGTCTTTTCGAAGATGGGATACTACCGACGTCGTCTGCCGCACTGGCAACCGGAAGGGAAGTGGTTGTTCATCACATGGACGCTGCATGGCTCCGTTCCTGCCGGATCTGAGGTGAAGGGAGCTACGCCCGGAGAGCGCTTCCAGTCGCTCTACATTATGCTGGATCGAGCTTCTGAGGGCCCGATGTGGCTGCGGGATCCAAGAGCCGCTACAGCCGTATGCGACGTCAATCGAAGAGCCGAGAGTGAGGAGCATCTCTGCGAAATCGGGGCCTACGTCGTTATGGGCAATCATGTACATTTGCTTGCTCGTCCAATAGAGCCGGCTGCCACAGTTACCAATTGGATCAAGGGTGTGAGCGCGCGTGAGGCGAACCGCTTGTTGAATCGCACCGGCACACACTTCTGGAATCGCGAGTTTTTTGACCGCTGGGTCCGGAATGACGTCGAGCACGTGCGCATCGCGTACTACATCATCAACAACCCAGTCCGTGCCGGCTTTGTCACGCGGCCTGACGACTGGCTCTGGTCCAGCGCTGCGCGCTAAGGACAACCTAAAGGTTGCGTTACTCACGCTGTGCCTCCGAGTCGATCAGAAACGTGCCCGACGCCACAACCCGCTCCCCCGCCCTTAGCCCACGCAACACCTGAACCCTATCCCCCATGCGATCGCCAGTCTCCACCTGCCGCGCCTCAAGGTTGCCATCACCCTTATCGACATACACTGTCTTCCGCAAACCCGTGTCGATGACGGCATCGGCAGGAACACTAAGCCGCCCGCTAACGCCGACCCGGAACTCGACGTCGACGAACATGTCGGGCTTCAGCCGGAGACCCGGATTAGCTACCTCAAGGCGGACTTTCATCGTGCGGGTGGTCGGATCCATCTGGGGCTGGATGTAGCTTACTTTCGCCTGAATCCCTTGGCCTATCACCGCTGCCTGACCTTCATGAATCTTCTGAATATCCGTCTCAAACACGTCCGCCATAATCCACACCCGGCTGAGATCGCCGATCGCGAACAACTCCGTGTCGGGCGACACACGCTGGCTGGGAAACGCGTTGCGCGACATGACGAATCCCGAAGCAGGCGAAAACATCGTCACCGTCCGCGCCGGCCGGCGCGTGAGTTCTAATTCCGCAATCTGCTCCGCGCTCAAATCCCACAACTCCAGGCGGCGCCGCGCGGCTTCCACGAGAATCAGGCTGTTCTCGTAAGCCTCATGACTCGGACTCGCCTTCATCTCGTCGCGCGCCCGCAACGCGACGAGCAACTCCTGCTCGGATGCCAGCATTTCAGGACTATAGATGGTGAGCAGCGCATCGCCGGCCTTAACAAACTGGCCCGTGAAATCGGCGTGAACCTGATAGATCCAGCCTTCAATCTTCGGGTGAACCCGCGTGATCTTGGTCTCGTCCTGAACCACACGTCCCGATGCACGGATCGTTTCCAGTTCCGACGCAGGCTCGACCGTCGCGTACGTTACGCCCAGCAGTTGCTGCTTCTCCTGCGCGACGTTCAGCTCGTAAACCGGCTCCAACTCGTTCCCCGTCGCGGGATTCAGCCCTGGAACCTCGGAGTGGTACGAATGGTCTTTCGGATCGCGATAGTACACGACCCTCCGATTTCCCGGCGTTGGAATCCGTCCTTCCTCGTAAACCGGCTCGAGCTTCATTCCGCAATCGGGTGCGATGCCCGGCCGATCGGAGTGATAGGCCGGATGCATCGGGTCAACCCAGTACAGAATCGTGCGGCCCTTATGGGCACCGGGCGGGCGATGCGTGTACCACACGCCGCCGGCAAATCCCGCACCTAACGTCAGCAACACGAAGATCACGAAAGCCAGCTTCTTCATGGAATCAACTCCGCTCCACTCATCTGCTCCAGCAGCACGAGCGCTGTATGAAACTCATGCAACTGTTCGTGGTAGTTCATTTCGTAATCCGTGATTGCCAGCTCGTTGGTCAATACCGAAAGAAAATCGGTGCTCCCGGTCTGGTAGGAAGCGAGCGACGACTCCACCGTGAGCCGCGCCTGCGGAATCAGAACCTTAGTGTAGAGGTCGATCAACTTCTGGGCCGTTTGCGCCGCCAGGAACTCATCGCGAATTTGATACTCGAGTGTTTTTGACGTTGCTTCGTACGCATGCTTCGCTCCGGCCATCTCCTGGCTACGCTCCGTGATTTCGGCACGTGTTCGCGCCGTGTGGATCGGAATTCTCACATCGGCACGAAACATGTACATGGATGGCATGGAGCCCATGTTGTAGTAGCCCGCGTTAAGCGTCACGTCAGGTGAATAGTCTTTGCGCGCAAGGTTGAGCGCCAGGCTGGACGCCTCAATTCGTTTTTGATCGCGCATCAGTTCGGGCGATCGCTGCCGGGCCTGTTCGATGAGATCCTCAGCCGAGAAGTTCAGCGGTTCGAAGTGAGGCTCGGGCGGTCGTGGAAGAGCTGCGGAGCCAGGCCGGTCGAGCAGACTATTGATCTCCGCCTCACGCGCATGCCTTTCACGCTCAAACTGTACGAGCCTGGTTTCAATCAGCGTGATTTGGGTTTGCGCTTTGAAGACGTCGGCCTGCGCTCCCTTGCCGACCGAATAACGCGCCTCGGTCACGTGCAGCAGCGACCGTAAGACCTCCCGATTGCTTTCCAGCACGTCCTGCATCAACCAGGCATGGTCCAGGCCGAAATAGGCTATCTTCAGGCGAGCAATGACATCGAATTCTACGGCGCGGAACTGCTGCATCTCGACATCGGCCTCTTTCGCTGCGACCTCGCCGCGCAGCCGCAGCTTTCCCGGAGCGGGCAGCTCTTGAGAAGCCATTACACCGGCGTTCGCTACCGGATTTGAGCCCACCCCTGCACCGGGTAGAGGATTTCCGGCCGAGGTCCAGCCCGCCGAAACCATTGGATCCGGCAACGCACGCTCCTGGGCCGGACGCTGCCTCGCCGCCTCGTACTTCTTCTGCGCAGCGAGGATTTCGGGGTTGCGCAGCAGGGCGTCGGCCACCAGTTCCTTGAGAATCGTATGATCCTGTGCCGTCAGGACGCACGGCAAAGCCAGCAACAGTGCGGTAATCCGCACAAATCCTCCTTCATTCGTTAATCAGAGTGACAGTAAGACAAGCGTGCGCTTGTCTCTAGATCGTGAGGACCGAATTGCGGAGGTAGAGATCAGGCGGGACGTAGACGTGAGCGGAACTGGTGAGTGCTGGGTAGTTGACTACAGGCTCTACCGTAATTAGCCGGGCTTCACCAATTGGAGCAGCGGCCGGCTGCATTTTCGCGATGCCCAGATCCGGCTGCGGGCAGGTCTTGACCTTGTGGCAGCTACCGTGTTGACAGCAGGACGCGGCCGAAATCGGACACGGCGCACAGAGGCCATTCATGATGCTACCTTGCAGCACGAAGACAACGGCGATGGCAAATATCGCGCGAATCACGTCACAACCACATATGCACGCAAGATGCCAGTAAGGCAGGATTGCATCCTGCGCACCGGTTTTCAACCGCTGCTGGTCGCTTAGCCCAACAAGTTGAGGAGCGGGTTGCAAATCCGCGGCACGGTCGAAACATCACGTACGGAAGGCTGTGGAAGGGTGGAGCAAGCGGTTCGTCTGCCTTTGAATCTCACCGGGAACGCGCAGGCGACACCGCCTGCGCCACCTTGGTGGTCCATGGAGACAGGTTGAAAACCTGCTTTACAGCAGCGGCATTGGGTGAAATCCCCCAAGACTTGACAGAACTTCCCTAACCAAAACAGAATGACATAGTCTATCTATGTCAGAGAACATGCGAGACGAGATTCCGCCCGGCACCTTGGATATGCTGATCCTCAAAACCCTCGCCAAAGGGACCGATAAGCACGGCTTTGAGATCGCAGAGGCGATTCGCGAATCCTCCGAAGATGTCCTGCACGTCGAGGAGGGATCCCTTTATCCCGCGCTGCAACGCATGCTGATCAAAGGTTTGATCCACGGCGAGTGGGGCAAGACGGACGAGAATCGACGCGCCCGATACTACCGGCTCACACCCGCCGGCCGCAAACAACTACAACTGGAAATGGAACGGTACCAGAGGGTCGCCCAGGCGATCGCTCGCATTCTGCAACCGGCGTAAGGAGAGAGAAATGGGATTCGGCGAGCTGTGGCGCAGATTGGCATACATGATTAACGCGCGGAAAGAAGCTGAGCGATTGGACGATGAGGTTCGACTGCACATGGAGCTGCGGGCACGCCGTTTGCGCGAGGAGGGTGTCAGTCCTGAAGACGCTCCTTATGCCGCGCGACGCGAGTTCGGCAATCGGACGCGCATCGAAGAGACCAGTCACGAGCTGTGGAGTTGGACCTGGCTGGAACAACTCTTCCGCGATCTTCGCTACGCCGGACGAACGCTGCGAAAGAGTCCCTCCTTTTCAGTCATCGCGGTGCTCTCTCTCGCGGTAGCCCTGGGTTCGACCACATCCATCTTCTCGTTCGTACGCGCGATCGTCATCATGCACTTACCGGTGACCGGCGCCGATCGACTCGTGATTCTGCGACAGCACAACGAGCAGTTCCATATGGAGAATTGCTGTTTCTCCGACCCGTTTTTTCAACGCCTCAAGAAGGAAGCCGTAGGGTTTGAGGACGCGCTCGCAGTGATCCCCCTCCAGGTAAGCCTGACCGATCGCGAGCAAACGGAAAACGTGCAGGCTGAAATTGTCAGTGGAAATTACTTCGCCATGTTAGGCGTTCGAGCCGCCGAAGGGCGTTTGCTGGATGCGGCTGACGGGAGTTCGGAGGGCGGGGGATACGTTTGTGTCATCAGCAATCGGTTGTGGCAGGAACGGTTCGGCGGCAGTGCTGACGTGATCGGACGTAGAATCCTGCTCAACAACGAGCCAGTGCAAATCGTGGGCGTAACGGCGCCGGGATTCACTGGAGCGGGTTTGCATGAACCGCACGATATTCAGGTCCCCGCATCAATTACCGGGAAGCTGTTCGGCAATTACCCAGTGTGGCTGGGGTTCAATCAGATCCTCGCGCGGCTGAAACCCGGTGTGACACCGGCACAGGCCGTCGCGCGTTTGAATGTGGTCGGACTCCAAATTGAGAAGGCGCTTGGCCAGAATACCTCGCCAAAGGACGTTTTCTTCGCCCGGGATGGCAGCCAGGGACTCGATTCGAGAAAGTCAGAGTTCGGAAAGCCGGTGCTGCTGCTGCTCGGACTGGTTGGAACGGTGCTGCTCGTCGCCTGCGCGAATCTGGCGGCACTGTTACTGGTGCGATCGGTTGAGCGAACGTCCGAGGCCGGTGTTCGGCTCGCTCTGGGCGGCTCACGAGCCACGCTCATGCGGCATTTCCTCACGGAGAGCATGGTTCTCGCGATCGCGGGAGGCGTGGCCAGTTGGGGTTTCGGCCAGGTTCTCACCGCCTTTCTGCTGAAGCTCCTGGGTCCGCAGGCGGAGGGCTTGTCGCAGTTCGTACGCCCGAATCCTGCTGTATTCGCCTTCTCAGCGGCACTCACGCTCGTGGCGGGGATTCTGTTCGGGCTGCTTCCGGCATGGCGTGCGGCTCAATGCGATCCCTTACTGGCGATTCGGGGACTCGTTAATGCGGTGCCAGGAGGCCGCTCGCTGGCCTCGCGAGTTTTGATCGCGGGTCAGATTGCGCTTTCGCTTGTGCTGCTGTTCGGCGCCGGCCTCTTCGTCAGAACGCTTCAAAACCTGCGGTCTATCGATGTGGGCTTTAAGCCGGAGAACGTCGCCACCTTACGTATTGATCTGCGGAACACTTCATATGCTGCGAACGGAACGCCTCAGTTCTATGAAAATCTGCTCCGAAGCGTGCGCGAACTTCCAGAGACTCGGGCGGCGAGCCTGACCACTATCAGCGTCTTAACAGGTTCGATGGCGTCAACGCTGCTGCAGGAAGTGCCGGCTTATACGGGCTCCGACCACATGTCCTACTATTCCGTGGTGAGCAACGGCTACTTTCGGACGTTGGGAATTCCCCTGATCGCGGGACGCGACTTTAATAGCGACGACCGCGCCGCGCCGAAAACGGAAGGCGTTGCGATTGTGAACGAACATTTCGCGCGCCAATATTTGTCGGGTGACGCCATTGGCAAGGCTTTTACGATGTCCGGAGGACGCAAGCTCCGAGTCGTAGGCGTCGTTGGCACGGCGCGGTATCGGTGGCTTAAGGAGGAACCACAATCCGTGATGTACCTTCCGGTGACGCAATGGACGTTCCCGAAATCGCTGAACCTGCAGGTGCGAACATCGGGCGACGCGGCAGCGACATTAGAGCGGCTGCGTGCGCTGATCCGCCGGATCGATCCGATCGTGCCGGTCGATGAGATGAGCACTATGGAGATGCAAATCGATCAGGCGCTGGCGCGCGAACGCCTGCTAGCATTCCTGTCGACGCTGATGGGCGGAATTGCTGTCACTCTGGCTGCGATTGGTCTGTATGGAGTTCTGTCGTTCGCCGTGGCGCGGCGAACTCGGGAGATCGGGATTCGGATGGCTCTGGGCGCCGGGCGTGAGACGATTCTCGGACAGTTCCTGGCTGAAAGCGGTTGGATCGTGGGCAGTGGACTCGCTGTGGGCGTTCCGCTGGCTTTGGCCGCTGGTTCACTGGCCGCATCGCTGCTCTACGGCCTGAAGTCACAGGATATTTTGACGGCCGTTCTCGCTACTGTCGTGTTGTGCGCGGTCGCGTTCAGCGCGGCGCTCATTCCCGCCTGGCGCGCGGCGCGGCTCGATCCCATGGGCGCGCTCCGCTGGGAATAATAGCGCGCGCCTGCGCTTATCGCGCTGCCCACGACGGCACAGCTCACAAGGCCAGTTCGAAAACGGCGCGGGCGCCTGCCTTTGAACCTCACCGACAACACGCAGGCGAAACCGCCTGTGCCACCCTGCTTTCATCCACTTTCGTGGACCGGGCCCATAGGGCGAACGCGACTTATGGCCGGCTGGCCCCGGTGCTACCGAGTGAAGCTGAGACCTTCACCCGATATTCTTTCGCCTTCTCGATAATCGCGTGGGCGTCGAGCGTCAGCGAGCGGCCATCCCGAACGATCTGCTTGCCGTTGACAGTGACATCCTGGACATCGGAGCCTTTCAGGGCGTAAACGATTTGCGAGTAGACGTTGTAAAGCGGGACGGCGTGCGGGCGGTCGAGACGAAGCGTGATAAAGTCGGCTTTCTTTCCCGGTTCGAGCGAGCCGATTTGCTTGTCGAGTCCAGCAACTCGCGCTCCATCGATGGTGGCCATTTCGAGGGCCTTTTCGGCGGGCAAAGCGCGCGGATCGCCGCTGGTCACCTTCTGGAGATCGGAGGCAAGGTTCATGTCTTCCATGAGGTCGAAATCGTTGTTGCTACCGGCGGGGCCGTCGGTGCCCAGGCCGGTCGGGACGCCGGCGGCCAGCAGCTTAAGAACGGGCGCGATTCCACTCGCGAGCTTCATGTTGCTGGTGGGGCAGTGGCCGATTCCGGTTCCGTGCTGCTTCAGGATCTGGATATCCGCGTCGTCGAGCCAGACTCCATGCGCCGCGATGGTGGGGCCGTCGAGAACACCCAGCTTCTCCAGGATCTGGGTCGGACTCATGCCTCGCGCGGCGCGGGCATCGTCATTCTCTTTTTTGGTCTCGGAGAGATGAATGACGAGCGGCACCCCGTATCGGTTGGCGAGGCGCCGACAGGCCTGAAGGTCAGCATCGCTGTTGGTGTACAGGGCGTGAGGGGCGACTGTGGCAACGATGAGCGGATCACCTTTGAATTGCTTTATGAAGCCCTCAGTGAACCGGAGCGAATCGCCGGGGGTTTTGGCGTCGGGTACCGGGAATCCGATGATCGTTTCGCCCAGGACTCCACGCATCCCGGCTTCCTTGGTGGCCTGGGCGACACGGTCCTCGAAGTAGTACATGTCAACGTAGGTCGTCGTGCCTGAGAGCATCATCTCCAGACACGCCAGTCGCGTTCCCCACAGAACGAAGTCGGGCGAGACGTTTTTCGCTTCTGCCGGAAAGATGAATTTGGTGAGCCAGTCCTGGAGAGCGAGATCGTCGGCGATGCCGCGCAGGAGCGACATGGCGGCGTGGGCGTGAGTATTGACGAGGCCGGGAAGCAGGATCGCGTCGGGACGATCGAGACGCTGCTTTGCGGGATGCTGGCGCTCGATTTCCGCTCGCGGCCCGACGGCGATAATGTGATCGCCCTGGACCGCTACGGCACCGTTCTCGATGAGGCGATGCGAGGCGTCCATCGTCACTACGTAGCGGGCCGTGTAGAGCCAGTCGGCCGGCTGCGCCTTCGCGGAGAGGACGATCAGCACCAGGCAGGCGGAAAGCCTGCCCCACCTAGAGAAACGAAACATCGAAAGGCCTTGGGAATAATTCTCTCATCTGAAATTTCTCGGTTTTGCGTTGGAGGTTGACGAGCGTTACCTCGATGTCGCCGCAGAACTCCCACAGGAGCTGGCGGCAGGCTCCGCACGGTGGCGTCAGGACGTCCGTGTCGGCCGCCACTGCGATGCGTCGGAATCTGCGCGCGCCTTCGGAAATGGCCTTGAAGATGGCGACACGTTCGGCGCAAACCGTCAGGCCGTAGGTGGCGTTTTCCACGTTGCAGCCAGTGAACAGGCGCCCGGATTCATCTTCGAGCGCCGCGCCGACCTTGAACTTCGAGAATGGGGCGTGAGCATTTTCGCGGGCCTCGAGCGCCGTTGAAAGCAAGTCAGACACGAGCGATCCTCGGCAACACCAGTTTCAGGAAATTGACCAAGGTACCGTGGACGCGGCGCCCGGTTTCGAGCACTTCGGCATGATTCAGTTTTTGGGGAAGGACACCCGCGGCCATATTGGTAACGCAGGAAATCGCGAGCACTTTCAGACCGAGGTAGTTCGCCATAATCACTTCGGGAACCGTCGACATGCCGACCAGGTCGGCGCCGATGACGCGCAGGTAGCGAATCTCCGCCGGGGTTTCGTAGCTGGGGCCGGGGAGCGCCGCGTAAACGCCTTCGCGCAGATCGAGCCGCATTTGCCGTGCGACGTCTTTCGCGACGGCCCGGTACTGGGCGCAGTAGGCATCCGTCATATCGGGGAATCGCGGGCCGAGCGTGTCGTCGTTCGGCCCGATGAGCGGGTTGATCCCCTGGAGGTTGATGTGATCGGAGATCAGAACGAGACCGCCTTGCTGGTAGCCCAGGTTGATGCCGCCAGCGGCGTTAGTGAAGACGATGGACTGCACGCCGAGACCGGCGAGGACTCGCACTCCGGTGGTCACCTGCGCGGCGGTGTAGCCTTCGTAAACGTGCGCCCGGCCTGCCAGCACGGCGATTTCGATGCCTGCCAGAGAACCGATGATCAGCTTGCCCGCGTGACCAACCGCCGTGGACGCGGGCCAACCGGGGATATCCGAATATGGGATCGCGATGGGATCAGACAGTTCGTCGGCAAACGCTCCGAGGCCGCTTCCGAGCACCACCGCCGCGGCGGGCTGGATCGTCGTGAGCGAGCGGACGTAGTCGACTGCCGCTTGCATCAGAGGAACATCCCTGCAATGCAGGCCGACATGAAGTTCGCCATCGTGCCGGCGGCAACTGCTTTCAAGCCTAAGCGGGCCAGGTCGGATTTGCGGGTGGGCGCCAACGCTCCGATGCCTCCAATCTGAATCGCGATGGAACTCAGATTAGCGAACCCGCAGAGGGCATAGGTCGCAATCGTGAACGACCGCGGATCGAGGTGGTCGCGCATCGGTCCCAATTGCTGGAAAGCAATAAATTCGTTCAGAATGAGCCGGATTCCCAGAAGATTGCCGATCGACTGGCAATCGTTCCACTTCACTCCCATCAACCACGCGACCGGCGAGAAGACATAGCCGCAAAGCTGTTGGAGCGAAGTGTGGAAGTTGCCGAGAATTCCGTTTACAAGCGCGATCAGGGCCAGGAAAGCGATCAGCATAGCGGCGATGTTGAGGGCCAGTTGGAGGCCGTCGCCCGCGCCTCTTGCCGCGGCATCGATCAGGTTGACGCCAGGCTTTTCCACGTCGATCTTCACATCGCCGGCAGTAGCAGGATGGTCGGTCTCCGGCACCAGGACTTTGGCCAGCATGATGGTGGCGGGCGCGGTCATGATTACAGCCGTGAGCAGGTGCTCGATGGAAACGTGCGCCATCAGAACGTACGCCGCCATCACAGCTCCGGAGACATGAGCCATACCGCTGGTCATGATGGTGAAGAGTTCGGACTCAGTCATTCCGGCCAGGAAAGGCCGGATGGTCAAGGGAGCTTCGGTCTGGCCCATGAAGATACTCGCCGCGACATTGGTGGATTCAGCGCCGCTCGCTCCCATGACACGCTGCATCACGATAGCCATGCCACGCACGAAGATCTGCATGACGCCGAAGTAATAGAGAATCGCGAAGAGACTCGATATGAAGATAACGATCGGGAGGACCTGGAACGCGAAGACCACTCCGAAGTCGGCCGACCCGCCGCCGAGCTTGTCGCCGAACACGAATTTGCTACCCGCCGCCGAGTAACCGAGCAACGCATTCACGCCGTCGCTGGCTTTCTTGAAAAGAAGGCCGACCGGGGTCTTCAAGACCAGGAAGGCGAAACTGAACTGCAGGGCAACGCCCCAGAGAATCACGCGCGGCTTGATCGAGCGGCGGTGCTTCGAAAAGAGATAACAGACACCGAGGATAGAGACCAGCCCCAGGAGTCCGGTGAACCGCTCCATGTTGTGATGCTTAGCCGACCACTTCGAGGATCAGCTCGCGATCGTCAGGAGGCTGCGCCGAGATCCGGAAGGCATCCTCGACGAGCTGGGCCGCGTCTTCGACACGTTCTTCGCTGGTGTAGTACAAGCGGCAGAGGACGCCGCCCGCATCCACCTTTTGGCCGACCTTGACTTCGAGGATCACACCCACGGCGGGGTCGATCACGTCATCCTTGGTATCGCGGCCTGCGCCGATCATGCTGGAAGCCTGACCGATATACTCAGCCTCGATGGCGCTGACGTACCCGGCGCGTGGCGAAGTGATCTCACGCGCGCCCGTGGCGTTCGGCAGGAGTTCGAATTTATCGAGGACCTGGGGATTGCCACCCTGTGCCTGAATGACTTCCTTAAACTTGCGATAGCCGGATCCATCGAGCAGTTTCCGCTGGGCGAGCTCGCGAGCCTCGTCGAGTGTCTTGGTCACCTTGCCCAGGAAGATCATGCGGGCCGCCAGTTCGAGCGACAGACGCGTCAGATCCGTTGGACCGGCGTTCTGGAGGGTTTGCGATACCTCCATGATTTCGAGGGCGTTCCCGACGGCATAGCCGAGCGGCTGATTCATGTCGGTGATCAGCGCCTGTACGCGTTTGTCGAGGCGGCGGCCAATGCCGACCATCATTTGTGCCAGGCGCCGGGCCTCGACCTGCTTTTTCATGAACGCGCCCGAGCCCACCTTGACGTCGAGAACCAAGGCATCGAGCCCGACCGCTAACTTCTTCGACATGATCGAGGAGGAGATCAGCGGAATCGACTCGACGGTGGCGGTAGAGTCGCGCAAGGAATACAATTTCCCGTCGGCGGGTGCCACCTGGGGGGTTTGGCCGATAAACGCCAATTTCAGACGCTTTACCTGTTCAGTGAACTCCGCAACGTTCAAGTCGGTCCGGAATCCGGGAATTGATTCGAGTTTGTCCAAAGTACCGCCGGTATGGCCCAGGGCCCGGCCCGAGATCATGGGCACGACGACTCCCGCGGCGGCTGCCAGCGGCGCTGCGATCAGGCTGGTTTTGTCGCCGACCCCACCCGTGGAATGCTTATCTACCTTGACGCCTGGGATGTCGCTGAGGTCCAGTACTTCACCGGAGCGCATCATAGATTCGGTCAGGGCGCTGACTTCGCGATCGGTCATGCCGGAAAAGAAAACGGCCATCAGGAATGCGGACACCTGGTAGTCGGGGATTTCGTTACGGGTATAGCCGTCAATGAAATGTGCGATTTCCTGGGGTGTAAGTTCCTCCCCGTCCCGCTTGCGATGGATCAGGTCGACAGTTCGCATTTTTGAGCTTCCAGCGTACCACCTTATAATGTTGAAAGTAAAGAATTAGCGCCCCGTGAGGAACGTGGGACGCGCTATTCCGGCCCGTTACAGAGCCCGAGCATCCGGACGAAAGCGATGTCTCCGTCCAGGAAATCGTACGCTGGAAGCCGTCCCGGCTTCTCCCAGGCGATACGCTCGAAAACCAAGTTTTGCGGCTCCCCGCCGAATTCCGTCACCCCGTAAAAGATGAGCAGGATCGGCGAGCGGCCGGGATACTGATAATTGTAGCGCGTGATTTCGGGTCCGATTACGGCCTCGATGCCGAGCTCTTCCTGGAGTTCACGGCGGAGGCCGGCAACGGGGTCCTCGCCGGGTTCGACCTTGCCTCCCGGGAATTCCCATTTCAAGGGATGTGCGCCGGTGGGTTTGCGCTGAGCGATCAGGATTTGGCCGTCGCGTTCGAGGACGGCGGCTACGACGATAGTGAGCATCCTTTAGCTAGTTTTACAGCCTTAAAGGCTGCGCTACCTTGGCTTCGAATGCTCGGTTTCTGTGGACTGGTGTTTTTGGCTTCGGCGATCGCCGGTTTTCTGGGATCGCTGACCGGTTTGGGTGGGGGCGTCGTCGTGACGCCCGTCCTGACTTTGTTGTTCCATGTCGACCTGCGATACGCCATGGGCGCTTCGCTGGTGTCCGTTATCGCTACTTCGTCGGGCGCCGCATCGGCATATGTGCGCGAAGGATTCTCGAACGTCCGGATCGGGTTATTTCTCGAGATTGCTACCACGGCGGGCGCGATCGTCGGAGCGCGCCTGCTCACTCATACGCCAACCGAAGCCCTTTCGGTTATTTTCGGTGTTGTTTTGTTGGGTTCGGCTTACATGTCGACCCGGCCGGCTCCCCGGCACGTTGAAGTTTCGGATGATTCGCTGGCGCACCGCTTACGGCTGGCGGGAAGTTATCCGACTGCCAACGGGGTTCGTGAGTATGGTGTTCGTCATGTTACGGGCGGGTTCTCCATGATGTTTAGCGCCGGTATTCTGTCGGGCCTACTCGGCATCGGGTCGGGAGCGTTGAAAGTGATCGCGATGGACCAGGTGATGCGGATTCCGTTTAAGGTCTCCACCGCCACCAGCAACTTCATGATCGGCGTAACGGCGGCTGCTAGCGCGGGTGTGTACCTGGGACGGGGTTACATCACGCCGGAAATCACCATGCCGGTGATGCTCGGGGTTTTGGCCGGATCGCTGGCCGGGTCGCGAGTACTGGCTGGCGCGGAGGTCAAGGTTCTGCGGCTCGTTTTTGCATTCGTAGTGGGCGCTTTAGCGATTGAGATGATTTACGGAGGAGTTACGGGACGGCTATGAGTGCGGATGAACGGCTTGATGTTGTGGTTAGCGTCGTGTTGCGCGTCGGCGTGACGCTCGCGGCCGTGCTGGTGGCGGCCGGAGGCATTTTGTACCTGGCGGGGCACGCTCACGATGCCCCCGATCACCGGGTCTTCCGTGGTGCTCCACAGGGTCTCACGCATCTTGGAGGCATCTTCACCGGTGTCCTGTCTTTAGATCCTCTGTTTGTGATTCAGTTAGGCCTGGTGATCTTAATTGCTACTCCAGTTGCGCGTGTGGTTGTGTGCGCGGGCGCTTTTGGTCTGGAACGGGATTGGGTTTATACGGTGGTTTCGTTACTTGTGTTGGGGCTGCTCCTGTTTAGTATCGCGGCGAATGCGATCTAGAAACGCTGGTGCCCCGTAAAGATATGGAAAATGTGGAAGGCGAAGTCTACTCATATGCCGGTACCGCCGGCTTCAGACGGCCTATGAGCAGCCTGAAGGCTGCGTTACTGCGTTTTTATCCGCTTTCGTGGACCAGCGGTCCGTGGCGACAGGCGGAATCCCTACTCCACCCTTTCACAACCCTGCCCACATCACTTTGTAAACAAAGAGCCAATCAGGCGGAATGCCAGGCCGATCACCCACAGCGGCGTGATTGCCATGAATCCCTTCGCTTTCGACGAGTGGGTAAGGTACGCAAGGCCCAGAGCCAACACGACCAGATACCAGATCTGGAAAAGCGAAAAGTAGTTTAGCAGCGCGAACAGCGGGCCTTTCAGGTCCGGGAAAAAGATGTCGAGGCCGAACGACGGCGCGAGTTGCTGCATCGACGTGATGTCGTCGGCTTTCGCTCGAATTACGAAGTAACCTGCGATGCCGCCAATCGCGGTGATCAAAGAGCAAGTCGTAATCAGGCTGAAGAGTTCCATGAATCTCGCCTTCATGCTGAGCATCGAGCACATGAGCGAGACAATCCACGCGGAAATGGCGGTGACGATGGCGAACAAAATGGGCGCCGCAAAGGCTTGCACTTTAGAGATGATGCCAGTCATACGAACGGCGCGATCCAGTGCTTCGCCGGTGAGTTGATCACTGGGCGGATACTTGCGCATCACGTCCATTGCGATCGGCGAAATGAATATGGAGACCACGACAGTGATGGCGCTCACTATGATGAAGGGCGGAACCCAGAACCAGGGGCGTCCGACACGCTTGGCCGTACTTGCCGGGTCGACGAAAACGTTGAACATTCCCGCAAGATTATCTCCGAAGCTCGCGGATTCCTGAGGCGCAACGGCCCCGGCGTCGGGGGATGACATAGATTTAGTCCTCGGTGGAGCGATTATATCCTACCATTCTGCACGAGTGCCCGGACTTCAGATCAAATAGATAGCGGATGCTTCGGAATATTCTTTTGGCCTCGTTCATCGCGCCGCTTGCGGGCGCACAAAGCCTGACCATCGCTCACGCGAACCTGATCGACATTGTGGGTGGGCGCGTGTTGCCGGACATTTCGGTGACGATTGCGGGAGATCGGATCACGGCTGTCGGCCGCTCAAGCGACGTGCAACCTCCTGTGGGACGGGTTGTCGATGCCACGGGGCAATACCTGATCCCCGGCCTGTGGGACATGCACACGCATGTTTACTTCGACAGCACCGTGGGCGATGGGACGGATCTCATTCTTCCGCTGTTCCTCGCCAATGGCATCACGGGCGTTCGCGACATGGGCAGTCAACTTGACCTGGTGCTTCAGGCGCGCGAGTCGATCGCGGCGCACCACATGTTCGGACCTCGCATGATCGTTTCCGGCCCGATGCTGGATGGTCCGAAGTCACAATACAAAGCCAGCATTCCGATCTCGACGCCGGAGGATGGGCGAAAGGCCGTGGGCATGCTAAAGAGCCGCGGCGTCGATTTCATCAAGATACAGTCGGGCGTCCCAAGGGAAGCATACTTCGCTATTGCGGAGGAAGCGAAAAAGGAGGGAATCGAGTTCGAAGGACACGTTCCCGACGGGGTCCGCGCTTCTGAGGCGATCACCGCGGGTCAGCGCACCTTTGAGCACCTGATCGGTATCTTCGAGGCGAGTTCCCCGGACGAAGACAAATACCTCACGGGCAGGAAGACTCCCGGGATGTTCCTCGAGACGTATGATCCGCAGCGTGAGGCGCGCATTATCGAGTTGCTGGCGAAAAACCAGACCTGGCAGTGCCCGACGTTGTATTGGGAGCGGGGGCAGTGGCTTGTGGATGCGATCGATTATTCCAAAGACCCGGACCTCCCATTCGCTGCGCATAGTTGGGTGGCGAAGCTATGGCCTCGATCGCAGAAGGCCATTCTCAAATCGCTCGACACGGACCCGCTGCCAGTTCGACAGAAGTTTGTGGAGCACGAGCTCGGGATCATTCGCAGGCTCGCTGCCGCGCACGTACCGCTGCTGGCCGGCACCGACACCGCGGCAGGCGTCGACGTGATACCAGGCATCAGCCTGCACCTGGAATTGCAGCGCTTCGTCGCAGCAGGTTTAACGCCGCTTGAAGCACTGCAGTCGGCCACCATCAATCCGGCAAAGTTCTATAACCGGGTCGCCGATTTTGGGCCGATCGAGGCGGGGCGAATTGCCGACCTGGTGCTATTGACGGCGAATCCGCTTACGGATATCCGAAACACCCGGGCGATCAGCGGCGTGGTTGCGGATGGACGCTACCTGTCGGAGGCGGATCTCAAACAGCTCCGCGGCAGGCTCCAGTCGTTAGCAGCGAAGCATTGACACGGCTCGGTCCTGGCGTTATTATCGATCATCGATATATCGATCATCGATCAATATGCCGAAACGAAAACTGGATCCCCTGCCCGCGGCCGCCTTTCAGATCCTGCTCTCTCTGGCCGGCGAGGACCTTCACGGGTACGGCATTATGCGACAGGTGGCGGAGCAGACCGGCGACCGGATGCGCCTGGGGCCGGGCACACTGTACAGCTCGATTCAGACACTTCTCGAGGAGAAGTTCATCGCAGAGGTCGACATGGGGGAGGAAGCGAACGGGCGCCAGGAGCGGCGCCGCTATTATCGCCTGACGGCGTTGGGTCGAAAACTGGCATGCTCCGAGGCAGAGCGACTCGCCGGTTTATTGCGCGTCGCACGGGCGAAGAAAATATTCCGGGGCGAGCATGTCTGAACGGATCTATCGCTGTCTCCTGGGACTCTATCCGCCGCGTTTTCGCGAGGCTTACGAAGAGGCAGCCCTGCAGTTGTTTCGCGACCGGTGGCGCGATGAGCGAGGATTCGTCTCTCGAGTGCGGCTGTGGTTGGACCTTTTCGCCGACCTGGCGGTTTCTTTACCGGCGGAGTACCGCAGAGGTCAGCCGGTGGTTCAGCAGGTTGCAGACGGGCTTCCCTCATTTCAGGTGCTGGGAGACGAATCCCCGCGTAGGGGAGCGCTGCTGGCCGGAGGGCTGCTCGCGCTGGTTGTGCTCGCGACGTTCCCGATGTCGATCCCTCACGCGAGGAACTACACTGCCTGGAAGGTGAGTTCGCGGGCAATGCCTCCCGACGGCTGCGCGTTCGGGGATGTCGAGATTCTTCCGCGAAGCGTTGGTTATCTGAAACTCACTTCATTTCCCGATCCTTTTGCCTGCGAGGCCCAGTTGCGTGCTGCGATCACTACTCTGGATCGCGCAGATGCCATCATCTTGGACTTTCGTGAGACGAGCGGCGGATGGCTCACTCACCTGGTCGACAAAGCTCTGACAGGAAAGCCACTGTATATTTTGATCTCAGCGTTGACGTCATCGGAGTCCGAAAAGGTCTGCCAGGAGCTGAAGAAGCAGCATCGTGCCACCCTTGTCGGTGAGAGGACGGGCGGCGGCGCCAGGCTCGAGCCTGACGCACGGGTGGCTGCTGCCGATGCGTTAGAAAAGGCCCAGGAGCTCGCGGAGAGGAAACTCCCATGAAACCCCGAGTAAATCACCGGACAGTTGGATTGGCGTTGGTGATCGCGAGCGGGCTCATGGCGCAGGAGAGACCGGACACCTCGTCCCACACTGTCCAGTTCGTCAGCGTCGAGACAGACGTCCGTCTCGAAGTTCTCGATTGGGGCGGGAGCGGACGGCCGTTGATCTTTTTGGCCGGTATGGGTAATACGGCGCACATTTTCGACAGTTTTGCGCCAAAATTCACGGGCAATTGCCATGTCTACGGGATCACGCGACGGGGCTTCGGCCTCTCCAGCAAGCCCGAGCCAACTGTTGCCAACTACTCCGCCGGACGGCTGGGTGACGACGTATTGGCTGTCATAGACGGGCTCAAACTGAACCGCCCGGTGGTCGCGGGGCACTCCATCGCCGGCGAGGAGTTGAGCTCGGTGGGCAGCCATCATCCGGAAAAAGTCGCGGGTTTGATTTACCTCGATGCCGGCTACGGCTACGCGTTTTACGACACCATGCACGGCGATCTGTGGCTCGACATGATTGATCTGCGGAAGCGAATCGACGCCCTGGAGGCGGGCACGGCCGAGGACCGGAAACAGAATTGGAACGAGATGTTGGGTGACGCCACGCGTCTCGAAAAAGCGCTGCAGCAGGTCACGAAGGAGATGGCGTCAATGCCGAATGTTCCCACTCCCCCGGCGATTGGCCGTGCGATTCAATTTGGGGCGGAAAAGTACACGAAGATTCCCGTTCCGATTCTGGCCATCTTCGCGGTTTCCCGCACACCCAATCCTCACGCCGCGGAGCAGGTACAAGCTTTCGAGGCTGGTTTGCCGTCGGCTCGGGTAGTGCGGTTACAGCATGCCGAGCACTACGTCTTTCGGTCGAATGAGGCGGAGGTTGTGCGCGAGATGAATTCGTTCCTGGGAAGCATTAAGTAGGTAGCCCCGGAAGTAGCGGTCAGCTTTCGGCGGGCAGCGATCAGCGGGTCCACGTTCGGCCCACGCTGTTTGGCTGAAAGCTGATAGCGGATCGCTGATAGCTTCTCGCCAGCTTGCCTTGCGGCCAACCTGCACTACATCCTGGAACAATGAATCCAGAATTCCTAAAAGAACGAATCGCTCTTGTCACCGGCGGGACGCGAGGTATCGGTTACGCGATCGCGGAGGCGTTGGCACGGGCGGGAGCTACCGTGGCCGTTTGCGGACGCTCGAACTCGAGCGTGGAAGATGCCGTAAAAAAGATAGCCGCCGTGTCGAAGAGTAAGGTAGTGGGAACCACGGCGGACGTTTCCGATGTCCAGCAGGTTTCCCGGTTGTTTGATTTTGTAGATCGCGAAGCAGGCGGTCTCGACATACTCGTGAACAATGCAGGTGTGGGAATTTTCCGCAAGACGGCGGAGTTGAAGATCGAGGAGTGGCGCGCGGTGCTGGATACCAATCTCAACGGCGCTTTTTACTGCTGCCATGAAGCTTTGCCACGGATGGTGAAGCGGAGTGGCGGCTACATCGTAAATATCAGCAGTCTCGCCGGCAAGAACCCATTCGCGGGTGGTGCGGCGTATAACGCGTCGAAATTCGGTCTGAACGGATTCAGCGAAGCCATGATGCTCGACCATCGTTATGACGATATACGGGTGAGCTACATCATGCCCGGAAGTGTTGATACCGAGTTCGGTTCCAGTGCCACCGGCGCGAGGTGGAAAATCGCCGCGGAAGATGTCGCGGAGATCGTTTTGTCATTGCTCCGAATGCCGGAAAGGACTTTAGTGAGTCGCGTGGAGGTAAGACCGACCAAACCGAAAAAGTAACTGGTGTTCCCCGGCGCCGCACTTTGGCACGCTGGTTGCTCTAGTTCAGGACAGAGGCTACTTGAAAGGGGCCGATGAATATGTTGCGGGTTAATGTTCCTTTAGATCCGACGAAGACCGGACGCGAAGCCGAGAGTCTAGAGAGCAATCTGCGGAAAATGATCGTGGGCCAGGATGAGGCCATCCAGCAGATCGTGAATATCTACCAGATGTATCTGACCGGGATGACCGCACCGGGCCGCCCAATCGGGAACTTCCTGTTCCTGGGGCCCACCGGATCGGGCAAAACCCGCATCGTCGAGGCCACAGCCGAGGCGCTAGTGAAAAATCCGCGTGCAGTCATCAAAATCGACTGCGCGGAGTTCCAACACAGTCACGAGATCGCAAAACTGATCGGATCGCCTCCGGGATATCTCGGCCATCGCGAGACACACCCGCTGCTGAGCCAAGAGGTGCTGAATCAGTATCACAGCGACACTGTTAAAGTCAGCTTTGTCCTCTTTGACGAAATTGAGAAGGCCAGCGATGCGTTATGGAATCTTTTGCTCGGTATTCTCGACAAAGCCACGCTGACACTCGGCGACAACCGTAAGGTGGATTTCTCTCGCGCCATGATCTTCATGACGAGCAACCTGGGCGCGGCTGAAATGAGTTCGCTCCTGAGCCCGAAGCTCGGCTTTAACGCCTGTGAAGCGGCCCGCAAAGCGACCGCCGGCGAGACCGATGAGAAATTGGACAACAAAATCAAGCGGAGTGGCGTCGAAGCGGCCCGCAAGAAGTTCACGCCGGAGTTCATCAACCGCCTTGACAAGATCGTCACGTTTAAGCCGCTGGGCACCGATGAGCTGTCGCGGATTCTCGATATCGAGCTCAACCAGGTGCAGCAACGCATCTTCAATACGGCGGCCGACAGGTCGTTCGTATTCAAGGCAACAGATACGGCAAAACGGTACTTGCTGCGCGAAGGTACGGATCTCAAGTACGGCGCGCGTCACCTGAAGCGCGCAATCGAGCGGTTGCTCGTGCAACCAATGTCTAATCTGATTGCGACCGACCAGGTTCGTGGCGGCGATTGGGTGCGCGTTGATTTCGATGAAACGCATGGCTGTATGTCCTTTACGAAGGAAGCTGAGGATCTGCCGATCCACGCCATGGCCGATTTAATCGATCATTCGATCGCGATTCCTGCTCTGGCCCTTTCCAGTGGGGCTTTGTTCGAAACGAGCAAAACACAGAGCGCACGTTCTTCACGCAGAAGCTGATCTTTTACCCCAACGCGGGGACTTCCCCTTGGTGGCGTTCCGCCGTCCTGCTCATCGGACGGCGGAACGCTTTTTTCTTTTTGGACGTAAAGTGGGGGTGAAGCAGGCGGTTTCGCGTGAGGCACCCTTCCACAGGTTGACTGACGCTATGGATTTACAACGCCGCATTCACAACATTCGACAGAGCGCGAATTCGTGACGTAAAGCCAAATTCTACAAATAGTTAGCCCGTACCTCCGCGTTCCGTTTGCGTTCAGGTTGAGTAGCGTACGGATTAGCCTCAGAACGACACCACCTTGCGGTGGTCCAGGTCTGAAGCACCCAGTCCGCACCGCCCTTGACCTGGAAATCGAATTCCGGAGGTTACAGAGATGTTGCAATCCAAATTTTGGATTACTGGATGCCTTGCCATCACAGCCTTATATGCCGATCCGGCGCTGACGACGATTCAAGACATCTTGTACAAGGCAAATGGAACACGGTTTAGCGGAATTGTTCAGATCAACTGGACCAGCTTTCAGTCGGCGGACTCATCCGACGTGCCGGCACAGAGCGTGACTACGCAAGTCACCAACGGCTATTTGCGGGTTCAGCTCGTGCCCACCACGACAGCCACTCCGCCCGCAAACTACACCGTTACATATAACAGCGACGGAAAAGTACAGTTTACGGAAACCTGGGCAGTGCCGCCGAGCGCTTCCGTGCTGCGCGTGGCCGACGTTCGGGTCTCTTCGAATGGCGAGACTGGTGGTGGTGCTGGCGCAGTCACCACCCCCGTCCAGATCACGGATGTGACTGGTTTGCAGTCGGCTTTGAATATGCGGCCGCTGGCCGGTAACGGCTATGCTCCATCACGCGCGGCGATTATCGACTCCGGCGGCGCGCTCGAATCGGCTTCGGGGAATCTGTCGGATTGCCTTCATGTCGATGGGACGTCAGGGGCCTGCGGGGCAGCGGGCGGCGGTGCCGCACTTCCGGCATTTGCCGACAGCGAGTCTCCGGCAGGCGTCGTAGACGGCGTTAATTCGGCGTTTCAGCTTGCCGGCGCTCCTGCTCCTGCGACCAGCTTGACCCTGTATCGGAATGGTCTGGCCATGAAACAGGGCGCGGATTATTCGCTTTCGGGCTCCACCATTTCGTTCCTGGCGGGAAGTGTTCCTCAGCCGGGGGACGTGTTGCTGGCTTCATACCGGACGGCCGGGCTGAGCGCGGCGCCGTGCGCGGTGTATGCTGGCGCGGGGAATCCAAACGGATTTCAGTTGGGGAAACCCTGTGATATTTACTTGAACACCAACGGCGGCGCCGCAACGACGCTTTGGGTGAAGGAGAGTGGGACTGCCACGAATACCGGTTGGATATCGAAGTAAAACAGCCTCAAGCGATGGCGGAGTTACCCTTCGACAGAATTTTCAAACTACGCCGCGCACTCGCCGCGGCCTAATTTCAGGGAGAATTCCACTTCGTCTCCCCAATCTTTGTACATCTCCGGAGCGATCTCGGCCGGCTTTACCAGGTCGGCCGTCATCGCACGGAACTTCTCGACTTTGTTCCTCAGGACGTACTGCCGGAAGCTTTCGCCCTCGACTCGATTGCCCAGGAAGTGATCGAGAACCCGCCGTGTCGCCTCCGGCGCCAGACGCGCCGGTATACTCTGCACCGCCACGCCGAAGCGCATCATGCCAGTCTCGTCGTACCCCCCACCCAAGAGCATCTGATAGTACGGAACTTCTTTCCCGTCGATCTTGCGCGCATTGCCATAAAAGCCTATGTCGCCGATCCAGTGCTGGCCGCAGGAGTTCGGACAACCACTCGCTCGGACTGTAAGATTGCGTACGACTGGCTGATCATATTCGCTCAACATCGTCGAGAGAGCGTCACCCAGATTCATCGTTTTCGTCAGAGCGAGATTGCAACTGTAAGCCCCCGGACAAGTGACGACGTCGGAAATTTCGTGGGCGCCAGCTTCGGCTAAACCGATTCGCCGGAGCGCGCTATACACGCCCTTCAGGTGTCGCAGAGGAACGAACCCAAGCATGACGTTCTGGTCGATGCTGAAACGCAACAGGTGATCCCCTGTGGTCTCGGCAATTCTTGCCATGCCACGCATCTGGTCGCCGGTCATGTTTCCTTGTGAAACGCGTACCGTAACGACAGCATATCCGAGTTGCTTTTGCTCGCGGACGTTCGTCTCCAGCCAGCGCTCGTATTCGGCATCGTGAGCATGAGACTCGATCACGGGTAGCAAATCACCGTTACCAAGTGGTGGTGGCACTGACTGAAAACCACCAAAGCCCTCGGGAACTGACGTGGGTGTGGCAATTCCCCCCTGGGTGAGGATATTTTCATACTCTTTTTCAATTTGTTCCTTCACCCAATCCCATCCGCGTTCTCGAATAATGAATTTGAATCGCGCCTTGTTCTTGTTGCCGCGGTTGCCATAGGCGTTGAACACACGCAGTACGGCTTCGATGCGGCTCACAAGATTCTCCGCGGGAAGGAACTCGTCGAGAAGCCGTGCCTCGCTGGGAAGAGGACCGAGTCCGCCGCCTACCACCACTCGAAACCCGTGCCGGCCGTCGACGACTCTGGCACGCAGACCCACGTCGTGAATATGTGTTGCCATGCAGTCCTCCGAACATCCGGAGAATGCGATTTTAAACTTGCGGGGCATCGAGTCGGTCAGTTCCTTGTGCAGGAACGCGAAGGCTACGCGTTGCGCGTAGGGGTGGACGTCAAAGGGCTCGTCGGGCAGCAGGCCGCTCAAAGGGCACGCGGTCACGTTGCGAACGGTGTTGTAGCAGGCTTCGCGGCTTGTGAGTCGAACGTCGGCGAGACGATGCAAAAGGTCAGGAACTTGAGCCAGCGGGACAAAGTGATACTGAACGTTCTGGCGGGTCGTGAGGTGGCCTTTGCCGCCGCCGAACTCGTCGGCGATGTCCGCCAGGCGCCGCATCTGTTCCGCAGTGAGCAGACCGCCAGGCACCTTCGTGCGAATCATGTGGACGCCTGCCTGACGCTGGCCGTAGACGCCGCGGCGCAGACGATGGGGCCGGAACTGATCGTCAGTGAGTTCTCCCGCGCTGTACTTATTCGCGGCCTCACGGAATTTTTCAATGTCGGCGCGAGCGATGCGATCGTATTCGAGCGCGGTCTGTTCTATGGCGTGATCGAGTAAAGCCTCTTCGGTCATAGCTAATCCCTACCGTCCCTATAGAGATTAGCATCTTAATGACCCTGTTTGCAATCGGGAATAGGACGATGGGCGTAATAGTCGAGACCATACCGCCAGCTTCGATTGGCTTGTTCGAGGCAGAGTTGATTCGCAGCCCCGGCGTCTACTTGTGCCCGCCAGAAGGCACGAGCGGAATAGGTGCGGTCGAGGAGCGGATAGGTTTCCCAAACCACGCGGCTCACGCCAAGGATGACGAACAAGGCGACAATCGAAACGGACTTTTCGCGCTGGAAATACCAGCAGATGACCGCGAGGACGGCTGTGGGCAACAGGAGCAGAGTCGGTATTTGGATAGGCGTGTTGCCCAGCCCGGCGACGAGCGCACGCGGCAGGAGATCCTGGATGGCAGGAATCAGCCAGAGCAAAGCAGCACTGAGGGCGAGAACCCAACGAGGATTCGACGCCTGTGTCAAGGCGATGCCACAGAGTGCTGCTAGCGCGGGCAGTAGGGGTAGGAGATAGCCGGGTAGTTTGCCGGCGGAGACGGAAAAAAAGACAAATCCAAAAGCGAACCATGCGAGCAGGAAGCGGACGCGTAGGTCGGCATAGAGGGGCTTGCGGAAGAGCAGCGCGAGGGTTGGCGTCCAGGGGAACATACCCGCGAGGATCACGGGGAGGAAGAACCACCACGGCCGGGCGTGCATGTCGTTGCCGGTAAGGAAGCGCTCGACGTGATGCTGGATGATCAGCTCCTGGAGGAAAGCAGGACCGTTCCGAAGGGTCGCGAGGATGTACCAGGGCGATGAGACAACGAACGCTGTGCCGAGGGTGATGGCAATGGTCCGTGGGAATTTGCGAAGGAACCAGATTGCTGGGAGGAAGAGCACCAGCGGGCCGAGACCTTTGGCGAGGACAGCGAGACCAAGAAGGATCCCTGCTGCGATCTGGATTCTGTGGAAGGGTGAAGCAGGCGGTTCCGTCTGCACTTGGAAGCGCAGACCGGATCCGGAAGTCTCTGCAGACCGCCTGATGGCGGCGCTACCGAGCAGCAGCAACATGGCGGCGCTGAAACACGCGGCGACCGGCAGGTCGGTTACGCCGACGTGGCTATATGCAAGCCAGCCCGCGGAAGTCGCGAGGATGCAAGTGCTGAATGCGGCCGCGGCTTCCCCGAACTCGCGGCGCAGCATCACGAAATAGAACACCAGAAACGCAACGCTGAGGACCGCCACCGGCAAGCGAGGCGCGAGATCGTCGCCGAGGCCGAGTTTGAACCCAACGGCGGTCATCCAGTACAAGAGCGCGGGTTTTTCGAACCAGGGGTGGCCGTCCAGCCGCGGCGTGACCCAGTCGCCCGAATTTGCCATTTCACGGCCGATGGAGGCGTAACGCGGTTCATCGGGGCCCATCATACCCGCGCGGTCGAGCCCGAAAAAGTAGAGGAAGAACAGCGCCGCGAGGCTCAAAACAATGAGCGCTCGACGTGTTCCGAGAATTGCAGGCAACTCCCAGTATAATGAGGCCAGTGCGACAACTCGTGTTTCTGGCGGCGCTGGCAGCCTTCTTCACGCTGCGTGCCGACATCGTTACCTGCCACTGCGATCCAACTCATCCCGAAACACTCCAGGCGCGAGAGTGCAGTCTCTGCCGTGAAGCCGAGAAGCAGGCACCAGGGACGGAGGTGTTTTTTCTGAAAGACGCTAACCCAAGCAAGCCGAATCGCTGGTTGGCTCTGCCAAGGGGCCATGAGCGGTCGATGGACTCGCTGCCGGCCGATGTTCGGACCCGGTTGTTGGCCGAGGCGGCAGCAAAGGCCAAATCGCTCTTCGGTGAGAAATGGGCCATTGCCTACAACGCGCCCGAGGTGCAGACGCAGTGTCATGTGCATGTGCACATCGGCAGATGGATGCCGCAGGTGGAGAACGATCAGTTCACGATGGTGAAGCGGGTTGAAGATGTTCCCGCGCCGCGGCAGCACGAGGGGTTCTGGCTACATCCGGTCGACGGCGGGTTCCACCTTCACGCAGGCGAACTCATTACAGAAACGGTACTTGAAAGGTAGGCTATGGGGCTGCTCGAAATTACCAAGCTCCCGACGGCGGAGAATTCCGTTATTCATCTTCACGCTTCGGACAACGTTGCGATTGCTCGTGTGCCTTTGGCCGCCGGACAGGTCGTTCGTGTAGACGGGCATGACGTCACGATCGAAGACGCGATTCCGATTGGACATAAGGTCGCGCTAGCCGCGATTGCGGCCGGCGAGACGATTGTCCGTTATGGGCAGATTATGGGGCGGGCCCGAATTCGGATTGAGCCGGGGCGGCATGTGCATACGCATAATGTCGGGTTTGAGGAGTTACATTTCGAGTATGAGTTTCCCGAAGAAAAGCGGGCAGGCGAAACCGCCTGCCCCACATTAGCTTGCCCTAACTTTTTGGGTTACCCTCGAGAGGACGGGCGGGTCGGGACTCGGAATTACATCGCGGTGGTTGCGGCTAGCAATTGCGCCGCGCATACAACGGAATTGATTGCAGCCAGCTACCTCGGCGAGACGCTGCCTCCAAACGTCGACGGGGTGGTGGCGTTTCCTCATGGCGAGGGATGCGGGCATACCATCGGGCCCGACACCGTGCAACTGCAACGCACTTTGGCGGGCGTCCTCGACCATCCCAACGTGAGCGCGGCGATCATCCTGGGGCTCGGGTGCGAGGTGAACCAGATCGATCATTATCTCGGCAAGGGCACGCCGCGGTCCGAACGGCTGGCGGGCATGACTTTGCAGGGAAGCGGCGGGACGCGCGGGACCGTTGAGGCGGCACGGCGCGAGATCGGCCGCATGATGGAGCGCGCTTCCGCGGAGAAACGGGTTGAAACGCTGGCGTCGAAGATTGTGCTGGGTTTGAACTGCGGCGGGTCCGATTCGTTTTCCGGGATTACAGCAAATCCGGCGCTCGGAGTCTGCTGCGACATGCTAGCGGATATCGGCGCGGCTTTCGTGTTGGCGGAGACCACCGAGATCTTCGGCGCTGAACATCTGTTGGTTCGACGCGCGCGCAATCGGGCGACCGCGGAGAAGTTGCTCGGGTTTGTGCGCGGGTACAAGGAATACCTGGTCCGCCTCGGCGGCAGTTTCGACGATAACCCTTCGCCGGGGAACAAGGACGGCGGCCTCACCAATATTCTGGAGAAGTCGCTGGGCGCGGTGGCCAAGGCCGGAACGTCGCAGCTCAACGAAGTGGTGGATTATGCCGAGCGAATCCAAGGACCGGGATTCGTTTTTATGAACACGCCGGGATACGATCCCGTATCTCTCACGGGTCTGGCGGCAGGCGGAGCCAACCTGATCGCGTTCACGACGGGCCGCGGCAGCGCCATTGGATTTCCCACCATCCCCGTAGTCAAGATCGCCACGAACAGCAGCACGTATCGGCGCATGCGCGACAACATGGATCTCAACGCCGGCCGGATCGCCGACGGCGATGCGACGGTCCGGCAGGTTGGCCGGGAGATCTTCGATGCCGTTCTGCGGGCGGCCTCCGGCGAGCGGACCTGCAGCGAAAAACTGGGCCACAAAGAGTTCGTTCCGTGGCGAATTGGGCCGGTCCTCTAACGGCTCCCAAGTTACAATCGATCATATGCGTTTTGCCGCCTGTGCCGTCCTTTGTGTAGCTGCGCTCTCCGCGCAAACCAAGCCCAAGAACGCTTTCGACAAAGCCGCCCTTGAGCCGTATATCCGCCACTTGTTGCTGGTCTCGCCGCAAGTTCAGATGAGCATCGACAATCCCAAGCCCGCCCCGATCCCCGGCCTCAAGGAAGTGGACGTCCATCTCACCTATAACGGAGCATCGCAGGACAACGTGTTCTACGTCAGCGACAACGGACAGGAGGTTTTTTACGGGAAGGTCTTCAACATTAACCACAGCCCGTTTCAGGCCGATATCGACAAGCTGAAAACCGATTTGTCGCCGAGTTTTGGCGCCGCGGGCGCGCCGATGGTGCTGGTGATGTTCGCCGATTTCGAGTGCCCGGCGTGTAGGGAAGAGGCGAAAACGCTGCGGGACAATATCGTGGCGACCTATCCCAAGCAGGTTCGCGTTTATTTTAAGGATTTCCCGCTCATCCAGATTCATCCCTGGGCGAAAGCCGGCGCCATGGCGGGACGCTGTGTGTTCCGGCAGAACGCCACGAAATTCTGGGATTTTTATGACTGGGCTTACGAGCACCAGACCGAAATCACGGCCGACAATTTGAAAGACAAGGTTCTCGACTTCGCGAAGACGAAGGACCTCGACACCATTCAGCTTTCCAGTTGCATGGACACCAAGGCCACAGAAGGCGAGATCGACAAGGAAATGGCCGAAGGCAAGGCCCTGAGTATCGACCAGACGCCCACATTGTTCATCAATGGCCGCCGTATTCCGGGCGCCATTCCGTGGCAAAACCTGAAGGGCCTGCTCGACGCCGAGCTGGAATATTCGAAGGACAACAAGGAAGCGGGCGAGGCTTGCTGCGAGGTAAAGATCCCGTCCGCGCTGCCCCCCACCAAAAAGTAGATGCGCCTTCTATTAGCGTTTGCTGCCGCCGGGGCGCTGTTTGCCGCGGACCTGAGTCCTACGGAGTACCTGGATTACGTCAAGTATCTCGCGTCCGAGAAAATGCGCGGTCGCGCGAGCGGTTCGCCGGAACTGGAACAAGCGGCGGCATATATCGCCGACCACTTCCGCGACCTTCATCTGAAGCCTCTCAACGGCGACAGCTATTTCCAGGACTTCCCGGTTACGACGAGCGCACATCTCGGGCCGCACACCAGCATGACGCTGTTCGATGCGAAGCAGAAGAAGGTGCTCAAGCTCCAGCAGGATTTTGTGCCGCTCAACCTGTCGTCCGAGGGGCAGATAACGTCGACTGTAGTCTTCGCAGGGTACGGCATCACGGCTCCGGAATACAACTACGACGACTATTCGGGAATCGACGTGAAAGACAAGGTCGTGATTGTGCTGCGGCACGAGCCCCAGGAGTTTGACGAAAAGAGCGTTTTCGAGGGGAAGGTATACACGGCGCATTCTCAGATCTTTGCCAAGGCCGTGAATGCGAAAATGCACGGCGCCAAAGCCATCCTGTTTGTAAACGACACTGCGGCGCACAGATCGGACGACGACACGCTGGAGAAATTCGGCACCACCGCGGGCCCGATGAATGCAGGCATCGGCTTCGTGCAGGTAAAGGCCGATGTGGTGTCGCGGTGGTTCAAGGAAGCAGGAAAAGACTTCACCGCCGTGCAGTCTGCGATCGATAAGGATTTGAAGCCGCAGTCGTTCGCGTTGCCGGCAGACTTGCGCGTGGCGCTGGATCTGGATGTGCGTCGGGAAGTCAAGACCGTGCACAACGTGGCCGCGTACCTTCCCGGCGAGACGGACGAATATGTCATTCTGGGCGCGCATTACGATCACTTGGGCCTGGGTGAACAGTTTTCCCTGGCGCCGTCGATGGCCGGCACAGTTCACCCCGGCGCGGATGACAATGCTTCGGGCACTGCGGGCGTCCTGGAACTGGCGCACCAGCTTTCCGGCGAGCCGAAGCATAAGCGCGGCGTCCTGTTCCTGACTTTCGCAGGCGAAGAATTGGGACTGCTTGGCTCGAGCTATTACGTGAACCATCCGGAACTGCCACTGGAAAAGGCGGTCGCGATGATCAACATGGACATGATCGGCCGCGTGCGTGACGACCGGGTGTATGTTGGCGGATCGGGGACTGGCACGACGTTCCAGCCAATGTTGAAGGAACTGAACGGGCACTATCATTTCCAGACGGATCTGTCCGAGCAGGCGGGTTACGGATCGAGCGATCACACCTCATTCACCACGAAACAGGTGCCGGTGCTGTTCTTCTTCTCCGGCTTGCACGCCGACTATCACAAACCTAGCGACACCTGGGACAAGATCGATTCCAACGAGGCTGTGAAGTTATTGAGCATGGTGGACGGGATCATCGACCGGTTGGCCGACGATCCCGGCCGGCCGCAGTTCGTACGTGTGGTGGACCCGCACGCGGAAAAGGCCGATGAGAACGCTCATTCGGGTAAGGTTTCGGGCTACGGACCGGATTTCGGCAGCATTCCCGACTTCGCGGAGATTCCGAATGGCGTGCGGTTCGCCGACATTCGTCCCGGCTCGCCTGCCGCCAAAGCCGGGCTCAAGGGTGGCGACATCCTGGTGGAATTCGACGGCAAGCCAATTCAGAATCTTTACGACTTTACGTACGCTCTCCGGGCCAAAAAGCCCGGACAGGAAGTACTTGTGAAGGTAGTCCGGGCGGGTCAAACGATTGAGGCCAAAGTACTGCTGACCGAACGCAAGTGAAATCCCATACTAGGTTCAGATATGGCACCGAACATAGCTTCGACGACGATCCCGGCGAGAGGGTTTGAGCACGCCTTTTCTCTGCCACCACTGATTTTGCATCCGTTCGCGGACGCGTCCGGACCGGAGCGATTGGTGGAAAGCTCGCGGGCAAGCTTAGTTCTGCAAGGACTACTGCCGGGCGGTGAAAGCTCCACCGAGGATCTCGAACGGAAGCTTTTGGACGGCCGCTACTGTGAGATTCGCATGCTGTTCTACGTCGGACGCGACGTGATGCGTTGGGTGGAGCAGTGCATGGAATTCGTGGAACGCCACCGCGAGGAGCTTCCAGCGGGGGTCCAGAAGCAGAGCTTCATGACGTTGCTAATTCAGGACGCGCCGTATGCGGTGCAGGATAAGCTGCGCAAATGGGGCGTGGCGGACTTCAAGGCCATCTTCAGCCGTGCGATCGGGCTCAATTCCATGTTCGCGAAGGTTCCCGCGAAGGATTGCCTCACCGACGATTTTCTGCGGAATTACTACCGCTACGCCGACCAGCTCTTCACGTTTGTCCAAGGCCAGTGCCCTTACACTCCGATCAGTTCGGGGCGTTTCGATTTCGAGCTCTACTCGTCGGGCGAGTACACCCGGATGCTCGAGCGTCAGTGGGAACAATAACCAGCCATCGTTGACGCGCGGTCTTGCGCGGACAGCTATCCCTCCGTCCAACCTAGTGCTAGGCTAGTGGCTTATGGTTTTTTCATGGGTGGAACGGAGTGTGTTCATCCTCCTCCTGATAGCATCCGTGTACCTGTTTTGGACGCGTTTCGGCAAAGTTATCCGCAACATCCGGGCTTCGAAAGATGACCCTGAATTCACCATTCAACCCGTCGGCCGCCGCGTAGCAGACTTCCTTTGGGAAGTGATGCTGCAAGGCAAAGTCATCCGCCAGCGCCCGCTCCCAGGATTCGCGCACGCCCTCGTTTTTTGGGGGTTTTGTGCGTTCGCGCTGATCACGATCAACCATTTTGCGCAGGGAGTGCTGGGCTTCGGCCTATTGAGCCGAGATACGTGGCCGGGTAAGTTCTATTTCTGGTTTGCCGCGCTTTTTGGGATCGGCGTCGCCATCGGAATCACGGGCCTTGCAGTCCGCCGCCTGTTCATTCGACCCAAATGGCTCGGCAAGCTTTCGTATGAATCGGTGCTCATCGCGTTCCTGATCTTCTTCCTGATGGTCACGTATCTTGCGACCTTCATCGCAGGCTGGGAGAGCAGCAAACCGCTATGGTGGGCACACACGCTGACCATCCTGATCTTCCTGCCCCTGGTGCCGCACACCAAGCACCTGCATTTGATCCTCAGCCCGGTGACCATTTTCCTCAAGCGCGACAAATTCAGCAAGATTCCACCGCTCGTGGGCGACGAGGATTTCGGGCTGGACACCGGGAAGGACATCACCAAGCTGGTGACATTGCAGGCGTATTCGTGCGTCGAATGCGGGCGCTGCTCGGAACATTGCCCCGCAAATCTGACTGGGAAGGTTCTGAACCCGAAAGAGGTCGCGCTCGGCGTGCGGGGATATCTCAACGAGTTTGGGCCGGGTAACGAAGAACCGCTCATCGGCAAGTACGAGTCCCAGGAAGCTGCGTTTCAGTGCACCACGTGCGGGTCTTGCGAGTTTCAGTGCCCCGTGGGCATTCAGCACCTGCCGATCATTATCGGATTACGGCGCGGCGCGGTGAACACCGGCAAGTGGGAAGACGACTACGGCACCAAGCTGTTTCTGGCGCTGGAGCGCAACGGCAACTCGCTCGGGATGTCCTCGAATGAGCGCGAGAAGTTCATCCAGAAGCAGGAATTCCCGATTTACGACGGCACGCAGGAATACTGCCTCTGGCTCGGCTGCATGGGCTCATACGATCCGCGCGGGCGGGAGATTGTCGCGTCACTGGCGGCGGTGATGCGCTATCTGAACGTCACGTTTGGCGTTCTCAAGAAGGAGCGCTGCACGGGCGATCCGGCGCGGCGTTTGGGGAACGACCTGGCCTTCGGCGAGCTGGCGCAGAACAACCTCGAGACGCTGGCTCAGAGCAAGGTGAAGAAGATCATCTCGATCTGCCCTCACTGCGTGCGGACCATTTCGACGGACTGGAAGGAGTACGGCGAGGCGCCGCCCATCGAGCACCACAGCGAGTTTCTCGCGCGTTATGTCGACAAACTGCCGCATAACGGGACCAATGGATCGAAAATCGTCTATCACGACCCCTGTTATTTGGGGCGCTACCGCGAAAAATACGATGAGCCTCGGTCGGTCGTCAGCGCTTACGGTCAGCTCCTCGAACCTGAGCGCACCCGTGAGCGCTCGTTCTGCTGCGGCGCGGGAGGTGGGCTCGCGTTCCTGGGCGAAGAAAAAGGCAAGCGAGTGAGCGTAGAGAGGGCGGAGCAGTTGGTCGCGACGGGGGCTGATGTGGTGGGAGCCGCCTGCCCGTTCTGCAACACGATGTTTCGCGACGCGCTGGCCACTGTTTCCACCGCGCCGCCGAAGCTGCTGGACATCGCGCAGATTGCGGCCGCGTCGCTGCCGCCGAAGTAGTCGCGTTGAGGTATTACACCGGCATTGATTCTTGCATCCGGCGCAGAATTTGGAGGATGTGGAAGACCGCGAGTTGGACTGAGCCTGTAATGCAGGCTGGTAGCCTGCGGCGGGTTGTTAACCCGCCTGCCTGCCCGTAGCTCTGAAAAAAGCACCGACCAGCGCCGGTTGGCAACCGTCAGATAGCAATACGGCATCACAGGCTAACGAACTACAAGGTTAGCGAATACTAAGTGGCGTTAGGCTCCAGCCTGCCTTTGGACCTCACCGCGAACGGACAGGCGAAACCGCCTGTCCCACCTTTCCAACCCGAGAGTATCCGTTTGGTGGACCGGGCGGTTTCGCCAGTGCGCTTTAAGGAGCTGGGTAGAACGTCGCACGCGGTATGATAACGCGAAGGGGAATTGCCATGTTTCCGCGCGCCACCGCGTTGCTTGCCATTGCCGCTGCTTGCGCCACCGCGGCTTCCATTGAAAAGTCCAAGGTCACGTACACCAAAGACGTCGCCGCAATCCTGAATCGCAACTGCGTGCAATGCCACCGCGCCGGCGAGGTCGCGCCTATGGCCTTCACCAGCTACAAAGAAGTACGGCCGTGGGCCAAGGCGATCCGCGAGCGGGTAGTGACGCGCGTCATGCCTCCCTGGTTCGCGGACCCCGCGCATGGCGAGTTCAAGAACGACCGCCGGCTCTCCCAAGCCGAGATCGACGCCATCAGCAACTGGGTGACGGCAGGAGCGCCGGAGGGTGAGGCAAAGGGCCTACCACCCGCGCCCACCTTCGTCGAAGGCTGGAACATCGGCAAGCCGGACCTGGTGATCGATTTCGGAACCGATTTCGCGGTGCCGGCTTCGGGCGTGGTGCCCTACCAGTACTTCAAGGTTCCGACCAACTTCACCGAAGACAAATGGATCGAGGCCGCCGAGATCCGGCCGCAACACCGCGACGTAACGCACCACATCAACGTCTTCGTTCTCGAGCCGGGCCAGAAATCCAACGATGGGCCGCTGCTGACCGGCTTCGCTCCCGGCGTCCAACCGCTAAACCTGGAGCCCGGCTCGGCGATGCTCGTCAAAGCGGGATCGGTCTTCCTTTTCCAGGCGCACTACACCACCACCGGCAAAGCGGTCAGCGACCGCTCCTTCATCGGCCTGCGTTTCGCAAAAGAGCCGCCCAAGCTGCGGTCGATTACCGATCGCGCTTACAACGCGACGTTCCGCATTCCGGCGAACGATCCGGACTACGTCGTCAATGCCACCTGGACGGCACCCGCCGACGTCGATGTTTTCGCCTTCATGCCGCACATGCATTTCCGCGGCAAGAGCTTCCAGTACACGGCCGTTTATCCCGATGGACGCCGCGAGATTCTACTCAGCGTCCCAAAGTACGACTTCAACTGGCAGCTCGGCTACGAATTGAAAGCGCCGATTCACGTTGCCAAAGGGACCAAGATCGAGTGCGTCGCCCATTTCGATAACTCTGCGAACAACAAGTTCAATCCCGATCCGACGAAGGAAGTCCACTGGGGCGATCAGACGTGGGAAGAGATGATGATCGGCTTTCTGCTCTACAAAGTGCCGGTGACGGGAACGATTTAGGATTGCTCGGAGTTCGGACTGTTCTTGCCCAGATGACCAAGCGAACAAACCGAATTTCAAAAAGCCATCCGAGTATAACGTTAACCGAACACCGACACGGCAGTGCGAAACGTCTGAGCATGTCCGCGTGCGGTGAGTTCGACCGGCTTCGAGTATCCTCCTCCGAGCGTCACTACGAACGGGATGCCGCGGTCGCGCACCGCATTCATGACGTGTCGATCGCGCTCTCCCAACCCAGCCTCGGTCAGTTTCAGGCGTCCCAGGGTGTCGGTTGCCAGCACGTCGACTCCCGACTGATAGAAAACGACGTCCGGATCAAACGAGAGCACGCGGGGTAAGAGCGCGTCCAACTCCGCGAGATACGCCTCGTCAGCCGTCCCCTCCGGAAGCTCAACATCGATACGGCTTTGCTGCTTGCGAAACGGGAAATTCACGCTGCAGTGCATGGATGCGGTCAGTACCCAGTCTTCACCTTGAAATATGCTCGCCGTGCCGTCGCCTTGATGCACGTCAAGATCGATGACGGCAGCGCGACGGATTCGTCCCTGCGATCGCAGACAATAAATCGCGATGGCAATATCGTTGAAGACACAAAATCCCGATCCCTCGCCTCGAAAGGCATGGTGCGTGCCGCCCGCCAGGTTGCCACCCCAGCCGATTGTGAGCGCGTCCTCGGTGGCTCGTAATGTTCCGCCGGCGGACGCGAGTGTTCGACGCACCAGCCCCTCCGACCACGGGAACCCGATGCGCCGTACAGCCGCGGGTGCCAGTCCGCCGGTGAGGAACGCATCGACATAAGCCGGATCGTGCGCGAGTTTCACGACAGAAACGTCGGCGAATGGCGCCGCTTCAAATCGAAACCGCCCGTCCGCGGCGAGGATATCGCGAACCAGCGCGTACTTTGACATTGGGAACTTGTGCCCCTCCGGCAAAGGAATGGCGTGGTGGTCGCAATAGTACAGCGTGCGCATTAGATTAGGAGCCCGTGACAGAAGTTGGGCAGGCTGAATGCCAGGTTTCACACACTTCGGCCACGGGCCTTTAGCGATGTGACAGATCGCGGATCCAAAGATCCTTGAATCGCATATTGCCGCGCCCGCCGGAGTGCAACTGCAATGCGATGCCGCCGTCCTCCGCCTTGGGCTTGGGATCGGTGAAATCGACCATCGGGACGCCATTCAGGCGCGCGATATAACGGTTGCCAACGACTCTGAGCAGGTATTCGTTCCAGTCGTCGGGGCGAACGACGGTCTCGTTTTCAGGCGCCGGCCAGACAATCCACTGGCGCCCGACATCGTAAATACCGCCGGTGTGTTTGTTGATTCCGCAGTCGATCTCGAACTGCGGACCCTGCGTTACATCGGCTGTGCCGGGCTTGAATTCCGCGCGGAAGAAAACACCGCTGTTGCCGTCGCCCTCGCACTTAAAGCGCAGCGAGAAGTCGAAATCCTTGTAGTTTTTCTCGGTCCGCAGATACCCGTATTCCTTGGTCAGAGCGGTGCCATGGATGGTGCCGTTTTCCACGTCCCATTTTTCGTTGCCGATCTTGACCCAACCGTCGAGATCGTTCCCGTTGAACAACGAAACCCAATCCTCTCCCGGCAGCTTGGCCTTGCGTTGCGCCGGCAAAGCCGCAACCAAGATGAGGGCGACGAGCCCCAATCGAAACAGCATGACCTAAGTGCTCTCCAACTCGTTCTTAACTTCCAGAGCGACTTCGCGGGCCTGGTCCACGGCGCCGATTTCGAAGCTGATGGCGCCGACGCGGGGATGCCCTCCGCCGCCGTAGCGCTCGCAGATCGAAGCGAGGTTGTGCTTCGGCTCCTCGCGAGCCCAGGGATTCGAACCCACCGACACCTTGGTCCGGAAACTCGACGTGCTCACCGAAACCGTATAGGTGCTGTCGGGGTAAAGATAGTACGGGATGAACTTGTTGTAGCCCTCCAGATCCTGGCTGATCAAGTCGAAGTATACGACCCCATCGCGGCAAGTGGCGCGATTCCTGATGAGGTCGATGGAATGCAGGTGGCGCTCGTAGAGCGGCTGATAGAGCTGCTGCATCTCCGGGTCCTCGATGATGGCGCCAAGCGATTCGCGCCGCATCAGCCGGATGACACGATGTACGATTTCTGAGCCCTTGGCGCTCTCAATGACCAGCGTGATCTTCATGGCCGGCTCGCGCAGCTCTACGGCTGCCGCGGCACTCTCATACTGTGCCCCGTCCACGATATCCGCCCACTTCACCAGTTCGGATAAATCGGGCGCGTCGTAGCCGAACCGCTCGCGGGCGACTGTCGCGATGAACATGGTGCAGGACCGGAAATTCGGGTCGTATAGCTTCTTGCCGCTGTGGTCCAGCTTATAGTGCTCGGCGTCTTCTGGACGCAGAAACGCGCTCTGGTGGTGATCGAACCACCAGGTCAGGCGCGGATCGGGCGAATACTTAAAATCAACGATGGCGTTGACGTCGCCATCGAACATGTTGTCGTCGAAAAGCTGCGACGCTTTATGAGCCAGGCCGGTAAATTCGAACTCCGCGCCCGGGGCATACTTGTCCTCGTAGAAGCGGCTGAAAAAGGCAGCCGACGCCGCTCCATCGAAGCAATGATCGTGGTACAGGATTCTCACCCGCATCGAACAGGATCCATATAGGAGTGAAACTCTCCAGCTTGACGCACTTGTGGTACCTTTTGCAACTGTCTGTCGGAATTTGCCCGCAACCAAAGGATCGGCCAAAGTTGGAAAAGGTGGCGCAGGCGGTTTCGCCTTCGCGTTTCCCGTGGAGGTCCAAAGGCAGGCTGAAGGCCTGCTCCACCCTTCCACTGCCGCTTCAGCCGGGGGGAATTTTGACCGTGCTCGCCTATTGGACCGCTGTCCCCCAAATGTTCATGGTAATGTTGCCGGCTGTTCCAGACACGCCGTCAGCAACCATGTCGATCACCTTCACCGTCCATACTCCGCTGGAACTCTCACCCCAATCTCGAACCGACGTGAACATGTAGTTCTCGAAATCTGCACCTGTGTCCGGAGGACGATTATTGACCACGCTTGTCATCCCGGACGGGGAGGTCAGGACAAATCCGACCTGCCCCCGGTTTGGGTGCTGAACGTTTACGACGAACTCCACGTGCTCGACGCGAAGCTTTGACATGCTCGAGAAATCGAAACTGAACGTTGCTCCGTCCGTAGAACCGTCCGGAATTGGCTGCGAGTCAGTTGAGGTAAGTGTAATGCTCTGCAACGCCCCGAGATTTGTCCATCCCGATGCCATGTCGATGGCAGCCGAGACGTTCATCAATCCCGCGCCAAACGAGTTGCTGAAAGAGAATCCTGCTCCATTGTCCCTGAAGGGGTCGCCGTTCTGGATACCCGTCTTCTGTGCGGTGCGCATGAGGATCTCCTTCACGTCGCGATAACCGAGGTTCGGGTTCGCCTGAAGAATCAAGGCCACAGCACCTGAGACCTGCGGTGCCGCGGCAGACGTGCCGTTGAAAGCGTCGGAGTAATTGACAGGCGCCTGCGACGTAGCGAAGTTGGCTTGAAGGGCGGCCAGAGCATCAGGACCGGTAACGTTCGTCGTCCAGATCATGTCCGGAGGCGTGAACTCACCGCCAAAGGCCGAGATGGCGACCCCAATGCCCTCCTCGCTGTACGAGCTCGGGTCACCGGTGCGGGCTACGGCTCCGACTCCAATCGTGAACCGAGAAGCGGCAAATCCATCGTAGCTGCCGTTATCACCCGCCTGGCGGCCGTTGCCTGCCGATACGACAAACACAGTTCCCAGGCCACTACGATAATTCGTTACAGCCTGCTGAATGCCTGCCAACTGCAGGGGACCGGGAACGCCGAGGGCCGTCCCGTCATCGGCAGGGCCCCAGCTATTGCTGGAGACGGAGGTTATTAATCCGCCCGGCTGCCATGCCATCGCGTCACCCACCGCGTCGTCACCTGCCGGATCCGCGATAAGGCGCAGGCCCATCAGGCTGACTTCCGGCGCCACGCCGATGACTCCGATATTGTTGAATCCAATCGCACCGATCAAACCGCCGCAACTGGTGCCATGATTCTGCGAAGGATTGGCGGGTGTCGGATCGGTCGGATCACCGGCGTTGTAGTTTTTGTGATTGTTTGCCGAAACGGGATAGGCGTTGCCGGCCAGGTCTTCATGATTGATGTCGAGGCCATCATCGACCACGGCGACGTTGACGTTTTTGCCGGTCACGACATCCCACGCCGCGTTCATTTGCAGGTTCGGTCCGGAACCGGTCAGATGCCATTGATTGGGATATAGCGGATCGTTCACCGTTCGTTGCAGGCTTCCCGAGGTGCTGGTCTGGCGTTTTTCGAACTGCTGGGTGAATACCGGCGAGAAATCCCATCCACCGGCCTTGGTCAATACATCGGCAGCGTCCAGGGCGGCCCAGGCATCGGTGTAGTTCACAAGCCACCAGTCCTTAATCAGGCTTGCCTCTCGGGTTTGCGCTCCGGTCGACTGGCGTAGCGAGCTCCACTTTTCGTCACTAGTAATCCTGACCAGCAGACGGCTTGTCATATAGCGCCGCGCTGCCGGACGACGAACTTCCTGAGCATCGTAAAACACAGGCGCCGCCGCCTTCACTCCGGCTATCTTGGACTTGCCGCTGTATAGCGACTTGGCGCTCGCGCGCGCCGGCTGGTTCAGTTCAACCACCAGCCCGGTCTCTCCGATTTCGGTTGTCCCCTTCACCCCCGCTCCGAGAGCTTTCTTGACCGCGGCAATAGCGGCCGAATGATTTTGCTTTTGCTCAACACTGAGGTAGATCTCATTTGGCGAAAACTCGTATCGAGCCGGCCGTCCCCCGTTATTGAACTGGTAGACTTGTGCGAACAACGACGAAGTCCAAAGTGCTAAGAGTATTAGAGTTCTCTTCAAGGTTCCTCTCCTTTTTTGTATCCAGGACCTCTGCAAAGAAAACGCGCATACTCCCGGCCGCAACTCACCGCCGCGAGACGACGAGACGCATCACCAGGACGGAATATCCGCCGGCATCTTTTTTACAGGGTCTTGAACACGACCAACCTGCCCGGCGTTAAATATCCCCGTTTGCGCCGGACGATGAGTCCCGTTGTACTACTACGCCTTTCGCCGCCCCCGTTTATGACGGTTCCAGGCCAACTCTATGATGTTGCAGTAATGTTCGGGATTCTACCACGAAGCGAGACGGGCAGTCAGCTTTAGCGATCGCGGAACGATGTTTCGCGTTGCTCTATGGCTCCGCGAGGGCCTTCGCCGGATCGACGCGCGACGCGCGAATGGCAGGAAGGTAGCAGCCGGCGATGGCGGCCAGCAACAGGAGCATTGGCGCGAGGACGAGAGTGACGGGGTCGAAGTTGGTGACACCGTATAGCATCGCGCGGAAGAGTCGCGCGGCGGTAGCGCCTGCCAGCAGTCCGATCAGCGAGCCGGCCAGCGCGATCCGGGCGCCTTGCCGGATGACGAGCCAGACAATTCCCGCACGAGTCGCGCCCAGTGCGACGCGCATCCCGATTTCGCGGGTGCGCTGCCGCACCGCATAGGACATCACGCTGTAGATTCCGACGGCCGCCAACGCCAGAGCAGTCGCTGCAAAGACTCCCATGAGCCAGAGGGCGAGATAGGTCACTTGAAGCGATTGGCTCAGGACTTCGTCCATCGTTTGACCGTTGCTCAGCAGGATGTTCGGCTCAATCGAGCGCAGGGTGCTTTGCACCAGCGGGAGTAGCGGCAACGGATCGCCCGCGGTGCGCACGAAGAACGTCATCGTGGGCGCAGGGGCTTGTTCCACCGGGAAGTAGAGATCGGCGCGGGGTTCGTCACGCAGAGCGGCGCGCCGGATGTTGCCTACCACGCCGACGATATCGCACCGCTGGTTGCCTTGCTTGTATTCGTGCCCGACCGCATGCCCCTCCGGAAAGAACCGCCTCTCAATCGCCTCACTGATGATCACGACGCATTTCCCATCCGGGCGATCGCCCGGGTTGAAGAAACGCCCTTCGAGGAGCGGGATCTGCAGCGCCTTGAAATAACCGCTGGAAGCGAGTTGCCAGCCAACTTGTGGCGGCCGATCACCCGCCGGAACGGGATGCTCCGGCCTTTCAAATGGAGATGTCCAGTTGTTGCCGGTGAGAGGGATTACCATGGCCGACCCGGCTTCGCGTACTCCGGGCACGGAGCGCAGGGCCGTGAAAGCCCTGTCGTAGAAAGCACGCAACGCATCGCCGCTCTGGTAGCGCGACGCCGGGATCCTGAAGTTGACTGTCAGTACATTAGCGGTCCGAAAGCCTGGGTTCACCGTTACGAGATTCGAAAAGCTGCGCAAAATGAGCCCTGCCCCGGTGAGAAGCATGATTGCGAATGCCACTTCCGCAAGAATCAGTGCCGACGCCGTCCGGCGTCCCGCGACACCCGTGGTAACGCGCACGCTCGACACCATGACGCCGGTAGCGGTGCGGGTTCCGATTGAGACGGCGGAGAACAAGCCAATCAGCAAAGATGTGAGCACCATCACGCCCAGCGCGAAAGCCAGCACGTTGAAGTTGACCTGCACATCGGATAGTCCTGGCGCCTGGAGCGATTTCGGCGCCAGCGCGACCAGTGCGCGGGCTCCCCACATGGCGATCGGCAGTGCTGCCGAACACGCGAGAGCCGCCAGCACCAGGCTTTCGGTCAAAAGCTGTGCGACGAGCCTGCCGCGGCCTGCTCCGAGAGCGACGCGAACCGCCATTTCGCGGCTGCGGGCCAGCGAGCGGGCCAACAGAAGATTGGCGACGTTCGAGCACGCAATCAGTAAAACAATCGTCACCGCGGCCATGATCAGGAGAAGCGTCGGTTTGGTGTTTCCCAACAGAGCGTCCCGAAGCGGGAGCGCGAAGTACTCGGAGGCCGCGTTGCTCCGGGGATGCTCGCGACCGAGTTGCTGCGAAATCGTGCTCAGGTCCGTCAGCGCAGTTTGCAGCGACACATGCGATTTGAGGCGCGCGACCGCGAAGATCCAGTCCGATTGGCGCGCGGCCGGAGCGGTCAGCGGGACGGGTTGGGGAACGATGATATCGGTGGCGATGCCCGGCGGGAATTGGAAGCCCGGCGGAGCCACGCCGACAATCTGAAAGCGTTTTTGATCTACTCGCAAACCACGCCCGACGACTAACGGATCGGAGCCGAATTGATCTCGCCACATCTGGTAGCTGATGAGCATCGCGGGCGCCGCGCCGGGCCGCGTATCGGATGCCTCGAGCAGCCGCCCCAACGCCGGCCGGATGCGCAGCGTTTCGAACAGGCCCGGTGCGGCCATTAGTGTCGACACACGAAAGGGATCGCCGACATCGAAGACCGTAGCCATTCCGTTCCCAAAGCCGCCGAGGCTCTCAAAGCTCGACTGGCGTTGCCGCAAATCGACGTAGTCCCCGATTGCGATGAACTCTTTGGTGATCCCGGTCCGGCGATCGCGGTGGTTGAGTATGACCAGCCGCTCGGCGTCCTGGTAGGCAAAAGGACGGAACAAAACCGCATCGACAACGGCAAAGACCGCGATGCTGGCGCCGGCACCGAGGGCCAGGGTCAGTACCGCCGTGAGAGCAAAGGCGGGCTCGCGTGTCAGGAGCCGTAGTGCGTGCCGAACGTCCTTCGCAAATATCACGAGCCTTTCCTTCGGCGCCACCGGACGCGATGCTGCCGCGGGCCGCGAGTTCCGCGAGAACGGAGAAGTGAGTTGCAGACGCCAGCACTCCAGGAACAGGAAAAAGATCCGCAGCCGGATCCAGCGAGCTTGCGAGTGGGCCTGCGCCCAAAGCAGGTCTTCTACGGAGGGGTTAAACATCTCGCGGCAAACTCGCTCGGGAAGGAGCTTGCGCAAGGTATCGATCCAGCTTCGCTCAGGCATTGGACAAGCGCTCCCGCGCAGCCAAATCGACAGTCTGGTAGAACTCGCGGGTCTCGGACCAGAGCTTCAATCCGGCAGGCTTAATCTTGTAGCGCCGCTCTTTCACCATCTGCCCTCCGACCGCGATCTGTTCATAACGGCCGTCGACTACGTCTTCGCGTTCCAGGCGGGCCATCATCTGGTAGAAGGCTGGAGCCGACTGTCGGACGCCATAGGAAGCGATTGCCTCGCGGATGATCCGGCCGGGCTGCTCCTCGGCGCGCAGGATTCCCAAGACCAGGAACTGGAGATGGGTGATGGGAGGTAAGCGCTTCCGCATAATGCCACATTATGTAGGATCGCATTAGGTAGTGTCAATAGCATTGCCTTTCCGCAAGGCAGTATGGGTTCTCGCTATCATCAAACTTCAAGCCATGTCCCACGTCACCCACCTCGAATGTGCCGCGTGTGCCAAGACGCACGAAGCCGGAAAGCTTCACAACCTCTGTCAATGCGGCGGTCCGCTGCTCGTGCGCTACGACCTGGAAGCCGTCCGCACCGCCTGGAAGCGCGAAGACGTCGAAAAGGGCCCTTCGTCGATGTGGCGCTACGCGCCGATTCTTCCGGTAGACGACGCGACGCACATCGTCTCGCTGGGCGAGGGCCTCACGCCGCTGGTCCACGCCAAACGGCTCGGCGCATCGTTGAACGCCCCGAACATCTGGGTCAAGGACGAAGGCATCAATCCGACCGGCTCGTTCAAGGCGCGTGGGCTTTCCTGCGCGATTTCCATGGGTCTCGAACTCGGCGCGAAGAAGTTCGCGATCCCATCGGCGGGCAACGCGGCGAGCGCCATGGCCGCCTATGCCGCAGCCGCGGGCCTCGAAGCCCACATCTTCATGCCGCAGGATGTCCCGCAAGCGAACTACATCGAATGCAAAGCGTTCGGCGCGAACGTCACGCTTGTCGACGGCCTGATCAGCGATTGCGGCAAGATTGTCGCCGCGCGTAAGGACGCCGAGGGCTGGTTCGACGTCAGCACTTTGAAAGAACCCTATCGCATCGAAGGCAAGAAGACCATGGGCTACGAGGTAGCCGAGCAGTTCGGATGGGAGCTTCCGGACGCCATCTTTTACCCCGCCGGCGGGGGCGTCGGGCTGATCGGCATGTGGAAGGCGTTCGGCGAAATGGAAGCGCTCGGCTGGATTGGGCCGAAGCGTCCCAAGATGATCGCCGTACAGGCGGCGGGCTGCGCTCCCATCGTGAAAGCTTTCGAAGAAGGCAAACCCCGCAGCGAGTTCTGGGACCATGCCAGCACGGTCGCGAGCGGTCTGCGCGTGCCGAAGGCCCTCGGCGATTTCCTGGTGCTGAACGCGGTTCGTGACAGCGGTGGCACGGCGATAGCGGCATCGGACGAAGAGATGCTCGATGCCGGCGTCAAGCTGGCTTCGGATGAGGGTATATTCGCCGCCCCCGAAGGCGCCGCCTGCATCGCGGCGCTCGAGAAGCTGCTCGACAATGGCTTCCTGAACCGCTCGGACCGGGTCGTCATCTACAACACCGGCTCCGGCCTGAAGTACCTGGAAGCCTACTCCACCCGTTTCCCGCGCGTCACGGCGAGCGAACAGGACAAGCTAGGCGGCCTTATAACGCCGCGCTAGTGGAAACCTTCTTCACGTGCACGCCTCCGTTATGGGTGCTGACATGGATCAGCGGCCCTCCGGAGCCAACGTTAAAATCAAGCTGCCTGGTCTTGAGATTGCCCTGCAGCGTGAGCGGAAAGTCGGTTGACATGCCGCCGTTCACGGTTTCGGCCATCACATGCGCGGAGTAGGTTTCGGGGATGGAAATCGTCACCCCGCCATTCTGAGTCTGCGCTTCGAGCTGACGGCCTTCCCATGTTGGGCCAGCCAAGTCGACGGTCAGCCCCCCGTTCTTGGTATTGCCGCTGACGTCTCCGGCAACCCGCTTCAGATGAACCCCGCCGTTCACCGTATCGAATTCGATGCGCCCGCGGACATCGGAGATGCTGATTCCACCGTTGTGCGCCTTCAGGCTCAGATCCGTTGTTTGCGGCACGAAAATCTCGTAGCTGACGCTCCACCCGCCGTCTCCACCCTTGGACGGGCCGTTGGCGCTGACTTGACCGCCCGCCGCCTGCACCTGAACCTGGCCTACAACCGCATGCGCCTGGCTGTCGGTATCGGCCCACGCCTCGACCTTCGAGCGGACCAGCACTTCATTCCGCAGCCAGCCCTTCACCGTGGCGCCACCGTTCTGGCCGCCGTCGACGCTCAGGCGTCCCAAGCCGGGAAACGTCTGCTCGCGAATCTCGCAGGCTCGCGCCCGATCGCCATCGGACGAGTCATTGCAGCGCATCTGCTTCGTCTGGTTGTCCTGCATCTGGCCGTAAGCCATTGATGCGATTATCGCTGCGAGTCCGAAACCCTTCATTAATGTCATGAGGCATCCTCCAGTGGCTACTTAGACGACAAAACCACCCGTTGGTGCCGCAGGTATTTTCGTGGCGCGCGTACTGCGGTAGTCGACTTAATCGGAAAGCCAACCTTTAGGCTATTTCGGAGCGTTTTGAGCAGCGCCATACTCTAGCCATGGTCGAGGTAATGGAAGCAACGCCCACGGCGGAAACTCTTTGCAGCCCGGGAGCCGAAACGCTTTACAACCCGGAAGAGGATGCACTCGATACGCATGAGCGAGGCCGTTCGGTCTTGCGCTGGGCGATGCTCGCAGCTATGTGGGCCATCGCGGTTCTGTACATCCTGCCATACTTCGCCGGCCGTGTGACGCAAATTGTGTCGTGGCCGGGGCTATGAGGTTCGGGGCATGCCGATACAGCCAATCGGTTGTCCCTTGGTGATCGGCGGCGTCGTCACGATGTAAAGAACCAGTCCGTCGATCGGCGCCGGAACTTCCGCGATCGTTTTTCCGAAAAAATCGGTAATGTTGGCCAGAATGGTCCCTTTCGTCACGTGCTGATCGCGCTCCACCTGCGGATATAGAATCCCGGTCTCTGGGCTCGATACTACCTCCGACGGAACGAGATACACGGCTTTCGAAAGCGGCGCCGGACCCTTTTCCATCATCTTGAGCTCGCGCAGGACGCCGTAAATCCCCGAGACAATTTCGGAAACACACTGTGGGTCGCTGGTGCCGAGATAGCCACTTTCAACCGTCATGGCAGGCTTTCCGCGCGTGATCGCGGTCGTCGAACAATACATTGAACGCGCCGGATCGGTGGGGCGGTTGCGGTCGACGAGAATATGGTCGATTCCGAAAGCCAGGGCCAGGCGCGCGATTGACGCGTCCATTTCCGGATTGTTCGTGACCGTCTGATACACGTACGGGCGCAGCCACTCGTTGCCGTCGCCGCAGTGCAGATCGAGGACGTAGTCGGCTTTCTCAATTACCTCGGTAGTAATGGCGAATGCGATTCGTTCGGAGACTGTGCCGTCGGTTTTACCAGGATAGACACGGTTCAGATTCTTGCCATCCACTGGGCTGAAGTAGATGGTACGGCCCAGGAAGGACGGCATGTTGGCGACATGCACCATAATGATGGTGCCTGCAAGTTTCCCGGCGTCGATTTCGCCTTGCAAGCGCTGGAGGGCGATGATCGGCGGATACTCATAGCCGTGATTTCCGGCGATCAGCGCCAGCACTGGCCCGGGGCGGGCGCCTTGGACGGTGGTGATCGGGATCTGCGTACCCGAGTCGACCCCCGCCGGAATCTCGATCAGCCGCCGTTCGATGGACGCACTCATACCACCAGCACCGCCTTTCCCAGAACCTTGCGATCCGCCAGGTCCTTCATCGCCCGGCGCGCTTCAGACAAAGGATAGGTGCTGGAAGCCTCCGGTCGAATTTTTCCCTGATCCCAGAGCCGCTCGAGCTCGGCCTGTGTTTTCTGAAGGTATCCCGGAGTGGTCTTGACCTGATGTCCCCAAAAGACGCCGACCAGTGACATGTTCTTGAGCAAAATCCGATTTGCCGCGATGGTTGGAATGCGGCCGGATGCGAATCCGATCACGAGCAGCCGCCCGCCGGACGCGATGCACTTCGTCGACAGGTCAAAGACGTCGCCGCCAACCGGATCGTAGATTACATCCGCGCCACGACCGCCGGTGATCTGCTTCACGTGATCTACCCATTCGGGCTGGCTGTAGTTGATGAGGTGCTCAGCTCCCTGGCGGCGGGCAAACTCGAGTTTCTCGGCGGAACTCGCGGTGGCAATGACACGCGCCCCGAATGCGCGCCCCAACTGGATGGCCGACATACCGACCCCACTGGCTCCCGCGTGCACCAGGAGCCACTCGCCTTCGCGGAGCTCGCCGCGGTCCTTGAGAGCGAAGAGCGAGGTCTGATAAATGATCGGCATCGAGGCGGCCTGCGTGGGGTCCATGCCCTTGGGAATCCGGAACACCTTGGCAGCATCCGCGATCGTATGTTCGGCGAAACCCGAGCCGTCTGTGAACGCCAGCACCCGGTCGCCGGGCGCCCACTGCGCAACATTGGCCCCGATCTCATCGATCTCGCCCGCCACTTCAGCGCCCGGCGTAAACGGGAAGGGTGGCTTCACCTGGTATTTGCCCTGCACCTGTAGGATGTCGAAGAAGTTCAGCGCAGCGGCGCTATTTCGGATGCGCACCTGCCCCGGGCCGGGGTCCGGCGCATCCATCTCCGCCCATTCCATGTCCTCCGGCTCACACCACTGGCGCACCAACCATGCTTTGGTCTTCATGAGTCTCAACTACTTTACCGCACCGAATGAAGAGCGAGAGACTTTGGCGGCCAGGCAGTTCGCCTGCTTTTTGAACCGTCGACGCGCCGCATAGCAACTCCCCGCATGCGCATGTGCCAGCGCCCGTACATTCGCCGTGAAGTCCAAAGGCAGGCTGAATGCCTTCTCCACCCTTCCACGGTCTTCGAAACGCTGTGTACCCCAAAGCTGGCGCAGGAGGTTTCGCTTGTGCATACTTCCACGATGTCAGAATATTCGCGAGGCGCGAAGAACCTGAAGCTGTGTAATATCCATCCACATGCTCCAAGTTGGTCGGAATGCAAATGTCAGGATTCCAGCACGACCACTGTGTCGAGCGGATCGCGGCCAGCCTTCGGCAGATGCAAAAGCATACCGCCGTCCACCGCGCGCACCGTTACCGGACTGCCGTCGCCCAACAGACTGGCTTTCTTGAAGGGAATCTTAGGCATCGCAAGGAGTTCGTCTTCCCAATCGAGCACGTGAACGTAGGTCCGGTTCCCCTTGCGCGTGGTCACACCCCAGGGACGCGGCGTTATCGGTCCGCCGCGAGTGCCGTAAATCGATTCGCCATTCTTGCCGAGCCACGCGCCCATCTCGCGCAGGCGCGTCTGAAACTCGTCCTGAATCGTACCGTCGGGCTTCGGGCCGACATTGAGGAGGAAATTGCCATTGTTGCCCGCCGCCCGCACCACGTAGTGGATCAGTTGCTTGGTGCTCTTATAATTCTTGTCGCGAGAGTCATAGCCCCAGGCGCCATTGATGGTGTCGCAGGTTTCGAGCGGGAGAGTGCCGATCTTGGATTCGCCGTTGAATCCCGCGGTGTTTCCACCCGGCAGATCCTTCTCGAACATTTGGAAGTCCTCGCCCTCGAATGGCGGAAGGTGGTGATTGTTGCCCACCATCGCCGCAGGCTGCAGCCGATGGATCATGTCGTAGGTGCGGCGCAGCTTCCAGTCAGCGTCGCGACGGTCCCAGATGCCGTCGAACCAAATGCCCGCGACCTCGCCATAGCCCGTCAGCAACTCGGTCAGCTGCGCGTCCATGTAGTCGAGATAGCGGTTGAAGTCGCCGCCCGGAGGACGTCCGGAGTAATGGCCGGTCTGCCCGAGTGGGTAGTAGTCGGGATGATGCCAGTCGAGATGGGAGTGATAGAAGAACAGACGCACGCCCTGCCGGCGGCACTCGTCCGCGAGCGGCTTCAGCACGTCCTTGCCATACGGCGTCGCATCGACGATATTCCACTTCGATTGCTTCGTGGCGAACATCGCAAAGCCATCGTGATGCTTGCTGGTAATGGTGATGTACTTCATCCCAGCCTGCTTCGCCAGGCTGACCCACGCGGCAGGATCGTAATTCACGGGATTAAAGCGCGCCGGAATTCTCTCGTATTCGGAGATCGGGATCTTCTCGTTATTCATCACCCACTCGCCGTGTCCGAGCACGCTGTACACGCCCCAGTGAATGAAGAGGCCGAATTTTGCGTTCTGAAACCATTCGCGAGCGCGCAGGTTTTCGGTGGCCGGACGGTAGGGCGCATCCGTTGCGCCCCGCGCGAGCGCAGCGGCGCCGAGGGCAAGCAGGGATCTGCGGGTCATACCACCAGCTTATAGCCGAAGCCCTTGACCGTGATTAAGTATTGGGGATAACGCGGGTCCGGCTCAATCTTCTTCCGCAGGCTGGCAACGTGGACATCGACGGTGCGGCTCATGCTGTCGCTCTCCACGCCCCAGACTTTGCCGAACAGCTCCTCACGGGAAATCACGGTGCCGCGGTGCTCGAGAAGATAGCGCAGCAGGCGATACTCGCCACGTGACAGGCCCACCGGTTCGCCTCGACGCGTCAACTCGTTCTGCCTGAGATCGACACGAACCTCGCCAAACTCGAAGACGTCCGAAGGCTTTGCCGGCCTGCCGCCTGCGCGGCGCAGCAGAGCTTCGATGCGGGCGAGCAGTTCGGTGGCATCGAACGGCTTCACCACGTAGTCGTCAGCCCCGAGTTTCAGACCGACGACCCGATCGATAATTTCGCCACGCGCGGTGAGCATCAGAATCGGCGTGTCGACCGATCCCTGCCGCAGATCGCGGCAAATATCGAAGCCGCTCTTGCCGGGCAGCATGGCGTCTAAGATGATAAGGTCGAAGCCGCCATGCCGGGCCAGGGCGAAACCCATATTGCCGTCGTTCGCGTGCTCTACCTCGTATCCTTCGGCCTTCAGGCGGTCGATGACGCCGACAGCGAAGGCAATTTGGTCCTCTACGAAGAGGATGCGTTGACTCATTTCGCGCCAGGCGCGACCGGCAGGTGCAATGTGAACGCACTTCCCTGCCCCGGCGCGCTTTCGAGCGTAATGGTCCCCCGGTGGGCGTCGATGGTGGTTCGCACCAGGCTCAATCCGAGCCCGCTACCCGGAATCTGGTTCTCGACGGCGGTCTTCCCGCGATAGAACGGCTCAAAAATCTGGTCGGCGTCCGCGGGATCGATTCCTACGCCATGGTCTTCCACAGTGATCAGAACCGCTTTCCCGTCTGCGTCGCGGTGCGCGCTCACGCGGATCCACCGTCCGCTGCCGCCGTATTTCATGGCATTGCCGAGGAGGTTCTCGACGGCCTGCTGCAAAGCGCGCGAGTCGCCGAGTACGGAAGGCAGATTTTCGTCGAGTTCCAACTCCGTCTCGAATCCGCCGCGTTCCAGTTCGTCACGACGCGATTCCAAGGCCTGCTGCACCACCTGCTTCACGTCGACTGAACTCTGGCCGGTCCCGGGATGACGCGAGTGGATCCCGGCAAACTGAAGCGTCTGCTCCACCATTTCGGTAAGGCGTTGCCCCTGTCCGTGAATTAAAGATCCGTACTGCCGCACCTGTTCCGATCCCGAAACGAGCCCGTCGGCCTGATTGCGGGAGAGCATGCAGATCGCCGACAGTGGATTGCGAAGCTCGTGGGACACTCCGGCGACGAACTGCATCTTCTGCTCGGCCAGCCGCTGCATTCTGCGGGAAGACACGACGATGAACGTCATGCCGGCCAGCAGCATCAATTCAACGCCAATGCTCAATAGGAGGTTTTGCCGGCGCCATACGTTGAGTGACGACGCCAGCGTTCCGGTTTTGGAACCCACGTTGAGCTGCCAGTCACCACTCAGGGGGTTGCCGAATCGGCGGTCGGTCCGAAACATGATGCGCCCGGTCGCACCCTTGTTGACATACAGTCGCGCCATTGCGGGCGGATGTTCTGGCAGCGATGTGCGAATCGTGACCAGATCTTCAAGCCGCAGTGTGAAGAAGGGCTGCTGCACTTCGTATTGTGACGCGGGATGTGGATCTGAACTGTAAATCGGGGAACCGGAACGGCCACGCTTCTCGACAGAAAACGCGTACGTCGAGCGTGCGTCGGTTCCAAAGTATTTATCGATGAGCGCGGGAAAAACCTGGCGTTGCAGATAACCGGTATCCAGAACAACGTACATGCAACGCTGGAAGGGAGGAAGCAGCGGCGATGACTTCTCGATGGCGCTCAGGATGATCAGCACCGGAGCACCATCGGCTGGAGGTGGCGCGCAACTCAGATTGACTGCCGGCGGTCGTGTAACCCGATCCGGCATTGCGTTGTTTTCTATCGAAGCCGACCACTTGCCATCGCGCTGCAAATGATAGCGCCGTGCTGGCCCGTCATCGGCCACATCCAGGTAATAGGCCTCGCCAACCATCCGCGGAATCGCCGACGCATCGGGGACGGCCGCGGGTTCTCCGCTCGACGATGTCGCCAGCCTTGAAAAAAAGACGTGTACCTGTGCGAGTTGCTGGTCGAAATCCCGCGCGAAGTTCTCCGCCGATGTTTTGAGCTGATTGCGGGTGCGTTCGAGATCCGCCTCAGCCACGCGCCCGGCCCAGCGATACTGAATGACCGCGAGTATCACGAGAAGCAGGGATAAGATCCCCGCAACGGCAAGCAGAATTCGCGAGCTGTAACGCGCCATAACGCCCGGGCGCTATTTGAATTCGAGGATTTCCTTCTCTTTTGCTTTCGCCGCCTGATCCAGTTTTTGAATGCACCCGTCGGTCATTTTCTGGATCTCGTCATGGGCGCGACGGTCTTCATCCTCGCTGATCGTCTTGTCCTTGAGAAGCTTCTTCACCGCTTCGTTGGCGTCGCGGCGGATGTTGCGCATGGCAACCCGGTGATCCTCTGCAAGATGGTTCAGTTTCTTCACCAATTCCTTGCGGCGCTCTTCAGTAAGCGGCGGAATCGGCACCCGGATCAGCTTGCCGTCGTTGGAGGGGTTGAGACCCAGATCGGCGGCGCGGATTGCTTTTTCAAGAGCACCAATCTGCGATACGTCCCACGGCTGCACCGTGATCAGGGAAGCTTCAGGAACGTGCAGAGTAGCCAACTGGTTCACAGGCGTTGGCGTGCCATAGTAGTCGACCTTAACGTTATCGAGGAGGCTGATCGAGGCGCGGCCGGTGCGAACGTTGGCCATGTCGTGCTGCAGATCACTCAGCACCTTCTCCATGCGGCTCTTCGCATGAGCCTCAATCTCCTTCACGTTCTGAAATGTGCTTGCTGCGGCAGTGGCTTGCGATTCATTCTTCATAGTAGTTGGTATGCTAGCCAGTACTCAGATTTTCCGGCCACCCCCGCGGGTGGCTCGTTTGACGTGATAATTATCGCATATGGAGTTAACCGGCGTTAAGTTGTGAGCGATGTTACGATACGGCAACTGTGAGCCTATCCGCCTCCACTGTTCGAACGCTGATTGATTACACGGCCAACTCGAGTCGTAAGCTCGTCGAGGTAGCCGCGCTCCTTACTCCGGACGAACTGGTCCACGATTTCAAATTCAGTGAAAGGCACTTGTTAGGTACGCTGGCGCACATTTTTGCCGCCGACCGGGTCTGGTACGGGCGGATCACTGACAATGTGCCGGCCCGTTTCATCGATCCGGATTCAGACGTGCGTTTGAGCGTCCTCCAGGAGGATTGGCCGAAGCTCCACGATCGTTGGAAGGAGTGGGCAGCGACGCTGACCGACGAGGCCGTCGAAGCAAAACTCACGTACCGCGATTTGAAGGGAAACGTCCATGAGGAACCGATCTGGCAGATTGTGACTCACGTGGTCAATCACGGCACTCACCATCGTGGACAGGTTTCCGGCATGCTCCGGGCGATGGGGCACGCGCCGCCGGTTCTTGACCTGATCGCTTACTACCGTTCGTGCAATCAAGTCCTGGCCGCGGGTTCAAAGTGACGCGCGAAGCATAAACATTCTCCTGGGTCGTCCGGATCGAGGTTGGGAAAGCGGTGCTGGCTTGGCGTAAAGCCTTCATTATGAAAGCCACACTTCCCAAGGACGTGAACAGAAGCAACATTTGCCGGATGACAGAGGGCGTAGAGCCGGTTGACGCCCAAATCACGGGCCAATGCAACGACAGCGTTAAGAGCTTCCGTTGCGTATCCGAATCCCCAGGCATCGCGAGCTAGCACGTATCCTGTAGCGGCAACCGACGGTGACTCGAATGCCAGACCGGTACTGCCAAGCAGCCGTTGCTCAACCAGGGACTCGATCAGGTATGGCCCGGCCGGCCAACGTTCCCATTCCGCATCGCTGAAGGCCAGAAATGACTTCGTATCTTCGATGATCCGGTGGCGTGGCCAGCCGAGATACTTCGTTACCTCCAGGTCGCTGGAATAGCGGGAGAAGATGGCCTCCGCGTCGTCGTTAAGAGGCTTGCGCAGAATCAGCCGTTCGGTTTTGATAATCTCAGGAGCTTTCAACAGATCGACGATAGCATCACCGCATCTATGCCACGATACGCGGATTTCCTGCTTCTGTGCGTCGGGCCAGACTATGCCGGCGCCGTGTATTTTTCTTCGATCGCTTCCCTGATCCGTTTTCGGCTTTCGCCTGGTGAGATACGATCGTCCCGCTCAATTGCCGCGACGTGATCGGCCAGTTCCTTGTCCTTCACGTCTTCGCGCAGCCAGCGCGAATAGTCGCCGCGATGCAGATGGAACAGCCACGTCTCGTCGTCGACCCCATCCGCCATTTGCAGGAAGACGGTAAGGTTCTGGGCGCGCAAATTCAGCTTGCCGTCCGGTCCACGGAAGTAGAAGACGCGATCTTCCTCGATGTCTCCTGCGGCATATTTGCGTTTGTGACGATCGCGCTCGGCCCTTGGGGGGTCGCTTGTCATTTTCAAAACGGCGCCCCCATCGCGCTGCCACAGAAGTGCTTCGCCATGCTCGAGCGGATCGGATGGCGGCACGGGTACGCGCACTCCGGCTATGTTCCCGAATTCTTCCAGCGCGCCGGCCGGCTCCGCTCCCATCACGATGACGGTGTCGACGCGTTTTAATGCCGCGGGCGCCACATGTTGGGGATGCACGGTCAACAAGAGCAGGTTCGGGATCTCACCGCCCAGCTGACCACGCGCAGGACTCCACTCCGACGGCAGCATCTGATGCGCTTCATCTACAACCAGCCAGTGAGGCCGGCCCAGGTGCACCTGCCGTTCTTGAATCAGGCTCAGGGCTGACGCGAATGCGGCGGCACGATCCGGTATACGGACCCCCGCCAGGTTGACGGTGACTTGAGCTTTCGGGTCATCCAACATCTGCCGCAGATGATCGAGCGAAGGTGGGTGACCGGTATCGCCCGTCGCCACGAACCCGGAAAGCGAGCCGTAATCGCCTTCCGGATCGACCAGGCAAATCTGGTATCCGCGCTCCGCAACGCGTTCGATTACACCTGTGACGAACGTGGATTTCCCGCTGCCGGACTGGCCGCAGACCAGGACGACCTGCCCGTGCGTCTTCAACACAATCTCGCGATCACCCGCTTTGCCAAGCCGAATGCCGGCACGATCGGCAGAGACGTTAAGTCCCGCGAGGTCATCCTGCAGCAGCATTCCGGCGAGTTCTACTACTCCAGCCCCGTGATCCCCCTTGGTGACCAGGTCCGCTTTTTCCTTCAGCGCCGAAATTGCGTTGGCGACTGCCACGGCGCACTCGCAGCAACTCAGGAACGAATGATCGTTCTCCGCATCGCCGATTCCGGCAAGATTGTGCCGCGAGATCCTTAATTCATCGAGAGCGGCTTCCAGACCCGTGCTCTTGTTCACGCCCGAGGGCAGAATCATCACGGCATCCTTGTTGAAGATCACCTGCAGTTCGAGGCCAAACTCGGCGATCGCCTTGATCGCGATTTCTTCCTGAGGACGCCACAACGCGACAATCACTTCGCCTGCGCTCATGTTCGTAACACCCCGCCGCCGCAGGGCGTCAATGAACTGGTCCGGCGGGCGTTGAGCCAACGTCCGTTTCTCCCGGGTCGCGGGAGTGTAGAGGAGGGCGCCGTTCTCGGCCACCACCTTCTCAAAGAGGTCTAACCGTGGAAAAACTCTCTGCAGGTCCGGTAATTCGCGCCCTGTCACCAGGATCAACTTCCGTCCCGAATGAGCAAGGCGCTCCAGCGCTTCGATTGCTGTGGTTGCTACAACTCCATCGTGCGCCAGGGTTCCGTCGTAATCGGTCGCGAGGGCAACGTAACGCATCCACTCGCCGACTTGCAATTCGGGTGCCGGAAAGGTGTCACACAGCCTTTGATTTTCGCGCCGCGCGAAGATTTGGAGGCTGTGGAAGGGTGAAGCAGGCATTCAGCCTGCCTTCGGATCTGATAAAAACGCGCAGGCGAAACCGCCTGCGCTGCTTTCGTGAAGAATCAGCGGCTGTGTATTACCGCGCTAGTTCCTGATGCCGACCTGGCTCAACATCCAGGCGTATTCGAAAGCCGTGTCTTTTAACTGGTCGTAACGTCCCGATGCGCCGCCGTGGCCGGCCGGGTCCATCTTCATCTGCAACAGGAGCTGATTGTTGTCCGTCTTTAACGTCCGCAGCTTCGCGACGTACTTCGCGGCTCCCCAGTACATCACCTGGCTGTCGTTCAGGCTTTCGGTCACCAGCATGGCGGGATACGCGGTCTTGTGCAGATTGTCATAAGGGCTATACGTCAACATGTAATCGTAGGCAGCCTTCTCGTTCGGATTTCCCCATTCCAGGTATTCGCCCGTGGTCAGCGGCAGCGACGCGTCCAGCATGTCGTTCATGACGTCGACCCATGGTACGGCCAGATGCGCTGCCCGAAACAGGTCGGGACGCAGGTTGAGCGTAGCCCCCAGCAGCAGACCGCCGGCGCTGCCGCCTTCAATAATCAGCGAGTTTTTCGACGTCCACTTCTGCTCGATGAGGTATTGCGCACTATCCACGAAATCGAAGAAGGTGTTCTTCTTCTTCATGAGCATGCCGTCCTCACGCCATTTCTGACCCATCTCGTCGCCCCCGCGGATATGGGCAATGGCGTAGGCCACGCCGCGATTCAGCATGCTAAGCCGCACACTCGAGAACGTCGCCGACATGCCTGCTCCATACGATCCATAGCCGTAAAGGAGCATCGGCCCCTTACCGTCACGCTGGAATCCCTTCTTGTACACAATCGATAGCGGCACCTTCGTCCCGTCGCGCACAATGGCCCATTGCCGTTCCGTGACATACTGCGTGGGGTCGTAGCCGCCGAGCACTTCCTGGCGCTTCAACAACGTGGACTTGCCGGTTTGGGTGTCGTAGTCGAACACGCTCTGCGGCGTGATCATGCTCTGGTAGCTGTAACGATACGTCTTCGAATCGAAGTCCGGCGTCCCGCCCGAGAATACCGAGTAGACTGACTCGGGAAACTTGATGTCCGTCCAGGCGCGCGATTTGAAGTCGTAAACGCGCAAACGATTCAGCGCCTCGGATTTTTCCACGGAAACCGCAAAATCGCGGAACAGATCGATACCGGAAACCTGAACGTCATCACGGTGCGGGATGAAGACCTTCCAGTTCTTCGGGCTGGGGTCGTTGTCGGACACCGTCAGCACCTGGAAGTTGAGAGCGTTCTTGTTGCTGCGAATGTAGAACAGGCCTTCGCGGTGATCAACGTAATACCGGTGCTTCTTTTCTCGTGGAAGAAAGACCGTGAAATTACCTTGCGGCTGGTCGGCTCGGAGATAGCGCACCTCTGTTGTGTCCGTACTGTCGATTGAGAACAGCAGGTATTTCTTATCCCGTGTCTTACGAACGTAGATGCGATATAGGATGTCTTTCTCCTCGAACAGCGGCTCGAATGTAGTCGAGCCGAGGACATGCCGCCAGAGTTTGTCGCTGCGTTTCGTGACGGGGTCCTCGGTAGTCAGGAACAGGGTTTTGTTGTCATCTGCCCAGGCAATTGACGTGACCCGTTCGGTGGTGTCCGCCAGCGTCTCACCGGTCCGAAGGTCCTTGATGTGCATTGTGTACTGGCGGTATCCGCTGAAATCGACGGAATAGGCAACCAGGTTCTGATCGTCGCTGTAGGAAACACCGCCGAGCCCAACAAACTTATGACCCTTCCCAAGCTCGTTTACATCGAGCACGATCTCTTCGGGCGCGTCCATGGAGCCTTTACGGCGGCACAGAATGGGGTATTGCTTGCCTTCTTCCGTGCGGCTGTACATCAAGTAATTGCCATTGCGAGTCGGGACACTGAGGTCGGTCTGTTTGATGCGGCCGAGCATTTCCTTGTAGAGCGAGTCGGCAAAGGGTTTCAACTCCTTTGTCATCGCGTCCGTGTACGCGTTCTCGGCGTTCAGATAATTGATGACCTCGGGATTCGATTTCTCGCGGAGCCAATAGTAATTGTCGGTGACCGTGGTTCCTTGACGTACCTCGCTGTGTTCCTTTACCGGGGCAACGGGCGGCGTCTGTGCTGCCAGGCCGGCAGCAAGAACGAGTGTGAGGGTGGCGGGCCGAAGCATAGGGAGTTCTCCTTGCGGCAGTTTGGGTTCATTTTATCTCAGCTTCGTGCTCACGCCACCAATTCATACGAAACACCAGACAACGCCATCGCCGCGGCCGTTCCCTGGGCGGTTAACATTGGATGTTGGAGGAATATGGAGCGGACGGAGCGTCGTGAAGTCTACTACGATGGCGTTCATTGCAATTTGGCAATTCAACAATTCCGGAGCGGCGTGGTCGTCCTGAAGATCTCGGGGAATGATGTGGGCGAGTTCGGCGATGCGCCAATGGTGGCATTGTCCGGCTGGCTCGATGGAAGAGCCCCAGTCGAGTTCTTCATCGATGCCCATGAGGTGCGCGGCGCATCCATCGAAGTCAGCGGCGATTGGGCACAATGGCTCGGCAAACATCGGGCACAGTTGCGCACCATCACGATGCTCACCGGTTCTCACTTCATACGGATTACGGCCGAATTCGTGCGCCGCTTTGCCGATCTGGAAGGCATCATGCGTATCTGCACCGAGCCTGGCGTTTTCGATCGCGAGCTAAAAGAAGCTCTCGGCAATCCGGATCATAAATAGGTCAGCCACGTACTTCGCCGTTGCGCTTTCAAGCGCGCAAACCAGCGGCAGGGAAAGTACAGCGCGATCACGACTGCCGCCGTGACCGCGTAAAGCAGGCCAAGACTCCACATGTAACCCTGCGGCACGGGAGGCGGGTCCATGGGATGATTTCCGAACAGCCAGCCCGTCGCTCCCGGCGTGCGCACCAGTGAGATCGCGACGGCCACGACGTGGATCAGTGGGATGTGCAGTAAGTAATAGAAGAGCGGTACGCGCCCGAAGACGGACAACCACTGCGCGAGGCGGCCACGCGCGTTTTCGAGCAGCGGCAGCGCCGCAATCGCGGGCCCCAGGGTCATCAGCAGAAACAGCAGCGACGCCGGGTATTTGCGTGTATTCAGGAAGGCAATCCACGCGGCAACGCGCGGCGTGGCGGCCCAGGGCCGATCGCCATACAGATTGAAATAACGCAGCACCAGGAACAGGAGGATCGCGCCGCCGCCGATGAGATAACAGGTCCGCCTGCGCTGCTCCGGGTTCATGCGCATCACAGCGCCGAATGCGTATCCGGCCGCCATGACGCCGATCCAGGGGAAGATCGTGTACAGGATGAGGAGATTCGGCTGGGCCACCGGACCCACCTTGATCGCCCCGCCGAAATATAGAAGTTGGCCCAACCACCCCAGCGGGCCGTGAACCGCAGAGGCAAAGAGGTTGTGCCCGGCGATTGTGAGGCACCCGAAGATCGCACTTGCCGCAACAGGAAGGCGTACTAGCGGACCCATGAGGATCATGCACCAACCCAACATCCAGATGACTCCCGCGAGCATGTAGTGCGTGAAATCGGCATTGAACGTCCACGCCAACCGTAGAAAAGTCAATTCCAGGAGAACGAGCCAGGCACCGCGCAACATCACCCATCTGGCGAGGGCGGCGCGATCGTTGATGCGCTCGCCCTTCAAGAACAGCGATGTGCCCGCGAAGAACACGAACGCCGGCGCGCAGAAGTTCGTGATCCAGCGCGTCAGAAATACTGCCGCCTCGGGCGAGCCTGCCGGGACCCCGGAAAACACGCGCACATGATCGATGGCCATCAGCACCATTACCGCGCCGCGAACGATGTCGATCGATTGCACGCGTGGGGTAGGCTGCACTGTTCTGCCGGTTGCGGGAGCTGCCATATAGTCGACCCTCCTTGTGTACTTCGATAGGTGATTATACTGTATTGCTAACAGTTGTGCCATCTGCCATAAAGAGCCACTATGAGAAGAAGGGGCAAACCGGCCCCCGGACGTATACTGAGTCTGTAATCAGAAAGGGGAGTACCGTGGCTACAACACTCTCTCCTGTTACGGAACCCAAGGTCGCTGTTCAGCAGACCAAAATCCTGATCGATAATGAGTGGCTTGACAGCGTGTCGGGGAAAACGTTCCCGACCATCAATCCTTCAACCGGAACGGAGATCGCGCAAGTCGCTGAGGCGGATGCCGCCGACGTCAACCTCGCGGTAAAGGCGGCGCGGAAAGCATTCGAGCGCGGGCCATGGCGGAAGATCTCGGCCTCCGAACGCGGACGCCTGTTAAACCGCCTGGCCGACCTGATCGAAAAGAACGCCGATGAACTGGCAAAGCTGGAAGCGCTCGACAACGGGAAACCGGTGGCTGTGGCTCGCGCGGCGGACTTGAATCTTACTATCGCGTGCTTCCGTTATTTCGCCGGATGGGCCGACAAAGTCCACGGCAAGACGATCCCGATCGGCGGAAATTACTTCTGCTACACGCTGCATGAGCCGGTCGGTGTAGTCGGCCAGATCATTCCCTGGAACTTCCCGCTTCTGATGCAGGCCTGGAAACTGGCTCCGGCTCTGGCGATGGGGAATACCATCGTCATGAAACCGGCCGAGCAGACACCGCTCACGGCGCTGCGGATCGGCGAACTGATTATCGAAGCGGGTTTTCCACCGGGCGTGGTCAACATCTTGCCGGGCTATGGCCCCACAGCCGGTGCGGCTATTGCCAACCACATGGACGTCGACAAGGTCGCGTTTACCGGATCCACCGAGGTCGGCCACCTCATTATGGAAGCCGCAGCCAAGTCCAATCTGAAGCGCGTCGCGCTGGAGCTTGGCGGCAAAAGCCCCAATATTGTCTTTGCCGATGCCGACATGGACCAGGCCGTGGAGGGCTGCCATTTCGGCCTGTTCTTCAATCAGGGACAGTGCTGCTGCGCCGGTTCCCGTCTCTTCGTTGAGGAGAAGGCATACGACGAATTCGTTGCCAGGAGCGTCGCGCGCGCCAAAAACCGGGTGGTAGGCGATCCGTTCGATCCGAAGACGGAACAGGGCCCGCAGGTCGACGATATCCAGTTCGCGAAAGTGATGTCCTATATCGAGGCCGGCAGGAACGAGGGCGCCGCGCTTCTTTGTGGTGGCGAGCGGGTTGGCGAGAACGGCTATTTCATCGCCCCGACGGTCTTCGGCGACGTCCAGGATTCGATGAAAATCGCAGAAGAAGAGATCTTTGGCCCTGTCCTGAGCATCCTGAAATTCCAAGACATGGACGAGGTCATCGATCGCGCCAATCATACGATGTACGGCTTGGCAGCGGCCGTTTGGACTCGCGACATCACCAAAGCCCTGAAGGTCGCCTCGAGCGTCCGCGCGGGCACCGTCTGGGTGAACTGCTACGACGTCTTCGACGCCGGGGCTCCGTTCGGCGGCTTCAAGCAGTCCGGAATGGGCCGCGAACTCGGTGAATACGGGCTGCAGCAGTATTCCGAAATAAAGACCGTCACGGTCAAACAGTAGCGCTACGGGCAGGTAAGGACCTGATAGGCTGGAGTACAGCCGAACTGATGAAGATCAAGTCCGTCCGTTCCTTCCTGCTCTCTTATCCACTACCCGAGCCGCTCCGGCTGATCTACTACGGAGGCGAACGCACGATTATCAAACGCGACGCCATGCTGATCCGGGTAGAGGCGGACAACGGCTTAGTCGGCTACGGACCCGGGCAAGGCAGCGAGAAAGCGCATCGTGCGATTCAGAATGTCATAGCGCCATTTCTCGAAGGCCGTACGCTTGCCGACCCGGATGCCCTGCGCGTTCAGTTCGCCGAAGCCATTGGCGCGGACCCGGAGACCGCCAAGGTATATTGCGCCGTCGAAGTGGCGCTTTACGATCTTGCCGGCAAGGAAAAAGGCCTGCCCGTTTCGGAATTGCTAGGCGGCCGCGTCCGCGACCACATCCGCTTATATGGCAGCGCCGGGATGTACATGCCTGCCGAGAAGTATGCGGCCGAGGCGGAGGCGATCTCGAAACTCGGGTTCCGGGCGTACAAGATGCGCGCAGGCATGGGTCCGGAGCAGGATCTGGAAGCCATTCGCCTGATGCGCGAGGCTGTTGGTCCCGATTTCGACCTGATGATCGACGCGCACACGTGGTGGCGCATGGGCGATCGGAATTACCTGATGGCGGCCATCGATAAGCTGGCCGAGCAGTTTGCCGAATACGACATTGCATGGCTCGAGGAACCGCTGCCGCCCGATCACCACGAGGGCTACCGGCGCCTGAAAGAGCTCGCCTTTGTTCCTATCGCCGCGGGCGAACATGAGCCAAATGAGGCTGGCTATCTGGACCTCATCACTTCCGATAGTGTCGACTACATCCAAATGGACGTCGTGTGCCAGGGCGGCTACCCGATGGCGCATCGCATCTTTCCGGAGATTGCACGCGCGAATCTTAAATTCGCATTCCACAGTTGGGGAACGGCACTGGAGGTCATGGCGGCGGCGCAATTAGGGATCTGTTGGCCGGCGATGGTGGTGGAGTGGCTCGAATATCCCTGCTATTCGACGCCGTCCTGCGCCGGGATGTACCCGTTCCCTCTCGCCGCGGAGATCCTGAAGGAGCCGCTGAACCTGGATCACGGCGACCTGATCGTTCCCAAGACGCCCGGCCTCGGCGTTGAAGTGGACGAGGGCGTGATTGAGAAGTACCCCTGGATACCGGGACCTTGGTCGTTCTTCGAGATTGCTTCTCCGCCCGAGATGCGCTCCGTCACATCGGACCACAGCGAGCAGTGGTTCGGCCCGCGTCCATGAAGACTGCGGCGGCGGTGTCGGGCGCCGCCCTGGCGGCCTCGGCCGGATTCATGGCATATGCCGTTCGGTCGCGATCGTCCACCGTGTTTGGGCCCTCCGTTTACCAAGGCACGGGGGAGCGCAGGTCGATAGCGCTGACCTTCGACGATGGACCCAGCGAATCGACCCCGGCTCTACTCGAGGTTCTCGCGAAATACCAGGCGCCAGCCACGTTCTTCCAATGCGGGGCAAACGTGCGACGCCTGCCGGCGATCGCGCGCGAGGTGGCATCGGCAGGTCACGAAATTGGAAACCACAGCGATTCGCATCCGCTTTTCGCGTTCAAGTCGGCGGCGTTCATGGCGGACGAGTTGTCCCGGGCGCAGGAATCGATCGCGAAAGCCACCAGCGCACGCCCGCGACTGTTTCGTGCACCGTTCGGCGCCCGCTGGTTCGGGCTGGGCTCGGCGCAAAAACAGCTCGGCCTGCTCGGCGTGATGTGGACCGTGATTGGCGTAGACTGGAAGCGTCCGGCGGATCGGGTTGTAACCCGGCTGTTACATGGCGCGCACAACGGAGCGATATTCTGTTTGCATGACGGCCGCGAACTTCAGGTGCGTCCCGACATTGGCGTGACGCTTCGCGCCGTGGAACAGATACTGCCGGTAATAATTGATACGGGGTACCATTTCGAAAGAGTGAGCGACATCATATGTTCGAAGATTTGAGCCAGCGGGTGATCTCCGTGATCGCCGCAACCCAGCACATTGAAGCATCCAAAATCTTGGAAGAGAGCTCCTTTGCAGAACTGGGGATCGACTCGCTGGATGGAATCAACATCCTCTTCGCGCTCGAAAACGAATTCAACATCAACATTCCCGACGACGAGGCTCAGACCATCCGCACGGTTCAGGACGCCATCTCAGGCGTGCGCAAACTCCTGGAGCGAGGTGACGAAGGAACGCCCGTTGCCGTGAGAGCGTAAAATGGCCGTGCGCCGTGTGGTTGTCACCGGAATGGGTGTAATTTCCGGCGTGGGAACCGGGATTTCCGCTTTCTGGAATGCACTCTCCGAGGGACGCTCCGGCATTCGCCCCATGCAGTTGGTGGATCGCTCCCAGCTTCGTTTTCAGAATGCCGCCGAGGTGCCGGCTTACGATCCCGCTGCCTTTTTCGATGAAAAGGATCTGAGCCTGCTCGACCGTTTCGCGCAGTTTGGAGTGATTGCGGCGCGCGAGGCCTTGCAGCAGGCGGGTTTAACGTTTACGCCGGAATTGCGCGAACGAACCGCGATCATTACCGGGTCGTGCGTCGGCGGCCAAACGACGGAGGATGAGGGTTTCATCGGTCTTTACAAGAACGGCAGCAATCGCGTGAATCCGTTCACGATTCCGCGAACCATGGGGAACGCCGCAGCGAGCCGGATTTCCCTCGAATTGGGCGTGTTCGGGCCGACCTATACCGTTTCCACCGCCTGTTCGTCGGCGAATCATGCCATGGGGCAGGCGTTTTGGATGGTACGGAACGGGATTGTCGACACCGCGATCACAGGCGGGAGCGAGGCGGTCTTCAGCATGGGCTTCCTGAAGTCGTGGGAGGCGATGCGGGTTGTTTCCCCGGACACCTGCAGGCCGTTTTCAAAGGATCGGCGCGGTTTGATTTTGGGCGAAGGCGGCGCGATGATGGTCCTCGAAACGGCGGAATCCGCGACGGCTCGTGGCGCGCAGATACTAGGGGAGATTGCCGGTTTCGGCATGTCGTCGGATGCGCACCATATCACCCAGCCGTCGCCGGACGGTGCGGCCCGGGCGATGCGGTGGGCAATCCAGGACAGTGGCATGGCGCCCGAGCAGATCGGCTATATCAACGCGCACGGCACGGCCACGACGGCCAACGACTCCACCGAGACCACGGCGATTCGCCAGGTCTTCGGCCCACACGCGGATAAATTGGCAGTGAGTTCGACAAAATCGATGCACGGCCATGCGCTCGGAGCCGCTGGGGCGATCGAAGGTGTAGCGACCCTGATGGCGCTTCGATGCGGCACGCTGCCCCCGACCGCAAATTACACGACCCCCGATCCGGCGTGCGATCTCGACGTGATTCCGAACACGGCGCGGAAGGCGCACGTGGAAGCGGCGCTGTCGAATTCGTTTGCGTTTGGAGGGCTGAATGCGGTGCTGGTGTTCCGGCGCTGGGAGCCCTAGCCAGGTAGTTCGGCTGCCTTACCCGGACTCCGTCCTTGATGGGAATGCGCTCCCTGCGCTAGACAACGCTGCTCAAACCTTCGCCTCACACGAGGTCGGCGAGAATAGGATAAGTGACCGGCGTGCGAATCGACAAATGGCTCTGGGCCGCCCGTTTCTTCAAGACCCGCAGCCTGGCCACGCGCGCCTGCGATCTGGGCAGAATTCAGTACAACGACCAACCGGCCAAGCCGGCCCGCGACGTCAAGGTGGGCGACATGGTGCGGGTAAAGAACGACAGCGGGGAGTTCCATGTCCAGGTGCTGGAGCTCAGCGAAATGCGCGGTCCGGCGCCCGTCGCGCGAACCCTCTATCGCGAGACGGACGAGAGCGTCGCGGCGCGGTTTAAGCTTGCCGCGGAACGAAAAGCCATGCCTGAGTCGGAACGCGAAGGCCGGCCGTCGAAACGCGACCGGCGCGTGCTAAACCGGCTGCGAGGCCGTCCATGAAATGAAGTGTTACGATGGAAATTCCCTACATGGTCCAGGCGGTTCCTGATATTCTTGCCCGTATTGTCCTCCAGAAAAAAGCTGAACCGCGCCGCCTGACACCGCAGCTTGAGGCCGATGCCGAAGCCTCTCTCACGGCTCGGCGCGATTTCCACCGGGCCCTCACCGTCCGCGCGCCGGCGATCATCGCGGAGATCAAAAAAGCTTCTCCGAGCCGAGGCGTGCTAGCCGCCGATTTCCATCCCGCTTCCATCGCGGAAACCTACTCTCGCGGTGGTGCGGCCGCGCTATCGGTTCTGACCGACGGCCCCAATTTCCAGGGCAGCCTTGATGACCTAAGGGCCGCAAGGGCAAGCGTCACGCTGCCGGTCCTGCGGAAGGATTTCACGATTGGGGAATTCGACATAATCGAGGCTGCGGCAGCAGGGGCCGATGCCATTCTGCTGATTGCGGCCATTCTCGACGAGGCTCAGCTTCGCGCATATCGGGAGTTGGCGGCCAGTTACCGCATGGCGGCTCTTGTGGAAGTCCACAATGAGGTCGAACTCCAAACCGCGATCGGCTCCGGCGCACAGATCATCGGCGTAAACAATCGCAATCTGCACACATTCGAGGTGACCCTGGAGGTCGCGCTACGCCTCGCAGATCAGATCCCGTCGGATGTGGTACGAGTTGCCGAGAGCGGAATCCATGGCGCCGCCGACGTCCAGCGCCTTCGGTCCGCAGGATTTACGGCCTTCCTCGTTGGCGAGCATCTCATGAAATCGGGCGACCCGGCGGCGGCGATCGAGGCGTTGATCGCATGATGGTCAAGGTTTGCGGGATTACGAATCGTGACGACGCACTCGCGGCTGTGGATGCGGGCGCTTCGGCGCTGGGATTCAATTTCTACCGCGAAAGTCCCCGCTATGTCGCACCCGAAATTGCGGCAGAACTTGGGGCGGCGATTCGAGCAACGAAGGTTGGAATTTTCGTCAATGAACCGACGGAAGCCGTTGTTCGGATTATGGATGACGCTGGGTTAGAGATTGCACAAATTTACGGGGACGGAGAGTATCCCGGCATCCGCACGTGGCGTGTTTGGAGGGTCGGAAGGGCAGGCGAAACGGCCTGCCCTACCTTTGATGCGGAGGCCATTCTGTTGGACGGCTTCTCGCCCGATGCGTATGGCGGGACCGGGAAGACGTTCGACTGGTCCGTCGCCCGCGGCCTGCAACAACGCATAATCCTTGCCGGCGGACTTGATGCCGACAATGTTCAGGCCGCTATCGAACAAGCCCGCCCGTGGGGCGTCGATGCCTGCTCGCGCATCGAAAAATCCCCCGGCATCAAAGACCACGAGAAAATGAAGAGATTCATCGAAGCGGCACTCACATGCAGTCTATGACCACCAGCAGCCCAGACCAACGCGGCCATTTCGGCCCCTACGGCGGCCGATACGTCCCCGAAGTCCTGATGGCGCCCCTCGAGGAGATCGAGAAAGCCTATCTCGAGGCGCGGCACGATCCCACGTTTCAGGAGGAGCTGAGAAACCTCCTGGCCGACTATGCCGGCCGTCCCACGCCGCTCTATTATGCCAAGCGGCTAAGCGAATCCCTGGGCGGCGCGCGCATCTTTATCAAGCGCGAAGACCTGCTCCACACCGGCGCGCACAAAATCAACAACGCCATCGGCCAGATATTGCTCGCCAAGCGCATGGGCAAGACGCGCATCATTGCCGAAACCGGCGCGGGCCAGCACGGCGTGGCCACAGCTACCGTCGCGGCGCGGCTGGGACTCGAGTGCGTTGTGTACATGGGCGCCGAAGATATGGAGCGCCAGCGGCTCAACGTGTTTCGCATGCGTTTGCTGGGCGCGGAA
>DATGJP010000089.1:0-2194 GCA_035295125.1 Bryobacteraceae bacterium | reverse complement strand
TTCCCGGGACCGGCTTGTCGTCTACATGGATGCGCCAATTTCCAGTGATCTCGGCGATCGCATCGCTGAACTTTTCCGCTGTGATGCGGCGTGGCCACGGTCCTCGAAACTCGTATTTCGGGTCGCGGAGCTGCCCGGACGGAACCGAGGGCCGCTGATACGGTTCGGATATCAGGATCGACTTCAGGAGATATTTGAAGTCGTAGTTGTGAGCGATGAAATCCTGAGCCAGCCAGTCCAGGAGCTCGGGATTCCAAGCCGTACCCTCCATGATATCGACCGGCTCAACCAGACCCCGGCCGAAGAGAGCCCGCCAGACGCGATTCACAATTGTCCGCGCGAACAAACCATTGCGCGGGTCGGTGAACATTCTAGCTGCTGCGAGCCTGCGGTCGGAAAGCGACGCCGTGGCGTCTACCGACCCGAGCTCGGGAAACAGAAACTGCGGCGTCGCCATCTGGCCTGTGTTCTTGTCGCAGCGAACGATCTCAAGCGGCTTATCCGAGAAGAGGCTCGCCAGCGAATAGGCCTCCCGGAGCTTCCAGTGGCTGATGAAGCTATCGTGACAGGAGTTGCATTTCAGATTGATGCCCAAAAAGACCTGGGCGGAATTTTGCGCTGCCTGGAGCGGCGGGCGCTGGGACGCGCTTACCGTGCCCCGCCACGTGACCCCCTTCAAGAATCCGTCGGGGCCGCCGTGGGCGGTGGGCGCCAGCAGCGCCTGGACGAACTGGTTGTACGGCAGGTTGCTTTTCAGCGACGTGAGAAGCCAATTCGAGATCGATGCCCGATCGCCGTAAAACGTGACGCCTTCGTCGTTGTGCAAAAGATCGTTCCAGAACGTGATCCAGTTTTCAGCGTAGTTCTGATTCTGAGCTAATAGCTCGTCGACCAACCGTTGACGTTTGTCCGGTTGGGAGTCCTCTTCAAAGCGCCTGAGTTGCTCGGGAGCCGGCAGCAGACCGATGACGTCGAGGTAGACGCGACGCGCAAAAACAGCATCGGCAACCGGCTGGACGGGAGGAACGTGACGCGATTCGTAATATCGCGACATCAACCGATTGATGCCGCCCCGGGCGGGTGGATGGAGAGCTAGCGAAAACTCCACCGTCGAAACGTTGGCCATGTCGATCTTGGCCCCCTCATCGATCCACTTTCGAATAGACGCGATTTCGTCCGGTTTCAGGCTGTCGCTGCCCATGGGCATTCTGGGAGCGCCGCCCTCGCCCAGGATTCTTTTGACGATCAGACTCTTGGCGCTATCACCCGGAACCAAAGCGGGGCCGCTGACTCCCCCCTTCAGCATGTCGGCGCGCGAGCCGAGCGATAAGCCCGCCGGGGCTTTCGAGCCGCTGTGGCAAGGCAGACACCGCGACACGAAGATCGGATGGATCGTGCCGGCAAAATCAACGGATTCGGCGGAACAAAACGAGATGCCAAACCAGCACAAACAGATAGCAAGGAGGGCGCTTTTCAATGTTCTCAAATGAGCTTGTGACTTCATCGCGAAACCATTTGGGCTCGCCTTTCAAAAACTCAGTTTCAACGCGAGCTGAAGAACGCGCGGCTGTTCAGCCGATGTCACCTTACCGAAAATCGGGGATGCCACACTGTTCACCGGGAGATCGAATTGCGCGTGATTGAAGGCATTGAAAGCCTCGGTTCTGAATTCCACGCGCGTGCCTTCTGTGATCCGAAAATGCTTGAGCACGGAAAGATCCCAGTTGTTCAATCCAGGTCCAGTGAATGCCGAACGTCCACAAGTACCATAATACCCGGCCGCGTCTGCCAAGAAATTGGCGGGATTCAGCCATTGCAGCCCATTGCTCCGAAGACTGCCACTTGCGTAGGCGTCGCCGCCCAGACAATTGGCGCGCTGGGTGTGGATACCGGTGTCGGCGGTGAGGTTAGTGGCCGTGACATCCTGCGGCGGACCCGTCTGGAAACTCGCGATGGTTGCCACTTCCCATCCGCCGAGTGCGAAATCTACCGCTCGCGGCAGGTCTCGTCCAAATGCCCGCCCGCGCCCGAAAGGCAGCTCATAACTGATGCTGGATGTGAACCGGTGATCGATGTTGAAATTGGAGAGACCCTTATCGCAGTTCAGGCAGGCCGAACGCTGCGTGGGCGAGCCGAATGAACCGCCGGAGTCGGTGTCGATGGACCTCTGCCACGTGTATCCTGCGAGCAACTG
>DATGJP010000088.1:0-227238 GCA_035295125.1 Bryobacteraceae bacterium | reverse complement strand
CCTGACCATCTACCCAGAAATCGAAATCCAGGCATCCCACCTCGCCTTTTGCACGCCGCCGGTCATCACGAATGAGCGCCTGGAGACGCGGCGTGTAGATATCGTTCGGTGGCGCATAGTTGGTGGACTTATTGTTGGCGTAGTGAGCATACACGCCCCGTACAAACGTCAACGGGTCGTCGATGCGGGTCGGAGCCGCAAGGGCCGGGAGAGCTGCATAAGCAAAAGCCATAAAAACTGCACAAGCGAGCTTCATATGGTATGGTCCTTTAGCCATTACCGCTGTCATGTCCTGATCGCCGCTGCCAGTTGATATCGGCCATCGGGGTACCGCGTGACGGCCGCCACGCAGGTAGCCGGAATCCGCGTCAGGAGTTTCCATTGCGGTGCTCCCTTTCCCGGCGGATACTGGGCGTCGAGATCCAGGTTGGAATCGTGCGGCGTCACCGCACGAACCTTCACCAGGCGGTCCGGACCGCTCAACGACCAGGTGCCTGCCGCACTCTCCTTGATCTTGGAAATTTCAAGATCGCCGGGCAGTGTGAAATGATGCTCGGCGATCATCGAGTACGCTGCCAGTTGAAACTCACTCTGCTGGGGAAGCCGATCGAGGGCCAGCACAAACATTCCCTGCGCCAGGCGGCCTCTTTGAAATCCGAGGATGTCTTCGATCTCCTGGAGCGTTCTGCCAAGGATGAATTTGTCCTTCGTCACGTATCCGCCCACGGGCATTTGTTCCCCGACGTTCATACTCATTGAGTTTACTCTGCTCGTGGCGCGCGGAATCGCCGACCCGCCGAGCCCAGGTCCTCAGCTAGCGCGGAGAGGAACGCTTCGCGAGCCGCCTGAATGAAGAAATGACCGCCTGGGAACATCCGCACTTGGAATTCGCCGCTCGTCACTTCGCCCCATGCCTCCAGATGCTGCCTTTTTATATTCGGGTCCGCATCTCCGCCGTACGCGTCAACCCGGCATGGCAGCGGGCTCTCCGGAGAGTACACATAGCCACTGTACAAGCGTGCGTCTGCTTTCAGGCTCGGCAGCGCGAGCCGCAGTATCTCCGGGTTATTGAGGACATCATCCGGCGCTCCCCCGAGCCTCTGTATGTCGGCCAGAAAGTCTTCGTCCGAAAGAGGCGGAGGCGGGACGTGTTTCAGCCGGAACTGCGGAGCCCGAGCCGCCGATGCCACAATCGCGGCTGGAAGCGGCTTCTCGCGCCGCCGCAGTTCAACTGCTAACTCATAAGCGACAATGGCGCCCATGCTGTGCCCGAAGAACGCAAATGGTCCGTCGAGCAGCGGCTCGATTTCTCCTGCCAGAATCCGCACAAGCTCCGTCATGCTCTCGATTGGAGGCTCATTCAGCCGATCCTCGCGGCCCGGAAGGCGGATGCTCGTGACCGTCGCGACGTCTCTCAGAGATACTTCCCAGCTCTTATATGGCAACGTGCCCGCGCCCGCATAAGGGAAACAGAAAAGGCGCAATTGCTGAGGCGAGTTACGTGGTGGTCCAACAAACCAACGGTTGCCGGCGCGATCGTGAACCGCACCCCGTTTCTTAAGCCTTAGTGCTAACAGCTTCTTTTTGTCGTCCGAGAGATCCTCGAGCGGATGATGATAGGTGCGGCTCACCAGGACGCCCCGTTTCGGCCGGCGGAGGAGATCTTCGAGCACTCCCTCAAACGGGTGCACATTCAGATGCTCCATGTAGTTCAAAGCGGCTGCGCGGGAGCGTTGCGATAGGTCGGTCCAGTGCTGTAGATCGCTCGTGAGCCGGTGTAACGCCTCTACCCAGCGCGAAACATCCTGCGGCGGCACCTCCGCGACCGGCACCATGTGATCGTCCACGGCATGGCGATAGCCAGTGACCTGGTTGACCGGAAGGAGATAATCGAGGCCCATCATCGCCTCGCGAATACCCCCGACATCACTGGCGATCACGGGAATGCCTCGCGAAACCGCTTCCAGAATCATACGCGACCTCGCCTCCGCCCACACGGACGGAACCAGCATGACACGCGTCAGGCGAAGCAATTCGTCGATTTTGTCAACAGGCTCGAGGATCCGGATATTGGGGCGCTTTTGCATTTCTTCGAGATCGTGCGCTGTCGTGCCCCAGGTCGGTACGCCCGCGAATGCGACCGTGGGCATGCGGTCTGCGAGGCTGAGAAAAATCTCGATGCCCTTCACCGCGCATGGGTTGACGAGCACCACGTAAGGGTTATCAAACCGTCCGAGAATATCGGGCTGGCCCGGTTCGAGCAGCGAGATGGGAACGTGAATCGCATCCAGACCACCCCATTTCCGGCAATACTCCGCTACGTAGTTGCTGACGCCCACGACGACGTCGGCCTGGCGGAGGCGGGCTGTTCGCTCCGCGCTATTCGTAGATCCCTCGGGTCCGAACGGAACGGCAATGGTGGCGCGGACGAGATACACGACGCGAGCGTCCGCCGTCTGGACAGCGAGTTCAAACAAGAGCTGCGCCGGATCGTCCGTCGAAGTGATGATGACTTCCGGAGCAAAGTTGGAGACCTGTTGCCTGAAAAACGCCCGCAGGTGCGGGTCGAGCGCGAGTGCTCGTACATCCACGCCGTTGTGTCGGTATGCGATGGCCCCGTCGTTCGTGATTTCAAACGCGATGTCGCGGCCGCGTAACGCAGCGGCAAGTTTGTCATATCCGGCCGACCCGAAACGCTCCACTCTTGTCGAAACACGGACCTGATGTCCCCGTTCGGCAAGCGCCTCCATCAACAGGCGGTTCGATTTCTCGCCGCCGCCGTGCGACGGATAGTACAGCGAGTTCTCCGCCAGCAGGATCCGCATTACGGCCGATGCCTGCCGGGTTCCTGCAGCCGTCGCAAGAGCAGGCTTCGCATCTCCGGAGTCAGTTGCCGCACCTTACGCTCAGTCGGGGATGTGGGAAGTCTCTCCAGGAATTCCTCGAAATCGCGGGCACGAAGCCCCTGCACGAACTTCTGAGCCGCTTCCTTCGAGCGGGAACTCTCGGCTTCATATACGTCGCGGTCACCGAGTAGCCCTTCGACTGCACCGACCCACGAATCGATGTCCTGTTCCGGCATCACCGGCACGGGCATATGGGCCGCGTCGAATTCCGGCTTCCACTCGCGGATGCTTTGGACCGGGATGACAAAATCAGTCCCTATCTTGGCTTCCTTCAGGCCGCCCGAATCGCTCGCGATCACCGGCAAGCCACGTAGCAGAGCCTCCATCACCACCAGACCGAACCCCTCGTACCAGAGTGACGGCATCAGTAGTACCCGCGATTGCCGGAGCGCGTCCTCGATATTCGCGACTCGCCGCAGCAACCGGATATTCTGTCGCGATGCAATGGCGTCGCGGTCATGCTCCGTCGTTCCCCAGCCTTCCAGCGCGCCGAACTGATACTGCGGCAGCCGATCTGCCAATGCAAGAAATATGCCAACGCCTTTGACCGGACATGGATTGATCATAAGGATGATGCCGCTGTCGAACTTTGCCAGGTTCGGGAAGGGGCCATCGCCGTAGATCGGCGGATGGATAACCGCCGCCGGTCGCCCGCAGTGTTGTTCGACGTAATCGCCCATGTGCCGTCCGATTGCAACGACGGTAGCCGCATTCCGAACCATGCCAGTCGCTTTCTCATCCACATGCCAGCTTGCCGGTCCGAACGGAAAAAACTGCGGCGTGTGCGCCAGGTAAACGATCCGTTCAGGCGCTGCTCGATACGCTTCGCGCAATAACATGTGGCTGAGATCCTCCGACGACACCAGGACCCAGTCGGGTTGAAACGCGCGTATTTCTTCGGACAAGAGCGCCGACCGGCGCGGAAAATCGCGCACCGAAAGGACCGCCAATCCGTCCTCGGTTGTCATCCGTGCTGTCAGGTCGATCTGCGACGCGGGAGCCGATGAAACGATCTGAATGGAATGTCCGGCATGAGCCATGTGCCGCAGCCAGGCCAGGTTCGAGCGTGTCGAACCTCCTTGAGGCGGCTCATAACAAGCATTGGATGCGAGCAGAACACGCACAGATCACCGCCCGTCCGTTCCCGATCGTTCCTCCTCTAACAAGACCCGGGCTTCCTCATCCGTAAGCCCTTCGATTTCTGCAAGCAGAGAAGCATATTCATCCTGATCGCCGATACCCAACGCTCGCGCGTCAATATCAGCCGCCATGCTCGACAGCGTCATGATGGATGAATAGACATCGTCGATCGGCAGTTCCACATCGAAGGCTTCCTTCACCCGCACGAGCAACATGACGGCCAGCAGCGAATGGCCGCCCAGGTCAAAGAAGTTGTCATCGCGATTGACGGCAGCGGTTTGAAGCAGGTCGCACCAAATCGTCGCCAATCGGGTTTCGGTTTCGCCTATGGGTGGATTGCTCGCCGACAGGGTTCCGCGCGGCGAAATTCGCGTCCGTCGCATTTCTTCGAGAATTTGTTCGGGGGTCGCAAGTGTTCGAGCGATCCGCTCATAATCGATCAACCTCGTCCGCGTTCTGCCGCGCCGTGTTTTCGCTGCCGGGCTTGCCGGTGCAGGCGCTGCGTCCACCTCCCATTCGACCGTAGCGGCGGCCGCCGCGGGAATGCGAAAGACGAATCCGCCCTCAGCCTGTTCCTGCCATCCGCTGCCGATGCTCTCAAGAAACTGCCGCGCCGGCAAGTTCTTGGCAGAGAGCAGCAGCCGTGCAACCACCGTATCGAGGCTGCGCTCCACGGCTATGCGGCCGATTTCGCGCATCATCCAGTGCTCGACGCCTCGGCCGAGCGCCCGGCAGCTCAGCAGGTACGTGTCAATCACGAGATCCTTGCCCGTTTCGCGCAGGATAGCAACGCCAACGGTCCCGTAATCGCCGAATCGGTCCGAGGCTTCCACCGTAAGACACGTATGACCTGACTGTGCCAGCGTCCACAATTCGGATTCGGTTCTCCGAATCGAACTGACATTAAACTGATTCGTACGTTGTGTGAGTTGTGCGGCGCGCGCCAGTTGCGCCTTACCCAGTTCTTTTACTTCCACGCGGAGATTCAGCGCGGCGTAAAACTGTCTCAGATTCGCGGTCCCCCGCAGCGCTTCTCCAAATTGCTGGCTCTGCGCGTAGTAAGCATTCCGGTGCAGGTCCTCTTCGGTGAGCACCGGATGGTCAAGAGCCCAAACATGCTGCAGGAATCGTTCGACCGCGTCATCTTCGTCCGGCAATGCAAGGCAGAGCACTTCGGGAAGCGCGTTCTTCACCTCGGCACACTCCATGGGGTTGTCGTCGATGAAAATGAAGCTGTCCAGCCCGAGATCCAGTTCCGCCGCGATTGATGCCAGGCTAACGGACTTGTTCTCCCAATTGATGCGCCGAGCGGCGAAATGCGCCGGCCGCAGGGGCATCGCGGGATTGGCGGCAAACGTCTCAATGACATCCCGCTCGTTGTTCTTGCTGGCAATCGTCAGAAGCATACCCGCCTCGCGCTGCGCCAGCATGTTGCGCTGCAGCGCCAGGCGCGAATCATCGACAGTGATGCCGTCCGGTCCGTCTTCCCCGCAGATCCCTCTCCAGAGCGTGTTGTCGCAGTCGAGCGCTATGACCTTGTAGGGCTGTTCATGGATCGACAGCGCCAGCCGGACAATCGCCGTGCCCAGCGCAACAAAGTACAGTTCGGTGTACGGTATCCGTCCGAGCTCATGACCGTGCGGGTTGTCCCAAAACTCAACCTGATACCACTGGGCGATGCTTCCGGGGTCGAGTTGATGAACACCCGGCACGTCGTCAAGGCTCGCCGCGGCAAGTTCGTTCAGTCGATTCAGGAAAGCCTGGTACTGCTTCGCAAACGGCGTTGAGGGTGGGCAAACGCAAAACAGTAGTGGCGCCCCGGTCTCGGAATAGCCGCGAACCGCCCGGAGCAGTTCCTTCGCGTTGTTTTCAATCTGCGCCAGTGCCGTTTCGCCATGGCTCGCAAATTGCCCGAGATCCTCCCACCGAACCAGCAGCGCATTGACACCGTCGCGGTTTTGCGCGAACACGCTGGTGTGATTCAGCAGCGTCTGGAGCGGCTGGTTGTATGGTGCGAAATCGATATCGGAGAGGGCGCCCAGAACGGACGCCCAAAACTCGAGGACCCGCTGCAGCGGATCCGCGTTAAATGTCGCGCTGACCCTAAATCTCTGAATGTGCTTGGGTTCGGGCGTTGTACTCAAGATGCCGATCTCGCAAAACCTGGCAGCCCTGTAGTGGACCAGCAGCATCCGCGGGCTACGAATTCGATCATGAAGTATTGCGGTCTGATATTAAGTATTTTACGCGACTGATATCGGTTGAAGTCGACCGGCGGTATTCAAACTGCGGCGGGAACGTATGTGAAGACGTTCGAGGGCTTTGACGTTAGGGACTCCTTGCCGATCCCAATGTGAATCGGCGTATTCGTCGCGATCGAGAACATGACATCCGGAGCATTATCGGTCATAGACCGGCCGTTCCAGACACCTAACCCGAACACCGCGGACGTCCCGACTTCATGGGGAAGAATGTTCGGAAAGAGCCGACGTGCGATTGCCTCGCCATACGCGCAGGGGTCTTCCGCGGCTCCATTCGCCCTGACCACGCCGGCGATCGCCTTAATTCGCCAGGTCGTCCGAAGCGTGTCCCTCATTGAGACGGTTCACCAAATCCTCGTTGAATTTAGTGAATAGAGGCGGAAACATGGGAAGACCGACGCGATTGATCGAGCGCCAACCGCCGGCATCGGTGGCGAGCGTCGACACTGCCCAAACGACGATCCGCCGGTTGCCGGACCCGTTGGGCAGCAGTTCGGAATCGGGAACCTCCAGCACAATGGAGTACACCGTATGGCCGTCAAACACGTTCGTCGCGCGACTGGAATCCAGTCCGGACAGGTCCACCCTGGGCGCCATCCTGAAGCGCCTGGCCAGACATTCCTAAAGCATTACAACGCTACATTTTCTTCAGACGTTCCGACGCGGGTCGCAAGGGTTGCTGCTGGTGGAGCATGTCTTCCCATACGTCCCCGACCTCCGCGATTCGGTTGGCCATCGTTCGGAGCGTGAAAGCCCGAGGATTGGCGATTCCACGCTCGATTTCTTCCCATGTGCACGGCGCCGACACCGGTGCACTTGGTTTCGCGCGCACCGCATAGGGCGCCGCGAACGTCGCGGAATACGAGTTGCGTCCGGTATCCACCAGAATTCGATGGCCGCGATCCACCTTGTGGAACTCCTGCGTAAACCGGTCCGGCGCGCGACGCACCATCAGGCGGCCAACATGGTGCGCAAAGCTCGCGACCTCGTCATAACCGGCCTGTTGATCGAGCGGAACAACAATGTGGAAGCCCTTCGAGCCTGACGTTTTTACCCAGCTTCTCAGCCCCAATTCCGCCATAAGTTCGCGCAACTCAAGGGATGCAGCGCGAAGTGCGTCCGGGTCATCCGCTGATGGATCGAGGTCGAAGACGCAGATGTCGGGTTGAAACAGATCGGGCACGCGTGAAATCCAAACATGCGGCGTGATGCTGTTCTGGTTTGCCATCCAGAGCAACGATCGGGTGTCATTCGCCAGCGGATGATGAACGGTGCCTCCTTTTTTAGGGACTTCCGCGCGTTCCAACCAATCCGGAAAGCCCTTCGAGACATCCTTCTGAAAGAAGCCAGCCGCGCCGATGCCTCGGTGATAACGCTCCATCGTGACGGGACGCCCTTGGATGTGCGGCAACATCACCGGCGCAATTGTCTCGTAGTATGAAGCCAGCTCTCCCTTCGTTATCTCATCGTCGGGGAACAGGACCTTTTCCGGATGCGTGATCAAGGCTGCCCCCCGTGCTATTTCGTTCGCCAAACCATCGGTGCCCATGGCAGGAAAGCGGGAATGCCGGAATCCGGGCCTATTCGGACCGGAGCACTTCGAGCGGATCCACGTTTGTTGCTCGATAAATGGGAACTACCATAGCAGCCAATGCTACGGCCGCCAAAGCTACTGATACCGTTACGAACGCAGCCGGGTCAAAAGGGCTGACTTCATAAAGAAAACTCTTCAGGACCCTTGAGAGCGCGATTGCCCCGCCGATACCTAACGCCATGCCGATGCCGATGGGCAGGGCTCCTTGCCGCAGCACCAAGCCTCGCAGGTCGCTGGCAAGCGCTCCCAATGCACTGCGAATCGCGAGTTCGCGGCGTCGTTGATCGACAATGTACGCCAGTACGCCGTAGATACCGACTACGGCCAGCAGCGCGGAAATGGCAGCGAATGTCACCATCAACTGGATCGAGAAATGCTGCCGTCGAACGGAATCGGCCAAGCGCTCGTTTACGGTCGCAGCATGCGCAACCGGCACGTTCGGATCGAGCGCGGTTACCGTCGTTCGCACCGAGGGGAGCACCGATAGGGGATCGATCGCCGTGCGAAGCGCCAGGCTGATGGAGGCGCCGGGTGACTGCCAGGCGGAAAGGTAAATCACCGGTTCTGGTGGCGCAGTTAAGTCTCTATACTTCGTAGCTCCGACAACACCTACGATTGTGCACTCCAGGCGATCCCGCGTGAGGATGTGACGCCCGAGCGGATTCTCGTGAGGAATGAATCGTTCGGCCAGCGTCTTATCGATTACCGCCACACGGACAGACTCCTGGTTGTCTTCAGGAATGAGATACCGCCCGCCTACAAGTGGAATGCCCATCGCTTGAAAATAATCTGGCGTGACCCGGCTTTGAAAAACTACCGGTATCGGCCGATTGGAAGCGGCAGCGCGGCCGACAACCTCAATGTCACCACCCGCGAAGTGACCGGAGAACGGCATCGGATCGTCTGCGGCTGCGGCAACGGTCACGCCCGGCAACGAACCAAGCCTGTTCAATAATGCTTCCTGAAATGCCCTAACTTGTTCCGGTTTACGATACTCCGCAACTGGAAGATAGAGCTCGGCGGTCAGCACGTCATTGGCGTTAAATCCAGGGTTCGTGTGCTCCATTCGAGCGAAACTGCGCGTCAACAGCCCGGCGCCGATCAACAACATGAGCGACAGCGCGACCTCCAGCGTAACGAGCGACTGGCGCAGCCAAAGCTTTCCCACCGTCGAACCGTGCGAGTTGGCCTTTAAAGGTTCATTAAGATCGGCCCGAGATGCTTCGAGAGCAGGGGCTAAACCGAACAAGACGGATGCGCTCGCCGACAACACAACTGAGAAGGCTAGGACCCAGACATTGAGAGCCGGACGCGCGCCGCTTATTAGCCCGGCAGGTCCGAACTGGCCGTACAGGCCCAGCCCCGATACAGCCAGGAAGACACCTACCGCATCTGCAATCAACACGAGCAGGATGCTCTCTATCAGCAGTTGTCGTGTGATTCGGCCGCGCGACGCGCCGAGAGCTGCGCGAATGCTGATCTCCTTTCGGCGGGTCACTCCGCGCGCAAGGAGCAAGTTCGACATGTTGACGCACGCGATCAGCATCATCATGCCCACAGCGCACATCAATATCAGAAGCGGGCCCCGTAAATCACCGGCCACTTTCTCCTTCAAAGGATCCACATCCAGGGAGAAGCCGCTCTGCTCGTATTGCCTTGGATACTGCTGCCGCAGCCGCGCAGCAATGCTTTCAAACTCTAATCTGGCCTGTTGTAGTGTCCTGCCCTTCTTGAGCCGCCCGATGAAATCGACGTACTGAAACGCACGGAGTTGCGGGGTGAGGTCGCGCGGTGAAAAGGCTAATGGCACCCAAATATCAGCTGCCAGACGATACTCCAGAATCGGAGCAATGACGCCGACCACACGATAGCTTTCTTGATTGATGTCGATGTTCCTGCCGATGATCGCGGGATCAGAGCCGTATCGCCGTTGCCAGAGTCTTTCCGAGATCACTGCAACATGGTGGTTGCCAAGCTGTTCGGCTTCCGTGCCAAAGAAACCACCAAGAAGCGGCTTCACGCCGAGCATTGGAAAAATACTGGCCGTCGCGTGCATGAGCGGAACCACTTCCGGTTCCCCATTGCCAGTGAGCGTATAAGTACCAAGGCTGTCGACGGCTCCTTGAGCTGAGAAGCACGTGGCCATCTTGCGAAAATCGAGCACCTCGGGCGGAGAGATGGGGACTTTGACCCTCGAGAAGCGGCTGAAATTCTTCACCACGGAAACAAGCTGATCCGAATTTGGATAAGGGAGTGGATGCAGCAGTACGCTGTCAACCGCCGAGAAGATGGCTGTATTGGCTCCGATCGCAAGCGAAAGCGTGACAACGGCGATTACACCGAACGTGCGGTTTCGAAGCAGCTGCCGTATTGCGAACGAAATGTCCTGGTGCAAGGTTCGGCTCCTCCTGGCACGGCTCTGTTAATTCTAATCGAAGACCCGGGGACGCCGAGGTGAAAACTGCGTGATCACGGTGTCGCTCGCACTACTTCACTCGCCGGTTTATCCGTGCGCATCCCAAGCAGGCGCGAGTGCCGGAGTTTCCCATGTGCCGTCCATTCGATGAAGGCGACCTGCACCACAACCTCGGGCGTGACCCAGTGCACCCGAATTCGCGGCAGACCGACGGCCTTTGTGAATGGCGATTTTGAAATCTCGATGGCATCGAACCGCGCGCGCAATTCCAGCAATAGCTTCGTGTCGAATCCCGTTCCAACCTTCCCTGCGAATACAAACTCATTCTCTTCGAAATACCCGACGAGCAGGGCGCCCAAGCCTATGCGACTGCCCTGAGGATCCGTGAATCCACCAACCACGAATTCCTGTGACGCCTCGCACTTCATCTTCAACCAATGCGGCGAGCGGCGATGCTCGTATCGGGAATCGCGGCGCTTCGCAATCACTCCTTCCCAACCTTCGTTGCACGCAATCTCCCATGGCGTCGGCCCGGCCAGTAACGCGACTCTGTACAAAGGCGGAGCAAGGACGATCGAATCGAGAGCCGCGCGCCGTTGTTCAAGCGTAAGCGTCGTGAGATCCTGGCCATTGAGCCAAACCATGTCGAAAACGTGATAGGCAACGCCCGTATGCGCCCAGGTGAGTTCGCCGTCGAGAATCGCTTCCTGGACAGCCAACGAAGCAATCGCGTTGGCCACCGAGGGGCAGTTCTGAGGCAGCCGGTTACGTGACAACAATTTGACGGCCGCCCCGTCTCGGAACGCAAGTAGTCGAATGCCATCGAATTTCCGCTCGAAGACCCACTCCGGTCCGGTGAATCGCTCCTGGGTGAGGGTCGCGGCCATCGGCTCAATCCAGTCAGGGAGGGGCACGAACGAAATTATGACCCGTCATCGCTACTTCTAGCAATGCCAGGAGAGCGAAGCTTACGAGAAAGTGGAAGGTGGAGCGGGCTTCCAGCCGGCCTTTGGATCTCAGCGAGGGACCACGAGCCTTCGTTCAATTGAGCAGTGTCCCCGCGACCCCTGGTGGACGCCCTGGCAACTAACTTTTTTACGCTGCCACCGTTTATACATTGATGCCCGGCCTGACGCGAGAACTCCGCTATTCCTGGCGAACGCTTCGAAAATCGCCCATCTTCCTTGCCGTAGCGGTGCTTTCCCTGGCACTTGGCATTGGTGCGAACACGGCCATCTTCTCACTGATCGATCAGCTTATCCTCCAGCCGCTGCCGGTCAGGAACCCCGAGCAACTCGTGATGCTGGCTGGACGCGGCAAACATTACGGCGCCGGCATCGGATCCGACCGGCTCTCATATCCCATGTACCGGGAGATCCGCGACCAAAACGAGGTCTTCAGCGGCATGTTCTGCACCTTTCCGACCACGGTAAGCGCCTCGTTTGAGGGGCGGACCGAACTCCTCGGCGCTGACTTCGTCTCAGGCAACTACTTTCCCGTGCTGGGCATCGGCGCGGCGATCGGGCGCGTATTCACGGCGTCCGACGACCTCATGCAAGGCGCCCATCCGCTCGCAGTACTGAGCTACGGTTACTGGCGAGCACGGTTCGGCAGCGACCCCAACATCGTGGGTAAGGAGCTCGTGGTGAATGGCCGGGCGCTCACGATCATTGGGGTGAGCCAGGCAGGCTTCGACGGCGTCGAACCGGGACGAGCGCCCCAAATTCGCATTCCGATCACAATGGAAGACGATTTACCGCGCCTCGGCTTCAACCGCCTGAATGATGACCGCAATCGCTGGACGGAAGTCTTCGGCCGCCTGAAGCCTGGAATGACGATGGAGAATGCACAGGCAGGTTTGCAGCCGCTCTTTCACCAGATCCTGAGCCGCGAAGTTACCGAAAAGCCCTTCGTGAAAGCGTCGGCCAGCGCGAAACAGGACTTCTTGCGGATGTGGATGGAGGTGATGCCCGGCGCGCGAGGCCGCTCCAACCTGCGACGCACCTACGCGAAACCGCTCTTCGCCCTTATGGGCATCGTAGGGCTGGTGCTTTTGATCTCCTGTTCGAACCTCGCCAATCTGCTGGTCGCCAGGGCCTCGGCGCGGCAACGCGAGATCGCCGTCCGTCTTGCCCTCGGCGCCGGACGTCGACAACTCATCCGGCAACTGGTTCTGGAAAGCCTCATACTCGCGTTCCTGGGCGGTGCCGCCGGCGTTGGACTTGCAGTGATGATCGACCGCGGGTTGCTCGACCTGCTGCCGGTAAGAAGCACTCCTCTTTCGCTCACGAGTACCCCGGATTGGACGGCTCTCGGATTCACCTTCGCCGTCTCGCTGCTCGCTGGCGCACTCTTCGGATTAGCGCCCGCGCTTCAATCGACGCGACCGGACGTCGCCGGCACCTTGAAAGATCAGGCTGGTGCGGTCATTCACGGAGGTTCGGCCCGATTGCGCAAGGGTCTGATCGTGGCGCAGGTTTCGCTCTCCCTGCTGCTCTTGATCGGGGCTGGGCTCTTCGTCCAGAGTCTTCGCAATCTGAAGATCCTGAACCCCGGCTTCGAAGTAAAGAATCTGCTTGCCTTCGATGTCGATCCGACGCTTAGCGGCTACGACCTCAATCGCACCAGCGCATACTTTCGGCGCTTACACGCATCCCTGGCGAGCCTTCCGGGCGTGGAATCTGAAGCATTCGCGGTGGTTCCATTGCTCGAAAACACCCGCTGGGACACCTGGGTGACCATCGAAGGCTACTCGACCAGGCCGGATGAACGGCCCGACCCTTACGAGGAATTCTGCAGCCCGGGGTTTTTCAAAACGCTCAAGATCCCGGTGCTCCTGGGTCGCGATTTCACGGATCGCGATGACGCGGGCGCGCCCAAAGTCGCCATCGTGAATCAGAAGTTTGCCGACCGATATTTCGGGCGCGCCAACCCCATCGGCCGTCATCTCGGCATGGGCATCGATCCGGGAACCAAGCTGGACATTCAAATCGTGGGCGTTGTGGCGAACACGAAATACGAGAACCTCCGCGAAGAGACTCCTGAACAACTGTACATGCCCAGCGCTCAACTCGACTCTGCGCAGGGCGGCGCCGTCTATGTTCGCACCGCCCTCAACCCGACGCAGGTGTTCAACATGCTTCGTGCGTCCGTGTCGGAAGTGGACGCCAATGTCCCGATGTTCGACATGCGCACAATCGACCGCCAGGTTGAGACCTCACTTTTCACGGAACGCCTGTTGGCCACGCTCTCGACCGTCTTCGGCGCGCTGGCGACGTTGTTGGCCGCTCTCGGCCTGTATGGCGTCATGGCATTCATGGTGTCGCGCCGCACTCGTGAGATCGGGATTCGGATGGCGTTGGGCGCCAGTCGAGGTTCCGTGGTGTGGATGGTCCTTCGGGAAACGCTGACGCTTGCGGGCGCCGGCGTCGCGATTGGACTCATCGCGGCGTACGCCGTGACGCGCGTCATACAAGCTCAGCTCTTCGGAGTTCAGTCCACCGACCTGCTGACCATGGCTGCGGCCTCATTGGGGATCGCAGCGGTGACGCTATTGGCCGGGTATATTCCAGCCCGGCGAGCGACCGTGATCGATCCCATGAACGCCCTCCGTTGGGAGTGATCCTTGTAACCTTTTGCGCCTGCCCCAGTAAAGGAGAATGATGGCTTCCGTCTCCCAGGATTTAAAATACTCGATCCGAACGCTCCGTAAGTCGCCCGTTTTTCTAGGCGTCGCAGTGCTCTCACTGGCTCTGGGCATCGGGGCCAATACCGCGATCTTTACGCTGATCAACCAACTCATCCTGCAGCCGTTGCCGGTCAAGGATCCCGAGCAACTCGTGATGCTCGCGGGTCGCGGCAAGCACTACGGCGGCAACAACGGGCCAGATCGCCTGTCATATCCGATGTACCAGGAGATCCGGGACAAGAACCAGGTCTTCAGCGGGATGTTCTGCACCTACCCTGCTACGGTGAGCGCATCGTTTCAGGGCCGAACGGAGTTGATCGGCGCTGACTTCGTTTCGGGAAATTTCTTCCCGGTGCTCGGCATCGGCGCCGCGATCGGCCGTGTGTTCACGGCGTCCGACGACCTATATCAGGGCGGCCATCCACTCGCCGTGATCAGCTACGGGTACTGGCGCGCGCGCTTTAGCAAAGACCCGAATATCGTCGGCAAGGAAATCGTGGTCAACGGACGAGCTCTCACGATTATTGGCGTAAGCCAGGCAGGGTTCGATGGCGTAGAACCGGGGCGCGCACCTCAGGTTCGCATCCCGATGACCATGAAAGACGACCTGCCGCGGACGGACTTCAGACGTCTGAACCAGGACCGCTTCCGATGGGCTGAGGTATTCGCACGCCTCAAACCCGGCATGTCGATCGAGAAGGCGCAGGCGGGGCTGCAACCGCTTTTTCACCAGATCATAAATCGTGAGGTGACCGAGCAGCCGTTCGCCAAGGCTTCATCCATCGTGAAGCAGGAGTTTCTCAGAATGTGGATGGAGGTGATGCCAGGCTCGAAAGGCCGCTCGAATCTTCGCCGGATCTACTCCAAGCCGCTATTCGCGCTGATGGGCATTGTCGGTCTGGTGCTCCTCATCGCGTGCTCGAATCTGGCAAATCTGTTAATCGCGCGGGCCTCGGCACGGCAGAAAGAGATTGCGGTCCGCTTGGCGATCGGCGCGCGCCGCAGCCAACTTATCCGCCAACTCCTGATCGAAAGCGTTATTCTCTCGATGCTCGGCGGAGCGCTAGGGGTTGGGCTCGCGGTCGCGATCGACCAGGCATTGATCGACTTCCTGCCGTCCGGACACACGCCGCTCTCCATCACGCCGACACCCAATTGGACCGTTCTTGGATTCACATTTGCAGTATCATTGCTGGCCGGCCTGGTCTTCGGCCTGGTTCCGGCCCTGCAATCGACGCGCACGGATATGGCGAATACGCTGAAAGACACAGCGGGCGCCGTCATCCACGGGGGCTCGGCTCAACTCCGCAAAGGCCTCGTCGTCGCGCAGGTTTCGTTATCGCTTGTACTGCTGATCGGAGCGGGTCTGTTCATGCAGAGCCTGCGCAATCTCAAGATCCTGAATCCCGGCTTCGAGGTTCGCAACCTGCTCGCGTTCGATGTGGATCCCACGCTGAACCGCTACGACCTGAAGTGGAGCCACGACTATTACCGGCGCTTGCGTGACGCACTCAGCACACAGCCGGGTCTGAGTTCGGCCGCGTTCGCTGTCGTTCCCGTGCTGGAAAACAATGAATGGGACAACTGGATCACGATTGAGGGATACGCGGCGAAGCAGGACGAGCGACCCGATCCACACGTTCAATTCACAAGCCCCGGATTTTTCCAAACGCTGAAGATTCCGCTGTTGCTCGGCCGCGACTTCAACGATCGCGATGCCGCCGGCGCGCCAAAGGTTGCGATCGTGAATCAGAAATTCGTCAATCGCTATTTTGCCGGCGTGACTCCGGTCGGCCGGCATATCGGAATGGGAATCGACCCCGGGACGAAGATGGACATCCAGATCGTGGGCGTTGCCGGCGACACGAAGTACGAGAACATGCGCGAAGAGATTCCCGAGGAACTCTACTTTCCCGAGGCACAGCAGACCTTCGCGAATAGTGTGACCGTGTACGCGCGTTCGCAAGCCGATCCCACGCAGGTGTTCAACTCACTGCGGGCGGCGGTGCGAAACGTCGATTCCGCTGTGCCGATGTACGACATGCGGACGTTGGATCACACCATGGAGGTCTCGCTGCTCACCGAGCGCCTGCTGGCGACTCTATCCAGCGTGTTCGGCTGCCTTGCGACGGTCTTAGCCGCACTCGGGCTGTATGGTGTGATGGCATTCATGGTCTCCCGCCGCACGCGCGAAATCGGCATCCGCATGGCGCTCGGCGCAGGGCAAGGCTCCGTCGTGTGGATGGTGCTCCGCGAGACTCTGACGCTCGCGGGAATCGGTGTGGGGATCGGCTTGGTGGGTGCCTACGCGGTGACGCGGCTGATTCAAGCGCAGCTTTTCGGCGTTCAGGCGACCGATCTGCTCACGATGGCCGCCGCGGCACTTGGCATCGCCGGAGTAACGGCGCTAGCAGGCTATCTTCCAGCGCAGCGAGCCACGGCAATCGACCCCATGAACGCGCTGCGCTGGGAGTAGCATCCGGACTACTTGGACGCGGGCTTTGCGAATTTCGCGGCATCGATCTGGACGTTGGTCTTTACGTCGCTCAACTGAATGGCGTCGCGTCCATCCAGCCAGGCAAAGAGGACACGGAAGGGCATCTTAATGCCATCGACCTCGCGATAGTCGCCGAAATCGATCTGCGTCGGTACGCGCCCGATCGGCGTCTTGCCATAGCGCACCAGGCGGACGAGAAGTCCGGATTCCTGGTCGAAATACATGGTCGCCAACATGCCATGGGGGCCGGTTCCCTGAACGACGTTGCACAACCGATCCTGTCCGACCGCCGCTGTGCCTGTGTCTTGTGAAGTCTGGCTCGACGGGCCGGGCAGGTCGCTGATGCTGATCGGCATGCTGACCCGGAAATCACTCAGGGCCTGTTTGATTTGGCCGGGGAACGCAAGCTGCGCATCCAAATGCGCGCCATCGAGCTCGATTCCGGTCTGCTCATACTCGCCGAGTACCGTGAGCGGTGTTTGCAGCCATCCCTCTTTGCCGTTGAAAACCCGGTTGCTGCTGCCGCGCTCGGGCTCCTTGGGGAAGGTGATATACATCGCGTGCCGGTCCGGGTATTGAGCGTAGATCTCAACTTTACCGCCGCCGCCGAAGCCGCCAAAGGATACGCTGCTTCCATTCGCGACGAAGCTTTTGACGGCGGCCAGACGCTCAGCCCCGCCGATCGCGTTAAGGTATTTGTCGAGGATTTTGTCGGCGGTCGGCTGGCCGGGTGCCTGCCGCAGAGAGTCGTCCATTTCCTGGCTCCCCGGCCCATACACGTTTTCGAGCGCGGGCGTGGTTGCCGGATGATCGCGACCGTGGTGGCAGCTCCAGCAGGTCACCATCTGCCGTCCTGAGAAGTTCTCTTTGTTGATGGTGGCCATCATCGCGACCATTCGGCGCGCAATGACTTTGCGCGGCGTGTCGGCGGCCCAATCCACCTTCACGGTGCCGGCGTTGTTATGGCACTCCGAGCAGTCGAAACCGAGCGCGGCGCTCATGACGCCCATGGTCCCCATGAAGTCGTCCACGGGAATTCCCTTGAGAGCCTGTATGTTCTTGAAGACCTGCTCGGCGGTAGGTTTCTTGGTTTGCGCGGCAATGGGTAGAGCTGCGAATGCGGCCGTGGCAATCGCAACGATAAGTCTGGTCCGGTGCATCGTTCTCATCATTCGGAAAATGTGTGTGATTGACCATTCTACTGCACGGTGGGGGCGGGAAGGAATGGCCGTCCGAACGTTCGGTCGGAATATGGCGGGCCTCTCACTTCCCTCACTACAAGTTTTTGGATTCTGAATGCGGACAGACCCCCGGTCTGCCCGCGACGCCGAGGCTACGGCACCACGGTACTCTGCAGCGGGCCCGTCACTATGCTCCCCCCATTCGACCGTTCCACCTGGTAATAAACCACCCGCCCCGGAATCGCGGGAATCCCCACCGTGCACCCTGAGTCGCACGGCGTCGGACTCTGCGTCTCACTCGCAAACAGGAATGGATTCCGGGCCGTCGCCGCCGACCATGTCCAGCATGCCTCGTTGCGCGTCGTGCAATAGAACTTCGTTGGATCGCCGTTTTCCGCGTATCCGAAAACGATCCGAACACGATCGCCCGACTGCCCGGAGAACTTCATCGGCAGGTTAACGAACGTCGTTCGATTGATCGTATCCGCTGCCGGCCAAGGTGGAAGCTTCATGGCGAAGTAGTGCGCACCCGAGTAATACTGCCACTGCGGCCGATACTGGACCGGATTCGCGGCGAAGAAGCCCCACTTCGCATCAGGACTTGGGATCCAGTTCTGAAACGCAAAGTGCGACAACGGCAGGTTGAAACCCATGGTCAGTCGTCTCACGCCAGTCCCGCTCGTATCCATCGGCGTCTGCCGGACCTGCACTGCCCACCCGGCCCCGGGCCACAGTGCATAAAAGCAAGGCGATGTCATAGTGGCGGCGTTCGAGATGCACCAACCTACGTCCCAGAAGCCACGCATCGCAAAGAACGCGTCGCCCGCGGTCGACCCCGGACGGCATTCACCAGCCACATATGCGACGCAATACTTCCCGATGTCCGCATCCGTGATCAGCGAACCCGGTCCGCTCTTGTCGACGAAGTAGTAATGCGGGCTGGCGTGCAGCATGTACGGAATCACCTTCACGTTGACGACGCCCGAGGGAGCCGCGGTCGTCGCGCGATACACCAGGTTCGTGGTGCTTCCCGAGTCATAAGCCGTGCCACGAATTTTCGTGATCATGCGCTGGTACAGGCCGTCGGCATTGTTCTGCGCATTCCCCCAATCGGGATTGGCGGCCATCCAATCGCCCTTCCACACCTGTTCCGAACCCGGCGCTTGTCCCCAGATCTGGCGGTGATTGGGATAGAACTGCTTCTGGGAATTGGCCATCGAATCATCGGGATCGCCTGCCCATATCGGTAGCGAATTATGTTTAAACGTTGCGGGGGTGCCCAAGAGCGCCGCCGCAGGCTGATCGACGATATCATCGTACACGCCCGAGGGATAGCCGGCCGACAACACAAGATTCCCCGCCGAACTGCCCTGCGACATGTCATGATGCGCACCCGGATACTGCGGCGACTCCGGAAGCCACGCCCGGCCCGCCGTGTAATTGATCCAGGCGCTCGGCACCGGAGGCCACGCCCACCCTGTCCAGCCGAAGGAGTGCTGGTAAGCGTAATTGTCGCCGACCCGCGAGTTCGCGGCGCTCTGAGTGTCTGCGCCGCGCCAGTCCGCCGTGTTTCCATACCATCGCACCAGCGTCAGGTCCATCTGTGTCTCACTGGTCTTGGTCTTGGCGATGACGTACATGATCTCGTGATTGTTGTTCACATGGCTGAGATCGAATATCCCATCCCCCACCGCCAGGGTCTGCAGGGATGATTTATGGCTGTTGGACGGATCCGATGGGCAGGGATACGCTGTTTGCTCGCCCGAAGACGCCCAAGCGCTGCACGGTTCGCCCGCGACCCGGATCGTCACGCAGCGGACCTTAGGATTGCCCGCGGTACCGAATCCCTGGTCGAAATACATCGGACCCGGGAGCGTGATCGTCGCCGGATCGGGGCAGGTCTCGGCATAGGAAACGGTCCCGCCATTCGAATCCGCGCCCGTAATCTCGACTTGAGAGGCGTGCACCGTCAATGCCGCATCTTTGTATACGTCGAACTGCGCCGCTGAACAGCCGCCGCAGGACACCTTGGCGTAATATTGCGTGTACTGATTCAGATTAGTGAAATTGATCGGATCTCCGCTCTGAATCGACTGCCGCTGGTCGGGGAAGTAATGCGCATAACCCGACTGACCAATATCGGTCGTGACGCGCGCGTTGCCCGCGCCATCGTTTCCGACGCCCGTCACCCGAATGTTGTACAACGCCGGAGCGGCGCTGCAAGTCACGCTGCCCGAAAGCGCCCCCAACGAACTGCCATTGAACGGCGTTGGGCCCGTTTCATCCAGGTAGAGTGAGAAGGTGTTGTTATCGATGACGTGCGCGTAAAAGCCGCGGTTGATCGCCGCCCAGTTCCCGGCCCCGCCCGAGCACGTCACGTACGCACCCGCGGCTGAGTTCACTGCCGTAAGATTGTCGAGATCGTGATTCGCGCTCGTCACCACCACGGGACTCGCCGCCGTAGCAGCGGTCACCGTCATACTGTGAGTCTGGAACGTCCCGTTCTTACGCACCGCGATCACCGGGGTGTGGAACGGTCCCCCCAACAACGCGGAAGTATTGAATTTAGCCGGCACGCTGCCAGCAATCGCATTGGAAAACCCGCCCGCGCACGTGGGAACGAAGTGGCACCCTCCCCAACGCAGTGGATAAACATCCCATGAAGCCGCCGTTCGGATGAGGTTATTATTGCCGTCCGTCCACGCCATCATGCAGAGCGAAGCGTCGCCGGATGAAGTGCTGCGATATTGCGTGTTTCCTCCGCATGCCGACTCCGCCGTAAAAGGCGGCCACAAGCCGGTGCCCACCGCATTGGCCGCGGTGCCGCCCTCCGTAGCGACTTGTGTAGCCAACGGTGTCCCGGCAGCCGTAAGGTCGGTGTATGTGAACTTGTCCTTGGTCGAATGGTCGGCGTTGGGCTGAAATGCCGTGTAATTGCCGCCATTGTTCAACGACAACTTCCAGATGTGCGCTGGATTCTGGTAGTCGTTGCGCAGCAGGCTCTTGTTGTCGACCCACGGATTGTTCATCGCGGCCAGGTGTTGATTGCCGTTATAGGTATTCGCCTGGAGGCACATGCGGCCGTTGTCCTGCACCAGGTAAATTCCGTTCGAAAACTCGCACATGTAGCCGCTTAACGGCGGGTTCTGGCTGACGCCGTCGCAGTCTTTGGAAATATCCGTCACCTTGGTCTTGGCGCACACATATCGCAGGCCGTTGCTGCCCGACGAATCCGAATTCCCCCAGTCGTCGATGATCGACGCGCTCACGTTGAGAGTCCCGGAATTCTTCAAAATGACCCGCAGGCCGGAACTGTACTCCGTAAAAGTGCAATTCGTCAGATTGAGGCCGGACTCCTGCGTCGAAATCTGGGTCGGAAGATCGACTGTGGCCACCGTTAATACGCTATCCGGGCCGCTCGCGCAGGACGTCAGAGCAAACTTGCTCCCAGGCTTCCGGTCAAGGTTGAATCCAGCCGCCGTGATCGACGCCATGGTCACCGTGCTGCCTGAGGCGCTCACATTTCCAAAACTCTGATTTGTGATGTCGTAGGTGCCAAACGCCGTGTTCCACAGACCCCAGGACGAGAAGTAGTTGCTGGGAAACCCCGACGGCACAATCGCCTGAATTCCAGTCGTGGAACTGAACGTGGTATCCAGCGACCCGCTCGCGCACGTCTGCCCGGAGTCCTCCGAAATGCAAACCTCCGCGATCTCGCTGCCCGTATTCCCCTTTCCGTAAAGGGCCGTCTGAATATCGCTGATCTCCAGCGCGCAGCAATATGGCGCAATGTTGCCCCAGGCGAGGAATAGCGGGGCATTTGGTGTGCTGGTCGTGGCCAATGTTGAAGGCGCCTGCTTCGTGATCGCATTCGCCGCATTGCTCCACGCGCCATTCAGATCGAACGCCTTTACGAGCGTCGGCGAACCTTGAATACTGCCGCCATTATCCAGCGAGCGTGAGAGAACTTTGAGCAACACGCCGCTGATGGGGTCGATATAGTTCTGAGTCGTGTCGTTCCAGAAGATGGTCGGCTGCGGCACTCCTCCCAGTGGAGATCCGGGAGTGGGAATCGGCAGTTCCGGATAATTCGAGCCTTGCGGAATGTTGCTGGTGGTGGCGTGAATGCTTCCACTGTCGGCCCCGCTATTGCACGACACCGTGATGGTGTGGTCGCTGGCCACCTGCAATGCCGTCGAATACCAGCGATTGTCGGCTGCCATCTTGATCTCATCGTGCCCCCCGATGTAAACCGTCCGGTTCAGGCCATTAACGACCGTCGGCCAGCGAAACCCGTTCGCCGTAGTCCGGCCAAGATCGCTGTTGGAGTTGGGAAATAGCGTCGCGTCGATGTCGCGAGGCGGATTTGTACCGCCATTATTGTCGGTGACGGCAATCGAGCAGGACCCCGTGCTGGTAGGCGTGTAACGGATGACGATTTGAGTTTGAGTGGCGCCTGCCAGCGAAATCGGGATATTAGCGGCTCGCAAGGCGGAAATGAGCAACAGGACCGCTGGAAGAACGCGGAAAAGGAACATAAGTCTCCTCGTATGGTTCTCACGAGAGAGAGCAAAGTGAGCGTTGAGGGCGGCTAAACTCTGCTGGCCAGTCCAGTCCCTCATTCGCGTAGTGTCGGAAACGGCCAACATTTCTCAAAAAAACTCGCTAGTGCGCAAGAAAAACGAGTGCCACTCGTTTTCCCGGAAGTGGACCGATGCAGCCGGTGGTGGCGAAGGCGGTTTCGCCTGCGCGTTCCTGTTGAGGTCCAAAGCCAGGTGGACCCGCCTGCTCCACCAAACAGCACAGCCGCAACCAACGGAAACTTTCGGGTTGGAAGAAGTGGAGTCTTCGACCTTGCGGCCGCGAGGTGCGCAGGATGCAATCCTGCCTTGCATTCCTTCGGCCTTGGGCACTAGCCACCTAAGCTTTCCAATCGGCCCCACGTAATTTCTGGTAGGTAACGCTCAACTCCTCGGGCAAAACGCGCGTCTCCCCCACCGTCGTCATGAAATTCGCATCGCCGACCCATCGCGGCAGGACATGCATGTGGATATGCCCAACGATCCCCGCGCCCGCGGCCTCGCCCAGATTCATGCCCAGGTTGATTCCATCCGACCGATACAGGGAACGAAGCAATGCCTGCGCACGGCGCGTCAGCAGCATCATCTCGGAAGCCACGTCAGCATGCGCGTCCTCAAGCCATCGCACATGCTGGTAGGGAGCCACCATCAGGTGCCCGCTAGTATAGGGAAACGCGTTCAGAATGGCGAAATTGAATTGCCCGCGGTGCACAATGAAGTTCGCTTCGTCTTCATTCGCCGCCGCCTTCTCGCAGAAGATGCACCCCGTTATCTCTCGCGCGCTCGCAATGTAGCGGTAACGCCAGGGACTCCACAGTCGGTCCATCCCGTCCTGGACCAACCTTACGGATTGTGCGGTGTTTCGCCGGGCGTGGACGAAGCCGGGGGAGTGGTTTGTGGCGTGGCCGCCGCCGCGCCGTTTCCCGCCGCGTTGTTGTTCACAAGGTCCTTTAACTCTTTGCTCGGCTTGAAATATGGGATCCGTTTCGAAGGCACTTCCACCCGCGTCCCGGTCTTCGGATTGCGGCCAACACGTGGCTGCCGTTGACGTGTCCGAAAGCTCCCGAAACCCCGAATTTCGATCTTGTCGCCTGTCCTCAGCGACTTTACGATGCTGTCGAAAATGGCTTCTACAATTACTTCAGAGTCCTTGCGCGTCATTTCAACGACGCGGGAGACTTCTTCGATCAATTCCGCTTTGGTCATGTGTGTCCCCTGTACCTCCGCTGAAAAAAGAACCCGCCTAGCGGCCTTCTCCTTTACTCCTGGTGTTCATCACTTCTTCTATTGTTAATGTGGCGGCCGCCGCTTGCCGCTGGTAATCGTCCAGCCGGCTTCGCTCTTCATCGTCCGATAGCGCTCGTACGCTAAGACCGATCTTCTTCTCGGCCTCGTTCATCTTGATTACTTTGAAGTCCATCTCCTCCCCGATGGGCAGAGGAGAATCTTCGCCCCGGCGGTCCCCCGCCCCAGGTATTTCGGAGCGATGGCACAGTCCTTCGACCCCCGGCGCCAGTTCGACAAAAACGCCAAACGTCGCCGACCGGCATACCCGCCCACGCACTACATCGCCGATCATGTGCGTGCGGAAAAACGACTCCCAGGCATCCGGCTGAAGCTGCTTTACTCCCAATGACAGCCTGCGGTTCGGAGCGTCGATATTTAATATAACAGCCTGGACCAGTTGCCCCTTCTTCAGCATTTCCGATGGGTGTTTCACCCGCTTCGTCCAGGAAAGATCGGAGATGTGGACCAGCCCGTCAATGCCTTCTTCAATCTCGACGAACGCGCCGAAATCGGTGAGCTTGCGCACCCGGCCTTCGATCACAGACCCGATGCTGTAGCGTTCATTTACGGTCGTCCACGGATCCGCCTCGAGCTGCTTAATCCCCAGCGAGACACGGCGTTCCTTGGGCTTGACTTCCAGGACGACCGATTCCACCTGATCGCCCACCTTCACCACCTTGGCCGGATGTTTCATACGCCGGCTCCAGGTCATTTCGGAGATGTGGATGAGCCCCTCAACACCGGGCTCCAACTCAACGAAAGCACCATAGTCCGTGACGCTCACGACGCGCCCGATAACTTTGGCGCCGATCGGATAATTCGTCTGGATCGACTCCCAGGGATCGGGCGCAAGCTGCTTGAGTCCAAGCGATATGCGCTCCTTTCCCTTATCGAACTTGAGGACCTTTACCGTGATCTGGTCGCCGACGTTGATCACCTCGGATGGATGATTCACACGCCCATACGACATATCGCTCACGTGCAGCAGCCCGTCGATTCCGCCCAGGTCCACAAAAGCGCCGTACTCGGTGAGATTCTTGACCGTGCCGGTAACCACCGCGCCTTCGGCCATTTCTTCAAGCGCCGCGCTCTTACGTGCGACGATGTCTTCCTCGATCGCCATTTTGCGCGATACGACGACATTGCCGCGACGCCGGTTCAGTTTGACAATCTTAACCGGAATATCTTTGCCAACGAACGCATCGAGATTATGCAGCGGCCGCACATCGACTTGCGACCCCGGCATAAAGGCTACAACACCCACATCCACCGTGAGCCCGCCCTTGATGCGTCCCAGCACACGGCCCGAAACGATCAGATTCTCGCGATGCGCTTTCTCCAGGTTGTCCCAAGACCGCAAGCGGCTGGCCTTCTCGTGAGAAAGAAGGATGTAGCCTTCCACTTGCGCGCCCGAACGATCGACCATGACATCGATCTGATCGCCGCGGCGAACTTGCACGCTTCCGTCCGGAAGCACAAACTGCTCGATGGGAACGATGCCTTCCGACTTGTACCCGAAGTCGACAATAACGTCCTTTTCAGTGACGTTCAGCACTCGGCCTTGCAGCAGTTCGCCCTCATGCGGAGGCGCGAAATGGCTGTATCCATCGATGAGCTGTTCGTAATCCGCCGTTTCCGCCGGGGGCGCGGTATCTAGATTTTGCTCATCAGAATCTATGGCCATAGCCAAGCTCCACGGGTTCAATCCATCACGGGAGGTCATTGCCGACACCACAAACCGTTGATAGATCAGTACTTCAGCACTATAGCGGACCGCACTCCGGAAGTCAACCCAAAGCGGCGCCGTTCTCGTATAGATTATTGAGCCGCCGGGATGAGCCAAAACAATGGAAACATACGCGTTACAGTGTGGAACTCGAGTTGCTCAGATTTTGACTAGGATGCGAGGTTGAACAAATGCTACTTGGTGGAGTGATTGCGCTTCTCTTTGTTTTTGGGCTTTTTCTTTCGATGTTGTCGTCGTCGCCCGATCCCGAACCGGACGTGCGACGCATGCCTGACACACACAGTGTGAAGGAAGTACTCACCGACCGACCGGATTCCCTGGCGGCTTGAGGTGAGCGGTTTCAGAAATATCGTACCGGCGACGTGGACTCATGGAACAGCGCAGTGACCGCCCGGCGCACTGAGGCGGAGTTTTGAGTCCGTGTTAGTGGCTCCCACGCATCCCGCCGCTTGGCTTCAGCCTTGAGTTCGAAATTGGGAACGACAACGCCCCTCGAGAAATCTCCCCATTAATCCAAAGGTCTGGATTTCGCGTCAAACCCAGGATTGGCTTCTGCCTCCGCTGACCGTGAAGGTGGCGGCAGGCACGTCGCAATATGCGCGAGATGAGGGGACGCCCTGCTGCCAGCCCGGGCTCAAGTGCCGGACGGCTGTACAACAGGGCGCGCTTTCCAGAAAACCGCAAGCGAAGCAAGCCGCCTTGCGACGCCCGCGGCCCGGTAACTGATTTCGCAATCAGCAAAAGCTTCGCAATTGTGCAGCTATCTATGGAATTGCAAACGCGTACACCTTGTTGTTACCAATCCCGGGCGCAATTTTTCGATAACCCGATCCCCAAAACAAAGTGCCGTTCACGATCGAAGGCGCGTCAATAACCGACCCCCCGCTCGCGAAACTCCACAGTATGCGACCCGTTGTCGCATCCATGGCATACATCCCGCCCGCGTAGGATCCCGCGTACACGATCCCATTTGAAACGCTCAGGGAAGACTCGTCCATCGCCCCTTGCGTGGGATCCGCCGTCTGCCACACAATGTGTCCATTGGTGACGTCGATCGCGCTCCAGGAGCCCCAGTTAATTGTCGTCCCGCTGGGCTGCAAGGTATATTCTTTATGTTCAGCGTTCCCGATCGCCGCGTAAATCCGCGCACCGTCAGTCGCGGTTCCCCACTCCATTCCACCCAAAGTGCTCCCCGGGCCTACAATGGCACTCCATAAGATGCTGCCGTTGTCAGGATTGAGCGCCCAGTAAATTCCACTCTTCTGTCCAAATCCGACCATATTCGGAAGCAGGTTAGGACCCGACCCGGGAAGGTCGTAATCCGGACTGCTCGGTGACGGACAGTTGACACCCGGCGGCTTCGATGTGCAGGCAACCGTCCAAACATCGAACCCTTGCAGGCGCTTTGCCCACCGGATCGCCCCGTTTTTCAGGTCCAGCGCGAGCGCGGTGTCGAAGTAGTCGTCCGGCGCCGTGCAGGTTCCCTGCGGGTTGCTGTTCTGACAAGCCTCCACCGTGGAGGGTACTTCATAGTTGTTTCCCGTCCCAACGTAGAGCAGTCCGCGTCTGATGTCCACGGCCGGGGGCTGCCAGATGGCGCCCCCGCTGTATCCACCCGTTTTACCGCCGTTATCCGGCACGACAAAGGTCTTCCAAAGCATCGCGCCGGTGGTGGCATTGAGGGCCACCATGCTGCCGCGAAAGGTGCAACAGGGATAGCTGTTATCCGTCGCCAAACCCTCCTCGTTGGAGGACACGCCGACATAAACGGTATTGTTGAACACTACCGGTGACCCGGTGATGATGGCGGCCGGATGCTTGTCAACCTGCGTAATCCATCGCAACGCGCCTGTGCCACGATCTACCGCAATCACATTGGCGCCGTTATGGGTTGTCTTCGAATTCAGAATGTCTCCGATGATCACCTCGTCGCCGCTCACCGCGGGGCTGACTCGGGACACGGAACCGGAGACGCCGTCATATTCCGCGATCGAGTGAGCCCAAATTAACTCGCCGTTATCGGCACGGAGCGCAAAAAGATTGCCACCCCAGTCAGGCACGTACACCACATTGCCCGCCACCGTTGGTGTCGCGGACACATCTCCGGCTGTCGAGAACGTCCATTTCACCTGCAGCGATTGGATATTCCCGGTGCCGATTTCACGTCCGGCACGCTGGTTCCAGGTGTTGTTTAGATTCTGCCCGGCAATGTGCCACTCACCCGTTCCCAGAATGTCGACAAGACTTTGACCGGCAAGGACCAGGACCGGTATTGCAACGAGTGCAAACTTAGCTTTAGAATGCGAACGTCCGTCCATACACCACTCCTCCAGTTCCCGTTAAATGATTTCGGGATTTCAACAATTAGTTAGTCAGCTTGCAGACGTTCTGGAAAGTAGGATGCCTTCGCAAATAACTAGTATCGATTTTTTCAGCTAATCGCGAGAGGCCTGGACCGGTCGTTTCTTACATGAGCGAGCCTGGCCGTCATGAGCGAGCCAGGCTGCCCGATTTGAATTCCGGCGCCATCAGCTCGGGATACATCACCGTAACAGCAGCGTGTCAAACGTGATATTATGGCCTCAACCGCGGGTCGACTTTATCGGACAGTTTGGATTGTGGGAAAAGGGGAGAAAGCGGCCTGCGTGCACTTTCGGGAGGTTGGTTGGATGTCTAAGTTATTGAAAGTACTATTCTTATGCGTAGCGGGAGCCGCGATTGTATTCGCGCAAGTCAACGGACGCCTGACGGGATCCGTCGTCGACCCATCGGGTGCGAGTGTTGTCAACGCTACGGTTAACGTCTATTTGCCCGGCGGCAAAACGCCGCTCCTAACCATGAAGACGACGTCGGACGGAAACTTCGATTTCACGTCCGTGCGTCCGGAAACCTATCGCCTCGAAGTTGTGGCGCCGGGCTTCACGGACTACGTTCAGAACAACGTCGTCGTCGACACGGCGCGACAGACATCGCTGCCTGTGATTCACATAGCGATACAAGCCGCCGCACAAGCCGTGGAAGTTTCCGCTTCAGCCGCTAACGTCGAGACAAACTCGGTTGAAGTGACCAACACAGTAACTCAGTCACAAGTCACTGATCTGCCGGTGCTCGACCGCCAGATCAATAACCTCTTCTATACGCAGCCTGGTGTGGTCAGCAACGGACGTGCTGACTCCGCCGTCAACGGCATGCGTGCTCAAAACATCAACGTCACGCTCGATGGCGTAAATGTCCAGGATAATTTCATTCGAATTAACGGCCTGGATTACCTTCCTAACAAGCTGACGATCGGCGAGGTTGCCGAAGTGACGCTAGCGACCTCGAATGCAAACCCCACGGTTGGTGGAAACGCCATGTCCATCAGCATGGTCTCCAACTCGGGAACCAACACTTACCACGGCAATGCCTATTGGTATCAGCGCAACAACTATTTTTCGGCCAACGATTGGTTTGACAATAAGGACGGGGTCGCCCGGCCGTTCCTCAACCTGAATCAGTTTGGCGGCGCGTTCGGCGGGCCGATCAAGAAGGACAAACTATTCTTCTTCACCGCTTACGAAACCTATGATCTGCATCAGACCACACCCGAGTCTCAGACGATCCTGACGCCCTCGGCGCGCCAGGGCATCCTGACCTACCGCACCAACGGCAACGGAGCGATCCAGACGTTCAACGTCCTCCAGAATCCTGGGGCGCCGGGAACCCTGACGATCGACAAGGTCGTAGCAGGCTTGCTTTCACAAATGCCTACTGTCGGCAATAATCCGTCGATCGGCGACGGTTTGAATACGACGGGATACCAGTTCAACGCCCGTTCCAACGAACGCCGCGACGCCATCGTCGGACGAGTCGACTGGAACCTCTCGCCAAAGAATGCCTTCAGCGGCACGTGGCGCTGGAACCGTGACAACGTGGACCGCCCCGACATTTTCGCCGGTTTTAATCCAGTCTCGCCCGTGTCAAACAACATTGGTGTCTATTTCTGGTCCGCGAGCTGGCGGTGGAATCCTAAGGCGACCTTAGTGAATGAATTGGGCGCGGGCGGCAACATCGCGACGGCTCCTTTCGCCGTCGCCGGCAGTCTGCCCTCGATGCTCATCACAACGCCCGCCAGTTTTGTAACCAATCCGTCCAACACCTTCCTTCCGCAGGGTCGCAACACGCAGACCTACAACGCCCATGACGCGGCGAACTGGATCCATGGCAAGCACTCCGTTTCCTTTGGTTTCCAGACGCAGCAGATTCGCGTGACACCGTACAACTTCGGTGGAATCGTTCCCAACTACACACTGGGCGTTTTCTCGGCCAATCAGCCGTATGGTTACGGCACCGGCGACATCCCGGGGGCGAATTCCACGGACACCAACACCGCCAACAACCTGTTAGGCTTGCTCTCCGGCGCCGTTCAGTCCGCCACCCAGAGCTACAACGTTACGAGCCAGACCTCGGGTTTTGTGCCGGGAGCACCTTCCAAGCAGCACTTGTCTTCCGATCTGTACGCTCTGTATGTTTCCGATACCTGGAAGATCACGCCTAAGTTGACGGCCATCCTCGGCCTGCGCTGGGACTACACTCCTTCGGTCAAAGAGCAGGACGGATTGTTGATTCAGCCTCAGCTCATCAACAACAACCCCGTAACGACACTGCTCTCGAATGCCACGCTGACGTTCCAGGGCCAGAATCTGTACAACACATCGAAGAAGAATTTTGCGCCGAATGTTGGCCTCGCATGGAGCCCGTTCCGCGACGGCAAGACCGTTTTCCGCGCCGGCTACAGCATCGCCTACGCTAATGACGACCTGCTCGAAGCCGTCCTGACTACCGCAACGGCGAATTCCGGTCTGACGGGAACGTCCAGCATAACGAACGCTTCCGGGTTCATTTCCGCGCCTCCATCTCTCACCACCCCCAAGTTCCAGATCCCGATCACGACTGCGCAGAACAACATCAACACGGGTAACAACAACGTCGAGGGGTTAATCTCGCCCTACCTGCGCACGCCGTATTCGCAGCAGTGGAACTTCACGATCGAACAGCAATGGAAGGGCATCGTCTTTGATGCCGGGTATATCGGCAACCATGGCGTTGGCGAGTTGCGTCAGATCGACTTCAACCAGATCAACATCAATCAAGGCGGGTACCTGCAGGATTTCAAGAACGCCTACAACAACGGCATCCTCTCCCTGAACGCGGGCAAGGGTTTCAATCCAGCCTTCAACTCGGCCATCCCGGGAAGCGTTGCGCTACCGTTCTTCAATACCCTTCCCGGCGGCGGAGTTCTCACCAACAGCACGGTCCGCACGGACATCCTGACGCAACAGGCTGGCTCTCTCGCGCAGCTTTACCAACAGAACGCCATCCTTCCGGGCGGCGGTTTCTCATTCTTCCCCAATCCGAATGCCCTGTATTCCAGCCTGGAATCGAACTTCACCCAATCGAGCTATAACGGCTTGCAATTGGAAGCTCGCCGGGCCACACGCAGCGGCATTCAGTTCCAGGTCAGCTACGTGTTCAGCAAGGCTTTCAGCGACACCAGCGTGGAGCGCGGTCTCGACGCGCTGCTCGACAACGCCAATCCCGGAATCGAGCGCGCTCGCGCACCCTGGGATCAGACCCAGGCCATCAAGGCCAATCACGTTTATCCGATTCCGGCCGGCGAAGGCCATCGCTTCAACGTTCACGGTCTGAATTGGCTGCTTGGAAATTGGGATCTCAACGGCTTGGTCTTCATCCAGTCCGGGGCTCCGATCTCGATCCTCGATGGCAGCCGCGGCACTCTGAACCGTGGCGCTCGCTCCGGTCAGAACACCGTCTCTACCACCGATACGCTCGACCAACTCAAGGCGGTCACGGGCCTCTTCATCACAGGCAATGGACCTTACTTTGTCAGTCCGTCCGTAATCGGTCCCAATGGGACGGGTGCGGCAGCGGATGGCTCGGCGCCATTCTCGGGGCAGGTCTTCTTCAATCCCACCGCCGGCTCCGTCGGCTCGCTCCAACGGCGCATCCTCAGCGGCCCCTGGTACAAGAACTACGATGCGGCGCTCGACAAGCGATTCAAGCTTACCGAACACCAAAGTCTGAAGTTCCGGGCCGATTTCTACAACATTTTCAATCACCCCAATTTCTATGAGGGTGATCAGAACATTAACAGCGTCAACTTCGGCAAGATCACGTCGCAATTCTACGGCTACGACGGCGTGGGTCCGCGGTTGATGCAGTTCAGTCTCTTCTACCAGTTTTAGAACCTCGTTTTGCACGGGGTTGGCAACGGGTTGGAACGCTCGTTCCGTTGTTTGGTTCGTCGTTCGGACCCCTGCCAACCCCGACCTGTCCTTTCTCTCCAAATCTGTTCTGTTCCGGCAGCTATCGAAGCAGTAGAGTCTCGTCGATAAGGGCAAAGAGTGTCTCCGGTTCTGCGCGAACCTGCGGTAATGCGGATCGCCGCCCCGGGCAACGTCCCTCTTACCCTTCCCGCAAAGTGAGGCGTCATCGTGCGAGTTCTCCCTTCTATCGATTCCATTCGCCGGGCGGTTTTCCTGATTCTCTTTTGGGGCATTACGCTCGGCGCGGCAGCCGAAACGCCCGCCCCAGTGCCGCTTTTGCAGCGCGGCCAACCGGTGGACTGGTGGTTTGTATTTAAATTCAACGCCGGTTCGTTTCCCGAGTGCGGCGGTCCTCAAAGAACCTGCCCTTTCGGCGGCAATGTGCAACAGTATTCCAGCTTTGGTCAACAGTTCGCGTATGCCAGCAGCGCCGACGGCACCCTCCAACAAGGCGGCGGGTGCGCCGGCGATACGGACACCGATCCGCTTGGCGCAACGTTCGATCAGGTGTACAACGGCCAGTTCTATTACGTTCTTTGGAACGATCAGTTCTACGGCGACCCCATCCCGACTCAGTTTGCGCCCGCGGGACATTCGAAGGGCATGCTGGCATGGAATGAAAACGGAGACGGGATGGTGCTGCAGGTCACGACGCCGTCCTGGCCCGCCTCCGGCAGTTGGACCCAGCCCCGGCAAACCGACGGAAACACTCTGGGATGCGTCACGGACAACAACGTTCTCGTCAGCCAGCATTTCTTTGCGTTGAAGCTCGAAAAGGACGGCGTACTCAGCGTGCTGGCGGCATTGGCGAATGCCAGTGTCGTGACCGATCCGTCAAAACTTCAAATTGTGAACAATGGCGGACCAGCCGACATCCAGGCACTGGTCTCAACCCTGGGTACCCTCTCCAATAGCAAGACCGTTCTCACGGCTCGGTTAGCCGCGAACGTGCTCCTCATTTCGAAGCCGTCCGGCCTGAATGTTCCACCCTGGCAAATGGTTTCGGCGCTGCTGGACAGCGAACCATTGCGGGTTGCTTCCTGGTGGGCTGCTCCTGCGATTCCGACCACGGGCCGGGGCACGCCGGTAGCCTGTTGGGACCCTTCGCTCGGCAAACCTGGTGCGGTCGAAATCGCAACCACGGGAACGTGGCAGGGCAAGACGCTTGGATTCGAGGGAAATCCCGATCCGGACGGCAATCACGCCAAAATAGGCGTCTCCGCCGACGGCGCGCAAACGAATGCGGCGCCCGGCGCTAGAGATGGCGCGCTGCCCGCGCGGCATTGTCAAGGTTGCGGCCAGCCTTACGTGATTTTTGGCGACATGAACCAGCAGGGCTCTCTCTCCGGGCCGAATTGCGACAGCAGCCAAAACGGCCGCGGCGGATTATTCTTTGTGGTCCGGGATCCACAGTTGTTCAACAGCGTGCGCGGCTTGCTTCAAGGCTTTACGGCGCCTGAGTAAATGGCCGGCGGCCGCGACCGTTCTTCTCTCTCCGAAACGACCCTTGTCGTACACTGGAAGTAGACACCTTCCCAAATGCATGAAATGGGTATCTTCTGGCTCCGTGTAGCGACGGCGCTCTACGCGGTGGGCCTGATTCACGCCATCATCATGGTTCTACGGCGAAATTCCGTTGTTTTTCGGGTCGCCTTGGGCGCATTTTGCGTCGGAATTATTCTCCACATGGTTGCCACGGTCGAGTTGGCGACGTCCATGGGACGTCTTCCACTCGACAATTTCTACGAAACCAGCTCCATGTGCGCGCTGATCATCGGCGTGCTGTTCCTCCTGGTCTACTGGCGTTATCAGTTCGCAAGTCTTAGCGTCTTCATATTTCCGTTAGTGTTCCTCATGACCGAGGTCGGCGCCACGGAGATCCCGGTGCACACCTGGCCCAACGCCAACATCCGCGACGCCTGGCTGCTGATGCACATTTTGATGATTCTGCTCGGTTATGCGGCGCTGCTCCTTACGGCCCTGGCATCGGTCTTCTACCTGATCCAGGAACGCCGCCTCAAGAATAAAAGGCCCGGCAAGATCCTGGAGCGTCTGCCACCCCTTGGTACCCTCGACAACATCATTTCCAACGCCATGGGATTTGGCTTCGTCTTCATCACGCTGGGCACGATCGCCGGCAGCACCTGGGCATTCATCGAGTCCGGCACACGGTGGATTGGCGAACCCGCGGTCGCGATCTCGCTGGCCACCTGGCTGTTCTATCTCGTGATGGTTTTCCTGCGTGCATCGGCCGGTTGGCGTGGCCGAAAAGCAGCGGTGATGGCACTCAGTGTGCTTGGTTTCGCCGTGATCACCTGGGCCGCCCATGTCGGCCTGCGTCCGTTGCTCGCAAGGTAGGCAGCGATGAAATTTTCCATCACAGGATTAAATCATCGCAGTGCACCTGTAGAGGTACGCGAACGCCTCGCGTTTGAAGAACGGGCCATACCGGACGCCCTGAAAGACCTCCGTAGCCGTCCCGGCATTGTCGAAGGAATGATCCTCTCCACCTGCAATCGCGTGGAGATCGCGATCTCCTGCTCCGACGACCAGGCGGACGATGAGAGCGTGATCGACGGATTCCTGGCCAGCACGCGCAGCGTAGAGCGCGAGTGGGTGCGGCCTTACCTCTACACCTTCACCGACCGCGACGCCATCACACACCTCTTCCGTGTCGCCGCCAGCCTCGATTCGATGGTGGTGGGCGAGCCTCAGATTCTCGGCCAGCTCAAAGCCGCCTACGCCATCGCGAAGCAGGAAGGGGCAGTCAACGGCTTCATGGACACGCTTCTGACGCGTGCCTTTAACGTTGCCAAGCGCGTCCGGACCGAGACCGAGATCGGAGCGAGCGCGGTTTCCGTAAGCTTCGCGGCCGTCGAACTCGCGCGCGAGATTTTCGGCGCGCTTAAAGACAAAAAGGTCCTGATTGTGGGCGCCGGCAAGATGTCGGAAGCCGCCGCCCGGCACCTGCAACGCTGCGGCGCGACGCACATGTACGTGACAAATCGCACGTATGAGCGCGCGGTTGAAATGGCGGCGCTGTTCAATGGCAAAATCGTCGAATACGACAAGTTCCTCGGCTTCATGCCGGAGGTGGATATCGTCATCACCTCCAGCGGCGCGCCGCACTACATCCTGACGCGCGCCAATATGTCGAAGGTGATTGAGGCTCGCAAAAACAAGCCGGTCTTTGTCATCGACATCGCAGTCCCCCGCAACGTCGACCCCGAGGTCAACAAGCTCGACAACGTTTTCCTGTACGACATCGACGACCTGCAGCACGTCGTCGAGAACAATCTCAACACGCGCAAGCACGAAGCCGAGCAAGCCGAGCAGATTATCGCGGAAGAGGTGGAGCGCATGCTCTCGCGTCTCAAGACGCGCGATGTCGTGCCCACCATCGTCGGCATCCAGGAACAGCTCGAAAGCATTCGCACGGCCGAGATCACCCGCATGCGCGGCAAGCTCGGAACTCTCACCAAGGAGCAGGAGGACGCCATCGACGCGTTGACAAAAGGAATCATCAACAAGATCGCTCACGCCCCCATCTCGGAATTGCGCCGTCATGCGGCGCTGCCCGAAGGCGTTCACTTCATTGCCGCCATGCGAAAGGTGTTCCGGCTCGGTGAGTAACAGCTTCGTAGTCGGATCGCGGGGTTCGCAGCTTGCGCTTTGGCAGGCCAACTGGGTCAAGGGCCGCCTGGAGCAGCTTGGCGCGGAGTGCCGCATCGAGATCATCCACACCACCGGCGACAAGATCACCGACGTGGCGCTGTCAAAGGTCGGCACCAAGGGCTTGTTCACCAAGGAAATCGAAGAGGCGCTACTGAACGGGACGATCGACCTGGCGGTCCACAGCCTGAAGGACATGCCGACCGAGATCCCCAAAGGGCTGACGCTTGCCGCGACACCCGTGCGCGAGGATCCGCGCGACGCCGTGGTCGGCAAGCGCCTGTCTGAGGCCACCCGGGTAGGAACCAGTTCGCTGCGCCGCGCAGCACAGTTGCGGGCGATCCGTCCCGATCTGCACATGGAGAATATCCGCGGCAACGTGGATACCCGTCTTCGAAAGCTGGACGAAGGCCAATACGACGCCATCCTCCTCGCCTCGGCGGGTCTCCGCCGCCTGGGCTGGCAGGATCGGATCACGGAATTGCTGGAGCCTGAAGTCATGTGCCCAGCGGTCGGCCAGGGCGCTCTGACCATTGAAACCCGCGACGACAATGGCGCCGCATGGCAGATCTGCCGGCGTCTGGAAGACGCCAAAACCCGAATCGCGGTGACGGCGGAGCGGGCCGTTCTGGCGGCACTGGGAGGCGGCTGCCAGGTCCCCATCGGCGCGTACGCACGCATCGCCGAAGGCGTGAACCTGCAGGCAGTCGTTGTTTCCCCGGACGGAAAGTCGATCATTCGCAAATCCATTGAAGGACCCTACGAAGAGGCCGAGCGTATGGGCCGCCAACTGGGCGACCAGCTACTTGCTGCCGGAGCGCAGGAAATCCTGAACGCGGTTTACAGTACCGCCGACACCAGGCTAATGTCGTGACGCGTGGTGTGGAAGGGTCGCGCACCTTAGCTGCAACCAAACGATACTCGTGCGCTGCAAAAGGTGGCGGAGGCAGTTTCGCGTGCGCGTTCTTGGTGAAGTCCAAAGGCAGGCCGAATGCCTGCTCCACCCTTCCGCATCATAGGCTCCCGAACCACTCTGTTTTCTTAAACCTGTATGGCTGAAGGGCTCGGAAGGGTCTCGCTGGTCGGTGCCGGTCCCGGCGACCCCGACCTGATCACGTACAAGGGCCGCAAGCTCCTTGCCTCAGCCGACGCCATTCTCTACGACCACCTCGCGCCCGAATCGCTGCTCGATCTCGCGCCCCCGCACGCCGAGCGAATCTACGTCGGCAAGAAGAAGTCGGTCCACGCATTCAGCCAGGAAGAAATCTGCGCCATGATGATCGACCGCGCCCGCCGCGGCCTGTCCGTCGTGCGCCTGAAGGGTGGCGATCCGTTCATTTTTGGCCGCGGCGGCGAGGAGATTGAGGCCCTCGCCGAAGCCGGCATTCCGTACGAGGTCGTGCCCGGCGTAACATCCCCGCTCGGCATCGCCGCATACACCGGTGTTCCGCTGACCCACCGCGATCACACCAAGCTGGTGACATTCGTCACCGGTCATGATGCTGACGGTATCGATTGGAGCCGCGTAGGACAAACCGAGACGCTGGTGATCTTCATGGGAATCCATTTCATCCGCGAGATCACGTCGGAACTCATGAAATACGGCCGGTCGCCCGATACGCCGGCGATGTGCGTGCGTTGGGGAACACGTCCCGACCAGCACACCATCACAGGAACCCTGGCCACCATCGCCGATCAGGTCCAGAGCGACGACATCAAGCCGCCTGCGACCATCATCATCGGCGAAGTAGTTCAGCTTCAGGCCAAACTGAACTGGTTCGAACGCCTGCCGCTCTTCGGACAGCGAATCGTGGTGACCCGCGCCCGCGACCAGGCGCCTGAGTTGACGGACAAATTTCGCGCTCTCGGGGCGGATGTCATCGAAATTCCAGTCATCGAAATTCAGCCGCCGGCCGACCCGGGACCGCTTGACCGGGCGCTCGCGCACCTCTCCGATTACGACTGGATCATCTTCACCAGCGTAAACGGAGTCCGCCATTTCCTCCAGCGTCTCGATGCCTCGCCTTCCGACCTTCGCGGTCTTCGGGCCCGCATCTGCGCCATAGGCCCAGCCACGCGCCGGGCAATCGAAGCGCTGCACCTGAAGGTCGATTTGATGCCAAAGGAATACGTTGCGGAAAGTCTCGTCGCCGCATTGAAGCCGCACCACCTCGCCGGCAAGCGTATTCTAATCCCGCGAGCCGCGGTTGCGCGCGACGTGATTCCGGTCGAGCTTACTGCTCGAGGAGCATCCGTGGACGTCGTCGAAGCCTACCGCAACGTGGTGCCCGCTAATGCCACGGCTCGACTCGCCCAGCTCTCCACCGCCGATTGGATCACCTTTACCAGCTCGTCGACAGTGAGCAATTTTGTCGACCTGGCCGCCCCACCGGGCACCGCCCGGATCGCTTCGATTGGCCCAGTGACATCAGAAACGGCCCGCTCACGCGGTTTGCACGTCGATGCCGAAGCACAACCCTACACCATCGACGGACTCGTCCAAGCGATTCTGAACGCCGGCCCCGCTCGTTAAAACCTTGTCACTTCCGTAAAGTTGAAATCCGCCACCTTCATCGCGGGCACCACCATGTCGAACGCCTCTTCCCCGCTGGTGCGCAAGCTCGGAGAAAGCGCCTCCACGTTCCGCAGCATCTCGATGATGCTCTGATTAAACCGGAAATTGCGAATACCACCCGCTATCTCGCCGTTCTCGATGAGAAACGTACCGTCGCGGGTCATGCCGGTCATGATCTTCTCGTAGGGATCGACTTCGCGGATGTACCACAACCGCGTCACGAGAATGCCCCGGCGCGTCGACGCGACCATCTGGTCGACCGAAGTGTCGCCCCCGGAAATCACAATATTCACCGGCATCTCGCCGATCTCGTTCGGCAGCGGAAATCCGTGGCCGGTTGCCTCTACGCCCGCCTTGGCAGCGCTCGATCTCGCATAGGCGACCTCGTGTGGCGTCCCGGCATCCACCAGCTTCAGACGCTTTCGCGGTACGCCCTCGCCGTCGAACGCCGGTCCTGCCTGAGAGCCGTGAAAAACGTCGTCGTGAATCTCAATATTGCTCCCGAACAACGCTTCACCGATGCGATTCGTCAGGAAACTACGTTGGTCCGCGATTGAGGTGGCGCTGAAGTCCCCGAACATCTGACCCACCACATCAAGAACCGCCGCCGGCTCCAGGATCACCGTGTAGCGTCCCGGCTCCAGTTCCCGCGGATTGCGCGACAGCCGCGCCTTCTCCACCGCCTGGCGCGCCAATTCCGGAGCCGAGAACGAGGTTCGATCCGTCGATGAGGCCTTGGCCCAACCCGAACTGTCTTCGGCCATCGCCGTAATGGAGCAACGCGCCAGAGTCTCGGTATGGTATGCGGCAACGCCTCGCGAATTGTAAACCGCCTCCACCGACTGCTCTGTGGAATAGATGCCCGCCGCCGTCATTGATGCCGCTTCGGCCAACTTGATGGCCTCCGCAACCGCCGCCGCACGCTGTCCCGGAGTGGCGTGCGCCGTGGATGTGAAAAACCGGGCCACCGGCTTCAGCGTCGCAGGTTCCGCCATCGGCAGCAGGTCCGGATCCTCCTCCGATGCTTTCGCAATGGCGATCGCCTGTTCCACCACTCCCCGAATCGATTCATTGTCGAGCCGGTTTGTAGACGCCCGCGCCATACGCTGTCCGATCATGGCCCGAACCGACAAAAAGCGCGTCTGCTCCGCCACGTTCTGGTGGATGGTATTGTTCGCGAATCGCGTAAGCGCTTCCGCCTTGGCGCCCACGTGCAACTCAACATCGCTTACACCGGCCACTCGAGCCGCTCGCTGCACAACGTCAAAGATCGAACGGCATTGTTCCGGAGTCAGAAGTTGGGAAGTCATTTCGAGCCGCTATCCGGCGTATCCTGTCCCAACCCTGATCGCGCGAAATCGCGCCGGGCTGGCTCCGTGCCCGGTTCCCATCACCTGCTCAGGCTGACCCTTCCCGCAGTTCGGGACGCCCCACAGAGTCCAGTGGTCGCGCCCGGCAATCGCCTCACAGGAGTTCCAGAACTCAGTGGTGATGCCGCTGTATGTCGGATTCTTCAGCATGCGGACTCGCTTCCCGTTGCGAATCTCCCAGCCCACCTCGCATCCGAACTGGAAATTGTAGCGCTTGTCGTCAATCGACCAGCTCTTGTTGGTCTCCATGTAAATTGCGTGATCCACACCGCCGAAAACCTCGTCCAGCGACTGCTCACCCGGAAGCAGGCTCACATTGGTCATGCGTATCAACGGCAGACGATTCCAGCTATCCGCCCGCATGGTGCCATTAGAACGCGTCGCGCCAATCGCTGCCGCGGTCTCGCGCGACGTCATATACCCGACGAATTCACCGGCCCGGATAATCGGAGTGCACTGCGCCGGAACACCTTCGTCGTCGAAAGCGAATGTCCCCAATCCGGGACCGTGCTCTTCGCGTGCATCGCACACCGCATTGACGATGTCCGACCCATACCGCAGGTTATTCAACTTGTCGAGCGTCAGGAAACTCATGCCCGCGTAATTCGCCTCCGACCCCAAAACGCGATCCAGCTCGATAGGGTGCCCAATCGATTCGTGAATCTGCAGCCCCAGTTGGCTGGAGTCGAGAATCAAGTCGAACACACCCTCCGGGCACTGTTCCGCGGAATGCAGAGCCACTGCTTCCTCGGCGACACGCGGAGCGTGCTTCAGCAGCTCCAACTCATGGATCAGCTCGTAGCCCTTGAGCTGATACTGCCCGGCAAATGAGTTCGGATACGAGCGCTTTTGAATCTCATCGCCCTTGAAGCAGTGCGCTTCATAGCCGCCTCCCGTCGTTGTGCGGGTCTGATCAATCATGCTTCCCGCCGATGACGCAAAAACCTGTCGCGCCCGTTCGAAATGCAGCGATGCCTCGGCCAGTGTGACTTCCCGATTCTTCCGGAGCTCGGCATCGACAGAGAGTAGTAACCCGAGCTGTTCCTCTACGCTGATCGAAAATGGATCGATCGCGCAGGTAGAGACCCACGTCGACACATGTTTGTCTTCGGGCGCAAGCTCAAGGTCCTTTTTCTTCGTCAGCGCGCTCGCCCGCGCAATGGAAATCGCCAGCGCCGCCGCCGATTGGAGGCCTTCGGGTGTCAAGTCGTCCGTGGCCGCGAATCCCCAACACCCTTCCGCAAGCACGCGAATACCGACACCAATCGACTCCCCGCAGGAAATATTGCCCGGGCGGCCGTTCTTTGTCGACAGACTGCGGTCCCTGGTCTCAACCACGCGAACATCAGCGTAGACGACGCCAGGCCGCATCGCCGCATCCAGTGCGGCAGAGGCCAGATCAGTCACGTTCTTATCCTACTATCTATGGGTAAACTGCTTCGACGCGCGCCCCGTCCTTGATAGGTTTGTCCATCGGCAGTGCGACGGAATCCCCGTCGGAAACGCCCTTCACCAACTGCACAGTCGTGAAACTCGAGACGCCGAGCTGCACCGGACGCCATACTACGCGCTCGTCGGAATTCAACAGCAGAACGCCATACTGCGCGCCATCGCGGCGCAATGCCTGCTTCGGAATTACGAGCGCGTCCGGCACCACCTTCGACTGGATCTCGGCATTGATGTTCGTACCAGGAAGCAGGTCATGGTCGGGATTGCGAACGTCGCAGCTCACTTCGCCGACCTGCCTCGTACTGTTAGTCAGGGATACAACCTGCGTCGGAAGCTTGTCCACGGCTCCCTTCCACTGCCGGCCCGGCATGGCATCCCAGGTGATCGAAACGGGCATGCCGATCGCCAACCGACCGAGATCGGGCTCGTCGACATAAACGATGACATGAACACGATCCAGACGCCCGACCTTCGCAATCGTGTCGCCCGGATTCACGAAACTCCCGATTCTTTGATCGAAATCGTAAACCGTACCGGCGATCGGTGACCGGATGATGCTCAAGGCCAGGTTGTGCTTGGCGAGTTCGGCAGCCGCCAGAGCCTCCTGCAGCTTCGCCTGCCCTGCCGAGCGCTGTTGCGGATCCACCAGGTTGCCGCGCCGTTTCTTTAACCCCTCGATCTGCTCCTTCAGCGAATTGACCTGTGCCTGGGCGTTATCGACGTCCACCTTGGTTCCAGCCTGCTTCGCATACAACCGCTGCGCTTCTCCCAATGTCTTCTCTGCCTGTTGCAGGTCCAACTGGGCTTTCGCCAGTTCATTTTCGATCTCGGTCCGCTGCGGCGCCAACCCGCCCTCCTGCAGCACGCGGAGTTCGGCCCGCGCCCCGGCAATCTGCGCTTCCGCGCTCGCGAGCGATGCCGTGGCGGCTTGATCATTCAGCTTGACGAGTTGCTCCCCTTCGGCGACGTTCTGTCCGCGATGAATAAAGACTGACTCGATCACACCCTGGCGCTCCGCGCGCGCCGCCGCCCAGTCAATCGGCTCCACTTTACCGTTTGTGTTCAACATGCTGCGGATTGTCTCCCGCGTCACCTTGACGAATGGCACTTGCGGCGGCGTTGCCTTACGCTTGATGCCCCAGGCGATCACGACCGCCACCCCAATCAGCATGAGGAGCGCAAGCGTGCGCCTCCGGATGGTGATTCTCACGTTCGCGGCCTCGCGCAATAATCGAACAGCAACTGCCACTCAGCGCGTTGGATTTCGAGCGCCGCTCTCTCCGACGCTGAACCGGGCTGCTGACGCGCCCGCTCACAGAACATGATGAACGCGAACGGATCCCACTGCGGGCCGAACCGGAACTCGGCTTCGGGGTATCGTTCTACAATCTCGCGCGCGGTATCCAGCAGGGCCGGAAAGATCGCGTGTGTGCCCACGCGGCGGAACCAATACGCGGAATTTCCCGAGTCCGGCTCCTGACGGTGCAGAATCGCGTGCCAGAAGCTCCCTTCCCCGCCGGCGATGTCCTGAGCAATGGAGTGACTCTCCTCGAAACAGGAAAAATAGAGCCATAGACCGGCAAGCGCGGCCTCGGGAGCGGGGGCATTTGGAAACAATGTTAGAGGTTTCTGTTTAAGCAGCCGCTCGCGCGCCGCCTCCGACGAGCAGCGGTCCGCCACCAGGGGAATCAGGCGTTCGCCGCCCCCGTCGAGTTCCAGAATGTCACGAATTTCACGCCCGTAAGCGTTTGGATCGAATGGCAAATTCCATTTTAACGTCCGCGCCCATCCCGCTCGGCGGGGCTATGCCGGTTTCTGATACGTACCCGGACTGTTTTGCGTCGCCCGCCACTCCGGGGTACGTTCGCGGTGGGCCTCCTGAAGCGCGCGCCGCACACCCGCGGCATCCAGGTCCGCGGCGTAAACAGGAGATCCCGGCTGTTGCCGCCAGGAATCATCCAGACTTCCGGCATCCACCGCATCGAACCCCAGTTCATTCACCAGCCGCATCACCTTGGCCTTAGCGACCGGATCGTCGCCTGACACCGGTAATGCGATGCGCGGGCCGCCATTTCGATTTCCGCGATTCATGAGATGCTCGGCATGAATATTGTTGAATGCCTTGATCACCGGCCGGCCCAGTTGCCGCTCCACCCAGCGGCTTTCCGGCACCCCGTTTTCGATCTCATCAATGCGGCCGTCGCGTTCTCTGGGATAGTAGTTCCCCGTATCCACTACCACCGTATCCTTCGAGGTTTCCTTGAACAAATTCGGCGGGAGCTCGGTAACGTTCTTCAGCGGAATCGTGACAACGATGAGATCCTTGCCACGGACCGCCGCGGTGACATCGACCGGCTTTGCCCCACTCTCGGCAGCCAGCCCGGCTAGCGACTCAGGCCCTCGCGAGTTTGCGACCGCGACATCATGTCCCAGCGCGCGGAACCGCCGCGTTAGAGTTCCGCCGATATTTCCGGCGCCAATAATACCGATTTTCATGATCACCCTCGGGTGATAGATCACTATGCCCGTCCGGAGGTTTCCGCTCGAGTCGCACGAAACGGTAACAATCCGCCCGAGGTGGAGCAGGCTCATCGCCGCTATTTCAGAATCTTATGACCCTTGGCAGCCTAAAGCTGGGGGTAATCGAGGCGGACTACGTTGGATATGGCGTCGGAGAGACGGGTCCAGTTAGCCGCTTCCTTTTCCAATTGTCCGCGGCCGAGCCGGGTCAGCGAATAGAATTTCGCCCGGCGGTTGTTCTCTGTGGCCTTCCACTCGGCGGTGATCCAGCCTTGCTGTTCCAGTTTGTGGAGAGCGGGATATAGCGACCCATCGCTCACCTGCAGAATGTCCCCCGAGACTTGCTTCAAGCGCTGGCTTATCGCCCAGCCGTTCAGAGGCTCGAGGGCGAGGATTTTCAACAGAAGAAGGTCCAGGGTTCCCTGAACGAGATCAGATGGTCTGCTCATGAATTAGTCCTCTCTCAGCAGGGTCAAGGGATCGAGCGACAGCGCGCGTTGGGCGGGTATCCAGGTCGCCACCAACCCGAGCAGCCCCATGGCCACTACGACGGCGGTTAGTACGATGGGATCGCGGGGCGTGGCCTGGTAGACGATGGACGCCAACACGCGGCTGGCGAGTATTCCCAGAATCAAGCCCACGACCGAACCAAAAGCGAGAACTTTGAAAGAGCGCCCCAAGGCGGTCCGTAAAACTTCGTTGCGTCGCGCGCCGAGTGCAAGCCGGATGCCCAGCTCCTTCAAACGGCGACTCACCGAATACGAAGCCATTCCAAAGATACCGGTGATGGAGAGAATGGCTCCCAATGCGCCAAGTACGCCGAGCGCCATGGTCGCAGCGCGCGCGGGGAACAATACGATTTCGAGATAGGCATTCCACGAATTCGTGTCGACCGGGAGCGCCGTTTCGAGTCCATGGATTTTGGCTCGGATGTTCTCCGACAGTTGCTGCTGGTCCCCAGTCGAGCGTACGATCAGGAACGAGGCGCTGAGCGGTGATTGGACCGCCGGAAGAAACATTGCCGGCTGCGAATCCTCGGTAAGGCTGAGATATTTCCCGTTCTCGGCGACGCCCACCACCTCGACGCGCGCTCCGCTCTGAAGCCTGTAATGCTCGCCGACCGCGCCGGCGACGGAGCCGAACATCCTGACGGCGAATTCCCGGTTGACTACGGCCACGCGAGGGGCGTTCCGATCATCGTGCCAGGTGAAATCGCGGCCCGCTAACAGCCTTGTGCCGGCAGCCGCGAAATAGCGGGGAGACACGTCATAAGGATAGGTACGCGCGGCGACATTCGCCGGGATCAGATCGCGGGTCTCGTCTTTGAAGATGCTGACCTTGACCGCGGAAGCGTACACCAGGGGTGGATAATTGTTCACCAATCCGGCGTGTTCTACGCCGGGAATCGTCTCCACGGCTTCAATCATGCGCTTCTGCATTGCGACGGTTTGTTCAGCGTTATAGCCGACCATCGCGAGATTCGTTGAAACGAGAATGGTGTTACGAGGCTCGAAGCCGAAATCGCTGTGCTGCGAACGTACCAGTCCGCGCAAAGCGACCATAGATGATGTGACCAGGACCGCGCAGAGGGCGATCTGGACCGCGAGCAACACGTCGCGAACACTGATGCGACGCAGAGCGGGGCCACGGGATCCCGCCTTTATGACCTGATACGGATCGGTTCTCAGCACCTGGCGAACGGGGACAATGCCGAACAGGAATCCGCTGACCAACGCAAGCGCCAGCGCGACGAAGTAGATTCGCGCATCGGGTGTCACCGGGATATGAACGGGAGCGCCTCCGAAGGGCTGCCAGAGGCTTAGTTTTTCGAGGAGCACAACACTCCCCAGCAATCCCACGGCGCCTCCGGCGAGCGCAAGCAGAACAGCTTCGGTCAAGAGTCCCCGGAGAATGCGGGCGCGGGTTGCACCGATCGCGAGGCGTAGGGCGACCTCGCGGGAACGGTCGGCGGCACGGGCGCCAAAGAGGTTGCCGAGGTTCATGCAAGCCGCGATCAGGATGAGGGCCGCGAGCATCATCACGCCGCCGGCAAACGCCCGCGCGGCGCCACCGAATGCGCTCAGCCCGGGACGCCACAGGTTCGATGAGTTATTAGCGAACTGGTTGGGATACGTTTTCTTGAGCCCGGCGCCTATGGAGTTCATATCGGCGAGAGCCTGCGCCCGCGTCACTCCAGGCTTCAGATGTCCGAATAACTCGAAGATGGCACGCTCGTTACCGCGCGCGTCGAGGCGGAACTCTGCTTCGACCTGCTGATGGTTCACAATCGGCATAAAGAAATCGGGAGACACGAACATCACGGTCCCCTGGAAGGACCGCGGCGCGACACCAATGATAGTAAAGGGGTGCTTGTCGATGCGGACCGTGCGGCCGATCACGTTTCGGTCGTCTTGAAAATGCGCGTGCCAATAAGCCCAGGTCAGCACGAGGTACGGAGCGCTGTTGGGGCCATGCTCGTCGGAGCTGTGAAAGAAACGGCCCAGGTAAGGCTGGATTCCGAGCACATCAAAGTAGTTGCCGGTGGTTGAGAAACCGTTCGCAACGATGGGGTCCTTGCCGATGTCCATGCCCGCGAATGCAAATGTGAAAGCGGCGACGTCTTCGAAGCTGCGGTTGCGGTCGCGCAGGTCGGCGTAGTTCGGATAGGAGTGCCAACTCGAGCCGTCACCGTACGAAATACCCCAGAGGTTTTCAGAGTTGGGCACGTTGAGGGGACGCAGGATCAAACCGTTCATGATTCCGAACGCGATGGCATTCGCACCGATGGCCATGGCGAGCGTCACAATCGCGACCACTGTGAAGCCGGGCGATTTGACCAGGACGCGCAGGGCGTAACGGATGTCCCTGATGGTGTTCTCGATCGCATTTACATGACGGGCGTCGCGGCATTCTTCTTTGCGCTGCGCCAGGCCGTCCATGTCGCGCATAGCGGCATAGCGGGCCTCCCGGGGCGCGAGGCCTCGGGTGACGTATTCGTCAATCTTGCAATCGAGGTGATACTGCAATTCATCGTCGAGCTCCTGTTCCACCCGCTGACGGTGAAAGAGGGACCGGAAACGCAACGGCAATTCGTACATCCAGTGCTGGATTCGCATAGTCGACGGCGGCTCCTATCGGTTATCGAGATGATCATACTGCATCTCATCTCGGTAATCAAGGGGAATCTTTAGCGAGGGGGCGGGAACGCCAGAAGTTGGCCTTGGTAAACCTCGTCGACCTCCGAGAACGGCGTGTGGTTATGGGTGTAGAGGAGTGCCCGGTGTTCGAAAAGGGCTCGTGGGATGGTGAACGCCCCGCCGAAACCGGCTTTCGATGGGGTGTGCTCGAGCTCCCAGCCATCGGGGAGCGGTGACCAAAGCAGTTTCACGGAAAAGGTCTGCCGGTAGGGTTCGAGGGGCTGGACCGCCTTTCCGAAAGGCGTATCCGTAGCTTCAAGCAAACGATTCATTTCGGCGGTTAAGCGGCTGGGAACATACCAGTTATCCGCTTCCGACAGGATCCGAGTCCCACAGCGGAGCTGTACTCGGCGGTATTTCACTTCATCCCCAGGCGTGACCTGGAGACGTTCTCTCTGTTCGGCGGTCGCCGTTATTGAGGTTCCTTTGACGAGGGTGGCTGTAACCTTGGGGGCTGTGGCTAACCGGTGGTCCCGGCACCAGGCTTCCAGGGTTAGGGTCGCGCTTCGGCTGGCCAGTACCTCGGCATTGAGAGTTTCGATTAGGGCAAGCGCCTCCACACGGGCGAGGTAGGTGTCGGGCCAGGAGTACACTTCCTGAGACGCGACGGGAACACAGACCATTACCGCCAGAAGGACGATTCGAGTCATTGCTTCGGAGGTTCGCTGACCAGGAGCGATATTGCTTCGCGTATGCGGGCCGTTTGCGCTTCGTTGATCGTCAGGTAGTGGTGTTTTCCATTGGCCGCTGGACTGAAAGAGGTGACGCCTTGGTTGTCCACCGTAATGGTGCCGGCAGGCGACGTGCCGAAATAACCCTCGTCAGGGCGTATGGCATAGAGGGCCGCGGTCGGATCCCAGAGCGGTTCATCGTAGGGCATGGGTTTGTAGGCTCGATAGGCGTCGGCCACGGGATGATGCTCGATGTACTGGAAGTCCGCCGCAATGTTTCGGGCCGGGTAGGCGATGCTTTCGCCGATGTCGAAACCGCTGGCCACGATGCGGCCCGGCCAGTCACGGAACAGTTTTTGTGCCGAGGGAATGTCGGTGACGATGTTGTATTCCTTGAAGCCTCGGGAGCGGAAATCGCCTCCCATGATCGACAGCAGCCGAACTTTGCGGGCGGCTAGTTCACGGCCGCCGGGGGCCTCCAAGAGGCGGGCAAGGTTGGTGCTGAATCCGACCTGGACGATAACGACGCTGGCGTCGGGTTGGTCGGCGAGCGTCTTCTTCAGGAGGTCGACGGCGTCCGGAAGCCGGGCGGGATCCTTCAGGTGATGCGGATAGTTCGCTGCCACCTGGCGCGTGTAGTTCCCATCGTCGGGTGTTTTGCCGTTCTTCACCATGCCGATCGGGATGTTCGGACGGCCGTAGAAAGTGTCGAGCATGTCGATGAAGATGGGCGCCCAGCGGTTGTCCTTGGTGACGGTGACGGCCAGGATGCGCGCTTCGCCCCGTGTTTCGAAGGCGTGGAGTTCGGCGAGGGCCAGGACATCGTCGACGTCGTTACCGAGGTCGGTATCGAAGATAATGCGGACGGGCTCGGCGGCGGAGAGGACGAACATTGACGCGATGATCAGACAGCAGAAAAGTGAGAAGCGCACTGTTCTGAGTTTACAGCTTGAACTCCGGCTCATCCGAAATTGAACGACGTCTGACCTCTGCCTGCCAGGTGGCGCAGGCGGTTTCGCCTGCGCATGCCGCTCTTAAAGACTTCTGCCCCGGGCTGCGAGGCTTCGAGATCTGGTCTCAGCTTCCAACGCCATGCTGAATGCCTACAGAATCCAAGACCCAGTGCGGTCGGAATTCACAGGTCTGGAGTGCTTCAAGCCATCGCCTGTAAGGAAGCGAGCTCCGCATAGGTTCCGCCGCAGCGGATCAACTCCTCGCGGCAGCCCACTTCGACAATGCCGCCGGGTCCCAGCACAATGATCTTATCCGCGATCTTTCGAAGCGTCGAGAGGCGGTGCGCGATGATGATCACCGTTTTGCCGCTGAGCGGCGGGGCGAGGTTCCGGAGCAGCTCCTCTTCGTTTTTCGAGTCGAGCGCGCTGGTGAATTCGTCGAGCACTACGATCTTGCGGTTCTGGAGCACGAGAAGGGCTTGCGCCAGCGTGATGCGCTGTTGCTGGCCTCGGGACAGCGTCGTTCGCCGCTGGCCGATCAGCGTGTGGTAACCCTCGGGCATTTCCAGTATTTCGACGTGAATGCACGCGGATTTGGCGGCGCCGATGGCTTCCTGCGCAGTAGCCGTGGGGCACGCGAACCGATCGGATCAAGAATGGATGTGCTGTGAAGAAGACGCCGGCTTTTTGGGTGACCGATGCGAATATACCTCGGAGTTGTTCGAGCGGCCACGCTCGGATGTCCTCACCCGACACCAGAATTCGGCCGTGCTGCGGATCGTAGACGCGGGAAAGCAGATTCTACAGCGTCGTCTTACCGACGCACGATCGTCCCACGATGCCCAGAAGAGCCGGATTCGATGGAGAGGCTGAAATCGCGCAGGACCTCGGCGCCGTTCGAGTAGGCGAAATTGACGTGGCGCAATTCAATCCCGACGCTCGGATCGACTGGAACGTGGCGAAGATTTGGATCGTCGGCGATCGAGGGTTTCTCTTCGAACAGCTTCACAAGGTTGCCGGCAGGCTCGATGCCGTCCTGGATGCGTTCAAAGAGCGCGGCGTAGCCCCACAGCGAGCCGAACAGGTCCTCCAGCAGCATGCTGAGGTACATGACCTTGGCGATATCCATGGCGTTGCCGAACAACGCAGTTCCGGAGCGGTATTGCCAGATCCAGACACCCAGGCACAGGCGCTTCGCGATCGAGAGCACCATGTTGCGGCGCCGGCCGTAGACCATTCCGATGCGCGTTTCCTCGATGCCTTCGGACGCGATTCGAGTCTGAAGATCGTTGTAGGTACCCAGGATGCGCCGGGTCTGCCCGAAGTGAACAATGGGCTGGACGTATTCCAGACATTCGGAAAACAGGCCGAAATCGCGGGCATAATTCTCGTAGCGGGATTTGCGAAATGGCGCGCGCTTGCGATTCTCGATCACCGAACTCCAGGCGAAGAGCGCCACCGCCACCACAATGAAGGGAAACGATTGAGGACTGAAGTAGACGGCGGGATCATGCTGAGCACGGTGCGGATGGATGCCGGGAACAGCTCGCGCCCCAGCGCTTCCGACGTCTGTACAACTTTGCCAACGCCGTCATTCACTTTCCCGACGAGTGCTCCAGACTGCTGCCGCTGATGCCACTCCTGCGGCATGTCGAGGGCTTTGCGCAAAGCCTTGGCTCAAAGGCGGCCGAACATCGGGAAGCTCACGCGCGAAGCGTAGAGCCCAGTTCAGGGCAGGTCCAGCCGCAATAAGCCGGTGTCAAATACGATGAGGGCGAGCACGAACCCCCAGGTCGGAATCCTGGATTCCGGCGTGCACGCGCGCAGAACCCAGACCAGCGAATAGCCGCCCAGGACGAGCAAAGCCTGGCGAACAATCGTACCCAACAAATACCGGCGATATGCCGCATGGAAGGGCGGGAGCAACGTCCAGCACTTCCGAATCGACGCTTTCGCATTTGCTGAGGATTGCGATTCGGCGCCAAACAATTTGAAAATTCGCCCCTGCATGCAAGTACACAACCGCCCGGATCGGCAGGATGAAAACCACACCCTGGGCGAATCGGATATTTGCGGCGTTGTGAGTATACTCGAAAACCTAAGTACGTTACACCTGTTTTTGCCTTGGGTTCCGGAATTCATAGACTGCGGGATATGATTGAGAGTCGGGGGACAGATAAGACAATGAGGATGAGGAACATACTGCTTTGCGTAGCCGTGCTCTCGGCTTCGCAGGCATGGCCGCAAAATGACCCTCCAGCCTGGAAAAAGCTGGATTTCATTTTGGGCAAATGGGTGGGCATGGCGGGCGAGAAGGACACGGAGCTGGGCGCCGGGCGCGGTGCATTCTCGTTCGACCTGCAGCTCAATGACAAGATCATCGTGCGGCATAACAACGCCTCGTACGATTCCGGTGTGCGGCATGACGATCTCATGGTGATTTACCTGGATTCGCCCCAGAGCGCCCCGCGTGCGATCTATTTCGATAGCGAGGGGCACGTCATTCGGTATAACGTGGCGCTTCCCTCGCCTAACACCGTCGTGTTCGAGTCGGATGGAACACAGCCGGGTCCGAAGTACCGGCTGTCGTATTGGCTCAAGGGGAGCGCGCTGGATGGAAGGTTTGAGGTTGCGCCTCCTGCTGGGGAGTACAAGACGTACATGAGCTGGACGTCGAAGCGTCAGAACTGAAATTACGGCCGAATCGCAGCGCCACAAGCGCAACGCGTGCAGAATTCGGCGGTTTTGGTGTCCAACCGCTCCACGGAGTGACTCGACGCCATGACACAGCGCCAGTCGTCGCAATGACGCAGGCCGAAGGTATGGCCTAGTTCGTGAACAGCCTCTTTGAGCAGGCGCTCCGCCACGAGCTCGGGGTGCGCCGGCAGGCCGTATACCTCTTCGTTCAGCCTTGCATAAGACACCACGGCGCAGACGCCGGTCAACTGCGCTTCGCCGAAGACGAAGGTCAGAACCGGAACGAAAAGGTCAACGGGGGTCACACCGAGCAAGCGAAAGGTGCCGTCGGTCATGCTGGCGAGACGTTCGAGAATAGCCGTCGACCAGTACTGGCCGCGCTGGGCATTGTAGGAGAAGCCGACGTCGATCCACTCGCGGCCGACTTCGCCGGGCACGCGGAAGGTGCGGGCCAGCGAGGCGGCGAGCGGTTCGAGCAGGCGGAAATCCGGGGGCTCGACGCCAAGCGCCACCACTCGAATCGGCTTGCCTACGCTTCCGCGGTTTTGTAGCGCCTCAGCTTGTGGTACAGAGTCGTGCGATCGATTCCGAGCACGCGCGCGGCTTGCGAAAGGTTTCCACCACATTCCCGTATCGTCCGCTCAATGTGAGCGCGCTCCACTTCGTCCAAACTGCGTCCCGATCCGTCCTGCTGCGCCTGTATGCCGAGAGCGAAATGGGACGGTCCTATTTCGGAGTTTCGCCCGATGACAAGCGCGCGTTCCACCGCGTTCTCCAACTCGCGCACGTTGCCCGGCCACTCATGCGACATCAGCAGCTCCATGGCGCTCTGCGAGAGATGGGGAATCGGGCGATTAGTCGACTCGCAGAATTTACGCAGGAAGAAGTCGACCAGCAGCGGGATGTCTTCGCGACGTTCGCGCAGCGGGGGCAGGTCGATCGAAAACACGTGGAGTCGATAGTACAGGTCCGGCCGGAACGTACCCGCCTTCACCAGCTTTTCCAGGCTCTTGTTGGTGGCGGCGATGCAGCGAAAGTCCACTTTAATCGGCTGTGTTCCGCCGATCCGCACGATCTCCTTTTCCTGCAGCACGCGCAGCAGATCGGTTTGCGTTTTGAGGCTGATGTCGCTGATCTCGTCGAGGAACACGGTGCCGCCGTCGGCGACCTCAAACTTCCCTTTGCGACGGAACTGGGCGCCCGTGAATGCACCCTTCTCATGGCCGAAGAGCTCGCTTTCGAGTAGGCTTTCGGTAAGCGCGCCGCAGTGGATCGTCACCATCGGCATGTTGCGGCGCGGGCTGCTGGCATGGATGGCGCGCGCCACCACTTCCTTGCCGGTACCGCTTTCACCCGTGATGAGGACCGTGGTGTCGCTCGAAGCCACCATGTCGATCAGCTCGGTAACGCGTTTCATCTCCGGGCTGCGGCCGATCAGCTCCGTTTTTGGAAAGATCTCCTGCATGTTCTCACGCAGGCGCGCCACCTCGCGTCGTGTAACGCGATGCTCCAGCGCCTTGGAAATCAGGTGCAGCAGCTCGTCGGGATCAATGGGTTTGACGACATAGTCGTAGGCGCCGTTCTTAAGTGCCTGAACCGCGGTATCCACCGAAGCGTAGCCTGTCATGATCACGATCATCAGGTCGGGATCGAGCTCGTGAAGACGGGCCTGCAACTCCATACCGTCGACGCCGGGCATGCGGATATCGAGCAGCGCCAGATCGTAGTCTCCGGGGTTGTAATGTTCGAGAGCTTCTTTGGCGCTCGCGGCGGCGCGCGTTTCGTAACCTTCATCCTCGAACAGACGATCGAGAGAGTCCCGAACCACAAGTTCGTCATCGACGATGAGTATCTTGCCCTTCATGCGGCAACTCCTGCAATCCTTCGTTGTGGTGCTACACCCGGCGAGTGAACGGGAAGCGTGATGGTGAACTCCGCGCCTCCACCTTGCGCCTCGCCGGCGACGATGGTTCCTCCGTGCTGTTCGACAATGCTCTCAGCCACCGCAAGCCCCAGCCCGGTCCGCTGCTCGTCGGTCTTGGTAGTGAAGAACGGCTCGAAGATGTGCGGCAGGACATCGGGCGGAATCCCGGGGCCGTTGTCGCGGACGCGGATGACAACGGTGTCACCGGACGGGTCGGCAGTGGTCGTAACCTCGAGGCGCCCGTTCTTCCCCATGGCGTCCACCGCGTTTACGAATAGCCCGAGCACGATCTGCTGTATCTGGCCTGCGTCGCATTCGACCGGCGGGAGGCTTTCGGCGAGGTGCTGCTCCAGCTCGATACTGCTCAGTTCGAGCTGATGCCGAATCAGCGTGACAGCGCGCCCCACCAGGGCATTCAAATCGTTGGGCTGCAAGGTGCGCGGAGACTGTCGGGCGAACATCAGCAGGTTGCGCATCAGGTCGCCGCAGCGGCGGCTTTCATGCTCGATGGTCTGAAGCTGCTCCACCATGCGCTCCTTGCTGGCCGGAGGCGGATCGGCTTTCTCGATGGCTTTTCGTGTGAGCCGCGCATAGGTCAGTATGCCCATCAGCGGATTGTTCACTTCGTGCGCCACGGTGGCGGCCAGCTTTCCGAGCGAAGCCATTTTTTCGGTGCCGACCATGAACTGGCGGGCGCGTTCCAACTCCTTGGCTTTCTGCTCGGCCCGCTGTTCGAGTGTCTGGGTCCACGCAATATTCTCGGCGTTGGCCTTTTCGAGGTCTGCCGTCATCTTGTTAAAGGAGGCGGCAAGTTCGCCCAGTTCGTCGCCCGACCGCACCTTCAGGCGGTGCTGCAGGTCCCCTTTCGAGACACGCCGGGTTCCGCCGAGGAGTTCGCGGGCCGGGCGGTAGATCATGGCCCAGACAAAGAGCATGGTGATGGCGCAAACCAGCGTGAGGGCCAACAGGGTGGCGCCGACAATCTGCTGGCGATGCTGGGCGGAGCGGGCATCCACGCGCGCCAGCGAAAGGTGCGTGTCGATAACACCGAGCACGGTCTGCCCCTGTTTGTGCGCGTGACACTCGGCATTCCAGCAGGCCGGCTCGTTTTCTATGGGGCGCACGACCCCCAATAGCCGTTCGCCGTTAGCCACGGTGAAGATACGCGCCCGATCCTTGCGGTCGAGGCGTGTGAGGGGTTCGTTGCGCTGGTGGCAGCCATAACAGGCTTCCGCCTGCTTGTCCACGACGGAACCGTTCTCCTTGGCATCCGTGGAGTAGGTGATGCGGCCTTCTTTATTGAAGATGCGCACCCTTTGGATGCCTTGCTGGCTTCCGATGTCGCGCAGCGATTGATACAGCGCGGCGCGATCGTTCTGCAGCATCTCGTAACGTGTGCTGCGCTGGATCAGGTCGGTGATGCGGTCGGCGCTTTCGAGCACCGTTTCCTCGAGATGCTTGCGCTGGAGCCGCAGGTTGAGATAGCCGAAGCCAACGAAAATGGCGGCGGCTCCCAGCACGATGCACCACGCGAGTTTAACCGCAAGGCTAACGCGCATAATGGCCCGATCGGCAGGTCAGCGTAACAGCAGCCAAAGAATACTGGCAGGGTTGAAAAGGTGGCGCAGGCGGTTTCGCCTGCGCGTCCCTGGTGAGGTCCAAAGGCAGGCGGAATGCCTGCTCCACCCTTCCGTATCCTTCACATCTTAGCGGCGCGCAAAGAACCCGAGGCTGTGTAATACCGACTCTAGGCGGCATGATGTTTCAATCCGCGGCCGTTGAATATGGGGAATTCGTAGGCCGCGAAGCGGAACAGCGCAAAGCCAAGCGCGATGATGGCGAGTGTTACAGCGATTTCACTCCATCTCGGGATGTAAACAACGCCGGCGGACGCCTCCATGCCGGTGATGCTCACGTTCAACCGGTTGGTGATGAATCCGAAGATTACCATCAGGGCGCAGGCGTAGAGACCATGCGGGCCCAGGCGTCCCCGGAACAGCAGCACCATGGGAATGACGAAGAGCAGCGTTTCAAGCCAGAACAGATAGGTTTCAGAGCGCGGGATCCACAGGTAGCTGACCGCATCGCGATGCAGCAGGTCGAGAACGCGCATGGCCAGGAAGACCGACAGAACGACGGCTAGCGCGCGGCTTAAACCCTGCACGAGCGGCCATTCCAGCGCCTCGCCAAACGCCCGGCTGCTATGCCACGATTCGAAGATCGTCATGGCCAGGCCCACCGACACTGCCGACACAAAGAAGAAAACGGGCAGCATGGGGGAATACCAGAGCGGGTACAGTTTATTCGGCACGATCAGGTACAGGCTGCCTAAAGAAGACTGATGCAGGGTGGAAAGGATGACGCCCGCGATAATGATCGGCAGCGAGACCATGCGGAGCCAGCGCAGGGTGCGTTTCCATTGGAAGCGCTCAAGCACCACCGGCACGAACTCCAGGGCCAGGACGGTGGTGTACAAGGTGACGCACCAGCCGACTTCAAACATCACGGAATGGGGATTCCACATGATGAGCGGATGCCAGATCCGGTCCGGACGCCCGAGATCGTACATCAACGCAAACACGACGAGAAGATAACCGAGGAATGCAGTTAAAATCGCGGGCCGCACAATCGGCTTATAACGCTCGATGTTAAAGATGTGGACCGTGGCGGCGAGCGTGAAGCCGCCGGCGGCCAGGCCGACTCCGCAGAGAATATCGAAGCCGATCCAAATGCCCCAGGGAAACTGATCCGTCAGGTTCGTCGAACCGCCGAGCCCGCGTGAAATTCGCAGCCAGGTGGCGACCATACCCGCGATCATGATGACAACGAAGACGGCGCGCCAGAAGTAGTAGGGGATGGTGAGTCGTTTCATGAGCGCGTCTCCTTTTCGGGTTTTTCGGCGGCGGCCACTTCTGCCCTGCGGTGAGTGATCCAGAAGATTCCGCCCAACAGAACCGAGCCGATCGTTACAACGTCGGGGACGTGCGAGAGAGCGTGCCAGGTGAGTTCGGGCAGACCTTCCTCGGGCAGGTCCGTCTTGAGGCCAAGCTGGTTGAACGGAACAGCGGCGAGCATGAGCACAGAAGTGCCTCCCGCCTCGGTCAGTCCGTAGATATGAGGATAGTATTGGCTTGGCTTATCGGCGATCCGTTTTTTGGCTTCCGCGACGAGGGCATCGCGATCGCCGCAGATGGTCGCGTTGGTGGGACACGCTTCGGTGCAGGCGGTCGGCTTACCGGCCATTTGCCGGTCATAGCATTCGTCGCATTTCCGGACGCGCGGCAAACGGTTGTTCCACTCGTAACTGGGCACCCCAAAGGGGCACGCCTGGACGCAATAACGGCATCCCATGCACTTGGTCTGGTCGTAGATCACCGGACCGAGCGCCGTTTTGGTAAACGCTCCCACGGGGCAAACAGAAACGCAGGTCGGCTCGGCACAATTCATGCAGAGCCGCCTGCTGTACTTGTCTCCGTTGGTTTTATCGGGGAACGTCTTAATCGTTGTCAGCTTATGTGCCGAGAGCCTTTCTTCGGCGGCAATGGAATCGTTGTAAGGAAGATTCCATCGCGCGGCGCAGGCTTGCTCGCAAGCTCGGCATCCTACGCACATGGTGCTGTCGTACAGTACCGCTTTGGTCATACGAAGCTCCGTGTAAGCATCATTGAGTGCAATTGGCCCTCCATCAGGCCACTACCGGGTCAGGAAGAAATCAGAAGCCAGTTCGCGCCAGGATTGGCCGCTCAGGCCCGCGGTGACGTCGTCGACCGGGAGCCCACCGTCAGCAGCAGTTGCTCCAGCAAGTTGCGGCTGGGCGGCATAAAGTTTCTCGACCGCGCTGCGCAGCCAGCTCTTAACTAACCCTGCAGGCAACAGGTTACGGCCGGTGTTCTCTTCGTCGGGGACGTGGACCATCATGAGCCAGCCGGTGCCATAAGGATCCTTGCGGAGGAGCGTCGGGTCCTTTATGACGTCGGGGTTGATTTCGATGACTTCGCCTTCGATCGGCGAGACCATGTCGACTTTTTCACCATTGCGCGAGAAGGCCCAAGCCTTTTGCCCCTGCCGGATCCATTGGCCGGTCTTGGGAAGGTCGATTTTTTCCACAGGTCCAACCAAGGCTGCTGCGAACTCATCCACACCAACGCGGGCCAGGTGTTTACGCTCGCGTTGACACCAGGCATGGCCGGGGTGGTAACGGACGTTTTCAGTGACTTTGAACCCGTCGAGGATCGTAGGTGTTGATTCTTTCAACGCTGGTGCGAGTGCAAGCTTTGGAGCTTTGCCTCGCGACACGATGTAGTCTGCCACTACGAAAATCAGGAACATGACCAAAACCAGAAGTACTGTCATACTCACGGCCTCCTTTTGCCGTCACTTATGTAAAGGCAGGCGTAATGCCAGGACGGGCGGATTTAAGTCATGTTTTATGAGTTAGTTAGAGAAGGTCCCGCAAACCACATGTTGAGATTTGCAACGGACATTGCGGAGGGAATCTACAAGTCCGGTGGTTTCAAGCAGCTAGTGGGTTGTAGGGTTTCGCAATAGCATGTGGCATCGTGCCACATTTTCCCGGAGCATTGATCGGCGCTTGTTCAGAGGGACGGGAGGGCGGGTTAATAACCCGCCGCAGGCTGACAGCCTGCATCACAGCCTCACGCCTACCAGGCGTCTTTGCCAGTCAGAACCCTGGGAAGGGTCGCCAGCAACACCCGGAAATAGAGCGAGGCACAACCGCGGCGAACGAGAAACAAGTCCAAACGCAGGCGCTGGCGATAGGTTAGCCGATTCCGCCCCCGAATCTGCCAAAGGCCTGTCAGCCCAGGCCGGGCACTCAGAACTTCGGCGGCATGGTCACGGTAGTATTCGTCGATTTCGGAGGATGTGATGGGGCGCGGTCCTACAAACGACATTTCCCCACGGGCGACATGGAGCAACTGGGGAAGCTCGTCCAGCGAATGCCGCCGGCAGAAGCGAGCGAACCGGCTCGTCACACGCGGATCGTCCACCGACTTCGCCACACTGCCATTCGCGGGCAGATATTCGACCCACCGGAAACCCCAGTTTCGCGCCGGACGATCCCACATGGTGCGATACTTAAAGACCCAGAGCGGTCGACCGCGGTGGCCAACACGAAGATGCGCCACGAGCGGAGAGCGGCCGGACAGGAGCCAGGTGACGACAGCGATGAACGTAAGCGCTGGGGATATAGCCAGTAGTATCACTGCCGCGGCGAGTCGTTCTGCAATCTGAATGCCAAGCGACTCTCGAATCTGGCTTTGGCGGACCGGAGCAAGACAGGTTGCCGACATTTACGCTTTAAAAGGCGAACTCGCCTGGCTCGTCATCTCTATCAAAGATGCCAGCCGAGTTCGCGAATGTTCTCAGCCGGGAGACCGAATCGGCCCCCCGGCTGTATTAACAATAGGAAACCGCGCGGAAAACGATGTCTGAGCAGTTCGATCTTCAGGAATACCTGGCTTATCTCGGCCGTCATGTCCGCTTCGCAGCAATGTCTTGCGCCGCCGCGATGGTGATCGTGCTGGTGGTCAGTTTGCTCTTGCCGAAGCGATACACTGCCACCGCCAGTATCCTTATAGATGCTCCGGCGGGCAACGACCCGCGGGCGTCCACCGCTGTAAGCCCAATCTACCTGGAGTCGCTCAAAACGTACGAGCAGTTCGCCTCGAGCGATACCCTGTTCCAGCAGGCGCTCGATCATTTTCACTTGCGCGACGAGTTTCCCACCGCAACCGTATCGGGATTGAAACGCCGGGTTCTCACGGTTGTAAAACCGCGAGACACGCGACTCATCGAGATCGCCGTCACGCTTCCGGACGCCGTGAAGGCGCAGGCTCTGGGGCAGTACATCGCGGAACATACGGTGAAGATGAATCGAGATCAGAGCCGGCAATCGGACCAGGACCTCATTGACAACGCGCAACGCGATTTGGAGGAAGCTGCGCTGCGTGTGAAGAAGGCGGAGGAGGCGCTGAACCAGGAAAGTCTGCGGTCGCCGCTCGATACGGTGAGGGCCGAGGTGGATAACATGGTGGAACTGCGGGCGCGGGTGCGCAAGGATCTGTTGGCGGCAAATGTGGACGTAGCCGATTACACCGCGCAGCAGAAGGACGCGGCGGCGCCGGAAGCTGCCCGGCTCCGGATCGATCTCGAATCGGCAAGGGCTCGCGGCGCGACCTTGGAGAAGCAGGCTGCGGACCTGGATCGGGAGATCGCAACCAAGGAGACGACGATCGCGGAATGGCATGCAAGGCTCGATCGGTTAGGCAACGAGTTGGGCCTGGCGCGGGGCACATACAAGACGGTGGAAAACCGGGTGACCGAGACTCGCGCATCCGCGGGAATGCGGACGGAGCGGTTGCGGGTGATCGACCCGGGGATTGTGCCGCAGCGTCCAAGTTTCCCGAATACTCCGCTGAATGTCGTCGGGGCGGGTTTCATTGCCGCGATCGCTTCGTGGGTATTCATCACCGTGGCGTTTAATGTTCGCAAGCAGGTCCGGCCGCGGGCCGCCCGGGCGTATAGTGTCGAACGATGACGGCCGATTGTGATGCAGGATGGCATCCTGCCGCAGGTTGGCAACCGGCGTTTGCCGGGTTGACAACCAGCAGCACAAGGGTCGACGAACTCGCTAGTGTGAGAAAACGAGGCAGCCGATGATTCCGCTGGCAATCGGCGTTTACTCCGCGGCGATTGTTCTCGCGCCTTCGATGGCATGGAGGGCAGTGCTGTGCGCCCCACTCGTGCTCGTACCGCTGGTGCTGCGCACCGTTTTCAACCAGAAGGCCTGGATCCTGCTGTTCTTCGCGGCGGCATTGCTGCTGCCTCCGTTGCCGGTCGCGTTGGGAGATTCCGGCCCGCATCCGGCACTCCTGCTCGCCGCGCTCGGCATGTGCGCCGGCCTCGTCCGCCTGCGCGAGTGGAATTTTCGATTCGATGCTTTAAGCCTGGCGGCCATCGCGTTGTTCTCGGTGCTGATCGCGAGCGTGGCCCTCGCAGCCATTTATTCGGACTATGTCGTAGCCTTCGGGAGCCTCGCGCGGGTACTGCTATTCGGAATCAGCGTTTACACATTCCTGTATGTTGCGAACGGTCCCGCGCACTACACCAGCGCTGAGATCCGCCGCGCAACGCGCCTCCTCTTCCTGTTTGGGTGCGCGTCGGCGCTGTTCGGCTGCCTGGATTTCTACTACCAGTTCCCCGCCCCGGCCGGATACGGCGCGCAGTTCGTGTGGCTGGACAACGCTGTCCTGCGCCGGGCGCAGGGTTTGTTTTACGAAGCCAGTACGTTCGGCAACTTATGCGCATTTTTTATCGTGATGGTCTGCGTGGGATTGTTCCGCCGCGATAGCTGGGTTCCCTTTGCACGGAAATGGCTGGCGGCAGGCGGAGTGCTCTTCCTGGGGGGTCTCATCCTGTCCTATTCGCGCGCCTCGGTGCTGAACATCATCGTGGCGCTGGCGGCCTACGCGTATATCCAGCGCCTGAAGATACGGCGGGTGTTGCTCATCGCGGCCGGGTCGGCGGGGGCAGCCGTGGCGCTGGTGATGGCTGTGTTTCCGAATTTTGCGCTTAGTTATTGGCTGCGGCTGTCCACGAGCGTGCAGTTTTTCGCCGCTTCCCCCGAAGGCGTGCTTTCCGGGCGCGTGGGAAGCTGGCGAATCCTCGTCGATTTCCTGCTCCACAATCCCTGGCACGCGATTCTTGGCGTGGGCTACAAAACGCTGCCGTATTCGAGCTTCATTGGCCGGCCGGTGGTGGGGGACAACATGTATCTCAGCCTGCTGGTCGAAACCGGGGTTGTAGGTCTTGGGGCGTTCTGTGCGTTTAATCTCGCGGCCCTGGTGTTCGCCAGGCGGGCGGCGGCAAGCGCCGATCCGCAGACCGCTTTCTTTGGGAAGTGGATCTTCTGTTTCTGGATGGGAGAGGTAGTGCAGATGGCTACCGGCGACCTGCTCACGTACTGGCGTGTGCTGCCGCTTTATTTGTGGGTGCTTGCGATCGCGGTTACGAATGCGCGTTCTGTTTCTCGATCAATTTAGCGAACTCGGCGGGGCGCAGCAGTGCCTGCTCGACCTGGTCGACGGGATGCCGCGGGGCGAACTGCACGCTGCGCTTCCGTCTCGCGGGCCGCTGGTCGAGGCTCTCGAGCATCGCCACGTCGCGGTACACAAGTTTTTCGACCTGCAATACACCAACGGCCGAAAAACCCTCAGAGATCTGTATCGTTTTGCGCTCGATACGCCACGGCTTGCGGCGCGGGTGCGCGCGCTGATCCGGCGGCATCGAATCGACCTCGTGTATGTGAATGGTCCCAGGATGCTGGCGCCTGCCGCCATGGCCGCCCCGAAGGCTCTTGTTTTTCACTCCCACAGCTACCTCGGAAAACGCTATGCGTCATTGGTGGCGCGATTGTGCCTGCGAAATGCGCGCGTGATCGCGTCATCGCGATTTGTCGCGCTGCCGCTGCCGCAACACAATCTGCGAGTGATCTACAACGGTGTTCGCGAACTGCCTTTTCAGGTTCACAGAGGCGGCGATGGGCGGCCGTGGAGGATCGGGATCGTGGGTCGCATCGCGCCGGAAAAGGGCCAGACCGATTTCCTGCGGATGGCCCACGTGCTTCAGCATCGCGGGTTGAACGCGGAGTATCGCATCCATGGCGCGCCGATGTTTGCCAAGGCCGGCTACATGGAAGAGGTGGTGGAACGCAGCCGGGGCTTAAATGTCGTTTTCGCGGGATGGTCGAACGACATTGCGGGTGTTTTCGCGGAACTGGATCTGCTTGCGGTTCCATCGGCGGCCATCGACGCCACCCCGCGCGTGATCATGGAAGCTTTCGCAGCGGGCGTACCCGTGGCTGCGTACCCTTCCGGCGGGGTCCCGGAATTGATTGAAGACGGGGTTAGCGGAGTATTGACGAGCTCATCGAGCGCAGTGAGCCTCGCCGATGCCATTGAGGGGCTGTTGCGCGGCCCGGAGCGTCTGGATGCAATAGCCAGGGCCGCGCGATCACAATGGGAAACGCGGTTCACTGTGCAACGGTACGCTCGAGAAGTACAGGAGTTTCTCGCGACAACGCAATACGGAAGCAAAGCCCGGCAATGATCGCCAGGATGGACGCAATGGCGAGCACCACGCCATAGCCGAACTGGCGCACGGCCATTCCCGACAACGCCGCGGCGATAGCCTGGCCGGCGAAGACAATCAGGAAATTCAGGGCCGATGCTCCGCCGCGCTCCGCCTCTTTCGCGTGAGCCATCAGGAACGTGTACATACCCGGCTCGCTCATGTACTGACAAGCCATGTACGCGACGTAGAGAACGGCAGCCGCCGCGGCGGATGGTCCCAAACCCAGGATGCCCAGCGAGACTCCGGTCGCAATCTGCATCGTCATGATTCCGGTGGGCAGTCCCAAGCGGCGGAGCACGAACGGAGCCGATAGCACGGCCAGCGCCTGAACGAGTTGGGACGTCGAGAACAGCGCGCCGATGGAGTGCACGTGCAAGCCAAACTGGGTTGCGAAGTAGACGTTGAAAAACGGGTTAAACGCACCGGTCGCGAGTGACCAAAGCGCGAGTGCTCCGAGATAGCGAGTGATCGCCGGATTACGCGGGTAAATGTTTCTCGTGTGGGCTCCCGTATTGCTGAGTGCCAGCCTCCACGCCGCGGGAAAACTCAGCCCTGTGATGGCGGCAGCGGCCAGAAGCGCCGGTTGATAGCCGCCGATCCATTCGGGAAGCATTCCACCCGCGAGGCCTCCCAGCATCCCGATCCCGATGCCGATCGAGAACACCAGGCTGAATGCGGTGGGGCGCGCCTTGGAAGGAACGAGCTCGGCTACAGCGGGCGCAATGGCGACAGCGTGCATTGAGAATGTGAATCCCGCGAGAAAGGCCGATGCGATCAACATTGGCAGGCCGGTTGCGAGAGTTCGAACGGCGCAAATGACAGGGGTTGCCAAAAACGCAAAGAGTATGATCCGTTTCAGGCCAAACCGGCTCGTAAGAAATCCGGCCGGCACGGTTCCCACGATGCTGCCTCCGGTCATCGCGCCGGTGATATAGCCCAGGAGGTCCTCACGGAAGCCACGGCGCAGCAGGTAGAGGTTGTACAGCAGGAAAAAGATGGAAAGACCGAAATTGAACAGTGAAGCCGCGCCGAGGTAACGAAAGAACGCGGGGTTCAGGCCGCGTGATCGAAGCCACCACGAAACGCCGCCGGTTGCGGCGACGGGCAACGCTCGCAGGTGATAGGCTGCCCGGCCGGCGATGAATCGGACGTGCTGTGCGGTACGCTCGAACTTCAGCTTCAGGCTGTCGCCGGCGTCGCTGACGTGCGGAAGATGATGCGGCCTTCGTTTTTGCGACGGCAGCAGCTTGCGGCGGACGATGTGAAGCGCGGCGTCCCGCGATTCGAGCAGGCTGACGTGCAGCCAGACCTCGCTTTTGGCGGCAAGCAGCGGGCCGCCGCACGGCTCACGGCCATGCACGTCGAACCACTGTTGCACCAGATCGGGCTGCTGGTGCAGTTCCTGCACCACTACGTCGGACGTCCGGCATCCGAACCAGGTGTGAGCGATCCGAAACGCAATCGACTGCAGGGTTCGAAACGGCGCATCGTAGCGGCGTTGCCAGGCGAGCCAGAATTCGTCATCTGAGGCGTATCGATGGAGCACGAGGGCATGCTCGTAGACATGCCACAGCAGAAGATCTCCGCGAAAAAGGTGCCGCAGGAGATGCAGGGCGGAGTAGGCGAGGCCATCCTGAGGGTCGAGCGCAGGAAAATCGATACCCGCAACAGATTTCCATTGACGCCTGCTGCGAAATTCATCAAGACCTTCGACCTCCAGATGCTCCGCTTCGGCATCCCAAAGGCGATCGTGGATTTCCACCGATACCGGCAGCTCAGGATCGAAGTAGTCGCCGCGCCAGCGCCAGCCGGTTCGCCGGATGAGCTGCGCCAGGTGATCGGCGCGGAATTCGTCGTCAGTCGCCGTCACCGGTTCATAGCCGAGCGCCATGACGGCGGCCTGTGCTGCATGCGCAGCATCGGGCGGGCAGAGCAAATCGATGTCGTATTGCGGGCGGAAGGGAAGGTCGGCGTCGGCGCGGGGCCATTGCGAGAAGCCCTTCAGGATGGTCCACTCGATGCCTTTGGCGCTAAGCGCGTCCGCGATTTCGCTGTAGACTTTCCGGATGCGGCGGAATCGCTCGGCATTGTTCGCGCGCGCCTTGGTGAGACGGTCGCGTACCCAGGCAGGCTGGGCGTCGGATTGCGTTGAGGCGAGCGCCAAAGTGATGTGCTGTTGATCGGCGAAATCGAGAAGCGTTCGCCAATCCGACGTGCTGAGCTCGCGCAGGCCTCGATCATCGCCGGAATCCGGTCGCAGAGAGCGCGTCAAGGCTCGAATGATGTGTGGCGCGATGCGCATCGAACTACTACGCGCCGTTCTCCACCAGGGAGCGCAGGCAGCCCTCGGCCCAATCGAGGTCGCGATAGTCGATCTGGTAGAGCGGCAGGGTCAGCAGGTCGCGAAGAGTTTGGCGCTGTTCCTCCTGGACCGCCTCGGTCCCAAAACAAATCACCTGTGACAGGCGATCATAGGCGTCGTTCCTACTGTAACGGCTGAGCCGTTGGAGGTCGGTGTCCCGGTTCAGGAACACGATATAACGGGCGGCGACTTGCCGGGCTTGTGTTAATCCAAGGCCGGCAGTATCCAATTCCAGGCTTGGTTTGCCGTTGGGCCGTTCGACCGGCTCGTATTCGCCGAGCTCGGGAAAGAGCGCCCGGGCATCGACCCGCAAACGGATTTGGTACGGACGGCCGACGATCACCCGATCGCGAGACTCGCGGACCAGGTGGGAGGCGTCGTCGGCGACGTAGGTCCAGCCTCGCCGGGCACAGGCGTAGGATAACGTCGTTTTGCCGGCGTGCGTGTCGCCGCATAACAGCACGCCCTGGCCACGAAGGGCGATGCATGCTCCGTGGATCTGGGTGAGATACAGGGACTCGAGAGTCATGTACGCCAGGGGCTCCAGGAAATGGTAGCGGAAGTACGCCGGGTCGGTTGCGACAGCGGGTGTGAACCAGCCGAATCCAAACCCCGCTTCGAGGTTGCAAACCGCGAAGTTCGCCGCGTCGTGGACGATTGAGAGCAGGTGGCCTTGTGCGCGGGGCATTTGGGGACGCGGGCGTTCGTCAGGCTGAAGGCCTGCCCCACCGACGGCCAGGCGGAGCTCGACCGCGGGTTTGTCCCACAAAGAGATTTCCCGCCCCCACAGGTGCTCGCCGGCCTGAATGACCGGCTTATAGTTTGTTGTCACCGCGACCGGGTAACCCAGCGGATAGAAGACCGCCCGGTACGGGAGCGCTGTTTGGCAGAGCAGCGGATCGTAAACCGGCGTTTGCAGTACCAAATTAGTATGCAACCAGGATCCTCGTTTTGGCGCGGCGGTAGAACAGGTAAGTCAAAAAAGTGAGCGAAACGGTGGTTACCAACGGCGCGGACAGCGCGATCCCCGCGACGCCCAGCTTCTGCATCAACACATAATCGAGCACCACGTTGGCGGTGAGTCCGAGAGCTGCCATCCGTAGTAACAGCTCATTGGCTTTCAACGACGAAACGGCTCGGACCACCAACGCCAGCAAAATGCTGACCGGAATCTGAAGCAGCGAAAACGTTTGAACGTTGACCACCGTTCTCGCGTCGGCCGCTGTGAAGGCTCCACGCTCGAAGATGAGCCTCACGATGGGCTCTGAGAGGTAGACGAGCAGCGCCGTGACCGGTACGCTCACGGCGACGCTAACCAAAGCGTAGCGCTTAAGCGTCTCGCGCAGTCCGAGCCAGTCCGACATGGCCGTCATTTTCGAGAAGCGGGGCAGTATCGCAGTACTAAGAGCCTGGGGTCCGACAGCCACGATCACGCCAGAGACTCGCGTGCCGAAATTCAGCGCCGAAACGCTGCCGGCTGCAAGCATTGCCGCCATCGTCTGATCGATTAAGGAGGACCCGCACAACAGTACGCATCCAGCGGCCATCGGAAGATATTGGGAAAACACCTGCCGCGCCGCATCAGACCACACAGGGCGCACAGGCCGCACACGGATTCCATGCAATTCGAGGGCAACAGCCAGCGTCAGAACTTCGGCAGCAGAGCCCGCCAGCGTTCCCCAGGCGAGCGACACGGCGCCGAACGCGCGCCCGGCGGCGAACAAGAATCCGATGGTAATGACGGGCGTAAGGATGGGCACCGCCGCCGCGGCAGCGAAACGTTCTTTGGCGTTCAGGAGGGCGCGCCACGTAACGCTGATCGCGCTGAGAGGCAAAACGGGCGCCATCCAGAGAAAAAAGACCTGGGTCAGGTGGTGCTTTTCGGGGCTGAAACCGGAGCCCAGCAGTCGTATCACGACGTTTGAGCCGAGCGCGATCACCGCCGCCACGCCGCATAGTAGAACGGTCGCGGCAATCAGGACCGTGGAATAGAGCTCGTGCGCCGCAGTTTGCCCGTTTCGCTCGCGGGTCTCGATCAGCGTGGGAATCAGCGATGCGGTGAGCGATCCGGCGAGCACTTCCCCGAGAAACGAAGGGATGAGGAACGCAATCAGGTATGCATCAAGCTGGTCGCCCGCACCAAACAAGTGGGCGCTGAACACAACTTTCCCGGCTCCGGCGAGCTTGACCAACACGGTGAGTGCGCCGACCAGTACCGTGTCGCTGAGAACTTTAGAATCGCGGAGATGCAATTTGGATGTCAGTGCTAAACTGCGTCATCATGCGGGTCGCCATCGTGCATTACTGGCTACTTGGCATGCGCGGCGGCGAAAAAGTAGTCGAAGCGCTGTGCCGGTTGTTGCCGAAAGCTGACCTGTTCACCCTCTTCTACGAACCCGACAAAGTCTCGCCCGTTTTGCGCGAAAGGCGCGTTACAGCATCTTTTCTGAACCCGGGCCGGAGATTCTACCGCTCGCTCCTGCCCCTGATGCCGCTCGCGCTGGAGCATTTCGATTTGCGAGACTACGACCTGGTGATCAGCAGCGAATCGGGTCCGGCCAAAGGCGTGCTGACCCGTTCCGGCGCGCGACATATTTGCTATTGTCACACGCCAATGCGCTACCTGTGGGATCTTTATCCCGAGTATATTCACGATTTCGTCGGCTCCCGCTGGCGCCGCGCTGCGATCGCGCCGGTGGCGAACTACCTGCGGCTTTGGGATTATGCATCGTCAGCGCGCGTCGATGATTTCGTTGCCAATAGCGAGAACACAAGACAACGCATCCAGAAAGCGTATCGCCGCGAAGCGGAGGTCATCTATCCGCCCGTGCCGGTGGAGCAGTTCTATCACCAGAAGCCTCGCGACTACTTTCTCGCGGTATCGGAACTGGTGTCGTACAAGCGGCTGGATTATGCCGTGCGCCTGTTTTCACGCAACGGCATCAAACTGAAGATTGTCGGCGATGGGCCGGAGTATAAGAAGCTGCGCAAGATAGCATACGGCTCGGTCGAGTTTTGCGGTCGCGTAAACGACGAGGAACTGCGCGCGCTTTACGCGGAGTCGCGGGCGCTGATTGTACCCGGCGAAGAAGATTTCGGGATCACGATGGTGGAATCGCTGGCGAGCGGGAAACCGGTGATCGCGCTGGGCCGCGGCGGCGCTGTTGAAATCGTGCCCGAGGGCGCGGGCCTCCTCTATGCGCAGGGAACGGCGGAGCATCTGTCCGATGCTCTGACTCAATTCGAGAGTATCGAGAGTCTCATCGAACCCCGGGATTTGCAGTCCTATGCGGCGCGTTATTCAGAAGCCCGCTTTCGGGATCAATTCATCAACCTGCTGGCACGGTCGACGGAAGAACAGCGTCCGTCGCTGCGAAGCTTGAGTCAGAGTCTGTCGGTTACGGCTCGCTAGCCACTGAAGTCGTTGAGACCGGCATGCAGGCGAAACCGCACTGCGCCACCCATCGCGCAACAGCTTGCGAGCCACGGTGGGGGGCAGCCATTCAGCCTGCCCGACTTCAACCACAGTGCTAGCGTAAGCTTGGGGCCGCTATCCCTTAGTTGGATTCGTCGATCACTTCGATGGCATACAACGACGCATAGTCGTGTACCGGCGTGAAGGACACCAGAAGAGTCCCCTGCCCGCTCGGCTTGAGGCCGTGAAAGGTCTTCACAACCGCCTGTCCGAAACCTGCCTCTTTCAACAGATCGAAGTCATGCAGCAGAGATATGCCGTTGCAGGTCACATCAAATACACGCGTTCCGACTTGGGTGTGCATATTGCCGCCCCCGAAATACTCTTCGGCAAAGTATAGCGACAACTGGTAAGTTCCTTTGTCCACCGGAATAGCATAGTCGAAATGGCCGTAACGTTCGCGCGCGAAAAGGTCCGGATCCCGGGTGCCACGCAACTCCAGGGCATGGCTAGCGGTCTGTCCGCCCATATAATAGCGATCCGGTTTCCAGACGTTGCCGCTCGAATCGGTGTAAAAACCTTCTTGCGCCACAATTCGAATGGGATTCAGATGGTGGGGCGCGGCGGGAACGATCTCGATGGCGTTCAGCAGCGGAAGTCCGGTCTGGCCGATGAATGCCAGCGTTAATATCCCTCCGGGCCCCGGTGAAACATCTTTAAACACCCGCATATCGGCGACATTCGTTCCACCCGCGTCGGAATAGATGTCGAAACGGGAAAGAAGCGTTTGACCGTTGAGCTGGATTTCAAAAAGCCGGCTGATCTCGCCGCCGCCGGCCGGCATGGCCGGACCGTAGATGCCTTCCATGAAATAAAGATGGAGTTCGTAGACGCCCGGGGCCAGGGGGATGCGGTAAGTAAAATTTCCGGTTCGGCCGGCCTGGAAGAGCTTGGGGTCGTAGGCTCGTGCTATGTACTGCCGGGATGCCTCGAATGTCGTTCCGCCCTCAAAGTCGCGGTCGGCCTCCCACATTTCTCCCCAGCGGTCGGTATGACGCTGAGTCCGCCCACAGGCGATGCGGATCGATGTCTGAGAGGTTGCTACTTGGGGTGGTACCGTCTTTGTGAGAACCGGTGCCGGAGCCGCTGCCGGCGAAGAGGCCCTCGCCGGAACCGGAGGCGTCGAGCTTTCACCCCGCCGGGCCAGCATGACGAGTGCCGCGGTCAAAATCGCAACAACCAGAACGGCAAGACCAAAAAAACGGTAGTTCAGAAAACCGGACCAGCGATTCCCGGGCGCCGCCGTAATTGTCGCAACCGGGGAGCTACCTGGCTCGGCCGCCTTCTCATCCGGAACCACTTCCGCCGTCAGCGGTTGAATAACAATCGCATAGTGCCCCAGCGGCATCTCAATTCTATAGCGATGATTGCGCCCTTCGGTCTCGTAGAACTCCCTCAGGCGCTTGCGGAGCCGATGAGCCTCCACGCGAGCCGACGCGTCTTCGGCGGGATCAAATGTTGGGGGCCGGCTAAGCACTTCAACCCCGATTTGATACTCCTTAACTTCGGTGGCTCCTTCGAGGTACTTAGTCGCCAAATACTGTAGGAGGCGAGAGAGTCTTGGGGAGCGCACGAACAACGTGGACGCGAGAACCGACTCAAATTCCGCACGGGCTTCGTCGTGGGAGGGCCCGGCGTTAACCCCTAACATTTGCGTCGGATGGTAGCACAAAACTAAGTTGTAACGCCAGATGCACATCCTTGAAACGTGCCCTTAAACGCGACGTACGTAATTGAAATCACATGTAACGAATGAGCTCGGCAGGGGCCTGTAACTGGAATAACCTTTTCATACTATTGACCCTCGCGTACAATAAGATCCTCAAGTTTTGAACCAGAGCCGTTTTGGGGGAATAAACCATGTTTGTACGAATGAGATCCCTGGGGATCTCGACGTCTCGCACCTGTCTTGCTAGCATCCTGGCCGTCGCCTTGTTCTGCAGCCTCCCGCTGCCCGGCCAGAACGCGAATGGAACGATCAGCGGTACGGTCGCCGATGCCACTGGCGCCGTAGTTCCGAACGCCACGATAACCCTTACCGACGAGGCGACCACCGCGAAGCGCGAAACCAAATCGAACAGCGCCGGATTTTTCCATTTCGCGGCTGTTCCGCCCGCTTCGTATACCCTGAACATCCAGGCTGCCGGCTTCCGTCCCTGGGAAGAGCAGAAGATCACGATCTACCAGGGCAACAACGTAAACATTCCGAACATTGCCTTGCAGGTTGGCATGGCAAAGCAGGAAGTTGAGGTTGTTTCGTCGTCTGAAGTCGTAGTTCCGACCGACACTGGCGCGGTCAGCAACACCTTGAACGAGCACATGATCACGGAGCTGGCCATCCAGGGCCGTGACGCTGCCGAGTTAATGAAGATCATGCCGGGCATGGGAATGGCCGGTGGACTCAGCCAGAATATGTTCAACAGCCTGACGACCCAGACGAATACGGGGCCGATCGGGACATTCTCAGCCCAGGGCACCCAGCCCTATGGCGCTCTGACCATGACGGTGGACGGCGCGAACCTGCTCGATCCCGGCAACCAGGGCACCCAGACCGCTAACATCAACCAGAACCAGATCCAGGAAGTTTCTTTGCTGACTTCGGCTTACGGCGCTGAGTACGCGAAGGGGCCCATTACGTTCCAGGCCATCGGTAAGAGCGGCACAAGCGCTTTCCACGGCCAGGGTTATTTTTACGCCCGGAACGGAATCTTCAACTCCACGGACTCGTACTTCAAATCCAACAACCAAGCCAAGCCGGACGACTATTACTACTACCCCGGTGGCGATTTCGGCGGCCCGGTGATCATCCCGAAAACCAACTTCAACAAGAACCACGACAAGTTGTTCTTCTACGCCGCCTACGAGTACATGAATCAACACCCCGAGGGCAGCATCCTGCAGCGCTTCGTCCCGACCACGCAGATGATGCAGGGGAACTTCAGCCCTTCCTACCTCGCCAGCCTCGGCAACAATTTCAAGAACGGGACCTTTGGCAACAACGCGGTTGCGCCATGCACCAACACCTGCACGAACAACCAGACGTTCCCGGGCGGCATCATTCCGGCCAACCTGATCGACCAGAATTCGCTGGCGCTGTATAAGACGTTTCCGCAGCCGAATATCGACCCGAACTCGAATCCGATCGGCGCGAACTACCAGGCCCTTCTGAACCTCCCCGTGAACCGCTGGGAGCTGCGCCTGCGCGGCGACTATAACATCAGCGAGAAGACGAAGGTTTTCTTCTCGTGGAATCGCCAGAACGAGCTCGACCTGAATCCGATCAACATCTGGTGGGGCACCGGAAACGACCTGCCGTACCCGTCGTCGATGCCTGCCAACCAGGTCTCTAACGTGTATAGCGCGAACGTAACCCACGTGTTCTCCCCGACGTTGACGAATGAGTTCGTCTTCGCCGAGGCCACCTTCCTGAACCCGATCGGGCTGTCAAATCCGTCCGCGATCGATCCTGCAAAGGTTGGCTTCAGCATGACGGGTTTGTTCAAGGACGCCTACACGCCGCAGATCCCGAACACGATTAGCTGGAGCAAGGCCGCTCCTGGATATTTCGCTCCCACTTTCGGAGAGGGTTTCCAGGGATCCGACTTCGGTAAGTACTCTCAGACGCCGAACATTTCGGACAACCTCACCAAGGTATGGGGCGTTCACACGTTCAAGGTTGGTGTGTACTGGGACTTTGCGCGCAACCAGCAGGCCGCCAGCAACTTCCAGTACGCTCCGCAGGGCACGGTTGAGTTCGAGACCTACGGTGCGAATTCGACCGGAAACGGCGCGGCTGACTTCGTTACGGGCCGCAACGCCGGATTGTTCCAGGGCTCTGCTGCTCCTGTCCAGGACATCAAATACTATCAATACTCCTGGTACCTGAACGATCAGTGGAAGGTCAACCGCCGGTTGACGCTGACTCTGGGCGTTCGCGCCGAGCACCTCGGCAACTGGGTACCGACCGGGAATACGGGTTTGGCGGTTTGGAACCCGGCAACTTACAACAACACATCGTCCGCCGGCGCCTGGACGGGCTTGCTGTGGCACGGGATTGATTCCTCTATTCCGCTGTCCGGCGTTCCCTCCCGTGCGTTCTTCTACGAGCCCCGCATCGGCGTGGCTTGGGACGTTTTCGGAACGGGCAAAACGGTTGTTCGCGGCGGCTTCGGCATCTACCGTTACCAGGCATCGGGCAATAACATCGGTAGCGCGAACTACAACGCTCCGCTCGGCATCGTAAACGAGGGAACCACGTGGAACTGCTGCATCGGGTACAACTCGTTTAACCAGTTCTCGCCGGCACTTGGACCCGCGGGTCTGGGAACTGCCGCTAACGGCGTGGACCAGCAAGGCGACGCTCGTGTTCCTTACACGATGACCTACAACTTCACCATTTCGCAGCGCGCTCCGTGGCGTTCGCTGGTTGAGGTGCAGTATTCGGGCAGCGCCAGCCGCGACCAGATTCTGGACGGTACGCTTTCTGACCAGGATCTCATTCCACTGGGTGCCTTCTTCCGGCCCGACCCGCTGACCGGCGTCGTCAATAGTCCGTTCGCTTCCGGTTTCCCGACGAACGATTATTATCCGCTGCACAACTATACCGGCTTGCAGTTGTTCACCCACGGCGGATATTCGAACTACAACGCCTTTATCGCGACCTGGCAGAAACAGACCGGGAAAATGACCTTTACGACGAACTACACCTTCAGCAAGGTGCTCGGAACCCGTGACGGCCAGACTTTCAACGGCAACCAGGCCGGCGCCGCCGAATACTCGTACAACATCAATTCCAACTATGGCGTCCTGGCGTACGATCATAGCCAAATCTTCAATGCGGCCTATGTGATCAACCTGCCGAGCCCGGTCCACAGCAACGCCTTCCTCAAAGGTGCTGTGAATGGATGGGAGCTCTCTGGTATTACGCAAGCCCAGAGTGGACCTCCGCTTCAGTCTCTGACCGGCGCCAACAGCAACCCGGACTTGAACGCCACATACGGCAATGTGCCAGCCGGTCCGGTGAGCAATTCGACCTACCTGGGAACCACGTCCACTCCGTTGCTTCCCGTCCTGACATGCGACCCACGCAAGGGGCTGTCGTCGGGCCAGTACTTCAACCCGAGCTGCTTTGCGCCGCCGCAACCCGGACAGTTAGGCCAGATCATCTGGCCCTACATCAAGGGTCCGGCGTTCTTCAACAGCGATTTGTCGCTCTATAAGAACTTCGCAGTCACTGAGAAGCAGAAGGTGCAATTCCGCTTTGACATGTTTAACTTCCTGAACCACCCGCTGCCTGAGTTCAACGCCACCGGCAACAACGCCGATGTGCAGTTGAAGTTCTCGGACGGCAGCGGGAACCTCGCGCAGACCAATCAGAACGCGAATACGACCGGTAAACCTCTCTACACGGTCGGACGTCGTGTGATTGAATTTGCGATCAAGTACACCTTCTAAGAACGTTCGAATTAGCGTACTACGTCCAAGAGGGGGCGGCGAAATGCCGCCTCCTTTTTTTTCGTCTCAGGGTATTCTGAACCTATGAACCGTAGTTCGACGATTGCGGGTGCCGTATCGTTGGCGCTTTTCAGCCTGACGGTGACTCACCTGCCCGCGGGCTCCTCCCCCCGATCGCCGATTCTTTTTTCCCTCAAATCCATTCCTTTTCGGCTCGAGAACGCCGAGACCGAGTCTCGTCACTTGCCGGCGACCATGGCCGGCGGCGTTGCGGTCTTCGACTACAACAAGGACGGGCGTCCCGACATCTTCTTCACCAATGGCGCGAATCTCGTCACCTTGAAAAAGGACGATCCCAAGTATCGCAACCGGCTGTTTCGGAACGATGGCAATGGTGTGTTCACCGACGTCACCGAGCAGTCCGGCCTGGCAGGCACGGGCTACGACATGGGCGTGGCGGTCGGGGACTACGACAACGACGGCTATCCGGACCTTTTCGTAGCGGGCGTGCACCACAGCACGCTGTATCACAACAACCGCGACGGCACATTCACGGACGTGACGGCGAAGGCGGGTTTCAACCGGCCCGATCCGCAATACGGTCCGCACTGGGCCGTAACCGCCGCCTGGGTGGATGTAAACAACGACGGGTTGCTCGACTTGTTCGTGGTCAATTACGTTCGCTGGAAGTATGAGAACGAGCCGCGATGCTGGCATGAAGAGCTCTCTGAGTACTGCAACCCGCGGTCATATGAAGGCTTGCCGAACGAACTTTACCTCAACAAAGGCGACGGGACGTTTGAGGATGTGTCCGAGAAGTGGGGGGTGCGCGGATCGATTGGCAAGGGCATGGGCATCGGTGTCGCGGACTACGATCACGACGGGCGCCCTGACATTTTCATCGCGAACGACACGTTCTACAACTTCTTTTTCCACAATCTCGGCGGCAAATTCGAGGAAGCGGCGTTTCAGAATAACGTGGCGCTGCCGGAGGACGGTAATTTTGTCGGCGGGATGGGCCTGGATTTTCGCGATTTCGACAACGATGGCTACGACGATATTGCCTACGTGGCCCTCAGCAAGCAGACATTTCCCCTGCTCAAGAATATGAAGGGGCACGATTTTCGCGAGGTAACGACGGAAAGCGGCATGCGCGCGCTCAGCCTGCCAATGTCTGCCTTTGGCGCCGGAATCTACGATTTCGATAACGACGGGTGGAAGGATATTTTCGTCACGCGCGGGGATGCGGTTTCGCGGAACCTTCCCGGGACGATTGTGGACCAGCCCAATACGGTGTTCCGGAATACGGGCGCTGGCGGAAAATGGCAGGCGCTGACTTCGGAGGCAGGGCTTGATGCATCTCCGCCGGCGCGCAATCGTGGCTGCGCTTTTGGCGATTTGGATGGCGACGGTCGAATAGACGTGGTGGCTACGGCGTTGGGTCAGCCGGGGCAGATCTGGATGAATCGCTCGGAAGGTGGGGGACATTGGCTCGACTTCGCTCTGGAGGGCACCAAGAGCAATCGGGACGGTATTGGCGCTTCGATTAAGGTCACCACTAAAAGCGGGACGCAGTATAACCACATGACCACCGCCGTGTGCTACGCGTCGTCGAGCGCCGGACCCGTGCATTTCGGTCTGGGTGCCGATGACAAGGCGCTGTCAGTCGAGATTCGCTGGCCGTCAGGAGCCGTGCAGACGCTGCCGAATGTCGCGGGCGACCGCGTTGTGCATGTAAAAGAACCCTAGGTATAGGATGCACAGGCGAAACCGCCTGCGCACCTTTGGGTTTGCGGCGAGGCAGTTTGGTGGGGCAGGCGGTTTCGCCTGCCCACCTTTCCATAACGATGCTTGACACTCCCCTGGCTGGAGGATTTACAAGTGTACTGTGCTGAAGATCGGCGAGTTCTCCGCCCTCACGCAGGTGTCCGTAAAGACGCTGCGGTATTATGACGAACTCGGGCTCATACGGCCCGCGCGCATCGACTCCGAAACGGGGTATCGATACTACTCCGCAAGCCAGCTTCCCCGGCTGCACCGTATTCTCGCCCTGAAGGACCTCGGGTTTCCGCTCGAGAAGATTGCCCAAGCTCTGAAGGACGGCGTCAGCTCCGATGCGCTGCGTGGCATGTTGATGCTTCGCCAGGCCGAGCAGGAGCAACGGGTACGCGAAGAAAATGACCGTCTCCTCCGGCTGAATGCGCTTCTGCGGCTGATCGATCACGAGGGGCTTCGCGCGGGCGAAGTGGTCCTCAAAGATCTACCGCCACAAGAGATCGCGTCGATTCGTGACGTGATTGCGAGCCCACGTCAAATTGGAGAATTGTTCGCCCGGCTTTACCATGCGCTGGGACCGGCCGCTCCACAGGGGCTCGGAATCGCGCTTTGGCACGATGCCGAACATAAAGATCAGGAATTGGACGTCGAAGCGGGGATTTCTATTAAGCAGCCCATCCAAGCCGCTGCCCCCATCGCTGTGCGTGAATTGCCCGCGGCGAACGTGGCCAGTATTGTGCATCACGGCGCATTTAGCCGCATCGGCGAGGCTTACCTCGCCCTGTTGCACTGGATGGACGCCAATGAATACCGCTCGGCCGGACCCATGCGGCAGGTCTTTCATCGTGTTTCGATGCCGGCCAGCCGTGACGACGAGTCGAACGTGACGGAAATCCAGGTACCGGTGGAGCGATGAGACCCGACTACGGTATCGATTCGCCAGGCATTGTCGTGGGGCAATTTTTCCTGGCTCTGCTGGGATTTTCCGTGGCCCTGATCACGGTCCGTTTCCGATTTTTCGCGCTGGCCGCGGGCATCTACTTCCTGTACGCCGCCCTCAACATGATCTATTACAGCAAGGTCGGCAAACTGAAACTTCGCGAACGACTGCTGGACCTAATTCCCTGGCGCGGCGATGAACAGGTTCTGGACGTCGGGTGCGGAAAAGGCTTGCTCCTCGCCGCAGCGGGCCGGCGGCTTTCGACCGGCAAAGCGATCGGCGTCGACCTTTGGCTCCCTCATGCCATCACCGGCAACGGTATGGAGGCCGTCCTGCGGAATGCCGCCATCGAGGGTGTCTCTGACCGCGTCGAAGTAAAGAGAGGAGACGTGCGGCTTTTGCCATTCCCGGTCGAGTCCTTCGACGTCGTGGTTTCCAATTTCGTGCTGCACGAAATGCAGACCCCGGAAGGGCGCAGGCAAATGCTTGGTGAGATCGTTCGGGTTTTGAGGCCGGGCGGGCGGCTCCTGCTCGTAGATTTCATCTTCACGAAAGAATGTGTCGGGATTTTGCGAAGCGCGGGAATGGCCGACGCAATTCGCACTCGAATGGGCGGCTTTCGTTTCTGGGCCGAAGCCGTCCTGATGTTCGGAACTTTCCAGCTCTGCTCAGTGACGGCTTCGAAACCAGGTTATTGACGATCGGCGTCAGGGCCCGCTTTCTTGCCCTGCATGTACATCTTGTCGACGATAGCTCGCTCGCGCTGGCCGTCCTCCTTGCGATTGAGGCGATAGTAGAGAGCTGCCAGCTCAATGTGTGGCCGCAGCCAGTCCGGCTCCGCGGCGATCACTTTCTCGAAATTGCTAACGGCTCCCTGGATGTCGCCTAAGGACCGCTGCACGCGAGCCATCTCATAACGGGCCAAGGGCGAGGTCGGACGCAGTTCCAGGGCACGCTCGGCGTGTTTCTTCGCGCCGTCCACGTCGCGTTCCAGGTTGAGGACGGCGGCCATGGTGACATGTGCGTCGAAATCATTGGGATTCTCGGCGAGGGCCTTCGTCAAATCGGCCTTGGAACCTGCAAAATCGCCTAAGTACTGCTTTACCCGGCCGCTGAGGCTGTTGAGACCCTTCAATTGAGGATTGAGTTTGCGCGCCGCTTCCACGTACACGCCCGCGCGTTCGAATTCGCTCAGCGCGAGGTAAGTTTCCGCTGCCAGCAGGTTCGCTTCGGCGCTGTTTCCCTTCTCCGCAACCGTGACGATTCGCTTCAAGCCTTCGACCTGCTTGCCGGAACGAATCAGGGCGGAGCCAAGGCCCCAGGCCACATTCAGATCCTCGGGATGGGCTGCCTCGACGGGCGTCAGAACCGCTACGGCTTCTGGGTCGCGACCGAGCCGCGAGTAACAATCGGCCAGCAGGGTGGCGACACGCACGTCCCCGGGTTCGGCCTTCCGGAGAGTCTCGAATCGGGCCGCCGCCTGCGCGAGATCGCCCTTCTTGTAATAAGCGAGTGCCACGTTCAGGCGCAGCCCGGGATTGTCCGGAAGCTTCGCCAGGGCGGCCTCATATTGTTCGATGGCTTCGTCGTAGCGGCCTTCATGCGCGAGGGCCGCCCCGAGATTGGCGCGCACCTCTACAACGTCGGGCCGCGAACGGATCAACTCCTGGTATTTGGCGATGGCGGTCTTGTCATCGCCGCGCTGCTGGGCGGCAACGGCATCGCGGAAGAGCTGCTCGGGGCTGGGCGCCTGAGCCAGCGCCATAGAACAGACTACGATCAGGAGCGAGGCCAAACGCATCAATTCTCATGATAGCCGCGCTACGCTATGGAGTATGCAGTTGTTGAGCATCTGTGAGGCAGGTTTGCAACCTGCGGCGGGTTTTCAACCCGCCTCGGGCACCGCTTTCAAACCGGTACGCACGATGCATTTCTGCCTTACGACCCTGTGCCTCGGCCTGGTCATTCCGATTGCGGTAGCCCAGGCTCCCGCCAATTTCGACGATCTGAGCCGCCGAGCCGAGGCAGCTCTGGACACGAACCCCGCCGAAGCCGCGACACTCTACAAACAGGCCCTGGACCAGCAGCCATCATGGCCGGAGGGCTGGCTATACCTGGGCGGCGCGCTCTATCGCCTGAATCGCTGCGGCGAGGCCGTCGACGCCTTCCACAAGGGCCTCGACCTGGCGCCCACCAAGGGTGCAGGGTGGGGCTTTCTGGGCCTGTGCGAATACGATCTCGGGCACCTCGACAAAGCGCTTTCCGCGATTGCCAAAGGCGAGCAGTTCGGACTCGGCGCCAACACGGGATTCGAAGCCGCCGTCCGGCAGCGAGCCGCCATGATCCTGATTCGATCCTCCCAATTCGACCAGGCCATGTCCCAACTGCAGCCACTCTCGAAACTCCAGGAGAACGCTCCGGCGATCGTTGAGGCGGTCGGGCTTTGCGCGCTCGGAATTGCCGCGGAGCCGTCCAGCCTTCCCGAGAGCAGACGGAAGGTGGTCGACATGGCGGGCAAAGCCATGTGGGCCGCAACCTGCCAACGTCCTCACGACGCCGAGGCGGGATTCCACGAACTCCTGGCTACCTACCCCGACGAGCCCGGCGTCCACTATGCGTACGGTCTCTACCTGATGGACATCGATCAGCACGGTGCCCTGGAGCAGTTCCAGGCGGAGCGGAAAAAGAACCCGACTCACTGGCCCACCCTGCTGGTTTCGGCGTTTCTCGAGACAAGGCAAGGCTCTCCGGACGTCGCGATGGATTTAGCGGCGCGTGCGCGGAAGCTGGCCCCGCCCAACTACAACTGGCTGTGCGACGCCGAAGAGGGCCGCGCCCTCCTGGCCAAGGATGAGGCGGAGAAAGCGGTGCCGTTCCTCGAGGAGTCGGTCAAACTGGCGCCCGGCAACGCTCAAACCCATTTCTACCTGGAACAGGCTTACCGGCGCTCCGGCAAGAAAACGGAAGCGCAAAAAGAGAAAACTGAATTTCTGCGCCTGAAAGCGCAGGAGGACCCGCTCGCGTTACCGGGGCTGATGAACAACACCAGCCGATGAAGCGGTGGATTACCTGCCCTGTTGCTGCTCTGTAACCTCCACGACGCGATCTGCCGGGACGTCGCGCAGCACCTGTTTAATCCCGCTCGGCCACACGATCTGGATTTCTTTCGCAATACGCGACGCCCCGAGCCCAAAGTGCGCTCGCGAGTCGCTGGAGCTGGCATAACCGGTGCTCGTGGTTACGTGATTGTATTGCATCGAGCCGTCTTCGGCGGTCACGCGGATATGCGCGCCGATTCCCATGCGGTTGCTCTTCACGCCTCTCAGCTTCAGCAGAATCCAGTGATTCTCGCTGCGGGTGGTATTGTGGAAAACCTTGGCTTTTCCGTTCAGGACATTCACAACAATGTCCATGCGGCCGTCGTTGTCCAGGTCACCAAAAGCGGCGCCACGGTTCACGGAAGGAGCCTGAAATCCGGCGCCCGTGGTCGAGGTCACGTCCTTGAATTTTCCATTTCCCAGGTTGCGGAAGACCGTGTTCGGCTCGCCATAATGGCGTTGCGTGAAAAGCTCGACATTGTCGATGACGTTGGAGCGCGCCACGTACAGGTCCTTCCAGCCATCGTTATCCAGGTCCACGATAGCGTTCGACCAGCCCGACATCTCGGCCGTAGCCAGGCCGAGGCCCGCCATGGGTGTGTCTTCGGCAAACTGGCCGCGTCCCAGATTCTTAAATAGAGGGAAGGTCTGTTTTTCCATCGCGGTGATCCAGATATCGGGAAGTCCGCGGTTGAATATATCGCGGAAGTCCACGCCCATTCCCGAGATCACGTTGCCGCCCTCGGCGAGTGACACCCCAGAATCGTCCGCGACTTCCTCGAACGTCTTGCCGCCCTTGTTGTGGAACAGTTGATTGGGAAGGTCGTCGTTCGCTACAAAAATATCCGGGAAGCCGTCGCCGTCGAAGTCGGCCACGGCAACCCCCATCCCACGCCCGGGATGCGCCGCGATTCCGGTCTCGGCTGACACATCGGTGAACGTGCCATCGCCATTGTTTCGGTACAAGCTGTTCGGCAGCGGCTTGTACATCCGCGGATTACAAGACACCCGATTCCCGTTGATCTGGCACGGCGGTTCATTGTCGGGGTCCCACTGACAGTAGTTCGCGACGAACAAGTCGAGTAGGCCGTCGTTATTGTAATCGAGCCAGGCCGCCCCAACGGACCACATTTTCTTACCAGCGAAGACGCCACCTTTCACCTTGGCCTTCGCGGTGACGTCGGTGAAAGTGCCATCGCCATTGTTGTGGAACAACTGGTTCTCGTTGACGTTGGTGACGAACAGGTCGGGACGTCCATCGTTGTCATAGTCGCCCACCGCGACGCCCATGCCATAGCCCGACCCCGCGACGCCGGCTTTTGCCGTCACATCCGTGAAAGTCAGGTCGTGGTTATTGCGATACAGGTGGTTTTCGAATTGCGAACCGGTTTTCCGCAGCGACGGCATATCAGCGCCGTTCACGAAATAGAGGTCAGGATACCCGTCGCCATCAAAATCGATGATCGCCACCCCGCCCACCATTGGTTCGGGCTGGTGTTTCTGAGGTGTGGGGCTGCTGTTGCTCGCGAAGCGGACGCCGGCTCGCTCGGCAATCTCATCGAACGAAATAGGCGCCGTGAGCGACGCGGCCATCAAAACTGCAGCCGCTACGCACGCCAGAAGACAACGGGCGAGCATAAACCATCCAGTATAAGGTATGTCGCGCGAACGCCCCTATTTGGCCGCGATGGAGTATTTAAGACTCTGCTGCATCGATGAACCACCCTGTATCGCTGTGATTCGAAGCTCGCAGTTGCCGGGTTTGGCCGCGGTATTGATCACCATGGGGATCGCGCCGGTTGCGTCGGGTGGCGGCAGATCGGCGTCCTGTTTCGCAGCCACTTGTCCGCCGATGAGAAACTCAGCCCGGATTTTTGGCTTATCCGCAATGGACGGGTCGGGGTACACGACGAAGTAAGCGTAAGGCGTCGCGGTGGCGCTGAGGCTGGTCGTCAACTCCGGCACTACACGCTGGCCTTGTGTCGGAGTGGGCTGGAATTCGAACGGATTGCTCCCATCCACCTTTCCATTCACCGGTTCCATGTGCTGGACCAGCGTGACGCTGCTGAGCCCGACACCCTTTCTCTCGTGGCTTTCGAAAGCGACCTTGCTGGTGCTGGCGCGGTTCGATTCGCGGTCGAGCACCGCCGTCTCCAACGTGTAGTGCCCGGGAGGCAGCGTGAGCGGATGCGCAAAGCTGATGGATGTCGATCGAATCTTCACCAGGTTCTCCTCGGGGATCTCATAGGGCGAATCCTGGCTGAATTTATCAACAACCTGGCCGCTCGAATCCTTCACCAGCGCTAGTAGAGAGAGGTGCATACGTCCGCGTTTTGCAGCCGGTTCCGGAGTGGCCTGCAGGCTCGCCGCGGGGATTTCAAACACCGCGTCGTTCTGCGAGCCGGCCACGCCGGGACGGAACTGGTAAGCGGCCGCCTGGAATTCGAAGGCATGCGGCGGCTTCTCCATGTTGAGCGTCGCGAGGCCCAGCGTTTCGGACGGGGACAGCTCTGGTGAAGGGCCGAGCGCCGGCAAGGCGAAATAGCCCTCCTGGCTCTCCACCGTCAACTCGGGACGGTCCACCTTAACATCGATCTTGCGCAAACGGCCGTCGAAATGGTCGGAAGCGGGCTTGTAGATTACTTCGTAATGAGTATCGACGTCTTCGAGGATACGCGCAAAGGGTTTGCGCAGGTCGTTTGTGCTGCCGACTAGGAATCCGCCCGTGGCTTCGGACAAAGCGCGCATAGTAGCCTGCGTATCGGTGGTGCGAACGGCGTCGGCCACGTAGTCGCCCTGCCGCATCTTCTCCATGTTTTGGCCTGCGCTGCCGCCGCGGCTTGCTTGTGTTGAGCTAACAGCGGCCGCATGGCTGAGCGCGGTGCTCGATGCCTGGCTCTGGTCGATATCGGCGCTAAGGCCATTCACATCGATGGCGTAAAACGTGACACCCGCCTTGTTGGCTTTGTCGACCATGGACTTGAACTGGTCGGGGTCGCCTGTTGTCGCAAGTCCCGGACTCAGGAAGAGCACCGACTTACGTCCCGGCAGAGTTCCGAGTTGCCGCACCATGGCCTCAATCTGATCCATCTGCCGCATCCCCTCAATCCCGCCGAACTGCCGGTGTTGCGAGGCAAGATCGCCGCGCTGTATGTTGGCGCTCTGGCTGTTGGAGACGTCCGCTCCGGTAATCGCGGCGGGATTCAGTTCGCCGCCGCTGATCCGCTGAGTGGCCGTGACCGTACCGCCGTGCGCGGGGTCGCCGACCTGGGTGACTTCGATGGTCGCGCTCACCGGAGTCGCATTCAGGACAGCCGTAGCCACCTGGGCAAAATCAACCCCGGTCCCGGTGAATGCCTTGTTGGCCGCGTCGAGGATCTCCTGCCGATTCGTAGTGAAAGGATGCAGCACACTGAGCTGCGATTCCAGGTTGAACACTGCGATCCAGGTGTCGGGCTCGAATTGGTTTTTGATGAACTCCTTCACCGCGTCAACTGCATATTTCTTGTTGTAAGCATCGAGATTGGCAAATACGATGCAGATGAGGTTTATGGCCTTCAGAGGATTAGAGCTTGCCGCAGCGGCCTTGGGGACCGCTGTCTTTCCTTTAGCCACGATGTCATGGCCGGGTACGAACTGGAAGCTGCGTATCTCCTGCTTTACGCCGTCTTCGTAGATCTCCAGGTCGGTAGGCTTGAGGTTTTTGACCACGCGTCCGCGGCTATCGCGCACGACAACATCGAGGAGGATTTCCTGGACCGTCTGACGGATGGTAGGCGCCTGTTCCGGCGGAGCGGTCTGCTGCGGCGCAGCCTGGGCCGCGGAAAATAGACAGAAAATGGCCAGGAAAAACCAGCCAGGGAACCATTTCATGGCACCCTAATTTTATCATTCCCAAGCGCTTGGAGTCGTTAGTTCGTGGCTGCTTTCATATATCGCTTATAATGCTCGGGTAGCTTCATGATTCAGGGGCGCGCGCTTTACCGCGCTGGTTTGCTGTGCTGCATCGCCGTTCAGCCGCTGCTCTTTGCCGCCACGGACGACAGCGCTGTGGTGTGCGCAAAGTGCCACCCGAAAGAGACGGCGGCGTTTCTCAAATCGGCGATGGGCAATTCGCTCGCAACACCGGCGGCTTTGGCAGGCGGGCACGTCACCGGACGCGGCGTCGAGCTGAACATCACCGAACGCGACGGACGGATGATTCACGGGCTTACGGAAAACGGAATGACAGCGGAGTATCCAGTCGCCTACCAGATCGGGGCGGGCAAGGTCGGTTATACCTACATCGTTCGCATTGGCGATTACCTGTTTGAATCGCCCGTATCGTGGTATCGCCAGCATGGCTGGGATGAGTCGCCGGGCTATCGTCAATTGTCGAGCATCGATTTCGATCGCCTCATCGATTCGTCGTGCCTCTTTTGCCATTCCGATAATGCGGTGTACTCCGGGACTGACCGGCGGCGGTTTTCCGGCGGAACGCTGAAGGCAATTGGCTGCGACCGCTGCCACGGACCGGTGGAGGAGCACCTGCAGCAGCCCTCGGCGAAGAACATCGTCAATCCCGCCAAACTTACCCCCAGGGCGCGCAACAGTGTCTGCGAGCAATGCCATCTCGAGGGCGAGACTCGCCAGCTCAACGCCGGTAAAACCTGGCAAGACTACCATCCTGGCGAGGAGCTCGAAAAGACGGCCGCGACTTACGTGTTGACGCAAAACCATCAGGAGGTCAGGGCTGTCGCGCAGGTGGAGCAGTTGGCCATGAGCCAGTGCGTGCGTGCCGGCGGGGGCAAGCTCTGGTGCGCGACCTGCCACGATCCGCACAAGGTTTCGACCGACCGGGGTCGCGAGATACGGGAAGTCTGCCAGGGCTGTCACGCGACGCTCTCAAAACCCACGCACGCGGCGGTGACGGAATGCGTGAGCTGTCACATGCCGCGCCTCACGCCGGAGGATATTCCGCATATGGCGTCGACGGACCACCGTATTCTTCGGCGTCCGGCGCCCCTGCCCACCCCCTCCAGCGGCGAGCCTGAACTTACAGCGTGGCAGGATCCGCCTGCCGCCTCCCGCGTTCGGGATTTAGCGCTAGCGGAGCTCGTCGTCGGTGGAACCCATGGCATTGCGCCGTTGCGCAACAGCGGCGTCAAGCGAATCGAGGCTTTGCCGGATGCCGAGAAACGGAACGATCCCGCGGTGTTGTCCGCCCTCGTCTCCATTGCGTTGCAGCGGCGTGTGCCGGAAAAGGCCCGCGAATTTGCGCGGATGGCGGCGGAGAAGCAGCCCGACAGCGGTTTCGCATCGCTGAGCCTCGCCATCGCGCTGGAGAACGGGGACGATGATGCGGGCGCGGAACGCCAGCTCCTGCATACGATCGACCTCGATCCCTCGATTCAGGCCGCCTGGACCGATCTCGCGCTGATGTATCAACGCAAGGGACGCGAAGCCGACCGGGCCGCGCTGATCGACCGCTATTTGAAATGGAATCCGCAAAACATCTGGTTTCGCCAGCTTAAGCGCATGCTGTCGCAGGCGCACTGACGCCGCCAATGCTATAGTTCGAGATAACGCCTTGCGATGAGGTTTCTTGCGCGAACACCCGTGCTTTTTGCGGCCTTGGCCGTGGTGTCGGCAGCCACATTCGAGGAATTGTCCGCGCAGGCCGCGGCGGCGCGCGAAGCCAACAACATCTCTAAGGCCATCGAACTCTACCAGCAGGCCGTTCAACTGAAGCCGGATTGGGCCGAGGGCTTGTGGTTCCTGGGATCGCTCTCCTACGACAGCGATCAGTACGAGAGCGGCCGTCAGGCGTTTTCTTCGTTCGTGAAGCTACAGGACAAAAACGCGCCCGGTTGGGCTTTTCTGGGGTTGTGCGAGTTCGAGACCGGCGATTATACCGCTGCCTTGGAGCACATGAGACACGGTCTGGAACTCGGCGGGTTGGAGCCCAACGCCGAGCAGGTAGTCCGATTCCATGAAGCGTTATTACTGACAAAGCTCGGCTTGTTCGATCAGGCATCGCCGCGATACATGCCGTTCGTGAAGCGCGGCATTCAAAATCCGGTGCTGATCGGCGGCATCGGCTTGACGTCGCTTCGCAGACCGCTCCTGCCGAAAGAAATCGCCGAGGCAGATCGTGCCTTAATCGATGCGGCGGGCAAAGCCGTTTATCACTGGATGAGCGGAGATACCAGCGGAACAGGGCCAGCCTTCAAGTCGCTGGTCGACAGCTTCCCCACGGCGCCCGGGGTCCATTACTTGTACGCGACGTATCTGCTGTCGTTCCGACCGGCGGAAGAGGCGTTGCCGGAGTTGAAGCGCGAGCTCGAGGTGAACCCGCACAGCCCTGACGCACGGGCCACCGCCGCGCTGCTGATGGTTCGGGCGGGCGCTTCGACAGCCGCATTACCTGTTGCGCGGCAGGCGGCGCAGGATGGTCCCACATGTCCGATGGCGCAGTACACCTTCGGTCTCATTCTGACTGAAACGGGAGATCTCAAACAGGCGATCGAGCACCTGGAAACAGCCGAACGGCTCGACCCGGCGAATGTCGAGTTTCATATGGGCCTGGCGGGAGCATATTCCCGCGCGGGCCGTCACGACGATGCGCGGCGGGAACGGCGGACTTCAATCGCGCTGGCGAAGGAGAGCGATTCTCGTGGTCCGGGCTAGCAGACTGTGGTCGAAGTCGGGCAGGCGGAATGCCCGCCCCGCCTTGGCTTGGAACATGTTGGGCCATGAAGATGGCGCAGGCGGTTTCGTCTGCGCATGCCGCTCTCAAAGACTTCTGCCACGGGCTTCTAACCTCGCGACGGCCATCAGCCTGCTGCTATCGTTCGTCGCGGGTGCGGCTCCGGCATCTAAAGCCACCTGCGCGACGTGCCACCGCGAAGAAGCCCGCACGCAGCCTAAGACTGCGATGGGCATCGGCATCCAATTGCCGGCCGATCAGACCGTGCTCAAAGAACATCCGAAATTGACGTACGAAGCCAATGGATACAAGTACGTCATCGAACGAAAAGACGGTGCGAGCACGTACACCGTCAGCAACGGAACCGATTCGTTGACGCTGCCGATTCGTTACGGCTTCGGGATTTATGCCCAGACGTTCGTGCTGGAGCACGAGGGCCGATTTTATGAGAGCCTCGTCAGCTACTACCCCGGGGTCGGCGGACTGGCAATCACGATGGGCAGCGAACGCGTTCGCCCTCACAACGTGGTCGAGGCGATGGGCCGCGAGGCGCCCTCGGACGAGGTGGTCGCCTGCTTTGGATGCCACAGCTCGGGCGGCGTAAATCAGGGAAAGCTGAACCTGGAAGCGATGAAGCCGGGGCTCGATTGCGAGCATTGTCATGTGGGTGCGAACGCCCACATGGAGGCGCTCTCGCAAGGCAAGACGGCGCCGCCTCCCAAGAAGCTCGCCGAGATGTCAGCCGAGGACACGTCAGCGTTCTGCGGCGCCTGCCATCGCACCTGGGAGACTGTTCTCCGCATGAAAGTCTGGGGCCAGCTCAACGTGCGCTTTCAGCCTTATCGTCTGGCGAACAGCAAATGTTTCCTCGGGAATGACAAGCGAATCGCCTGCACTGCCTGCCACAATCCCCACGCCGATCCGGTGCGCGACGATGCCGGTTACGACCAGAAATGTCTCGCGTGCCATGCCAAGGGCGCGGCAGCCGACAGCGTCGCGGCGAAGTCGTGCCCGGTTTCGACAACCAAGTGCGTGTCCTGTCACATGCCGAAAGTCGAGCTGCCGGGCAGCCACAGTGTCTTTACCGATCACCAAATCCGCATCGTTCGAGCCGGAGAGCCTTACCCCAACTAGACCAAGACGGGTGCATAATAGAACGAGCCGTCGTTTGGAGGGTTTATGGGGTTCCATTCGTCCGGTTTGGCCGCCATTTTGTTGGCGTCGGGCGTACTAGCGAACGGGCAGCCGCCCACGCGCACCAGCGAGCGCGCCGTGTTCTTTTCAGGTGAGGTGGCCCTCGCCGACGGATCGCCTTTACCACAACCTGTCCTCATCCAACGCATCTGCAAAGGAAGCAACCAAGGCGAGACCTGGACCGACGCCAAGGGGGATTTTAGCTTCAAGATTTCCGTCGGAGGGAGCGACCCGTCGGATGCGGGCGCCCAGGCCGCAACACCGAATACTGATCTCAGCCGGCCCATCGGCAACTCCACGTATTATTCGAATCCGGTTACGACGGCTCTCCGCGATTGCGAAGTGCAGGCCGTGCTCACGGGCTACTGGTCCGATCGTGTCAACATCGCTTTAAAGAACACCTTGGACGACACTCGCATCGGGCGCATTATCCTGCATCCGGTGACCAAGGAACAGGCGCTGACCGTCAGTGCCACGAGCCTGGCAGCCCCGTCCAGTGCGAAAAAATCGTACGACAAGGCCATGTCCGCCATCCGGGAGCAGCATTGGGAGGCGGCGGTGACCGATCTCAAGAAAGCCGTGGCGGCTTATCCGCAATTTGCGGAAGCGTGGTTTCAACTCGGACTGGCGAGTCAGAGCCGAAACGATCTGCAGGGCGCCGGCGCCGCCTGGAAGGAGGCGGTCAAGTGTGATCCTAAGTTCGTCAAACCATATGAGGGGTTGGTCAGCCTCGCTGAAAGGCAACAGAACTGGCAGGATGAAGCGAAATATTCCCACGACTGGATTCAACTGGACCCCGAGGATTTTCCGGCGGCCTACCTCTACAACGCCGTAGCGAATGCACGGATGAACAACGTGGATCAGGCCGAGGCATCGGCGCGGCAGGCCTACCGACTCGATAAGGATGGCAGGATTCCGCGGATCAGTTATGTGTTGGGCCTGCTGCTGATGCAAAAGAAGGATTATACGGAGGCGGCCACGTGCCTCCGCCGCTACCTGGAACTGGCGCCGAACGCAAAGGACGCCGACGCCGTACGCCAGGAGTTAAGTCGCCTCGAGGGCCGCTAGTCTGTGACTGAAGATGTGGAAGCGTGGCGCAGGCGGTTTCGCCTGTGCATACTTCACGATGTCAGAATTCACGAGGCACGAAGAATCTGAAGCTGTGTAATACCTTTTCCTCGAGAGTTGTTGCGGCTATGCTGCGTTGCGAAGCACCCGGTTTCGCCTGCTTTTAGACCTCACCGAGAACGCTCTGGCTAGCTCCAATGCATCATTTCTCGCGACTCCACCTTGGCATCATCCAGCTCGATGCCGTACCCAGGCGCATCGCTCAGTTGCAGATGGGCGTTTTTCAAAACCGGCGGGTTCTTCTCGAAGTGATAATACGACTGCATCTTGATGACGAGGTATTCCGCCAACGGGCAGACGGCAGGCGACTGGCTCGCGATCACGTTCATAGCCGCGTGTAGGCCATGTCCATGTGGAATCACGGGAACGTCGAAGATTGACGTCAGCGCGCAAATCTTCAGCAGTTCGGATGTGCCGCCGCACCATTCCGGATCGCACTGTACGACACTCAGCGCTCCCTCTTTCAGGTAGTCGTACACTTCCCAGCGCCCCTGAATGTGCTCACCCGATGCGATCGGGATCGTCGTGCCCCTACGCAGTTGAGCGAAGCTGTCGATCTTCTCCGCCTGCGTCGCCTCCTCGATCCAGCGCGGGCGGTAGCGTTCCACCTGCTTGGCCCATTCGAGCGCGTAGGTGAGGTCCCAGCCGCTGTAGACGTCGAACATCAGCTCAGTATCGTCCCCGACAGCCTCACGCAGAATGCGCACGAGGTCGACATTTTTCTTCAACCCCGCATAGCCGTCGCCGGGGCCATAGGCCAGAAACCACTTCTGATAGCGAAACCCCTCGCGCTTGAATTGCGCCGCGCGAGCCTGGACCTTGTCGGGCTCCAACGAGTAGCCGAGACAGCTCGCATAGGCTTCGACAAACGCCCTCGTCGGACCGCCCAGCAACCGGTACACCGGAGTTTTGAAATACCGCCCTCGAAGATCCCACAGCGTGTTGTCGACAGCGCTGATCGCCATCAGGAAATGCCCGCGCCGTGAGTGGCGGTTCGAGCGGTACATCTGGTCCCATAGCTTCTCCCCGGCTAACGCATCCTTGCCGATCAGAAAAGGGCGCAGTTGCTCATCCACGACAATCGCGACTTCTTTGTCGATCGGTCCGTAAAAACCTTCCACGTCCGCGTCGGTCCGGATTCTGAGATAGAAGGCCGAGGTCGCAAGCTTTTCGGGAGTCGGGTGGGGATCGTCGGCATATGGCTTCTGCCGAAGCTCATCGTAAATGTCGTTGGGATTGACCTGAAACTGATGATCGACTCCGTGCAAGGCGTCCCGGTGGCCGCGCACCTGCCAGACCTCGACCGCCGTGATTTTGAGCGGTTTCGTCTGGCCGAGAGCCGCGGCGGCGGGCAGGGTCGCGAGAAAGCTTCGGCGAGTGAGAGCGTGACGCATGTCAATTCCCTTGTGGCTGAATCTCGACATAGTCCAGGGCGGCGCTGTCACCGCCATCCGGGATGCCTTCAATGCGGATGCTGTCTCCGGGCCGCAGCGCAATGCCATGAATCACGCGAAGGCTCGATGAGGAGGAGTCGATTTTCCGGGTTGGCAGTTTGTCGTCCGCCGCCCATTCATCAATGAGCTGCTTTCCCAGCCAGACGCGAAACCTCGCCACGCCGTCGTTCTGGTCGAAGTACCGCACGCGGATATTCTGCCAGCCCGCTGGACCGTCGTAAGTAAAGCTGGCGGTGCAGTGCGCGGCGCAGGCGACCGCTTTGCCGCCGGAAGCACCCTCCCAAGGCGTCACTTCCGTCACGTTATAGCCGTCCAGCTTCATCGATTCGGCTTCGTAACGGCCGGGGTAATGCCCCACACGACCCTTCACGTCCGTAATGCCCGAAGTGCGAAGGAACCAGTTCGACACGGCATCGCGCCACACTTCCGCCTGGCCGGCCTGATATTCGAGCTGCTTCAAAACCTCCCCATAACGCTGCTCGTCGACAAGTCCCCTGAGTGACTTCCACGAGCGCACATATCCTTCCACAGACGCCGCGCCATCATAGTGCAAATCATAGAGAGCCTGAATCACGGTCTTGCCGGAGTGCAGCACATGCGTGTACGGGACGTGATGCATGAAAAGCAGCAGATCGTCCGGACAGGTCGCCATGGATTCGTATTTACGCGCGATCTCGGGCGGATACTGGCCGATGTAGCCGGTTCCCGTGGCGACCGTACGATCCATTCCGACCCCGTGTTCATCGGCGCGGTGCCACTGTCCCCAGCCGTTGCGCTCCGAGGCTTCAACCGCCACGCCGTAATGATTCCCAACGATGTCGGTCAATGTTTGCAGGCCCAGCGGACCCGTGTAGTCCTCAAAAGTCCGCCAGGAGCTGACTTGGATTCCCGAGACCGTATCGACCACCTTTTGGTCCGAGCCGAAAGTGAGACGCGTCCATTCGTCGGCAATCTGCTTCGAGGTCAAGTCGGGATTCCAGGCCAGCCGTCCGAATCCGTACAGATTCGCCTGCGACATGTGATTGCCAAACCAGTTGTCGTCGAGACCCACATTCGCCACACCCACGTACCCGCCGGTCCCGCGGGTAACCAGCTTTTTCACGGGCGCCGGCATCTCGAAATCGAGCGTCTCCTTCCACATCGGAACCAGAAACACGGTGTACCGTGACTGCCCGAAGTACTCCTGCGTGATCTGCAGCTCGATCGCTTCATTGGTCTTGTTGAGCGCGGCGAAGAGCGGTGAGGTTGGCTCGCGCACCTGGAAATCGATGGGGCCGTGCTTGATCTGAATCACGACGTTGTCGTCAAACTTGCCGTCGAGGTCGTGGAAGTTGTCGTAGGCGGCGCGGGCGCGGTCGTTTTTAAGATTGCGCCAGTCCATGTGATGGTCGTAGACAAAGCCGCGATAGAACATAACGCCGCCGTGTGGCTTGAGGGCGCGAGCCACGACGTTCGCGGCATCGGCATGCGTACGTCCATAGGCGGAGGGCCCTACACGGCCCTCGGAATCCGCCTTCATCACCACACCCGCGAGATCGGGAACAGCGCGATATACCTCATCCATCTTGTTTTTCCACCACGCGGCGACGCGCGGATCGATCGGATCGAATGAATCGAGACCGCCCACAGCTTTTGGGCTTCCGAAATCGACCGAGATGGCAATCTGAACGCCGAACGGTCGAAACGCCGCGGCGATTCGCGCAACGTCGGGAAGGAAATCGGGTGCGAGTACGCGTGGGTTCGCATTAACGCTGTTAATCGCACAGGCATTGATGCCTAGCGAGGCCAGCATTCTTCCGTAGTCAGCCACACGGCTCAGGTCCGCGCGGGCGTGCTGATTGTCCCAGAAAATCGAACGGCCGCCGTATCCGCGCTCGATCGAACCGTCGAGGTTGTCCCACTGGTTGATCCAGCGCAGGGGCGCGGATGGCGTTTCGCGGTCGTCGAGGGTGTCAATGGGTTCGCCTAATGCCATTCTTCGGAGTAGCGCGAAGACGCCGTAGAGCACGCCGCGATCATTTGCGGCGGTCACGACGAGAAAACGCGTGCTACCCGACTGCGCCGTTTTGAGCCAGAACGCATCGGGTTTCAGGTCGGCGGTCAGGCCGAGGGTCTTCAGCCCCGGAATCGTGCCCAAAACAACCGCGCTTTCCTGCGGCAGTCCAGATTCCTCGCGCAAGGTCCGCCCGATCATTCCCCGCAGGCCGCGTTGGAGCTCGCGCCGGGCGCTCACGAGGATTTCTGAATCGCCGACGGTGGCAATCACCGCTGGAATTGCGCTGCGATATTGCTCACCCGGCAGCGGCTCGTACCGTAGCCACGCCTTATATCCAGTCTCAGCATGCGCGGTGGCGAACAACAGGAAGCACGCGATCGGTACCGACGCCTTTAGGCCAATACTCGTGTGGGCCAATCTGTTTCGCCGGCCTCGTGTTCTGTGGAAAAGCCGTCCACAGTCTGTCTGACCCCAAGAGCTGCCTGACATTGTCATCAGAAATCAATTTGTACCGGGCGATCATCGTCCGGATCGGCCCAGCGGTCGTTCGGCACGATCGGGGTCCACCCTGGCCGCGCCGGGTCCTGATCATACGGATATCCACCCAAGCGCTGGTAAAGCTCGTTATACTCGCGCAGCTTGTCGCGATCGAGTTTCACGCCAAGCCCTGGTCCCTCGGGTACACGAATCGCGCCGTCCTCGTACTGCATCAATCCACCCTCGATGATATCGTCGGTCAGGTGATGATAATGCGCATCGGCCGCAAAAGAAAGATTCGGCAACACCGCGCCGAGATGCAGCATGGTGGCGAGTTGGATTCCCAGTTCGCCCGAAGAGTGCACCGCAACGCCGATCTGAAACGTCTCGCAAACCGCGGCGGCCTTCACGCAGGCGCGGATACCTCCCCAGAAGGTCGTGTCGAGCAGCACCACATCGACGGCCGTGTCGAGCACATTCGCGGCGAGCTGCTCAAAGTTGACCACCACGGTATTGGTGGCCAACGGCACTCGCACCATCTGTCGCGTGCGGCGCATGCCGTTTAACCCGAACACGGGGTCCTCAAGGTAGTCGTTGCGGAGCCCCTCAATGGCCTGGCCGAATCGAATCGCCTGCTCCGTGGACCAGACTGCGTTCGGATCGAAACGCATGTTCTCGTGAGAAAAGGCGCTCGCGAGCGAACGATACGCCTCTAATTCGTAATCCGGATGAAAGATCCCAGCCTTCAGCTTGAAGGTCTGAAAACCGTAGCGTTTTTTGAGGTCGTGCACGTGCTCGATGAGCTGATCGATGATGCGGATCTCGCCGTGCCCCGTCTTTGGATTGGGATAACGAAAGAAGCAGTACCCGGCAAACGGCACGCGATCGCGCAGGCGGCCACCCAAAATCTCGCTGACAGGAACACCCCACGCCTGGCCGAGAATATCCAGACAGGCAAACTCCAACGCCGCCAGCACCTGAGTGCGATTGTTGTAGAGCGATGCCGTGGGATTCGCAATGCGGAAGCGCATCTCCTCGAGCCGCGCTGGGTCGTGCCCGACGAGGTATGCCTTCATTGTGCGGAAAACCGCCTCGGCCGATTCCCCGCCCCCGCCCATCTCGCCCAAGCCGATTAAGCCGTTGTCGGTCTCAACCTCGACTATAGTGCGTACAAAACGCCCCCAGTGACAGCCATTGGCGTGCCGCAGCGGTGCTTCAAGCGGCACTGTGACGGTGGTCGCGCGGATATCCTGAATGCGCATGATACGTTTCTACAACAGTATCGCGCGTTAGGAACAAAAGAGGCCCTCAAATAAGACACGCTGAGGGCCCCGCCAAGGTTGAGTGGAGGTGGCAGTTACTAAAGCCGGTTGTTATTTTTCCCCGTACAACGGTCGTAGACGTATGCTGCCGCGCCGCCCGCTATTGCTGCGATGATCAGTGCCCCAACCATACCCGTCAGCCTCCCTACGTCTTAATGGATGCTGGGTGCGTGGACACAGTTCCCCCTATGAACGCGAATTAAGATGAAGGCGCCTTTAACGTCAGAAGCCGCTGGGGCGAATCCAGAAACTTTCTTCCCACTCGCCGCCCGCGGGTACGCTCTGGAGATCGCTGTAGAGGCCGGCGTGCGCGAGGTTGAAGGCATCGGTAATTCCGGTCATGGGCTCGAAGCAGATAAAGTCTTTGCCGGGTGGCGCGTAGACGACCGCAACCCTGTACTTCTCGCCATATCGAATCGAGAGCCGTTGCTGCGCGCCTTCGACCCAAAACTCGTCGCCGTGGCTCACGCCGCCAAATACGTCATCGAGTTGATGAGCCGAGAGCGAGACGGGATCTGGAAACTCCACCGCTTTTTTCGCGCCGGTCGGGATCAGTTTGTCGGACAGTTCGTAATGATCCGCTGCTGCCAGGTGCACTCTCCATTGATCGCGCGTCGCATCCGTGAGCTGATAATACGGATGGAAGCCGATAGACAGCGGCATGGGAGCTTCGGAGTGATTCTCGATCGTAAGCTGCACCTCGAGAATGCCGCCACTCAGCCGGTACTTCATCTCGAGCGTATGCGCGAACGGGAACTGCGCCATCAGGTCGGGATGCTTCCAGAATTCCAGGCGGCTCACGACCGCCGCTTCCCGCTCGTCTGCCGTCAACGAGGCAACCTGCCAATACCCCGTGTACGACAGCAGTCCGTGAATTGGCGATCCGTTGGGATCTCGCCTGAAATTGCCCAGCGCCGGGTTCAGAATGTACTTTTGGCCGTTAGCGTAGAAGGCATCCTGATCCAGGCGGTTGGCCCACGGCGCCAGGAACGGAATGCCCGCGAACGATGGCTTGGCCTTGAACTCCTGTAGACTGCGGTGCGGCCACCAGAGCACGTTGTGCCCGTTCACCTTCATCTCATTGGCGATGTTCCCGATGGAGGGAATCATCGCAACCTCGGTGTTATGCGAGGCATCCGTTAAGCGGACAACTTCGAAACCGTCGACGCTGGTTTTCAGCGCGGTGTAGTTTGGCATGGAATGGCGATTCTAGTGTTGGTGATCGTCAGCGTCCTGCAGGTCGAGGTCGGTGTATTTCTGGCAGCACCAGCACGGGCCCGGGCTGTAGGTCCGGATGTAGCAGACGTCGCACCAATATGTGATCCGTTTGCGCTTGCCGTCCTTGTAGACAAACATCGACGGGCTGGTGATCGGATCGATCGCGAAATGATCGGGCGAGGTGAAGTGGCCGATCGCTTCGAAGTCAGACCCGGCGAGCCGTGCGTCTTTGACCACCGCGACGGTTGGATCATCGCCCTCCAGGCGCACGAGCTTGCCTTTTCCCATATCGAGCGCAGGCTGTTTGTCTGGGGTTTGCGAGAGAGTGCCGCGAATCGGAATGCCGGCCACGTTCGCCGTAGCCGCCATGGCGCTCGCCGCCAGGAATAGCGTCGCTATAACAAGCCGCATCCACCCCTATTTTATCAACCCGAAGGCCTCGTGATACTTTTCGGGCAGTTTGACAGGGCGCATTTCCTTGCTGAGAAAGATGTGCCGTTTCCCCTGTAGCCAATAACTTGCCGGCGGTCACGTCGCGGATTTCGTAACTGAACTCGATGAAGCGGCGGTTGGCGGACGCAATCCAGGTCCTCACCTCGATCTCTTCGTCGTAATGCGCAGAGTTGAGATAGCGGCAATGCGCGTCGACGACGGCCAGCAGGATGCCGTCGTTCACCTCCATGTCCCTGTAGCGCACACCGATCGCCCGGCAGTACTCAGCGCGCCCCAACTCCATCCAAATGAAGTAGTTAGCGTAATAAACAACGCCCATCTGATCTGTTTCGGCGTAGCGCACGCGAAAGCGCGTTTCGTGAACAGGCATTGAAAGTGCATGGTAGCGTACGCCCTTCGACCCTGTGCGGTAAATTATGAGCAGAGGCAATCCTTGACACCAGAGCAGCGCGCCAATGTCCGCTCCAGCGGCAGCGGGTCTATGGGGACGTTCCGTCTTATGGGCGTGCCTGTCCGGCTGCACTTCACCTTCGTGCTGCTGTTGATCTTCCTGTTGGTGAGCGGCTTTGGGACGAACCAGTCGGGCTGGAACTATGCGGTGTACGTCATTGCGCTGTTTGCCTCCGTGCTGTTGCACGAACTGGCGCACGCCTGGGCGGGGTCGCACTACGGCATTAACACCCTGGAGATCGTGATGTTCCCGATCGGCGGCGTGTCAAGGATGCAGCGCACGGCCAAACCGCAGGAGGAATTCTGGATCGCGGCTTCCGGGCCTTTCGTGAACCTTCTGATCGGATTCGCGCTGTTTGCCTACCTGTACGCCGAACGGTCGATTGTAGCTCTACCTCAGTTAGTCGAGCCGACGAATGCCAACCTTATCGAGCGCATCGCTTTCGGAAACCTGATCCTGGCCTTCTTCAATTTCCTGCCGGCCTTTCCGATGGACGGCGGGCGCATGCTGCGGGCCATTCTTTCGCGCTTCAAGTCGGAAGATGAAGCCACGCGTATTGCCGCCTGGGCGGGTCGTATGCTCGCCATTAGCATGGGCCTCTACGGCCTGCTCTCGAGCCATTTCATGCTGGTGTTCGTGGCGTTTTTCGTGTACCTGGGCGCGGCCCAGGAAAGCGCGGCAGCGCTGGGGCGTTCGCTCACTTCGGGGATTCCGGTCCGCGCCGCGATGCTGACCGATTACAAAACGCTCGACCATGGCAGCACCATTCGCGATGCCGCGAACCTGCTGCTGGCCACATCCCAGCAGGACTTTCCGATTATGCACGCCGACCAGGTGCTTGGCTTGCTGCATCGCAACGCCTTGTTGCGCGCCATGGCCAGCGATGGACCCGACGCATATGTCGCGGGCTTCATGGACCGCGACTATACGGTTCTGAATCCCGAGATGAACCTGGCCGATGTGCTTCCGGTGATGGCGCGATCCGGGTCGTGTGCTCTCGTGATGCAGGATGACAAGCTGGTCGGGTTGCTCACCGCCGAGAATCTTTCGCAATTCCTGCTGTTGCGGCGTTTCGGCATGGAGCCTACGATTGAGAGGGGTTGATGTTGCGGTGGTTCTTTCTCGTCTGCGCGGCAATCGCACTAGCTGTATCTGCTAGTGCTGCCACAATTCGGCTTTACCTCAAGGACGGCACCTATCAGCTAGCCCGCGAATACGAAGTGCAGTCCGACCGCGTGCATTACTTCAGCACCGAACGTGGCGAGTGGGAAGACATCCCGCTGGAGCTGGTTGACATCAAAAAGACGGAAGCGGAGGCCAAGCAGCGCGAAGACGAGCTGAAGTCGGAGGTGAAGGCGCAGGACGAAGAGGACAAGGCCGAGCGCGCCGCACGCAAAGAAGCCGCCTCGGTGCCGACGGAAGCCGGGGCATACTATGTCAACGGCACGACCCTGCAGCCTATTAAGGTGGCCGAGGCGAAAGTTGTAAACAACAAGCGCCGCCAGGTGCTGAAGGTGTTGAGTCCGCTGCCCATGGTTACCGGGAAAAGCACACTGGAGCTGGACGCGCTGCATGCCCCGCTCGTCATCGCGAAGCCTGACCCTGAGTTTTACATCCGGTTATCGGAGGATGAACGCTTCGGGATTATCAAGATGAGCGAGCACCAGGGCCATCGCGTGGCCGAGAAGATCACGCTGGTCCCGGTGACCAACGAGGTGATCGAGGAGCCGGAACTCGTGCCGGTCTACCGGAAGCAGACGGCGGATGGGGTTTACAAGATCTGGCCGCAGAAGCCGCTGGAGCCGGGCGAGTACGCGGTTGTGGAGTACACCGAGACCAAGATCAACATGCAGATTTGGGACTTTGCGATTTCGGGGTCGGCACGGCACTGAGGAGCAGCTCGAGGAATGAGTGGACAAGCTGTGGAAGGGTGGAGCAGGCATTCAGCCTGCCTTTGGACTTCACCCGGAAAAGACAGGCGAAACCAATCCCAACAGGAGAGCATACAGCGCCAAGGCGATCAGCGGCTGGTTACGTTGCCCGGTACCGACCTTAGCTGGCTGAGGTTTACCATAGAGCCAGACTCCGAAAGAGACAGGACTTGTAATGTCAGCGCAACCGATTCCTCCAATCTCACCTGAAGAATACCTTGAGGGTGAGCGGCAGGCCGAGTACAAGAGCCAATACTACAACGGGAAGATATACGCGATGTCCGGAGGCTCATTCACTCACGGACTGATCATTTTCAACATTGGCCGAGAGCTGGGTAACGCGCTGCTTGATACGCCGTGCGCGACGGTGGGAAGTGACGTCCGGCTATGTGTTTCGCCAACGGGACTCTATACATATCCCGACGTTCTTGTGGTCTGCGGCGAAGTCCGATACGTCGACCTGCGTCGCGACACGATCATGAACCCCACGGTCATTGTTGAAATTCTGTCCCCTTCCACCGAAGCAAGCGACCGAGGATTCAAATTCGCCCAATACCGCACGATCGAGACCCTGCAAGAATACGTTCTCGTCTCCCAAACCGAGCCGCGCATCGAGAAATACCGGCGCGATGGCAACGAATGGCGCTTCACCGAGTGCACCGGCTTAGACACGATATGCGAGTTCGCCAGCGTGAACTGCAAAATCCCCATGGCGAGGATCTACCACCGCGTCACTTTCGAACCCGTCTAACCGACGCTCGCCGGCACCCTCTCTTCCAGCAGCGCGTTGACCCGTTCCATCACCTCGAACGCATCCGCCACATACAGCACGTCAGCCTTGCCGCGAGCCCAGCCGCAGTTCGGATCCAGGTTCACCGCCCGGCGCTCCTTGATGAAACGCCAGCCGACCACGTGCGGCTCCTCGCCGTGGCAGCATGTCGCGAGCCCCTTGGGATGCCGAGGCGTCGAGCCGGTCTGTCCGACCTGGTTCATATGGGACAGGAACGGCAGGACAGCCTGCCCTTCCCCGCTAAGATCCACAAGCGATTTGCTGCTGCCTAGCGACGCCTGGCTCTTTTCCAGGAACCCGAGAATCAGGCGGCCGGCGTCGTCCGTGTGAGTGCGGCCATCCTTCTGTTTCTTCGTCCAACCGGCACCGGCGACGAAGAGCAGGCCTGCCTCGGGCCGGATGGTCTGCTGCTCGGACTTCGGCGCTTGCCGGCTCGTCACTACCGTACGCGTACTGACCCCCGGCGAATACTGCTCGATATTGTCGATCGTGTATGAGCCTGTGAAGGCCGGCGCGATGCCCGATTCCACGAGAACGAACCAGGGGTGCCCGGGACGCGAGGACACCGCCTCCATACGCTGCCGGTAAAGCCAGCGGGTCGCGCTCGTCTGGGTTAGCTGCGTGACATGAGTGTCGACGCGCCCACCCACCCGCTGCGCCACTCCCGCTAGGACCCGCGCCCAACGAGTGGTCTGAGCCGCCACAACCACGGTTGCGCCCGCCGCACGATACAGCGCCTCAGCCGCCGCCGCATCGGTCGAATAACGTGCCGCTGCGAAATCTTCGCCGCAGACTGCCAGGTAGCGGACCGCGTGACAATCGATGGCAGGCGCAACCTTTGCTCCGACCATCCCCAGCACCAGGTCGCCACCCAGCGCATGGGCGCACGCCAGCGCCTCGCGCGTCGCCTTGCTCAGAGTCCCGTCCGCTTCCGTGTGAGCCAGGAAAAGAATTGTTTCGGCCATTGCTTTACTCCGCCGCCACCCAGTCCGCGATCTCTTTCGCAATCGCTTCCGCCGACAAATCCTTGACAATCCGGGTCTCGCGCTGCGCCTTCGGCAATGTCACGCTTTGAAACTCGATACCGGCGCCAAATTGAGCCGCTTTCGCCTTCTGGAGTGCCGGCATAATTGCGCGCATGTTCTGCATTCCGATCTGCGGGTTATTCGTGGGTTCCCTGAGATTGCCGGTCGCCCATCCGAACACGGCCGGCGGAGCCGAGCAAACCGAGACCTGGTGCTGCCCGCCTTCGATCCGTTCCAGTACGCGCAGCGAACCGTCTTCACCCACCGTCAATTGATCAACGCCCTGAAACTGCTCCGTAATCCCAAGCCGCTCGCCCAGCATTTGCATCGTCGCCCCAGCGCCTCGCGATGCCGATTCCCAACCGCCGAACAGCAGCAGCCGCGATTGATCGAGACCCGGAATCGCTTCGATAGCGCTCGCCAGTGCAGCCGCTACATCGGCCGAATCCGTGAAGCCGTTTGCTACGCCGTCGATCGCCACCAACTCCAACGGCACCCGTTGAGCGACGGTCATCATCACCTGCTGCAGCTTGGCTTTGGGCGCAACGCTTACCAGCCAGACTTTGCTCCCCGGAAATTGCCGTGCCAGGTGTGCGGCCTCGTAAAGTGCATGGGCCGACCACGGGTCCAGCACATGAGGCAGAAGCAATTCGTTCTTCAGAGCCGGACCTTTCGGACCGCTAATGGGCTCCAGTGTCTGCAGAGGATCGGGCACGATTCCTCCGCAGACCACAATCTGATACGCAGTATTCATGAATTAGTTTTCAGCGGAATGAAGTCCGCCGCCACCGGCTCGCAGGGCGACGTTGTCGCAGTTCCAGGTGCACGCGCCACAGTGCACGCACTTCTCGCGATCAAACAGAGGGATGTCGCCGCCCTCTGCGTCGGGGATGATCGCCTCTCCCGAACAGATCTCGACGCACGACTGCGCAAGGCACATAATGCAACGCTCTTTGTCCAGGAACTCGATATGATCGGCAAAGTTCGGAGCGGCCTGCACCTTGCCCCCGAGCAGTAACGCATCCTGGTGGCTCAGCAGCAGCTCGCCGTCGTAGATCACCTTGGGCCATCCGCTGCGGTCCATCAGGTGATCGTGAAGCGGGAGGGCATTAAGCTTGCATTCCACCAGCATGTCTACGATGTCGTCGAACGGGATGCGATCACCGTAATAGGATTCGATTGTGGGACGGTCTCCGTTCGACGCTTTGGAATGAACGTTGAGACGCCCCTTCGTCACACCCGCCAGCGCCATGCCGACCAGGCCCGTGATGAAACCTCGATGGAACCCGTTGCGAGCGTTCTCGGCTGTCCGGGATTCTGATTCCAGCCAACTCTGGCGGCGACGCTCGACGTATGCGCGGTCGAGATTCTCCTTCGTGAACGGAGCATTCTGGCGCAGCAACTCGATCACGCCTTCAGCTAGTTGCGCGCCGGTGGTCCATGCTTCATCGACACCCGAGCCGGTCAGTACGTTGGTGCTGCCCGATCCCTCGCCGATGCGCGCGTAGCCGTTTCCCACCAGCCAGGGCTCGCCACGCCGGCCCGATTCCAGGATGCTCTTCGCGCCCCAGCTCCGCAGCTTGCCGCCCTTCGCATAGCGCCACAGGTAGGGATGCTGGATGAAGTGCTGTAGATAACGATACGAGTTGCGAACCGGGTTTTGGAACCAGGACGGCAGGAAGATGCCGGCCGATGCCGTGTGATTCGGGTGAACGTAGAAGAACCCAAAGATCTCCGGCTCCGGATAGCCGAGCGTATGGATGATCGTGCCCGGAGCGAGGTCGACGCTTTCCGGAAGATCGATCACCATCTTGGTCCCCACGGCCCATTCCACCCGCTCAAAGCCGGGAGGCGTGCCGAAGTGACTGTCGATTGCGCGGCCAATGGGGCCCACAGGTCCGTCGGCGACCACGGTCAGAGCGGCGCGAATCTGCATGCCTTCGTCGCCCTCCTGCGCCGCCAGCCGCACGCCCGCGACACGGTGGTCTTCGATGATGGGCTCCGCCACAGGCATACCCGGCCAAACCTGCACCGTGCCCACCTGCATCAGTTGCTCGCTGACCCACTGGTTGAACTGCCCGATCGACAGCAGGAACCCGCCATGCTTGCGCAGAAACCCCGGCGTCCACGGAAGCTCCACGGCCTGCAAGTTCCGATCCGCGAAAACCGAGGTGACAGCATCCGAGAAACGAAGGGACAAAGGCCGCCGGCTCGCTCCAAAAGGGTCGAACAGGTAGACCACCTTCTCCTGACCGACCGGCGTCGCCATCGGAATCTGCGACAGATCGATATTCGGGAACGAATGCCGTATACCGCGAGCGCGCGTGACGGCTCCGGAAACCCCGAAACCGAGACCGTCCGCGCGCTCGTAGCAAACAACCTGCGGCGGAATGGCAAACTCGGTCAGCGCGGGCGCCAGCGTGGTGAGGAATCCGCCCATGGCTGGGCCAAACCCTACACCAACAATGTCGACATCCATTTCCGCCATGTTGGGTCCTCTACTGTGGGTAATCCAACGCCGCCGGTATCATGACCCTCGTCAAAGCATCCGCAGCGCGATCTTTCGCCAGTTGCGACCCGGTAAGGCAGCCGTCCAGCTTGGCCCGCAGCCGCATGAACGGCTGTAGACCGTCCGTACGGGCGCACGGTCCGGCTTTGGAAGGATGCGATCCGTCGTTCGCAATCACGTCCACCGCCACGCTCGAAATACCGGGAATGGTGGCTTCAAGGTCGATCAATTCATCGGCTTGGTAGCAAGCCTCGCTGTCATCCCAGCAGGGGTGCCGGTTGTAGCCGTGCACCAGCTCGGCGCAGATGCGGCCCACTTCGCCCGCGGTGCGCGCCGCTTGAACGTGGCACAGGTCGGTAAAGAAACGCACGGTATCGGCCGCGGCGTCCGAACCCGCCCCCAACTCGATGACGTCGAGAATAAACGACCGAGCCGCGAGCAGCCAGCACAGAGCGTCGGCGAGAGGGAAGGTCACGCCTTGTCGATTGCTGTGATACAGCGTTGCTCCGTTCGCGTCCCGAGCGTCCTGCAGGTGCTGGACAGTCCACAGCCACATTTGCATCGCGGTTGCAACCGAACACGCGCCGGTGCCGGGGAACCCGGACGCCACCTCGCGCATTTCCGTCACCCAGTCGCGGAACTGCGATAGAAAGACCTCGTTCACCATCGTGACGGAGAGCTGACGACGCTGCACCGCTTCCGGGCCTTCGTACGTCGCTTCCAGTTGCGCGTCCATCCACTTGTGACCCAGGAAACCGGGGCAATCCTCAGTGATGCCGTAGCCGCCCATCAGGCTGACGGCCTCGCGCATCATGTTGGCGCCATGGCCGGTGTTCCACAATTTGCAGGCGGGACAGAGGACGTTGGCCAACGAATCGAGCAGGACAAACTGCACGACAGGATCGTCTTCCAATGCGCCGAACTGCTTCCCGTTGCGCGCCCAACTCGGTTGGCGCCGTAAGTCGAGGTACTCAAGCGCGTGCTTCTGCACCTTGCGGAGTGCTTTGAAAGCCGCGGAGCCGCCCTTGATCCCCTGCTCAGCGAGCAGACGGTCCTTTTCCTTCTCGAGCGGGTCGAGCTTGTCGAACAGCCGCGCTGCCTGAAATCCCAGCGACGCGCCAGCCTCTCCAGTCGCCCACACGTCGAGCAGCCGATGCAACGCGTCGGGCTTCTGCTGTAGTCCCAGTTCGTAACGCGGCGAGCCCGGCGGCACAGAACCGCCGCCGCGAAAACGGTCGCGCTGGTAACGGATCACCGGCTCGACGGCCGACAACAATTTCGCGGCGGTCATCAACCCCACCGTGACGCGCGTGCGTCGGAAGACGGCTTCGATGATCTCGGCGTGGTTGAAATTGGGCACAATCACACCGTCTTTGACGGTGTAGCCGCCGACGATGCGGTTAGCGGGTACACGAAGTTGGAAGATTGGATCGCAGGTGGAAGAAAGCTGATGAACCAGTTTCCGCGTGGGAGCTCCCGAGTCGAAGGTGCCGGCATCGGTGTTCTCAAGAATCACCATGAAGCTGCCCTTGATCCGCGCGTCGCCCGAATCCACCGCCGCCGTGACGAAGTTTGCGAAGCTCATGTTCGTGATGAAGCGTCCGCGTTTATCCACTTCAAGGATGGGGTCTTTGCCTTCTTCCCATTCCGCGATCCGAACACGTCCCGCCAGCAGTCCGGTTTCAACTCCGACGTAAGGAAGCGGTTCCGTCAAACAGAACGCGCCGCGCCAGATCTCGCGGCCTTCGTCCGGCGCCGGAGGCGAGCAGCGGCTCATGTACCACGCGCGTTGCTCCTCCGTACCGCGCTCGTGAATCGGGGCCAACGCCAGGCTGCCGGCCAGGCTTCCGGTCGCCGCGCCCGCATCCACCCAGGCCAGTTCAAACGCAATGAGCGCCAGCGCGAGATTCTTTGGCCCCTCGATGTAGCCGCCTTCTTCTGGTTCGAGGCAGGCGGAGGTGATGCCTGCCGCGTCGAATTCCTTGAGCAGCGCCGCCTTCGCATCCGTCCAGGTGTGCGTATTACGGCCGCCGTTCGCGACCAGTCGCGCCACTGGACCACGAGCCACGGCGCGCGCCGATTGCACCAACATCTGCAGATCCAGCCGGTCCGCGAAACGCCACATGATCTGGCGAATATCGTCTCCAGGCAAGGTTCGGAGAGTTTCCAACGGCGCCTTCGCAGTCGTAGTGCCCATTACTCCACCTCCTTGTAAGCCATAGAAAAAGCAATCGATCTGCCAGTGGGGATACGCCCTTAAGTTGCTGGGTTCAAACAAGCCAGGAGGTGCAACTGGGTGAAAACTCGCGACTCGCAACCTACGGGCCGGAGTTGGATTGCGGCAATTGGCGCAATCAGACGCGGATCACCGGGCAAGGCGATTCCCGAATGATGCCGTAGGCGTTCGTCCGCAAGCGGCCCATGAATTTACGGATGCACCCCTGCCCGATCACCATCAGGTCAGCCTGCTGACGCAGGGCGGCCTCACGCATCACCTGAGCAATATTGCCCGATTGCACTGCGATAGGCGCCTTGATCTCCAGGTTCCTCATCAGGCCTTCCACCGACCGGGAAGCCCTTTCCAGCGCCGACCGATGCGTTACCAGGTGTTCAGCGCCATCTTCGTACCACGGCACGGCATGCACGAAGGTGAGTTTCGCTTCATAGGATGCAGTCATGGCCGCAGACCATTCGATCGCGTTGGTCATGTCGCTTTTCAGATCCACGCCACAAATGATCGATCGAAACGTTCGCGGCCCGGAATACTCCGGAACATGAGCGCCCGTCCAGACCGGACAATCGCAATCATGCAGAACCTTCGCGGTCGTTGACCCCAGCAGGAGGTGCCGGAACCAGCCGCGACCATGGCTCGGCAACATCACAACGTCCACGTGCTCGTTTCTGGCGGACTCGACGATTCGCAATGCCGGGTCGCCTTCTTCGAGCATGCAGCGAACGTCCACACCCACAAACTGAGACTTCACGAAATGTTTCAACTCCTCCCCGGTCGACCAGCGCAGGGCTTCCAGGTCGACGATCGGAGCGTACGGTTCCACGGGAGGCTGATTGTAGGGAGGAATCTGGAGGACATGCAAAACGACCACCGCCGCGCCGAAATGCTGTGCGACGCCGCAGACCTGGTCAGCCCAGGCGGTGCCGGGGTCGGAGAAATCGACCGGAAAGAGGATCGTGCGTATGGGAAACATTGTGCCGGCCTCTTCATTCGAGGAGTGCACTCCGGCTTCCCGGATCATCCCTGATTTAATTCAGAGAATTACCCTGACAGGCTCAAGCAGTGTGTGAGTTACCAGGCGCATTCAGTGTGTGGTTCTGCGCAGGCAGATAGTCCACCGGATACCCTGCATCCCTCCAGGCCAGGAAACCGCCTTCGAGCGGTCGCACATGCTGGACGCCCCGTCTCTTCAGCTTGAGCGCCGCACGGGCGCTCGTGGCTTCGTTGGGTCAAGAACAATAGAGAATGGCCTCCAGGGTATCGGGTATCACCATAACCTCAATTTCATCCCGCCGGATCAGACGCGCTCCCGGGATGAAGCCTTCGGGCCATTCGACCGGATTGCGCAGATCAACAATCAGCAGTTCTTCGCCGTTGTCGACCCGCTGTTTCAGCACTTCCGGCGTGATTCTGGCAATTCGCAACTTGCGGTAGAAGCGCCTACGCTGGAAGTACTTGATTCCAATGTGGAGGGCCAAAGCGCCGCCGAGCAGCAGGCCAAGCCAGGTTCCCATCCGCCCCATGTAATCGAGCAGCTTGTCGATCTCGGAGCGAAACACCCAGCCGAGAAACGCAAAGGTGCCGGCCCACAGGAACGCACCGGTAATATCCACGAGAAGGAACCGCCATAGGGCTAATCGAAACATTCCCGCCATCGGGGTGGCAATGGTCGACAAGCCGGGAACGAACTTGGCGAATAGCAGGAGACGCGGTCCGTACTTTGTGTAGACGTCCTCGGTCTGACGCACGCAGGAATCCGGCTCCAGGGAAATACGGCAGAGCAAACGAAGGACTGAGCCGCCACGAAAACGGCCCAGGCAGTACCAGAGAGAGTCGCCTAGGACGCACCCCACCACGCCAACCGCAACGCACGTGGAAAAATCGAGGCGGCCAATTCCGGCCAATGCACCGGCGCCGACCAGCAGCGGCGCGGCCGGCAGCGGCAGCCCCGCCTGTTCGATGAGGACGAACAGGAAGAGTACCGTGTAACCGTGGTCTCCGAGAAAGCGAAGCAACGGGTGCACTTTCCTAGTATCGCTGGCATCATGTTGTCAATGGGCTTCCTCATCGATCACGTGTTCATTTGTACCTCCGTTGGAGCCCCGGCCGCCGATGCGCTTGTCGCATTCGGCCTGACCGAAGGCACGCCCAATCGGCATCCCGGCCAGGGTACGGCGAACCGGCGATTCTTTTTCGAAAACGGAATGCTGGAGTTGATTTGGGTTGAAAACCCCGAGGAAGCACAGAGCGAGCAAACGCGTGCCATGCGTCTTTGGGAGCGCTGGTCTGAAACCGGCCAGGGCGCATCGCCGTTTGGCATCATTCTGCGGCCCGAGCCCGGTCCCGGAGAGCCGTGTCCGTTTCCATCATGGGAGTATCGGCCGCCGGCCATGCCCGAACTGGTGCTGCGGGTCGCTTCCGAAACGGCGCTAAGCGAGCCGATGTGGTGTCTCTTCGATGACGTGCCTACGGGTAGAAGGCGCCAGCCGCTCGGGCACGCGGCGGGTATGCGCAGCATCACTCGAGTGGGCCTCGTATGCCCCGGGCTCGGCGAGTCTTCAGTCACTGCGTCGATCGCAGCACGCAACATTATCACTCTCCAGCCCGGAGACGAACACCTGCTGGATGTGGAATTCGATGCTGGCAAGAGCGGCAATCGGAAAGACTTCCGTCCCGATCTGCCGTTAGTTCTGCGCTGGTAGAAACCGTGGAAGGAAAGTTATCATTGCTTGCGGCGACGCTGCTCGGTATTGCACTGCCTCTGATTTCTGCGCATACCTCGAGGATTTGAAGGATGTGGAAGGGGAGCAGGCATTCAGCCTGCCTTTGGATGCCCCAGGAATGCACCGGCAAAACGCATTCGATTCGGTTGGGGCTATGCTGTTTTCCTAACGCACCGACAAGCACCGGTTGCAAACGGCGCACAACTCACTGGTATCGCAGCGCCTCAACCGGATCGACCCGGCTGGCGCGTCGCGCCGGCAACCAGACGGCAATCCACGAGACCATCCCAAGCAGAATCGGCACCGCTGCGAAAACTAAAGGATCGTGAGTTCGCACCCCAAACAGCAGGCTCTCCAACAATCGCGACAGCGCCCAAGCCGCGATGACTCCGGCCGCGACGCCCGCTGCCGCAAAGGTCATGCCTTCCCGAACCACCATCCCCCGCACTCGATGCGCCTCCGCACCCAACGCCATGCGTATCCCAATCTCACGCCGCCGCTGTTCCACCGCGTAGGCCATTAGCCCATAAACCCCAATCGCTGCCAGCAGCAGCGCCGAGCCGCCGAACACCAGCATCAGCAACATGTTGAACCGCTGCCGCTGCATCGAGAGGGACACAATCTCATCCATCACGAGCACCTCGGACACCGGTAACCCTGTCGTTTGCCGAATCTGTTCGCGAATCGGCGAGACCAGGGCGCCTGGTTTGCCCCGCGTCCGGAACATCCACGACAGCGGCATCATCCGCGCAAACTGAGCATTCGCCGCATCCGGAAGCTGGGCTTGTGGAACATACATGATTGGCCGCGGCGCGCTGCCGAGCTCCTCGAAGCGTACATCGCCGACAATCCCGACAATCTGTCGCGCGGGCTCTCCCTGGAAGTACTTGTCCAGCCCCTTCCCAACCAAAATGCGATCTCCCAGCGGGTCCGAATTCGGCCAATAATGTTTCGCCATTGCCTCGTTGATGATGACAACGGCCGGCGCCTTGGTGTCGTCGCGCCCCGTGAAGACCCGGCCGCGCCGCAACGGAATCCGAAAAACCTCAAAAAAGTCCGCCGAAACACTCGCCCAGCCCACGTCACGATCGTCAGGCTTGGAGCGGCCCAGGATATCGAAGTTTATGTCGTAGGTCCCGGTCTGTAACGGAAGGCAGCAGCCTGCACTCGCCGCCACAACCCCCGGAAGTGCCCCAATGCGATCCAGGGTAGTGCGGATTGTCGCCGACGCGGCGACCGTCTTTTCGTATTTCGGGCCGGTGAGAGACGTTCGCATGGTGACGACGTTGCCGGTGTCATAGCCGCGGTCCACGCCACCAAGCGCCAGGAAAGTCCGGGTCAGCAGTCCCGCGCCTGCCAGGAGCACGACCGCCAGCGTCACCTCGGCCACCACCAGCAAGCCGCGAGCCCGGTTCTTTTGTCCAGCGCTGCTCTTCATGCCGACACTCAGACCAATCCGCGAACCCTGGAAAGCCGGAAGGAGTCCGAATGCGATCCCGGTGGCAAATGAGAGTGCCAGCCCGAATCCGAGCATCCGCCAATCCAGGCTCACCGATTTTCCGTTTTGCCCGACCAGGGGCAGGTCCGCAGTGTTAACGGCGAGTAGAGCCCGAATCCCGGCATATCCCAACCATAGTCCGGCGGCGCCTCCGGCAAACGACAGGAGAAGACTCTCGGTGAGGAGTTGCCGAACCATCCGTCCGCGCCCAGCGCCGAGCGCCGCGCGAATCGCCATTTCCTGCTGCCGCCCGGTGACCCGTGCCAGAAGCAGGTTGGCCACGTTCGCACATGCGATCAGCAGCACCAGGCTCACGGCGCCCGCAAAAACGATGAGGCCGTAGCGCGTGCCTGAATCGCCAATCAACGCGCGCCGAAAATCCATCACGCGAAACGAATCCTGCGGACCGAAGTCTTTCGGAAAGCGGGCGTGATACGCACGCGTCGACGCTTGCACGCGTGCGTTGGCCTGGCTGAGCGTTACGCCGCTCCTGAGGCGCGCGATGACCGAGAAGCTCACTGCCACATCGGAAGTATTAGGGTCGATCTGAAGGGGAAGATAGACACCCGGCAGGTGGTCCGGGCCGATCTCCTGCATCATCGGGTTGTCATCCACGACTCCGATGACGGTGTAAGGTTCGCCGCTGAGCGAAATCGTCTTGCCCACGATACCCCGGTCGCCTCCAAATCGGCGCTTCCAGAGCGCATCGCCCAAAACGGCGACGTGCGGACCGTTTGGGAGATCGTCGTCCGGAGCAAACGTGCGCCCTCGCAGAACACGAACACCAAGGCAGCGGAAGATTGCTTCGGAAAGCTGCATCGAGTACCACTGCTCCGCCACGCCATCGGCGGTGTAGTTCACAAAACGACTGGAAAACGCCGAGACGTCCTGCAGCACGCCGGTTTGCGTTTGCAAGTGTACGAATCGCGCCGGCGACGCTCCCCAACCGAAGTTCCCTGCACCGTTTACATCCACGCTCGGTCCCACGATTCCCACCGCGACCAGGCGATCGGGTTCGAAGACCGGGAGAGGACGGAGGATGACATTATTGACGATCGAGAAAATCGCCGAGGTGGCTCCGACGCCGATCGCAACCGCGGCGATCGCGGTAACCGTGAAGCCGGGCGTCTTCAGGAACATGCGCACGGCATGTTTCAAGTCGTCGATAAGATCGCTCACCGGCACAGTATAGCTGGTCAGCGGTCAGCCGCGGCTTGACTAAGCGCTGAAAGCAGAGCGCTCTGGAAACAACTTCCTCCGGAAGGACAAAATGCCGCCCCGCCAACGTGGCAGGTTCCCTAAACGCGCCTGAGGCGCGCGCGCCGCGCTGAAAGCTGATAGCTGAAGCTGATCGTTAATCGCTAATCGCTGAAAGCTCCTCAATTGACCGATTTGCCGTCGGACAGCGACTTCACCATCGCTTCCAGGCTCTGCCGATTCAGTGGATCAGGCGCTTGCTCGAGCGCTTTCTTCGCATGCTCCAGCGCCTTTTGGTTTTCGCCAAGCGCCGCGTACCCGCGAGCCAGACCTACATGCGTCGGCCACGCGTCGCCGTTTCGTTGCGCGTTGTACTCGAAAACTTCCATTGCCTCTTTCGTCTTCTTCAGAGTGAGCAGTTGGCGTCCATACTGGTGAATTTCGAGAGCGGTCGTCGTCGGAAGTTTAATCGCGGTCTCCATGAGGCTCTTCGCTTCCGTGTCACGGGAAAGCTTGGATAACACAAGGGCCTTCGTGCTCAGCGTGTTGAAGTTCGACTGGCCTACAAAAGGCATGCTGATCGCCGCATCCGCCCATTTCAACCCGTCCTCAAGATGAGTATTGGCTTGGACGCAATATTGGGCCGCCGCGACATAGCCTTGATAGCTGAATCCGGGCACAGTCGTCAGTTCGTGACGCAGGCGCGTGACGTAAATGTCGTCAACATTGTTGACTTTGATATTTAACGGCACCGCCAGCTCTTCCCATTGCAGTTCGACGGTTGCTTCGGTCGGACGGCGGCCGGTGAATTCGTACGTCAGCCACTCGCGGTATTCGTTCTTATGCGGCTTCACGTTCACGCGGAGAGCGTCTTCGCTGTCATCGTAAAAGAAACTGCCCCAGGCGCCGGCATTCTTGGAGAAGATGATGGTCCACTCGTCCTGGCCGGGAATCATGTGCAGGCCGTAGCGTCCGGCCGGCAGGGATTTGCCTTCCACGTTCACGTCGTTCGAGATCGCAAAGACCGTATTCTCGTTCGCTCCCGCACGCCACGGGTCGGGCTTGCCGTTACCAAAACCCAGATTGGTGAGGCCATAAGGCACCAGCTTGCCCCAAATCTGGCCGCGGCGATCCGAGCCGTCGGGACCGTGAACAGCCGGGCTGGAATAGTCAATCGATACCCGCACCGGACCGATAAACTGGGTCACCGACGCTTTCTGGTTGTTGCCACTGGGCGGGAGCGTCAGGCCCGGAACCTGGGCGACGAGCGCTCCACCGATGGCAAAAGACAGCGAGACACACAGTAATTGACGCATCCCATGAAGACGCGCGAGACCGTGTTTCGTTTGATTACGTCAACATCTGCGCGGCAGTCATGGCATAAACACGCGCGCAGCTTGCGACTGCATCAAGACTGACGAATTCATGGGGCCCGTGCGCAACCGATAGCATTCCTGGTCCATAGGCTAACGCCGGAATCCCGCGAGCGCTATAAAAGCGGGTTTCGAGCAGCCCGGGGCACATTTCGAACACAGGTGTCTTTCCGGCCACTTTTTCCACCGATTGCGCCAACGCGCGGGCGAGAGGCTCCTTCGAGTCGGTGCCCGCCGCTTCGCCTTCCTGCAGAATTACGTATTCCAGTTCGATGCCGCGCTTCCGCTGGCCTTCGAGGACTTCGATGAGCCGCGCTTTCTCGGCTTTAAGATCCTCCTCGGGATTAATTCGGCGGTCGATTGTAAAGCGGCATTCGTCGGGAACGACGTTGAAGCCCGTGCCGCTGCGGCATTCGCCGCCCATCATGAGAATGGAACTGCGCGCGGCATCTGGCGAAATCGAGAACTGCGTGCGGCGGCCGGCAGCCTCGCGCTTAAGCGCTCTCAGGGCTTCCGCTACCTCGATCATTTTTTCAAAAGCGTTCACTCCGCGGCATTCCAGGCCGGCATGGGCCGTTTTACCCTTCACCGTGATCGCTATGGAAATGGCTCCGCGACAGGCGTTCCAGACCACGCCGCCGGTGGGCTCGGCCGTCAACATGCCAATGCCATTTGCGCCGAGCAGGCCCCAGGCGGCGAGCCGCGCGGACCCGTTTCGCCCTCCCGTCTCTTCATCCGGCACGAACGTCAGGCCGATTCTACCGTTCAACTCGATCCCGCTCATCTGGAGCGCGCGCACCGCGTAGATCTTGGCCGCCAGGCCGCTCTTCATGTCGCCGGAACCCCGGCCGAAGAGATGATCGACCCTGCGAATCGGTTCAAACTGGCTCGGACTCTGCGCCGGGACGACATCGTAGTGCCCGTGGAAGTACAACGTCCTCTCCCCCGAACCGTAAAACGCGAGAATGCTGGGCCATACGCGGTCTTCGTCGTCTCGATGCGTGTGAACGCTCGGCTCGATACCGATCTGGCGCAGCTTGCCGATCAGCAGCTCCGCGCAGCGTTCCAGATGATTGCCTGGCGGATTCTCGGTTGCCACGGAGACCAACTCCCCGGTGAAGGCGGCCATCTCCTCGCGCAGGGAGGCGATGCAGTCGGATATGCGATCCACTCTGGTACAATCGCACATCCAGAAGCCATGAGAAACACTGTTCTCAGTCTGTGCGCGATTCTCGCGAGCCAGAGTATGGCGTGGGCGACCTGGTCGGTCATCGCGGTCGACCGCGGCAGCGGCCGGGTAGTAATCGCATCATCGACGTGCACCGGCACAACAGACGATTTTTTGAAAGACATCCAGGCGGTAGTCGTGCCGGGCAAAGGTGTGGCGGCGTGCCAGGCGGGAGTCGACGGAACGCATCAAAACCAGACCCTGGTATTCAATGAGTTGCAGCATGGAACCGACCCGGCGAAAATCATCGAGCTTCTGAGCCAGGACCCGGCGTTTCAGTCCCGGCAGTTCGGCATTGTCGATCTCGAAGGACGCATGGCCGGCCATTCTGGGCTGACCAACGGCTTCGTTACACAGGACCTGCATGGCCAGGTGCCCGGAACTGAGATCTTCTATTCAATACAGGGGAACATTCTCCGCACGGGTGCTGTCGTGCCCAACGCAGTGAAGGCATTCGTCGCGGCGACGGGCGGCATTACCGATCGCGTGATGGCGGCGATGGAAGCCGCCGACGCCTCAGGCGGAGACAGCCGCTGCACCTGCCAGACGCCGCCGGTTCCACCTGAGAATGCGTCATTTCCGTGCACGATTCGAACGTCGCTCGTTGCTTACATTCTGGCGGCAGATCCCAAAGATGCCAATGGACCGGCCGGCGAGCCGAACTCACACAACAATGGCAAATACGCGATGTATATAGCGGTTTCGCAACCGAACCAGGGGCCGAAGTTCAACGAAAAGCCGGGCGAGGATCTGAATCCGGTAAAGACGTTGCGTATGCGCTACGACACATGGCTGAAGGCGCATCCGGAGTTTAAGCGTTAGGAAGGAGAGATGATGCGATCGGTATTCGTCATTGCCTTACTAATTGCGGCGAACGCGCAAAACCCACCCGCCGGTCCGCGCGGCGGAGGCAACCGGCGCTTCGGGCCGATTCAAACGATGACCTTGACGACCATTGCCTGGCCCGACGGCGGCTTGATCCCGTCGAAGTACACGCAAGCCGGACCTGAAATCTCTCCCGGCTTGCAATGGAGCGGCGCACCTCAGGGCACGGTCAGTTTTGTGCTGCTCTTCCACGACGTCGATACGGTCGTGAACGGGTCAAGCGACGACATCCTGCATTGGATGCTGTGGAACATTCCGGCGACGGCCACCAGCATTGCCCCGGGCCGGCCGGATGGCTTCGAGTGGGAAGACGGCACGCGCCAGCTCAGTGCGAGCGGGTCGCGGTATCGTGGTCCGGGCGCCGCCGCCGCGGGTCCCCTGCATCACTACGTTATGGAGATCTTTGCCCTCGACACCATGCTCGACATTAAGGTGAATGCACAAGGCCCCCAGGAACCGAACCCGAACGTGCAGACCATCCGCAATTCAGTCATGCAAGCTATGGTGGGACATATCCGGGGCAAGGGAGCGTACGTCGGCCTTTTTCACAGGACGCAATAAGTGAGGTTGGGGGACTGTGGAAGGGTGGAGCAGGCATTCAGCCAGCCTTTGGAAGTGCTGGAATACGCTAAGGCATAGCCGAAACGCTGCGCCAGCATTTCTAAACGCCGGCTGAAGCCCGCTATACCTTCCACCCGCCTCCAATCAGTCTTCGGTTCTGGCTCCCGGCGGTTCGCTGATCCGAAGAAGCTCCTCCAGATACCCGCCCCAAATCTTGGGCAAGCTATGCGTCCCGTGCCCGCGCGTCTCATCCGAAATCGGAATCAGAATATATCGCCCGTGCTTCACCCGCTTGATCTCTTTTTCCATGATCCCCAACTCCGGTGGATTCACCTGGTCGTCCGCGGAATTAATCGCAAACAGCGGCGCCTTGATGGATTCGAGCTCCGGCTCGGGATTGTAATCGCGGGAGCAATCGTATTGATACAGCATGTCGTCGATATTCGTCGATTTCAACCGTCTCTCAACCTGCTCATTAAATAGCTTATCCGCCGCGGCTGCCGTGGGAGCCTGCTTCTGCATCTGCAGCGGGCTGCTGGTCATCACCATCAACGTATAGATTGCCGATTTCAAACCATCCTGCGATCCCGGCTGCAGCGCGTCAATGACCATGCGGCGGAAGAACCGGTTTCTTCCGGAAATCTGGATCGGCTCGCTGGCCAGCGGCATGAGCGCGTCCATGAAATCCGGGTACCGCTCGCCCCACAACCACGTATGCATGGCGCCCATCGAAGTGCCCATCACCAGCCGCAGACGGTTCGCGTGCAGGCCGTCGGTCACGAGGCGGTGCTCGAGTTCCACCATGTCCTCGTATCCGTAATGCGGGAATTTGCGGCCTAGGCCGTCGCTGGGCTTGGTCGATTTCCCATGCCCGATGTCGTCTGGCAGAATGATGAAGAACTTCGTCGCATCCAGTAAACCACCCGGGCCGAAGAGCACGCCCCCAAACTGCTCCGACAAAAACGCCTTTCCCGTTCCGCCCGTGCCATGCATGATCAGGACGGCGTTGTCCCCTTTGAGCGTACCGACTGTCGTGTAGTGCAGCTTCAGCTCCGGCAGTGTCTCGCCGCTACGGAACTTGTAATCGTGAACGGTGAAATCGCCCTCCTGGGGCTCGGGATAGTTCGCCGCAAACGATACGCCCAAAGCGGCGGCCAGTACGAAGACAACCCGCATCTCAACTCCCCTTACGCCAGGCCTGCTGGAGCTTTTCGGCAAAGAACGAAGACGGTCTCTGGAGGCGAGGGGCATGAACAGAGGCCGCAGAGGCCGCCGGCGCAGGAGCGGGCTTCGACTCCCCTGGAGCTTCCGAAGCTGCTGCCGCGGGCTCCTCCGCCGGGTTGCTGTCCGGCTGGTGCTGCGGTTGCGGAGGAGCCTCCGGCTTGGTCTCTTCCTCGAAATACCGCTGCTTTTTCAGCACCGACCGATCGAGCGCCGTGTTGTACATCGTCCAGCAGCCTTCCACCGCGCGATCCTTGGCAATCGCCGCCCGCATGCACTCCATCTTCGAATCGAGATTATCCAGATGATGGAGCAGCAGGGCTTCGGGAAAGAGCGGCACTTTCGGCGAGCCATACTCCAGTTCGCCGTGATGGCTGACGATCATGTGCTCCAAAAGCCTGCGCAATTTCGGTGGGAAGCCGGGTATCGCCGCGACCTTCTCGTGAATCATCTGAAGGCCGATGATAATGTGACCCAGCAACTGCCCATCCGTGCTGTATCCGAACGTGCGCTCATAGGTCAACTCGGACGTCTTGCCGATATCGTGCAGAATCGCGCCGGTCAGCAGCAAGTCCAGGTCGATGTCTTTGTAGTGCGTCGCCATCACGCGCGAGAGATGGCAAACCGACAGGACGTGCTCAATCAGTCCGCCGAAGTACGCATGGTGAACGGTCTTGGCGGCGGGAGCCGTGCGGTACATCGCGGCAAACTGCTCGTCGTCGAGAAACGCACAGAGCAGCGCCTTCAAGTACGGGTTCCCGATGCCCTCTACAATCCCGCGCAACTCCGCGAACATCTCGGCGCTTTCGCGCAACGAGCAGGGGAAGTAGTCCGCAAAATCGACGTCGGTATCCTCCACGCGCACCATCTTGTGAATGGTGAGTTGAGGACGATTATGGAAGATCTGGATCAGTCCTTTGGTCTTGACGAAATCGTCGCGGCCAAACGTATCCATCACCTCCGCGACGTTGTCCCACATCTTGGCGTCAAGCTCGCCCGTGCGATCGCCAAGCATCATCGAGAGATAGGGTTCTCCCGACTTTTTTTGCCGTATGTCTTTCGCGTGAACCAGGAAGGTGGTATGAACGGTCTGGTTCGCCTGGAAGTCGCTAACGTAGAACGACTTCATGTCTCATTTCGAGGACGACGTGGTATCTTTCGACTTCGTTCCGGGGATCGGAACCGTCCACAGCAGCTTCTTGTGACGGGGCTTGTTGGAGACTTCCGACTTGCTGATGGTCTCGGGTTTGAGCTGTGCCGGGTCGCTCCAGGCAGTGTTCTTGCCCGGTGCGGCGCCTGTGTCGACATAACCGGCTTTGATTTCGAGGAAGGCATCCTGGCGGAGCTGCGTAAGGTACGACCGCATCGCCGGCTGCATGCGCGGCGCATACAGCTTATCCATGATTTCGTTCTCGACGTCCGCAAGGTCTGCCTGACCAGAGGACTGATGCTCGTCGACACGCAGGATCAGAAAACCGTTATCCAGTTTGATCGGATCAGTGACGAAGCCTTTGGGCTTGTCCCAAACTGTTGACTCGATGTTGGCGGCCAACTGCCCTTTGCTGAACCCGCCAATGTCGCCGAAGTTCTTTGCTGTGGCAGCATCATCCGAGTTGTCGCGCGCCATTTCGGCAAAGCGTTCGCCCTTGCGCGCGCGCGCCACGAGATCTTTCGCCTTCTTCTCCGCAGCCGCCACCCCAGCGGCGTCCTTGCCTTCGGTCGAAATCAGGATCTGGCGCAGGAACAGGCGTTCGTCGCGAACAAAGTCGGTTTTGTGCGCGTCGTAGTAAGCCTGAACCTCGTCGTGCTTGATGTTCATCTTCCCACCGACTTCCTGCCGCACGACGTGCTGCCGCAGCATGGCATTCTTGGTTTCGGCTTTCCAGTCCTCGAACGGCATACCCGTCTGCTGTCGTACGTAGTCGTGAAACTTCTCGACATCGGCAAGCTTCGATTCGCGCTGCAACTCGTTGACGTACTTGTTGAGGTCAGAGTCGACGTTGATGTTGAGATCCTTCGCCTTGCTTACGAGCAGGCGCTGGTCGATTTCCTCGCGTAACAGGTCCTTTTCGTGTTCGGCCATAGCTTGTTGCAGGCGGATTCCGGTCATTCCCTGCTGCCGTAGATCCGCGTCCAATTGCCTGCGGGCGTGATCCAGGTCGCCGAGTGTGACGATGTCCCCGTTGACCTTAGCGACGATCTCCTCAACAACACCGATGTCAGCGGCAAACGACACACCAATACTGATGAGCAACAGACTAACGAACTTCATATTCCTCCATTATAAGTTACGGCAAACTACCGCTTTAGCCGGGAAATCTCACTTAGGGCACGGCTCGGGTCGGGGTTCTCCCGGGCCTCGGACTCGAATTCGGCCCGCGCGGCATCGAGATCCCCTTTCTTTTCAAGCACTAAGCCCAAATACAAGTGGTACTCACGATAGTCGTCGGGACCCTTCATGCGGATCGCCTGCCGCAATGTCGCTTCGGCCGCCTTCAGTTGGCCGAGGTTGTACTGACAAACACCATAGTAAAGAACCGTCTTCGAGTCGCGGGGGTTCAGTTGCGAGGCTCTGAGCAAGTAAGGTTCGCCTTCATTGCACATCCCAACGGCCTCATAGGCTCTCCCGAGCGAATAGTTCGACTCGAACATGTTCGGCTGCAATTCAAGGGCCCGCCGATAATAGGGGATGGCATCAGCCGGCTGATTGCGCAGCATCAAGGCCGTACCCATGCCCTGGTTCGCGATTTCATTATTCGGCGACATATGGATCCCCCGCTGGAAGAGCGTCACGTTGTTCTCCCACTGTTGTTCCTGGGTCACGGTGCCATAAGCAAAGCCGAGCATTACGATGGCGGCAACGCCGAGTTGTGCGCGCCGGTCGCGGACGTATTCGAGCGCCAGCGCCGCGAGCATGCAAAAACCGATGGAGGGCACATATAGATAGCGGTCGTGAACGGTCTCGAAGTGGGCGAAGGCGCGGATATTGAGAACCGGCAGAATTGGAAGCACGAGCATCGCCATAGCGAATGCCGCCACACGCGATTTCCAGCACCAGAAGCTCAAACCGATCGCCACGGCCAGCAGAACCATGACGTCGAGATAGTCCGGGCGATTTACAACACCGAGAGTGTAGAAAACGGTCAATCCCGAAGGCCACACCAGGTGTTTGAGATAGAAGAAAAGCATTGCCGGCCAGGTAGCGACCATTTGCCACAGCGGAACCGGCGAAATGACCAGCATGAACCCATGCATCACCGCCTGCCGAACGCCCAGATAAATCAACGCCACCGCGCCATACGCGAAAGGTGGGGCAGGCGGTTTCGCCTGTCCGCGCATGAGGACAACAAGCACCGGAAGAATAATCGCGCTCTCCTTCTCCATCAGCGCCGCCGCAAAGAGAACCAGCGACAACCATCTCCGTCGAGTCAGAAGCGAACCCAACATGAACGCCGCCATCAAAGGGTCGGTGATCCCGGACACCCACGCGACGCTTTCGATATGACAGGGATGCACACCGAAAAACAGCGCCGCGATGCTAGCCGTCACTGGATCGCCGGTCAGCCGGTCCATCAGAACGAAAACCAGCAACGCGACAGCGCAGTGCGTGAGCACACTCGTCAGGTGCCACCACAGCGGGATAGTGCCAAAGAGAGTCTGATTAAAAAGCAACCACAGCAGAAACACCGGCCGGTAATACGGACCCTGCGACCCCGGCGACTTCCAGCTCCACACGTGGCCTGTAAAATAGTGCGGCACCATGCGCCACGAATTGAGTTGCTTGGTCTCGACGATCTGCGCATGATCGTCGTATACGAAGTCGTAGCCCAGCGTGCTCATATACACCGCGGCCGTGATGAGCGCGATCGACGCCAGCAAGACCCAGCGCGGCACCGTTTTCAGAGCTGCATTCCTTTCCAAAACAGATTAACGTCCGTTAAACTAAGGACGGGCCACTACTGAATGACATTGCCAACCAGCATACCCGACGAAGCTGCGCTTACCCTGCCCGCTTCGCAACAACGTGAAGTCCCATCCCGAGATGAATTAATTCGTGCCTACCGCGCGATGTACATGGCGCGCCGGTTGGACGATCGCGAAATTCTTCTTAAAGGTCAAAGTCGAATCTTCTTCCAGATCAGCGGCGCCGGCCATGAAGCAGTGCAGGCCGCTGCCGGACTGGTCTTCCGTCCCGGCTACGATTGGTTCTGCCTCTATTATCGCGACCGCGCGTTGGCTCTTATGGTCGGACTCACCGCGGAGGATATGTTGCTGAGCGCAGTCGGCGCGGCATCCGATCCTTTTTCCGGCGGCCGGCAAATGCCGTCGCATTGGAGTTCTGCTCAGTTGCACGTGGTTGCGGGTTCGTCTCCGACCGGCACTCAATATCTCCATTCGGTGGGGGTAGCGCATGCCACTCATTTTCTGAATCCCGATTCCGACGAAGTGACCCTGGTCTGCGGAGGCGAGGGATCGACCAGTGAAGGCGAATTCTGGGAATCGCTGAACACCGCCTGTCTCGAACGGTTGCCGCTGGTGTTCCTGATCGAGGACAACGGCTACGCGATTTCGGTGCCGATCGAATGCCAGACCGCTGGTGGAAACATCGCGGATCTCGTGAGTGGTTTCCCAGGGCTGGCGCGATTCGACGTCGACGGCACGGACGTTCTCGCGTCGTACGAAGCCTTGAAGGCCGCTCACGAACATTGCCGCCTTCGCCGTGGCCCGGCGCTGGTGCGTGCCACCGTGACCCGCCCTTACTCGCACTCACTCTCGGACGACGAGAAGCTTTACAAGACCAAGGCGGAACGCGCCGCCGAACAGGAACGCGATCCGATCTTCAAGTTTCCGGAATGGCTTGTCTCGGCAGGCCACCTCGACCGGCACGCTCTCCAATTGATCGTTCACGAAGTCGATAAGGAGATCCAGGAGACCACGGATCGTGTATTGAAAGCCGCGCCTCCGGCCAAAGGATCGTCTCGCGATTTCCTTTATTCCGACAAGATCGACCCCACTTCCACCGAATTCGACGTACAGCCGCATCTGCACGGCAATCCGCGGACGATGGTCGACGAGATTAACCTCACGCTGCACGAGGAAATGCGCCGTAATCCCCACATCGTGGTGTTCGGCGAGGATGTGGCGGATTGCAGCCGCGAAACAAACCTCCGCGAAGTAAAGGGCAAGGGCGGCGTATTCAAAGCCACGCACGGCCTGCAATCCAAGTTCGGCCCCGACCGCTGTTTCAACGCGCCGCTGGCCGAGGCCGCGATTGTCGGCCGCGCCGTCGGAATGGCTGTCCGCGGACTCAAACCTGTCGCCGAAATCCAGTTCTTCGACTACATCTGGCCGGCGATGATGCAGATCCGCGACGAGCTCGCGACCATGCGGTGGAGATCGAACAACGGCTTCGGAGCACCCGTCGTCATCCGCGTGCCGATCGGCGGCTACCTCAACGGCGGCGCCATCTATCACAGCCAATGCGGCGAGGTGACATTCACGCACATCCCAGGGCTCCGCGTGGTGATGCCGTCGAACGCGCTCGATGCGTGCGGCCTTTTGCGGACTGCCATCCGCTGCGATGATCCGGTCCTCTTCCTGGAGCACAAGAAGTTGTACCGCGAACCGTACAATCGCTCGCCTCACCCGGGGCCGGACTTCACGATCCCATTCGGGAAAGCCAATGTCGTGAAGGCCGGCGAGTCGCTGACCATCATCACGTACGGAGCCCTCGTGCAAAAGTCGCTGCAGGCGGCTCTGCAGGTGGAGCAGCGAAATCCCGGAGCATCGATCGAGATCATCGATCTGCGGTCGCTATCGCCCTACGACTGGGAAGCGATCGAGATATCGGTAAAGAAGACCAGCCGCGCGCTGATCGCTTACGAGGACACGCTTTCCTGGGGTTACGGCGCCGAAATTGCGGCCCGCATCTCGAGTGAGTTGTTCGAGCATCTCGACGCTCCCGTGAGGCGTGTCGCGGCGCAGGATACCTGGGTCGCCTATCATCCGCAGCTCGAGCAGGAGATTCTCCCGCAAGTGGATGGCATCGCGCGCGAAGCGGAAAGTCTGATCGGCTGGTAGGTGGAGCAGGCCTTTCAGCCAGTCGCTCAAAAACCGCGTTAGCGCAGCCTTTAGGCTGCCCATACGCCAGCGAAAACGTATGCTCAGGCGAAACCGCCGGCGCCACCTTTATGGCTCAACCACAGTCTGCTAGCCCTTCACATCCACATTCGCCGCTGACCGGAAAACTACCCGGATGGTACTCGGCATCGGAACCGCGCAATCGGTGCACGAATTGGGCGCCACGAATGCAGGCGAAAATCTCGTGAACAGCAGACTGTTCGCAATACTGCTGCGAACCGACTCCGAATGCCGCCCATCTTCGACAATCGAATAGTTCACAATCCGGCCGGTTTCGTCCAGCCGCAAATCCACGTTCACTTCACCGCCCGAAATGAACCCGATCGGATTAATGCTGGTGAGAATCGGCTGTGTAAACAGCAATGCCGGCACATCGTTCGCAACCCGCGGAATCGTGAACGTCGGAACCAGCGTTGAGAACAACAGCAGGGTCGAACACAACCCGCCCGCGGCCGGCAACCCGATCGGCCGCATCATATTGCTCACCGCGAACCGTATCGCTTCCCACCATCCGACCGCCGAACCGATCCGCCGCGCCCGCTCGTGCGACGCCAGCACGCGGAGCCGCATAGTCAGGTTGTCGGGCACCACGCGCCGCGGCAGGGAACGCAAAGCCGTGCGAATCCGTTCCATCCGCGCTGAATCCTCCGCGCATGAACCGCACCCGTCCAGGTGCCGTCCGATTTCGCGCCTTTCCTCCGGCGATACCGCGCCATCGAGATAGGCTGCCATCTTGCGCTTTGCCACCCAGCACTTCATATGTTCACGCTCGCTCCAGCATTCCATCGGCTGCGGCCGAAATTCGCACGCTGCTCGGCTTCGAGGCGCTCCTCGAGAGTGCGCCTTAGCGTTTCACGTCCCCGCATAATGCGGGATTTGACCGTCCCCAGGCTAAGCTCCAAGACGGCCGCGATTTCTTCGTAACTCAGCTCCTCGATATCCCTTAATACCACTGCAGTCCGGAATTTCGGGTTCAATTTTCCGAGTGCTTCTTCCAATAACTCGCGGGCTTCCTCGTTCACCGCCAGGTCAAACGGCGATCGTCCGGTATCCGGAAAATTCAACTCGTGCGGACCTTGCGAGTCCTCGGCCACAAAACCGATCTCCGGCCGTTGGTGCCGCGAAAACCAGCGGCGCTGGTTGTGCGCCTCGTTCACCGCGATGCGGTAGATCCAGGTTTTTAAACTGCTGCCGCCCCGGAAATTCCTGATATTACGGAAAATCTTGAGGAAGACTTCCTGGACGACATCGTTCGCATCCGCGGCATCGTTCACCAGCCGGTAGACCAGGTTATAGACCGGTTGCTGATACTTGAGGATCAGCGACTCATAGGCCTCTTCCGCTCCCGACCGCAAAGCCGAAATGAGAGCGTCCTCGTCGTTGAAAGTAAGCCCAACCGTCGTGTCCGTCACAGGCCGCCTACGTTTCTAAGTCCGAAATGCCGGGACTCAAGTGGTTGGACACCACCCCCTCATCGAAAGTTCCCTGTGAGAATGTGAGACAGGTGCCCCCGCTTCCTCGCAAACCATTGAAAAGTCCCGCGAAACGGTTGACACCGCTCTGTTACTTGTGCTACCGTGCCTAGCATTATTTCGGACTTAAACAGTCTGTAATGTTCGTGTAACACAAGGGCCGGGAGAAATCCCGGGGTTGGGCAATCGAGGGCAACCTCGAACGCTTTTTCAGATCTCAGGAAAGCAATAAGGGGAATGTATGAGGTTACGTTTTTGTGCAAGTAAGTGGTTGATTTTGTTAGGTCTATGCCTGGTCTTCGGACTCGGGTCCGCCTACGCCCAGGCAGTCAGCGGCGACCTGACAGGTACTGTTTTCGATTCCACCGGCGCGGGAATTCCCAATGCCATGGTCGTGGCGTCCAACGACGCCACCGGTGTAAAAACCAGCACCCAGACCAACGGCAGCGGCCTGTACCGATTTAATAATCTTTCAGTCGGCCGTTACACCATAACGGCTTCCGCTAGCGGATTCTCAAGTGACACCCTCAAAAATGTCGACTTGACCCTCAACGCGGTTTTGACTGCCAACCTGACGCTTGCTGTCGGATCGGTGGGAACTTCGGTCGAAGTCAGCGCCAGCGCCCTGCAACTCGATACCACCACTGCCCAGGTCCAAACGACCTATAACACGCAACAAGTGCTGGAACTGCCCCAGACCGCGTCCAATTCCGGATCAGGCATCTATAACCTGGCCCTGGTAGGCGCTGGAGTCTCCACTTCCGGCGGCGTTGGACAGGGATTTGGCCCCTCGATTTCCGGCCAAAGGCCCGATAACAATTCGTTCTTCCTGGACGGCGTCAGCAACAACAACTATTACAACCCTGCCCCGCTGATGTACGTCTCCAACGAAGCCATCGGCGAATTCACACTTCTCCAGAACCAGTTCGCGCCGGAGTTCGGCGGCGGATCGGGCGGTCTCTTCAACGCTGTGGTGAAGAGCGGCACCAACGCGATTCACGGTTCAATGTACGACTACCTCCAGAATCGTGATTTGAACGCGGTGGACTCTCTGATTGCCACGCAGGGCCTGACCTCCAACCCGCGCTATGACAACAACCGCCTCGGCGCAACAATTGGCGGTCCGATTCTCAAGAACAAGTTGTTCTACTTCGGGAACTTCGAATACAACCCCATCGGACAGGCAGCGGTGCCCGGTTCGCCGCTCATTGCTCCCACCTCGGCAGGCTATTCGATCCTCGGCGGCCTCAAGGGCATCAGCTCGACGAACCTGACTCAGTTTCAGAAGTTCGTCCCCGCGGCCGCCACGGCCGATCAAGGCACCGTGAGCGTCCTCGGCCAGAACATTCCCGTCGGCTCGATCGCATTCAACAACCCGGTCTTCACCAACAACTACAACGCCCTGGTCTCGCTCGATTACAACATGAGCGATAAGGACCAGTTCCGTGGACGTTTTGTTTACAACAAGCAGACATCGATTGTCGCGGCGACCGTTCCGGCTTTCAACGCCAGCCAGCCGAACAACAATTTCGCCTACAATCTCTCCGAATTCCACAACTTTTCTCCCACCCTGCAGAACGAATTCCGTGTTTCCTTCAGCCGCAACGTGAACGTGCTGCCCGGCACCTCACTGCAGTTCCCCGGCCTGGATGCATTCCCGGTCATCACGGTCGATGAGTTGAACGGCCTAACCTACGGACCTGTCGGACCCTCCGGTTCCACCCAGGACCTCTTCCAGGTGAGCAACAACCTCACCAAGATCTGGGGTCGCCACACCATCAAGATCGGTGGCGACTTTATCGACATGATCGCTGCGAATTACTTCATCCAGCGCGTCACCGGAAACTACGAGTATTCGAGCCTCGAACTGTACCTGACGGACCAGGAGCCCGACGTGCTCGGCGAGCGCAGCGCCGGCGCCACCAGCTACCCCGTGGGCTTCTTACAATGGGCCGGATACATCAACGACGATTTCCGCCTCCGCCCGAATCTGACCATCAACCTCGGCTTGCGCTACGAGTACGTGACGGTTCCGGTAGCTTCCCGCTACCAGGCAGCCAGCGCTCCGGCCAGCGTCCCGGGTGGAATCACCTTCGCCCGCCCCTCCTACGATCCCACCAACTTCGCTCCCAGAATCGGCTTTGCCTATTCGCCGGGTAAGCAGGGCGCGTGGTCCATTCGCGGCGGCTTCGGCCAGTCGTACGACCTGGTTTATTCGAACCTGACCGCCAATTCCGCCCCGCCGTACTTCCAGCAGACCAACGATTGCCCCGCCAACTGCGTTCCCACGGGCTTCCTCGCTCACGGCGGACTGCCGGGAACCGCAGTGGCTCTGCCCACGGATATGCGCGGTGCCCTCGGACCTGTCGGATCTTACACCTTTGGCGGCAAGCGCCCCTACGGACTCGACTGGACCCTTGGCGTGCAGCACGTCTTCAAGAACGACTACAGCTTCGAAGCACGCTACGTAGGCACCCGCGGCATCCACCTGTGGAATCAAACGCGCTTGAACGTCGTCTCTCCTGTCAACGCCAACAATTTCATCCCGACGTTCTTCACTTTGCCGAGCGCAGCCACATTCGCATCGCTCACCAAGACGCTGGCACAAGTGAAGTCCGTCATCGTCCCTGGCGGTACGTCCGCGATTCCCTATAACGACCTTGCCGCGCTCGGCTCCGAAAACAACATCGTCGCCTACGCGCCGCAGGCCACTTCCACCTATCACGGCCTGGCACTGCAGTTGAACAAGCGCTTTTCGAAAGGACTGTCCTACATCGTGGCTTACACCTGGAGCCACCTTGAGGACGACGCCACCGCAACCAACTTCTCAACCTACCTGACCCCTCGCCGCGCTCAGGACTTCCAGAACCTCAAAGGCGACTGGGCCAATTCCGCTCTCGATCGCCGTCAGCGCTTCACCTTCACGCCGATCTACGAGTTGAAACCTTTCCAGAACGGCAACTGGTTGATGAAGAATGCCATCGGCAACTGGATCCTCTCCGGCACCTACACGTATGAATCGCCCGAATATGCTACCGTGCAGAGCGGCCTCGACTCCAACCTCAACGGCGATAGCGCCGGCGACCGAACGATCATCAATCCCTCGGGTGCAGCCAACGTCGGCAGCGGTGTCACCGGCTACAATGCTCTCGGGCAGGTAGCCACCACCAGCGGTTCCATCGTCGCTTATGTGGCCAACAACTCCAACGCCCGCTATGTTGTCGCGGGTTCGGGCGCGATGGCCAACGGCGGCCGCAACACCTTCCCGCTGCACCCGATCAATAACATCGACATCGCGGTCAAGAAGCGTTTCAACCTCACCGAGCGGTTTGCCATCGATTTCGGCGCCCAGGGATATAACGTCTTCAACCACCCGCAGTACACCGGCGGCTTCATCAACGACGTCGCCTCGCGTGGGTTCACCGGCGCCCGCAACGACCTGGTTCCCAGCGATCCACTGTTCGGACGCTTCGATCAGTTCTACAGCAGCAACTCCCGCATCCTGCAGGTGTTCGCTCACTTCACCTTCTAAACCAGGTAAAAACAACAAGGGCGCGTGCATAACCTGCACGCGCCCTTTGTTTTTGTATTAGGCCGCATCTGAATCCCTGCGCCTCGCAAGGCCTTGGCGGCTGTGGAAAGGTGGTGCAGGCGGTTTCGCCCGGCTCACCCCGCGCTACTTATTGTCAAGCAAAATCCCCACAATCCTCTCGAAATCGTCCCGCCTTCCCTGCCCCAAGTGAATTGCCGCAACCCGCTGATTCCGATCTACGAAAAAAGCGAGCGGTAACTCGTCCACCTCGCCATACAAGTAAGCGACACGCTTACTCGCGATAACTACCGGATAACTGACCTTTAACTTCTCAATGAACGGCCTGACCACAGACCACCCGTCCTCATCCATCGAGAGACCAATCACACTCAAACCTGCATCGTGATATTTTTGCTCAAGCTCACTAAGCCAGGGAATCTCGGTCCGGCATGGAACACACCAGGTGGCCCAAAAATCGAGCAGCACAACCCGGCCTGCATAATCGGACAACCGCACCGTCTTCCCGCTCGCATCGACTAACTCGAAATCCGGCGCATGCTTCCGGCCCGATTCCTTGCGTACCTTGATGCCACCCCCGGTCAGCACGCCGCCCATGAGCGCCAGCGCAATCAGAGTTCGCAAAAATCCGCTCAAGTCAGAACCTTCGCGAAATGCCAAAAATCAACATGTAATCCGCGAAGGCGGCCGCTTCGTCCCGAAACCCGTTTTCGATCTCCGGAACGCTACGCTTCAAGTTCCGCTCCACCGCCCATGGTACGTTGCATGAGAACACGTACCCCCACCGCCCATATAGAAGACCAGGATCCACCGAGATAGCATAACCCGGCCGGCGGAACCCGTCGCTGGCCCCGAACAGATCGCGGACCGGCACGCCCTCCCAGCGCCCGCCGAACGTTACTGCCAGGCCCGGCACCTTCGGCACAGCATGCGAAATCCCCCCGCGCGCGAGATATTGGTCGGGAATCGAATTCACAGTCTCTCGAAAACGAATCCTGGTTGAGCTGACTCCGTTCGTGTCCCGCGGGTTGAACAGATAAGATCCGCTGAAATACAGCATGGACCGGAACCAGAAAGGCCGGTACGCCTGAGTATCGATAGCAAAACCGATTCCCCCATCTCCAGCCTGTATCGATTGGTCTGCGGTGGCCACCACCGCTTGCCCTCTCGACGTATAGGCGGCCCCAGTGGCATCGTCCTTCCCGGTAGGCAGCTTCAGACTCACCCCGACCGCGATGTTGCCGCCCCCCTCCGTAGGAGGACGAAACAGCCACACGCGTCCGCCGAACGTCATGTCCCCGATTCCATTCACATGAAACCGCCCGCTCGGCGCATAGTTTTGGTTTCGAAATGCGGACTCAACAGGCAGACTCGCCGTCAGGCTGAAACGGTTAGTGATCTGGCGCTCCACTGAGATATCGAAAAGGTTTAAAACATTGCGCAGCGGATTACTCGCATTTTGCTTTTGTTCCACTGTCCCTACAAAAACCGTCGAGGATGGTTGAAATCGATAACCAACACTCACCACCCACAACTGGGGCTTATGAATCTCGCGCGGCGTAATGCGCTCGTCGTCCGAGACCGCGGGTCCGCGCTCCGCTTCTTCAGCCTCCTTCTGGGCCTTGGTTTTAGCGGGCAACGTCGAACAAAGCGCGCCAAGCACGGGCGCGCTGCTACGCGCGGCCACTCAACCCTGCCCCGCCGACGAGCGCACGAACAGCGTCGCGAGGAGAGCAACCAACACACCCTGCGGAGTTAGTTTCCTCAGATTCCGTTCCCTTTGCAACAGCCGGTGGAAGGTGGAGCAGGGCTGCTGCCTTGTAAGCTAACCCACCACGGCCTCAAGAATAGCTTGAATCGTCCATTTTCGCAACACAATTCACCCCACTTATCGAGTAGTAGTTTTCAATTATTGCTCGCCCCTTCAACCCACCTTATGATTAACAAAATTCTACAAATATGATAAAGCGCACTGCCGCGATACTTATCGTTGCTTTTTCACCCGTTTTCTCAAACAGCCTGAGTGACGGAACCGCCAATGCCGTCGTCCAATGGAACGACGCCATCCTGACTGCGATCAAAACCACCGCCACGCCCCCCACTGTAGCCTCACGCGCCCTCTTTATCGTACACAGCGCGATCTACGACGCATGGGCCGCGTACGATCCCACCGCGTCGCCCAGTGTTTCCGGCGCGCCCCCGCGCCAGCCCGCGGACTCTCAAACCGTGGCTAACAAAACCTGGGCGCTCAGTTACGCCGCTTACCGCACGGCGCTCGATCTCTTCCCCACCCAGGAACCGTCATTCACAATGTTGATGATTAATCTCGGATACGATCCTTCCATTAAAACCACGGCCCTCACCAGCCCGGCCGGCGTGGGGAACGCCGCGGCGGCTGCGCAGATTGCAATTCGACATAGCGATGGCTCCAACCAGCTCGGCGATCTCGGAGGCAACGGACCCTATACCGACTACACCAATTACACACCCGTCAATTTCCCCGAGACCATGAACGATCCCGCTCATTGGCAGCCGCTTCGTAACCCGGATGGAACGGTCCAGAAATTCCTCTCTCCTTTCTGGGGTCAGGTAGCCCCGTTTGCGCTGACCTCCGGCAATCAGTTTCGCCCCGGACCGCCGCCGCAAGCCGGAACCTGGCTCTATCAACAGCGCATGAATGACGCCATCCAGCGCGTCGCCAACCTCGACGATCGCGGCAAAATGAGCGTCGAATACTGGAACGACAACACCGGCGTCACCGAGACTCCCCCTGGCCACTGGAATCGCATCGCTGAAGACATCTCCGCGCGCGACCTGAACACCCTCGATCGGGATGTGCAAATGTACTTTGTGCTGAACGCGTCCCAGCACGACGCCTCGGTCGCGGTCTGGGACGCCAAACGCACTTACGATTACATCCGCCCGATCAGCGCCATACGCTATTTCATGGCGGGCCAGACGGTTCAGGGATGGGCCGGACCGGCCAACGGCTTCACCTCAATTGACGCGGGAACATGGCAGCCCTGGATCGGCACGCCGCCGCATCCCGAGTATCCGTCCGGCCACAGCGCCTATAGCAACGCGGCAGCCGAAGTGCTCCGGCGCTTCACGGGCAGTGACACCTACAACAAGTCCGTGACGTTTCCTGCCGGATCTTCCGGTGTAGATCCGGGCAATTCACCCCAAAACGATGTCACGCTTTCCTGGCAGACCTTCTCCGAAGTCGCCGAGGACGCCGCCACCTCCCGCCGAATCGGAGGCATTCACAACGACGAAGCCGAACTCCGTTCCCGCATCCTTGGCCGCGAAGTGGGAATAGCCGTCTGGAACCGCTTTACGCAACTTCTCAGCGGCACCACGCAATAAGGTGGGGTTCAAATAGGGCTGGCAACGTCCAGCCCTGCACGACTCCAGGTCAAACGGTGCATAACATCCTCAAAACCCGTCACGACGCGCAGGGGAAATCGTAATCCAATAATCCTCGCGACGAACAGCAAGATCTCGAAACTCAAAGAACCCCGAAGCATCGGTTCGCGTAGAACCCACAAGCCCCCCTACCTAAAACGTCAATCCTCACCTCCGCGTCAGAGATAGTCGCCCCATCGTAGTCCGACACAACTTCAGCGACGCCGCCCATTTCCGCTCCCGTCTTCACACGATAAACATCGGAGCAAACTCCAGCGGAACGGGAGCGAGCCCCATCTCCCTTTCGCACCAACCCGAACATCCCGAATGATCACCGCATGAGACCCCGTCACCCTCACACTCTGACACTGTGGAACGATGCACAGGCGAAACCGCCTGCGCCACCCTTCCGCATCCTCCAATTCTCGCGGGACGCTAAGAGTCAGAGGCTGTGTACTACCCTTCCACATCCGATGTTGTTGATTGCGCGCATCGCGGCTCAAAATGCGACGCTGGCGTGGTCTTCGCGCGACGCAGATTTCGGGCGGTGCGTCGCGCTCAACCGAATGACTCGGCCGTCGTGGCAGGCCTGGGATTCGTGATGGATGCCGAAGACGGCAAGGGGCAGTGAGTTGAGGAGCTGGGACAGGGTTTTGGGATTGGCCGCGTGGCCAGGGAGGAGGTTGAACAGCTCCGTGGCGGTGCCGGTCCATTCTCCGCGATAGTCGAGAAGGTCGATGATGGCCTGGATGACCGGTTCGGTGGCGAACGCGGCGTGGACATCTTCAAGGGAAAGGCCGAGGGTGGCGGCGGCCGCGGCGGTCCAGTGGAACGCGCCGGCGAATCGCGAAGCCGGCCGGGAATCGCCTCCGATGACAGAGAGCGAGGCGGCAAGGGCGTCGCACAGCGTCGCGAGGATGGCGGGGTGTTCCTGTTCGAGAAGCTCAGTGAGTTCCTGTTCGGAACGCATGTTCGCGGGCGCGATGGCGTCGAGTCGAACGGTGGTGGCGAGACTCATGATGGTGCGGTTGTGGCGCCAGTGGTACGCGGTTGCGTCGGTCTGCGGAACGGTGAGAATGATCGGACGAGCCAGGGGAAAGTGCTCCAGTTGATCGAGGGGATGGCGGCCGGGTTGCGCGAAACTCGTGCCGCTTGCGAGGCGAGCCAGGGCGTCGGACATTTCGCGGCTGAGCACCGGTGTGTGATCGAAAGCGAGCACGCGATTATGTAACGCCAGGCTCAGGATCATGTGATGCCTCCTGGGGAGGCCCTGGAGCGGGGAGACGTGGGGATCGATCAGTGTGCGCAAAATGCGCGCGATGGTGGATTTTCCGGAGGCTGGAGGGCCGGTCAGGATGAGGATGGGATAGGGGCCGGCGGGCCGGAGCGCGCTGTAGAGCCAGGCGATGATGCGATGGAGCGCGAGAGTGGAATGTACCGGGAGGAGTTGACGGAGGCGTTCGACCAGGTTACCAGGCGCGGTCTTCGGCGGGGGTAGCGGGAGCGCTCCGGAGACAGCGAGGAATTCCGATCCGAGATCATCGCGAATGGTCCAACCTTGGGGCGTGATGGCGATGATCCGGCTGCTGGGTGTCGCGAGGTCGATAGTGAGTGATGTTGGCCGGAGGGGATGGCCGATGGTACCGATGCGCGTGGGGATCTCGCGTTGGGGCATTTCTCCGAAGCGGGCGTGGGCCTGGAGCATGCGGACAGACTGCGAGAGGGCCTGGCGTCCGGGGAAGATGTTGTGTTCGGTGAAAAAGCTGTGCGCGAGCCAGTCCTGGAAGCGCTGGGAGGCGAGTGGCCAGGCTTCGTGCGTGGTCGGGCTGGTGGGGATTGCGGCCCAGGCGTGGCCGGTGTGCGAGGCAAATGGAGAGATGTTGCGTATGGCGTGATTGAAGAGCTGCTCGGAGAGGGTGTTGCGCATCGGTTCCTCTGGTTACAGGATGTGGGTGCGTGTTGGTGGCTTGTCCGAGGGTTGGCCATAAGTTATTGAAGATGGGGCTGTTATTTTGGGGGTAGTTTTGGGAATGAGGTTTGCGGGTCGATTGGATTGTCGTGGTCCTCGAACCAGGTCCTTCGGGATCAGTTGACAGAGGACGCACTCTTTAGCGTGCAGCAAGGAATGCGGCTACGAGCGCAGAGCACAGAAGAAAACCGTCACTCGTCGGGAAGTTTGTCTGGCGAAGAGTTTGCCGGTCCGGCCTCCCGAAACAGCCAAGCCTGCGCAACGCGTACCTCGCGGTAGACGGTCGGCTTGGGGACGCCGGTGCATTCGGCGATCTCGTCCATTGTCATGCCCGCAAAGAAGCGCATCTCAATAAATTTCGCTTTCCGTGGATCCTCCTCGGCTAGCCTCTCCAAGGCTTCATGAATAGCGAGGATCGCGAGATCCTGACGATGGCCGGCGACTTCCATTCGCGGATCGAGAGAAATCTTGCCGCCGCCCCGTTTGGCCGCCCTCACCGAGCGGGCATGGTCAACCAGGATTTGCCGCATTAGCCGGGCGGCGATGCTGAAGAAATGGGCACGATCTTTGTAATCGGGATGGCTGTTGCCGACGAGGCGCATCCAGGCTTCATGCACCAGGGATGTTGCCTGTAGAGTGAGCCCGGGAGCCTCTCCGCGAATGCACCCCTGGGCAATCCGCCGCAACTGATCGTAGACGAGCGGAGTGAGTTGATCGAGCGCAGCGCGGTCACCGGTCCGCACGCGGGCCAGCAACTCGGTGATCTCGACTTCCATTCGCGTGTCTAGAAGGATACCAGGGTATCTGTCCAGCGACTGGAACGGCTATGGGTTCTTTTCGAATTGCGAAAGGCTCTTCGCTATAGTCATGCGGATGAGCGACACGGACGGAGCCACGCGGAGGGCCAGACGCGCGGTTTCCAGCGCCAGGGTTCGATCGCCGGCGCGATAGTAGGCCCAGGCTAGCGTATCCAGAGCAGCGGGATTGCTATTCCTGGTAGCAGCGACGGCGCGCTTGGCATAGATTAGCGCGGCATCCTTGTTGCGCAAACGCGGGTAGGGGCATTCGTTGAGCGCGTTGGCGTATTCATTCCACTCCAGGATGCCTGCCTTTGGACTCTCAACCCCCAGGCGAAGCCAACCCAACCCTTCCTCCATGAGTTGTTCCGCGTGTGCCTGATCCCTTTTTGCCGCAATTTTGGAGAAGCGAACTCCGGCAACTCCCACGACCACGAAATTCAGGCCATCCAGGCTCTTTTTGTCCAAGCTGCGGAGAACCCGGTAGGAATCACCAAAGACACGAAGCGCCTCGTCGATGCGATTCGCGAAGACGAGCACTTCCGCAAAGTCCAACCGCAAGGAGGCTTCGGTGAACCGGGCACGGATATCCTCGGGGTTAAGGCGGTAAGCAGCTTTAATATCCTCCAGGCTGCGACGGCACAAGGCAATGCCTTCGTCGGACTTCCCGAACAGTGCCCGAAGCTTTCCCAAAGTGGCGCGAGTCCACGCCAGATTCTCACGCAGCCATTCATCATCGCGGGGCGTGTTGGACAATCCTTCGAGCAGCCGGATGGACTCCTCGCAGGATGGAGATGCATCGTTGCGATTATCATTCGCAGCGACGATGCATCGCCTGGACTCGAGGATGCCAAGGAGTTTTCGCACATCTGGATTGTCCGGATTGTCGCGATACAGTTCACGCTGCAGACTGAGCCAGCGATCGAGGGTGGGGATCGCCTCGCCCGGATTTCCCGCCCTGAACTGGCCATCGAACATGCTGGTGACGCTTAATGCAATCGCGCGGCTGGCGCCGAGATTCCGGTTTGCACGATCGAATTGCTCCTCGAAGCTCGCCGCCCGCTCGTCGGCGAGCTTTCGTTGACGATCCGCCTCGCGGCCGGATTCCTCGGCCTTGCGGCGGTCGACCTCGGCCGCCTGTCGCGCCTGCTCCGCTATGTGACTAGCGTATTCGGCGCGCGCCTGGGCACGGCGGCTCTGCACGGCAGCTCCGATCGCCGAGGCAAACACAAGTGTCGCGGCCGCGACGGGGAGCCAGCGCCGCCGCAGGAACCGGCTCGCGAGATAGATGGGCGAGTTGCCTCGCGCTTCCACCGAGAGTCCTTTAAGGTAACGTTCTAAGTCGAGCCGCAGGGCTTCCACGGAAGGATAGCGGCGATCCGGTTCCTTACGCAGCGCGCGAAGCACGATGTGCGATAAATCGCGTCCGACGGCAGGGCGCACATCACGCGGATCGCGGGGCTCCCGGTCAACGATCGCAGACAAACAGTCTTCGAGCGGCGCTTGTCCCAACCGCAGGGGAGTCTCGCCGGTTAGAAGGTGATAGAGAACGCCTCCCAAAGAGTACACGTCGGTGGCCGTGGTGACCGGTTCGCCCCGAACCTGCTCCGGGCTTGCATATTCGAGCGTGAGAGCCAATGTTTGCGTTTCGGCGGCACGCACGTCAGTCATAGTCGCGATGCCGAAATCCAACAGTTTCACCAGACCATCCGCATCGACGAGAATGTTGGCCGGCTTGATGTCGCGATGGACGATGAAGTGACGGTGGGCGTGTTCCACGCCGGAACAGACGGCGAGAAACAGTTCCACGGTTTGACGGATTCCAACGGCGCGATCGCGCACGTATTTGCTGATGGGCACTCCGTCGACGTACTCCATCACCAGGTAGGGCAGGCCTTCGGGCGAAGTGCCTCCGTCGAAGAGGCGCGCGATATTGGGATGAGAAAGGCCGGCCAGAATGCGCCGTTCCCGCTCGAAGCGCGCCACCAGCGACGCTTGATCGGGCCGGCGCTGGATCACTTTAATGGCGGCGTGTTGCGAGTACAACCCGTCGGAACGCTCGGCCGCATAAACGACGCCCATGCCGCCACGGCCCAACTCGCGCGTGATTTGCCAGGGACCGATATTCGGACTCGCGGGCCGGTCGGTCGCCTGTTGCAAGCTCTCGGCAGCTTCCACAACGGCCGACTCCAGGAAGGATGCTGCGAGCTCGTCTCCCGCCAGCAGCGATTCCACTTCCCATCGAAGATCGTCGCTGCTGCAATGCTCGCTCAGGAAGATCCGCCGCTGCTCCTGGGGTAACTCAACCGCTTCCAGGAAGAGGCGCTCGGCATCCTGTGTCATTGCTGTCCTCCAGACTATAGCAACTCAGTTGCAAAAGCGCCTCACCATGGATAGTGAGACCTCAATCTGTAACACCTCGCTGTCTGACCGCCCAGAGTACGGGCGGCAAGGAGTTGGGCGCCGGTACTTCCAGTGCAGGAAAGTACTCAGGACACATTTGATGAGCGCCTTCGTTCAGATAGCGGATGCTATATCGACAATGGGAGATCGAACCAGATTCTCCACGAGCGCGATCGACGCGGCCATCGACGACGACGCGCGCGCCCTGCGATGCAACGTACTTCTGATAAACGAGGAGTTGTTTGTGGGTCTCGGGTCCAAACTTGCCATCAATCACCATTGGACGCATGCCTGTCACGCCGCGAGCTAACCCCGACAGGAGCGTCTGTACCACCGCCACGTCTTCGTGCCGGTTCGGCGCCCCAAAACCCACAGGGGCGTGAACATTGTAAATCCAATGGGTCCCTGAAAACCGGGCATCGTCAGATCCGTAAGCGTAAAAGAAGTCAATGAAAGCCATTGCGGATGCTCCTTAGCCGACTAACCGACGTACCGCCGTGTCGGGACTGTACTTGTGTAAATTGAGTTCCGGAAGACGTCTTAGGCCGCCCGGTGTGATGTTGTGCGCTGAACTCACCAATCCAATTGGTTTGATGGAAGACATGTTCTTCTCCTTCTGTTTGCAGGAAGCGTTGCCTCCATGGCCGAATCGCTTTCCCGTCAGAATGCGTGAGAAGGGGAACGAATTATCACTCGGTACGAAAATTGTTTTCAAGACGTGGCCGCCCGCCGGGCGCGGGGCCGACGCTATAAGGCCCGCGTCACACGGTGAGGCCGATGGGGGGTTCGTCCTCAAAGTTTCCATGACCCTATCTCCCTGAACGCGGTGCCGCCCATAACTGCAATCGAGTAGTCCGGCGACGTCATCTGGCGGCCCGCTAGTACGCCCACTGCCCCACAGTGGGCGCTCAACTGCCGCATTAGCGCGTTGATTTTTGCTTGAGAACCGGGAGTGGCGTCTGAGAGCGCTGAGTATAAGGCCCTGGCGAGCAAAAACGAGCCTCCGCCACACCCAAACCAGATAACCGATCCATATCCGCCTGTAGCGAAGTTCTTTGCTTTCGCAAAGCCGAGGTCGAGAGAGATGGTGACCATTTGCAGCCCTCCCTCCAGGTCCTTAAGGTCCAAATCCGGGCGGGAGGAAAATGTGTACAGCTTTGATCCCGAGGAGTCCATCGACTTCGTCCCCAGGGACACACTCACCGGAGCGACGCCCAGGCTCCCGCCGAGAGTGGTATACCTAAGCGTGTATTCCTCCGAGCCGTGAGACAGATAGAAATGGCCGGATCCACCGCCAACAAACGCGATGGAAATGCCCACAGAGCTGGATGATTTCAGTTGCCAATTTGTCTCGACCAACCCGGCTGCAAACAAGGGGGCGAGATCTACCTTGACGTTCGGGGTGCGGTCCGAATCGGCCAATCCCCCATGGCCTCCGGCCCGGTCTGATTCGGCGGGGCTCTCGCCGCTTCCAGGTACACCACCCTCCTCGGTACTGGCCAGGCGGTTCATCAACTGAATGGTGGCGCCACCAGGATCCACGTGCCCGTCCGCAGCCGCCAATCGGCCGCTGTTCACCCGCTGGAACTGCAGGATTGCTTTGTGTAGGTCGGCTGCACACAACTTCCACAAGGGTGTAGTCCAATTCGTTTTCCCGCATGTTCCGCCCATGCTCGCTGGAATTTGACTCAGAAGGTTCTGCACGACCGCCTGATCCGCGGGGACGTTGTAGCATTGCTTCCCGTTCGCCACACCTACCGACGCGCCGATGGCAGGCATCACTCCACCTCCGTTCTAGGGCGAAGGCCTGTCGCCGTGGCAAAATTGTCGAGGCTCCGTGTTGGATACGCTTTTAGACTCACGATGGTGGTCATGTTCTTTCCTCCTTGTAGTTGTTTGGGAAGCGTTGCTTTCCGGTCAGAATGCGTGAGAGGTTGAGGAAGTTATCACTCCGGCGAAGTATATTTCCAGGAGCGTTTCGCGCTTCCGCTTGCCGGCGCTTTTCACCGGTCATACGAATTATTTCGTTGACATACGAATTCGTTCGTATGATACTCGGAGCGTGGCCTTCCGATCCGTTTCCAAAGAGCCCGCCCCCCCGCCGCTTCCAACCGACGCCGAAATAGCCATCCTGGCGGTGCTGTGGCGTCAGGGCGCCAGCACCGTGCGCGAGGTACATGAAGCCCTGGCTAAGGACAGTGGATATACCACCACGCTGAAGTTGATGCAGCTCATGTTCGAAAAGGGACTGGTGGTGCGCAACGAGCGCTACCGCTCGCATCTTTACGAAGCGCGCGCACCGAAGGAGCAGACGCAGCGGCAAATCGCGGGCGACCTGTTGAAGCGCGCATTTGAAGGATCGGCGAAAAGCCTGGTGCTGGGAGCGCTCGCGGCGCAGCCGGCTTCAGGCAAGGACCTGGCCGAGATACGGAGTCTGTTGGACGAATTCGAAAACAGGAGGGGAAAACAATGATCACGCTACTGAACCAGCCGTGGACCGAGCGTCTGGGCTGGACGCTTCTGCACTTTCTGTGGCAGGGAATCCTGGTGGCAGCTCTCTATGCGCTCGCCCGGGCGTTGGCCGGTGGCCGCATTTCGGCGCGCGGCCGCTACGCAATCGCCTGCGCTTCGCTGTTGACAATGACCGCGGCTCCTGCCCTCACTTACTGGTGGCTTGGAAATTCGGGGCAGGCGGCGGGGGTCGGGGATCTTACAGAGTGGGGCGCCCGGAAGCTCGCCCCTGCGGTTGCGTACTCACCGGTCACGGATCCCTGGCAACAAGCGATGCCGGGGATTGTAATGGTGTGGTTCGCCGGAGCCGCCGCGTGTTCCTTCCGGCTACTCATGGGATTCATCTCCGCGGCGGCTCTGCGGCGTTCACGCCATGCGCCGGTGCTCACCGAATGGCAGCAAACCCTCGACCGGCTGATGGAACGAATGCACGTGTCGCGAAGCGTGCGGTTGCTGGCCACGGATCGAGTGGACTCTCCTTCGGTCATCGGCTGGCTTCGCCCGGTGATTCTCGCCCCGGTGGGCGTACTGTGTGGGCTGGCACCCGAGCAGGTAGAGGCCCTGTTGGCGCACGAACTGGCGCATGTCCGGCGGCACGACTACCTGGTGAACGTCTTGCAAGGGATCGCCGAGAGCCTGCTCTTTTACCATCCCGCGGTGTGGTGGATCTCACACCAGATCCGGGCGGAGCGCGAGCATTGCTGCGATGATCTCGCCGTGGCGGCGAGCGGCGATGTCCTGGTGTACGCAAGCGCCCTGGCGGAATTGGAATCCATGCGGCCGGCACATTTCAAGGCTGCGCTATCTGCGAACGACGGTTCGCTCCTGCGCCGGATCCGCCGGCTGACCAATCCCGCGGCGGCGCACAGGCCCGCCGGATGGGGAGCGGCCTGGTCTTTGGGTGCCCTGCTCCTATTGGGAATCGCAGGCGTAGCAGTGACCGGCGCGCAAGGGCAGAGCGAGCCGGTAGTGGACCTCCACACCGTTTGGTTGGACACAGTGAAGCAAGGCGATATGAAGATGGAGCTGCGCGGGTCGGGCCTATTAACCTCAAACCATACGGCGGCGCTCAAAGTGGCGGGGACGCAGATGCAGGAAATGCGGCAAGGCGAGCCTGCCATCATTGGATTCAAGAATCGCAAGGAGACCGTTGGCGGCAAGGTTGCGGTGGTGCATCCGGAAGTGGCGAACGGCACAGTGACTGTGGACGTAGTGTTAAGTGACGCTCTGCCGCCCGGTCTCAATCTGCAGGAACCGGTGGACGGGATTATTACGGTAGGGGAACTAACCAATGTGGTGTACGTGGGCAGGCCGGTTTTCGGCCGATCCAACAGTCGGGTTATGCTGTTCAAGCTCGAACCCGACGGCCATTCGGCGAAGAAGGTTCCGGTGCAGTTGGGCGCGACCTCGGTGCAACTGATCGAGATCAAGAGCGGTCTGCAGCCGGGGGACAAAGTGATCGTCAGCGATATGTCGCAGTATGACGGAGTAGCCGCGGTTGTGTTGCAGTGACGGCTACGGCTAGGGTTCTTCGGGTGCCCACGCCGACGATGTTCTGAACGCCGCGCGCTGTGCCTGAAGAACGCTGATGATCTGCCATCCAGTTCCCGGTTCGACCGCTATCGCCCGGATCAATGGCGGGACGTCGCCTTGGGTAAAGCCGTGGCAGAAATCGGGCAGGCGAAGCCGCCTGCGCATGCCGCTCTCAAAGACTTCTGCCACAGGCTGCCAGGTCTCACAAGTCTTTAGCTCTAAGCGAGGAATTTGCGGAGCGGTTCCCAATAGTGTTCTTCCCAGCCTGAAGCGAGGTGTTCTCCGGTTCCCTGCGGAAATCCCTGGTGGTCGAAAATGATCTTGGTCTGTGAAGCCTGCTCGGCCAGCTCAAACCTGGCAATCGAATAGTCACCGGGCTTCCAATCGACGACGCGCCATGCCTGGACAATCCTCTGGTTCGGAACGAGTTCCAACTGTCGTCCCACAATATGGCCGCCGAAAATGGCAAATGCGCCGCCCACCTCGCGGCTGATTTCGGCAGCCTTCGTTCCCGTTGGCATCGACCGCATGGCTCCGCTGAGTTCTACGATCTTTGCGAATTGCCGGGCGTCGGTAAGCGCGTCGTAGATCCGGTTGCGGCTTGCCTGGAAGACGCGCTCCTGATGGATCGATTCCGCGGTGCGGGAAACGTCATCACCGGCGGCAAATGCGGGCAGGGGGATGGCGGCCAGACCCGCGCTCATAAGCAGTCGCCTGCGGGTAGGGGACTGAGCTGCGACTGCCCCAGCGTTTCGACGGTTCATTGTTGCATTTAACCATCCGAGCAAAATATGATCAAGATCATATTTCGGAGAGATGCATGCCTTATTCGAGAGGACACCGGGAGAAAGTACGCGACCGCATCGTCGAGAGTGCACGACGATTGTTCAATCGCAGTGGCTTTGAAAATGTGTCCATCAACTCCATCATGGAAGAGGCCGGTCTCACGCGCGGGGGGTTCTATGCCTATTTCAAGAGCAAGAGCGATCTCTACGTAGAGGTGCTGCGCTGCTTCTTCACCGATCCCGATTGGAAAAACAGATGGGAGGGCGTCCGGATCGACCCCGCGTCACCGCAAGCCGCGCCGCAAATCATCCGCGCCTATCTGTCCCGCCAGCATTTTGACGATGTGGAGAACTCATGCCCAATGGTGGCGCTTCCCAACGATGTAGCGCGCAGCGGCGAGAACGTCAGGAAGGCCTTCAACGACACATTCCGGGCCATGGTTACGATGCTCGGCCGCGATGTAAAGAGCTCAACGCGCCAACCCGAAGACACAGCCCTCGCGATCGCTGCCTTGTGCGTCGGCGGCATGGTAGTGGCTCGCGCGCTGACTGACACGAGCCTTGCTGATCGACTCCGCGACGCGGCGGTCGAGGTCTCGCTGGCTCTGGGCGGCTGGAAATCGAAGAACGACAAACCGTCGAGCCGCCGCCGGCCGAAATCGAAACCTGGCCGATGAAAGGCATAAAAACCACTCGGTCGGTTAGTCGCTTGTATATCCAGGATTGAATATGCGGCTGTCAGTTGTACAGTGGAATCGCGGACGCACCGGGATTCCCATACAGATGAGCCCGACGGCAAATCGGCGTATGAACGTGCCACCTCCGACGGATCTTACCTCGCAGGCTGACGCTACGCAGGCTTCGCGAAAACCCACGATAAGTCGGATATTCGGGGCTTGGATGGTTTGCTGTGCGGCGGTGGCTTGGGGAAATCAGGCGGGCGGAATTCGCGGATCGGTTGTGTCTTCGGGTGGGGCGCCCGTGGTTGCGGCTGAGGTGCGGGCGAGTGGCGTTGGGGAGGCGCATGTCACGAGGAGCGGGGTGGATGGGCGGTTTGACTTGCGGGATTTACCTGTCGGTGTTTATGAAGTAAGGATTTCGGCGGCGTCGTTTCATGCGGTGATCATTCGAGAGGTTCGGATTGGCGCGGGAGAAGAGATGGGGCTGGCTCCCATGCCTCTGGAGTTTGCTCCGATGTTGGATTGCACGGATGATCGCGGTCCTGATTATTTTCGGGTTTCCGGTTTGGCTGAAATGGGCGGCGTGGCTGGAGTTGTGACGAATCCTCACGGGGCTATCGCGGACGCGGAGGTCAGACTTTACATTTTGGGTACGGGCCTGGCCGGTTCGACGCGAACCGATGCCAGCGGCTTTTTCGCGTTTCGAGACCTTCCGATTCTTAGCGTTGAGCGATGGATTACGATTTCGGCGGGCGGGTTTTTTGCGGAGGAACTGCGACGCGTGCGCGTCGTGGCCGGATTTGAGGCGGTTTATGCCCCGATTGGCCTTGAGTCGTGCAGGGCTGGACGTTGCCAGTCCTATTTGAAGACAATTCATGTGATGGCACCGTGCGAGTGAGGTGCTGTTGTGGTTTTGGGGACTCAGGGTTTACGAAGTCAATGAGAATGCCCAGCCCCAACCTTGCGCCTTCCCCCCACTACAATCGGATGCACTGAGTCCGCCATGGGCAGCCACTCCTGCCATTGATGCGCCACCTCGATCAGAGCACGCAAAGCCGCCGGCACATGAGCCGACTTCCTATACACCAGCCCGGTTTCCGCAAACAAACGGCGGTTCCGAACGCGAATGATTCGCAAGGCGGCGCGCCGGATCTCCTCCGCAACGCTCCACACCGGCAGCAGCGAAATCCCCAGTCCCAGCTTCACCAACTCCTTGATCGCATCCGCCTGGTCGATCTGCATCACAATCTTCGGATGGAATCCCGCCTGCACGCAGAACCTTTGGATCGCCTCTTCGATAATCATCGCCCGCTGGTACAGGATGAACGGCTGCTTCGCAAGATCCAGCGCCCGGCTCGTCACCGGATGATTCGGCGCGGCAATGAACACCATCTCATAACGCCACAGCGCAACCTCCTCGAGAGCTTCGTCCTTCACGGGCAGATTCATCAACAGAATATCCACCTTGCCGCTGCGCAGGTCGTGAAACAGCGAGTGATCGTTCCCCGTCACCATGCGCACCTCAACTCCGGGATACTTCGCCAGAAACCTCCGAAGCAGATGCGGGACGATTGCGACACTGATGTGCGGGCCGCATCCGAACCGCAGTAAGCCGCGCTGTACGCCGCTTAGCTCCGTCAGCGCAACCAGCGCCTCATCGTGTTCCCGCAGGATCCGCCGCGCGTACGAGTGCAGCAGTGTACCGGCCTCCGTGAGCACCAGGCGCCGTCCCGCTCGTTCGTACAGCTTTTGCTGTGTATGTTCCTCTAATTGCCTCAGTTGCTCGAAAACAGCGGGCGGGGACAAGTGCAGTTGCTCGCCCGCCCGCCGCAGGCTTCCAAGCTCCTCTACGGCGACAAGTGCCTTAAGATGTGCGAGTTCCAAGACATCGATTTTACCAGGACATTCCAAGTCTCCGAATATTGCGTTTCAAAATTTCAAATTTCCTTTATGCGCGGGAGCATTGACACGGGCAAATTTCCGCAATATTGTGTGGAGCAAGGGGTGTCATTTGAAACGTCTACGTTGGATGTGCGTCCTCGCGACGCTTGCACTGATTTCCACGGCACTCGCCTACGGGCAGGCCGTTAATGCCACGTTGCTTGGCACGATAACAGATTCTTCCGGCGCCGCTGTTCCAAACGCCAAAGTCACCGTCACTGAAACTAACACCGGTATCAACCGCACCACCTCAACGAACGAGAGCGGCAACTACACGGTCGCCGACATGCCTCCTGGCAAGTACTCGGTGATCGTCGAACAAACTGGTTTTAAGCGCGCCGAGCGCAGTGGTCTCGACGTAGTGGTCAACACCACCACTCGCGTCGACCTGACCTTGCAGCCCGGCCAGATCACCGAAACCATCAATGTCACCAGCGAGGCGCCAGCGCTCCAAACCGAGCGCGCCGACACTGGCCGGAAAATCGAATCCAAGAGCATTGAGGATCTTCCCCTCGGCGGCAGCCACAACGTGCAGGCGTTGACGATCCTGGTCCCAGGCGCAGCGCTGCCGGAAAACCAGCACTCCGCCTTCTTCAACCCGCAGGTCAGCCTGGCAACGCGCTTTAATGGCCAATCACGCCTCGGCGACAACCTGCAGCTCGAAGGGGTCGACGACAACGAGCGAACCGGTCTCCTGCAGGTGCTCATTCCTCCTCAGGAAGCCATCCAGACCATGGATATCAGCACCAGCAACTTCGAAGCGGAGTTGGGCCGCGCCACGGGTGGTGTTGCCAATATCATTCTGAAGTCGGGCACCAACCAGATCCACGGTTCCGCTTATGAGGACAACCGCGTCAGCGCTCTTTCGGCAAGAAACTGGTTCGATCCGGTCCGCGGCCATTTCACCTATAACTACTTCGGAGGGGCCGTCGGAGGACCGATCAAACACAACCGCACATTTTTCTTCGGCGACTACCTCCGTGTTGAGGACCATCAGGCCAACAACGACCGGCTCTCCGTCCCCCCCGCCGACCTGCGCAGCGGCAACTTAAACGTCGCGGCCCCCGGTGGAAAGCCAACCGTAATCTACGACCCGAACACGGGCGATCCCAACACCGGCGCCGGCCGCTCACCTTTCCCGGGCAACATTATCATGAAGGACCGCATCAACCCGGTCTCTCTGAAGATCCTTTCTGTCGTGCCGCTCCCGAACTTCACCGGGGCAACCAATCCCTACGCGCAAAACTATTTTGTAAATAGCCCCTTCTTCCGCAACACCGACCAGTTCGACGTCAAGGTGGACCACAACCAGACCGACAACGACCGTCTCTCCGTGCGCTACAGCTTCTCGCGGCCCGTTACGACCGATGCTTCGGTCTATGGCATTTATGGCGGCCCACGCGGCGTCGGCGGAAACGGTTTTGAAGGCACCGGTATTCAGGACACCCACAGCGGCGCCATTAACTATAACCGCATCTTCTCGCCGACTCTCATCATGGAAGCGCGTTTCGGGGTGAATCGCTACCGCAACGATGCGCAGCAGTTCGGTTTCGGCCAGAACGTTGCCGACCAGCTCGGTATTCCCGGCATCAATGGAATCCCGTGGACCAGCGGTCCCCCGCAGATCACGCTCGACAATTTCGGCGATCCGTTCATTGGCTTTTCAGCGAGCCTGCCCTGGATTCGCGCCGAATCGAACGTCCTGTTCACCAACACCTGGACCAAGACCAAGGGCAACCACACCTTTAAGTTTGGCGGCGAAATCCGACGCGTCCGCGACGACTTGCTGCAGACGCAAACCGTCAACCCACGCGGACGTTACCAGTTCAGCCAGGCCCAGACGGGAAGCACCACCGACACCGTCAGGAGCTTCACTAACTCTTTCGCTAGTTTCCTGCTCGACATACCCGCCGCCGCTGGTCGTGATTATCCCGTCATCTTCCCCGCGTATCGCGCGTGGCAGTTCTACAGCTTCGCCCAGGATAAGTGGGTAGCCACTCCCAAACTTACCATCGACATCGGCCTGCGCTGGGAATTCTATCCGCCGGCCACGCCCGCTCACACCGCCGGCTTCTCGCAGTTCAACCCGGTCAACGATACGCTTGAAATCGCCGGTGTCGGAGGCGTTCCCTCGAACGTTGGCCTGAAGACGCACTACAAGGATTTCGCCCCCCGTCTTGGCATCGCCTATCGTCTGAACGACAAGACCGTCGTACGAACCGGCTTTGGAATCAGCTATGCGCCGTACCCGGACAACACGTATGCCTACAACTTCCCGGTGAAGCAGAATAAGCAGTACTCGCTGCCGGCCAATTGCAGTATCTGCGGAGTCGTCCTCGATAACGGGCAGTTGGCCTCCTTCCAACTCGGCTTCCCGCCGTTCCCCGCGGCCGTGATCCCGACGAGCGGGATTATCAGCCATCCCGATCCGAACCAACAGTACTTCTTCATCAACACCAATTTCCGCGAGCCCTATGTCGAAGCCTGGAACTTTGCCGTCCAACGGCAGCTCCCCTTCAACCTGGCTTTTGAAGTGGCCTACGTCGGCAACCACGGCGTCGATCAGCCTGCACTCTATGCGCTGAATGCGTCGCAAACGTTGGGCGGCAATCAGGCCAGCCAGCCGCTCTTCGCGGCATACGGGCAAAAAGGAAACGTGGACGATCGTTACGTCGGCTATAGCTCCATGTACAACGGTTTGCAGAGTAAGCTAGACAAGCGCTTCTCGGCGGGTCTCGCCCTCACGCTTTCGTACTCGTATCAAAAGGCGATGGGAATGCAGTCGGAAGACGCCGGCCTTGATTTCTACATCAACCCGCGCCGGAACTGGCGTCGGCTCGACTTCGACCGCACCCACACGTTCGCATCCAGCTTCGTCTATGAGCTCCCGTTCGGTAAAAACAAACGGTTCATCAGTTCCGGGCCGGCTGCTTACATCCTCGGCGGCTGGCAAATGAACGGCGTCCTCAGCATCTACACCGGTCAACCGATCAACTTTGGCGGCGACACCTCGGTTCTGAAGGCGCCCGGAAACAGCAACACGCTGAACTGGTTTGGCCCCGGCCCGATCCCGGTCACCCATAACACCGGCCGGGGCGTTGCCTGGTTCACGAACACGCAGTGCAACTTCAATCCGGCCAAGGGTGCGCTCGTCACCACGCAGTGCTTCGCGCAGCCCGGCGCCGAAAATGGAGGACTTCCGGAATTCGGCAACCTCGGCCGCAACCCCATGAACGGACCGGGAGCTTGGAACCTGGACGCCTCATTGTTCCGTACTTTCGACATCAAGGAGCGCTGGAAGATTCAGCTCAAGGGTGAAGCCTTCAGCCTCGCAAACACGCCGCGCTGGGGCAACCCCGACACCACTTTCGGCAGCGCAACTTTTGGCCAGATCACCGGCTTGTCCGGCGTAGGAAGCACCAACACTGGTAACGGAGGAGCTCGCTCCATCGAACTCGGCGCCAAGCTGATCTTCTAAAATCAGGGTATGAAAGCAACTTTCGGAGGCGGCTGTTTCTGGGGGGTCGAAGAGGCCTTCCGTATCCTGCCCGGAGTGACATCGACAGCGGTGGGCTACGAAGGCGGCGCGCTCAGCAACCCGACCTACAAAGACGTCTGCACAGACCGTACCGGCCATGCCGAGGTCGTGCAAATCGAATACGACCCGAGTCAAATCTCCTATGATCAGCTCCTGGACAAGTTCTGGGAAGTCCACGACCCGACGACCAAGAACCGCCAGGGGCCTGACATAGGGACCCAATATCGTTCCGTAGTCTTTACGCACTCACCTGAGCAGGAGGCCGAAGCCAAAGCCTCCCTGGCACGGGAGCAGGAGAAATATCGTAAGCCAATCGTAACGGAGATCCTCCCGGCCGCAGACTTCTGGATGGCGGAAGATTACCACCAGCAGTACCTGGCCAAACGAGGCCTCTCCCACTGCAATCTGTAGAAGGAGATCCTCCGCCTGCTTTTGGACTTCACCGGGTAAGGACAGGCGAAAACGCCTGTCCCACCTTTTCTAACGGAGAGTTTCCTTTGGTTGCGGCTATGCTGCTTTGCGAAGCAGGCGGTTTTGCCTGCCCTTTATTCATGCCGTAACGCACTCAGCGGTTCCACCCTCGCTGCCCGCCACGCCGGCACAAACCCGGCGAGCAACGCCACCGCTGCCAGCAACCCCGCCGCCCCGGCAAACACCAGAGGATCCGCGCCGCGCATCCCAAAAAGCTGCGCCTGAATCGCCCTTCCCGCGCCAAGAGCCGCCAGCAGGCCTATGCCTCCGCCGGCCACCACCAACATCGTCACCTCGCGCAGAATCATTGAAATAATCGACAGCGGTTCCGCCCCAAGCACCATGCGAATCCCGATCTCCGCCGTCCGCCGGCTCACGAGATACGCGATCACGCCATAGAGCCCGACTGCCGTTAGCGTCATCGCCAGCAGCCCGAACGCAGTCGCGAGCGCCGCAATCAGGCGGTCCGTGTAAACGGACTCGCGCACCTTCACCTCCATCGTCTCGAGCGCATAAACCGGCAGCGTGTGGTCGATCTGGCTCACCGCCGACCGCACCGCCCCAGGCAGCGCCTCAAACCCCGACGAAGCCCGAACGAAAAAAGCCCCCTGCGACATCCGCGACTTCGAATCGAGCGAGAGCTCATACGGGATGAAGAACGTCGGCGCAATTGTTTCGCGCAGGCTCAGATGGTCCGAATCCTGCACCAGTCCGACGATCTCGAAATCCAGCGGTCCGCCCGCGCCCATTTCCATCTTGTGACCCACCGCGCTCCGCGCGCCGAAGAACTTCCGCTGGAACGCCTGGTTCACAATCGCAACTTTGGTCTTACGGTCGCGGCTGTCAAACTCGCGCCCGGCCAGCAGCGGAGTCCCGATCGTCCGGAAGTAACCAGGACCCACGGCGTTCCAGCCGCAAGTCATGTCCTCGTCGTTGGTATAGGTGAAGCCCTCCACCGAGACGTTCGCCCCTGACGACGAGTGCGACAGCGGGCTGAACAGCGCGTACGACGTGGACTCGACTCCCGGCAGCGCCGCCAGCCGCCGGCCCAGCTCATTCGTGAAGTTGACACCGCGATCGACGTTGTAACCGGCCAAGCCCGGATCCACCGCGAACGTCAGCAGATGGTCGGCGCGGAATCCCGGATTGTGCTGCATGAGATTTACCAGGCTGCGGCCAAACAGCCCAGCCACCGCCAGGAGAACCAGCGATAGCCCGATCTGCCCGGCCACCAGTACCTTTCGCACACCCGAATGAACCTGGCCCGCCGTGGTTTGAGTCCGCTCTCCCAGAGGCCCCGATGCACCTCGCGTAACCTGCAAAGCAGGAATCAGCCCGAACAGCAGCGTTGTCGCCAGCATCAGCGCGACGCTGAAGGCCAGGATCGGGAGATTGACTCCGGCGCCCACCCACCCGCTCAATTCGTCGGTAGGAAGCAGCCGTAGAATGCCACGCGTCAGAATCGGCGCCAGGGCGAAGCCGAATGCGGTGCCCACAATCCCGAGAATTGCGCTCTCGGTGAACAGCAGCCGCATCACCCGCGCACGCCCCGCGCCCAGCGCCATTCGCACCGCGATCTCGCGGGCCCGATTGACGCCGCGCGCCATCAGCAGATTGGCCAGATTAGCGCAGCCAATCACGAGTAAAAGGAGGACCATACCCAGCAGAACGAACAGCGGTTTCCGCCATTCGATTTCGAGCGCGTTCAAGCCCCGTGCCGCCGGGCTGAGATGCAGCCGTTTCGCCATCAACCGCTGCCTGGCGGCCGCGTTCCGAACCTTGAGTTGGTCCATATGATCGCGGATTACGGCAGTAAAATACGGCTGCAGTTCCGCCTCCGCGCGCTCCCGCGACACGCCCGGCGCCAACCGGCCGAAGATCGTCAGAAACTGGAAATCCGGCTTGTCGTACCAATTCCATCCCGGCGTCAGCGAGGCGCGCATGGACAGTGGCAGAAAAATATCCTGCGCATCGCCGGCAATCAATCCGTGGAAATTCTCCGGCGCGATTCCTACAACTGTGAACGGCTGCCCGTTCACCAGTACGGTCCGATTCACGGCAGAAGCACTGCCCCCAAGATGGGTCATCCAGAACGCGTGCGAGAGCACCGCCACGGGATTCCCACCGCGGACACTGTCATCCTGAGTGGTGAAGAGGCGTCCGGCCTGTGCCCGCAGACCCAAGGTCTCGAAGTAGTTGCCTGAAACGATCTCCGCACGTCCTCGTTCGGCGGCGGCGCCACCGGTCTCGATCTGTGCCGGAACGCTCGATCGCACCGCCAGCCCTTCAAAAGCTTTCGTGGAGTCCTTCAGCCGCAGATAGAGCGGATACGAAAAAACCGACTCAAAGCTGTCCTTCGAGACGCTTCCCGGAAGGTTAACCCCTTCGGAATGGAACACCACGAGTTGCTGCGGATTCCGAACCGGAAGCGAACGCAGCAGTACCTGGTAGAAAAGCGAAAAGATGGCGGTGTTGGCGGCGATCCCTAACCCCAAAGTGGCTACGGCGAGCACAAAGAACGCAGGCGCCCGCCGCAAACTGCGAACGGCGAACAGAATATCAGTCTTCACGCGACTCTCCTGTCATTGAAACGCACGAAACGCCAAATCGTTGGCCGCTTATTTCATCGACGCGATCACGGCATCGGTGAATTCCTTGGTGCCTGCCCGTCCGCCGATGTCACCCGTGACGTGCTGGCCCTCGGCATACACCTGCTCAATCGCGCGGCGCATGCGAAGCGCGGCGTCGTTCTCGCCGAGATGCTGCAACATCATGACCGCCGATTGCATCAGCGCGGTGGGATTGGCAATTCCTTGGCCTGCGATATCGGGCGCGCTGCCATGCACGGCCTCGAAAACAGCGTAGCGCTCGCCCATGTTCGCGCCCGGCACGATGCCGAGGCCTCCGACTAACCCCGCGGCAAGGTCCGAAACGATATCGCCGTAAAGGTTCGGCAGCAACAAAATATCGAACGTCTCCGGCCGGATCACCAACTGCATGGAGGCATTGTCGACGATCAGCTCTTTGTACTGAATCTCGGGGTGCTCCTGCGCCACCTCGCGGCAGCACCGCAGAAACAGCCCGTCGGCGAGCTTCATGATGTTGGCTTTGTGGACCGACGTCACTTTCTTGCGGCCGTTCTTAAGGGCATAGTCGAAGGCGTACCGCGCGATGCGCGACGACGCCACCCGCGTGATCACTTTGAGGCTGGTGACGACGTCTTTTACGACCTCGTGTTCCAGTCCCGAATACAGATCCTCGGTATTTTCACGGAAGATCACCATGTCGATCTTCACGTCGTCGAAGCGTGTCTTCACGCCGGGCAGCGAGCAGACCGGCCGCACGTTGGCGAACAGGTCGAGCGCTTTGCGCAGGGCTACGTTGACGCTGGGAAAACCGCCTGCAATCGGCGTCGTCACGGGGCCCTTCAACCCGACTCGTGTCCGCGCAATCGATTCGATCACTTGCGGCGGAAGCACTTCGCGGGTTTCCAGAATGATATCGGCGTTGAGTTCGACGCATTCCCAATCGATGGCCACGCCCGTGGCATTCACCGCTCGAACGGTTGCGTCGGCCACCTCGGGCCCAATTCCATCTCCAGGGATCAGCGTTACCGAATGAGGCACATTACCATTGTAGGGAATGGCGAAAATCAGGAAGGCGTTGATCAGCGTCACAGACAAGAGCGGTATCGACATGCTCGCCCGCGGGCTCAACGACCTGGGCGTCGAGCTCATCTCGACGGGCGGCACTGCGCGCGCAATCCAGCAGGCAGGCGTTCCGGTGACGGAGGTCTCGGAGTTGACCGGGTTCCCCGAGATGCTCGATGGCCGGTTGAAGACCATCAATCCAAAGATCGCAGGAGGCGTTCTGGCGATTCGCTCCAACGCCGCGCACATGCGCTCCCTCGCGGAGCACGGTATTTCACCGATCGATATGGTCGTAGTGAATCTTTATCAGTTCGACAAGGTCGCCGCCCGCGCCGACGCGCCGCTCGAAGAACTCATCGAGCATATCGATATCGGCGGGCCAACCTTGATTCGCGCCGCGGCCAAGAACTATCAGGATGTTGCAGTCGTGACGTCTCCCACGGATTACGCCGAGCTTCTCCGCGAGATGCGCGCGAACAACGGCGAGCTCGGCCGCGATACGTTATGGCGCCTGGCGCTGAGAGCGTTTGCGACCACCGCAGCCTACGACACAGCGATCAGCGAGCGCCTTGGGCTTCCGGAAACGCTCACAATCGAGGCGCCGCAAACGTTAAGTTTGCGTTATGGCGAAAATCCGCACCAGTCCGCGGCCCTGTATTCCCAGAATCAGGGCGGGATCGCAGGCGCCGAGCAGCTTCAAGGAAGGGAGCTTTCGTACAACAACCTCGTCGATCTCGATGCTGCGTGGCAGCTCATCCAGGAATTCGGAAATCCGGCCGCGGCCATCATCAAACACACCAACCCGTGCGGCTGCGCCGAGTCCGACGGTCTGGCGGATAGTTATCGGAGAGCCTTCGAAGCCGATCCCATTTCAGCGTACGGCGGTGTCTTAGCCTTCAACCGCCTGTTGGACGAAGAAACGGCGCGCGAAATCACCAAGACCTTCATCGAGGCGATCGCAGCGCCGGGCTACACCGACGCGGCACTCGGGGTGCTCGGGTCCAGGCGAAATCTGCGGCTGCTCATGGTTCGTCCGGCGCCCGCCGGCGAGCTGGTCGTGAAATCGATCAGCGGAGGATTCCTGGCGCAGACTCCCGACGTGCACCGTCTGGATCGTTCAAAGCTGCAGGTGAAAACCGACCGTCGCCCCACCGAAGAAGAATGGACGGCTCTCGACTTCGGCTGGAAAGTTTGCAAGCATGTGAAGTCGAACGCTATCGTCTACGCGCGCGCGGGCCAACTGGTCAGCGCCGGCGCGGGACAGATGAGCCGTGTCGATTCAGTGAAGGTCGGGGCGATGAAAGCCGTGCTCCCGCTTGCAGGCACGGTGGTCGCGTCGGATGCTTTCTTTCCTTTTCCGGATGGAGTGGAAGAGGCGGCAAAGCATGGAGTGACCGCGGTGATTCAGCCGGGAGGCTCGGTCCGCGACGCGGATGTTATCGCGGCGGCGAACCGGTTAGGACTCGCGATGGTTTTTACCGGAGTGCGCCACTTTCGTCACTAGGCATCGCCGACTCTGTTGGAAACCGAGGCACGGTGGAAGGGTAGAGCAGGCGTTTTCAGAAGTCCTTTCTCGGTTAAGTCCAAAGGCAGGCTGAATACCTGCTCCACCCTTCCACATCCTCCGAATCGTCGCGGGACGCGAAGAGTCAGAGGCTGTGTAATACCTTCGTTTCGATTCACTTTTCGTGGACCGGCGGCATTACATGCTCAGAAACTCGCTTTTAAGCGGTCACCGGCGGCACGAGCGTCTTCAAAAACTCGTGCGCGACGTGGAAGCCGCGCTTGTATTGTTCGGTGAAGTTGCCCTGGCTGTACGACGGATAGTAAAACTCGTCTTCGTTCTCGATATTCATAGCGCCGCTATACCCGACTTCGGACAAGACCGAGAAGAAGCCTTTCCAATCGACCGATCCGTAGCCCGGAACGCGGAATCGCCACCAGCGCGCGTTGTTGACGGGTTGAATGCCCCCGCGCTTGAGCACGTGCCACAGGATCTCCGTATCCTTCAAATGAACGTCGTAAATCTTGTCAGCGAACTCGCGCGCCGCGGCCACTGGGTCCATGAACTGCCAGACCAGGTGCGAAGGATCGAACTGCAATCCGACGTTTGGGCTGCCGTTGAAGCCTTTGAACAATGCTTCCCAGCCAACCGGTCCGGTGGCGATGTTCGGCCCGCCTGCGTACGGCTCCCACAGAACACGTACCTTGTACTTCTCGCACATCGGGAAATACTTCTCCGTGTAAACCTTGACGACCTCGTCCACCTGCTCCTGGAGCGGCCGGCCTTTGATGGTGCCGGATTGTCCGCCTATGTTTGGGATGCCCAATTTGCCGCACAATTCGAGGCACTTTACGGTGTATTCATTCTGCTTTTGGCGCTTGGCAGGGTCGGGGTCGATATGATTGCCATCCACGGCCAGCGAAGAGACATAGATGCCCGCCCGCTGAATCTTGTCCTTGATGGATGCGATCGCGGCGTCGTCCAGCCGGTCGGGGTCGAGACGAAGCTGCATGCTGGTGAAGCCTTCCGCTTTCACAAACTCCAGATTCGCGTCGGAAAAGGAGCACAGCACGCCGAGCTTGGGTTTCCAGTTCGGAGGTTGACGGCGTTGGCCCTGCGCAGCGGCGGCAGTGGAAATCGCGGCGAGTACGGTACGGCGAGTGAGGTTCACCCCCTGACGATACTGCGCCGCTGCAGTACTTAGCAACCTCCGCCACGGCTCCCCGGCGCGGTTTCATCTGGAATAGAATGAAGCAGGCTCTCGCTATGAATAAAACCTTTTTTAGCGCTGCCACCGCCATAGTTGCCGTACTTGTTCTGACGGCCTGCTCCGAAGCACCAACCACTCCGGCTCCCACGACGGAAGCCGCCAAACCCGCGGCACCCACCGGGCCCGTTCCCGCGCTGACCGCGTTCTATGAGATGTACAAGCCCGCCCGCACCTGGGCCACCGACATCCAGCCTCTCTCGATGGCCAGCATGGAGACGGACACGATGAAGGGCGAAGACGGCAAGTATCCGGTGTGGTCCGTTGTTTTCGTCTCGCCGAGCAAGCGCGAAGCCCGGACGTTCACCTACGCGGTGGTCGCTCAGGGTACCGACATCCATAAAGGAGTCAGCGCCGGAGGCGCCCAGGTCTGGAGCGGCGCCACCGCGAAGAGCGCGCCGTTTGCGAACTCCGACATTGCGACGAATTCCGACGCTGCGTATCAGACTGCGATGGAGCGCGCCGGCGCCTGGGTAAAGCACAACCCCGGCAAGGCGCCGCAATTCTCCCTCGCCGAGGAATCGAAGTACGGCGTGCCGGTTTGGTACATCATGTGGGGCAACAAGAGCAACGGATACCTCGTGCTCGTCAATGCGACGACGGGCACGGTGATCGGCAAATAGCCGGTCATTCGTAGCGCAGCGCCACCATGGGGTCGATTCGAATGGCGCGTCTCGCCGGGATGTAAGAGGCCAGGGCGGCGGCTCCGATAAGAACCAGCGGCACGACACCGAATGTTGCCGCGTCCGTGCTTGTCACCCCGAAGAGCAGGGCTCGCATGAGGCGCGATAACATCAGCGCGCCCGGAAGGCCGATTGCAACTCCGGCCAGTGCCGTTAACATTCCGCGTAAGACCACCAGACGGAGAATGTTCTGCTGTTCAGCTCCGAGCACCATGCGGAGACCGATTTCGTGGGTGCGGCGGCTGACTGAGTAGGACGTCAGGCCGTAGATGCCGACGGTGGCCAGGACGAGCGCCAACGCGGCGAAGGTCGCAAGCATTCCGACCGATAGGCGGCGTACCAGGAGCGAATCCGAGAGCACATCGGTCATGGTGCGAACGTTGGCAATGGGCTGGTCGGGGTCGATGGCCTGGATTTCGCGGCGAATTGCGGCGGTGAGGCCGGTGGGGTCGGCTTCGGAATGGACCACCAGGCTGAATTGGCGCGGTGGGTCTTGGTACATGGGTACGTAGATGGCGGGCTCGACCTTTTCTTCGCGCCCCTGCATGTGGATGTCGGCGACCACTCCGACAACATCGTAGTCGTGCGAACCGAATCCGACGCGCAGACGCCGCGAGAGCGGATCGCCGTGGATGAGGTAGCGCCGCGCCAGCGTCTCATTCACGAGCGCTACGCGACGTTTGCCGTCGGTGTCCTGCGCGGTCAGGAAGCGGCCGAGCCGAAGCGGGATGCCCATGGCGCGGAAAAAGTCGGGGGTCGCCGGCCGATAGTCGGCCGTCGGCTCCTGTCCCTTAAGTGGTGGCGGTTCTCCTTCGACCTGAAAGCCGGTCACGAAAACACGTAGGGCGAGCAGGGATCCGCGAGCGGGCAGGACCGTGACCGCGCCGACGGCATGAACGCCGGGTAGCGTTTCGATGCGCCGGATGGTAGCTTTCGAGAAATTCGCGAGGGCAGCAGAGTCGCGGTATTTCGCGTCCGGCAGTGTCAGTTGCATCGTCAGAAGGTGATCGGTCCGGAAACCCGGATCGGTGGCCGTGACGTTGAGGAAGCTACGGATCATCAGTCCGGCGCCGATCAGCAGCACAACTGCCAGCGCGACTTCTCCGACCAGCAGGACCGTCCTGGCGCGCTGGCTGCTGTCGGCGGAGACTCCTTTACCGCCGCCTTCCTTCAGGGTGTCGTTCAGGTCGGTCCGCGAGGCACGGAGCGCGGGAGCGATGCCGAAGACGATGCCCGTAAAAACGGAAATGGCGAGGCTGAAGAGAAGCACGCGGGAATCGACACCCATTTCCTTCAGGCGTGGGATAAAGTCGGGCAACTGCGTCCGGAGCACCTTGATGCTCCACATCGAGAGCAGCAGCCCGAGCACTCCTCCCATGGCGCCGAGGAGGACGCTTTCGGTGAGCAGTTGGCGAAGAATGCGCGCGCGGCTGGCTCCCAGCGCGGCCCGGAGGGCAATCTCTTTACCGCGGCTCGCTCCTCGCGCTAAGAGCAGACTCGCGACATTGGCGCATGCAATCAGCAGCAGGAATCCGACCGCCGAGAGCAGAACCATCAGCGCTGGACGGATGGGGCCTGCCAGCATTTCACTCATTGGCACGACGACTGCACCGACACCCTCGTTGGTCCCGGGATACTGCTTTTCGAGTCGTGCCGCGATTCCTTCCAGTTCGGCGCGGGCTTGCACGACGGAAACACCCGGCTTAAGGCGTGCGACGATTCCGAAGTTGTGGTTGTCGCGCGGGTCGAGCGCAAAGTCGCGCGCGATGGGAACCCAGAGGTCGACTTTGACTAGCGCATCGACCTCGCGCGGCAGCACGCCTACAACGTTGCGGCTGACGCCGTCAATGATGATGCGCTGCCCGATGATTTTGGGCGAACTTCCGAAGCGGCGCGTCCAGAAGGACTGACTGATAAGAACGGCCGGGTCGCCGCCGGGGCGGTCTTCTTCCGGAAGGAACGAACGGCCGATGACAGGCTTCACGCCGAGAACGGAAAAGAAATTCGAGGCGGCTTGCCCGGCCTGGGCACGTTCCGGCTCGCCGCCGGCTGTCACGTTGAGGCCGTATTCAGGGATTGTGAATGCCGGAGCCATATCCTCAAAGGAGCGACTGTCCCGCTTCCAGTCCGCTAAATCCGCGGCAGAGACTGGAATCTGATTGAAGCCTTTGGATCGGATGCTCTCCCAGAGCATGACGATCTGTCCGGGATCGCGATAGGGGAGAGGCCGTAAAAGAACGGCGTTAATAATGCTGAAAATTGCGCTGTTGGGACCGATCCCCAACGCGATGGTGATCACTGAAATCAGAGTGAAAACCGGGTTTTTCGCACACGCTCTGAGAGCGTATTGAATATCCCGCCACACTACCAAGATACCGCGCGGCGGGTTGCAAACCCGCTGCATGGTCGAAACTGCGCGTCCAGCAGGTTGTGGAAGGGTGAAGCCTTCCTCATCCACTTTCGCGAACCTGCCTTACTGCTTTTCGACAGCGCCGCCTTTCATGACGAATTTGACCTGGCGGATGGCGGAGATATCTTTGGTCGGATCCCCTTGGACCGCAATCAGGTCGGCCAACATGCCGGACTTCACCAGGCCGATATCCATATGGAGGACGCGGCCTGCGATGGAGGTCGCAGATTTCAGGGCGGCGACGGGCGTCATGCCGTAGTTCACCATCATTTCGATTTCACGCGCGTTGTCACCGTGCGTGAAGACGCCGACGTCGCTGCCGCTTAATATCGTGACTCCGGCGTCGAGGGCCGCTTTGAAACTCGCGCGCTTTCTCTGAATGCCCTGGGGCTCTGGCTGCTGTCCTTTTTTCCATCCGGCATACTGCGCGGTGGCGTCTCCGGCGGCGAGCGTGGGACAGAGGGCCACGTTGTTCTCAACCATTAATTTGAAGACTTCGGGCGTGCCGGCGTCGCCGTGTTCGACGGTTTCAGCGCCCGCCAGAATCGCCCGGCGCATCCCTTCGGGCGTTGCAGTGTGGACCGCGACCGGCACTCCGGCGCTGCGTGCCGTTTGTACGGCGAGTTTCATTTCTTCGAGAGAGAACGTCGGATGAGCGCCAGGATGAGGACCCCAGCGGTAGTCGCCATACAGCTTGACCCAGTCGGCTCCATGACCGATCTGATCGCGAACGACGCGCGTCAGACTGTCGATGCCGTCGGCTTCTTCGGCTCCTTGCGGAACACGGAATTCCAGTGCGAATCCTTTGGGGCCGTAGGCTCCAGTCGCGACAATGGCGCGCGTCGCTACGAGCATGCGCGGACCGTGGATGATGCCCTGGTTAACAGCCTGCTTGAGTTCCACGTCGGCGTATGCGGCGCCTTCGGTACCGAGGTCGCGGATGGTGGTGAAGCCGGCCATCAAGGTATCGTGCAGGTGATTCACGGCTCGGGCCACGCGCAAGGCAAGGCCTTCGTGCATCACCTGGTCGTTCCAGGGGGTCTCGTTATAAGGATGCAGCAGCACATGCGAGTGTCCTTCGACGAGGCCGGGCATCAGAGTGGTACCGGGCAAGTCGACGACCTTGGCGCCGGACGCGTCGATGCTCCCGGCGGGACCGGCGGCATCGATGCGGTCTCCCTTGACGCGAACGGCCCAGCCCTCGTGAACCTGGTCGCCGTCGAAGACCCGCTCGGGTTTAAGAATTGTCACGGTCTGGGCTGCCGCGACGAAGTGGCTCAATGCAAAGCAACCGGCGATCGCGAATCGGCTGGTTTTTCTCATTGGTAATTCGTAATTTTCTCACACAGGGACTCGCGAAACTTTTGCGTCGCGATTAGCAGCCCACGGTAATGGCCGGACGGAGGCTAACGCTTCAATGCCGCTACCAATTGAGGGTTCAGACTGCGGCGCCGATGCAATGCCGATATCGCCGGACTGTGTGGCCAAATCGCTCGGATTCTGGAAGAGCGCGGCATGGAGGCGTTCGCGTTACGTGCGGAGGTCATACATGGACCGTCCACGAAAGTGGATGAAAATCTCGGTAACGCAGCCTTCAGGCTGCCCATATGACGGCTGAAGCCCTCCACCCTTCCCATCCTCCAAATTTTTCGAGGCATGCGAAGTTCCAGCTACACTGAAGACGGTTGGATTTCTCGTGATCTTTCCACCAGGTTTTAAAAGAACTTCGGTTCTCGCAATTATCGTACTGCCAGTCTTAGCCGGTTGCTGTTATGGCCAACCGACCGGGAACCCAAATCTGTCCGTCCAGCCTCGTACTAAAACCGCATCAGACAAGAATCCGGTGCTGGAAGGGCGTCAGGGAAATATACGGATCAATACGACGCTGGTGCAGGTGAACCTCACCGTCACGGATCCGTTGAATCGTTTCGTCACCGGATTGACGAAGGAATATTTTCAGGCTTTTGAGGATAAAGTGGAGCAGGAGATCGCGCAGTTTTCGAACGAAGATGCGCCGATTTCGATTTGTGTCGTGTTCGACACGAGCGGGAGCATGGGCGCGAAGCTGCAGAAATCCCGCGAAGCGGTGACGCAGTTCATGAAGATGGCGAACACGGAAGACGAGTTCTGCCTGATCCAGTTCAACGATCGGCCACAGCTTGTGACACCCTTCACGAGCGACACAGACCGCGTACAAAGCCAGCTCACGTTTACGCAGTCGAAGGGCCGGACGGCGCTGCTCGACGGCGTTTACATGTCGATGGCGCAGATGAAACAGGCACACAATGCCCGCAAGGCGATTCTGATCATCTCGGATGGAGGCGACAACAGCAGCCGCTATACCGAGAGCGAGATCAAGAATGCTGTCCGGGAGGCGGACGTGCAGCTTTATGCCATCGGAATTTTCGAGCCGGTGGCGTCGCGGAGCCGGACCGCAGAGGAGTTGGCCGGGCCGGATCTGCTGCGCCAGTTAGCGGAGCAGACGGGAGGACGCAGTTTCACCGTTGAGAATATTGCCGAGCTTCCCGATATCGCAGCCAAGATCGGGACGGAATTGCGGAATCAGTACGTGCTGTATTACTCACCGAAGAACCAGGCGCGGGACGGCAAGTACCGGCACATCACTGTCAAGATCAAGCAGCCTCGCGGATTTCCTGCGCTTAAGGTTTTCTATCGGCTGGGGTACTACGCGCCGGCGCAGTAATTGACAAGGTGGAGCGCGCTGTAACAGGATTACAGCATGCTTCAGGACTTGCGGTATGCCCTGCGTTCATTTGGGAAGAATCCCGGATTTACGCTTGCCGCGGTTTTGTCGATCGCGATCGGCATTGGGGCGAACACCGGAATCTTCAGCGTCACGAACGCGCTCTTGCTGCGGCCTCTGCCATACAAGGATGCGGACCGGCTGGTAATCCTCTGGAACCGGTCGCCGGGGTTGAACATCACGCAGGACTGGTTTTCGACAGCGCAATACTTCGACATTAAGAATGGGAGCCAGGCCTTCGAACAGCTCGCAATTGCACTGGGCGGGCTCAACAACCTGACTGGCGAGGGCGAGCCGGAGCGGGTCGGCACGGCGCGGGTCTCTTCGAATCTTCTGCCCATGTTCGGGGCGCACGCCGCGCTCGGGAGGCTGTTCCTGCCGGAGGAAGACGCGCCGGGGCGTGCGCCCACCGCCGTCCTCACGGACGGCATGTGGCGGCGGCGTTTTGGGGCGGATCCACGAGTGGTGGGGCGATCGCTCACGATCAATGGGATCGGTTATGAGGTGGTGGGAGTCCTTCCGCCGGGATTCGCCTTGTCGCACGAGGTGCTGCCGGTACTAGGCGGGGGCGAGTTGAACGAGATCTTTCTTCCGCTGCCTTTGGGCGCCGATGCGAGGGACATACGCACGCACGAGGATTACACGATTGTCGGCACGTTCCGGCGGGAAGCAATGCTGCGGCAGGCGCAGGTTGAGATGGACCTGCTCACGGCCCACTTGCGGCGCGACCATCCGGATGTCTATCCGCCCAATGGTGGATTGACATTTTCGATTGTGCCGCTGCTGGAGTGGGTGGTCGGGGATGTGCGATACACCCTGCTGATCCTGTTGGGGTCGGTGGCGTTCGTTCTGCTGATTGCATGCGCGAACGTGGCGAACCTGCTGCTTTCGCGCGCAGTGGCGCGACAGAAGGAAATCGCGCTGCGGATTGCTCTCGGCGCGGGTCAGACACGGATTCTGCGACAGCTCTTAACGGAGAGCGTGCTGCTGTCGCTCGCTGGGGGCGCCGCGGGCATAGTGTTGGCGATGGCCGGTTTGCGGTGGGTGCAGGTTGCGGGTCCAAAGAGCGTGCCGCGCGTTCAGGATATCGCGATCGACGGGCGAGTCCTTCTGTTCACGTTTCTGCTTTCCCTCCTTTCCGGTGTTTTGTTCGGATTGACCCCGGCATGGCGGGCGGCTCAGAGCGGGCTGCAGACCAGCGCGGTATGGGGACGAGGCCATCGACTACGGCGCGGGCTGGTGATCTCGGAACTGGCGCTTTCGGTGGTGCTGCTGATTGGTGCAGGACTGCTGATACGCAGCTTTGCGAGTCTCGTGAATGTCGCGCCGGGATTTCAGGCGAAGAACGTTCTCACGTTGGAACTCACGATGGCGAATCGCCGGTACACGACCCCGCCGGTGGTCCTGGAGACGTATCGGCAGTTATGGGAGCGGCTGGAGCATTTACCCGGCGTCACCGCGGCCGGCGGAATCACCGGGCTCCCGCTCAGCGAGATGTGGGAATGGGGACCAATCACAGTAGAGGGTCGCATCCCGCCGCCGGGCGAGAATTTCATCAATGCGGATCAGCACATCGTGAGTGGGCATTATTTCCAGGCGATGCTGATTCCTTTGGTGCGGGGGCGGTTCTTCAGCGAGCAGGACACGGGGGACAAACCGCGAGTCGTGATCGTGGACGAATCGATGGCGCAACAGATGTGGCCGGGGCAGGACGCGATTGGAAAACGCCTGCGGTATGGCGGGCTGGATTCGAAGTCGCCGTGGTTGAGGGTGGTCGGCGTTGTCGGGCGGGTGAAGCAGTATGCGCTCGAAACCGATTCGCGGATCGCGGTGTATTTTCCGCATCTGCAGTCGCCGACGCGGCGGCAGACGGTAGTGATTCGGAGCGCGTCCGATCCGGCGGCGCTGGCAGCGGCGGTGAAGCGGGAGATCCACGAGCTCGATTCGGATCTTCCGGTGTATAACATTCGGACCATGGAGCAGCGGGTAGCGGATTCGCTGGCTCGGCGGCGATTCACTATGACGCTGCTGGGGCTTTTTGCCGTGCTGGCGCTGGCTTTGGCTGGGATTGGGATTTATGGCGTCATGGCCTATCTGGTGAGCCAGGGGACGCGGGAGATCGGGATCCGGATGGCGCTGGGGTCGAGCGAGGCGGGGGTTTTGCGGCTGATTGTCGGGCGCGGGATGAGCTTGGCTTTGGCGGGGATCGGCGTGGGGTTGGCGGCGGCGCTGGCTTTGACTCGGTTTATGAACTCGCTTTTGTTTGGGGTGCGGGCTAGTGATCCGCTGACGTTTGGGGCGATTGCGGTTTTGTTGGGATTGGTGGCTTTTGTGGCTAGTTTTGTTCCGGGGCGGCGGGCGGCTCGGGTGGATCCGATGGTGTCCCTGCGGGCGGAGTGAGTTATGGAGAGGTTGTCACCGTCCAGGCGATGCAGCGCAACTCCGCGCATTCGAGAACGCGTGTTCGTTATCGGTGAGGTCCAAAGCCAGGCGACCGCCTGTTCCACCCTTCCACGCGGGTTAAGAATCGGAGGCTTTTTTAATACCTTAATATGATCGACGGATTTAAGAAGGATCTTCGGTATGGGATGCGGGACCTGGCCCGGCATCCTGGCTTTACCCTAGTCGCTTCACTGTCGCTGGCGCTCGGTATTGGGGCGAATAGCGCGATCTTCACCATGGCAAATGCGGTGTTCCTGAATCCTCTTCCGATTCATGAACCGTCGCGCGTTCTGGAGCTCTACACCGTCGATCATTCGGCCCATTCGGGCGCGGGACGAACCCCGGTTTCGTTCACGAATTACCAGGATTTCCGCGATCAGAATGACGTTTTCTCGGGCCTGGCGGGATTTTATCCGACTTCGGTGACACTGGTGGGCACTGGCGATCCCAAGCCGCAACCCGCGATGCTGGTGACCGCGAATTATTTTCAGGTGCTGGGCGTGGAACCGATGCTGGGACGGACATTCGCGGCCAACGAGGATGCCCATTTGGGAGGCGATAACGTCACGGTGCTGAGCCATGCGCTGTGGGTGCGCGCGTTCGGCGCGGAACGATCGATCGTGGGGCGCCAGGTCAGTTTCAATGCCACCGCATATACGGTAATCGGCGTCATGCCGCCGGGGTTTAAAGGAACGTTGACGGTCAGCGCCGCCGAGGTCGCCTGGATCCCTATTTCGATGCACAGCCAGGTGATTACGGGCGCGCTGGAACGGCTGTTCAACGAGCGGCGGTCGCGGTTTCTCAGCGTGGTGGGGCGCCTCAAGCCGGGCTTTACCGCCGGGCAAGCCCTGTCGCAGATGCGCACGATTGCGACGCGTTTGGAGAAAGAATACCCGGAGCCCAACAAGAACCGGTCGGTGGATGTTTCTTCGGTCATGGACGCGGCGCTCAGCGGGTTGCCACGCCAGCAACTGAGTACGGCGAGCCTGGCGCTTCTGTCAGTGGCAGGATTGATTCTGCTGATCGCCAGCGCGAACGTCGCGAACCTGCTGCTGGCGCGGTCGGGAGCGCGGGCCGGTGAATTCGGCATCCGGGTGGCGATCGGGGCGAGCCGCGGCCGAATCATCCGTCAGCTACTCACGGAGAGCATGCTGCTTTCCTCAGTGGGCGGTGTATTCGGGCTCGGCCTGGGCGTATTGGGCGTACGTTTGCTGTGGCTGTATCGGCCGCCGTTTATTCAGCCGGATTCGGTGTCGTTTCGGCTGGACCTGCGGGTGGTGGCATTCACATTGATCGTTACGACTTTGACGGGCGTGCTGTTTGGGCTGGCTCCGGCGCTGCGCGCGTTTCGCGAGGAGACGGCAATATCACTTAGGAGCGGCGGCCGAAGCCGGTCACAATCGCGCGGCGAGTTCGCTTTTGGCAATGCCTTGGTGATCGGCGAAATCAGCCTGGCGCTGACCGCGCTCGCGGGCGCCGGGCTCTTTATTCGCAGCATGCAGAACGCGCAGAAGATTGACGTGGGGTTTGAAGCCCGCAATCTTGCCGTGTTCAGTTTCAATCTCGCGGCGAGGAACTATTCGACGGAGCGGGCGCAGCAGTTTCTGAAAACCGTGGAGGCGCGGGTTGCGGGCGTGCCCGGAGTTCGCGATGTAGCGATCGCCACGCTGCCGCCGTTGACGAAGGGCATCCTGGGAACGGTTATTTCCGAGGGCTCGACCGATCCGAACGATCGGGGAACGCCGACGGTGTTCAACTCGGTCACGCCGCCGTACTTCAAGACGCTCGGAATTCGCCTGGAGGCTGGGCGGTTTTTGAATGATTTCGACCGTGCCGATACGAAGAAGGTCGCAGTGATCAACCGGGCTATGGAGCGGTATTTCTGGCCGGGCGAGAATGCGGTAGGCAAGAGGTGGCGATTCTTCCGTGAGAACTTTTATCGGGAGGTTGTGGGCGTAGTGGCTGACTCGGTAGTTCTTAATGTCGGGGAGCCGCCGCAGCCGGTCGTGTATCTGCCTTTAGAACAGGAGTTCTCGCCCAGTGTGACCGTGGATGTACGGACGACGGCGGCGCCCGAGGCGCTGGTGAGCCGGCTGGTGGCCGAGGTCAACCGGCTCGATCCGAATCTGGCGGTGACGGGCACGAACACGATTTCAGAATTGATCACTCAGGGATTATGGGCTCCGCGGATGGGAGCGGCGCTGTTTGGGATCTTCGGACTGCTGGCGTCGGTGCTGACGGCGATTGGGATTTATGGAGTGATTTCGAACATGGTGTCGCGGCGCACCAGTGAGATCGGCATTCGCATGGCGCTGGGCGCGGATGCGGGTGACATGTTGTGGATGGTGGTGCGGCAGACGATCCAGATCGCGGTCAGCGGAATCGGCATTGGCTTGCTGCTGGCGTTCGGACTGGGGCGGCTGACTCGCAGTTTGCTATTTAACTTGTCTCCAAACGATCCATTGACGTTTGTTGTCGTGGGCGCCGGGATTGCCGCGATCGCGCTGCTGGCGGGTTCGGTGCCTGCTTCCCGGGCGGCACGGATTGATCCGGCGACTGCCATGCGTAGCGAGTAGCCGGATGGGCTTCGGAAAGCCGACGTGGATTTTGATCGCGCTCGTTGCGATGCCGGGTTGGGGAGACAACCGGCAGGCGGACACGACGCGTCTGGCAGAGCACCTGGCTCGTTTTCGAACCGAGAAACCTCACGAGCTTTCGGCGCCGGAATTCTATACCGTTCAGCGCGAATTGCTCGCCTGGATCCATGCGCGGGTCGGACGCGGCCAGACCGTCGACCAGTTGAACCGGGAGATGAAGGCGGCGAGGCTGGTCTCGGATAGCGCTGAAATGGGAATTCAGCAGTCCGAGCGTAGTTTTGCGGGTTTTCTGGGCGAGATAAGGGTGGAGCGGGTCTCCGGGAATGATGACGTGCGGGCGCTCGTCGCAGGAATCTATACGGGCGTTTATTGCAACTACGATGAGACGGCGATGGTGTACGGGCGAGATTTCACGCGGCGGATTGCGGTGGTTAATGCGGAACGTAGCTATTCGCACGGGCATCAACTGCAGACTTTGGCAGCGGGCGGGGATGATTTGGGGAACGGAAGCGTGCTCGCATCGGCTTGGGTTGCGTCGAGTTGCGCCAGCAGTTGGAATGGGAGCGTGTTTCGGATCGATCGCGTCCGGCGGCAGGCGGTGGAGAATATTCTCGCTCGGGATGTTTTGGCTTATGACCTTGATCCGGTTAAGATCGCGGTGGGTCGGGAATCAGTGACGTTTCAGTACACGGCTGGTAGCAAGGAGTCGGACGTGTTGATGCGGGCGGCGGTGGCGGCGTATGAGATTCGCGGGGGGCGGGCTCTGCGGATGGCCCCGCTTGCTCCGTTATATGGGGGGTTCGTTGAGGAATGGCTGGAACTCGGGGATGCCGAGGCGGGCCGGTGGAGCACTCCGGAGGCAGCTCGCGCTCATCACGGGGTCGCGGCGATTCAGGGGAGCTTCACATGGACGCGTGCGGCGGAGTGTCCGGGTTCGCGGGAAATTGCTCTGGAGTGGGGAGATTCTGGGAAGACTGCGGTTTTTCGGATTCGCGGGGATAGGGCTGTGGATTTGCGGATGGTCTCGGTTTCGGATCGGATGTCGTCTGCTTGCCGGGAGGTTGATCCCAGACTGGTTGTGAGCAAGCCTCTGCGTTGATCTCAGGTTGAGTAACGCCGCCTTTGCCTGATGGCAGTCGAAACCGGCTCCGCAAAGCAGAACAGCCGCAACCAAACTCTCGGGTTTGAAAAGGGGGGGCAGGCTGAAGGCCTGTCCCGATCTTCCACACGACTGCCGCCCTGGGCCGGCTAAGGACCGGCTGAAGCCGGCGTGGCGCGGTCGCGGACGCTATTGTCCTGGGTTTCGATCGAACGCTCCAGGCGGGCCAGGCGGATTCGCGCGCTCAGATTCATCCGGTTCAGGCTGAGGGCGCGCGAGTAGTCGCGGATGGCACTGTCGTAGCGACCAGTCAGCTCATACCAGAGACCGCGGGCATTGTAGGCCGTGTCGGACGAAGGGCCGAGTTCAACCGCCTTGTCCAAAGCTTCCTTGGCCTCCTTGAACCTTCCTAATTCTCCATAGAGAAGGCCGACCAATTCGAAAGTAAGAGATGAAGGCGAAACAAAGACCGCGCGCTGCATTTTCAGAAGAGCCGGGCCGGGTTCGCCCTGACATTCCAGGACTTTCGCCCAACTGATCAGGATGGTCGGATCGTCGGGCATCATCGTGTCGGCTCGCTGCAGAAACGGCACAACTTCACCGCAGCGGTGGAGGCTTTCCGCCGTGTCGACCAGGTGGGCGTACGGGCGGGTTTTCTCCGGATATGTGTTTACCGTGTCAGTCCAAAACGCCCAGGCGTTGCCCCACTGCTGGTTGCGGCGATACGTTGCCACGCTGATTACCGTGAGCACGAGAGCGACACAGGTCCAAACGACCGGTTCTCGCGACCAGCCCCGCCGCCACAGGAATTCCAACACCATTAAACAGAGCGGCAGAGCCGCGAGATACATGCGGCGTTCCACCAGGGGATCGGCGATGGGAATTACGGTCGAGGTGGGGGCAAGCAGGAAGAAGAACAACAGAACGCTGAACGCCGATAGAGGGTAGCGGCGGCGGAACAGGAGCGCGGCAACCATGGCGCCGAGGAGAAGCACGAACGCGATGATCGCACCATGCTCAAGTGGTGTATGAGAGATGGGGAAGTCGTGATCGAGGCTTTGTCCGAGGGGCCAGACAAACAGCCGCAGGTAGGCGAAGACGGCGCGCCACTCGGTGAAGAAGTATTGATACCAGGGCAGTGTGTTGAGATGGAATCCCGCGCTTCCCGAGGTGGCCAGCACACGTCCAATGAAGGCGAGGGCTCCCACGGAAAACAGCGCGATCGGAACATACAGCCGCCAGTTCGTTTTGATGGACTGACGGAAGGAGCCGTCGCTCTGAAAACACTCGGTGAGAAGAAACACCGCGGGCAGGATGGCGGCATTTTCTTTCGATGTCACGGCCAGGACGAACAAAGCCAGGATGGTTGCCGAGCGACCCCAACCGACGCCGTTTGCGGGACGGAACAGGTAGACGACGTACGCCGCCAGGAAGAACATCGCCGCCAGGCTTTCGGAACGCCCGGCGATGTAGGCGACGGATTCGGTTTCGAGCGGGTGGACGAGGAACACAGCGGCCGGGAACAGCGCAAACAGAAACCTGTCTTTCTGTTTTATAGATAACAGTTCAAGCAATTTCAGCGCCGCCAGATATATCAGTCCGGTATTGATGACGTGGATCAGGATATTGAGAAGGTGATAAGAAGAAGTACCTGCGCCCTGATGGTTCAACCAATACGTGAACATCAGGGTGGGCCGCACACCCGCGACCCAGGAATGGAAGGGGGCATCCCACATGCGGGGGTCGCTGATCGGCAGGACTTCGTCATCATAGATGAACGGTCCGCGCAGCGCCGGACTATAAAGAATCAGGCTGACGACAATTACCGAAAGACATCCAAAACCGGCGTACCTCACATTGCCCTGTAAAAGAGTGCTCCAACGGCGGGATTGTTCTGTTGGAGGGTATACAACTCTCGCCATAATCTCCGAAGCGAAGCGAAAAGGTTAAAGCTTATAGAATCAATCCTGCAGGAATTGTTTCGCGGGTTGCGCCTAGGAGTGTCACGGGGTCGTGATTCGCATTCAGTTGTTACAATAGGAAAAAGCGACCCAGCCTCTCCCGCAAAATGCTAGCCACGACGTCGATCACGGAAGAGATACTCGACCTGAAACAGGCTCGAAAGGCCATGATCCTGGCGCATCATTACCAGGACCCGGAAATCCAGGAGCTTGCCGACGCGATTGGCGACAGCCTGGAACTGGCGCGGAAGGCCCAAGAGTTCAAGGGCGATGTCCTGGCGTTTTGCGGCGTGTGGTTCATGGCGGAGACGGCCAAGGTATTGAACCCCGAGAGGATCGTGGTGGTGCCCGACCGCGAGGCGGGGTGTAGCCTGGTGGATAGCTGTCCGGTGGAACAGGTGCGTGCATTCCGCGACCGGCATCCAGACCACGTGATCGTGAGCTACATCAACACGTCGGTGGAGGTGAAGGCGGAGAGTGACATTCTCTGCACGTCGCGAAATGCCGTTAACGTGGTGAATTCGGTACCACGTGAAAAGCCGATTTTGTTTTTGCCGGACATCAACCTCGGGAACTACGTTAAGAAGGAAACCGGGCGCGAGAACATGTCGATCTGGCAGGGCGCCTGCATTGTGCACGCGACGTTTCCGGCACGGCGGGTCAGCGCGGCCCGAGCGCAGTATCCCCAGGCACTGGTCGCGGCCCACCCGGAATGCCCCGCGGATGTGCTGCGGATGGCTGATTTCATCGGATCAACCAGCGCTATTGTGCAGTGGTGCGCCTCGTCGACAGCGGACGAGTTCATCATCATGACCGAGAGCGGGATCGCGCATTCGCTCGAGAAAGTAGCTCCGGGGAAGCGATTTCACTTCGTGAAGAACGAGAACTGCAACTGTAGCGAATGTCCCTACATGCGGAGGAACACGTTGGAGAAGCTGCGCCAGTGCCTCCAGGACCTGAAACCCCGCGTCGAACTTCCCGCGAGCATCATCGAGCGGGCACGCAAGCCGATCGAGCGCATGCTGGCGGTCCGGTAACGCGAAGTGAACTCTCCCCTTGTAGACACGTTCGGACGCATCCACGACAACCTGCGGATCAGCGTCACCGACCGCTGTAATATCCGCTGCTTCTACTGCATGCCGGATGAAGGCGTGAAGTACATGCCTCGGGAGGAAATTCTCTCGTTCGAGGAGATCGAGCGGTTTGTGCGGATCGCGGTAACGCTGGGCGTAAACAAACTGCGAATTACCGGCGGTGAGCCGCTCGTGCGGAAGGATCTGACGGAACTGATCCGGAAGCTCGCCGCGATTCCCGGCGTTCGTGACCTGGCGTTAACGACGAATGGCGTCCTGCTGGCGCAGCATGCCGAGGCACTTTTTGGAGCCGGGCTGAGGAGGCTCAACGTACACCTGGACACGCTGGACCGTGAGCGATTCCTGCGAATCACCCGCCGGGACGATCTGGAGCGGGTTCTGGAAGGAATCGAGGTGAGCCGGCGGCTGGGATTCGGGCCAATCAAGATCAACGCCGTGGCTGTGAAAAACCTCGTGGAACCGGACGTAGTTCCCCTTGTCCGTTATGGACTTGAGCGAGATATTGAGATCCGTTTCATTGAGTTCATGCCGCTCGATGCGCAGGGGTTATGGGACCGCGGCAAGGTGTTGGTGGCGGATGACATGATCGGGATGTTGGAGGAGGCGTTCGGTCCGCTGACGCCGATTCCCGATCCGGACCCGCGGGCGCCGGCGACCGAATACCAGTTCGCGGGAGGTGGGCGTGTGGGGTTTATTGCGTCTGTAAGCCGTCCTTTCTGCCTGAACTGCAACCGGATTCGTCTGACAAGTGACGGAAAGCTGCGGTATTGCCTGTTCGCAATTGAAGAAATGGATGTAAAGCACCTTCTCCGGGGCGGCGCTCCCGAGGAGGAGATTGCAAATGCGATTCGGGGCAATGTCCGGCAGAAGTGGATCGGGCACGAGATCAATACCTCACGTTTTGTCCCGCCGCCGCGGCCTATGCACTCGATTGGCGGGTGAGTACCAGATCGTCACGGTTACAAACCGGCCTCAGGGGTATAGTACGTCACCGGGCGGGTAGTAAATCGGTTACCATTAACGTTTACAAATAATCCTGGTAGGTGACATGAGACGACAGACCCGCGCTAAGTCTCGGGGAGCAGTTGCTAGCACTCCTCTGAACCTTGCCACGTTGCGGCAAAGGAAAGGTATCACGCTGGAGCAGATCGCCGAGGCGACCAAGATCAGCACGCGGTTTTTGCGGGCGATTGAGGATGAAGAGTTTGACAAACTGCCTGGTGGGATTTTCAACACCAGCTATTTGCGGCAGTATGCGGAATGTCTGGGGTTAGACGGGAGCAAGCTTCTGGCGCGTTATGAAGCGAGCATGAATCCTGGGAACTCGGGGCCGCCCGCCGTGGAGGATGAACGGAGTTTTCTGTTGCGTTGGTTTCGAGCGCCGGCGCACTGAGCGGGCGACGTAATCAATGCCTAAGGGCGAGTGTCGCTTCGTTTTCCAAGTGGTGAAGGCGGGTTTCAAACCCGCCGCAGGTTACAACCCTGCCTTACATCCGCTGCTTCAGTGGCGTTGGCCTAAAGGCGGCGCTACCACTGATCGGCGTTAACGAGTAGTACCCTTCCTTTTCGAACCTTACTCCCTGCTGTTTCGATTTTCGACGTCGATATGACAAACGTGAGGGGGCACAAGCCCACACGCGTATGAAGATCGACAATTCCGGGACACCGCAAGTAGGCAACCTGCAGAGGGTCAGGTCGACGGCTTTGGCTGCGGGGAGTAGCCGCGCACCGACGGGCACGGCGAAGGGATCCGATCAGGTCGAATTATCCGCCCTCAGCAATTCATTTGAAGCCGCGCATACCAGGCATGTGGCGCAGGTATCGGCGGCGGTTTCAGAGGGCAGTTATCATCCCGATGCGCAAGCTATTAGCGCCCGGATGATTGAGGAGCACATGGACCGCTCCCTAGCCGCATGAATCTGACGCGCAATGCCGCCATCCGCGTGGAAGCGGCCAAGCAGGCCCGGCGCAGTATCGGTCTGATGCGCCGGAAGCTGTTGCGCCCCACTCCGGAGGTGCTCGAAGACTGTGTGCCGCATTTGCGTCTTGCGATCAAGAGCCTTTCTGATCTGCAAACCTACTTGCGGAGATGGGAGCCGGCCGGGGCGGAGGAGAAGCGGGCGTTGCAGATCGAAGTGGCGGAGCTGCATCGGGAGCTGGAATTCACGAACGCCCTGATGCGGAAAGCGGGGGCTTTCTTCGGAGGTTGGGCGAAGCTGGTCTTTCCGGAGGAAAGCCGCGCATATGCGGCCAATGGGAGGCTGCGGCCTGCCGGGGTCGTCACCACCATGCGAGCCGAGGGGTAGGAAAGGATGCGATGGGCAATCTCCTCACAACGCTGCTGAATTCAGCCAATGCCCTGGGCGTTTACAGCCGGGCGCTGGAGGTGACCGAGAACAACGTCACGAACGCGAATACACCGGGATACGCCAAACAGATTCAGTCGCTGACCGCCTTGCCGTTCGATCCGGCGATTGGGTTGCCGGGGGGTGTTGGGGCGGGGCCGATGCAGAGTACACGGAACGCCTACGCCGAGCGATCGGTGCAGCAGGAGCAGTCGGCCAACGGCTATCAGCAGCACATTTCCAACGATCTTTCCCAGCTTCAAGGCATATTCGACCCTTCCTCGGACTCCGGACTGTCGACGGACATTAACAAGTTGTTCAGCACTTTTTCGGCATTGAGCATCAATCCCAACGACACAGTGACGCGGCAGACGGTGCTCGATCAGGCCAAGACCGTCGCGCAGAGTTTCCAGAACGTCTATTCGGGGCTGGCCAATGCGGCGGCCAACGTCCGGACCGAAACCGGCAGCGCGGTGGATGCCGTCAATCAACTGGCCAGCCAGATTGCGGATATTAACCGGCAGCGGAGCGCCTCCGGGCTGGGGACAAACGACGCCGGAACAGATGCGGCCCTCAATGAACATCTCGAGGAGCTGTCGCAGTGGGTGAACTTTTCGGCAATCCAGCAGCCGGACGGCACGCTGACGCTTTATATCGGGGGCCAGACCCCCCTGGTGGTCGGAGATCAGGCGTTTTCGCTGAAGGCCGACTTCTCCGCCCCGCAAGCCGCGATCGTGAACAGCCAGGATATTGATGTAACGAGCGAGGTTGTTTCCGGGAAGCTGGCGGGCATGTTGCAGGTGGCCAACGTCAATCTTCCGTCATACACGTCGGACCTCAACACACTTGCCAAGTCCGTGGCGGACCAGGTGAACACAACGCTTTCGGATGGGGTGGATGAAAAGGGCGCGGATCCACAGAACGACCTCTTCACGTACGATACAAAGATCGGGGCGGCGGCCACGATCGATACCAATAACCTGACCCCGTCGGACCTGGCGGCGGCGCTTCCCACGGCGCCGGGGGGTAACGGCAACGCCCTGGCGCTGGCGCAACTGGGCGCCGCGAATTCAACCGGTGGATACACATTCGCGCAGTTCTACGGCAACATTGCGGGTCATGTCGGCAGCGACTTATCGGACGCGCAGGATGCCCAGAACGTGAGCCAGCAACTGCTGACCCAGGCGCAGACCATACGGCAGCAGATCTCGGGGGTTTCGCTCGACGAAGAAGCCACGCACCTGATTCAGTTCCAACGGGCATACCAGGCCGTCTCGGAGATGCTGACCGTTCTCAACGATCTGACAGGCACGGTTCTGAATATCCTTCCGACGTCATGATTGAATTCTTCAATGCGCAGGCGCAAACCTTCCTGAATGGAATGGCGCGCATTCAGCAGCGGCAGATGACCGCGCAGAAGCAGCTCAGCACGGGCCTGCGGATCAACAGTGTGGCGGACGATCCCGCGCATATTGGAGATCTCATGTCGGTGCGGGCGCAGTTGGACCAGACTACACAGATCAACTCGAATCTGGGGCTGGTAAAGACGGAGACGGATACGGGGGAATCGGCGCTGCAGAATGCCGTCGGTCTGCTCGACCAGGTGACGACATTGGGGGCGCAAGGGCAACCCGATACGCAGTCCGCGGCCACGAGGTCGCAGCTTGCGGATCAGGTGGGGTCGGTTCTTCAGGAGTTGGTGGGCGTTGCCAACACTTCTGTGGAAGGGCGGTACATTTTCTCGGGAGACAGCGACCAGGCGGCGCCTTATTCGGTCGACCTGTCGCAAACGTATCCGGTGAGCACGTATGGAGGCAGCGGGGCCACGCGCGAGGTGCGGGCGCCCGACGGCTCGCTATTTCCCGTGTCCAAGACAGCGCAGGAGATTTTCGACAGCGATAATCCGGATACGAATGTCTTTCAACAGGTGACCAACCTGAGAAATGCTCTCCAAAACAATGACCAGGCCGGGATCGAGTCGGCGCTAGGGAGCCTCACCGCGACCGGAACGTATCTGAATACTCAATTGGCATTTTATGGAAACGTGCAGGACGAGGTGCAAAGGGCTACGGATTTCGGGTCGAATTTGACAACTCAGTTACAAACGCAGCTCAGTGGTATTCAGGATGCGGACATGACCCAGGCCATAACGGACCTCACGCAAGCGTCGTTACAGCAGCAGGCGGCGTTGGGGGCGGAGGGACAGATGCCGCGTACGAGTTTGTTTAATTATCTGGGTTAGGCGGATTAGAAAACCGCCGCGGGATGCAATCCTGCCTTACTCGGAGGTTATACTGAATTCGGAGATATCCCATGCATCGCCTGGCGATCTGCGCCCTGGCGGCCGCAGCTTTTCCGCTGCCTGCCCAGCAGTCCTCCTCAGCCGTTCTCGATGCGATGAAAGCGGAGTTATCGCGTTCGCAAGAAACCCTGAAATCGCAACCGGTTCCGGCATACTATATCGGCTATCAAATCACCGAGACACACGGCGTTTACGTCAGTGCCACTTTCGGGCGGCTGCAAAGCAGCAGTGAAGACCGCAGGCGGCAGCTGGATATCGATCTGCGCGTCGGCGATTATTCGCTCGACAACTCCAGAGAAATACGCGGGGAGTTCAATTTTGGTCGGTTTACCACCGCCGCGGTGCCCATCGACAATGACCCGGATGCGATTCGCGCCGTTTTGTGGCACTCGACGGACCAGCAATACAAGCAAGCCCTGGAGCGCTTCACTAAGGTCAAGACGAATGTCCAGGTGAAGGCGGCGCAGGAGGATTCTTCGGCCGATTTTTCACGGGAGCAGCCGGAACACTACACGGAGCCAATCGCCGACGTCCACGTCAACCGGGCGGCCTGGGAGGATAAGCTTCGAAAGTATACGGCGCCCTTCGCCAGGTACACGAACATTTACCAGGCCTCGTCGTTCCTGCAGGCCGCGGTGGAGACGCGCTGGTTCGTGAACACGGAAGGGACAGTGATCCAGACGTCTCAGCCCGGCTTTTACCTTTTCGTGATGGCCACCACCAAGGCTTCCGACGGTATGGAACTGCCGCTGTACGAGTCGTATTTCGGCTTTTCCGAAAAGGACCTGCCGGACGACGCAACGGTGCTGAAGGCAGTGGAAAAGATGATTCACGACCTGGAGGCTTTACGCGTGGCGCCGGTAGCGGACGCTTACACAGGGCCGGCGATTTTGTCGGGACGGGCGAGCGGAGTGTTCTTCCACGAAATTTTCGGACATCGGGTTGAAGGGCAGCGGCAGAAGAATTCGGATGACGCGCAAACGTTCAAAGGGAAAATCGGCCAGCAGGTGCTCGCCAAGGATTTCTCGGTCTATTTCGACCCGACCCGGCGCCGTCTCGGCAACACGGATCTCGACGGCTACTACGAGTACGACAACCAGGGCGTGAAGGCACGGCGCGTCACGGTGGTTGAGAACGGCATCCTGAAAACCTTCCTTATGTCCCGGACGCCCGTGCAAGGGATTGCCCAATCGAACGGGCACGGCCGCGGGCAGGTGGGGCTGCCACCCGTGGCGCGGCAATCCAACCTCATCGTCGAGGTGGCGCCAGCGGCGGTTCAGCCGGACCTCAAGAAGCTGCTGATCGCCGAGATTAAGAAACAGGGACTGCCATTCGGGCTATATTTCGACCAGATCGAGGGCGGGTTCACGTTTACGGGCCGCGTCGTGCCGAACGCGTTTAACGTCCTGCCGCTGATGGTGTATCGCGTATATCCGGACGGCCGCGAGGAGCTGGTGCGTGGGGCGGACCTGATCGGCACGGCACTGACGACCTTCAGCAAGATCACGGCGGCGGACCGGAACGTCGGGGTGTTTAACGGCTTCTGCGGCGCGGAATCGGGAAGCGTGCCGGTATCGGCGTCGTCCCCGGGCATCTTCGTGGCGCAGATTGAAGTACAGAAGAAGGCGAAGTCCCAGGAACGGATTCCGATCCTGCCCGCGCCGTTTGAAGGGGGCAAGTGACATGCGCGTCCACTGGATTTCCTGGATTATGGCCGTGTCGGCTGTTCTGCCCGTTTACGCGCAGAGCGGCGGCCCCGGTAGTGACGTGGTCATGAACGCGATGCGGGACGAGATGGCGCGTTCCATGAAACAGCTCACGGTGGAGAACCTCGAAAAACCGTATTTCGTTTCCTACCGGGTCGTGGAATCGGACACGACGAGCATCGCGGCTTCATTCGGGGCTTTGAATCACAGCACCAACTCTCATAGCCGGCGTCTGACCGTGGAAGTGCGGGTCGGCGATTACAAGCTGGACAGCTCACATCTGTTCTCGTACAACGCCGACATGGGAACCCGGCTGCAGATCTTCAATGGCACGACGGCGCTGCCGGTGGAAGACGACTACAAGGAAATACGCCGCCAGATCTGGCTGGCCACCGACGAGACGTATAAGAAGGCGGTTCAGGACTTGTCGCGAAAGCGAGGCATTCTTCAAACACAAAGCCGCGAAGACGAAGCGGACGACTTCAGCAAGGAGGAGCCGCAGGTCAGCAGTGACGAGTTGCCGGCGGTTAAGGTGAACGTTCCGGAGTGGGAAAAGGAGGCACGCGAGCTTTCGGCTATCTTCCGGAAGATGCCCGGAATCTACACCTCCACGGTGGTAATGAATTGCTTCAACACCTACACGCGATACCTAACCAGCGAAGGAACTTCCTATACCCGGCGACAGCCGACTGTGGCGTTCACAATCAGCGCCGGGACACAGGCCACCGATGGCATGCCGCTCGACGATTTGCGATGGATGGAGGGACGAACGCTCCGGGAAATGCCGACGCAACAGGAGATGACGGCACGGGTTGAGGAGTTGGGCCGGGAATTAAGCGAGTTGCGGGAAGCCCCGACGCTGGCAAACTACAGCGGGCCGGTTCTGGTGGAGGGCGACGCCGCGCCTCTGCTGTTCCGCTGGCTTCTGATGCCAAATCTGACGGGGATAAAACGGACAATAAACGGGATGCCCGGCGCGCAAATGAACGCAAACCAGACTGAAAGTGCGTTCCTCGATAAGGTGGGGGCGCGAGTGCTGCCGGAATTCCTGAGCCTTACTGACAACCCGACGATTCGCGAATACCAGAGCCGGCCGTTGGCGGGGTACGCCAAGATGGACGAGGACGGAATGCCCTCGCGAGAGGTAAAGCTGATCGAAAACGGGATTCTTAAAAACCTGCTCATGTCGCGCGATCCGGTGCGCGGTTTCGATCACTCCACCGGGAGCCGCCATGCGGGGCAAGCGACACCCAGTAATGTGATCGTTACGGTTTCCAACGGGCTCAGCCGCGAGGAGTTGCGGGCAAAGTTCCTGGACTTGGTTAAGCAGCGGAATCGTCCATTTGGGATCGCGGTGCGAATGACGAGGAACGGGACTCCGGCGTTGAATGCCGTGCTGGCCTACAAAGTCTTCCCGGATGGTCACGAGGAGTTGATTCGCGGCATCCAGTTCTTCGGCTTCAACGTGTTGTCGTTCAAAGATGTCGTGGCCGCGTCACGCGACCTGAATTACATGACGCTGCGATACCAGCCGCCGCGGGGACAGTTCGGAATGCTGAACGAAGGCGAAGACAACTTCACGCCTGTTTCGATGATGGTCCCGTCGGTGCTGTTTGAAGATGTGACCATGCGCAAGATCCGGGCGGCCGCTCCGACTCCCCCGATTCTGAAGCATCCTTTCTTCGATAAGTGACCTTGATCGAGTAGCCGACAACACCACCGGTCGTCGGCTACAATTGGACGGATGTCCGCCATCGCGCCCAGGGGGAGGAGCGGTGACGCTGAAATTCAGCGCCTGCGCACGCTATATCAACTGGTCTCGGCGCTGAGCCGCGCAACTACCCTCGACGAGATCTACGAAGCCGCCATCACGAGCCTGTTATCGGCCACCGAAGCCGATCGGGCGAGCATCCTGATGTTCGACGAAGATGGCGTGATGCGGTTTAAGGCCTGGCGCGGGCTGTCGGACGGATACCGGGCCGCTGTTACGGGGCACACGCCGTGGACTCGTGGCGCACTCGATGCGCAGCCGCTGATGATCCACGACGTGCTCGCCGACCCCAGCCTCGCGGATTATGAGGGCACTTTCGCCGCCGAGGGAATACGAGCACTCGCTTTCATCCCATTAGCCCTTGACGCAGGGGTTTTCGGCAAGTTCATGCTGTATTACGCGCAGCCGCATGAATTCGGACAGGACGAAATGGACGTGGCCGAGGCGATCGCGACCCATGTAGCCATGGCCACCCAGCGAAAACGTTCGGAGCTGGCACGAGTGCAGAGCGAAGCCCGGCTGCAGGCGATTCTCGACAACTCGGCGACAATCGTTTTCCTCAAGGACCTCGACGGCCGTTATGTGCTGGTCAACCGGCAGTATAAAGAGCTATTTGACATCGCGGGAACCGGGATCACCGGAAGGACGGATTTTGAGATTTTTCCCCCAGAGGTGGCGGAGCGATTTATCGAGAATGATGGCACCGTAATGGCGGCCGGCGCTTCCCTGGCCCTGGAGGAGAGCGTCCCGCAGCCTGACGGTATTCACGACTACATTTCGGTTAAGTTCCCGATTCGCGAGCCGGACGGCGCCATCAGCGGCATTGGCGGCATCTCCACGGACATTACGGAGCGAAAAAAGACCGAAGCCGCGCTGCGCAACCTTGCTGCAATCGTGGAAAACTCCTATGAGGCGATCATCGGTACAGATGCTACCGGCACTATCATTAGCTGGAACCCGAGTGCCGAGCGCATTTTTGGGTATTCCGCATCCGATGCGGTGGGCCACTCTCTGGTGGATCTTGCCGGCGCCGATGAGTCGCAAGAGGTTCAGCGAATCGTGGAGGAAGTGCTGAACGGCCGAAATGTGCGTGACCGTGACATGCGTCGGAGGCAAAAAGACGGCCGGATAGTGGATGTCCTGGTCACTGCGTCGCCGGTTCGCAACACGAAAGGCCGGATCGTGGGAATCTCGGCCATTATCCGGGATGTCACGGAGCAGCGCCTGGCCGAGGACAACCTACGCCGTTCGAACGAGGCGCTGCGCGAAAGCGAAGATCATTACCGGCACACGGTAGAGCTCAATTCGCAAGTGCCGTGGACGGCCGGGGTAGATGGCAAGTTAGAGGATTTCAGCCCGCAGTGGTTGAGACTAACCGGCCTGACCAGAGAACAAGCCTTGGCAACCGGCTGGGTGGATGTGCCGCATCCAGACGATCTTGCCGCAATGACGCAGGCCTGGGAACATTCGATGAGAACCGCGGAGATGTTCGATCTCGAGCACCGGATTCGCGTCGCCGATGGGAGCTACCGCTGGATGCGGACGCGTGCGCGTCCGCGGCGCGATGCGGAGGGGCGAATTGTTCGATGGTACGGGAACACGGAAGACATCGATGACCGCAAACGTGCCGAGATCGAACTGAGGCGGGCCAAGCGGCAGGTAGATAACATCCTCGGCAGTATTCGCGAGAGCTTTATCGCGCTCGACCGCGAATGGCGATTTACGTATGTGAACGAGCGCGTAGTCGCCCGCACGAAAGCCACTCGCGAAGGGCTGATCGGAAAGAACATCTGGGAGGAGTTCCCGGAGTCCAAAGCGCCTTTCGGGGAGGGCTATCGCCGGTGTATGGAGGAGCGGGTTCCGGTGCACTTTGAGGCCGCCTTTCCTCCCTGGCGTAATGACGGGTCGCCCCGGTATTACGAGGTACACGCGTACCCGACAGACGAAGGAATCTGCGCTTACGTTCAGGACATCACGGATCGCAAGAGGGCGGAAGAGGCGCTGGCGGAAAGTGAGCGGCGGTTCCGGGCATTCGTCACGACGAGCTCTGATGTCATCTACTGCATGAATCCGGACGGACGCGATATGCGTCCCTTGCGTGGCACGGATTCGGTCTCCGGCATACTGACCATCCACCCTGATGAACGTGAGCGCGTGGAAGCTGCGAGAGCAGCGGCGGTAAGGCACAAGTCTCCTTTCGAGTCGGAGCATCGGGTGATTCGCGAGGACGGCACCGTGGCATGGGTGGCCACCAGTGCGGTACCGCTTCTCGACTCGACGGGAGCCATCGTGGAATGGTTCGGGGCAGCCCGCGATGTGACCTCGCGCAAGCGAGCCGAAGCGGCCATGGCAGAACTGACCGCGCGCTCGGAACAACAACGGCGGCTTTACGATACGATCCTTTCCAATACTCCTGACCTTGTATACGTGTTCGACCTCCATCATCGCTTCACGTATGCGAACCATGCTCTTCTAACGATGTGGGGCAAGACTTGGGACGAGGCGATTGGAAGGAACTGCCTGGAACTCGGGTACGAGCCGTGGCACGCAGCGATGCATGATCGCGAAATCGAGCAGGTGGTTGCAACCCGGGAGCCGATTCGAGGCCAGGTGCCTTTTACGGGAACTCATGGCCGGCGGATTTACGATTACATCTTCGTGCCCGTCATTGGAGCGAACGGAGAGGTTGAAGCGATCGCCGGAACAACGCGCGACGTAACGGACCAGAAGCAAGCGGAAGACGAGTTGCGCCGCGCCAATCGCGATCTCGAACAATTTGCCTATTCCGCGAGCCACGACCTGCAGGAGCCACTGCGCAGCGTCAAGATTTACAGCGAGTTGTTGGCGACGCGGTGCCGTGAGAAGCTGAACGGCGAGGAACTCAAATACTGCGACTTCTTACGGACCGGAGCGACACGGATGGAAACGCTGGTGCGGGACCTGCTGGCCTATACGCAAGCCTCCGTCATGGAGCGTCCCACCGAGAAAGTAGATGCGGCGCGGTGCCTGAGACTGGCGCTCGACAACCTCTCCAGCACCATTGCAGAGAGCGGTGCGACGGTTGTATATCGCGATCTGCCATCGGTCCCGGTTCTTGCGGCGCATCTTCAGCAGTTGTTCCAGAACCTCATTGGGAATGCGATCAAGTACCGGCGGCCGGAGGTTGCACCGGAGGTGGCGATTGCGGCTCAGCGGAGGGACGAGGCATGGCTCTTTTCCGTGAAAGATAACGGTATCGGGATCGAGCGAGAATACCAGGAGAGAGTCTTCGGGCTATTCAAGCGCCTTCACACCAGCGCGGAATACTCGGGTACGGGGATCGGGCTGGCGCTGTGCGTGCGGATTCTGGAGCATTATCACGGTCGAATTTGGGTAGAGTCGGAGCCCGGGGCGGGGTCGACGTTTTATTTCACGGTTCCGGCCTGATGCAGGCCGAACACCGCTGCGACACTCGCGGTCTGAGCGGTGACTCTCTCCCGGGGCCGTGTAATGCAGGTTGTCAAACCTGGCGCTATGGACTGCGGTCCACAGAGTGGACGAAAAACAAAGGTGCGGCAGGCGCAAGCGCCGGCTTCACTCTTCCACAGCCTGTGGATGTGGAGTTTGATCAAATGTGGATGCCATCCTGCATCACACGCGGCTCAGGCGCTAGTCAGCCTTCATCGCCGTGCTGCCGATGTGTTTGTCGACCCAATCCAGGTGGCGCTGCATGATGTCGAGAATGAACTTCGGCTCCTGCGGGCCATGCGGGGTCCGGGGATAAACCACCATCTTCGTTTCGACACCCTTGCGCTTCAGGGCCGTGTACATCTCATACCCCTGCGACGTCGGAACGCGGATGTCGGCCGCGCCGTGTAGAAACAGCGTTGGCGTCGTGACGTTCTTCACGTGGTAGAGCGGAGACATCTTGACGTAGCGGTCGGTCTGCTCGTAGAACGGACCGGTGAAATAATCGTCAAGCGTGGAGGGGATGTCGTTGGTGCCCCACATGCTGATCATGTCACTGAGTCCGGCGCCGGTAGCCGCGCATTTAAAGCGATTAGTCTGAGTGATGACCCAGTTGGTCATGTAACCGCCATAACTCCAGCCCATAACCGCGAGCCGGTCAGGATCGGCGACTCCCATGGCAATGACGTGGTCGACACCAGCCATGATGTCCTGGTAATCGCCGCCGCCCCAGTCATTCACGTTGGCATCTTTGAAGGCGTTTCCGTAGCCCGTGGAGCCGCGCGGGTTGGTCCGCAACACGGCGTAGCCGCGGGATGCAAAGGCGGCGATCGGATAGGGGTTGCCGGACCCGATAAAACTCTCATTGAAGCCACCCGCGGGTCCGCCATGAATATTCAGAATCATGGGATACTTCTTGCCTTTTTCGTAGCCGACGGGATAGGTGAGCAGGCCCTCGATTTCCTTGCCGTCCTTGGCCTTCCAGCGAATGACTTTCGTCTCGCCGACAGGCGGCTTGGACAGATCTGTGTTGGCGCGGCTCACCTGGACCGGATTGTTGCCTGCGAGGTCGAGAGCATAGGCTTCCACCGGCTCGCTGGGAGTCTGAAGGGCGAGCCCGACGAACGTTCCACGCTCATTCAGGCGCGTGCCGAAGCCGAAGGTACCTTTAGGGACGAACACGGCCGTGGGCGGACCGTCGACCGGCATGGCATAGAGCACGGTGCGAGTGCCTTTCGGTTCGGTGAAGAGAATGCGCTTGGAGTCGCCCGCCCATCCGACCAGGTTGGGGTTCTCGTCGGCAGTCGCAGGCAGCTCGCGCGCTGCTGAGGTCGCCCGGGTATACAGCACGATATGCGAAGGCGACAGGCGAGTATTGGCGGCATGCACGAACGCCAGGTAGCGGCCGTCCGGTGAATAGCGCGGCTCGCCTTCCGTCCCAGGTGTCGCCGCGATTGCGCGGACCGTGCCGCTTTCGAAATCGACCTCGAGCACATCGGATTTGCGGCCGTCGTCCGCATTGGGCGTGGGACGGGTTTCAAACGCGATGGCGCGGGCATCCGGCGACCATTGCAGACCGCCGATGTTATAGGGACCCGTTACCAGCCGGCGGACAGGACGCAGACCTTTCAAGTCGGCCTCGAAAGGAATGACGTACAGCGATTGGTTGGCCGGGTTTTCATCCACGACGCGGAAGTCGCGTTTCTCGCGACGCGCCGCCTCGACATCGGGCCGGTCGGGAGCCGCGGTGAACGCGATCCATTTGCCGTTGGGCGAGAGTTGATATGCGCCCAACGTGCCTTTCCAATCGGTGAGCGGCTCAGACTCGCCGCCCGCTACCGGAATCCGGTAGAGGTTGTTCTTTCCGGACCGCTCCGACGCAAAGACGATGTACTGCTCGTCGTGCGTGAAGGCGGGAGATCGCGAGCTTTTCTCTCCACGCGTCAACTGCAGCCGGTGCGACCCGTCGCTATGCGCGAGAAATACCTGCACATTCATCTCGCTCTTCTCGCCATCCATGACGGCATGGCTTTCGGTCCACGCCACCATCCGGCCGCTGGGCGAAGGGATCACGTCCGCGACGTTCTTAACCTTCATCGAAAGCTCGGGTGTCCATTGACTAGGCGTCTGCGCGAGCGCCGCTGCTGAAACACATGCAATAAGAATCCGCTTCATGATGGTCTCCTAACGAACGTACTCATCCATCCAATCGAGCTGCCGCTCGGCGATATCAAGTATGAATTTCGGCTCCCGCGGGCCGTGGGGCGTTCGCGGATAGACCACCATTTTCGTAGTCACGCCCCGATTCTTCAGAGCGTGGTAGAACTCGTAGCCCTGCGATGTCGGGACGCGGTCGTCGGATTCGCCGTGCAGGACCAGGGTCGGCGTTTTGACGTTCTGTACGTACGAAATCGGGGAGTGCTTGGAGAAGGCGTCGAACTGATCCCAAGGCTCACCGCCGAAATAATCGGGCAGGAAGTCGGGAATATCGGAGGTTCCGTTAAAGCTGAAGAGATCGGTTACGCCGGCGCCGACCGCGGCGGCTTTAAAGCGATTCGTATGGCCGACGATCCAGCTCGTCATGAAGCCGCCATAGCTCCAGCCCATCACGGCCAGGCGATCGGGATCGGCCACGCCCATTTCGATGACCTTATCCACGCCTGCCATGTCGTCCTCATAATCCATGCCGCCCCAGTCGTTCATGTTGGCGAAGCGGAACTTCTTGCCGTAGCCGCTGGAACCGCGCGGATTGGGCCGCAGCACCGCGTAGCCGCGCCCGGCAAACGTCGCAATGGGATATACAGCGAGCCGCCCGATGAAGTTCTCGGTGAAAACGCCCGTGGGACCGCCGTGGATGTTCAGGATCAGCGGATATTTCTTGCCTTGTTCATATCCAACCGGGTAGGTCAGCAGGCCTTCCACGTCGAGGCCGTCCTTGCCCTTCCAGTGAACAACTTTCGTCTCGCCGAGAGGCAGCCGGGCGACATCGGCATTGGCGTGGCTCACTTGCACTGGCTGACCGCCACCGAGAGAGGCGACGAACGCCTCGGGCGGGTCGGTTGGCGACTCCCAGCCGGAGCCGACCGCCGTGCCGGTGGAATTGAGGGTCGGGGAGCCGGTCAACGTGCCCTTTGGAGGTGCGAATGCGACAACAGCGGGGCCGTCGACGGGCAGGCTGTATAACGTGTTGCGCGTGTGGTGTGTTTCAGTGAAGTAAATACGCGAAGAATCAGCCGACCAACCCAGGAGCGACGGCTCTTCGTCGGGGGTAGCATTGAGATTTCGGATCGATCCATCGCTGCGATTCACCAGGGCAATCTTGTCGTCGCTGGCCCAGCGCGGCGGATCAGCTCCCAATATGATGGCGATGTAGCGGCCGTTGGGCGAATACTTGGGAGATCGTGGCGCGCCCTTGGTCACGAGCTCGCGGACTTTACCGTCCGCGACTTCGATCTCGGCGACTCCGGAGTGGATCCAGTCCCCGGCCAGCGGCGAGCGCGTGTGCTCGAGGGCGATGGCGCTCGAATCGGGCGACCAGTCAAAGGTGGTGACGTGATACTTCAGCTCACCCACTTTCTTCTGAGCACGTTTGCCATTGTCACCGGATTCAGCAGGGATCGTGTAGAGGAGTTCGTTCTCGGGATCAGCATCCATGACGTGAAAATCGCGCTTTTCCTTCTTGGCCTTTTCGGATTCTGCCGACGGCTCATACGACGTGAATGCGACCCATTTGCCATCGGGCGAGACGTGGAACTCGCCCACACCGCCTTTGACGTCGGTGATCTGCTCGGCTTCCCCGCCCTCGACGAGCACGCGAAAGACGTTGTTCTTGCCAGAGCGGCCCGAGGCGAAGTAAACGTATTTTCCATCGGGCGACCACTCGGGCGAACTCGCGCCCTTCGGTCCGCGAGTGAGTTCAAAGCGGTGTGAGCCGCCGGCGTCGCCGACCCAGACTTGCGATACCTGCTCGCTGCGGTCCGTTTCCGCCACGGGCTTGGTTTGGATCCAGGCGACCCATTTGCCGTCTGGTGAGGGCACGACCGCGCCAATGGTCTGAACGTTGAGTGAGTATTCCGGAGTCCAGACGGTCGGTGCGTCGGCCGCCAACGCCAGTACCGGCGATAACAACAGGACTGTCCATTTCATGGGGTCTATCATCTCACTTGCATGCGAATCGTGGCAATATTCATAGCATGGGCGGGGCGGCGGAGTTTCAATACCTGATCGCGACTTATGAGAGCGAGGCGCAGAAGACGGCTTCGGTTTGGCGGTGCTTCACGGACGAGGAACTGGAGTATCGCCCGCATCCGAAATCGCAGTCGGTGATCGAGGAGTTTCGTCATGAATTGCTGAGCCAGCGGCGGTTTTTCGCGGAATTTTTGGGTTCGCCGGAGCCGGGTGCTGGGACTGTCCTACCTGCTGAGCAGACGGTTGCGGCATATGTTGCCCGGATGCTCGAATTGGCCAGGCCGAGGATGGATTTCCTGGCGCGGCAACCCTCGGAGTGGTGGGTGGCGGAGGACGCGTTCTTTGATGTCGTGCGGCAACATGCCTGGATCCTGGTGCGGCGGATTTTGCATTCGGCGCATCATCGGACGCAGTTGACGGTTTACTTGCGGTTGTTGGATAAACAGGTTCCTTCGGTTTACGGTCCTACGGCGGATGTGACTTGGGCGGGGGCGGATCCTACGCTTGCCGTACCGCCCCGTTCCCGGTGAGCTCCAAAGTCAGGCTGAATGCCTGTTCCACCCTTCCACATTCTCCAAATCTTCGAGGGACATGAAGAATCAGAGGCTGTGTACTACCAAGCTGCCTCGCCACAACCCAGAGGTGGCGCAGGCGGTTTCGCCTGCGAATCCTTCCACAATGTGAGTGGGTTTTTTTGAGCAGACAGGATGAAATCCTGCGTTACGATCGGGCTTCCAGGATCTTTCGTAGGAAGACGAGTTGGCCCAGGTGGTAGGCGTTGTGGTCTGCTACCAGGAGCGCTTCCCGCAGTAGGGTCTGGCCTTCGCCGTGCGGGATTTTCGCGTAGAGATCGTGCTTTTCATCGGAAACGAGCTTTTTCATCTCCGCGAGATCGTGATGGAAATGTTTAATGCTCGCGTCCCACGCCGCGGTACTGGGCGGGGACTCGGACTCAGGCCAGTAGCCGTCAGGGAAGCTCGGTGAAACGTGCTTCGCGTCGCGGCTGAACTCCAGTATGTCCCACTGCGCCAGACGCATGTGCTCCAAAAGCTGCCACGCGGTGTGAGGGGCACCCTCGGGCTCCACGCCGCGAAACTTGGCCGGGAAATCGGCGAGCGCCTTATCGAACCCGATATGCGCGCCTTCCATGTTCAATAAATTGACGAGATGTTTTCGTAACAGGTCCATCACTCCCCTTGTATCGCTTCGACGGCCTCCTCGGGGCGGGGGCGCAGGTTCTGGTTGCGCATCAGCATCCGCGCGCATGTGTTCCAGCGCAGAATCGCATCGTCATTCCCCGCCGGACGCAGCTCCTCGGCACGTTCGTAGAGCTCCATAGCCTTCCGAAACGCATCATACGCCGTAAACGCGGAATTCGGCGAAGCCTGCCGCAACTGTGAATGCGCGATGCGCTCCGAAATGATGCCACCATAATAGGCTTGCTCGTATTCGCCTGTGATTCGCCGCAACACGTCGCGGGCTCGCGAAGCCGTGACCCCATGGCCGAACTGATCGGTCAGCGCGAGCAGCAGCATGATGAGCGCTTTCTGGTTGCCGTGGTCGACCGCGAGCACATCCTGGCAAATGCTCTCGGCCTGCGCCGGTTCATTCAGCAGGCGGTAGCGCTCGGCTTTTTCAAGTGCTTCGCCAATCCCCTCGTGCGAGATGGGCTTAAGGTTAAACTGCATTTCCTTTCCCTCCAAACATGCGGAACAGCTTCGTAAGGGGATCGAAGTAGCGGTCCACCACACGCTCCTTCAGGGGAATGATGGCGTTGTCGGTGATCGTGATGCTTTCCGGGCAGACTTTGGTACAGCACTTGGTGATGTTGCAGTAGCCGATTCCGAACTGTTTTCGCAGATCCGGAATACGATCGTCCACGTCGAGGGGCTGCATTTCCAACGCCGCGGTGTAGACGAAGAAGCGCGGCCCAATGAACTCGTCGTGCAGGTGATGGTCGCGCAGAACGTGGCAGACGTCCTGGCAGAGGAAGCACTCGATGCACTTGCGGAACTCCTGCACACGGTCGGCGTCTTCCTGCGCCATGCGCCAGGTTCCGTCCGGCGCGTCTGGCTTCCGCGGCTTAAACTTCTTGATCCGTTTCTTGACTTCGAAGTTCCAGGAGACGTCCGTCACGAGATCCCGCACTTTCGGGAAGGCCTTCATCGGCTCGATGGTGACGGGCTGATCGAGGGGCAGCGTGTTCAGCCGCGTCATGCACATCAGCTTGGGCATGCCGTTGATTTCGGCCGAGCACGACCCGCATTTACCGGCTTTGCAGTTCCAGCGGACCGCAAGGTCGTTGGCCTGCTCCGCCTGGATCTGGTGGACGGCATCGAGGACCACCATGCCGGAGCTGACAGCGGACTTATAGTCCTGAAAAGCGCCGGTAGCGCGGTCACCGCGCCAGATGCGGAAGGTCGCCGTATCGCTCATTGCATTTCCTCGATCACCTGGCGCAATGCGGGAGTTAATGGGATGAGCGGTTCGCGGCTGACCTGCATGCTTCCGTCGCTTCCTTTCTTAATGATGAGGTTAAAGGTTCCGAAGGTTTCGTCTTTCTCAGGATAATCGTCGCGGAAATGGGCGCCACGGCTTTCCTTCCGTTCCATCGCGGCCCGCGCGATCGCTTCGGAGATCGTCAGCATGTTCCGAAGGTCCATGGCGGTGTGCCAGCCCGGATTATACTCGCGATTTCCTGGGACACCGACGTTCTCAGCTCTTTTCCAAAGATCATGCAATCCCGCGAGAGCTTCCTCGATCTCCTCACCGCGCCGGACAATGCCGACTTTCGTCTGCATCATGTCTTGAAGCGCGTGCTGGATCTGGTAAGGACCTTCGCCGTTGCCGTGGCGTTCGAAGAACGAGAGCGCCCATTCGGCGGCTTCGTTCACCTGGTCGGGGTTGATCTTGCCGGCGCCATGGTCTTTTGCAAAGCGGCCAGCGTTGTCTCCGGCCAGCTTGCCGAATACGAGCAGGTCCGAAAGCGAATTACCGCCCAGACGATTGGCGCCGTGCAATCCGGCGGCGCATTCACCCGCCGCAAAGAGACCCGGCACATCGGACATCTGGGTATCGCCGTTGACGTCGACACCGCCCATCATGTAATGCGTGGTCGGGCCGACTTCCATTGGTTCCTGCGTGATGTCGATGTCGCCGAGTTGCTTGAACTGGTGATACATACTCGGCAGCTTACGTTTGATGTGTTCGGCCGCGTTGGGCAGCTTTTCCTTGATCCAGGCGATGTCGAGATACACGCCGCCGTGCGGACTTCCCCGCCCTTCCCGAACCTCGCGAACGATGCAGCGAGCCACGTGGTCGCGCGTCAGAAGCTCCGGTGGGCGCCGGGCATTCTTGTCGCCCTGGGTGTAACGCCAGCCCTCTTCGGGGTTGTCGGCGGTCTGCTTGCGATAGTTGGCCGGCACGTCGTCGAACATGAAGCGCTTACCGTCCTTGTTCTTCAGCACTCCACCTTCGCCGCGCACGCCTTCGGTGACGAGGATGCCCCGGACGCTGGGCGGCCAGACCATTCCTGTGGGATGGAACTGCACAAACTCCATGTCCTTTAGCGTTGCGCCCGCGTGGTAGGCGAGCGAGTGTCCATCGCCGGTGTACTCCCAACTGTTGCTCGTGACCTTAAAAGCGCGGCCAATACCGCCAGTCGCAAGGACGACCGCCTTCGAATGGAAGACCTTGAAACGGCCGCGCTCGCGATCGTAGGCGAATGCCCCGATCACGCGGTCGCCATCCTTGAGCAGGGTCACGATGGTGCATTCCATGTGCACGTCGATGCCCTGGTGGATGCCGTGATCCTGCAGCGTGCGGATCATTTCGAGGCCGGTGCGGTCGCCGACGTGCGCCAGCCGCGGATACTTATGGCCGCCAAAGTTGCGCTGCAGGATGCGGCCGTCTTTGGTGCGATCGAACAGCGCGCCCCAGGCTTCCAATTCGCGCACGCGGTCGGGGGCTTCCTTGGCGTGCAACTCGGCCATACGAGGGTTGTTGAGATACTGGCCTCCCCGCATGGTATCCGCGAAATGGACGCGCCAGTTGTCGCGGTCGTCGACGTTGCCCATCGCGGCTGCGACGCCGCCCTCGGCCATTACCGTGTGGGCTTTGCCAAGGAGTGACTTGGTGACGACCCCAACACGGACTCCTGCAGCGGAAGCCGCAATGGCAGCGCGGAGCCCAGCGCCGCCGGCTCCCACTATCAGAACATCGTGTTCGATCGTGTCGTACTCCGCCATTACAGGATTCTCCAATCCGTCCAGATGCCCATAGAACACATCCTTACGTACAGATCGGAGAACGCCACCCAGAACAAGCTGGACCACGCAAACGCCATGTGGCGGCGATTGAGGCAGGAAACGCAGTCGTAGGCGGTTTTTCGGATGGGATGACCCGAGAGACGGTCGAGCACGCCGCCGACGATGTGCCGCAGCGAATGACAACTGAAGGTGTAGCAGCCCAGGAGGATCACGTTTACCAGCAGCACGAGCGACCCGACACGAATGCCGAAGCCGTCTTCGAAGTGAAAGCTTTTCCAGGCGTCATGCAGCAGCAAGCCGATGAAGATGAGACCGAGATAGAGGAAGTAGCGGTGAATGTTCTGCAGGATCAGCGGAAAGTAGCGTTCGCCGAGGTACTTCTTGCGCGGCTCACCCACAGTACAGGACGGCGGATCGGCCCAGAATGCCTTGTAGTAGGCGCCGCGATAGTAATAGCAGGTAACGCGAAAGCCGCCGGGCGCCCACAAGATCAGCATCGCCGCGCTGACCCATGCGGGGATGAAGTCGGGGCGCGAGCTTAGCCAGGCATGTTCGCCGGGAGCGCCGAAGATGAGCGGCGAATAGAACGGCGAGAGGTACGGTCCATATATATAGTGATTGCCCTGGAGCGCGCCCCATGTCGCATAAACGATGAAAGCTGAGAGTCCCAGGAAAGTGAGCAGCGGCTGAACCCACCAAGAATCGCGCCGCGCTGTCTGGCCAAACCTCCCACGCTGGAGAGGAACGTCGATAGAGGACATTGCGATACGTGACGGTATCGAATTGTTTGATGCGTTGTCAAGTTGGCGGCCCGCAAGCTCGTTATCGCCAGGGCCGGGAAATAGCCCGTTTCGGCTATCGAATTGACGCTTTGATTCTGCTGACCCGTTCCTGCAGGCTTCCCGGTTCGATTGGGATCAGGTCGAAGCCTAAGTCCCGGTACGTCTCTTCGTGAATTTTCTCAAAGCGAACCGTCTCTTCAAAGCTGATCCGGCGCGCTTCGGTGGGCGTGACAAAGCCAAGACTGCGAATGAAGAAGACCCGCTTCTGGTAGATACGTTCTGCCTTGATGCGCTGCAGTTCAGCGGCAAGAACGGGAGAGAAGGGGTAACCCAGGTAGACTGCTAAGGCCGCGGTACATACCGCGCAACGATCGTGAAACTGAACCTCATCGGGTTGATAAGACGCCCGAACCTGGCGGTCCCGTTGCAGACCGGCGATTACATCGATGAACCAGGGATGCGCCCAGGGCTCCTCCGTTCCGCGGGCGTGCGCGGCGGCAATGACCGCGGTGGCGGCCTCTTCGACGACGCTGAAACCATCGAGTTCCAACTGACGGATGATCGCGGTTTTACCTGCACCCGGCGCGCCGGTGATGATAAACCTTCTCATGAGTATCGTTTTACACCAAAAGTAATGCAAAACTTTTCTCTGTACATATACTCTACTCGCGTTCGCATCAAATCCTGCGTCCACGGCACATAATGCCTCTCATACTACGATCACTTCAACGGAGAGTGTTCTATGCATGGTGATTCTTCGCTAACCACCTGAACCAGTTCTCCAAGCTCGGCACAGTACGGGCGCTTTCATCGCTTCAACAGATGAAGGCATCGAGAAAGGACATCTGATGGCGGCTGGAGATGTGTCCGACGGACCAGAGTCACAGCATGTTGCACCAGTTGGCGGGGCAAGAGTGACCTGGATTGGAGGCTGTGCGTGAATTCACCCAATCGGACCCATAGAAGCACCCACCCATTCGCCTTATTGCCGATTTTGTTCGTATTGAGAATAATCGTTGCTGCCTGTTGGTTCGCTCATATGTGTTTGGTCACGCAATTCTCTTAATCTTCCTCAGGCATGATCGATTCTCCAATGGCCCGATCCGTGCTTAAGACGTCAGAGATGAGCGCCAATGAGGCTGTGAAGAAAACGGAGGATCGTTCGACCCAACCGATGGAACGACGCTGGGAACCGAGAGTCGAATGCAGCCTGCCAGCGGAGGTTGCCATTAGCGGCCGTCCCATTCCCCCGGTTCACGCGATCGTGCGGGAGTTGTCCGCTTGCGGATTGCAGCTCCGATCCACCACTCTCATCGACCGAAGTTCAGCAGTACGCATCAAGTTGCCCGGCCTGGTAGTATTCGGCAACGCACGGTACTCGAACAAGATCTACGGCGGGTTCGAAAGTGGTATCGAAATCACAGGAATCATCAGCCGCAACGGCACATCTGCCCGTCTCGCGGGCGAACAGATCCTGAAACTCGTGAACAGCAGTGAATCGTGGTAGCGAGGATGAGAGCGATGAATTCGTTGGGACAGGAAATGCCGACGCACGGTGTGGAACGACGGCGCGAGCCGAGACTCCGGGCAAACTTCGTTGCTCAAATAATGCCATTGGAAAGTTCAGAAGGTTTCGGCGATAGAGCGATCGTTATCGATATCTCGGAAGGGGGTCTGGCGTTCACATGTCACCGTTTTTTCGATGTGGGCACACTTATTGAGGTGCAAGTGGAAGGCTGCCGTCTCGTTTGCGAAGTGCGAAATGCACGCGACCGGGAGTATTCGAATACACCGGGATGTATTGTTGGCGTTGCGATCGTGCAAATCCTGGGAGGAGCGCCGGCCTGGCGCGAGATGATGCACGAGTACCGCGCCGCTTAGCGTACTAAGTGCACCATTTCCGGTATTCGTGCACTATACCTGTCAGCCGCAAGGCGGTCAGCGGTGAGCTTATTGCCCGCGCGGTTTGTCCAAACTGTACTCAAGTAAATTGTCTTCGCCGGCGATGAGCGAGAGCGGTTACTATGAGCTTATGACGGCAGAAGAAGCGCAGAGGCGTGCGCGCGAGGTCGTGGAGTCTTTCGAGAACGTCTCGATACTCGAACTCCAGGATCGTATTGCCGCAGCAATCCTCGATGCGTGCGAAGCGGAGCGAATGGTTCTCCTTGCCGCAAAAGATGCCGGACCGTCCGTCGTTGACGTGGTTTCGCAGTCACGAGTTCGCGTCGTCGCGAACTTTCCGAAGCGGCCGCCGGACCGCTCGTAACGACGGAATCGCAGCCTTGCAGGCTGCCCCACGGCCGGCCCAAAGTCCAATGCCAGTTAGTTTTCCCGGAAAGTGGGACCGGGCGCAGCGGATGAAAGGCAGGTTTACAACCTGCGTCGGGTTTTGAAACCCGCCTTCACCACCTCGAAATGCCTCGACAAGCACCGGTAACAAACCGGCGTGCAGGGATGCAATCCTGCCTTACTCTCAACTCAGTGGCATTGGGCTAAAGCCGGCGTTACTGCATTGCGCCCCACGCATAGTCTTCCGGCTGTGCGGCGATGGACCGCCGATCCACGAAAATGGGAAAAACAATGCGTGGCGCAAGCGGTTTCTCCTCTACGTTCCCGGTGCGGTCCAAAGACAGGCGAAACCGCCGCGCCACCATTTCACAACGCGCAGCCGGCCACTTCGACACACGTCGGCGCGTATTTTCGGTGAAAGTGACTAGGGTTTGCCACAAAACCCAGTTCGCCAGCCTCTCTCAAAAACGCGAATTCCTGGGATATGATGGTTATCACCCATCATTATGGTGATCCGCAGCACGCAGATGCAGCAAATCGCAACGATTTCGGATGCGCGCTTCTTCAATCGGGTTCGTCAACATGTTTTGGACAGCCATCCGGACTCGTGTTCGCGGCACGACGAAAGTACGCTTGATTTACTGACCTGGAAGGCCATTCAAATCGCCCGCTATTACGGGCTCTTCGACTTCACTTCCGCGGCCTGGTTCGCCTCCGCCATGATCGAGATCAACCCGGCCTTCTACACGCAAAGTTCCATCGACCACTGGCTGCGTAATGTAGCGATCCCGCCCGAAGACCGCGTCCGCATCATGCTGGTCAAGACCACCTCCATCGATTGGGCGGAGGCGCGAGTGATCTCCTGATGCTCGGATCGACGGTCGTCAACTGCGCTTATGACCCCTGCTCGATGCAATCCACGTCGACGTGCGAAACGTGTCATCGCATGTATTGCAACAGCCATAGGGCGGGACATTATTGCGGTCGGTGCCGTTATCCCGGATGTTTGAAGTGGACTATTGGGGGTTGCGGCTACTGCATGCGCGGTTATTGCGCCGATCACAGGGACAAAAGCAGTCATCCCTGCCGTGCATGCAACCACAACGGTTACTGCTCCAGCGCTCCGAAGGCGATGTGCCCCAGTTGCGGCAAAGCTTACTGCGAAGCGCATCTGAGGAATCATAACGTCGCCACCACAACGACCGTCATGCAGCCCGTCAACTGTGGAGGAAATCGCTTCAGAGATCCGACGCTGAATGTCTGCTTTGTCTGCAAGGGCAATCCTCAGAAGACAGTCATTTGCGAAACATGTATGAACCCGGTGTGCAGCGCTCATGTGAACAGGCATGCCAGCACGCGGGCCAGCACGAGTACCACTACCACACCGTGCTCCGGTTACACCGAGGCCATTCAATCGATGGTGCTGACCGGCAAAATACCGAAATGGACTTTCGGAGCAGCCGTCCTCCCGCTCCCTTCGTGCCTGGGTTTCAGCGGGCCGAAGAAGCCGCTCGTGTTTAGCGCCAAGACCGAGACTCCAGTGCTTGTCGATCTGCCAAACCTATACCGATCCGACTGGGACCAGGCGCTCGCGGCACTGGCGGAAAGCGACCCCGTGCAGAAAGCAATTCTGGACTGCGGCGCGGAATGCGCGCAAGAGCTTCAACCCGGCGAGTTGTTTGCAGCGCTAAAAAACTCCGGCTACTTGGGTGCCATTGTGAATGGTTTACGCGCTTCCCCGATGGCGAAGCGGGTTTGCGTCGCAGTCATGCGGAGAATCCTCCGCGACCTCAAAGGGGACTACGACATGCTGCTTGCGGAGGCGCAGGGCGAAGTCACCGGAACCACACCGATCCTGTCCTCGTCAGGCGCTAGCGAATCATGGTCGGAAGAATTGGAGCGCTTTTCGAACAAATCCGCGTCGGCAACCACGTATACAGCAGCCGATTTGCCCGCGTACTGTATCGTCGATATGACGGATAACGCCTGCTGGCTCAAAGCTACGGCGATTGGCGCTGATATCCGGAATCGCGTTGTGGCAACCCACAAGGAGACCGGCATGCCGATCAAGCATCTGACGTTTTACAAGTTTGATGGATGCGTGGTCATCGCGGTGAATTCGAAAACGTGGGACGGCAGCGGCACTACGCGTATGCAATGCCTGGTGACGAAGTCGCCCCAAATCGTAGAAAAGGACTTTGGAGTTCTGAAAGATTGCCAGCTTCGGGTCCTGGATCTGTCGTATCGGGACATGGCACGTCTCACTCTGAACCTGTGCCAGGAAATCGAAACGAAGGAGGCTTGTTCGAAATCGGCAGCACATGCTCAACTCGGCCAGTTGATCCTGGGAGTTCTCGAGAACGACCCCACCTCAATCGAGACGCTCAAGAAAACATCAATGAATGTGGGGCTTCAATACACCTCATTCCTTAAGGGCGTCCGGATCAATAGCAAAGGGGAGTTGGAACTTGACGATATCTTCTGGTTATCCAAGAAGTCGAAATCGGTCAAGAATCTGGATGATCTGGGCTTCAAGATGACTGGCTATGAAACGGTCTGCAACCTTCTCTCCATCATCCTGATCGCCGAAACCCGCCACTCGCTCGCGATGTATCCTTCCACCCTGATGATGCTCCACGAGGTCGCCGAAGGCCGCCTCACGTTCGAACACATGTTCAGCAACGCGAATGGGGCGATCCAGTGCGGCCGCTTGCTCCCCGGAGCAAACGTGTTGGGACCTTTCATTGTGAAACCCAAAGGCGAGACACATAGACGTGCGGTGGAGCTCTTTAAGAAAGTCGCGGAGAAATCGAAGGGCGAATATCCCCTCGTGACGCCTTGTTTCAGAAAAGCGCTGGCCATGCCCCTCAGCGTGGCACCATTATACGATGATGTTTACGAGGATCCTCCTGAAGGTATGCTTCACAGCATCCGCAAGTTTATGGAAGATCCCCAATTCGCCTATCTTCCGGAGTGTGAGCCCACTTTGAAAGTTCTCGCGGCGCCCCTGCTTCGATTTATGAGTTCCTTTACGATCCCCTCCTGCGTCATGGACATGACGCCATGCACGACACAGATTGTGGAGATACCGGACGAGGAAGACGAGCACGAACAGGACCTAATCGATGAAAACGAAGACTTCGGTGCCTCGGTCCTTCCGAGTTTCAAAGGCTGAGAAGATCGGGAGTCCGGCAACGTGAATCCAGCACCAGTCCTGATCGTAACCGGAGGCGGTCGGGGAATCGGCGCTGCGACGGCCCGGCTCGCCGCAGCCCGGGGCTACTCGGTTTGTGTCAACTATCAGCATCGCCGCGATGCCGCTGAGGGAGTGGTTCGCGACATCGCGAGCCGGCATGGCCGGGCCATCGCAGTTCAGGCCGACGTCAGTTGCGAAACAAGCGTTGTGGAACTCTTTCGGGAGGTTGATGAAGCCTTGGGCACAGTCTCAGCTCTCGTCAACAACGCGGCGACGCTGGGGCCGCAAATGCGACTGGATGCCATGGAAGCCTCTCGCATTGAACAGATTTTCGCAGTGAATGTTCTGGGGTCGATGATTTGCGCGCGCGAGGCCGTTCGACGCATGTCGACACGAAATGGGGGCCGTGGCGGGGCAATCGTCAACGTGTCGTCGGGTGCGGCTAAATCCGGATCTCCGGGCGAATACGTCGATTACGCGGCTAGCAAAGGCGCGATCGACACGTTTACCGTCGGTCTGGCTGCGGAAGTCGCGCTGGAAGGGATCCGGGTCAATGCCGTGCGGCCCGGATTCATCTATACCGAATTGCACGCCAAAGGCGGCGAACCACAGCGGGTCGACAGGGTGAAGAGCCTGGTTCCCATGAAACGGGGTGGTGAGCCGGACGAGGTCGCGAGAGCGATCCTATGGCTTCTGTCGGAAGAGGCCTCCTATGTTACCGGGACGATCGTCGACGTATCCGGCGGGCGCTAGCTGCCAGCATGCTAAGCCTTACTTAGCCGGTTCAAGGGATCGGAATCGAGCTCAAGAATGTCCCGCTATCGGAAAACTGGGCTAAGCGCGCATTGCCAGGTTCCAACAGCAGGATATTTCCGTTCGCCCCGGTCCTCAGGCCGCCATACAGGTTAGTCAACTGGCCGTTTTGGGTGCTGGAGAAGATTTGCACGCGCGGCGTGTTCCCTTGCGCCACACTTCCCAAAATGAGCACGCGGGAATTCCCGGTGTCCAGAATCGCGATCTCATCCTTGTTCGACGCGTTCGGATCTTTCAAATTCGCGGCGATGCCGGTAGGTAATGAGAGCGGTCCGAACAGTCCCACAGTTGGTCCAATTTGCGTGAGTGGAGCGAGCCCTTGCGCCAGGCTCCTGAAAACGACGATGCGGTTATTGCCGCTGTCGGCGACGAGAATATGGGCTTGCGAATCGACCGCGACATCCAACGGCTGATTGAACTGCCCGAAACTCCCTAAAAGCATTGGGCCAATGGAGCCGGCCTGCGAGAAACCGGAAACGGTGTTTCCGGAGTGCCGGATACCGAAAAGCACGACACGATTATTCCCGCCATCGACTACCACAAGGTTGTCGCTCGAATCGACCGCCAGGCTGGTGGGCGCCAACAGATTGAGGCCCGCTGCCGTGATGATCGGGGTTTGAGGTGCGGCCCCGGCGGCGATGCTATTGAAAGTGATGACACGATTATTCCCGCTGTCGGAGACAAAGATGTTGTCTTTGGAATCGACTGCGATCCCGGACGGGGACAGAAAAGGCCCGTAGAGCCCAGGTGCCAGCGCCCCCAGCATCGTTCCGGTGGGGCTTAAAACCAGGACTCGGTTCAAGGCAGGCTGAGACACAAGCATATGGCCTTGTGAATCGGTTACGACGGAGGAAACGGGAGTGGCAAAACCAGTGCAGACGCCAAAGAAACCTCCGGAACCGAGGACTGACGCACCACCGAAATAGCAGATTGAGCCCGGAAATTCGTCGACTACCTGGACGCCGGCAAAGTCCGTGCTGGTGCCGGGGGTCATTACAATATTGGTGAACCCAACGGGGCTAGGCTGTATCACAGACCCTGAACCAGTCACGCAAAAGAAGATTTCACGGCCAAATGGGACATTCGGAATCGTAGCGCTGGTTGCAGTCACCGAGCCCGTTAAGATTGGCAGTGCGCAATCGGAGGTGTTCGATGCGAACACCTTTGCGATCCCGATAAAATTCTCGAACATCGTAACCGTCGCGGTGTCCATGTTCGACAACTGGTTTGCCATTCCGTTCGGACTCAGGATCTGAACGCTGCGGGTAGCAGCATCACTCGTCTGCGCGGAGATGGCGGTGGCACTCAACACCGCAGTTAAGCTATCCGTAGTCGGGTTGGTGCCGAATTTCGTACCGAGAGATGGGGGTTTGGCATCGATGAATTGGATGGCGCCCACGAAAATCCCTACCGCGCCTACGTCGCTCGCAAATGCGCGAAAGGAGAGCGGTGAAGCGTCACTTCCAACCGCCTGCATGGTGAGCGGCAAAGCACTGGCCACCGGCGTAATCGTTACGAGAGCGGTCGCACCATTGAGAGTAAAGGTCGCTAAAGAGATTGTGTCGCCCGAACTCACATCCGCGGTTGCGACCTGAAAGGTGGCGGACTGCATGTGAAGCCCGCTTATCAGCATAAAAGTCGCTGCTCCGCTTGTGGTCAACGACGGCGCGGTTCCGAACGTGAATCCCGACGGCAACGTGACGATAAAACTGGAGCCGTTTGTGATGGTCCCGGTGGCCGTGTAGGTGGCTACGTTAGCCGGCACCACCAATACACCGTTGGCAAGGCCTACTTGCGCCGAGTTGTAGTCTGCGACGTTACCTGTAATCGTTCCGGCAAGACTTGGGCCTTCTGCAACAACGACGGTACAGAAAGCGAGTAAGGTTATCCGACGTGCAAATGACATGTAGGTAATGCGGAAGTCTAACACAGTTCAGAAGAAATAGAAAGAAAGAACCTGTGAAGTGCCTTGTTCTCAAATTTGTCGTGGCGGTCTTTATGAGGTTGAAGAACAGCCATTTCTCACCGTCACATCTAATCCCGTCTCGATCACTGTTGTGGACGAGGTTGACCCGAGAATCAGGACTTCCCTTCCTCGAGGAACGCCATGATGCGGTTGTGGATTTTGGTCCCGTACGGTGAGGAAAGCTGCCCTGCGCTCCTCGTTCGTTCCTTTTACGGCAGCCGGGTCCTGAAACGGCCAGTGCATCCTGAGCGTCTTCGCCGGGAACACCGGGCACGACTCCTTGGCGTTGTCGCAGACGGTAATCACGTAATCGAGATCATGGCCGGCGAACTCATCAACCGATTTCGAACGATGGCCGGAAATGTCGATTCCGATCTCGCTCATCGCGGCAATGGCTTCTTTCCGAACGATCGACGGCTTCGTACCCGCGGAGTAGACCTCGAATCGGTCGCCAGCCTCGTGGCGAAGCAGACCTTCCGCCATTTGACTCCGTGCCGAGTTCCCCGTACATAGGATCAAGACTCGCTGTTTGCTCACGCTCTTGTTCCTGCGGGTTGGAATAAGAACCAGTGGCGGGTTCGATTGCACGCCGCACAGACGGAAAGCATAACGGGCACTTCAACCAGAACCCCCACGACGGTCGCCAACGCCGCCCCGGATTCCGGCCCGAATAGCGCAATAGCGGTGGCGACGGCGAGCTCGAAAAAGTTGCTTGCGCCGATCAATGCTCCCGGAGCGGCAACGGAGTGCTCGACTTTGAGCAGACGCATCAGGCCGTAGGCCAATGAGGAGTTCAGGTAAACCTGGAGCGTGATTGGAATCGCGATCAAAACGACATGAAAAAAGCGGCCAGTGATGTTGTCAGCCTGGAATGCGAAGATGCACACCAGCGTTGCCAGCAGCGCCGTGATCGTGATCGGAGTGAACCGAGGAAGCAACGTGCCCTCGAAACACTGCCTTCCATGCGTTCGAATCAACCAGAGCCGCAGGATGGTGCCGGCGGTCAACGGAATAACGATGAACACGATCACGGAATAGAGGAGCACCCGGAACGGAACCGTGAGTGAAGAAGCTCCCGTTACGAGGAATTGCACGATGGGCACAAAGGCCACCAGCATGATGAGGTCGTTGACCGATACCTGGACCAGCGTGTACGCCGGATCGCCACTCGTGAGGTGACTCCAGACGAACACCATTGCTGTACAGGGTGCCGCCGCCAGGATAATGCACCCAGCGATGTACTGGTCAGCTTCGGCTCCGCTGATGAAGGCTCCGAACACAATACGGAAGAATAGCCACGCCAGGAATGCCATCGAGAACGGCTTCACCAACCAGTTCACCAGGAGCGTCACTACAAGGCCGGAGGGCTTCCGTCCGACGTTGCGTATGGCGCCGAAGTCCACCTTCATCATCATCGGCGTGATCATGAGCCAGATCAGGACTGCGATCGGCACATTGATCTGGCTCCCCTGGCCGAACTCAATCCTGCGAATGGCCTGAACAGCCAAAGGATTGATTTTCCCCAGGATGACCCCGCCAATCATGCACAGGCCGACCCACAACGACAGGTAACGTTCGAAGAAGGCCAGCCTCGGCCGGGCCACCGGTTCTTCCAACAGGACGCTCTGTGCCATCGGACGTTCCTCTACGAACAGCAGGTGGGACCGCAGCACGACTTGGCGATCGGCTTCTGAGCACGAATAAAACCGCTCATGAACTTGCCGTCGATCTGTGGTGCGATCGCGTCGGCATCGAGACCTTGATCCTTGAGGAACGACAGCGCATCCTCCGCCCGGTAAATGCGCGTCGGTTCGATGTTGATGTTCTCGAATCCAGCCGCCGCCAACTTCGACTTGTACTCGTTTTCCTCCAGCGCCCCAGCCATGCATCCGACCCACAGCAGAACGCTCTTACGGATCTCGGGCAGCATCTCGCCTTTGGTCACCACGTCGGAAACGGCGAAGCGGCCACCCGGCTTCAGGACTCGGAAAGCTTCACTCAGAACCTGATCCTTCTTGCCACTGAGATTGATGACGCAATTCGAGATGATGACGTCAACCGAGTTGTCAGGCAGAGGAATGTTCTCGATCTCGCCCTTCAGGAACTCGACGTTTTGCGCACCGGCCTTGCTCTTGTTCTCGTTTGCCAGTGCCAGCATTTCATCTGTCATGTCGAGGCCGTATGCCTTCCCGGCCGGTCCGACGCGTTTGGCGGAAAGCAGAACGTCGATGCCGCCGCCTGATCCGAGGTCGAGAACAGTTTCACCGGGTTTCAGTTCCGCCAGCGCCGTGGGATTTCCGCAACCAAGCGAGGCGAGGACAGCGGTTTCGGGCAATTCTCCCGTCTGGTCGGTGTTGTACAGATTGCTCGTGATGGGGTCGGCGCAGTGCTGGTCTGCCGGGGCTGCACCGCAGCAGCAGCTACCACCACGCGTGACCCGGAGAGCAGCCTGGCCGTACTTCTCTTTGACCACTTCCTTGATGTCGGTGCCCATGATGACTCCTTGTCTACTTGCAGAGTTGAATGATTTTGTCGGGTCGAACCGCCTTCGTCCTGGCGCAGCACTCGGAAAACAAAAAGGTAAGCAGATCCTGCAATCCTTCGGTATTCGCGGTGTAGCGGAGAAAGCTGCCCTCTCGCTTTACACTGATGACACCCTCGTTCTTCAGCTTGTCCAGGTGGTGCGAGAGGTTCGAAGCGCTGATACCGAGCTCTTGCTGAATCTCGCCGGCAACCATACCTTCCGGGTGGGCGGTGAGGAGAAGCTGCGTGATACGAAGGCGAGGTTCAGCTCCGATGGCGGCAAGCATGTCCGCGAATCGAGTGATCACTTCCGGCGACGGCTGTTTCATTTCGACATTTCAAGAATAGTTGAACTGCTGCCGACGAGTCAAGACTCTTCTCTTCGGACCCAGCTGTTAGCCGGGCGGCTCGGAAAGGATTCGAGGCGTGCGTCGGCTGAGGTAATTTACACTCCGCACCGCCGGCCGTTCGGGCCTCGGTCCAAAGCATTGTCGGTGTCCGAACATGGGCTAATTGAGTCATTTGTACTACTTAGCGATCAGCGTCACCACTCGGCGGCTGTTCCGTGTGAAAAGTTTAATGCTCGTACCGTGATAGAACCGCGCCTTGGGCGCGTCGAACTGTCAAGGAGGCGGTGCATGAGACAGCAGTTAAAGATTTTTGGGTGCGTAGGGGTGTTCTTGCTGACATTTTGCGCATACGCTCAGGACCGCGATCGGGACCGGGGTGACGATCGTTTTTATCGGGGACGCTTGTTTGAACACGTGCGGGGGGATCTGGACCGCATACAAGAAGGCTCCTTCCCGCTAACGGGAGACTGGCGCAGAGTGGTTCGAGCGAAGCAGGAGCTGAATGAACTTCAAGAAAAGATGGATGCAGGACGCCGTGATCCAGCTGAACTCAACGATGTGATTCAAGCGTTGCAAGCGGTGGTGAACAATAATCACATCGATGCCCGCGAGCGTGATCGCTTTTCGGACGATTTGGCTCGACTACGGGAATTCGGCGAGCGCACCGAAGGTTGGGGATTTCAGGGTAACCGGGACAGGGATGCAGATCGTGGTCGCGATCGAGATGGCGACCGGGACCGCTTCTATAGTGGACGTCTGTTCGAGCATGTTCGCGGAGATCTCGACCGCGTAGAAGATATGACTTTCCCGCTTACGGCCGATCGCCACAGAGTCGCTCGAGCGAAAGAAGAGTTGAATGAGCTCCAGGGTAAACTCGCCGGCGGGCGTTACGATCCCACTGAGCTGAGCGAGGTTATCGAGACCATGCAATTCGTCGTGAGCAACAATCATCTCTCGCGCGAACAACGGGAGGCCCTATCGGATGATTTAGCGCGACTACGAGAGTTCCGGGAACGACACTCCGAATGGCGATAAGCCGGGGTGCGGGAGAGCTTCGCTAGCGAAGATTCTGCGCCAGAAATTTCACCTGTTTGAAGTAGGCCCTGCGCACATCGGCAGGGCCTCTGCTAACCGAGCCGTTACTCGCGGGAAGCGTGGATGGGACTGTTGTGCCATGTGGCGCAGGTCGTAACTAGGCGGCCGATTCAGAGCGCACGACGTCATCGGCCAAAGACAATCGCTTTGCGCGTTCCTCGACCTGGCACGTAGACGTGAGGCGAATCTGCGTCGAAGCGCACCACGTTGTTGTGGAAGCAACACGAACGCGTGGAGATGGCATTCGTTCATCAACCGCTTGACCTGCTCGATTGTATGAAGCGGTCCGGCCTGGCGGCCGCTTTTTTCTGAGGAACCACGGATACAAGGTTTTAGTACGGGGCATCTTGCGCCGCTGATAAAGCGGTAGACCGTGGAGTTGATTACCGGAGTGCTTAACTGGACACACCGGAAAATGACCAACTGGTAAAGGCTTGGAAGTGATTGAAAGAAATGGCGGGGACGACGGGGCTCGAACCCGCGACCTCCGACGTGACAGGCCGGCGTTCTAACCAGCTGAACTACGTCCCCGATGTGGAATTCCGTCGGCAGAATCTATCCTAACATAGGCCGAAGCCGCTCTCACGACTTCCTGGACTCTTCGTTAGAGTGACAACAGCTTCGCCATACCGGGCGCCATCGATGTAAGTCTTCGGAGTGGGCCGCTCCTCCGTCACCTTGCGTCGTCTAGCTCTGCGGCCTACTGAAACATCTCGCTCAAAATCCGCCCGACCGACCCGCTCGGCGCCTCCACCCGCGTAATCGCCGATAACGTCGGGGCAATATCGTTCACGGCGATCCTCTCGGGATATTCACCGCTCTTGATTCCCGGGCCCATGAAGATAACCGGCACATGATTGTCGTAGTTGAACGGTGTACCGTGTGACGTCCCGGTTGCCTCGAACAGATAATACGGATCGGCGAGAACGATCAAATCCCCCGTGCGCCCGCGATAGTATCCGTTCGTCACCGCCTGGCTGATGCGGTCCGCCTGCATGCGACCCGAGGCGATGTCCGAGCCCGTGTAGACGCGAAAGATGTGCGGGAGCGCCCGAACCGCGTCTGCCGCTGTCGCCTCCACCTGCCCTTCATCCAGTTGCTTGGAGCGAATCAACTCCTGGTTGAAATACGGCGTCGTATAGGAAAGGGACTGTATCCACTTCCCCGCCCCATACTTCTTCGTCAAAGCATCCCGAATCGCGTTCTGCACCTGTGCCAGCGATAACCTTCCGCCGGGCATTTTCCGCTCTTCGTTGACTTCCGGAACCGGCACGACGCCATGGTCCGCCGTGAGCACCACGAGCAAGTTCCCCCGCCCCACACGCTGCTCCACGAAATTGAGGAACTGTCCCAGCAACCGGTCGGTCCGCAGGGTCACGTCGCGTACCTGTTCACTGTCGGGACCCCACGCATGGCCCACGTAATCATTCGAAGAGAAACTCACCGCCAGAATATCGGTGCCCGGATGATGTCCCATGTCTTCGGTCACCACCGCGCGCTCCGCGAAAGCCTCAATCAACTCATTCCCCCAGGGCGTTGCCTCCAGCGAACCACAATAGGGAATCCCGTCCTCGCCGTTCACCATCGTGCACAGCGGCTTCCCATTAGGGGCGTCCAGTGAGTACCATTTCTGGCCGAGATACTTCAAGGCCGGCTTGCTCGCGTTGATATCCTTCACCCAAGCCGGCAGATCCTTCATGTAATAACTGCTGGTCACCCAATGATTGGTATCTGGATCAAACCAGTACGCGCCGTCGGCCATATGCCCAGCGGGCAGGATCGCGCCGCGGTCCTTGATCGAAATCCCAATTATCGTAGCCTTTTGGCCCTGCATCTTGATCTCGTCGCCGACCGTGCTCACGAGCATTCTGCGCGGCGACGACCCCTTGATGCCGGCGGCTCCGCCGATCTGATCGACGCTGCTGTCTGATACGCTGGTGACGGTCTGGCTGGTCGCGCGGTCGTACCATTCGTTACCTGCGATCCCGCTAATCGACGGTGTCGCACCGCTCAAGAACGTCGAATGGCCGACAGCCGTGACGGTCGGAAAATGGATGTGATGCGCGTCCGTGAAAACCGCGCCGTGATCGAGCAGCTCCGCGAAACCGCCGTGGAAATCGGCCCGGAAGCGGTTCAAATAGTCGAACCAAAACTGGTCAATCACGATCGCAAGAATCAGCTTCGGTTTGGGGGGTGTGGCCGCGCATGCGCAGGCCCAAAGAAGGAGTGCGGCGAGGAAGCGCTTCATGTAATCCTCCATTATCCGGCGGGGCCGGCGCTCAGGGCAATTTTTCTGCCTCCTCCGGCCGGCAAGTCACGTATTAGCAGATAGAAGGATGAAAACGGCGGCCCAAAGGACGGAACAGCCGAAACCCGACGAGAAGCATTCGACCCGGGACTTTGCTGAACTGTTGCGCGCCAACCAGTCGATGGTATTCAGCATCGCTTTCCATTCCCTGCGCGACCGGGCCGTCGCCGAGGAACTTGCGCAAGAGGTGTTCCTGGAGTTGTACCGGCGTTTAAACGAACTGGAGAGCGAAGCGCATGTGACCTACTGGCTACGGAAAGTGACGACGAATCGCTGCATCGACTACATCCGGAAACGGAAACTACGGATGGCGGTTTCGCTGGACAGCGCGCCGGAGCCATCGTCGACGGACGATCACGAAGACGTGTTGATGAGCCGCAAACTGAGGGCGCTGATTTCGGGTTTACCTGAGAAGGCGCGGATGATCATTATCCTGCGGTATCAGGAAGAATTGATGCCGGAAGAGATAGCCAAAGTGATGGACATGCCGCTGGGAACGGTGAAGAGTCATCTACACCGCTCGCTGGCGTTGCTGCGGGACAAAATCGATCGCAGCATGGGGGAAGTACGGTAATGGACGATCTGGAGCAACAATTACGACGTGCACTGGCGCGGAAAGATCCGTCGCCATGGTTTGAAGCTAAGGTTCTCGCCGCCGTGGCGGCTCAACAAACGGCACGGAGGACCTGGTGGGAGCGGTTGAGGTGGGCGACTGTTCCTGTGGCGGCGGCCCTCGTTCTCGCGGCCGTAGTCTGGCAGCATCGGAGGGCCGACGCTGAGCGGGCCGCGGGGCTGGAAGCCAAGGCCCGCCTGCAGCTCGCTCTCAAGGTGACGCGGGTGAAGCTCGAGAAGATCCAGCATAAAGTGCAGACAGCAACGAATGAATTGTAACGGGACAGGTGGGAGAAAGGTTCGTATATGAAACGCGCATTGTTAATATTCCTGGCGATCGCGCCGTTGGTGGCCGCGCAGGAAATCAAGTTTCCGCCAGGCTTGGATAAGCTGGCGGACAAGGCCGACGAGACGGTCGACGTAACGCTGGATTCGTCGCTGCTCCAGCTCGCGTCCAGGTTCCTGTCGGATAAGGACAAGGACGAAGCGAAGGTCAAGAAGCTCGTGGCCGGGCTGCAGGGCGTCTACGTCAAGAGCTTCGAGTTCGACGAGAAAGGCGCCTACAACGAGGCGGATGTCGAGTTCGTCCGCAACCAGTTGCACACGCCGGGGTGGTCGCGAATTGTCGGGGTGAGGAGCCATCGCAACGGGGAGAATTGCGAGGTGTACATCAAACATGATGGCGAGAAGATCGGTGGGCTCGTGGTGATTGTGGCCGAGCCGAAGGAGCTGACCTTCGTGAATATCGTGGGCACGCTGCGGCCCGAAGACCTGCGCGATCTCGGCGGCAACTTCGGCATCCCGCGGCTGGACGTGAATATCGGCAGAGATAAGACCGGCTCCAAGGAGAACTGACATGCGCTACGCAACGCTGTTGCTCCTCGCCGCTCTGAGCGGCCCAACCGGATACGCTGCCGACCGGGAGTTCAAGGCAATCGTGCAGGCGATTTCCGATGAATTCAACACGAAACCCATGCATATCCCGCTGTTCGGCCTGGTGAACGCGGTCACCTATGTGGCCCACCCGGCGGGCGCCAAACATATCGATATGGCGATTTTCGAAGACCTTGGCAGTCACGACGGCTCCGGCCAGAACGTCGCCGTCAAGATCCGGCAGGCAATTGGTGAGCCGTGGAAACCGTTCGTTCAGGTCCGGTCCAATCGAAATAACGAGTTGACCTTGATCTGGATGCGCACGGACGGACACGATTGCAAGCTGCTGTTGACCACCCTTGAGCCTAACGAAGCGACCGTGATTCAGCTCAAACTGGATCCGGAGGGCCTGCAACGATGGCTCGCGGATCCCATAAAATCCGCCGAGAAGCAGGGCTGGAAGAACAGCGATAAAGATAAAGACGACCGCGACGATTCAAACTGAGCGTCCGGCGCAAAAGCCCGACGCCCAGGCCCATTGGAAATTAAAGCCGCCAAGGTGACCGGTAACATCGACAACCTCGCCGATGAAAAACAACCCGGGCACCCGGCGGCTTTCCAGGTTTTTGGCGGACAGTTCGCTCGTATCGATGCCGCCCGCGGTGACTTCGGCCTTGTCGTAACCTTCAGTGCCGGATGGCGTGACCTCCCAGTGATGCACCAGCCGTTCGAGCGCTGTGATGGAAAGGGCATTCCAGCGGGGCGGAACGTGCAACTCGAGCCAGCGATCGGCAAAGCGATGGGGCAGCGCCGTCCGGATTGCGGTCCGGGCTGATTTCAGGTCGCGCACCCGGGTCGTGATCTCGATCCCGGGGGCCAGATCGATCGCGATCGGATCTCCGGGCCTCCAGTAGGACGATATCTGCAGAATTGCCGGACCGCTGAGACCGCGATGCGTGATCAACATCTTTTCGCGGAAATGCTGTTTGGCGAACGACGCGATCACGTCGGAGGAAACCCCTGCGAGATCGCAGTACTGGCTGCAATCGTCGGGATTGAACGTCAGCGGGACCAACGCTGGACGGCACTCGCGGATGGCGACTCCGAACTGTCGGGCCAGTTCGTAGCCAAACCCGGTCGCGCCCATTTTCGGAATTGAAAGGCCGCCAGTGGCCACAACCAGCGCTTCCGATTCGAACTCGGCCTCGGGCGTTTGAACAACGAAGCGCTCGGGCCGCCGGACCTCCTGAACCTGGGTCCGGGTGAAGATCTGTACGCCGGCTGTCCGGCATTCCTCTTCCAGCAGCCTCGTGATCTCGCTCGCAGAGCCGTCGCAGAAGAGCTGGCCGAGCGTCTTCTCGTGGTACCGGATCCGATGCCGCTCGACGAGCGCGATGAAATCGGCGGGCGTGTAGCGTGCCAGCGCCGACTTCACGAAATGCGGGTTCGATGAAATGAAGTTCTCGGGCCGGCAGTGCAGGTTCGTGAAATTGCAGCGCCCGCCCCCTGAAATCAGGATTTTCTTGCCGATGCGGTCGGCACGTTCGAGAACGGCGACGCGGCGGCCGCGCTTTCCAGCTTCGATGGCGCACATCAGCCCGGCCGCGCCCGCGCCCAGAATGATTACATCGAAGACACTCCGCTTCATTCGTAGCGGAGGGCGGCCGACGGATCGGTGCGGGTCGCGCGGAGTGCCGGGACCGCAGTCGCCAACAGAGCCACAACGAGGAGCAGCAGCGGAATAGCAAGGAACGTGATCGGATCGTAAGCACGAACGCCGTAGAGGAGCCGCTGAACGCTTCGCGCCAGGGGATAACCGATGGCCAGACCTATCAGAACGCCGGCGAGAGCCAGCCGGGTTCCCTCACCCAGGACTAACTGCAGCAGATCCCGTTTTCCCGCACCGAGCGCCGCGCGGACGCCCATCTCGTTCGAGCGTTGACTTACGGAATAGGAAATGACGCCATAAAGCCCGACCACCGCCAGCGCCAGCGCGACGGCAGCAAAAATCGTGACCAGCGTTGCCCGGAAGCGCGGTTTCGCGACTGAACCGTGAACGAGGTCCTCCATGGTCCGGACCCGGAAGACCGGCTGGTCGGGATCAAGCGCATGGGCCTGCTCACGGACTGACTTGATCACCGAGGACGGGTCGCCGTGGGTTCGTAGGATGACGGCCATGGACCCTTCGACGAATGACATCAGGGTGGGTGGCACCTGCTGAAACGAGTAGTACATTTCGGGGTTAGTTTCGGCATCCAATCCGGCCCACTTCACGTTGCCGACCACACCAATGATCGTGCTCCAGGGAGCCTCCGAAAAACCAGCCTTCATCCGGCGGCCGATCGGGTCGTCGTTGGGCCAGAATCTCCGAGCCATTAAGTCGTTTATTATGACCACGCTTTGCGATGCTTCCGAATCAGAAGGTTGAAAGCAGCGTCCTTTAATCAGAGGGATGCCCAGCGCTGAAAAGTAATCTGAGCTCACCGCGCGATATCGCGCCCGAGGCTGGTCGCCGCTCGCTTGGGCCGGGCGGTTCGCAATCTCGAAATTCAGGCTGTTGTCGCCACCGCCTAAAGGCAGATTCCGCGCTACGGCGGCGTATTGAAGAACGGGCAACGGCTGGAGCCGATCGAGCAACTGCCGGTAGAACTGGGCCACGTGAAGCCCTTCATACCTGGTATCCGGCAGCGCCAACTGCATCGTAATGACGTGATCAGTACGAAACCCGGGATTGACGCTCTGAAGCAGGAGCAGGCTGCGGATCATCAGGCCTGCTCCGATTAGCAACGCCACCGAAAATGCGACCTGGGAAACCACCAGGAAATTGCGTAGTCTCCGCGTGCGGACGCTGGCCATCGAGGTGCGCCCAGCCGCTTTAAGTACTTCATTCAGTTGTGCGCGTACAGCGATGATTGCAGGGACAGAACCAGAAATCAGGGCTGCCGCAATCGAAACCGCGAACGTGAACGCCATGACGCGTAAATCCAGTGTGATTTCATCGCCTCGCGGTATGTTTCCGGGACTGAGTCGTAAGAGGACCGGCAATGCCAGCCGGGCAAGCACCAGCCCCAAAGCGGCTCCGGTCAACGACAGCAGCAGGCTTTCCGACATAACCTGGCGGATGATCCGCCAATGGCTTGCTCCGAGCGCCGCCCGGATCGCGATTTCCTTCTGACGGGCGCTGGCGCGAACGAGCAGCAGGTTCGCAACGTTAGAGCAGGCTATTAACAGGACAAAGGCAACGGCTCCTATAAGGGTGTACAACGTCGGACGGGTATCGCCGACGAGTTGCTCACGGAGCAGCGTCGCTGTGGCGCTCCAGCCGCCGTTAACGTCGGCATGCTGGTGCTCGATGACCGCAGCGATACTCTGCATTTCGGCGGCGGCCTGTTCCAGAGTCACGCCGGATCGCAGCCGCGCGATCACCCGAAGGGTTTTGTAGCCGCGGTTTTCCTCGGAAAGCTCTTTGGAATCGAGAGTGTAGGGGACCCAGATTTCCGAGGTCGTATCGAGGAGCTTGAAACCAGGGGACATCACCCCGACTATGGAGTAACTCCCACCGTCCAGGTCGAGGGACCGGCCGACGATTCCCGTATCGCCTCCAAACCGGCGCTGCCAAAGGCCATAGCTAAGAACTGCGACGTGGTTGTGCCCGGGCTGATCCTCTTCGGGAAGGAACAAACGGCCATGTTGCGCTTGAGCGCCCAGGAGTTGAAAGCAAGCCGGGGTAAGAGAAGCGGCGTCAAGCCTTTCGGGCAAGGCGCCGCCGGTCAGAACAGAGGGATGTTCACGGAAGGCTGCAATTTGTTCGAAGGAACGGCTTCGGTCCAGCCAGTCTCTGTAATCGGGAGGCGACGCGGGAAAATCGCGAATGCCCTTGCTGGGCTGCGTTTCCCACAGAATCGCCAAGCGATCGGGCTGCGGGTAGGGCAACGGACGGAGAAGAACGCCATTCACCACACTGAAAATGGCGGTATTCGCTCCGATCCCCAAAGCCAGGGCAAACAGCGCTACGGCCGTTGATCCTGGGCTCCTCGCAAGCATCCGCAGGGCATAGCGGACATCGTTCCATACTACGTACATGAAAAGGAAATCCAGCGGGGATTATAACATCCGCTGGATTTCCAAAAATTCTTAGGCCAACTGCCACGGATCCTATGCCGCTTTGCCGCCTGGACCCCAGGGATCCGGCACTGGTCCCGGCGTATGGGCTACGGCGCAGGGGCTGATGGTTGGCGTCGCGAACGAACTGCCAATACCGAGCGCCAATACGAACATCGAACACGCAACAAACATCAGTTTACGCATCTTGTTTTGTCCCTCTCTTCTTACTTGGCTTCTCACCCTGCGACGTCGTCGTCTGTCTGTTAGGCGATTGTGCCCCAAACAGCGCCGCCGGCCTTTACGTTTGTTCTGACCTTCATTTTCGCTTTCTCCTTCTTTTCGAATTTGGCTTTGCCAGCCGCCTTATGGAGTGCAACCTTCGTACCATTGCTCTAAGCGAAACACCTGATGGTAAGTCATTGATATTACTAGGGTGAATTGCTGAGTTTTGACTTGAGGTAGCCTGCTTAGCCTATCTGAATAGATAGTCCCTATCCGATCGGATAGGATTGAGGTCATGCGCGCGCTTGTGATCGGTGGAACCGGGTTCATCGGACCGCATATCGTGCGGCGGCTTTTGGAGAGCGGCCACCACGTCACGGTCCTCCATCGCGGGGGAATGGAGGCCGAGTTATCGGATGCGGTACGACATGTCCATGCCGATATCAGTTCCTTGCCGGAGGATCACGGGATCGAAGCCGACGTGGTAATTCACGTCTATGCGTTGACCGAGCAGGATGCCGTGACGGCGGTGCGGCTGTTTCGGGGGCGAACCGCGAAGATGGTGGTGCTTTCGAGCGGCGATGTGTACCGCGCGTATGGTGTATTCTCCGGATTCGAGCCGGGGTCATTGGAGCCTGTGCCGATTGACGAAGAGTCGCCGTTACGGACCAAGCTGCACCCTTACGGCGGCGATTACGAAAAAATCCTGGTGGAGCGGACGGTGATGAATGCGGGGCTTCCGGCTTGCGTACTACGGCTGCCGAAGGTTTACGGGCCAGGAGACCGGCACGTGATTTTTCGTCCGTGGGTGAAGCGGATGATGGCAGGCGAGCCGACCATTCCCATGGGCGAGGACCAGGCGGCCTGGCGGTGGACTCACGGTTATGTCGAGAATGTCGCCGATGCGATTGCTTTGGCTGCGTGTGATGGACGAACCGCAAGGCGCATTTACAACATTGGCGAATCTGATGTGCCCACTTCGAAGGAACGCGCTGAGGCGTTGGGGAGGTCCTTTGGGTGGCGCGGGCAGGTGGTAACGTGCTCGGATTCGGAGGTGCCGGAAGAACTGCGGATGCCGTACAACCTGAAGCAACATATGCTGGTTTCCACGGCGCGGTTCCGCGCGGAGCTGGATTTCCGCGATCCGGTTCCGTTGGAGACGGGACTCTCGCGGACACTTTTTTGTATCTCAGGCGGCGTACAGGATCGACCCTAGTAATTTCCCTAATGCGGGTGAATCTATACTGCAGGACTTCTAATACATGGAAGCCCTCCTCTGAAGGAAAGCTAGCCCGCTCGAAGGCAACTCACATCCTGGCCCTTTCGAGCGGGCCCTTTTTTTGACGTTGACCACCCACTCGGGCAGGCTGCCCTACCTGGCTCGCAATCTGTTGAACCTAAAGGTGGCGCGGTTTCGTCTGTGCATGCCGCTCTCAAAGACTTTTGCCAAGGGCCATGGCCTGCTAGATTGCGGCGTTAGCGGGAGGTTGCGGCGCCGGCTTCCACGGCTCGCATCACTCGCAACAAATTGCCTCCATATATCTTGCGAATATCGTGCTCGGAGTAGCCTTTTTCGAGAAGTGCGCGAGTCAGATTAGGAAATTTGGATACATCATCGAGACCCTTGGGCGCACATTGAATGCCGTCAAAGTCGCTTCCAATTCCGACAGCATCTATCCCCGCGATTTTAACCACGTGATCGATGTGCGCGACAACGTCGGCCAGCGTCGCTTCGCCGGGCTTGGTGTTGAGAAAGCCGCAGGAGAAGTTGATTTGCACCACTCCTCCCTTTTTAGCGAGGGCCTCGATCATTTCGTCGGTCATGTTGCGCGGGACGTTCGCCAGCACCCTGCAGGAGGAATGAGAAGCAAAGATCGGCACTCGACTGACTTCCAGGGCATCCCAGAAAGTCTTGTCGGCGACATGCGAGATGTCCACCATCATGCCCAGCCGATTCATCTCGCGCACGACGTCTTTGCCGAAATCGGTAAGGCCGTTGTGGTGAACGACATCAGGTTTATCCATATCGCCGGAAGAGTCCGCCCAGTCGTTCGTGTTGCTGTGCGTCAAGGTCATGTAGCGAACACCGAGGGCGTAGAAATCACGTAGCAGGCGCAGGCTGTCCTCAATAGCATGACCGCCCTCAATCCCGATGAGAGCGGCGATCTTGCCTTCGCGGTGCGCGCGCTCTATGTCGCCGGCGGTTAGGGCGAACATGAAATCGTTCGGATAGCGCGCGACGATGTCGTGGCGGATCGTGTCGATCATCTGGAGGGCCCGGTTAGCGGAGTGGTTGTCCTTCGTGTATCCGGCCCCCACGAATGCCGCAAAGAATTGCGCTCCGACGTTGCCTTCACGGAGGCGCGGCAGGTCCGTGTGTCCCGTGGTGGCGCGCTGGCCGATGTCGAAGCCGTTGACCGTTTTGGAGGTGACATCGTTGTGGGTGTCGATGAGGAGCATAGAGCGGTGCACCCGCTGCACCTCGGCATCGGACACCTTGCGATCCTGGGCGGCGGCCACGAGGGCACAAAGCAGCGACAAAACGGAGACGAAACGCATCAAGTAGATTATCTATCAGACCATGTCGCAGAACTATTTGATTAACGAGGACATTTACGAATACATCGTGGCGTCGTCCGTGAAGGAGCCGGAGATCCTGCGCCGCTTGCGGGAAGAGACGGCGTCGCACCCGCGGCGGAGCATGCAGATATCGCGGGATCAGGGACATTTCTTCCGATTCCTGGTGGAGATGCTGGGGGCAAAAAAGGCGCTGGAGATCGGGGTTTTCACGGGTTATAGCGCGCTCAGCGTGGCTCTGGCGCTTCCGGAGGACGGCCTCCTCGTGGCCTGCGATGTGAACGAGGAGTACACGGCTGTTGCGCGGCGATATTGGCGCGAGGCGGGCGTGGAACATAAAGTTGATTTGCGACTTGCTCCCGCGCTTGAGACTTTGAGGCGCGTCTTGGAGGAGGACGGGCAGGCAGGGACTTTTGACTTCGCGTTTATCGATGCGGACAAGACCTCGTATGCGGAGTATTTTGAGTACACGCTGAAGCTCCTACGAAAGGGCGGCGTTGTGGCGATCGATAACGTACTGCAGGATGGGCGTGTCTTGGATAGCGGGGCGCAGGACGCGAACATTGTCGCGATTCGGGAGTTCAATCGGAAGTTGGCGGGCGACCCGCGAGTCGTGATCACGATGCTGCCGATCGCCGACGGGGTTACGCTGGCCCTGAAGCGTTGAGGCGGCGCCGGTTGGCGATGTAGGGCATGTTTGCAACCCGTCGCCATCGACAGTCGATGAAAACTAAGGTTGCGCAGGCGGTTTCGCCTGCGCGTTCCCGGTGAAGTCCGCCACGCGTGAATTTTCCGATCGTACAGTCGGGCGGATGGGTCTTGGATTTACTCCGACCGGAGCGACGCCATATCGATGGAGAAGCGGTATTTCACATCCGACTTAAGCAGCCGCTCGTAAGCTTCGTTCACCTTCTGAATGGGGATGACCTCGACATCCGCGGTGATGTTGTGTGTACCGCAGAAATCAAGCATTTCCTGGGTCTCCGGAATGCCGCCGATCGGAGAGCCGGAGAGACTGCGACGGCGGATCAGCAAGGGGAAGGAAGACACGGCTAGCGGCTTCTCCGGCGCCCCTACCAGTGTAAGGTTGCCGTCGCGGCGGAGGAGCTTGATGTAAGCATCAATGTCGTGATCCGCGGAGACGGCATCCAGGATGAAGTCGAAGCTGTCACCTTGCTTCTTCATCTCGTCGGCATTGCGGGAGACCACCACTTCGTCCGCCCCCAGGCGGTGCGCGTCGTCCTTCTTGCCTGGCGACGTGGTGAAGACAACCACGTGAGCTCCAAGTGCGTGAGCGAACTTCACGCCCATGTGTCCCAGTCCGCCGAGCCCAACCACGCCGACCTTCTTACCTTTTGTCACGTTCCAGTGGCGCATTGGTGAATAAGTAGTGATCCCGGCGCACAGGAGCGGCGCGGTTCCCGCCAGATCGAGATTAGAAGGCACATGCAGAACGAAGCGCTCATCGACGACAATGCTGTCGGAATAGCCGCCGTAAGTGACGCCCCCGAGGTGCTTGTCGGGAGAGTTGTAGGTCAGGGTGATGTTGGGACAGAACTGCTCGAGCCCGGCCTGGCACTCGGGACAAGTGCGATCCGAGTCCACCATGCAGCCAACCGCTCCGAGATCGCCCGGCTTCAACTTCGAGACCGCCGAGCCGACCTTCGTGACGCGGCCAATGATTTCGTGGCCCGGTACGCACGGGTAGACTGTCGCCATCACGCTCTTCCATTGATTTCGGACCTGGTGAAGGTCGGAATGACAGATCCCACAGAACAGAATCTCAATTTGAACATCGTGTTCGGTAGGATCGCGGCGCGTGATCGTTGCCGCGGCTAGCGATGAGGTCGCGCTGGCCGCAGCGTAAGTTTTCGCCTGGTACATAAATTACTCCTGAGATTTGGTTCCGGTCTTCAGCGGCCGGTCATTTGCTCCACGTGTGCCGGGTAGCGCGCGCCTTGCACCGTGATTTTAGAGGCTGCTTCATCAATGTCGCGGAGATCCTCCGGCGTGAGTTCGATTGCGAGGGCTCCGATGTTCTCTTTCAAGCGGTGCGGCTTGGTGGTGCCTGGAATTGGCGCGAACCACTGTTTCTGAGCGAGCACCCATGCGAGGGCGATCTGAGCCGGGGTGGCGTGCTTCTTTTCTCCAATGCTCGCGAGCAGATCAACGAGAGCCCGATTGGCCTTCATCGCGTCTGGTGTGAAGCGCGGCAGTATGTTGCGGAAATCGGAGCTGTCGAACGTCGTATTCTCGTCGATTTTGCCGGTGAGGAAACCTTTTCCTAATGGGCTGTACGGAACCAGGCCAATGCCCAGCTCTTCGAGCGCGGGAATCACTTCCTTCTCCGGCGTCCTGGTCCACAGCGAATACTCGTTCTGCAGCGCCGCGACGGGAAGAACGGCGTGTGCGCGGCGTATGGTTTGCACCCCGGCTTCCGAAAGTCCGAAGTGCTTGACCTTGCCGGCCTGAATCAAGTCTTTCACCGCTCCCGCAACATCTTCAATCGGGACGTTCGGATCTACCCGATGCTGGTAATACAGGTCAATCACGTCCGTTCTGAGGCGTTTGAGCGAGCCCTCGGCGGCTTCCTTAATGTGTTCCGGCCGGCTGTTCAGGCCCGGCGGACCCTTCATGCCTCGGGGATCAAAAATCGGGTTGACGTCAAATCCGAACTTAGTTGCAATCACTACCTGCTCGCGGAAAGGGGCGAGGGCTTCGCCGACGAGTTCTTCGTTGGTGAACGGTCCATAGACCTCGGCAGTATCAAAGAACGTTATGCCTTGTTCCACGGCGAGGCGAATCAGAGAAATCATCTCCTGCTTGTCCTTCGCCGGACCGTAGGAAAAGCTCATTCCCATGCAGCCAAGCCCGAGTGCCGAGACTTCCAGGCCGCTCGTACCAAGTTTGCGTTTCTGCATTTCTCTCCTCTTTTTCAGGTTAGAGCGGAGTGCCGGGGAAACGGTATCCTGATCCTTCCGATTTATTGCCTATTTCTCTTGTACCCGTAGAAAACGCACAAGTGGACCGTTATAGTGAAGGTGAGGAAAAAGTGCAACACACCGCAGGTCGAGCGAGCGAATTGCGCAAGGAGCTGGCTCGCAAAATTGCCTTATACATCGGCTCCGCAGAGGGCCGCGCAACCGATATCCCCGGACTGTCGCTGCACCGGCGCACGTCCTGCACGGCGCCGTGCTCCATGACGTACCAGCCGAGCGTGACCGTAATCGCGCAGGGGCGGAAGCGGGTAGAACTCGGCCGCAATGTCTTCATCTACGATGCTTCGCGATTCCTGCTGACATCGCTCGATCTACCGGTGATGAGCCGGGTCATCGAGGCGAGTGAAGAGGTGCCCTGCCTGGCGATGTCGCTCAAACTGGAGATGCCGGCCGTTCGTGAACTTCTCAGCCGCGACGAGATTCAAGTGGCGGAGCCGCCGTTTGACAGTCCCGCGATGGCGACCGGTGAGACCACCGTGGAATTTCTGGATGCCTGCTGCCGGCTGGTCGATCTGCTCAACACACCCGCGGACATCCCTTTTCTCGGCGGTTTGATTCAGCGCGAGATCATTTACCGGATTCTTCGCAGCGCCGAGGGAGCACGCCTGCGCGCGATTGCAACGCTCGGCGAGCAGAGCCACCGCACTGCCAAGGCAATTGCCTGGATCCGGGCGAATTTTGCGAAGCCGCTGCGGGTGGAAGATCTGGCGGAGATTGCAGGCATGGGCGTATCGACACTGCACCACTACTTCCGGGCGTTGACCGCTATGAGTCCTCTTCAGTATCAGAAGCAGCTTCGCTTGCAGGCTGCGCGGACTCGAATGCTCGTGGATGGCATTGACGCCGCGAGCGCCGCCTTTGAGGTGGGGTACGAGAGTGCCAGCCAGTTTAATCGCGAATACAGCCGTTTCTTCGGCCAGCCGCCGATGCGCGACGTACGAACGCTTCGTTCGCCGAGTGCTCCGCCGATGGAGTCGATCAGCGATCAGGCAGCCGTGGCCTCGTGAGCGAGTTACATCAAATCCAGGAGCAGGTCCGGCAGCGGACCCACGCGATCGCATCAGCTCACGAGGCCTGGCCCTGCCGGAAGGGCTGCGATGAATGCTGTCGCCGGCTGGCTTCTGTCCCGCGAGTTTCCAGAGAGGAATGGCAGTTGATCGCGAGCGCCCTGGAGGCGTTGCCTGGGGATGTCGCGCAGTTGGTGCGCCGCCGCATTCGGGAGTCTGAATTCGCTGCGCGTCCTGTTATCTGTCCGCTTCTCGATACTGCTTCCGGGACATGCCTGGTTTATGAAGCACGCCCGGTTGCATGTCGCTCTTACGGGTTCTACGCGGAACGGCGGCAGGTTCTCGGGTGCAGCCGGATTGCGTCGATTAGCGAGGAGCGATCCGATGTGGTGTGGGGCAATCACGCTGCGCTCGAAGAACGGATGAGACTGCTGGGTCCGGCGGTTGAGCTTTTTGCATGGGGCACGGATTAAACATGCTGTCAGTACAACCGGCTCAGCCGGGCAGCCGGCGAATCGATCGGCGCAGGAAATTCAGGCTTGTGTCCCGCGGAATATCGTGAGTGTTCGATCGGCATGCGTAAGAGTGCAGAAGGTGGCGGGACTTTGGGTGTTTTTCGCCCGAGATAAACCCACTCATGGCATTGGTGCAGCCCCACACCGTCAATGAGGAATGGACTTACGCTGAGCCCGTGACCTAAAGTTCATGCCCGGTAAAGGGCGGAATTCGATGGCTACGCCAGGTGCACATGTTTCTGTTCGCGGACACTACGAACGCAGAGCCTTGAGCGGATCGATGCGCGTGGCCCGCAGCGCCGGCAGGAAACAAGCGACCAGGGCCACTGCGGTCATGATGAGGAAAGCGAAGCCGAAAGCCAAGGGGTCGCGGGGGTCAACTTTGTATAACATCGCGGCAATGGGCCGCGTCACGCCCATCGTCACGACGGAGCCCACCAGGCCGCCGGCAACAATCAGAACAAGCCCATCCTTCATGACGAGCCTCACCAGGTTCGAGCGGCGCGCACCCATCGCCATCCGCAGGCCGAGTTCGCGTGTGCTCTGGGAGACGGCATAAGACATCACCGCATACAAGCCAATGGCAGCGAGCATCAGGGCAAGGCCGCCGAAGACGCCCAGCAGCGTTACGGCGATCCTTTGCGTTGACATCGAGCGGTCCACCTGTTCGCGCATCGTGATCACTTGCGAGGGCGCCAATCCGGGATCGAGCGTGTGGATTTCATTGACCAGGGTGCTTGCCATCGACTCCGGACGCTGCCTTGTCCTGATGTGAAGATTGACTTGACCGGAGAAATTCTGGCGCAGCGCGACGTAGAAGAATGGCTTGGGCAGCTCCAGGAAGGTTCGGTACTTCGAATTCTTTGCCACGCCGACCACGGACATCCAGCGGCCCTTCACCTGCATACGCCTGCCGATAGGGTCGGCGCCGCGCCAGTATTTTGAAGCGAGGGTTTCATTGACAACGGCGACGAGCGGCGACGTCTCGTTATCGGCGCGCGTGAACTCCCGCCCGGAAACCAAAGGTATTCCCATCGTAGTAAAGTAAGCAGGCCCTACTTCGTTATACTCGGCCGTGAGCTGTTCCTCGGGAGCCGGGTCATAACCGTCAACCGCTATCGGCGCGGAGAAATACCCGCGATAGCCGAGTGGCGTGACGCGGGCCCATGCGGCCGACTCAACACCGCCTTGCGCCTGGATGCGATCGATCAGCTCGTCCTGAAACGTCTTGGCGCGCGACTGATCGTATCCGGCTCCTAGTAGGTCAATTGAGGTCGTCAGCACGCCCTCGGTTGCAAAGCCAGGGCTGGCGTTGCGGATGCTAACCAGACTGCGGATGAACAGCCCGGCCCCGACCAGCAGTACGAAGCTGAGCGATACCTGAACCAGAACCAAGCCCAGCCGAACCCAACGGCGGCCGCCGCCTACAATGCCGCTCGTGTCCGCCTTAAGCGCCGAGGCCAGCTCCATCCGGCTGGTCTGAATGGCCGGCATGAGGCCGAAAAGCAAGGTTGAGATCGCGCATACCAGCGCGCTGAATGCAAGCACGCGGGGATCGAGATCGGCACTCAGCTTCAAGGGTACGCTTTGTGAAGGAAAGAAAATCATGGGCAGATCACGGCACCAATAGGCCAGGCCCAGCCCACCGGCAGTCGCCAGCACGGAGAGAAGAAACGCCTCGGTAACGAGCTGCCGGAAGAGCCGTGAGCGGCCTGCCCCGATCGCCAGCCGAATCGTGATTTCCTGCCGTCGCGCCAGCGCTCTCACCAACAGCAGGTTGCCGACATTCGCGCAAGCAATGAGAAGAACGAGGGCTACAACCGCAAGCGCGATGCCCAGCGTCGGCATGAGAACCCCCGCGCTGTTAAAAGGTGATTGCCATAACGGCACGAGTTGAAATCCGCGGCCTCGGTTCGTTGCTGGGAAGTCGGCCCCGAGCCGTCCTGCGACAGCGGCGAGCTCCGCTTCCGCCTGTGCCGCGCCAGCGCCCCGTTTGAGCCGCGCAAAACCCTCGATCCAGCGCGCGCCCCGATCCTCCAGCTTGTAGCCGCCGGGCTCAAACGTTTCCTGCATCGACACCGGAACCCAGAACTCGATAGCATAGCCGACGAAAGTGCCGAAGAAATTCTCAGGGGCGACGCCGACAATGGTGTGCGGCACACCGTTGAGGATTTGGCTCTTGCCTATGATCGCCTGGTCGCTATGGTATCGCTCCTTCCATACCCGGTAGCTGATGACGGTGACCGCATGCGCCTTCCGGCCGGTATCTTCGATGGGCTCGAAACCCCGCCCCATGACAGGCCGAACGCCGAGAGCATCGAAGTAATTCGAAGAGACGACGCTCCCCGGCGCACGCTCGGCGCGATCACCGATGCTCAGGGTCGTCGCCACCAAACGGTCGGCGATAAAGGCGTCAAACAATGTGCAGTTCTTCTGCAGATCGACCAAATCGGGCCAGGATACAGCATTAACCCGTGTGCCGCCCCGCGTGGTTCCGCCTAGCACGAACAAGCGGCTTTGATCGGCAACGGCTGGAAAAGGGCGCAGCAGAATGCCTTCGATCCAACTGAAAACCGCTGTGTTGGCGCCGATTCCGACCGTCAGGCACAGGATGGCCAGCGTGTAGAATCCGGGGTTGCGCCGGAGCATTCTAAGACTGAAACGAAGGTCCTGGAGCATATTGCGGTTAGACGCAAGCGCGGCCGCATCGTAACGTGCAGCGGTCCGCAGCAAATTCCTGAGAATCGCGGACCTGTGTGAGGAGGTTTCACGGAGGGCCAACCATTGTCGAGTTCCTGTTGCGAAATGTAGTCGCGAATGGCGTCCCGGCAGAAATCGCGATCGGATTTGTCCCCAGGACACACAGTTAAGTAGCGCCGAAGTAGAATCGTACGAAGAGATCTTGAATCCCGAACAGATTCCCGGCGCGATTTTGCTGACTCTCGTTTGCCTTGTCGGCGCACTGGGGATGTGGTATGCCGGCATGCGTCGCAACAGAACCGGCCTAAAGCAGATGGCAGTGATGCTGGGCATTGCGCCGTTCCTTGGGATAGGAATCCAGATTGCCTCGCCGTTGCTCAACCAGATCGAGTATCGACGCTACGCCGACGGACCAACGCGATCTCAAGCCGTCGCGTCGCAATCGATAACACTGTCCGTGACCAATCCCGGAGCCCGTCATGAACTGCGTATGGTTCCCCGAATTCAGGGCGGGAATCCCCCCGATAGACCGATTCATATGAATTATTCCGTGCGCACGCCAAAGGGGCAAACAGTCATCGAGGGCCAGGCCGATCTGGCGCCGGCGCCGGCGGAGTGGACCATGTTGGGGCGGTTGTGGCCGACGCGCTTCCAGCCATTGCGCTGGAAACCGCTTCAGGCGGAGTTTCAACCCGCCGAGGAAGGCGATTACACGCTTGTCCTCGATATTCCGCAGCCAGTCCGATCAGTGGATATTTTCGTTCGCGAACGCCTCAAATGAAGAACCGGCTGAGCACGCGCCAAGCCATAACGAGAGCCGTCACCGCCAGCGTGGTTCCCCCAAGCAACAGCGAGATCACTACGATGTCCCACAACGGCCTATATTTGTAGAGCCAGGGGAAATCCCACGAGTGCAACCCATGATAGAGCCATCGCTCGACCCACTGTGTTGAACGGTAGATCTGAACGATGCGCGCGGTCTTTGGATCGATGTAATAGCGAGTGCCGGCGGAATCGTTCGTCCTGAGGAAGATCACGGGAAGCGGAAGTTCGCGGTGACGGTCCAGGTAATAGGCGTCGTATTCATTCATCAGGCGAAGCTCCCGGATCTCGCCTGCGGTCGCGGTGGCACGCAGAATTGCGACGATCCGATCGCGGTTGAATTCCGGGAAAGGGTCGCCATCGAGAGGAATCACTTTGGTCTCGCGGCCGGATAACGTCGCCAGGTACGCCGCATGGCCGTCGAAAGAGAGCAGCTCCAGTTCTTTTACATCGGTTCTTCCGAGTTGAGCGAGGGCTGCGGCCGGCAGTTTGCGGTCGAACGCCTTCGGCTCGATGGATCCGCGCAGAAATGCCGCGAAGTCGGTCCGGGGTATTTCGGCATGAGCGCTGCTCTTCGCGGGAAAGGGGTCCATCGACAGCAGGCCGCTAAATGACCATGTGACCGCAGTTAGTCCGAAAATCAATCCAACGACCATGTGCCATCGCTTCCATTCGCGGTAGGGAATTGCGGTGGCGCGGCCGGCATATCGATAACGCCTGCCTGGAGAGTACATCCACACTCCCAAGACCAGGCCGAGCAGTGCCGTCAGCGTGCCGACGGCGGAAGCCCAAATCACAGCTTGACTCCATAGGCGCGCGAATCTTCTCAATGGCATGAAATACATCCAGTGTGGGATGGCGCCAAGCCAGGCCCAAAACCGCGTTTCACGCGTGGTGTATTGTACGACCTCTCCTGTAGACGCGGAAATATACACTTGCTCACCGTTTGGCCATGCGTATTTCCAGAGCGGTTGCCGAGCGCTGACGTTTTCCTGGGTCGTCCATTGATCGGCCTCTGTCAGTAGCTGCTTCTGGGCATCTCCAATCCGCAATCCGGTCCAGCGGCCGGCGGCGCGAGAAATCATTTCGGGAGATACTTGCAGTTGTTCGTCGCCGGAATCGGCGTAAATTAGGCGCTCGCGGCCGGCGGTGTTCAACCGATATAACGGGCGGTCATCGAATGTAATGAGTCGAACCCGGAGCGGCGGTTGCGAACTGCCGAGCTTCGCAATTGCGTCAGCGGGTGAGAGTCGAATGGAGGCGCCACTGAGCGGAAGCGAGCGATCCAGGCGATGCTGCGGGCTAACGCTCGGATAACTCCAGTACATCATCACTATGCCTGAGCTAAACCACTGCAGAAACAACAGCGAGAGCGCGACGCCCAACCAGCGATGCAGGAAGATGACGGCCTTTCGGACCGTGGTCGAGGGGCTGCGCATCGTGAAATGAGTCTGTAGCGGATAATAGCGAACGGCAACGTAACCTTTTACTCAGACGGCTGTATATTAAGATGTCTATGTCCTTATGGTCACGCGTGCGAAACGTCTTTCGTGGCGATCGGCTGAATCGCGAGATCGACGAAGAGATGGCATCCCATATCGCGGAAGCTATCGAGCGAGGCGGGAATCCCGATGAGGCGCGCCGCGCGTTCGGTTCAAAGCTGCGCTTGAGGGAAGAAAGCCGCGACATCAAACTGGCGGGCTGGCTCGACTCGTTGCGTGCGGATGCCATCTTCGGATGGCGGCAGATCCTGAAGGCAAAAGTCACTTCTGGAGCGGCGATCCTATCGCTGGCCTTTGCGATCGGTTCCTGCATGTCGGCGTTTCGGCTCATCGACGCGCTGTTACTCCGCCCGCTGCCGGTCGCCGGCGCCGATCGACTGTACTCGGTTACTTTCGAATCGCCGTCGCCCGTGGACGGCACGACAGCGAAATACGATAGCTGTTCGTATCCCATGTTCCTTCGCATGCGCGGCGATGTGAGCGAGCAGGCGGACTCCGTGGCGATCTCAATGTACGGCGGAGCTGTCGACTTAACTTACGGATCCGACCAGGACACCGAGAGAGCGAACCTGCTGTACGTGTCCGGCTCGATGTTTGCCACTTTCGGATTGCGGCCAGCGGCTGGGCGCGTGCTCACGGTGAACGACGATTCGACGCCCGGAGCTCATCCTTATGCCGTACTCTCATACGAGTATTGGACGCGGCGTTTCGGAGCCAGCCCGAAGGCCATCCATCAAGCCTTTCGAGTGGGGAACGATGTTTTCGAAATCGTCGGGGTCGCGCCGGAAGGATTCACCGGCACGGAGACCGGTTGGGAAACCGATGTGTTCGTTCCAATGGCGATGAAGAATTCTCGAATCCTGGCCAGCCTCAATAATTTCTGGCTTCGCACGCTACTGAAGCTGAAACCGGGCGTAGAACCGGGACCCATCCAGGACCGGCTGCGCGCTACATTTCGCGCGATCCAGGAGGAGAGGATCAAGGGTTTTCCAGCCCAGTCGCAGCGCGAACGCGACCACTTCTTCGCGGAAAAGTTATCGCTTGAAGCCGCATCCTCGGGGCGTTCGAATCTGCAGCGCGATTATCGCCAGGCGCTGACGATTCTGGGGCTGTTGGTAGCCCTGGTTCTGCTGATTGCCTGCGCGAACCTGGCCAACCTGATGACCGCACAGGCGGTGTCGCGGGGGCGTGAGATGGCGCTGCGCGTCTCGATCGGTGCCGGTCGCGGTCGGCTAGTGCAACTGGTTCTGGTGGAAAGCGCGTGGCTGGCGCTACTCGCGACTGCCATCGGAGGGGCCTTCGCGTGGTGGTCGGCGCCGTTCATCGCCGGCATGATCAACCCGGCCACGTACGCGGCGCGCCTGGCGCTTCCGATGGACTGGCGCGTGCTCGGCTTCGCGCTGGCGTTGGCATGTGGCGTTACGTTCCTGTTCGGACTGACTCCGGCGCTGCGGGCGTCGTCAGTTAAGCCGGCCAGCGCCTTGCGGGGCGGCGACGATCCTCATTCGCGCGGCCGGCTGATGCATTCCCTCACTGCGGTTCAAGTCGCTTTCTGTTTTGTGGTGCACCTGGCGGCGGGGCTGTTTGTGGCGACCTTCGAGCGTTTGTCGAACCAGCCGACGGGATTCTCGGCTGAGCGCATTGTGAACGTAGAAGCGGTTACAAGCCACCCTCAATCTCCGGTCCTGTGGGAGCAGGTAGCGGACGACTTGCGCTCGGTCCCCGGCGTCGAGAAAGTGGCGCTGATCGGATGGCCGCTGATGAGCGGCGAGAGCGCGGTGGGGAATATCTCGGTAAATGGCGGGCCTCCGAGCGAGGTTTTCGCCGATTTCGTCACAATTTCTCCGGGCTGGGTGGATCTCATGCGAATCCCGCTGCTGAGCGGCCGCGAGTTTCGTCCCGGCGATGTGTATCCGGCAGTGGCAATTGTCAATAAGCTGTTCGCAAAGCAGTATTTCAACGGCGAGGACCCTGTGGGGCGGCGATTTGACCGCGTGGAGCCGGCGGGGGGACGCTCGCAGGTTCAGATTGTGGGGTTGATTGGCGATGCCCGCTCGAGAGACCGCTTGCGCTGGCCGATCCGGCCCACCGTTTACATACCATTTCCGTCTGTCGACGCAAGCGGCCAGTTGAAACCGGCGGGACGCGGTACTTTTGTTGTCCGAACGGAGAGTGCAAATCCACTGGCTCTGGCATCGACTCTCCGCAAAGAGGTGGCGCAGTCGCGGCCCGGGTTCCGGGCGCGAGACATCCGCACACAGGCAGAGCTGAATCGGATCGATACTTTCCGGGAGCGGCTGCTGGCTTTGCTCGGCACGTTTTTCGCCGGCGTGGCGATGCTGCTCGCCGGCGTGGGCCTGTATGGGGTGCTCGATTATTCGGTCTTGCAGCGACGGCGGGAAATTGGCATTCGTGTCGCGATCGGCGCCCGGCCGGTGCACATCGCGCGGCGCATTGGCTTGGAAGGGCTTGCGACGGTGCTGCTTGGCATCATCGCGGGTTTGGGGCTCGGAATAGCGTCGGTCCGTTATGTCGCTTCGCTTTTGTACCAGGTGAAGGTCACGGATGTGCCGGTGCTGGCGGTGCCTTGCGCGACGATTCTTGGAGTGGCTCTGTTGGCGACACTACCGGCGGTAGTAAGGGCGGTCCGGGTCGATCCGGTCACGATGCTGCGTAGCGAGTGAAGGCGGGCGCTGCAGCTTTTGGATGCTAGCAGCCCGTGGCAGAAGTCTTTGAGAGCGGCATGCGCAGGCGAAACCGCCTGCGCCACCGTGACGGCTCAACAGGTTGCGAGCAAGGTGGAGCAGGCATTCCGCCTGCCCGACTTCTACCAAGGGCTGTTTGTCGCAATGTGCATGACGGTTTGAACGCATTGCGGGACGTCTCCGTCAAGCTAGTAACGACATGTCCAAACTTCTTTCGCTGGCAGCTCTGATCACTGTCGCGATTGCGCAGAACGCCGCACGCGTGGAGTTCGAAGTAGCCTCGGTGAAGCCTGTTGAGACGCGTGGCGGGCCAGGGGACATACCTCGAAACATGGATCCATCGCCGGGACGTTTCGCAATGCGCAATGTTCCGCTCCGGTACTGTCTGGAATGGGCGTACGAGCTGAAGGATTACGAGATTTCCGGACCCGACTGGATCAAGTACGAGTCACGCTACGACATCCTTGCAACTGCCCCAGGCGCAACAGAAGCGGATATGCGGCTTATGCTCCAAACCTTGCTGACGGACAGGTTTCAGATGAAGCTGCACCGTGAGACGCGCGAAATGCCGGTCTACGTGTTGGTCCGCGGAAAAGGCGCTGCGAAGCTCAAGCCGCCGACTACAGGCAAACAGCCCGTTGCGGAGAAGCTCTCGTTCTTTCAGAATCAGCCCATTTCCAGGCTGACGTTCTTGTTAACCCGAAGGTTGGATCGTCCGGTGTTGGATGAGACCGGCATAGCGGGAACGTACGACTTTACGGTGGATCTCTCGGGTCTGAATAACTTCAACAGCACGGCGGAGCTAGATGACAGCCCCTCGATCTTTACTGCGATTCAGTCTGATCTCGGGCTTAAGCTGGAATCCCGCAAGGCGCCAATATCTGTTTTGGTCATTGATAGCGTCAACCGCGTCCCCACTGGGAATTAGCGCGGCCTGTCTTACAACTCGCAGCCGGTTTGCAAACGATTGCAGAATTCCCGCATGCAGTAAGCCGAGGTACCCTGGATGAACCATGAACCGACGTGAGGCTTTGAGGACCGTGGCCACTTCGCTAGTGCCTGGAATTGCGTTCGCCGCGGAGGAGGCGCTGACGGTCGGCGGCAAACCCGTCGTGCTTCAAATTGGCAGTGTTAGCGCTTACACAGTGCGCGTGTCGATTTCGGAATTGGATGGACCGCCGGTGGTTTCCGATGGCGCGCTGGTCAAGGAGTTGTGGGGGCCAGCGCTGGTGCACATCCGCAATACTCGAACGCATTCCGTCAAATCGGGAAAGTTGAGGGTTGACTTTTCGCCTGACCCGCTCGTGGTGAGGATCGCGTCGGCTGGCGGTGCGCAAGTTCAGGAACTCAAGATTGACAAAGAGACAGGTGGGGTTTCTTTCCCGACCGGTGACGTCCCGTTGCTGGCCTTAGGCGAAGGCGGCCCGCAGTTCGACCGCCGCGGTTCCACCGACCGCATGCGAAGCGGGCAGGGTGGTTTTCAACTGCGCACCCATGGCGGCCGAGTGCCGATTCCGTTGCTGATCGGGACATCAGGTTGGGCGATCTTCTTTCACCAGCCTCAAGGAACTTTCGATTTCACCGGGCCGGAGAGCCGGTTGCTGCCTGTGGCCGGGCCCCTGCCGATCGATCTGTTTGTGATCGGCTCGCGCGAACCGAGCGTGATCATGGCTGAGTATGCAGGCCTGACAGGCTATGCGGAGTTGCCGCCCTTATGGAGCTTCGGGTATCAGCAGTCGCATCGGACGCTGGCCAGCCGCGAGGAGATTCTCGAGGAAGCCCGCACGTTCCGGGAGAAGAAGCTACCTTGCGACACTATGATTTACCTGGGCACCGGCTTCTGCCCTTCCGGCTGGAACACGAATAACGGCGAATTTGAGTTCAACCGCAAGGTTTTTCCGGATCCCAAGGCGATTTTCGACGAATTGCACCAGGAGCATTTTAAAGTTGCGCTGCACGTGGTAATCAAGGCGCGCACGATGCACGGAACCGTTCACGACGCCTGCGATGCCGGCAAGCCCGTGGAGGAACAGCCCAGTTGTTATTGGGCGAAGCATCACGACATTTTTGCGCTGGGCGTGGACGGGTGGTGGCCGGACGAGGGCGATCCTCTGGACGGTCCGTCGAGGCTGACCCGGAACCGGATGTACTGGGAGGGTCCGCAACTCGACCGTCCTAATGAGCGCCCGTTCGCGCTGCATCGCAATGGATATCCGGGGATGCAGCGCTACGGTTCGTTTCTGTGGTCGGGCGATGTTTATTCGACGTGGGAGACTCTGAAGACTCATATCCCGATCGCGATCAACTCCGGGCTCTCCGGGATTCCGTATTGGGGAACCGACATCGGCGGCTTCGTACCGACCAAGGAGTTCACGGCGGAGTTGTACCTGAGGTGGTTTCAGTTTGGGGCATTCTGTCCGCTGTTTCGGGCGCACGGGCGGACCTGGAAATTACGTCTGCCATGGGGTTGGAATACGGGCGATCCTTCGCCCGTTGAAGTGACGAATTACAACGGCGCCGCGACTCCGGACGCGAGCGAACTGCACAACGCACAAGTGGAGCCGATCTGCCGCAAGTACCTGGAACTGCGCTATCGGTTGCTGCCGTATCTGTACAGCGCGGTTCGCGAATGCACCCTTACCGGGATGCCGATCCTGCGTGCTCTGTGGCTTCATTATCCGGATGACGCGACCGCGGCCGCGCGCGGCGACGAATACCTGTGGGGTCGTGATTTGCTGGTCGCGCCCGTGGTCGAGAAAGGGGCTACGGCGCGAACCGTCTATTTGCCCCACGGCGTCTGGCATGATTTCTGGACCGGAGAACGGCATGAGGGAGGCCGGGAAATTGTTGGGACCGTTGACCTGGAAACCACGCCGCTGTATGTTCGAGCGGGCGGGATTGTACCGCTCGGGCCGGTGAAGCAATATGTGGAAGAGTCCATCGATGAGCCGGTCACGATTCAGATTTATCCGGGAGCCGATGGTTCGTTTCTCCTCTATGAAGACGACGGGAGGTCTTTCAATTACCGCCGCGGCGAATGGATGGGCGTGAAGTTGACGTGGAAGGACTCGGCTCGCGCCCTTTCGCTGCAGCTTGCGGGAAAGATGCTGCCACCGTTACGGCGCCATTATGTGGTCAGAATTGGGGACAAGACACAGGCCGTAACGTTCGAAGGCCGGGCGGTGACTGTCCGGATGTAGCTGACCGAAACACATCGCTGGCGGTAGGGGTCCAGGGAATGACGTGGAAACCGAACTCCAGCAGCAGAAGGTGGAGCAGCGTATCTCGCCTTCGGCGCGTGTCATCCACGAGGTGATCCTACGGCAGGGCGAGGACGAGTTGGAACGCCCGACGTCGGCGCTGGCGTGGTCGGGGCTGGCGGCGGGATTGTCGATGGGATTCTCGCTGATCGCGGAGGGATTGCTTCAATCGAAGCTGCCGAATCAACCGTGGGCGCCACTGATTTCTAAGTTCGGATACTCACTCGGCTTTCTTATTGTCATCATCGGACGCCAGCAGTTGTTTACCGAGAACACGCTGACCCCGGTCATTCCGCTCATGGAGCACAGAGACAAAAGGACCGCGGAGAATCTGCTGCGACTGTGGGGCGCAGTGCTGGCCGCGAATATCCTCGGGACTGTGTTGGTCGCCTGGGCGCTCGCTGCGACACCGGTGTTTTCCTCAGCGGTTCAGAATGCTTTCCTCGTGCTTTCGCCGCAGGCAATGGAGCCGGCCTGGGGCGAGAAAGTGCTCCGCGGGATTTTCGCCGGGTGGCTTATCGCGCTTTTGGTGTGGATTCTGGGAGCGGCTAAGGGCGAAGGCACCGGCGTCATCATCATCCTGACGTACATCATCGGTTTGGGGGGCTTCACGCACGTCATTGCAGGATCGGTGGAGTCGCAATTTCTCGTGTGGGCAGGGAAGATTTCGTGGTGGGATGCCATTGCCGGATACACCCTGCCAGCCCTGATTGGAAACACCATTGGCGGTGTTTCGATGGTGGCGGCAGTGAATCACGCACAGGCGAAGGGTCACGAAGCCGAGTAGAACTACGCTTTGGGCGTTTTCGCTGGCACATTTCTGATGACATCAAGCTGTGGAAGTGTGGACCAGGCGGTTT
>DATGJP010000087.1:0-2592 GCA_035295125.1 Bryobacteraceae bacterium | reverse complement strand
GACTGCGCCCAACAAATAACTCTTCCGGTCTGCCGCGAGAATTACGGCCCAAATGTGTTTGCAGATTCCCTTCGCTTCCCAGTAACTGCACTCGCAATAGGCGCGGACCTTGTCGTCTTCGCGAATGATATCGACGTGGCTAGGATGTCCATCCTGAATCTCGGCTGACACTTCCCACTGATTGCCCGAACTGAGCTTCACCTGGCCCAATTCGTAAATCAAACTGCCCAGCTCGCGAGTTCGCGCATCAAAATTGCTGGAAAGGTGTTTTTCGAGATACATTCCGGAGTGAGTGGCCGCCTCGATCGCTCGTCCTGTGCTCGATTCGACCTACATTTTGAGGATCTCACATTCGTGCCTGGGTTGTGTTATCCTACAAATCGAAGATAAGAGGATTAAGATTAGACGAGGAGTATCTATTCTAGGATGGCACTGGCGAACGACGTTAAGAAACAGGTGATTACCAAGTACCGGGTCCACAAAACGGACACGGGTTCGCCAGAAGTGCAGGTCGCGATTCTCAGCGAACGAATCCAGCATCTCACCGATCACTTCAAGACTCATCAGAAGGATCATCATTCCCGCAGGGGTTTGCTTTCAATGGTGGCGCGACGCCGAAGGTTGTTGAATTACCTGAAGAATCAGGACCCGGAACGCTATAAGGCGTTGATCCAGCGTTTGGGTATCCGCCGATAAGCCGCGAGAATAGTTACGCTCCAAGAACCGCCGCATGTGCGGCGTCCCTCCGACCGTCCACTCCCAGTCTCCTCTTAATCGTAACGGTCCCGCGGATAGCGGGGCTGGATTAAAGGACATTGCAGATGTTACATACCGTTGAGATCGACCTCAGTGGTCGAAAGATCAGCCTGGAAACCGGAAAAATGGCGAAGCAGGCAAACGGGGCGGTCATAGTCCGCTCCGGCGATAATGTGGTGCTGGTAAGCGCCTGTACGGCGGAGCAGCCGAAGCCCGGTGCTTCGTTCTTTCCGCTCACCGTAGATTATCGCGAGTACACCTATGCCGCCGGCAAGTTTCCGGGCGGCTTTATTAAGCGCGAGGGGCGTCCGTCCGAAAAAGAGATTCTCACCAGCCGGTTGATCGACCGGCCGATCCGTCCGTTATTCCCCGAAGGCTATGGGCACGAAACCCAAGTGATCGCCATGGTGCTATCGGCCGACACGGAATTCGACCCCGCACCCTTGGCCATCGTCGGGGCCGGCGCCGCACTGGCGATTTCGGACATCCCGTTTCAGCACGTGCTCGGCGCAGTCCGCGTGGGTCTGGTGAAAGGCGTTCTGGTGGCGAACCCCGGCTATAGCGAGACGCGGGAAGCCCGGGTCAGCATCATCGTGGCTGGCAGCGACCAAGGCATCGTGATGGTAGAGGCCGGCGCGCAACACGCGAGTGAAGAGGACGTTCTGGCCGCCATCGAGTTTGGCCACGATTGCTGCAAGAAAATCGGAGATGGAATCCGCGAGTTAATGGCCAAGGCGGGCAAACCCAAGCGCGAATTCTCGAGCCCGGCCATCAACCAGGAACTGTACGACAAGATCGCGGCTGAATACCGCGCCGAGTTGAGCGACGCGCTAGATACCAGGAAGTATTCCAAGCTTGAAAGTTATCATCGCGTAGACGAGCTGCACGCCAAGGCCATCGCCGGTGTTCCCGAGGAGCAGGCCGCCGAGGCGGGCAAGTTGTTCGATCTCCTGAAGGAGCGAATTTTCCGCGACGAGATGTTGAAGGAACGCCGGCGTCCCGACGGCCGCGCCTTCGACGAAATCCGCAATATCGAGGCTGAAGTAGGCGTGCTTCCACGCACTCACGGGTCGGCGCTCTTCACTCGTGGCGAGACTCAGGCGCTGGTCACTGCCACCCTGGGTACCAAGGACGATGAGCAACGGATCGAAATGCTCGATCTCGCGCAAACCTCCAAGCGCTTCATGTTGCACTATAACTTCCCGCCCTTCAGCGTCGGCGAAGTCGGCTTTATGCGCGGCCCCGGGCGCCGCGAGATTGGCCACGGAGCGCTGGCCGAGCGATCGATCGCACCGGTTATTCCCGACGAGAAGATTTTCCCCTACACGCTGCGTGTGGTGAGCGATATTCTGGAGTCGAACGGCTCCAGCTCTATGGCCACCGTTTGCGGCGCCAGTCTGGCCCTGATGGATGCAGGTGTGCCGGTTGAAAAGCCGATCGCCGGCATCGCCATGGGCCTAGTTAAAGAGGGTGACAATTATGCCATCCTCACCGATATCGCCGGTGCTGAAGACCATTACGGCGACATGGATTTCAAGGTCGCCGGTTCCAGGGAGGGCATCACGGGCCTTCAAATGGATATCAAAGTACCCAATGTCACATCTGCCATTATGGAGGAGGCGCTTGAGCAGGCTCGCCGCGCGCGGCTGTTTATTCTCGACAAAATGAATGCCGTGATCTCTGAACCACGCAAGACGATGTCGCAGTACGCTCCGCGCATCTATACCCTGACCATCCCGACCGACAAAATCCGCGAGCTGATCGGTCCCGGCGGCAAGATGATCCGCAGCATCATCGATGCCACCGGCGTTAAGATCGACGTCTCCGACGATGGCA
>DATGJP010000086.1:0-21465 GCA_035295125.1 Bryobacteraceae bacterium | reverse complement strand
TAGTGGGAAAACCCATGGGAAAGAGGTCCTTTCATGCTAACTAGTCATATAACTAGATAACATAAAAACGGCCGGCCTGCAACAGAAACTTACAGGAATGTTGTTTTATCTAGTGAAGGGCCAAAGTCCAGCGGCGGGTTGAAAACCCGCCCTTACAAACTCGACAACGGATATGATTGCTAATGAATGCTGAAGATCGGAACGGTGAAGTGGCGCGGCAAGTGCCCGCGTCACCCGATGTTTGATCCCGAGGTGGATGGACCAGGCGCCATCCGTGGCGGCTGTACACGCTGCCAGGACCTGCAGGCGATTTTCGACAATCACCAGCGCACGCTCCGGTTGATGCGAACGTTCGCGCCAACGTCTCCGCCACAGCGTCGGAGAGCAGCCTCGGACGCCGAACGTCAGCAGGATCTTTTTGCTTCCTTTTCTTGAAAAGAAAGAACTTACGACGCTGTTCTGAAATCCCGAAATTCTGCCGATAGCAAAATGTGCGACTCTACGGACCCTTGCGGCGCTGGTGTGTACCAGTGTCGCTGGCGGCGGCTTTTGTCTTGAGCACACAAGCGCTTGCGCAGCGCTATACCTTTCGCTACTACGGCCAGAATGAAGGGCTGGACAATTACACGGCCATGGCCCTTTTCCAGGATCGGGCTGGTTATTTGTGGGTAGGTACGCAGGCTGGGGCCTTCCGCTACGACGGCTCATACTTTCAGCAATTCGATAAGAGCGAGGGCCTTCCGGGGAATTTCGTTTATTGCATCCGTCAAACGTCAGACGGGACGATCTGGGTTTTCACGGATGGCGGCGTCGCCCGGCTGGTGGGGACTCGGTTTGAAACCTTCGAGCCGCTGCGAACATACCGGGTCAATGTCGGCGCCATTATGGACACCGACGATGCCGGGTCCCTTTATGTAGGAATGTCGAACGGGCTCGCGGTGGTAAGCCAGAACGGCGACGGGCAATGGCGCATGTCCAGAGTTCCGGGAACCCTCGATCGCACAGTGTGGAGTGTCTACGCCGATCGGGACGAATCGATATGGTTCGGGTGCGAAAAAGGGGTCTGCCGCCTGAAAGGCAGCCTCATCGAAGCTTACGGTCCGCGGGATGGCGTTCCGCCCGAGGATTGGCTGGCGATCACCGGGGATCGCACCGGAAACATCTGGGTTCGAAGCGCGCACAGCATCATCACGCTCGATCCCGGCGCGAACTCGTTTCGTCCGGCCGACGTGCAGGTGAACGCATCGGACGTCGTACAACTCGGGATCGATCCCGGTGGCGACGTCTGCATTCCCAGCTCGCGGGGGCTGTATTACAAAGAGGGCGGCTCCTGGCGCGTTTTGAACCGCGCGCGCGGGCTGGTGGGCGATTCGCAAAGCGCCTGCGGACACGACCGCGAAGGGTCGTTTTGGATCGCCGGCTATGGCACCGGGCTCGCTCGGTGGGTTGGAAAAGACAGGTGGACGAATTGGACCGCGGCCGACGGTCTGCGAAACGACAGCGTGTGGGCGTTAGCACAGGATCGGAGCGGCGACTTATGGGTCGGCACCGACGACGGCCTGCACCAGTTTCGCCGCGGAAAAGGAGACATCCGCATTTGGACCACCAGGGACGGTCTTGGCGGGAACCGTGTCCGGGGCTTGGCCACAGACGGGGACGGCAATGTCTGGATCGGGACCTATCCGGGTGGCGTGACACGATTGAATCCGTCAACCGGACGTGCCACGGTTTTTGCAGCCAGCGCCGGCCTTGCTGACGACCGCATCGACTCCATTGCGTGGGATTCTGGAACCCGGACTCTCTGGGTGGGGACCCAGCAGGGATTGGCGATGGGAACCCTGTCCGGGAACAGCGTCCATTTTGAGCATGTCGATCTGCCGCCATCCGGGACAGCCAAAAACATCTATCGCACGATCATTGCTCGCTCGGGCCGGATTTGGGTCGGCGGCAGCTATGGCCTGGCGTATCGCGAGAACGGAGTCTGGCGTCGTCTGACCACCAAAGACGGCCTCAGCAGCGACCGTGTTCAGGACGTCATGGAAGCGCCCAACGGGGATATTTGGGTCGCCTATTACAGCGGTTCAGGAGTCGGACACCTGCGCTGGACGAACGGCCGCTTCGAGATCACGAATGTGGATCGCAGCTCGGGTCTTAGTTCGGATGAAACCGTGGCGATAGCGATCGATCACGAAGGTTGGGTGTGGGTTGGCAGCGACAAAGGGCTTGACGTGCTTCGCGACGGCAAGTGGGAACACTATTCGCAGGCAGATGGGCTCGCGTGGGATGATTGCGACCCCGCCATGCTAACCGATGATCAGGGCGACGTATGGATTGCAACCAGCAGAGGTGTGAGCCGGTTCCGCCATGTTTCCCAAGGCCCTACGATTGCGCCGCCAGCGATGATTACCGCGGTCCGAACGGGATCGAAACAGCTCAACGACGATGAGCGCATGCGCATCCCCAGCAGCAACGGTGCGCTCCAGTTCAGTTTCACGGCACTCACCTTTCAAAATGAAAATGCAACCCGTTTCCGCTATCGAATAGCCGGGTTCGAGCCGGATTGGACCGAAATCAAACAGCGCGACGTGAGGTATGCCGGGTTACCGGCCGGGTCGTACACGTTCGAGGTTGTAGCGTGCAACGCACACGGAGTGTGGAGCGATACCCCGGCTAAGGTCGATTTTCGAATCCTGGCGCCGTGGTACGTATCGTGGTGGTTCCGCCTATCAGCGGGTGCGGCGTTGATCGTCTTGATTGCCGGAGTGTCGTGGTCCAAAAACCGGCTGGCCCGCGCGCAACGGGTGCGGCTGGAGGCTATGGTTCGCCAGCGCACGCAGGAGCTCGAGGAGGAAAAACATCGGACCGAGCAGGCCAGCCTGGCGAAAAGCCAATTCCTGGCCAACATGAGCCACGAGATTCGGACTCCGATGAATGGCGTGCTGGGCATGCTGCAATTGCTCGCTCCAAGCCAGACCACATCAGAGCAGCACGAATACCTCGATGCGGCTCGAAGTTCGGCGGAAAGCCTGCTGGTCCTGCTCAACGATATTCTTGACCTCTCCAAGATCGAAGCAGGCAAGCTGGAACTGGAGGCCATTCCGTTCTCTCTCGAGCATTGCGTCGAGGGCGCCGTGCAGACCGTGAGCACTCGGGCCAGGGAGAAAGGTCTGGATTTGAGATGGACGATCGATCCCGCAGTGTCGCCGTTCCTGACGGGCGACCCGGTGCGCCTGCGGCAGGTTCTGATCAACCTCCTTGGTAATGCCGTCAAATTCACGGAACAGGGAAGGGTTGCCCTTGAGGTCGATTGTGTAGGCACCGGAATCACCGACGCGGTGACCGTGCACTTCGCCGTGGCCGACACCGGTATTGGAATAGCCCCCGAAAAGCAGGCCGCTATTTTCGAAGCTTTCAGCCAGGCTGACACTTCTACCACACGGAAATTTGGTGGAACGGGTTTGGGGCTGTCCATCTGCTCCCGCCTTGTGCAGATTATGGGCGGGAGGATCTGGGTGGAAAGCAAGCCTGAAACCGGCAGCACGTTTCACTTTACGGCAGCTTTTCGCGCCACTACGGGGCTGCCTTCTCTAACCGAAAACGATGCGATTCAGGTCCATGTCCGCCCGCGAAGCGCTCAAACCGTGGATTGTCTGCGAGTCCTGGTGGCAGAAGACAACCCGATAAACCAGAAGGTTGTGGTGCGCCTGCTGGAGCGGCGCGGACACTCGGTGGTGATTGCGGAGAACGGGCGGCGAGCCGTCGATTTCGCCAAAGACCCTTCGTTCGACGTCATCCTGATGGATGTTCAGATGCCGGAAATGGATGGCTTCGAGGCCACGCAGGCGATACGCGAATGGCAGCAGGCGGCAGCGCTTCGCGTGCCTATTATCGCGATGACGGCATGTGCCATGGCCGGCGACCAGGAAAAATGCCTCGACGCCGGAATGGACGCCTACATCACAAAACCCGTCGACGCCGAACAGCTCTATAGCGTGATTGAGCGCTTCACCACCGCTACCACCCAGTAGCAAGTGGGGCGTTTCGCCTGCCACTCTTTGACATCCTCGTGAAAGGAGTGTTAACATCTCACTCAACGTATTGTGCTTGACCGTTCCATTCCGGGACGGTATAGGGGCTACATAAGCCTGTAATTGGATTGATTGGTTGGGGAAACGAGCGTCCTTACGGATGCCAGTCGTTTCGCCGATCCGTTTTTCCGGTCTTCATTCTGGTTGGCCGTTGCGTCGGCGGAGGGGAAGATTTTCCGGCGCAGATCAAGACTGGAAGGAGTCAGTGTTTATGCAGCACTCAGTAAGATCTTCCCCACCCCGCTTCTTTGCACGTTTTTCGAAGTGCCAGGCAGCGGCCATCCTGGTTGCGCTTCTTGCGGCCTTCGCTCTTGCACCGTACGCGATGGCCCAGACCGCGACAGGCAGTGTCGTCGGGGTCGTCACCGATCCGACGGGAGCGGTGGTCCCCAAAGCCGAGGTGCAGCTCGTAAACCTCGCAACGAACGCGGTCCTGACGCAAACCACCAATGACAGCGGGCAGTTCACATTCCCCAACGCCCCGCTCGGCAAGTACAAAGTCCTGGTGAAAATGTCGGGCTTCCGTTCCGCCTCTATCCCCGATCTGGATGTCGAGGTGAACAAGACTTTGAACGTCCCGATCAAACTCGAAGTCGGTACCGAGAACCAGGTGGTCGAAGTAACGGCAGCAGCGGCGCAGTTGCAGACCACCGATGCGCAGCTCGGCAACACCGTTGAAACCGATGCTATTCTCCGCTTGCCCACCCTGCAGCGGAACGCCACCGAACTTCTTAACCTGCAGCCTGGCGTCGTTCCCGTCGGCAACGGGATTCAGATGCGCGTCTCCGGCGCGATTGACGACCAGAACACCGTCACGCTCGACGGCATCGACATCACGCAGAACATCGTCGCAACCGGAACCTCGATTCCCACTCCTGCCGACAGCGTGGACGAGTTTCGCGTAACCACCGCCAACCCGAATGCGAACTTCGACCGTGCCTCCGGCGCGCAAATGGCGCTCGCGGGACGACACGGCTCGAATGACTTCCATGGCGCTCTGTACGAGTACCTGCAGAATTCGGACCTGAACTCGAACACCTGGGATAACAATCACTCGGGTATCGCGAAACCGGGCATTCGTGACAACCGTTTCGGCGCACGCGTGGGCGGACCGATCGTAAAAGACAAGACATTCTTCTTTGCCAACTGGGAAAGCCGCCGTTTCTCGGCCGTCAGCCAGGTGAACCGGACTGTTCCAACAGCCTCATTGCGCAACGGCATCATCCAGTTCCCCGACGCCAATGGCGTCGTGCAGCAGTACAACATCGCCACCCTCGACCCGCGCGGAATTGGCGTCAGCCCGTCGGTTAAGGCGCAGTTCGCCTTGATGCCTCTGCCCAATACCACCGGCGGCGATGGTTTCAACACGGGCGGCTATCTCGCTAATGTCTCCACGCCGCTTGCTACCGACTATGGCGTCTTCCGGCTGGACCACAAGTTCTCCGATAAGCTCCTCTTCAACGGCAGCTTCACCACCTATCGCAATATCTTCGGCTTCACAACCGGAACACCGGATATTTCGATCCTCAACGGCAACCCGTCGTCTGCGGTCAACACGCCAGAACACAGCTCGGTGACTTCAGGGGCGCTGACCTATACCATTTCCCCGACGCTAATCAATGTGTTCCGTTTTGGCTACGTACGCGACGACATTATCGGACAGGCCACCTCCCCGACCACCGCGGCGGGAATTCTCAATATCCCGGGCACCAGCACGTCCGCCGGCCCTATCGCGCTCCTGATCGGAAGCGGTGTCAGCACCTTTATCGATTCCCCGATCGATATGGACACTCAGCGCGCGCGCTACCAGGCCAGCTATACGGGCGATTGGCAGTACATCGACGACCTGACCAAGATCTGGGGAAAGCACACCTTCCAGTTCGGGACGCAGATCAACATGCTGCCGTTCACTCACGTCCGTGCTGACAAGGTACTCGGCTCCATCACGTCGCTGGTGGCCACCGTGGACCAGGGTTCGTTCATCCAGTTGCCTGCGAGCCTTACCCCCGCGAACGTGACCTCAGCGAATGCCACGAACTTCGATCGCTACTTTGCGTCGTTGACCGGCATGGTCGACAACGTCGGTGTCCTCGCGGTTCGCGACAACAGCCTGAATCCCCTGCCGCTCGGTACGCCCCTCATCAACCGCACCAATCAGTGGGCCACCTATTTCTATGCGCAGGATTCCTGGCGCATCGCCTCCAACCTGACACTGTATTACGGCCTGTCCTACGGTTGGCAGACCGCCCCCACCGAGCAAAACAACCAGCAGACCATTATGGTCGACGCCACCACCGGCCAGCCGATCAATCCGATGAGCTACCTCAACACCAAGGTGCAATCTGCACTCGCCGGGCAGATCTATAATCCGACCGTCGGCTTCGTACCGGTGGGGCAGGCGCATCGCCCGGTCTATAACATCGATTGGGGCGATGTGGCGCCGCGCGTATCTCTGGCCTGGAATCCCAACATGACCAGCGGATTCCTGGGCAGGATGTTCGGCGAACATAAGTCTGTTATCCGCGGCGGCTTCGCCATGGTTTATGACCGCTCGAATTCGGTCCAGGCCGTCGAAATTCCGATGTTGGGCATCGGTTTCGATCAGAATATTTCCGTGAATCTTCCCAGTTGCAACATGTCCGGCCCCGGCGGCGCGAACTGCAACGCAGGAAGCTCGAATCCCGCGCTCTCCAGTTTCCGCGTGGGCGTCGACGGGAGTATTCCGCTGCCAACGCCGACTTCCGCCACCGCTCCCGTGGTGCCGGGCATCTACGGCGAGACATTGTCGTTCCAGGTGGATCCCAACACCAAGGTGGGACGCACTTACAACGCCGACCTGAGTTTCCAGCGCGAGTTGCCGGGCAACATAGTGCTTGAGGCTGCATACGTCGGACGGTTCGGACGGGATTTGCCGCAAGCGGTTAACATCAACCAGGTCCCCTACATGTTCGTTGACAACGCCTCGGGGCAGAGCTTCGCGCAGGCCTTCGATGCGGTCGCAACGGCGCTTCGCACCAATCAGTCGGCTCCCGTTGAGCCGTGGTTCGAAAACCAGTTCCCCGGCCTGGCCAAGGCCAAGGGTTCCGCTTCGGCTACCGCTTACATCGTCGCCCAGAACTCAGCGAATTTCAAAAATGGCAACCTGAGTCAGTTGTTCATTAACATGGGGAATTACCGCCGCTCAATCGGGTTGCTGCCTTACAGCAACGACGAGGCGCAGATGGAATTTCTGCGCACATATATCGGTACCGTGAACTATAACGCCGCGAATTTGACTTTAAACAAGCGGTTCTCTCACGGCCTGACCCTGAGCGCCAATTACACCTACTCGCTCGCCATGGACGACGGGCTGGCGAACCAGAACAACGCCGGATTCTACACCAACAGCGTGCATCCCGGCGTCGCGTACGGTCCTTCGAATTTCGACCGCACGCACACCTTCAACGCGTTTTACACCTACGACATCCCCGCGGGCGGTAATCATCGGTTTGCGACGCATACCTGGTTTGACCGGGTGCTGTCGGGCTGGTATACGTCCGGAATCGTCCAGGCATGGAGCGGAACGCCGCTTTTCGTCACTGAAGGCGGCCAGGTTTGGGGTGGCGGCACGATCGTAACTACCAACACCGGCGCTATCCTGACCAATGGCGTGCCCTCCACGGGCATGAACCAGGGCATCGGGGGATCGGGCGGCATCGGCACCTCGGCTGCCGGAGCGACAGGCACGGGGATGAATTTGTTCGCGAATCCCCAGGCTGTCTATGCCAGCGCCCGCCCAATCCTGCTCGCTACCGACACCCGCGACGGCCGCGCGAATCCTTTCCGGGGCCTTCCGTTCCGCAACATGGATATGAGCTTCGGCAAGACCACCAAGATCACCGAACGCATCAACACGCGTTTCTCGGCTGACTTCTTCAATGTGTTCAATCATCCGAATTTTGCCAATCCAACGGACAATTTACAATCGCCCGGATCGTTCGGCGTGATTACCACTACACTCAACCCACCCAACCGTACTAACAGCGCACGTTGGATTGAGTTAGGTCTGCGCGTCGACTTTTAGGGGCATCGCAGCCTTAGCTGTAGCTAGCCTCTCAACAGCCCTGTCTGGCTTCGGCCGGGCAGGGCTTTTTTTTCGGTTCAAACCCCTTTTACGCCCTTGACAAAGTGAGGAAGCACTGTTAGGATCGACCAAACCGTTTTCGAACGGCTTGGCGTGTCGTTGTATTTGGGGGGCTTTGTCGGCTGGCAAAGCCAATGGTTGGAGTCTGTCATGGTTGTGACCTGACTCGGAAACAATTAGCGCGGGAAAAAAGGGGAAGGGGTTAAATGTATTTTAAGTGCCTGGGGATAAGTGTGTGCGTTCTTGCGGTAGCTGCTTTTTCAGTGTGCTCACTGAGTCCAACCGCGATGGCGCAGTCGGCAACTTCCGGTGTATTGGTCGGTACTGTGAACGACCCATCCGGCGCCGTTGTTCCGAAAGCGGAAGTAGTTCTGCTGAACGTAGACACGAATGCGTCACAGGTTCAAACCACGAATGATGCTGGTGGGTACACCTTTCCGAATGTCGCTCCCGGCCGCTATACAATCACCGTCAAGTCGGGGGGGTTCCGCACCGCGACCCTCAACAACGTCGTCGTCGAAGTCAATCGGACCACGACAGAGCTCATAAAGCTGGAGGTCGGCGGAGATAAGGAAATCGTCGAGGTTACCGCCACGGCCGCGGCGCAGCTCCAGACCACTGACTCACAGATCGGCAACACCATTGAGACGGACGCGATCCTGCGCTTGCCGACTTTGCAGCGGAACGCCACCGAGTTGATGGGTTTGCAACCCGGCACTGCTCAAGCCGGCGGTGGAGTTGGTGCGATTCAGATGCGGGTTGCGGGCGCTATTGACGACCAAAACACGGTAACCATCGACGGAATCGATATCACCCAGAACATCGTAGCTTCCGGAGTGTCGGTTCCCACTCCCGCAGACAGCATCGAGGAGTTTCGAAGCAGCGTTACCAATCCCAATGCCAATTTCGACCGCGCCTCAGGATCGAACATTGCCCTGATCGGCCGCCACGGATCGAATGTGCTGCACGGGGCCTTGTATGAGTACTTGCAGAACTCGAATCTGAACTCGAACACCTGGGACAACAACCTGATCGGCCTGCCTAAAGCGGTCATTCACGACAATCGCTACGGCGCACGGCTGGGCGGCCCGATTAAGAAGGACAAGACGTTTTTGTTCGGCAACTTCGAGGAGCGCCGCTTCCAGTCCGCTTCTCAGGTGCAGCGCACCGTTCCTACGCAAACGCTGCGCAACGGCATTTTGCAGTTCCGCGACCTGAGTGGGAACATTGAGCAATTCAATTTGAAAACCGCCGCGATTTGCGGGGCTAACGGTAACCAGGCTTGCGATCCACGAGGGCTCGGGGTCAGCCCAACGATCGCTGCCGAGTGGGCCATGGAACCACTGCCTAACGTCCCCGGCGGCGACGGATTAAACACCGGCGGCTTTTTCGGCGTTCTCCCGACGCCCATTCGCGATGATTATGGCGTCGCCCGACTCGATCACATTTTTAACGAGAAGCTGCAGTTCAATGGGAGTTATACCTATTTCCGCCATATCACAACCAGCTCAGCCCAGATTTCGATTGTGAACGGCGATCTGTCGTCGGTACGGCAGCCTCCTCAACGCGCCAGCGTGACATCCGCGGCGCTGACCTACCAGATTAAGCCGAACCTGTTGAACACCTTCCGCTTCGGTTACGTGCATGACACCGATGATACCGGCGCCACTTCGCCGACCAAGGCGGCAGGAATCCTGAACATTCCTGGGACTGCCACCTCTGCCGGCCCGATCGCTTTGCTTGCCGGCAGCGGCGTAAGCAGCTTCCTCGACTCGCCGATTGACATGGACACGCAGCGGGCTCGCTATCAGGCCGATTACGCCGGTTATTGGCAGTACATTGATGACATGAGCTGGATCCATGACAAGCACACGGTAAATTTCGGCATCCAGTTCAATAAAATCCCATACACACACGTCCGCGCCGACAAAGTCGTCGGGTCCTTGTCCTCGCTTGCGGCACTCGTAGATGGTGATCAAACCTTCTTGCACCTGACCTCCGCGAACCAGCCCCTCACCTGCGGGGGCGCCGTGACAGCGAACTGCGTTAAGAGTGCCGACCTGGCCAACTGGGACCGTTATTACGCTACCGCGCTTGGTCTGGTGGACAACGTTGGTATCCTCACCACGCGCGACGCAAGCCTCAACCCCCTTCCATTTGGGACTAACCTTCGAAATCAGACCAATCAGTACGCCACTTATTTCTACGGTCAAGATAGCTGGCGCCTCAGCCCGACTCTGACTCTGACTTACGGGTTGGCCTACGGTTGGCAGACCTCTCCGACTGAGGTGAGTAATCTTCAGACCCTCCAGATTAATGCGACGTCCGGTGCGTTCATTACTGGACCCGACTATCTCGCCGCGAAGCAGGCAGCCGCGCTACAGGGCCAGACTTATAATCCGCTTCTCGGTTATCAACCCGTTGGAAACGCACATCGCGGCGTGGTGAGTGTCGACTACGGCGACATAGCGCCGCGTGCCTCAATTGCATGGAATCCTAATGCCAATGGCGGTTTCCTGGAAAAACTGCTTGGTAATAAGAAGACCGTCATTCGCGGCGGTTACGCGATGGTCTACGACCGTACAAATACCGTCCAGACGGTCCTGATCCCCATGCTTGGCGTTGGATTCGGTCAGACCATTACCATTCAGGCGCCCGTGTGCACCGCAACCGGCGCCGGTGGATCAGGCTGCAACGCTGCGGCCGGCTCCAGCAATGTGGGTGCCTCGTCCTTCCGCATCGGTGTCGACGGGACGCTCCCCCTGCCTACGGTCCCCAAGGTATCAGTGCCGGTTGTTCCGCCGGTCGGGCAGTACTCGGAAACGCTTTCCTTCCAGGATGACCCGAATAACAAGGTGGGCCGCAGTCATAACATCGACCTCAGCATCCAGCGTGAGTTGCCTGGCAACATGATTCTTGAGGCTGCCTTTATCGGCCGCATGGGACGCAGACTCCCGCAAGCAGTAAGCCTGAGCAATGCGCCGTACATGTTCGTGGACAAGGCTTCGGGGCAGAGTTTCGCCCAGGCATTCGACGCAACCGCACAGGCGCTCCGCGCCGGCAACAGTTCGCCCGCTGCGCAACCCTGGTTCGAAAACCAGTTCCCCGGAATCAACCCAGGCAGTACAGGGACGGCCTTCCTCGTGAAAAACGCGAAGGCGTCATTCACAAACGGCGACGTCAGCACGCTGTTTTTCCAAATGGACGCATACAGGCGTAGTCTTGGCCTGCCGACGTTCAACAACGACCAGGTTCTCGACCTCTTCATGCGCACCTACATCGGCCAGTCGAACTACAATGCCGGCGTGGTGACGCTGACCAAGCGCATGTCGAATGGGCTCACTGTGAGCGGCAACTACACCTACTCCAAGGCACTCGACGACAACATTCTGAACCAGAACCAGGCGTTCTTCTTCAGCAACAGCTATCACCCTGGCGTCGATTATGGGCCGTCGCGTTTCGACCTCCGGCACACCTTCAACGCGTATTACTATTACGAGATTCCCGCGGGCGAACGTCACCGGTTCAGCGGCGGGAAGATCGTGAACCAGATCATCGGTGGTTGGTACGCGTCCGGCATCGTCACCGCGCGCACCGGCTTCCCGGTTACGGTGACTGAAGGAAAGAACTCGTTTGGCGCCGATGTCGCCGGGTTTGCCCAGAACACGATCGCCATTCCGACTACGTCCCTATCCGGCGATTCCACCACTCCGTACAATTCAACCTGCACGGCGGAAGGTGGTAATGCGGCGCTCAAGGGCGGAAGTGGAATGAACATTTTCTCCAATCCCTGTTCCGCTTACAGCTCGTTCCGCTACGTCAACATCAGCACCGACACACGCTCGGGCCGCGCCAACCCGCTCTACGGGCAGCCGTTCTGGAATTTCGACATGAGCTTTGGCAAGAGCACACGGATCACCGAAAAAATGGCCCTACGATTCTCGGGCGACCTGTTCAACGTCTTCAATCATCACGATTACAATGATCCGACGTTGAGCCTTCTCAATCCCAATGCGTTTGGCGTGATCACCAGCACCATAATTCCCGCCAACCGCACCAACAGCGCCCGCTGGATCGAGTTCGGCATGCGGCTGGAGTTCTAACGCCACTTGGTTTTCTCCAAACGCTTTTCAGAGCTACGGGCAGGCGGGTTAACAACCCGCCGCAGGCTAACAGCCTGCATTACAGGCTCAATTAGACTCGCTGTTCCCGAAGACTAACCGGCATTGCCCTTAACCCTGTCCCACCCACCTCAGGGTGGGACAAGCGGTTCAACCCGCGCACTACATTTGACAACCTGTCTGCATCGTTGGTATCATCCACCAAACGTTTCCAAAGCTGCGTCACTTCGGCTGGGGACGGTTGGGGTCTTGTTTGTTAGTGCTTAATTGCGTACTCGTCCGCTTTCGAGCGGAAGTGTCTCGCTCCAACCTTTCCTACCGGCTGCCGTGGCCGGGGCGTTGAAACTTTTAAGGGGAAGGTTGATGAAGCAACTAGAGGGATCCATTGTCGTCCGCTTCCGTGGCTTGCCACAGATAGCGGCTGTCCTTGTTGCGCTTCTTGCGATGCTTGTCCAATCGCCAGTCGCGACGGCTCAAACGGCGGGCGGATCGGTTGTTGGAACGGTCACTGACGCATCCGGCGCCATGGTGCCGAAAGCCGAAGTCCAGCTCGTAAACAACGAAACCAACGCCATTCAAACGCAAACCAGCAACGATAGCGGCCAGTTCACATTCCCGAACGTCCCGCTTGGAAAATACAAAATTGTCGTGAAGATGTCGGGATTCCGGACCGCATCGGTAGCCGACCTGGACGTCGAGGTGAACAAAACCTTGAATGTCCCGATCAAGCTCGAGGTGGGAACTGAAAACCAGGTCATCGAAGTTACCGCCGCGGCGGCGCAGTTGCAAACCACCGACGCCCAAATCGGAAACACCGTCGAGACAGACGCTATTCTTCGCCTGCCCACCCTCCAACGTAACGCCACCGAACTGCTGAACCTGCAGCCCGGAGCGGCGCCCGTTGGCAATGGCATTCAGATGCGCATCTCTGGAGCCATCGACGACCAAAACACCGTCACGCTCGACGGCATCGACATCACCCAGAACATCGTCGCCACGGGCACTTCAATCCCGACTCCCGCGGATAGCGTCGACGAGTTCCGCGTCACAACTGCAAATCCGAACGCCAATTTCTCTCGTGCTTCGGGAGCTCAAATGGCCCTCGCCGGACGCCATGGATCGAACGGTTTTCACGGCGCATTGTATGAATATTTCCAGAATTCCGATTTGAATTCGAACACCTGGGACAACAATCACGCTGGAATTGCGAAGCCTGCGATTCATGACAACCGTTTCGGCGCCCGCATCGGCGGCCCCATCATCAAGGACAAGACGTTCTTCTTCACCAACTGGGAGAGCCGGCGCTTCCAGGCTGTCACGCAGGTAAACCGCGCGGTTCCGACAGCCACCTTGCGACAGGGCATCATCCAGTTCCCCGATGCCAATGGCGTCCTCCAGCAGTATAACCTCGCGACCCTCGATCCGCGGGGAATCGGTATTAGTCCTTCCGTGAAGGCGCAATTCGCCCTGATGCCCTTGCCGAACTCGTCCGGGCCCAATGGCGACATAAATAATGTCGGGAATTTCCTCGCCAACATTCCGACGCCAACTCAAACCGACTATGGCGTCGTCCGTCTGGACCACCGCTTCAGCGACAAGCTGCTTTTCAATGGCAGCTTCACGACCTACCGGAATATCCCCGTCGGCGCCGGCGATGTTTCCATCCTCAACGGAACTCCCACTTCCGCGATCGTGTCCCCCCAGCACAGCTCGGTGACTTCCGGCGCTCTGACTTACACCATCTCCCCTTCGCTGATCAATGTCTTCCGCTTCGGATACGTGCGTGACGACAATATCTCTGCCGCCACGTCTCCCACTGTTGCAGCCGGCATACTCAACATCCCTGGCACCAGCACTTCCGCCGGCCCGATCGGCCTTCTCATCGGCAGCGGCGTCAGCACATTCATCGATTCGCCGATCGATATGGACACGCAGCGCGCCCGCTATCAGGCAAGCTACTACGGCGATTGGCAGTATATCGATGACCTGACCAAGATCTACGGCAAGCACACCTTCCAGTTCGGCACGCAAATCAATAAGCTGCCCTTCGTACATGTGCGCGCCGACAAGGTCCTGGGGTCCATCACTTCGCTGGTTGCAACCGTCGACCAGGCTTCGTTCATCCAGTTGCCGTCCAGCGTCACACCGTCCGGCGTGACCTCGGCCAATGCCACCAATTTCAACCGCTATTACGCATCGGTGCTCGGCCTGGTGGACAACGTCGGCGTTCTGGCTGCGCGCGATAACAGTCTGAATCCTCTGCCGCTCGGCACTCCACTCATTAACCGCACCAACCAGTGGGCGACCTACTTCTACGCGCAGGATTCCTGGCGCGTGACGTCGAACCTCACTTTGTACTTCGGTATCTCCTACGGTTGGCAGACGTCTCCTACCGAAGTGAACAACCAGCAGACGATTCAGATCGACACAACCACCGGCCAGCCGATCAATCCAGTGGCGTATCTGAATACGAAATTGCAGTCCGCGCTCGCGGGTCAGATTTACAACCCGACCGTCGGCTACGTGCCTGTTGGGCAGGCGAATCGACCCGTCTATGACATCGATTGGGGCGATTGGGCGCCGCGCGTTTCCGCGGCTTGGAATCCCAACGCTACCAGCGGTCTTTTGGGCAAGTTTTTCGGCGAGCACAAGTCGGTGATCCGCGGTGGATTCGCCATCGTCTACGACCGTTCCAACTCCGTGCAAGCCGTCGAAATCCCGATGCTGGGCATCGGTTTCGACCAGAATATTTCAGTCAACCTGCCGCTTTGCAACGCCACCGGCCCAGGTGGAGCGGGCTGTAACGCGGCCAGTTCCAATCCGGCGCTGTCCAGCTTCCGCGTGGGCGTCGACGGTTCCCTGCCGTTGCCAGTTCCGAGTTCCGCAAAGGCGCCCGTTGTTCCAGGAACGTACCAGGAGACGCTTTCCTTCCAGGTCGATCCTAACACCAAGGTCGGGCGTACCTACAATGCCGATCTCAGCTTTCAGCGTGAGTTGCCGGGCAGTATAGTCTTCGAAGCGGCGTACGTGGGACGTTTCGGACGCCGTCTGCCGCAGGCGCTGAATCTGAACCAGGCGCCCTACATGTTCGTCGACAAAGCTTCCGGCCAGAGTTTCGCATCGGCTTTCGATGCCGTGGCGACGGCTCTACGCAGCAGTCAAACCGCACCTACCGAACCGTGGTTTGAGAATCAGTTCCCCGGCCTCGCAAAGGCCAAGGGAACCGCCAGCGCCACCGCCTACATCGTGGCCCAGAATTCGGCCAACTTCAAGAATGGCAATCTAAGCCAGCTCTTCATCAACATGGGTCTGTATCGCGACTCCCTGGGACTGCAGCCGTATAGCAACGAAGAAGCCCAGATGGAGTTCCTCCGGACCTATGTCGGCGATTCGAATTACAACTCCGCGCAGTTCGTCCTGAACAAGCGCTTCTCGAAAGGCCTGACACTCCAAGCCAACTACACCTACTCGCTGGCTCTGGACGATGGCCTGTCCAATCAGAACAATGCCGGCTTCTACACCAACAGCATTCACCCGGGTGTTGCTTATGGTCCGTCGAACTTCGACCGTACGCACACGGTCAGCGGGTTCTACACCTATGACATTCCGGCGGGCTTCAATCATCGCTTCTCCACGCACAACTGGGTCGACTATATACTGTCGGGCTGGTACACCTCCGGTGTCTTCCAGGCGTGGAGCGGTTTGCCGCTGTTCGTTACCGAGAGCGGCCAGGTTTGGGGCGGCGGCACCATCGTCACCACCAACACCGGCGCACTGCTCAGCAGTGTTCCCTCAACCGGCCTGAACTCCGGCGTCGTCGGATCGGGCAGTATCGGAACTGCCGGCGGTGGAGCGCGCGGCACGGGATTGAACCTGTTCTCGAATCCCCAGGCTGTCTACAGCACCGTGCAGCCCATCCTTCTGTCGGCTGATACCCGTGATGGCCGCGCCAACCCATTCCGTGGTATGCCCTTCAGGAACATGGACATGAGTTTCGGCAAGACCACCAAGATCACCGAGCGCATTACCACCCGCTTCTCGGCTGATATGTTCAACGTGTTCAATCATCCGAACTTTGCCAACCCGTCGACTTCGTTCCAGTCGCCGTCGACCTTCGGTGTCATCACAAGCCAGTTCACGCCTCCGAATCGCACTGTGGGGGCGCGCTGGATTGAGTTGGGTCTCCGCGTCGACTTTTAACTCATCGCCATCGAGGCCCTGTCCGGTACTGCCGGGCAGGGCCTTTTTCGTTTCTCAATACTCTATCCTCTCGGCAACCCAAACCGCTCCGAAGAAGACAATCCCCGCAAAAATCAAACTCAAGAGAATCGCCGGCCACGGCACCGCATGGGTCACGAGAGGCGACCTTGTTCCCATCACTCCAAACACGTCGAGCGAAGCCGGCGGGGGAAAACGCACCGTCAGCCACTTGAGAAAACCGATCGTGATTACGGTCAACCAAACATGCCAGTATTCATCCAGAAACGTTGAATTGAAAATCGAGACGGCATGAAACGCTGCGGCGCAGCAACTGGCTGCGACCACCCAGCTCAAGAAGTCTGCCGCTTTTGCGTTGGCGCGCACCATCGGAAAGAGAAACCACGCGACGCCACTCGATATCACAATCACTCCGCAGACTGCCGTGAAACCCATAACGGCCCGCACGCTGAGTAAGCGGAGCCGGCTGACGGGTAACGAAAGCGTAAACTGTGTGGAACCGTGCAGGCCCTTGGTTCCCTGCAGCGGGCTCTGCGTGCGAATGCCGGCGCCGGCCAGGAACACGGCTCCGAACAACCACAACAGCGGCATGAGCGCCATGACCCCAGCCGTTGCTTTCGCCGACACCTGGCCGTTGTAGAGCGCGCCGCCGAGCGTCGCCAGTACCGCTGCGAGCGCCCATACGAATCGCCATCGGATCTCAAGCCACCCCTTCATCCAGAGCATGTCAGTTCCCCCTCACATGTTCAAGAAAGATATCCTTCAGAGAGACCGGAAACAATTCGACGTGGCTGCCGGGCAGCGACTGCGCCTGTTCGATCAACGCACCGACGTTCCGGCCGGCGAGGAACGAAATGGTGCGTCCCTGCTGCCGGACCCGCTCCGCCCCGTCCAGCCAGGGAACAGCCGCCGGCATCTCCTGCTGAAGTACGATATTCAGGCGCTTATAGCGCTGTTTCAGATCGTCGAGCGAACCACTGACAACCGCCCGTCCGTGATCGATGATGGCGATCTGATCGGCGATTTGCTCCACCTCTTCCAACTGGTGCGACGAGAAGAAAACCGTCGTGCCGTCTTTCGCGGCGAGTGAAACGAGTTCGCGAAGTATGTCCTCCACTCCAACCGGATCAAGCCCCTCCGTCGGTTCATCCAGAATGAGCAACTCCGCTTCGTGCGACATCGCGATAAGCAGCATGAGCTTAGAACGCATACCTTTCGACAGATCGGGAATTTTCTTGCGGCGCGGGAGTTCGAACATTTCGAGATAGCGCCGTTCCAGGTCGGCGCGCCATTTGGGGAAGAACGGACGCGTGAAACGAATGATCTGCTCAACGGTCATGTAAGGGTACAGTTCCTTGTCCTCAGTGACGAAACCAACGCGGCGCCGGGCTTCGATAGCGTTTCTTGCCGGTGAACCGAAGATACTCGCGAAACCGGCGTCTTGCCGCAGCAGACTCATCAGGATCTTGATTGTGGTCGTCTTCCCTGCCCCGTTGCGGCCAAGGAAGCCAAAGATACTCCCGGCCGGTACCGAGAGGTCGAGGCCATCCAGCGCCGCCTGGCCTTTGAAGGACTTTTTCAGCCCCCTGACTTCGATGATGAAATCACCCATTTCATTTCTCCTTGATGTTCTCTGCCCGGAGGACGGCCAGTTCGTTTTCGATTAACCGACGGATCTCCTCTTCCGTTAAACCAAGAGCTGCGAGTCGCTCGATAGCCGCTTGGGCGACAGCCTGTGCTTTGCGAAGCGTTTTCGTCGGACCCGCAGCCGATGCACTGACAAAGGCCCCCGCGCCGTGTCGCACTTCGATGATTCCCTCGTACTCCAGCTCGCGATAAGCGCGGGCAACGGTATTTGGGTTGACCACCAGGTCCTCGGCGACTTTGCGAATCGTGGGCAGTTGTTCCCCCGGCCGCAAAGCTCCCATCTCGATCGCATGCTTCACCTGGTCGATGAGTTGCAGATATAGGGGGACACCCGAAGATGGATTCGTACGAAAGATCAACTGTCTACTATATTAGTACACTGCACAACCGTCGCGGCAACCGTGGCCCGACGCGTAGCAGTCGCCATGGACCGCTGCTCCACGAAACCGTAACGCAGCCTTCAGGCTGCCCCTATGCCGGCTGAAGCCGGCGGTACTGGCAAATGCTGAGACGCACGAGTTGCGCCGACTTTAGCATGCGGGCGATATGGCTCTGCCGAGCCTGCCAGACTCGCAGCATCCCGCGGCAGAAGTCGGGCAGGCTGAATGGCTTCCCCACCTTGGCCCGCAACCTGTTGAGCCATAACGTGGTGAAGGCGGTTTCGCTTGCGCAGTAGTGTCTCTAGTGAATCGTCCGCGTCTTCCGATTCATATAATCCATCAGCAAATACTGCCCCAGATTATACGGCGTCGTGAAATACGCCTTCCCCCGGCACAGCTCCGTCACCTTTTGCACAAAGTTAACGAGCCCAAAATCACTGGCCAGCATAAACGTATTAATCAGGATGCCCTGCCGTTTACACCGGCTCACTTCCTCGAGAGTCCGGCTGATCACCAGCGGATCGAGCCCGAAGGCATTCCGGTACATGCGCCCATCATCCAGCGTGAGCGCCGACGGCTTCCCATCGGTGATCATGATGATCTGCTTCATGTCCTTCTTCTCTTGCGCCAGCAGCCGTTGCGCCAGAATCAACCCGTCGCGCGTGTTCGTATAATAAGGACCCACCTGGACCCGCGCCAGTTCTCCAAGCCGCAGTTCCTCTGCCGAATCGTGGAATAAAACACAGCGCAGCGAATCCCCGGGATACTGCGTCCGAATCAGGTGCGCCAGCGCCAGCGCCACCTTCTTCGCCGGAGTGAATCGGTCCTCACCGTACAGGATCATGCTGTGGCTGCAATCCAGCATCAACACCGTCGCGCATGAGCTCTGGTATTCCGACTGGTGCACGTGCAGATCCGAATACTCGAGATTCAGGGGAACCCGCAAACCCTCGCGTTTCACCGCCGAGAAAAGCGTTTCCCCGATATCCAGGTTCAGCGTGTCGCCAAACTCGTAGGCCTTCGCGCCGCCGCTCGTCTCCACGCCGGTTGCAAGGTCCCGCGTGTCGTGCGACCCGAAGCTCGACTTCCCCAGCGACCCAAGCAAATCCTTCAGCGTCTTAAACCCTAGAAAGTCGACTGACTTATCCGTTACCTCGACCTTCACATTCTTATCGGAGTTGCCGTTGCCGCCCTTCCCCGTTTCGGCCTGCGGCTCGTCAACATTAATATATCCCTCGTCCGCCAGTTTCTGGACGAGCTTGTCGAGCAATTGGTCGAGCTGTTCCTGCGACATGCTCTCCAACTGCTGCCGGATCTGCTCCGCCCGGTCGTTATCGAACATCTCGCCGCGCTCGAGCGCCCGTTGGATCGCTTCCTTGAGCTGTTCCAGCGTGTGCTCGTTCCACTCACTGAAACCCATGTACTGGTTGTGGAATCCGCTCTCCAGAAAGAAATCAGACAGGGCTTTCAACAAATCTTCGGCGCCGACTCCGAGATCGTCGCCGGTATACCGCGAATAGCTGATGCGTTTCAATTGAATGTCCGCCGCGTCCGCGGCCGGCCCTGCTCGTCGTCCGGACGTTGCACTTCGCGCCGCCGGTCTCCGGCCATGAACCCCGCTTCTTCGCTGCGGTTGATGCGCCGGTGCGCGTAAAGCCCTTCCAGGATGAATTCACCCGCCGAGGCCCGCAGGGCATCCGGCTCGTTCTTCCCCAGGCCCAGGGCGCCTGTTTTGTCCATCAGCCCCTGAATGCCCATTAACTGTTGGACCATGCTCGCCGAATCAACGGTTTCATCCAGCTTCAGAGTTCCGCCGAGTTCGAACCATTGCACCACCGCAGCCAGGTTGACGCCGTCCAGATACGTCGTATAAACCTTGCCTACCGCCATCCGGATCAATTCCCGCGCGACGTTGTCTCCGCCCTTCAACTCGCCCTCGTACTCCAGCTCAATCTTCCCGGTGATCGAAGGCAGCGCGGCATAGATATCCAGCACTCGCGGCACGGCCGTGTCTTCGCCGTTCACCAACGCCCGTCGCTCGGCGTTTGAAACCACGTTCTCCAGAACCGAAATCGGCAGCCGTTGCGAAACCCCGGAACGTTTGTCGACCTTCTTGTCCTCACGAGCCAAAAACGCAACCTGCTCCACGATTTCTCGAATGAACTTCGGCACGACGATCTCGGCCGGCGATGGCCGGGCTGTCCACGATTCCTGCTTCGTGATAGCCATCCCGTGCTCCACCGACGAAGGATAGTGCGTGCGAATCTCGCTGCCGACGCGATCCTTCAAGGGCGTGATGATCTTCCCGCGGGCCGTGTAATCCTCCGGGTTCGCGGTGAAAACCAGCATGACGTCCAGCGGCAACCGCACGGGGTACCCCTTAATCTGGACGTCGCCCTCCTGCATGATGTTGAACAGGCCGACCTGGATCTTTCCAGCCAGATCGGGCAGCTCGTTGATCGCGAAGATGCCGCGGTTCGCGCGGGGCAGCAGGCCGAAGTGCATGGTCAGCTCGTCGGACAACAGATGCCCGCCGCGAGCCGCCTTGATCGGGTCGACGTCGCCGATGATATCCGCGATGGTCACATCAGGCGTGGCAAGCTTCTCCACATATCGCGCATGACGTGGGAGCCACGCGATCGGTGCTGCATCACCGCGCTCGGCAACGAGATCGCGCCCGTACTTCGAAATGGGATGGAATGGGCTGTCATTCACTTCGCTCCCCGCAAGGATCGGAATCTCCTCGTCGAGCAGCTGGAGCAGGGCCCGCAACAGACGACTTTTCGCCTGTCCCCGCAGGCCAAGGAGGATGAAATTGTGCCGCGACAGGACCGCCGTCACGAGTTGCGGCAGCACAGTGTCCTCGTAGCCCACGATTCCGGGAAACA
>DATGJP010000085.1:0-39122 GCA_035295125.1 Bryobacteraceae bacterium | reverse complement strand
CTGCGGCATGCCGTGTCGGATTTCTCCTGCCGAGACGTGCTGCGGTATTTCGGCAGACGGCTCACCCAAAAGGGACGGATCCCGGAGTCCTTCAATGGACAGCTACAGGGCAACCTGAAGGAATACCGGGAAGGAGAACGGATGAAATTCTGGATGCACGGCAATTCCACCAAGTTTTACGACAAGGCCTACCATGAGCAGGGGAGTGTAATGCGGGCGGCCGAGACGACCATCAATAAGACAGAGGTCTTCAAAAGCTATCGAGCCAAACAAGGGGGGACCGTAAGAGGATCTGCAATGGCGGACCATGCGCCGAGGGATTGCCGACCTGCACCGGAGGGTACAGGTATCGCAGGGCGTCAACGGCCGGCTCATCGATGCTCTGGCAACAGTGGACGATAGCCACAGGCTGGAGGAACTGGTTTCGGCCATTCAGAAACCTACCCACTGGAACGGACGTCGCGTCCGGGCACTGCGACCCTTCGCCGACGATTACACGCTGCTGCAGGCCATCCAACAAGGAGACTTCCTAATCGATGGTTTTCGCAATCGAGACCTGCAAGCTCTTCTGTTCCCCAAGCCGGCCGAGTCACCCCAGGAGCAGCGGCGGCGCTCGGCAGCCATAAGCCGGAGACTCCGCATGCTCCGTGCTCATGGTCTGATCCACAAAATCTCTGGAACGCACCGGTATCAAGTGTCTGCATCGGCACGTACCCTACTCATCGCCGTGACGACATCCGCGCGGACCACTCTCCAGCAGATCAATCGGTTGCACGAAGAGGCAGCTTAAATTGTCGCGCCGCGCAAAGATCCTCCAGGTTTAGTAATGCAGGCGGTTTCGCCTGCGCATGCCGCTCTCAAAGACTTCTGCCAGACGAAGTAGCGCCAGTCCTCGCTGTAACACAAGGTTCATTTTTCGCCTATCGCCATGTGTTATCTTTTAATTCGTTTCCAAATCCTCCTAAAGGAGCTGTTTCTCTATGGCGATGGTGCCAATTCTCGATCTACACGCCGGACCTCTCCCCATTTCCGTCAGCTTTAAGTCGCCTTCCGACGGCGGCGGCGCGGTCATTATGGTGAGCGGTTCTCTGCGTTCCGTCAATGCTCCAACTCTGATCGGATTCGAGGTTGTAATCGATGGGCACGTGGTTGGCAAATCGGTCATCTGGTCCAACGCGGACAATGTTCATCGCGCGACCGTGCCCGTTATCGTCAAAGCCCCGCAGGATTTCAACCAGCACACCCTCTCATTACAGGTGATGAACGCGAATTCGATCGGCGATCAGAACGATTATTTCACCGCGATCCTCGATTACTAGCAAGGTGGGGCAGGCATTCAGCCTGGCATTCAGCCTGCCCGATTTTTACCGCGAGTTGCTAACCCGCTGATACGGCACCGGCGCCGCAGGCCGAAACGCCTGCAAAGCCCGCCATTCGCCCCCTACTTTCGCAAACGACCGCTCAATAATCTCCCGAAATTCCTCCGGCGCGCCCAGAGCCCGCAAATTCACAAGCACTTCGTGTTCACCGGCCGGCGACGCATCCAATGCGCCTTCCGCCACCGGTTCGCCCCCATTCCTCGTTAGCCCGGCCTTGACGTATCCCGATTCGCATTGCGCCATCACCTTCAAATGCACGATACGTATTCCGGCGACGGTCAGCGCGCGATCGAGATCATCGAGCAACGGCCCAACCACCATCGCCGGCCCCACGGCTGGGCGGGTCCGCACCACGGCCCGGGCGTTCAGCCATCCCAGTGCCAACTCCGCCTCTCGATACCGCTCGTAATTCACCGAGATTGACTGCCGACCGGCCTGAACACCATCCGCCAGCAACTGATCCAGCCAACTTTCGACATCCACATCACGATGGATCACGAGATCCGCCTCAGCCACCTGGTTCTCGAACAGGTACCGCATGTCCGGCCCCTCCGGCTCCTCGTGCACCAGCACCGTAAGCGGCGCAATCCGGTAACTCGCCCCATAATCACGCAGAAGCGGCCGCAGCGTTGTCGCCACGATATCGATGCAGCTCCCAACAGCTTCCGCAAAAAAAACCTCGGGATGATGTGGACCAAGCCTCTCCAACGCCTCGATCAAATCCGGAAAGCGGCAACAAAAGCACCCCCCCGCGACTTGGTCCGCCGGCATCCCACTTTGACGCACCAGCTGCGTGTCGACGAGATCGTCCCCCTGGTCGTTCAGCACTGCGGCGACCCGCATGCCGCGCGCCTGCAGAATACGTGCTGCTGTCAGGATGAGCGTTGTTTTTCCCGCGCCGAGGAAACCGCCGACCAACGCCACGACAGGCTTCATGTCGTAAATTCCTCGCCCTCCCGAAGCGTTCTTTCCTGCGAGCTTTTCTTCCCGTTCACCAAGCAGGACCGAATCGCCAGCGACCCATGCTCAACACGAATGATCGCCCCCGCGGTCGTTACCTGAAATGTCCCCCAGCCCGTCGCCGTGGTCCACAAACAGTTGTGACCCTGCGGCGCTTTAATCTCGACCATTCGCTCAGCGCCGTCATAGCGGAAGCCGCTCATCGCCAGCACTCCGCTCCAGGCCGACATGGCGCGCGCGTAATGATGTCCGCATTCGGGCTCGTCCCACGGATTCCGCTTCTCGCCGTCGTAGCGGAGCCGCGCGTTGCGATAACACTCCACGCCCTCTCGCGTCATGCCCGCAAAGAGCATATGCGAGCCGACCAGGTACTCAATCCCCGTCCACGCCTCCGCATAGTACGGAAATGGAATCGTGGGGCGCTCTGCCTTGCCGTAATCGCACACAAGAATCGCCGCTTCGTCATTCAGGGCATAAGTACGCTGCACGCATTGATGATTGGTCAGCGTGCGGCGATAGTTATATCGATACAACGACTCGAGCGTCTTGTGAATATTGACCGGCTTGACTAGCGGACCGAGCCCGCTGACATCGGCGAGATACTGCCCGATCAATTGGTCCGCGAGGCAACCTTCGCCAACCTGGTACTGCGGGTTCACGGTATCTTCTGAACCCATGTCGCTGCGCAGCGACTGCGCGATCCGCTCCTTCGCCACGCCGCGGACCCGCTGAACATAATAATCGCCATTGAAAAGATTCGCGTCGATCCACCTGCTCCCGCTGTCGAACAGGCGCCGGTACTCGGCCGCGGAACCTGTGTCCCCCATCGCCCGCGCCATCTCTTCCGCGGCTCGCAGCGCGCCCAGGTAGTAGATGCCGCAAAGCGGATTCGGCCCATAGAACTCGACATCGTAGGTATTGTGTTGCACACCTTCCATGACGCCGTCCCGGTCCGCATCCCATCCGCCCGGCACCCAGGCGAATTCCAGGGCCCGCTTGATTCCCGGCCACAGCCGCCGCAGCCAATCGTTATCGCCGCTCAGGCGCCAATCGAGATAGGCATGTATGATCTGCCCCATCTGTCCATCGGCGGCCGCGAAGCCCCACAGCGGTTGCTTGTGCGGCAGGTTCTCGCGAAAGTGCAGCGCTCCCGCGTCGTCCAGGTCGTAGTGGAAGCTCGTCTCGCGAAGGGAACGCGCGAACGTCGGAAAAATATGCGGCGTGGTGGTCTCGTAGTTCCACACGTGCGCGCAGCTTCCATGGCAGCAGCCTAAATGGTCGTCGGCGCCCTCGAAACCGTGGAACTCGCCATCGGCAGTACGAAAACAAACCTGCGTCACCAGCGTCGAGAGGTTCGCGCTGGCCGCATCCTTCACCGCCGCGGGAAGTGTGGATTGCCGCAGCACCGTCGCAAATCGCCGCGTCTTTTTCTCCAGGGCCGGCAGATGTTGCGCCGCATACTCGGCCGCATCCCACGCATCCTTGAACCGCGTCGTGTACCAGTTCCCGATCAGCGTGTCTTCCTCTCCCTTGGGAGCCGCCCAGCCGCATCGCCGCGGCGTACGATTTGGAAAATGCCAGGCGAGGAGAAACGTGTAATCGGCATGAGTTCCCGGCGCCAGCGTTCGGCCCAGACACAGCGCGCCCACCGCGCTTCGCACCTCTGGCTCCGGCCCGAGTTCTCCGTCCGAAGAAAAATCGTCCCAATAGAGCATCGGCGAGTTCCACCAGCGGTCGCGCTTCCATCCCCGCAGATACGATACCCGGAAGCCGCCAGGGTCAAGCGCCGCGAGCACGAAACTGCCCTTGAGCGGATCGTTCGCCGCCAAATCCGGGCTGCTCATGTAAAGTCCCTCGAGACCATCGGTGCCGCGATGCTCGTTAAGGCGAGAATCGGCCGCTTGTGTGTGCCCGCAAGGATTATCGATCGACCACGCAATCGAAACTCGTGCCGCCGCTGGCCCCGGGTTCGTAACGCGGTAGCGCAGAATCGCAACCGGTAAACCGGAATCATCGGGTTCGTGTGGAATGAACGGTGAAAAGGCATCCAGTGAGACTCGTACCGGCAAAACCGAATCGGCAAAATCGATGTGCGCCAGAGGGAATTCGCCAACGAACGTGGCGGACGCCAGCCGCACCAACCCGGGTGCGTTGCGCGTCCCTAAGCCGTTCTGCCCCTCATAGGGAGGCTGTATGCGCGATTCGAGTACGCGCGCCACCGGCTTGCTCTTCCCCGTCTGTGCCCAGATCGCGGGAAAGGCATAACTTGGCGAGTTCCCTTTATCCGGCCGGTTGAAAATCTCCCAGTCGCGTAGCTGTCCCCGTCCGCCAAGGCTGATCGATCCTGCGCATACCCCGCCGAGTGGAAACGCGATCGCGGTGAGATGCCGCCCCGTGAAAGCCCGTGGAAACCTGAACTCCCCGTCGCCGGCCTCTGCCGCCGGAGCCGCGGGAGGAGAAGCAAACGACGAACCGGCGAGTGCGACCTGTTTGAGAAATGACCGCCGCTTGGTAGACATCAGCCATTAGCTTACTTCGGTGGAAGGGTATTAAGTAAGAATGTGAAAAGGTGCAGCACGCCCACAGCCTGCGGCGGGTTGCTAACCCGCCTTGCGATCGGTGCCGATAAATAGCCTACGGCCGTCCAAATACATCGCGGCCCTTACGCCGCCCTCTCTAACTCCTTGAAGAATTGGAAGATGTGGAGGGGTGAAGCAGGCCTTCAGCCTGCCATTGGATCTCACCACGAATGCAAAGGCAAAAACGGCTATGCCAAACTTCCGCAGTCGGCCACTGGGAAAGCAGTCAAATCCTGACCAATCCGATCCCTCTCGTAAGCTATCTGGTGGATTTCCACAATGCCACGTTATACTGAATATAGGGCGCCGTACCTCTACTTATGAACAGCCGTTTCAAGTTTGTGGTCGTCTCATCGTCGACCTGCCTCGTGCTCCTTCTATTGCTGGGAGCGGTCCATGGCCGGAGCGCTGCTCCGGAAGACACCTATCGTCACCTGGCCGTCTACAGCGAAGTCCTGCAACACATCAAAACCGACTATGTCGAGGAGCCCGATATGAAAGGCGTCACCGTCGGCGCCTTGAATGGTTTGCTCGAGTCGATCGACCCCTACGCCTCGTACCTGAATGCCGACCAGTACAAACAGTACATGAAGTCGAAGGATCAGCACAAGGCCGACGTGGGTCTGGTGCTTTCCAAGAAGTTCGGCTACATCGGTATTGTCGACGCCATCCCTGGCTCGCCGGCCGCCAAAGCCGGTCTGGCGACAACCGACGTGATCGAAAGCATCAATGGCATCGCTACCCGCGACATGCCCCTCGCATTTGCGGAGTTGATGCTGAAGGGCGATGCGAACACCACCGTGGAATTGGGAGTTCTGCGCTCCCGCAAGCCGGACCCGCAGAAACTTACCCTGACCCGCGCTGTCGTTCACTATCCCGCCGTCGTTGGCAAGGTTGTTCCCGACCAGGTCGGCCTCCTGCAGGTCGAGAGCCTCGAAGGCAACAACGTGCAGGACGTCGCCGGCAAGATCCAGGAATTCCAGCGCGAGGGCGTGAAGCGGTTGGTTCTCGATCTCCGTCATTGCTCCACTGGCTCGCCCGAACAGGGCATTGCGCTTGCTAATCTCTTCCTCGATAAGGGCCTGATCACCTACACGATCGGCCAGAAGCAGCCCCGTCAGGACGTGAATGCGGACGCTTCGAAGCAAATCACCAAGCTCCCACTCACTGTAATTACGAACCGTGGAACGGCTGACGGCGCTGAAATTGCCGCCGCGGCACTGCTCGACGACAAGCGCGCCGAAGTGGTCGGCGACCGCACCTACGGCGACGCCTCCATCCGTAAAGCAATCACGATGGACGATGGATCTGCCGTTATTCTCTCCGTGGCTAAGTATTATTCGCCTGCCGGCAAAGCCATTCAGGATACCGGAGTAGTTCCGACCGTGCCGATGCTCGATAACAGTGATGCTTCCGCGGAGCAGGACGACGATACACCGCAGGCAGAGCCTCAGAACAAGCCCAACGAGGACAATCTGCTGAACAAGGCGATTGAAGTCGTTACCAAGGGCAAGGATATGTCGAAGAACTCAACCGTTGGGCCGAGCGGCGAGCGGCAGGTTGTGCCCGACAATCCGACCAAGGTTCCCGAAAAGAAACCATAAGACAAGCTTCAGCTTGTCATCATTAAGATGCCCATCTACGAATACAAATGCGAAGGATGTGGCGAGGTTTTTGAAATTCGCCAGAAATTCGCCGACGAACCGCTGAAGGTGCACGAAAAGTGCGGTGGCGCGGTCCATCGCCTCCTTTCAGCACCCGCGCTGCAATTTAAAGGAAGCGGCTGGTACATCACCGACTATGGTCGCGGCAGCGGCGGCTCGAAATCGTCGTCCGAGTCGAAATCCAACGGCTCCTCCAGTTCCAGTGAAACAAAGAGCTCCGAAACAAAAAGCTCCGAGACCAAGAGTTCCGAAACCAAGAGCACCAGTTCCGAATCCTCGAGTTCGAAAACGTAGTTCATGTCTGCCACACGACGGCACTTTCTCAACACAGCCGTGGGGTCGGCGCTTGCCGCGCCCCTCTTCGCCCAGCAGCGGCCTCGCTCTGCTAATGACACAATTCAGATCGCGCTGATCGGCGCGGGTGGCCAGGGAATGGGCGACGCTCGCTCGTCTATCATTGCGGGTGCGAAACTTGTCGCCGTCAGCGACATATATCAGGGACGCCTCGACCGCTCCAGGGAGCTGTGGGGCAACGATCTCTTCACCACTCGCGACTATCGCGAGGTCCTGCGGCGAAGTGATATTGATGCCGTCATCATCGGCACCCCCGATCATTGGCATCGCACCATCACCATCGACGCGCTGAATGCGGGCAAGGACGTGTATTGCGAAAAGCCCATGGTGCAGCACGTCGACGATGGTATGCCCGTGGTGGAAGCCGCCAAAAAGAGTGGCCGCATCCTCCAGGTCGGCAGCCAGCGCGTCAGCTCTATTGTGTACAAGAAGGCGCAGGAGCTCATGCAGGCGGGCGCCATCGGCGAGTTGAATATGGTGGAGGCCTGGTGGGATCGCAATAGCGCCATCGGAGCCTGGCAATATTCCATTCCGCCCGACGCCACCCCCGAAAATATCGACTGGGATCGCTTCCTCGGCCGTGCTCCGAAAGTCCCCTTCGAGCCCATCCGGCTCTTCCGCTGGCGCAATTACCAGGATTACGGAACCGGGGTCTGCGGCGACCTGTTCGTGCACCTCTTCTCCGGTCTGCATTTCGTCACCGGCGCCATCGGCCCCACCCGCATCTATGCCACCGGAGGTTTGCGTTACTGGAAAGACGGCCGCGACGTTCCCGACGTCATGCTGGGACTGTACGATTACCCCACCTTCAACCTGGCCCTGCGCGTGAATTTCGTGAACGGAGGCAACGAGACATCCGGCTTCCGCTTCGTCGGCACCGAAGGCACCATGAGCATTGGCCAGGGCGTAACGCTCTCAAAACACCCCCGCGAAACCGAGCCGGGCTACACGGTCGACACGTTCCCCAAGGCGACGCAGGAAGCGTTCCTGAAAAAGTATTACGACCAGTATCCGGTGGCACGTCCGACGGCCGACGCCATCCGTCCGGAAGCCGAAGAGGTTTTCCTGCCTCCGCCTCACTATAGCGATCACCTGGACCATCACCGCGTCTTCCTCGAAGCCGTCCGAAACCGCAGGCCCGTAGTGGAAGATGCCGTCTTCGGCTTTCGTGCCGCCGGCCCCGCTCTCTTGTCCAACGTCAGCTACTTCGAGAAGCGCCCCTGCACCTGGAACCCCCAGACGCTGACCGACCGCGCTTAGACTTTGGAAGTCTTCGCGTCTTACGCTTTGAAGAATGTGGAAGGGTGCAGCGGGCTTCTGCCGGCCTTTGGATCTGGCAAGGAAACGACGGGCGAAAACGCCTATCTCACCTTTCCAACCCGAGAGTTTCCTTTGGTTACGGCCATGCTGCTTTGCGGGGCGCTCGGTTTCGCCCGCTTTTGAATCGTCGCAGCGCCGTGAGGCAGACCGGGTCAAACTGCCAGTACCAGCAAGCCCCAACTCCAGCCATCAACCGCCAAACTAAGGGTCGCAACGCCCCCAAAACGAAGCTAAAGTCCGCCAAGTCCTAGTACACCGCCCAACCAGTCCTGGTATCCCCCTGCCATTGTTGAGCGCAAGTTCCACACCCAAAATTGCCTATGAGAGAGGCAATGAAACCACGAGAGGCCGTCACCCGCTTTCGCACGGACGACATGCTCGCCGTGTATCGGTCGCCCCGTGAACTGCCTTCGATACGCGATGCTGCCGATACCGTCTTCCGCCAACGGCGCGGAATCCTGATTCTCTCCGTTCTCCTGACCATTGCCGTCGCTGCAGTCATCATCCTCTCCCCCCGCACCTACGAAGCGGAGATGACCATCCTGGTGAAGAACATCCGCGCCGAAGTGATGCTGACGCCCGACGAAAGCCCGGGAGCCATCCACCAAACCGAAATCAACGACGCCCAAATGGGCACTGAAGTCCAGCTCCTTTCGAGCCGCGAACTCTTTGCGAAGGTAGTCGATCAATGCGGCCTGGCCGGTCCAACTCCCGCCGACAAGGAACGCGCTATCGGCAAGCTCCAGAAGAAAGTCCACATCGCGCCCCTCATGAAGTCGAGCATGATCCGCGTCCGGTATGCCTCAACAGATCCGAAGCTGAGCGCGCGAGTCCTCAAGACCCTCGGCGACGCTTACCTCGAGCGCCATCTCCAACTGCATAGCAGCGCCGGTTCGTTCGCCTTCTTCCAAACCCAGGCCGACGTCTATGAACGCAAGCTGGCCGAAGCGCAGGCGAGGCTCGTGGAATTCCAGCAGAAGTCCGGCGTCGTCAGCGGGGCCGAAGAAAAGGATCTTCTCCTCCGGCGCATGGTTGAAATCGGTGCTTCCCTCCGCGAGTCGCAGGCCACCTGGCGCGACACCCAGCAGCGCATCGGAACGTTGCAGAGCCAGCTTACCGGCGTAGCGCCGCGCATCACAACCCAGCAGCGCCGCATCCCGAATCAGTACTCCGTCGAGCGGCTCAACACCATGCTCGCCGAACTGCAGAACAAGCGCACCGAGCTGCTGACGAAATTCAAGCCGAGCGACCGCATGATCAAGTCGGTAGACCAGCAGATCGCCGAAACCCAGCAGAAGAAGCTGGAAGCCGAAAAGATGAACTCGACCGAAGAGGCCACCGACGTCAATCCCATTCGGCAGATGCTCGAGACCGAACTGGCCCGCACCCAGCAAACCGCCGACGGTCTGCGAGCCCGCATCGATACTCTGACACACCAGAGCGCCGATTATCGCGGCCAGCTCGAAAAGCTGGAAGGCGTCGCGCCGTCCGAACAGGAAATCCTGCGCGAGATCAAGGTTGCTGAAGAGGACTACCTGCTCTACTCCCGCAAACGCGAAGAGGCTCGCATCAGCGAAGCCATGGACCAGCAGAAGATCGCGAATATCGCGATCTCCGAGCCGCCCCACGTGCCGGTGCTGCCGCTGCCCCGCGTGAACATGAGCGTGATAGCAGGCTACATCGCGGGCCTGATTGTGATCCTGATCGCGGCCTTCGTCTTTGGAAGTCTGCGCCGCACGATTTATACCCCCTGGGACCTCGAATCGTTCGCAATGGCCCCGGTCCTCGGTACGGTGGCCGATGTTCCACTGATCGAGGCGAAGAAGAAGGAGCGGCGTCGATGAATCTTCCACAGAGATATACACCACCTGCTCCGCAGCCCGTTCGAAGGGTCCGCCGCCGCGAGTATAAACAGACCCATCCGGGATTTCTGCATCCTCTGATTCAGACCATCATCCAGGTGAAGAATTCCGAGGATGGCCGTGGAGTGTTCGTCTTCACCGGCCCAGCCCGTGGAGTCGGTGTCACATACGTAGTGCAAGTAGTCGCGAAAGAACTCGCGGCCGAAACGCAGTCCCGTGTATTGATCGTATCGTCGACAACCCTTGACGGCGCATCAGACCAGGATTTGCGGCGAGCCTCTCACGGTGCTGTCGAATGCGCCACCGGCGTCTGGTCGCTCGTGGATCAGGAGAACGTTGAATATCTCCCCGACGTTCTCCTGGAACGCGTTTGGGTCGACGTCGAGCGCAGCGACTTCGATTTCGTCCTGATCGATTGCCCCGCCGTAACCGAGGCGGGCGACGCCCTTCGCCTGGCCCCGGAAGCCGACGGTGTCTTCCTCGTCGTGGGCGCTGGAGAAACTACCCGCGACCAGGTCGAACAGGCGCAACGCGTGCTCCGTTACGCCTCCGGCCACCTGCGTGGAATTGTGCTGAACCGCCGAACCTATCCCGTCCCGAAGTTTCTGTACAAGCTCATATGAAAACGCTCGTCGCCATTCTCGCCTTCGCAGCCTGTGCCTCGGCGCAGCCAAAGACGTTTGCGGAACGTGATCCGCACTATCGTCTGCAGCCCGAAGACAAGGTCGAAGTGCAGTACCGCTACACGCCCGAATACAACGCGACGGCGTCATTGCAGCCCGATGGTTTCGTGTCTCTGCCGCTTGTCGGCGAAGTGAAGCTGGCTGGTCTGACCTTGGAGCAAGCCGCGGCCGCCATCGTGGGCAAAGCCAGTGATCGTCTCGCCGATCCCGAAGTCACGGTGCTGCTGAAAGAGTATGTCAAGCCGTACTTCGTCGTCGCGGGCGAAGTAGGACATCCCGGCCGCTTCGATCTGCACGGCCAGGTCAGCTTGATCGAGGCCCTCGCAGTCGCCGGCGGCATGAAAGACAGCTCCAAGCGAACCCAGGTGATTCTCATGCGCAAGACCGGCAACGATCTCGCGCAGGTGAGGCTTTTGGATCTGAAAAAGCTCATGTCGGCCGGGGGCATCCGCGAAGATCTCGAGATCCACTCCGGCGACATGATCGTAGTCCCGAGGAATTTCATCAGCCGCATCGAACCCTACATCCGGCTGAGCGAGACCGCCCTGTACAGCGTGCTGTGGGGCGTGAAGTAGCGCCAATGAGAATCCACCCCCGACAAATCGCACGCAGCAAACTTGTCCACAACGTCGTGGCGCTCTACGGCGTCCAGGTCGGGCGCAAGATTGTTCCTTTGATCAGCATCCCCTACCTGGCGCGAGTTCTCGGACCGGCCGGTTGGGGCAAGGTTGCCTTCATCACCGCCATCGCGGAGTTCCTCGTCATCGCGATCGAATTCGGCTTCAACATCTCGGCAACTCGCGAAGTGGCCCGCAATCGCGACTGCCCCAACAAGTGCGGCGAGATCATGGCCGGCGTGTTAGGCGCACAGGCCGTGCTGGCCCTCGTTGGCGCTGCCGCCGTCATGCTTCTGACTCGTGCGCTCCCCCTCCTGAATGGCGAAACCGCCCTGGTCGCCGGGGGCGTGTTCTACGGCGTGATGCAGGGCTTTGCACCGCTCTGGTTCTTCCTGGGTCTCGAGCGCATGCGCCTGTCTTCCGCGCTGGAAGTCGCCGGGAAATTCGGAATGCTCGGCGGTCTGCTGCTCTTCGTCCACTCGCCCGCCGACGGTTGGAAGGTGATGGCGTTGTCGGGCATCGCGCCGGGTATCACGACCATCGCGGCGCTGGCCCTGGCCTATCGCACCATCCCCCTGCATCGCCCGACGATAGCCCTGGTGCGGTCAGCGCTTCGCATGGGCTGGCCGATGTTCCTCTTCCGCAGCGCCGAGAGCCTCTATGGTGTCGCCAACACCTTTCTGCTGGGCCTTTTCACTGGTCCTGAAATCGTCGGCTATTTCGCTTCCGCCGAGAAGATGTCCAAGGCCGCCTATGGCCTGCTAAACCCGATCCGTGACGCCATCTTCCCGCGCCTGAGCCATCTGGCAGCGCGCGGCCACGAAGCTGCCGCCCCGCTTGCCCGCATCGGGGCCGCCATCATGATTTCGGGTGGGCTGCTCCTCGGTGGGGGCATGTTCGTCGCCGCGCCGTGGGTTACGAAGCTCCTCATGGGCAGCGCCTTCGAGCCGGCTGTTACAGCCCTGCGGATTCTCTCGGTACTCCCGCTGCTCCTTTCCATCACGAATTCCGTCGGCATGCAATGGCTGCTGCCGTTCGGTAAAGATGCGGTAGTCAACCGGATTATCCTGTCGGCCGGCGTCCTGAACGTCTGCCTTTCTTTCCTGCTCGCCCCGCGCTTCCTGCACGCCGGTATGGCCTGGGCGGTCGTATCGTCCGAAGCCTTTGTTGCCGTGAGCATGGTGGTTGCTGTCCTGCGAACCACCCCACTCTGGACCCGCGCCTACGCGCCCGCGGAGAACTGCTGACATGCACCGCGACCGCGAGTTGTGGTGGCTCAACCCGGTGTGGGTCTCCGCGACTATGGGCATCGTCCTGATCACCGCGGCTTACGTCGTGCCCGATTGGATGTACCGCATGTACTGGCGTACGCCCAAGCTCTTCGATGGCGCTGCCCTGCGTGTGACGTTCGCCTGTCTCGCAGCCTTTGTCGTCGGAGCGGCGGCGGGCTGCGTCAGGCGCGGCCCTGCGGTCCACAACGACGACTGGAAGGAACGCATCCCCTGGAATTTCGCCATCCGGTTCTTTAACGTCAGCTTCTACCTCACCATCCTCGGCTACATCACCTGGGCTGCTGCGGCCGTTTCGCGCGGCGCAAACCTCGCGCTTGTCATGGGTGTTCTGCGCGGCGACAAAGGCGCGAGCTACGCGATGAAAGAGGTCTACCTCGTCACCATCAGCGGCATCACCACGCTCACTCAGTTCGCCATCGCCATTATGGTGCTCGGCGTCCTGATCGGCGTCGCCAAAGGCTGGCGGCTGGTCCTGCCCAAGTTTGGAATCCTGCTCATCGTGACGCTGTTCCGTGCGCTCATGAACAGCGAACGCCTGGCGTTGATGGAGTTACTCGTGCCGGCGGTGGTCCTGGTAGTCCGGCTGATGGCGCTCGGTTCACCGCGCTTTCCTGCCCGCTTCTTTCCGCTCTTGCGAATCGCTCCCGTATTGGGAAGCGTAGGGCTGATCGGCGTCTTCGGCGCCTCGGAATACTTCCGTTCCTGGATTAACTATTACGCCGGCGGTGACCTCAGCTTCTGGCAATTCGTGAGCCTGCGCCTGCTCGGGTACTACGTCACGGCCCTGAATAACGGAGCGCTGCTGATCCAGCGGATTGACCCGACGGGCGCGCCTTTCTTTACGCTTCACCTGCTGTGGCGCTTTCCGATTCTGAACAGCATCGCCGACACCCTCTGGCCAAGTCTTGCGCTGACCTCCGATGAGACCGACCCTTACATGCGCTACCTCAGCGTGGAGGCAAACCCCGAGTTCAACAACGGCGGCGGTTACCTGCTGCCCATCATCGACTTCGGCTTTGCCGGCGCGCTGCTCTACTGGCTCCTCGCGGGTCTCGCCTGCGGCGTTCTCTACCGGATGTTCCAGCAAAAGCAGCTCGCCGGACTCCTGCTTTACCCCATCACCTTCACCGGAATCATCGAGCTGAGCCGCGTCATTTACTGGGCCGAAGGCCGCGTCTTCGTTCCTCTCGTCCTCCTTTGCGCCTTCATCTTCTGCTGCACGAGCTACGTCCGCCGCCACCAGTCGGCAGAAAGGCAACTCCAATGGCAGCCATCGCCCTGAACGCGCGCTTCTATTCGCACCGGCCGACCGGCATGCAACGTTACGGGATCGAGATGGCCGACCGCTTGGCCGCATGCCTGGACGTTTTAAAACCGGGCCGTCCGCTCCGGGGCGCGGAAGGACATCTCTGGGAACAGTTCTACTTGCCGACCGCCTCACGCGGCCGCCTGCTTTGGAGCCCGAACAATACCGGACCGCTGGCCGTCGGTCACCAGGTCTGCACGATCCACGACATCATCCCGGTGGACCGACCCGAGTGGTTCAGCCCGCGCTTTGCCGCCTGGTACCAGTGGCTGCTGCCGAAACTCGTGCATCGCGTGCAGCACGTCATCGCGATCTCCGAGTTTACCAAGCACCGCATCATGGAGCGCTTCGGAGTCGCCGCTTCCAAGATCACGGTTGTGCCAAACGGGATCGGCTCGCAGTTCGTCCCGCAGCCGCAGCCTGAAGGGCCGTACCTGCTGTCGGTCTGTTCCCTGGAACCGCGTAAGAATCTGCCGTGTCTGCTGCGCGCCTGGAAGCAGGTCCTGCCGCGGGTTCCTTCCGAAATCGAACTGGTCCTGGTTGGTGGCAAGGGAGCATCGGCTGTGTTCCAGGACGCCGGTCTGACGGAGTTGCCGCCGCGCGTTCGTTTTACCGGCTACGTCAGTGACGAACAGCTTCCCACGCTCTACGCCGGCGCGCTGGCCCTGATCTATCCCTCTCTGTATGAAGGCTTCGGCCTGCCGCCGCTCGAAGCGATGGCCTGTGGTACGCCCGTGGTCACATCGGACACCACCTCGTTACCCGAGGTGGTCGGCGACGCGGCTCTCCTGGTCGACCCTGCGAGCGAGGAATCCATTGCGGAAGGCATCCGGCGCATCGTGGACGACGCGGAACTGCGCGTCCGCTTGCGCTCCGCCGGGCTGGCGCGTGCCCGCCAATACACCTGGGACCGTTCCGCCGCCGAGACCCGCGCGGTGCTGTCGGCTTTTGTTTAGAGGATTGCGATGAAGACTCTCATAGTCATTACTCGCGCGGAACTGGGCGGCGGCCAAACCCATGTCGCCGACCTGCTGCGCGGATTGCGCGATGAATTTGACGTCGAGCTTGCGACCGGCGAGACCGGTTACCTGACGGACGTGGCCGACGAGTACGGCATCCGGTGGCATGTGCTGCCGGATCTCGTCCAGCCGATGCGTCCCTGGCAGGACGTCCGTGCCTTGTCCCAGTGTGTGCGCCTGATCCGGACCACCCGGCCCGACCTGGTGCATACGCACACCTCGAAGGCCGGGACAATCGGCCGCCTCGCGGCCCGGATCTGCGGCGTGCCGTCGATTTTCACGGCCCACACCTGGTGCTTTGCCGAAGGAACCTCGTGGAAGTGGAAGCTGGCCGGCATCCCCATCGAGCGGCTCGCAGCCCGCTGCGCCTCGCGCATCATCACCGTTTCGCGGTCGAACGAAGAACTGGCCATCCGGAAGCAAATCGCTCCTGACGGCAAGTTCACAACGATCCACAATGGGATTGCCGACACAATTCAACGGGCGCGTCCCGGGTCTGGTACTGTACCTCGGATCGTAATGGTGGCACGGTTCAGCGAGCAGAAAGCCCAGAACCTTTTAGTCGAAGCCGTGCGCACGATTCAGCAGCCTTTCGAGCTTCTGTTGATTGGCGAGGGTCCCACGCGGGCCGCGGTGGAACGGCAGGTCGCGGAAGCCGGTATCGGGGATCGCGTGCAGTTCCTCGGCCAGCGTCTTGATGTACCCGAAATCCTGGCTTCGTCCCACATCTTTGCCCTTTTCACGAACTGGGAGGGATTCCCGATCAGCATTCTCGAAGCGATGCGAGCCGGTTTGCCGGTGGTTGCCTCGAACGTGAATGGGGTCAAAGAGGCTGTTAAAGACGGATATAACGGCTTCCTCATTCCTGCCGGAGGCGTCGGCTCGTTCCGCACCCGGCTGGAACAGCTCATCGCCGATGCCGGCTTGCGCGCGGAAATGGGCCGCGCGGCGAGGCACCGGTTTGTCGCCGAGTTCACGGTGGACGCAATGCTGAGCAAAACCGCAGCCCTGTATCGGTCAGTACTGCCTCGTACCGTCGAGGCACCCGCCCTGGCGCTCAGTACTAGCACTAAGCCATAGGACCCGGGTCCCGATCCCACGGGACTTCAGACCCCCCTTACTTCGGGACTCAAAGCCCATTTGAAGCCCGGGCAGGATGCCTTAATTTGGATCTGCTAAGCCATATGCTGACACGAACTCTTAGTACACACGAGATTTTCGAGCGGCAGGCTGCGCGGACTCCCAACGCAACTGCCCTGGTTTTCAGCGATCAGTTCTGGACTTACCAGCAGTTGAACGAGCGCGCAAACCAGATTGCGCATTACCTGCGGGGGCTTGGCGTGGTACGCGATTCCATCGTAGGAACCACTGTTCCGCGCTCGCCCGAAATGATTGCGGGCCTGCTGGGGATTCTGAAAGCGGGCGGCGCTTACGCACCGCTCGATGAGAACGACCCCCGGTACGAGAAACTCCTCGATCAGCTTAAGCCGGTCACGGTCCTCGGTAAGGCAGCCTTCGGACTGTCAGCGTCAATCGCGAACCTCGAAAACCTTGCGGACGCAAACAGCCTGGCCTATGTCATGTTCACGTCCGGTTCTACCGGTACCCCAAAGGGCGTGATGGTCGAGCACAGGTCGATTGTTCGGCTGGTTCAGAACACGAATTTCGTTACCCTCGACGACCAGCAGGTTTTTCTGCAGTACGCGCCGCTGCCCTTCGACGCCTCCACGTTTGAGATCTGGGGAGCGCTGCTGAACGGCGCGACGCTTGCGATCACGCCTCCGGGTCTGGCTTCGCTCAAGGAACTGGCGGAGTCCATCCGGCGCTACAAGATCACGACACTGTGGCTGACGGCGGGGTTGTTCCATGCCATGGTCGACCAGCAGCTCGAGGCGCTGGCGGAGGTCCGGCAATTGCTCGCAGGTGGCGACGTTCTCTCCCCGTCGCACGTGCGAGCATTTCTGGACAAATCCAAAGGCGCCCGTCTGATTAACGGCTATGGGCCGACCGAGGGCACCACCTTCACTTGCTGCTACACGGTGCCGGTGGATCATCCGGCCGCCGCCCCGGTGCCCATCGGTACGCCCATTTCCGGCACGACCGTCCGGATCGTTGACGGCGAGTTGTATGCCGGCGGGCTGGGTGTGGCGCGCGGGTACCTCGGCGAGCCTTCGCTGACCGCCGAGCGATTTGTGCACCTGGACGGCGAGCGGTTCTACCGCACGGGCGACCTGGTCCGGCAGCGCGAGGACGGAGTCATCGAGTTTCTGGGACGCGCCGACCAGCAGATCAAGCTGCGCGGCTTCCGGATTGAGCCGGCCGAAATCGAGGCGGTGCTCAATCAGCACGACCATGTCAGTCAGTCGGCCGTCATCGCGACGGACGGACGTTCGGAACAGAAGAGCCTGGTAGCTTACGTGGTGCCAAAGAACGGGTACCGGCCGGCCGGGCTGCGGGCATTTCTCGAAGGCAAACTTCCGGCTTACATGGTTCCTTCGCAGTTCGTCGTCCTGGATTCGCTGCCGTTGAACGCGAATGGCAAGGTGGACCGGCGGGCTTTGGGCTCGGTGAAGCGGGATGCCGCGCGGGCGATTTCCGAGATCTGGCAGTCGGTTCTGGGTCTAACGGCGGCTCCGGATCAGGACACCGCGTTTTTTGAGTTGGGCGGCAGCTCTTTGCAGTTGCTGCAGGTGCAGGGCTACCTGGCATCGCGGATGCAGGTTGAAATTTCGGTTGGGGATTTGTTCCGGTATCCGACGATTCGGTCGCTGGCCTCCTTCCTTGGTTCTTCAGAACGTGCAGGCGAAACCGCCTGCCCTACCTTGAACTCCGCGTCGCACGAGGTCGCGATCATTGGGATGGCGGGACGGTTTCCGGGCGCTAGGAACGTTGCCGAGTTCTGGGAAAACCTCAAGAACGGCATCGAGTCCGTTACGTTTTTCAGCGATTACGAGTTAGAGGCGGGCAAAGGACCGAACGCCATCAAGGCGCGGCCGATCCTGGACGAGGTCGATAAATTCGATGCGGCTTACTTCGGCATTCTCCCGAAGGAAGCCGAGGTCATGGACCCGCAGCACCGCGCTTTCCTGGAGTGCACGGTTGAAGCGCTCGATGACGCGGGTTACGATCCGTCGCGTTATTCCGGCGCGATCGGCGTTTTCGCCGGATGCAGCCCCAATACATATTTCCTGCGGCATGTTTGTAACAGCCGCGAGTTCATCGAGGAGTACACCGGCTCCTACCAGGTCGGAAACTACCAGACGATGCTCGGCACGAGCCCGGATTTCCTCTCCACCCGGGTCTCGTACAAGCTGAACCTGACTGGTCCCGCGATCACGATGGGCACCGCGTGCTCGACGTCCCTGGTGGCCGTCACCCAGGCCTGCGACAGCCTGCTTCAGGGTCACTGCGATATGGCGCTGGCGGGCGGCGTTTCCATCACGTTCCCGCAGAAGCGCGGCTACCAGTACCAGGAAGGCGGACTGGCATCCGCCGATGGCCATTGCCGGGCTTTCGACGCCGATGCGCAAGGCACGGTATTCGGTTCCGGTTGCGCGGTGGTGCTGCTGAAGCGGCTCGCTGATGCGGTCCGGGACGGCGACTCGATTTACGCGGTCATCAAGGGGTACGGCATTAATAACGATGGGGCAGGGAAGGTCGGCTTCACCGCTCCGAGCGTTGAGGGCCAGGCTAAGGCGATTCGCAAAGCCCACGAGATGGCTGCGATCGATCCGGCGACGATCACCTACATCGAGACGCACGGCACCGCGACTCCGCTGGGCGATCCGATCGAGATTGCCGCGTTGAACGAGGCGTTTCGCGGGCGGACTTCGGCGAAACAGTTTTGTGCGATTGGGACTGGGAAGACCAACGTCGGGCATCTGGATGCGGCGGCGGGCGTAACCGGCCTGATTAAGACGGCTCTCTCAGTCAAGCATGGGGTGCTGCCTCCAACGCTGCATTTCAAGAGGCCGAATCCTCGCATTGATTTTGCGAATTCTCCGTTCTTTGTGAATGCTTCGCTCACTGAGTGGAAGCCTGAGGGCATGCCTCGGCGGGCGGGCGTGAGTTCGTTTGGTGTTGGTGGGACCAATGCGCATGTGGTCTTGGAAGAGCGGACGGGCGAAACCGCCTGCCCTACCTCTTTGTCGAAACCGGAACTTCTGATGCTGTCCGCTCGGTCGGCTGATGCTCTCGATGCGGCGACTACCCGGCTGGCGGCACATTTGTCGGCGCATCCGGAGTTGAGTCCGGCAGACGTTGCTTACACGCTCGAGGCGGGGCGGCGGCGGTTTGAGCATCGGCGGATGTTTGTTTGCTCGAAGGGGTTCGATGCGGCGGCAGGCGTCACCGGGAAGGCCGGGAAAGAAGCGAACGTTGCTTTTGCGTTTCCGGGACAGGGCGCGCAGTATCCCGGCATGGGCCGGGAACTCTACGAGGCGCTTCCGGTGTTCCGGCAGTGCTTCGATGAGTGCTCGGAGATTCTTGGGTTCGATCTTCACACGGCTTTGAACGGCAGCGCTGAGGAACTCAGCCAGACGGCCCTGGCACAACCGGCGATCTTCACGATTGAGTACGCGCTCGCGAAACAGTGGATGGGTTGGGGCGTTCAGCCGAAGGCCATGGTCGGACACAGCGTCGGCGAGTTTGTCGCCGCCACTTTGGCCGGTGTGTTTTCTTTGCGGGATGCACTGAAGCTGGTTGCCGCGCGCGGGCGGATGATGCAGGAGCTTCCGCACGGATCGATGCTTTCGGTCCGGCTTCCGGAACAGGATGTTCGGCCGTATCTGACGTCGGAGCTGTCGATCGCTGCGGTGAACAGCCCGGCTTTGTGCGTGGTTGCCGGCCCGACCGATGCGATTGAAGCTCTGGAATCGGCATTGAACGCTCGCGGCGTTGCCTGCAAAAAGCTGCGGACGTCGCATGCGTTTCATTCGCAGATGGTCGAACCGATTGTCGAGCCGTTGAAGGCGCTCATTGCTCAAATGCGGCTTCGTCCTCCGTCGATTCCGTATGTTTCGACGCTGACCGGCGAGTGGATCACACCCGAACAGGCCACCAGCGCAGAGTATTGGTCGCGGCACTGCCGCGAGACGGTGCAGTTCTCGGCGGCGGTTCGCCGGCTGCAGCAGGAGCGTGAGTGGTGCGTGTTGGAGCCAGGTCCCGGCCAGGCGCTCACGACCTTGGTTCGCCAGCACGGTGTGACCGGCGTTGCGAGCCTGGGGCAGGGGAACGAATACGAGGCGTTACTTGGCGCGGCGGGACGGCTTTGGCTCAGCGGGATTGAGCTCGATTGGAAACAGGTTTTTCATGGGCGGCGGGTCTCGCTGCCTGCTTATCCGTTTGAGGGAAAACGTTTCTGGGTTGGACAGGAAGAAAGGAAGCAATTCATGCCAGTTGTGAATAACGCCGGCCGTGACGAGCGTCTGCGCAAAGAGGTTGTTGCGATGCTTGAGGATTTGTCCGGCATGGAGCTGCAGTCTTGCGGGAACGACACTACGTTCCTGGAGATGGGATTCGATTCGCTCTTTCTCACTCAGGTCACCCAGGCTCTGGAAAGCAAATACAGCGTCAAGGTCCGGTTTGCGCAGTTGTTGGATGAGCTGTCGACTTTGGGACGGTTAGTGGGTTACCTGGATGCGACTCTGCCGCAAGAGCGGGCAGGCGAAACCGCTTGCCCCACCCCGGCCCCGGCCCCGGTGAAAGTGGAAATGGCAGTCGAAACATCCTCCTCCAGCTCTTTGGAGCGCCTCCTGAAAGATCAGCTGGCGGCTTTTACGGAATTGACGGCGCGGCAGTTGGAGGCTTTCAAAGGCACTCCAGTTGTGGCCCCGAAGGTCGAGCAAGCTCCCGCTCCCACTCCGGCTGCACAGAAGTTCGAGTCGTTCGGTCCTTACAAGCCGGTTCAGAAGGGCACTACCGGCGGGCTTAACGCTCAGCAGAGTCAACATCTACAGCGGTTGATTACGCGCTACACGGCGCGGACGAAAGAGTCGAAGCGGCTGACGCAGGAACACCGCGCGCGTCTCGCCGATCCCCGGGTTGCTTCGGGTTTCCGAGCGCAGTGGAAGGACCTGGTTTATCCCATCTCAATCGTTCGCTCTTCGGGTTCGAAGCTTTGGGACGTGGATGGGAACGAGTACATCGACCTGCTGAACGGGTTTGGCGTCACGATGTTTGGACACCGGCCGGAATTCGTGCGCGAGGCTGTCGAAAAGCAGCTCGCCGAAGGTTTCGAGATCGGGCCGCAGACACCTTACGCGGGCCAGGTTGCCGAACTCATCTGCGAACTGACCGGTATGCAGCGCGCTACCTTCTGCAATACCGGCTCCGAAGCCGTGATGGCATCTCTGCGCATCGCGCGGACGGTCACCAACCGCAAAAGGATCGCGTACTTCGCAGGCGACTATCACGGCACGTTCGATGAGGTTTTAGTGAAGGCGGCGGGGAAGCGGTCCCGCCCGATCGCTCCCGGCATCACCGACGAAGCGGCCGCGAATGCGATGGTTCTGGAGTATGCTTCGGCTGCTTCGCTAGACACGATTCGCGCCAATGCCCGTGAACTGGCGGCGGTGCTCGTTGAGCCGGTCCAGAGCCGGCATCCGAATCAGCAGCCGGTGGAGTTCCTCCGTGAACTGCGCAAGATCACAGAAGAAAACGGCATCGCGCTGATTTTCGACGAAGTGGTGACCGGTTTCCGGACGCACCCCGGCGGTGTTCAGGCGCTGTTTGGAATACGGGCCGATATGGCCACTTACGGCAAAGTGATCGGCGGCGGACTGCCGGTTGGCGTGCTGGCCGGAAGCGCGAAATTCATGGACGCGCTGGACGGCGGCATGTGGCAGTATGGCGACGATTCGTTCCCGGAAGTCGGGGTCACGTTCTTTGCCGGGACGTTCGTTCGTCATCCGCTCGCGATGGCCGCCACATGGTCCGTGCTGAATCATCTCAAGGCCGCGGGGCCGCAGCTTCAGGAAGAACTGAGCGCGAAGACGGGCCGGCTCGTGAAAACGCTCAACGAGCTTTTTGAGGAAGGTTCGGTTCCGGCTCGGATTGAGAATTTCCGATCGATCTTCTACTTTGGATTCCCGGCGGATCAACGTTTCGCCAGCTTGCTCTATTACCATCTGCGCGACCGCGGCGTGCATATCCAGGAGGGCTTCCCGTGCTTCCTGACTACGGCCCACACGGATGCGGATCTGGACCATGTTGTGCGGGCGTTCCGCGACAGTATTGCCGAGATGGCGGAGGGTGGATTCCTGCCGTCTAAGAGCAAGCGGGAAGTCGAAATCGCCTGCCCCACCTTGGCTGTCGAGTGCGAGGCTCCGATGACCGAAGCGCAGATGGAGATTCGGCTGTCAGCGCAGCTCGGCGATGAGGAATCGTGCTCCTACAACGAAGGGTTCACGGTGCGGCTGCAGGGTCGCTTGAACGAGAACGCATTGCGCGAGTCTCTGCAGACCGTGGTCGACCGGCACGAAGCACTTCGTGCAACCTTGACGGCGGCCGGCGATGCGCTGCGGATCCTGCCGCATGTCGAGATTTGGATCCCACTCGTGGATTCGACTCCCGAAGCCCTCAAGGAGACGGAGGCCACCACAGCTTTCGATTTAACCAATGGCCCTCTCATCCGCGCCCAGCTCGTTCGCCTTGGCGCCGACGACCATGTGCTGTTCATCACGGCCCATCACATTGTGTGCGATGGCTGGTCGACGAACGTGCTGCTCGATGAATTGAGCAAGCTTTATAGCGCGAATTGCCAGGGACGCTCGTGCGAGCTTCCGGAGCCGATGCGCTTCAGCGAGTATGCCGAAGCGCAGGCGCGACAGAACGTTCACGGCAATGTGGAGGCATATTGGGTTTCGGAATACGCTGAGCCGGCTCCTCCGCTGGAGCTGCCGCTCGACCGGCCTCGTCCGGCGCTGAAGTCGTATCAGGGTTCGACATATATCACCAAGATCGACGCGGAGTCGTATCAGCGAATCAAGAAGGCCGGTGCAAAACAGGGTTCGACTTTGTTCAGCACTCTGCTGGCGGGATTCCAGGCCGTACTCGCGCGGCTCACCGGGCAGAACGACATCGTGGTCGGCATTCCGGCGGCCGCGCAGTCGCTGCTGGCGGGCGAAACGCTGGTGGGGCATTGCGTGAACTTCCTGCCGATCCGGTTGAAGATCGCGGGCGATCCGAAGTTCAGCGACCTGTTGGCGCAGAGCCGGCGGAAGCTGCTCGATGCTTACGAACACCAGACGTACACGTATGGGACTCTCGTTCGCAAGCTGGCGATCCCGAGGAATCCGAGCCGGCTTCCGTTGATTGAGGTGCAGTTCAACCTGGAGCGCGTGGGCGCGCGGCTGAACTTCCAGGGACTCGAGGCGACGATCGATCAGAACCCTAAGCGATTCGTGAACTTCGACATCTTTCTCAACATGGTGGAGTCGACGGACGGGCTCGCGATCTATTGCGATTACAATACCGATCTCTTCGACGAGACTACGATCGCACGGTGGATTGGACACTTCCGGACTTTGTTGTTGGGGTTTGCCGATGATGCTTCGCGGACGCTTTCCGCTTTGCCGCTGCTGAATGCCAATGAGCAGCATAAGCTGCTGGTGGCTTGGAATGAGACGGCGGTGGAGTATCCGGCGAGGTGCGTACACGAGGTTTTTGAAGAGCAGGCGGCGCTGAATCCGGACAAGATTGCCGTTCGCTTTGGGGCTACCCGGCTGAGCTACTCGGAGTTGAATCGGCGGGCCGATCGGGTGGCAGGTTGGCTGGTGGAGCAGGGTCTGCGGGCAGAGGGATTGGTTGGGATTTCGATGGAGCCTTCCATTGAGATGCTTGTCGCGGTGCTGGGCGTACTTAAAGCGGGTGGGGCTTATGTTCCCTTGGACCCGCACTTCCCGGCGGAGCGCTTGGAGTTTATTCGGCGGGATGCCGGGTTGAGTCTGGTTTTGACCTCGGTTGAGGAGTTGGCGGGTTGCAAACCCGCCGCAGGTTGCAAACCTGCCCTACAGGACCGGGCGTATGTCATGTATACGTCGGGGTCCACCGGGAAGCCTAAGGGCGTCGAGATTACTCACCGGGCACTGATGAATTTCCTTTGGTCCATGAAACGGGAGCCGGGGATCCTGGCAACCGATCGGTTGCTGGCGGTAACGACGCTTTCGTTTGATATTGCGGGGTTGGAGATTTTCCTTCCTTTGATCTCGGGTGCCGAGGTTGTGATCGCCAGCCGGGAAGCAACTCGCGATGGCAAGCAGCTCATGGAACTGATGGACGGCATCACGATGATGCAGGCTACTCCCACTACCTGGAAGCTGCTTATCGAAGCCGGATGGAAAGGCGACCGGAATCTGAAGGTTCTCTGCGGCGGGGAGGAATTAACTCGGGAACTCGCGAACGAGCTGGTTCCACGCGCGGCGTCGGTTTGGAATATGTATGGCCCGACCGAGACGACAATCTGGTCGTCGACCGGCCGGGTGACGGCAGGCGAAGGGCCGGTCTCTATCGGCCGGCCCATCGCTAACACGCAGCTTTATGTTCTCGACGCACGGCGGCAACCCGTTCCGGTGGGCGTGCCTGGGGAGCTTTATATCGGCGGCGATGGACTCGCGCGGGGTTATCTGAACCGTCCGGAGTTGACGGCGGAGCGGTTCTCCGGAAACCCGCGGCTGTACCGCACGGGCGATCTGGTCCGGTATCTGCCTAGCGGCGAACTGATTTGTCTCGGCCGGCTGGACAACCAGGTGAAGGTTCGCGGTCACCGCATTGAATTAGGCGAGATCGAGGCGGCGCTTTTGGCGCAGCCGGCAGTTGGCGACGGAGCCGTGATCGTACGCGAGGATCTACCGGGTGAGAAAAGGCTGGTGGCTTACATCGTGCCCTTCGGCAAGACCGACGCGGCTGAACTCCGGTTGTCGCTTTCGCAACGGCTGCCCGACTACATGATTCCGGCGCTGTTTGTCGAAATGAAAGCACTGCCCCTGACACCGAACGGTAAGATCGACCGGCGCGCGCTGGCGGCAATGCCGGCGCCCTCGGCGGCCGTGAAAGATACGTATGTCGCTCCGGTGACCGAACAGCAAAAAGCCATGGCGGCCATCTGGCAGGAGGTTCTGCGAGTGGAACGGATTGGCCTGGATGACGACCTGTTCGCTTTAGGTGCGGATTCGATCCACCTCTTCCAGATCGCGGCGCGCGCGGCCAACGAGGGGCTGAAGGTTACGCCGAAGCAACTGCTGCAAAACAGGACAGTCGCGTCGGCTTGTGCGGCGCTGGAGCGTGAGACGAACAGCGCGAAACCGGCGATCGCAAGGGTTTCGCGAGAGAGCTTCAAGATCAGGCGTCAATTCTAATTTGGCGGAGACAACGATGCTGCCTGCTACGGAACAGAACACGGACGAAATCCTGGCGCTTCCTGCCTCTTCGGCACAACAGCGCTTCTGGGTTCTCGACCAACTGAAACCCGGCGATCCTTCGCTCAACGTCGCGGTGCGGTTTGGCCTCACGGGCCCGTTGAACACCGAACTGTTCGGGCGCGCGCTCAACGAGATCGTTCAGCGGCACGAGATTCTGCGGGCCAGCTTCGGCATGATCGATGGCCAGGTAATGCAGCTTGTTGCGCCGTCGATGACGATCCCGGTCCCGATTTACGATTTACGCCACGATCCCTCACTCGCCGATCGTCACGCGGCGGAAGAAGCGAAGCAGCCATTTTCGTTGGCGCAGGCGCCGCTGTTGCGGGCCTCGCTGGTCCGATTGGCGGATGATGAGCATGTCCTGCTGATCACGATTCACCACATCATTTCCGATGGCTGGTCGATTGGCGTCATCACTGATGAACTGGGTGAGATCTATGAAGCGCTTGTAAAGGGCAGCGAATCGCCGCTTCCCGAACTTCCCATTCAATACGCCGATTTCACGCTGTGGCAACACGAGAATCAGAAGGACGGGATTTGGTCGGAAGCCGAAGCGTACTGGAAGCAACAGCTCGCCGATCTGCCGCAGTTTGAAGTGATGCCCGATTGGCCACGGTCGAGCGTTCCGGTTTGCCCGGGGAATATCCTGTCACGGCTGCTGCCGATGCCGTTGACGGATTCTCTGCGCAGTCTGAGCCAGAAGCACGAGGCAACGCTCTTCATGACGATGCTCGGCGCACTGACGGCGCTGCTGCACCGTTACACGGGCGAGAGCGACATTGTAGTGGGGTCGCAGGTGGTGGGGCGGAACAGCGTCGATGTCGAGCCTTTGATTGGCCCGTTTATCAATACGCTGGTTCTGCGCACCGACACGTCGGGCGATCCGGTATTCACGGAATTGGTGGAGCGAGTTCGGAAAACGGTCTCCGAGGCACTGGCTCATGAAGATCTGCCACTCGAACGAGTAGCCGAGATCCTGCGGGTCAGTCGCAGCACCGACCGGAACCTGATGTTCCAGGTGAATTTCATTTACCAGCGGGACTTCGTTCATCCCTGGGAGCACGCTGGTTTGCGGATGCGTCCGATTCCCTCGAAGTCGCCAGGCGCGATGTACGACCTCAACATCTTTCTCGTGGAACGGGCGGAGGGTTGGCGCGTTTCGTGCGAGTACAACACGAGCCTGTATCAGGCCGAGACCGTGGTGCAGTTGCTGGAACATTACGAGCGGCTGCTGGCGCTGGTGGCTGGCGATCCTTTGCGTAGAATTTCGGAGTACGGACTGCTGAATGAGAGTGAGGAACGGCGTATTGTCGACGGGTGGAATACGACACAGGCCGAATACTCGCGGGAACTTTGTGTCCATGAGCTGGTTGAGGCTCGCGCGGCTCGGACACCTCGGGCGACTGCGGTTACCTTCCGGGGGCGGAATGTTTCGTATGACGAGCTGAATTGCCGGGCGAATCAATTCGCGCGGCATTTGCGGGGGCAGGGATTTCAGACGGGGGATTTGGCCGGGATTCATTTGGACCGGTCGATTGAGATGCTTGTGGCGGCGCTCGCGGTTCTGAAAGCGGGCGGGGCTTATGTTCCTCTCGATCCTTCTTTTCCGGCGGAGCGGCTGGCTTTCATGGCTGAGGACGCGGGACTGCGGGTGCTCATTTGTGATGGCGGTGGTTGGCAACCGCCGCGCAGGCTGCCAACCTGCACTACGGTATCGGTCCGTACCAAGGGGATTGAGCGAGAAAGCGCCGCTAACCTGGAGCTGGCGGTTAGTCCGGATCAACTGGCCTACGTGATCTATACGTCGGGTTCGACGGGCAAACCTAAGGGCGTCGAGATTCATCATCGAGCGGTGGTCAATCTTCTCGAGGCGGTGGTGGAGTCTCCGGGAATTTCGGCTTCCGACTCGTTGCTTGCGATTACTACCCTGTCGTTCGATATTGCGGGGTTGGAGTTGTTTGCTCCTCTTCTGGCCGGCGGCCGCGTGATTCTCGCCAGCCGTGAGGAAGCGAGCGATGGACTGAAGCTGCGAAACCTTGTTCGGGAAAGCGGCGCCACGATTCTGCAGGCGACTCCGGCCACCTGGCGGATGCTGATCGATTCGGGCTGGCATAACACTCCACGCCTGAAAATGCTGTGCGGCGGAGAGCCGCTTTCGAGGGAGCTGGCTGACGCATTGCTCGAGCGGGGCGGCGAGCTGTGGAACATGTACGGACCGACGGAGACGACGATCTGGTCCTCGTGGTGCAAGGTCGCTTCTGACGGCGCGCCGATTTCTATCGGGCGCCCGATCGCCAACACCCAGTTCTACGTTCTCGACTCGAAGCTGCGGCCGGTGCCGGTCAGCGTGCCTGGCGAGTTGTTTATCGGGGGCGATGGCGTCGGCAAGGGTTATCACAATCGAGCTGAGCTGACGGCTGAAAAGTTTGTTGCGAATCCTTTTGCGGGCGGGCGAATGTATCGGACGGGCGACCGTGCCCGGTTCCGGGCGGATGGTTCGGTGGAGATGCTCGGCCGCATGGATACGCAGGTCAAGATTCGCGGTTTCCGGATCGAGTTGGGCGAGGTTGAAGCGGCGCTTGCGGGATGCCCGGCGGTCCGGAATGGCGCGGTGGTGGTTCGTGACGATGCTTCGGGGCAGAAGGCGCTGGCGGGGTACTTCATTCCGGTTGGAGATGAAACCGCCGAAACCGTCTGCACCGCGGTCCGCCAATATCTGCGGCAGCGGCTGCCGGATTACATGGTGCCGACCTTCCTGGTTTCGATGGCGGAACTGCCGTTGACACCCAACGGGAAGTTGGATCGCAAAGCGCTGCCGGATCCCGAGACCAGCAAGCAGCAGAATGGCAACGGCACGGCGCACGATTCGCTCGAAGCCATGCTGATCGGCGTTTGGGAGGCAGTACTAGGAATCCAGCCGGTCCGGCGTACTGACAACTTCTTCGAGATTGGCGGGCATTCGGTAATGGCGGCTCGCATGTTTGCCCGGCTGGAGAAGATCATCGGAAAGACGCTTCCGCTGGCGACGCTTTTCCAGGCTCCGACCGTGGCGCAACTGGCTTCCGTGTTGCGGGACAGCGGATGGACGCCGCCATGGTCGCCACTGGTGCCAATTCGCCCGAGTGGTTCGAAGCCTCCGTTCTACTTCGTACACCCGATCGGCGGCAACGTTTTAACGTTTGCGGGGTTTGCGGGACACTTCGATCCGGATCAGCCGGTATTCGGGCTGCAGGCTCGCGGACTGGACCGCAAGGAAGCCCCCAACGTCTCCATCGAACAGATGGCGGAAGACTACATCGAAGGCATTCGCTCGGTGCAGCCGGAAGGGCCATACTACATCGGCGGTTTCTCGGCGGGGGGGATTGTCGCATACGAGATGGCTCGGAAGCTGCGTGCCGAAGGGCAGCAGGTGGCGATGCTGGCGCTACTCGATACGAAAGTAGATCTGCCTTCGGCCACCACGGTTCATGCGGAGCGGCTGATTCGCACTATTAAGTTCAACCTGCGTTATGCGTTTCATATAGGGCTGGGCACGTTCTGCGGCGTGAAGCTCAAGAACTGGCGCATGCGCAGCAAGATCCGGTTGTGGATGACCCGCGACCGTCTCGGTCTGACCACCGACGCGCACATGCTCGATGCGGAAGAAGCGTTCCTGGTGGCGCTGCGCTACTACACGCCGCAGTCTTACGACGGTGATGCGACATTGTTCCGCGCCAAGGACGAGTTGGTTTCGTACTCGGACGTGACCTTGGGATGGGGCAGCCTGGTTCGCGGCCGGCTCGAGATCCGGGAAGTCAGCGGCGATCACGACACGATCCTTCAGGAGCCGCACATCGGGATGCTGGCGCTGGTGCTCAATTCGTGTTTGTCGGCGGTTCAGAACTGTTTTACGGACAGCGGGAAGGCCTTGGGGCAATCGGCGTAAATTCCATGCGGGCATACGGCAACATTTCGGCGGCGTCAAACGAGGTCCACGTTTGGTGGGTGGAACTCGTGCGGCCGGAACGGGAAGTGGAAGACCTGCTGAGCCTGCTTTCTCTCGATGAGAGGGAAAGAGCGGCACGGTTCCGTTTCGCCGGGCACCGCGATCGTTTCACGGTGGCGCGGGGCACGCTGCGGCGGGTGCTGGGGCACTATGCCGGAGTGTCGCCGGAGAGTGTGCGCTTCGAGTATGGCGCGAACGGAAAACCCTCTTTGCCGGATAGCGAGATTCGTTTCAACCTGTCGCATTCGGGCGACATAGCCATGATCGGGATCACGCGGAGCCGCGAGATTGGCGTGGATGTAGAACGCATGCGGCAGGACAAGGACCTGCTCGACATTGCGGAGCGATTCTTCGCGCCGCGGGAGCGCGAGGCGCTGCGCGATTTATCCGAAGAAGAACAGCGGGACGGTTTTTTCCGTTGCTGGACGCGCAAGGAAGCATATCTGAAGGCGCTTGGCGCGGGGTTATCTCTGAATTTACACGGATTCGTTGTTTCCCTGGCTCCGGGCGAGCCTGCGGCACTGCTCGATAGCGAGCAAGGCGCCGCGGAGGCTGCGCGCTGGAGCCTGGTGGCATTAGAACCTCATCCTGATTACGCAGCCGCGGTCGCCGTAGAGGGCGCGAGCGGCGAGGTGCGCGAGTTACGCGAGGAGTTGGGAGCATGAGTGCTGGCACAGCGGTTTCACGGCCCATTCCGGCCACGATGTTCAGCAACCGGCCGTCGTACACGACGGCGGTGCTGGTTTTGACGGATGCGTTTGCGCTGCTGCTTTCGGTGGCGATCAGCGTTTGCGCCAAGCAACTCGTGGAAGGCAGGGTGAATATTAACGGTTATCTGGGGTTGTGGCCGTTCTTATTCGTCTTTCTGATGGTGTACGCGTCGGTAGGACTGTACTCGGGGGTAAGCCTGGGAGCGCCCGAGGAATTGCGGCGCGCCACCATTTCGTCGACGGTGTTGTTTGTATGCCTGGCGGCGATCACGGTGTCGATGCGCGGGGCGCGGGAACATTTTACGTGGACCTTGTTGTTGTCGATCGTATTAAGCGTGGCCTTAGTGCCCCTGGTACGAGAGTGCGTGCGGCAAATGTTCGCGAGCGAGCCATGGTGGGGTTTTCCGGCTGTCGTATTCGGGGCCGGCGATACCGGGGAAGGTATTGTGAAGGCGATGCTGAAGGAGCCGGGGCTTGGCCTGAAACCGATCGCGGTGCTGGACGATGATGCGGGTGTCAGGAGGAACATCAAAGGTGTTCCGGTGCTCGACCCCAGCGACCTGGTGGCGCTGCTTCTTCCGGCGCCGCGTCCGGTTTATGCGATTTTCGCGATGCCGGACATTCCGCACGAACGGATGATTCAGATTGTGGAGCGGCACGGGACGAGTTTTTCGCACGTGCTTGTGATTCCGGAGCTGACCGATTTTGCCAGCCTGTGGGTAAAGTCGAAGAGCGTGGGCGGCATGCTGGGCCTGGAGATCAGGCAGCAGACGCGTGCGTATCCGGTGGTGAAGCGGGTGTTCGATGTTCTGGTCGGGACGGTGTGCGCGCTGGTGGCGATTCCTTTATGCGTTTTGATTGCGATTGCGATCATGCTGGATTCGCGCGGGCCGGTGTTTTACCGGCAGCGGCGGATCGGTTTTCGGGGCCAGGAATTTTACACATGGAAATTCCGGTCCATGGTGCGAAATGCGGATGCCGTGCTGGAGAAGCACCTGGACCAGAATCCGGGATTGCGAGCGGAGTGGGAGCGCGATCAGAAGCTTCGGAATGACCCGCGGGTGACGGTCGTGGGGCGGTTTCTGCGGAAGTCGAGCCTGGACGAATTGCCGCAGCTTTGGAACGTGGTGAGGGGCGAGATGAGCCTGGTGGGGCCGCGGCCGATCGTGCAAAACGAAGTGCCGCGATATGGGCAGGGATTTGAAACGTACAAGAGGGTGAAGGGTGGCGTAACGGGGCTGTGGCAGGTATCGGGCCGCAGTGACACTTCTTACAAGGAGCGCGTGGATCTTGATCTCTTCTATGTGCGGAACTGGTCGGTTTGGCTCGATTGCTGCATTCTTTTTCGGACCATTGCGGTGGTGTTGTTTGGGCGCGGGGCTTATTAGGTTTTTGAGAGGAAACTGCGAGCGGGGAAAACGGCTGGACCACTTTGGCAAGAGGCTGGAGCGGGACCTCCGAGAGGGTAGGAATTCGGGAGAGGGTTCGCGAGTTTGGCTCTGTTTCCAACGGGCGCAACCGGGTGCTTCGCGTCCTCCCAAGGATGCGATGAAAACTTTCGTTCGCGGGCGTGGCGCCGATTGCCAATCGGCGCGCAGGCTGCCAGCCTGCATCACAAGGCGGTTTGGGGGGGTGTTTTACGCCGCGGCTCTTCTGTCCGCTGCAACGGCGTTCGCACAGCCTTCGCAGATCAATATGTCGCACGATCTGACGACGCTGGGAATTTCGAATCAGAACCTTTCTTCGAACAATCCTGGTTTTGATGCGCGGCCTTTGTTTCAGTCGGCAATTCGATACGCGACGAGGAACGGCGTGCCCCTGATCACAGCAGATCCAGGGGTGTACTACTTTCTGACACCGCAGGCTTCCGACCGGTATTTGAACCTGAATGCCGTGAAGAACCTCACGATCGACCTGCAGGGCTCGGACTTGTATTTGAAGAGCGCCTATTTTCCGGCTTTTGTTCTGGTGGATTGCCAGAACGTCACGCTGACGAATTTCACGGTAGATCTCGAGCAACTGCCTTTCACGCAGCTCAACCTCACAGGCGTGTCGGGGAATAAGCGCACGATCAGCTACAGCACTTTGCCGGGATGGCCGGATGCCACGGTGTTCAACAATGTACCCGTGCCGTCGGGCGAGACTCCGCAGATCGGCGCCACGGTGTTCCGCAATGGGCAGGTGGTGGCGGCATCGAACCGCATGACCATTACGGGGCCGATCCAATCGGGCACTTTGCAGGTCACGAAGGATGACTCTCCCTGGACACAGCCCAACGTACTGTCGACGTTCCAGCCGGGGGATACGATTGTCGTGACGGCGCGGGCCGGCGAGGCTGTGATCAACGTCGCGGGCGGCGACACCGTAACGATCAGCAACATCGACGTGTATGCATCGGGCGCGATTGCCGTGCATCTCGACACGACACAGAATTCGGTGGTCGACAGCGTGCGTGTAATGCCGCGGGCAGGAACGGACCGGCTGGTCAGCTCCAATGCGGACGGGATTCATCTTAGTTTTACACTGGGGAACAATCGGGTGCGGTATTGTTTTGTGCGGCGGACGGGCGACGACGCAATTGCGATCAACTCGCCATTTCTGGCGTTTGTCGATCAGCAGTCCGCGTCGCGGCAGATCGTGGCGGACCGGAATTTTTCTGCAATCTTTCCGAACGGGCTGCCGGTGGCTTTTGTGAGCACGTCGACGGGGGCAATACTGGGAAACGCGCACATTGTGTCGCAGAGTCCGGCATACAGCGATCCGGCGGCGGCAGGGCCGGTAACTTTGAATTTCGATCAGGATCTACCGGCGCTGCAGCCGGGCTTCGGGATGATTTACGGGGATCCGGGAAGCCGGGGAGCGGGTTCGGTGATCGAGAATAACCTCATCGAGGACGTGTACACGGCGCGGGGGATTTATCTGGGCGGAGTGGCGGGCGTGACCGTGCAGCGCAACGTGATTCGCGGGACGGATTGCGGTGCGATTGTGGCGCATGAGGATCTTGACTCGTTTCCCGTGGGCCCGGTGCAGGACATTCAGATTCTGGGCAATAGCATTGGGGAAGCGATTGGGCCCTCGGCGGTTGGGACGGGTGCGATTGCGGCGCTGGCAACTATCTTTGTGTTGACGACGGATGACAGTTTCAATTTTGTCTCTTCGTCGCCGAACACGAATGTCACGATTGCCAATAATTACCTGGTGAATTCGGGGCGGGCGGGGATTTGGATCGAGAATGTGTCGGGGGCGAGCGTGCAGGGGAATACGGACCTGGTTTATGGGCGTTACCCTGGCCTGGCGGTTTGGGGTGTTTCGTCGGGAGTGGCAGCGCAGCTTCAGCAGGATTTTGGGCTGGCGACGGTGGTGAGGACTAGTAGCGGGGTGGTGATGCAGGGGAACACGCCGTAGCACCGTCCACATGCGCAAAGCAGCATAGCTGCAAGCAACAGAAACGCTCGGTTTGGAAAAGGTGGGACAGACGGTTTCGCCTGTCCTTTCTAGGTGAAGTCCAAAGGCAAGCTGAATGCCTGCTCCACCCTTACACATTCTCCAGATCAGTGAGAATGCGGGGGAGGGATGGCTCGCGCCACCTTCTTGCGGCGTGGCAGGTATTCGCGGGCCATGTTCACTCCGAAGTCAGCGCCTAGCGCGATTCCGCCTGTAGAAAGACCCGAGGAAACCGTACGCAGGCGTGCCGGCTGCCAGAGGCGTGAGACCATGCCTGCACCGAAATCGCCGCTCAATCGGCCGGCGGCAATGTAGCGCTTGTCGGAGTTTTTGTGGCGCACCATCAGGGTATTGGCAAGTGCGGACTTTAAGTGCGGACCGAAACCCGGACGGTCGGAACGTTCGTAATGTCGTTCTTCATGCAACATCTTGCCGACGCCGGATTCGATTCCTGTTTTCACACCGAAGGTCGCCAGGCCGGAGCCCATGCGTTTCCCGAATCCGCTAGCACCACGGCCCCACTCACGAGGATGATTCAAGGTCTGACCGATGCCGGCCGAGACGGTAGATCCCACCACGGCACGTTTCACAATGTGTTTTTTTCCGGATTCCGCCGAGGTGGCCAGGGAGCTTATCAACAGCAACAGTAAGGAAATAATCAACGTCCGCTTCATGACCACCTCCTGCTTTTGATAGTGCAAGCCGGTGGCCAGCGCATGCAATGGCACGATTGTTACGCTTACGTTATGAATTCCTGTTTGGTCTGCATGAAGCAGGCCTGCGGCGCGGAGTATCCGATCGACGCCGTCCTTTATAGTTGCTCGAAATGCGGCGGTCTGTTGGACGCCAGGATCGGGAAGGACGGAATCGACGCGACGACGCTGAAACGAACCTGGCGAGAACGGCGGATGTCGAATGCGGCGCTCGACCAAAGCGGCGTGTGGCGTTACCGGGAGCTGCTCCCGTTTGAAGACCACACGCACCTGGCCGTCACTTTGCGCGAAGGCAACACGCCATTGCTTTCGTCGGCGATTGCGGCAGAGTATGGCGGGTTGGCGCGGCTCACTTTCAAGCACCAGGGATTCAACCCGACCGGATCGTTCAAGGACAACGGGATGACGTGCGGCGCAACGCAGGCAATCCGTCTGGGTATGAAGCGCGTCGCGTGCGTGTCGACCGGGAACACGTCGGCTTCGATGGCAGCCTATGCGAGCGCCGCGGGATTATCGCCAATTGTCTTCATCCCGCACGGCAACATTTCGTACGGCAAGCTGGCGCAGGCTCTCGAATATGGCGCGCGCACGCTGCAGGTGGAGGCGAACTTCGACCAGATCCTGGCGCTCGTGCGGAAGCTTTCCGAAGAGCTGGGCATTTATTTGTTGAATTCGATTAATCCGTTTCGGATTGAGGGTCAGAAGGCGATTATTTTCGAGATGCTGGACCAGCTCGATTGGAACCCGCCGGACTGGATCGTACTGCCAGGAGGCAATCTCGGGAACACGTCGGCGTTCGGCAAAGCATTGCGGGAACTGCGTGAGCTTGGGTTGATCGAGAAGATGCCGCGCCTGGCTGTGATTCAGGCGGAAGGCGCTGCACCGTTCTATGACTTCATCCGGGATGGGGGCGAATTTCGCCGGGTGAGCGAGCCGGAGACACTGGCGACGGCGATTCGAATCGGCGACCCGGTTTCGTGGCCGAAGGCGCTGCGCGAAGTTTCGGAGTCGAAGGGTGTGGTGGAAAAAGTCAGCGAGCAAGAAATTGCGGATGCGAAGGCGCAGATCGGAAGGAGTGGAATCGGATGCGAGCCGGCATCGGCCGCGACGCTGGCGGGAATACGAAAGTTAACTGCCGCGGGAGTGATGGATAGAGATGCGAATGTTATTGCAGTGCTTACGGGGAATTTATTGAAGGATCCGGATTATATTTACCGGTATCATACAGGCCAATTGAAGGCCCCGAACGGGACGCTGATTGCATCCACGTTCGGGAATCAGCCTGTTGTGGCGCCTAACGATGCGGAAGTGATCGCCAGGATATTACAATCCGCAGCCTGACGGCCGCAGGAAACTTTACCAGCGGTTGCGTCCGCCGCCTCTACGCTCGCCGCCCCCGCCACCGCCGCGGCCTTCGCGAGCCGCTTGGGGACGTGCTTCATTGACGACAACCGCGCGACCCATCAGGTCGCGGCCGTTGCAAGCTTCGATCGCACGATTCCCAGCCGAAGAATCCGCGATATCAACAAACCCGAATCCTCGAGCTTCACCAGAAAAGCGATCACGCATCACGTTGACCGCGTCCACCGTCACACCGGCCTGTGCAAAAAAGCTTTCGATATCCTGTTCGCTGGCGCTGTACGGCAGGTTGCCAACAAAAAGTCTCATTGAATATTTCTCCTAACGTGGTTTTCGGAAGAGGCAAGCTGACAACCGCGGACTATCTGGGTGAGAACTGCTGACGAGACCGGGAGGCTAACTGACACTCAAACCTACCCTACCATTGTACCCCGGTGTTCATGCGGGGTCAAAGGATTTATTGGGGCGGCGCGACGGAAATGGATACACCGAAATCCTGCGAGATCAATTGCAGTCCAGCGGTAATGTTAATGGATGTGGTGGGTACAAAAGCGGTGGAGTTCAAAGTGACGCTGACGTTCAGGAGCGTGGGGCTGACGATGGTAACCTTCTTCACCACGACGTCGCTCGATCCGAAACCGACGAAGACCTGACCGTCCACGAAGTTTGTATTCGTGCCTTGAATCGTGACGATGTTGTCACCGGAGACGAGGACCGCGGGCGATACCTGCAGCGTGGGAGGACCGGCGGGATCGTAGGTGTATAGCGGCGGCGAAGCTTGCAGGTAGGTGGAACTCTGGCCATCGGAGTTCAGCGCGGTCACGATGGCCTGGTAAGAGCCAGCTCCTTGCGGGGGCGCCACGAAGATCGTGTTGCCGTCAGGCGAAGTTCCCACCGTCGGCGCCGGCAGGCCGTCCAGGAGAATTCGCGTGTCGGGAAGGAAGCCGGTTCCTGTGACAGCGACGATGCGGGTGCCGCTGGAGTCCTGCGAGGGCAGGGCAGAAGCAATCGAAGGAGGAGGTCCCGCCACCATATTGATGCCGGCCGGCAGGATGTAAAGATCGTTGGGCGACGTGAACACGAGGTGCTTAAGGCCGGGATATCCTCCGGAGCCGCTCTCGAAATAAAGGAGTGCCGTGCCGAAGTACGGCAGCATTCCGTAGAACTGGCCCAATGAGCTGGTTCCAAGGACCGAGACGTTCAGCCCGGGTATCAACGAGGTTCCGTTCACCAACAAGCCCGAACCATCCGCGACCACATTTGTGGTGGCGTTGGTGCCCAGGGTAACCGCAGGCGGCATGATTGCGAGATTGCTGGCGGAGTATCCATAAGTCCGCACGGAGTTGATACCGACGGCAGCGCGCGGCCTCACGGAGAAGTTGATGCCGGACGTGACGTTACTTGGGGAGACAGCGATGTACGTCGCTTGTGAGTAGTCCTGCGTGTTGCCGTAAAACTGGGTGTCGAATGCGGTGGACGGCAGCGGGAAAGGCAGGCCATTCAGATCTACCGGGAGGACCAGGTTTGCCGGAGCAGTCTCGCCCTGGCGGGCAGGCGGCAACGGGTGAACGTAGACTGTGTACATCCCCGGTGGGACGCCGTCGATGCGATAAGTGCCGTCCGGATTTGTAATGGTTCCGATCGCGGGGTTACTGGGTGAAATCGCCACAACCGAGGCGAGTGTAACGCCCGGAGAACCGCTGGTGTTCAGCGTGACGCGCCCCGAGATGCTGCCGGTGCCGAGAAGATAGGTTCCGGTCGGGTAGAGTGCGGATACCGCGGCGATGTCGTCTTCCGCGAGCGGGATGGCCTTAGTCGCGGCGCTGGTGTACGCGGTTGCCATAACGGCGGAGGTCAGGGTGTGCTGCAAACCAATGGTGTGGCCGAACTCGTGGACCATAGTGGTGAAGAACAGGTCGCTCCAACTGGCGGGTACGGCACCGCGACTGAAGATATCGCGGGCGATCTGCATAGTGGAGTGAGTGATCGGCACGAATGGGCCGTTGGGGCCTATGGATACGGTTCCAACCGAGTCGGGGGTGCTCATGGCGAGCAGGCCGGGCGGGACGTTGTCGGAGAATTCCACCGAGATTCCGGACTTGATGGCGGCGTCGTTACCAGCCGTGTATAACCCTCCGTAAGCTATGCGCAGGTCGGAGGATGCAACATGGTTCCAGACGTCGGCGGCGCTGCGAATTTCGCTCACGACGGCGGGCATGCTGTCGCCGGACGCGAGCGGGGCGGGGTTGGAATCCGAAATATAGAAAAGAACGGTTTTATTGGGAAGCGCGTTGACGTCGAATTTTTCGAAAATCGGTGTAAATGGAGCGGAACGGCCGTTGTAGAGGACGTAGTAGTAGTAGGCCGAAGCTGTTCCTGTGAAACCTGCCACGACGGTGGCGAGGGTGAGGGCGCGAAGGAACAGGTTTCGGCGCATGATCATTTCCCGCCTAATGTGGCCTGGATGCGGCTGCGGAGAACCGAAAGCTGCATCTGCATTCCGGGATCGCTGGCGGGCTGGCCATTGGCATCGAGCATCGGCTGGCCGATGATCGGGCGGTTGATCATGGGGTCGCCGGATCCGGGCCCGACCACGAACAAACCCTGAGAAAGGCCGATCACCTGGGTCAGGCCGGTTCTGCTGGTCCACAGAAACAGGACGTATTCCTGGTTGCTGACGAAGCCGGGGGCGCCGGCGAAGGTCTGCTGGATACCGTTGGCGCGTCCTCCCGGGACGGCGAAGTCGATTTGAGCAAGCGGTGTGGCGCTTTTCCACTGTTCCGTCACGTGGACGGTGTAGTGGGTGTAAATGACGCTGCCGTGTGCCGCTGTATACGAGGGCTGAACGGTGCCGCGAACGATCACAGTGGACTTCTGGATCATGTCATTCAGTGAGAGCTGCTGAAGCGTGGTGGCTTGGAGACCCGTCAAGGCTGCCATAACCACGCAACTCACCACTGTACGCATAGAAGTTTCGCTAAATCGTAAGCAAGCGTACTGCCAGGCTAAAGACTTGATAACTCGGAGCCAACAACCAACCAGTTGGGCCACGTTGTCCCGCTCTTGTGTCTAAGCGCTACAACGGAGGGGCAACTTGAGAGATTGCCGGGGGAGGAAGTCTCCAGGCCACACGTACAGGATTGATTGTAGTCCGGAAGGCTCTGAAATTCAAGGGCTTATGGGGCCAGTCGATTTAGCATCCCGAGGAGGCAGTGAAACCCCCTGGGTGTGGAACCTATGGGCTACAGGTTGGCTTCCGACGCCTTATTTCGAAACTTGATGATTTGACAACACCTGCACTTTCAATGATTTATCCAGTTAGTCACAATTCAGACCAAATCCATTGATTGTCTGCCTGCTCACACCCAGAATGTGAGGAACGTCCGCACCGTTAAAGCTTGGAACCCTCTGAGGGAGCGCATAGCTCAGTGCCTCGCTAAAGTTTCGGGCTGACATCA
>DATGJP010000084.1:0-169404 GCA_035295125.1 Bryobacteraceae bacterium | reverse complement strand
CACAACAGGGAATGGCGCTTGATTCGGTAACGACGAAGGGATTCGGCAAGACCCAGCCCGTTGCTTCCAATGACACCGCGGAGGGCCGGCAGCAGAATCGGCGCGTGGAATTGGTGATCTCGGGCGAGGTGATTGGCACAGAGATTGGCAGGCCTGTCGCATCGCGTGCTTTGGCGAGCCACCAGTAGCAACCGGGATCCAGCGTATAGCAGTGCGCAGGCGAAAACGCCTGCGCAATCTTCATGGCTCAACAGGTTGCGAGCCAAGGTGAGGCAGGCATTCAGCCAGGCATTCAGCCTGCCCGACGGCGGAAGGCCTGTCCCCCAGGACGGGCCGATCGCCACCACCTATCGCTTGAGCCCAAAACAAGGCAGCAAGGAAAGGAAAGACACGATGATCACCCCCGGAACCATTCTGATGGCGAAGGACACACTACGCCCGTCATGCTTTCAACTCGAAGACGACCCATGTCCAAATGCCTGGATGTCGGTCAAGCATAATCTCACCTCGTACGAACTCGAAAAGGAGCTGGCGACCGAAGGATGGACATTCTTCTATATGGCCACCGTGCTCACGACCACCGCCTTCGGATTCGACCGGGGAAAAATGATCCACGCAGCACTGAGTCGCCTCATCGCCAACACGACGCTTCAAAAATGCAATTCGCTTGAGATTGACACCGTGACCACACGCTCGTTCCTGGGGGTGCCGTATGTGAGCGTCTCAGCGCACCCCCGTCACATTCAGAAAAACATCCTCTTCTCTCGCCAATAGGATCGGGTGTAATGGGGGTCTGTCGTCATCGATCGTGCGCAGGCGAAAACGCCTGGGCCAATTTTATGGCGCAAGTTGCGAGCCAACGTGGGGCCGGCATTCAGCCTGCCCGACTTCAACCACAGTGTGTTAGGAGAAAGGTTTGTCCTCTGAAGTCCAAATAGCGCGAGGAGCGGGCTGGCTCCTGGAAAATGGCCCGAGACAGCTCGAATCGTTGTTTCGGGCTATCGTAGTTCACCCATCCGTACCGATTCCCATCGCCGGTGCCGGCAACGGAGAGGTCCCGTTATTGCGAGATTGTGCGCTGCTCTTGCTAGACAGGGATGGGCGCATTGCCGCCTGGCATTCGGGAGCCACGCGCTTATATGGACATTCTGTGGATGAGGCCACGGGCCGGCACGTGTCGTTTCTCTATCCCGGCGACGAGGACCCTCGGGCGCATGCCGCGCAACAGGAACTGGATCGCTCCGCGAACGAAGGTCATTTCGGGAATGAAGGCTGGCATATAGGAATTGACGGAACACAATTCTGGGCCAATGTCATCACGATAGCCCTGCGCGATGAAGCCGGGGACCTACAGGGCTTCGCGAGAGTAGTGCGCGACTTCAGCGAGCGTCATGAACGCGACGAGAAGTTGCGGCGGAGTCGCGCCCGCGTCCGTCCAATTCCGGCGGAGTCGACCATTGCAGGCATCGTGTCCGGCGAGTTCGATGATGTTCCTGAAGCAAATGATGCGTTCCTCAATATGGTGGGCTACAGCCGCGAAGATCTGGTCGCCAGCCGTGTGCTCTGGCCCGATCTCACGCCGCCGGAATACTCTGCACTCGATGATCTGGCGCACGAGGAAAGCTTGCGGTTCGGCGCCTGCACACCCTATGAGAAAGAGCTCCTTCGCAAGGATGGGACCCGCGTGCCCGTTCTGGTTGCGACCGCGGTTTTAAAGCTGTCTCCCTTTCGATGGATCACGTTTGTCCAGGACCTCCGGGAACGGGATCGGTTTGAGAGTATTGAAGACGAAGTCGTCGAGTCCAAAGAAGATTTCGAGGAGATTGTAGGCACCAGCGCCGCGCTACGGCGGGTTCAGCGGCAGGTGGAAGTGGTTGCACCAACGGACGCGACCGTGTTGATCCTGGGCGAAACCGGTACCGGAAAGGAGTTGGTGTCGCGCGCCATCCATCGGCTGAGTCCTCGCAAGAAACAGCCCTTCGTGACATTGAACTGTGCCGCGATTCCAACGGGACTGCTCGAAAGCGAGCTGTTCGGGTACGAGAGAGGGGCCTTTACGGGCGCCTTGTCGCAAAAGATTGGTCGTTTTGAGATGGCTCACCGGGGAACTCTGTTCCTGGATGAGGTGGGCGATATTCCGCTGGATCTGCAGCCGAAGTTACTGCGGGCCCTGCAGGAGAAGGCGTTCGAGAGGCTGGGCGGCACGAAGACGATCCCGATTGACGTCCGGTTGGTAGCGGCGACGAATCGGAATCTCACCCAGATGATGGGTGACAAACTCTTCCGGAGCGATCTGTACTACCGGCTGAAAGTCTTCCCGATCACGACGCCTCCGCTGCGCGATCACCCCGAGGACATACCGATCCTCGCCCGTCACTTCACAAAGAAATACGCCGCGAAAATGAGCCGGCAGATCGACAAAATCCCCGCGGAGACCATGCAGGCACTGGTGAGCTGGAACTGGCCGGGCAATGTTCGGGAACTGGAAAATTTCATCGAGAGGGCGGTCATCCTCTCCCGAGGTCCCAACCTTCGCGCTCCTTTGGCCGAGATACGGACGGTTGCGATGGCAATCGACAGCAGTGTCACGCTGGAACAAGTGGAGCGTGATCATATCCTTCGAGTGCTTCGTGAGAGTAATGGAGTGGTTACCACGGCCGCCACGCGCCTCGGACTGCACCGAACAACCTTGAATGCGATGATGCGCAAGCTCGGTATCTCTCGCAAGGATGTCTGATGATGCGGATAGCGGGGCCCGGCTGACGAGCAGGACAGCCTACCTCAAATGGCACAGGCAGTACACCACAGCAGCGATTGCGCAAGCTGTCGAGAGCCGAATTAGCGTACAGGCCACGGTTCGACCAACAAAACTACGGTGGGGCAGGCATTCAGCCTGCCCGACGTCAACCACAATCAATTAGAACCGGTTGACCACCGAATTGATTTTTCCACCGTTCATCACATTGAGCGTTGCAACGAGCAGCGACAGCACATTTTGAATCTCTTGGATAGCGAGGAGCACTTCCTGATTACTCAGTGCAACTGAGCCAACCCGATTCGCGGTTGTAACCACGATATTGCGTAATTGCTGCATGTGGGCGTGAGCATCTCTAAGCCCCGCCTCGACTCGTATATCTCTCATCTGTTCCTCCTCTGATTTATGTTCCGAAGCCTGGTGCGAAGGTCCTCCCCGGCAATCCGCCCCGCTGGGAGGCAGGGCTCGGACGCCGATCGGCGGACTGACGCATCAGCTCGTTCGTTAATATGTCCAGGGCTCTCACCAGTTCTTCCAAACGTACGAAGAGGCTCTGGACGTGCAGTTGCAGTTCTGAATTGGTCATTGGTACACCGGAATTTTGCTGTTTCAACAGGATCTGTCCTTGTCTGATGAAATGGGCCGACATCGGACCCAGTGCCGCCTGCAGTTCCGATATGTTGCTCGTTCGAATGATCACGTTCTGCTCCTATTTCCTTATTCTTTAGAGTCACGCTTGCGATTTGACAGGCCTTCGAAAGTCTCCGTGCCGCTATCCGCTTCCCGATGTGCGGCTTACTCCTCAGCACGCTGCACACGCCCTCTGGCATCGATATAAGTAACCGCAGGATGCTGCCCCGGAAATGGACAACATGGCCGTTGAAGGGTCTGCCAAACCGGCAGTGTTCTGAGACCGAACGCTATCCGCACGGCGTTGAAAAAATGATCGAGGAAAAGATTACGGGAAGCCGCACAGTGGCATCGGGCCGGAGAAATCATCGAATTGTGATCGCGTGGATTTCGTCAGGGCGGGGGTCATATTTGATTTCCTTATCCATCGTGGGTGTACTGATAGGTTTTCTTTCGGATCTCCGTGTAGTTCGGATCGTTCCAAAGCGCGGCCCTTAAATCTGCGATCTGCCCGGATGTAATCTGCAGGCCCCGGGCGACAGTCGCCGCGGCCGCCGCTGCTGCCGTGAACGTCGGCGTCATCCCGGTACCGAAGGTATGGCCGGCGTAAATCAGGTATAAGCACTGGGCAATATAGGCGGCGGCTTCGTCATCAATGGCCGTGATCTTCACACGATGCAAATCGAAGCCGGCATGGACCGATTCGTGGACCGCAAGAGCGCGCGCATCCAGGGTGGCGAGGCACGGATTCGAAAAGATGAATGAGTTCGTCGTGCCATCGTATTGCGCGTCGATTCCCGGGGATATCACAACTCCCGTAAGGGCATTGCGGAACGCGCGGTTGGAGCGAAGACCCGGATTGACCACAACTCGAATCGGGAACAAGCGTCCATTTGGCGTGCTATTGCCTGCCACGGCAGTCGAAACGTCCCGAAACAGGCTTCTATTCACCATCACCCCAGCCAGGCCGAACTGGATACGGGCGGTAATGGGGCCGGACAAGACATTTTGTAGTTGAACTCGGATGGGATCCATTCGTTTGCCTCCCGCTCGAAAGCGGCTTTAATTCATCTCCACCCTTACGTGCGCCACGCGAGTGCCTGGGACACAATGGGCGGCGAATTTATTTATACTGAGATGAGTTTTCTTCGCCAGTTCCCGGAGTTGCAATGGAGGAAGCAAACGCTCAAGACATCACTCAAAAGCTGCTCCAGTGGGGCAAGGGCGATCGCGAGAGTTTGAATGAGTTGGCGCTCCAGGTGGAAGACGAGCTTAGGCGCATCGCACGCAAGCACATGCGCAGGGAGCGGCCGGGCCATACCCTCCAAACAACCGCCCTGTTGAACGAAGCCTACCTCCGGCTGATCAATCAGACGCAAGTGGACTGGCGCGATCGCGCACACTTCTTCGGCATCGCGGCCCACCTCATGCGCCAGATTCTGGTCGACTATGCCCGGCGCGCGGGCCGTGAAAAGAGAGGCGGGGCGGTCTGCATATTACCGCTGGATGAAGGGCTGGCATTTCCGGCGGAGAAATCGGAGGAACTCGTCGCACTTGACGAGGCATTGGAGCGACTCGCCATTAAGGATCCACGCAAAGCGCGCGTGGTGGAACTTCGCTATTTCGGCGGCCTGAGCGTGGAGGAAACCGCGGAGGTTCTGCAAGTCCATCCGAACACGGTGATCCGCGATTGGACACTGGTACGCGCGTGGCTTCGGCGCGAGTTGGGAGCGAAGGCTTAAACCGTGGATAACTGGACCAAGGTGGAGGATCTCTTCCACGCAGCGCTCGGTTATCCGCCAGAACAGCGTTCGGACTTCCTGAGGCAGGCTTGCGATGATCGCGACATTCGCGGTGAAGTGTTGGCGCTCCTGGAAAATGTTCAGTCTGACACCTTCCTGGAAGGTTCTCCCCCGTGGCACACACAACCTGCGCCGCCTGCCTTAGCTCCCGGCCAGAAGGTCGGCGCGTTCGAAATTGTTGAGTTGATCGGCCGCGGCGGTATGGGCGAAGTCTATAAGGCACGGGATACCCGTCTCGGCCGCATCGTCGCCCTTAAGCGTTTGCGCGAACAGTTCAGCTCGCGCTTCGAGGGCGAAGCCCGCGCAATCGCCGCGGTTAATCATCCGAACATCTGCACCCTCTACGATATTGGCCCGGACTATTTCGTTATGGAGTTCCTGGAGGGGACGACACTTTCGCAGTACATTGCAGCCAGGCGTCTGACTCAAGGTGAAATCGTCGAAACTGCCCTCCAGATCGCGGAAGCACTCGCGGCCGCCCACGCGAAAGGGATCATTCATCGCGACATCAAGCCCGGCAACATCTTCGTGACCGGACGGCTCCAGATCAAGGTTCTGGATTTCGGGCTGGCGAAGCTGGTGGACATATCAGGCGCTGAAAGACCGACCCACTCAGGTTCCACCATGGGCACCGTGGCCTATATGTCGCCGGAGCAGGCGCGCGGAGAGCCATTGGATGCGCGGACCGACCTTTTCTCCTTTGGTGTGGTCCTCTCGGAAATGGTAAACGGCGCGACTCACGAACTCGACCGCATTATTGGGAAGCTGCTTGAAAAGGATCGCGCGAGGCGCTATCAAAATGCCGCGGAAGTGCTCACAGATCTCCGGAAACTGCAGGGTGAGAGCACGACGCCGCGACACTATGCCTGGTGGTTCGTGGCTGCCGCGTGCCTGTTGGCTGCAGTTAGCGCGTCCGTAGTCTTTCGAGCGCAAAGGAAGCCGGCCAGCGATCAAACCCGTTGGCAGCAGCTTACGAATTTTCCGGACACAGCCCTACTTCCCTCGCTCTCGCGTGATGGGCGGTTGCTGGCTTTTGTTCGCGGCTCGGGGTCGGCAGTGAACAACCAGCTCTACATTAAAGTGCTTCCCGATGGTCCCCCCGTGGCCATTACCCGCGGCGTGGCGGCCAATGCATTTCCTGCGTTTTCTCCCGATGCATCGAAAATCGCATACACCTGGGGCGGCTGGAACACCTACGCTGTGCCAGTCATGGCCGGCGAGCCGCACCTGCTCCTCGCCAACGCAACCGGCCTCACGTGGATCGACGAGCGGCGTTTGTTGTTTTCTGAAATCAAAACCGGCATCCATCTCGGACTCATAACAGCTACCGGCAGCCGAGCCGAGGCGAGAGACGTTTATGTTCCGCAACGGCAGGACGGCATGGTGCATTTTTCAGCTTTATCCCCGGACGGAAAACAGGTGCTCCTGGGTGAGATGGATCGCTCCGGGATGCTGCCCTGCCGGGTTGTGCCATTCGACGGTAGTTCCTTAGGAAAGACTGTGGGCCCCGTACCTGCGTTGTGCACCGGCATCGGCTGGTCGCCGGACGGCAAATGGATGTATGTTTCCGCGGAAACGGGTAACGGCTCTCATATCTGGCGGCAGCGGACCGACGGCGGCGCTCCCGAACAACTCACCTTCGGTCCGAGTACCGAGGAGGGCATTGCTGTGGCCCCGGACGGAGAGTCTCTGATCACTTCCGTCGGTGTTAGCCACAATTCGGTTTGGATTCATGATGCAAATGGGGATCGGCAGATCTCCGCCGAAGGCAGCGCTCGCGACCCGTTCTTCTCGCCTGACGGCGCCAGGATTTTTTACACCGTCACTCTTCGGGAAAGCTTCTCAGGAGAGCTGTGGGCAGCCGACGTCGCCTCCGGCCGCGCCGAAAAGGTTTTGCCCGGAATTCATGTCACTGGCAGGAGCATGTCACGCGACGGGCGGCTCATCGCATACACGACGCCCGATGGCGGCGTCTGGATCACCAGCCTCGACCACCGTCTCGCGCCCCGCAAGTTAGCCTCCGACGCCAGGGGTTGGGTGCATGTAGGCTCGTCCGGCAATGTTTTCTTCACCGTCGAGTGGCATGGTGGCAACTATTTGTATCGGATAGCGGCAGATGGCAGCGGCCGGCGCAAGATTTTGGATGTCCCCTTTTTTCGTGCTGTCTCGCTGTCGCCTGACGAGCATTGCGCCGCGCTTCTTCTCGGGGACCCCAACGATCCCGCCAGGACCGTGCTGACCATCTATCCGCTCGACGGCCGGCGACCCGTTCGCGTTTGCGGCAATTGCGGGCTTACATGGGCTCCTGACGGAAGATCGGTGTGGATTGCATATCGGGAAGGCATGAGTAGGGCGATTACGGCAGCGATCCCGTTGAAAGACGGGGCAGTATTTCCTCCACTTCCAGCTGCAGGCATTGATGATAAAGCCGAACTCGAGTCAATTCCAGGCGCGCATATTGTTCGTGAGAATCGGGTGGTCTTCCAGCCGGGCCTTTCGACGTGGGCATGGACCAGTTCCAACTCGCAGCGCAATCTCTATCGCATCCCTCTGAACTGAGACCGCTTCAACTCTCCTGCAGCAACCTGCGGGCCAGCGTTGGCCCAGTCTGCAGTATCAATAAGACTAGTCTTTTTGTAAACATCACTTGACACCGATTCCCGGCTTTGGATATACTCGTAACTGTCAAGGTCACTTTACACAAAGACAATAAAGCGAGACAGTTATGAACCAACTAAGACCACCGGAGAATGGCTATCAGTCGAGGGTTCGGACCAACGTTACACGGCTCTTCTATTGGAACGGCGCATGGGGGGCGGCCACGGCGCTGATGGCATTCGGGCCGAAATTTCTTTGGAATAAGACCATGGTGTTCACGCTGCTGGCGGTCGGTCTAGACGTCATCGTGGGCGTCGGCATGATCCTGGTCAACAAAAAGTACCTTACGGAACTGGATGAGCTCCAGCGGAAGGTTCAACTAAACTCCATGGGAATCACGTTGGGAGTCGCCCTGATCACCGGCGTCCCGCTTGCTGTGATGGACGCCTACCACGTGATTCCCTTCCATGCGGACATCGCGTTCCTGCTGATTCTCATGAGTCTGACGTTTGCCGTATCGAACCTGTACGGCACGCGGCGGTACCGATGAAGAACCGACTCAAAGTGCTGCGCGCCGAGCGCGACTGGACGCAGGCCCAATTGGCCGATGCCCTCGATGTGTCCCGGCAGACCGTCAACGCCATTGAGACGGGCAAGTTCGATCCAAGCCTGCCGCTCGCCTTCCGGGCCGCACGGCTCTTCGGACTGCGCATCGAAGAGATTTTTCATGACGAGGATCGCCGTAGTCTTGCGACGGAAGTCAAAAAGGATACTTATGTATAAATTCGCCGTGATGTTTACGGAAGTTATTTTTGAATCCGAAGCGCTGAAGGCGGGGACATCTTCGCTCGCAACCTGTTGAGCCATAAAGGTGGCGTAGGCGGTTTCGCCTGCGCATGCCGCGGGCTGCGAGCGGCATCCATCCTTCGAGGTGCCAGCGTCGCTACGCTCGGGATACTTGGACGATCCCGAACACCCCTGTTAGGGTCTGCGTCTCCGGACAGGTTGACTCAGCGGAATTTTAGAATGTGAACCCCTCCTGGCGGGTAGCTTCACGCGGAAAGCAGAGGTTCATCGAACAGCGTCATCTCCTCCGCTGTCGGCGCTTCGAATGCTTCGGCCCAGCGGACCAGAGCGGCCCGTTCAATCGGCGGACTCTCCATGCCGCGACGTTGGATTCTCTCGAAGAGGACATCCACGGGCGCAAAGACGTAATGGAGTTCGACACCAGCGCCAAGCGCTCGAGCTTCCAGGCGGAGCTGGTCCCGTTCCGATCTTCCCCAGGTGCCCCACTCGACGATCACGATGAGACCGCGCGCCAGTAGTTCCTTGACGAACTTCCATTGCAGTGCCTCGATCTTTGCGCGCCGATCCTCATCATAGAGATCGAAGCTCAGAGCTACCATCCATTCGTCGGCCGAGAAACGAATCGCACGCAGGCGGTTCTCCAGACACCTGGCGAGCGTGGTCTTGCCCGCGCCCGGTAGCCCACACACGATGATCAATCTTCCGCGTGGCTTGGACTCCGCCATATTTCAATTGTCGGGCGTACGGTGGTTATTTTCCGTGTCCGGCCGGGGGCGGCTGCTTGTAGGTCGCGTGGCAGGCATTGCACGCCTCGTTCACTTTCTCGAGTTGCTTGGTGAAGCCGGCCGTGTCGTTCGCGGCAGCGAACTCGGACAGCCGGGCAGTCGCGGCGGCATAATAGGCCGCAGCCTGCTCGAAACCGGCGTGATCCTTCGACAGGGCGGGAAGCGCCTGCGTTTCCACGGATGTTTCTCCCTTCGCGGTGCCGGCGGGGAACATCGGCGGAAGCGCCTTCGCCCATTTCGCGAGGACAGCCGCGGGGAACCCTTGACTCTTCGCTTCGCCTCCCGCCTTCATGGAAGCTTCGATCGATCGGATCGTGAGTAGCGACATATCCATGCCTGCCTGCCGCACAAGGACGGCATTCCCTCCGGGGATGCTGGTGGCATTCTCCTGCGGCAAGGCGGCCGGGCCTAGAGCCAGCAATGCACACGGCAACACAATCGTACGTCTCCACATGGTGAACCTCCCGTTGCGCATGTCAATTTTAATCCAAGCAGGACGCATGCGCGCCCGACTTTGCATTTCTTGACGTAGCCCATAATGCAGCGCGAGCCACCATTGACAGCAACGGGCTTCGATGATACCTTGTTATCCAAGGCTTGCTAAGCAAGACACCGAGGAGAGCGTGGAGATCGACCGCGAATTCTTAAAGGGAAGCATCAGTTTATTGCTGCTCAATCTGCTCTCGCGAGGCGAGATGTACGGATACGAGATTCTTCACGAAGCCTCGCGCCGCAGCGCCAACGCTTTCGAGTTCAAAGAGGGCACGCTTTATCCCGCGCTGCATCAACTGGAGAAAAAGGGCCTGATCCGATCCGAATGGCGCACGGCAGACAACGGCCGGGAGCGGAAGTATTACTCCTTGACGGCAAAAGGGAAAAAGACCGCCAGGGAATACGAAAAGCAATGGCAGCACCTGACGGGCGCGATCGCGGCTGTCCTGGAGAGTAAGTAAATGCGCACGGCGGATAAGCTGGTCGACCAAGTCGTGAACTTATCTCAAGTGCCCCGAGGGAAGCGGCTGCACGAGATCCAGCGCGAGCTTCAAGGACACCTTGAGGATTTCATCGCGGCAGCGCGCGCCGCCGGCCACGGCGACGATGAGATCGAGAAAATGGTGGCCGCCAACTTTGGCGATCCGGCGCAGATCGCCGGAGGCTTCGCGTGGGTTTACCGGTGGGAGCGCGCGGTGGCGCGGGTGGGCCTGCTTCTGCTCTCCAGCGCGGCTGTGACGAGCGCGATGTTGGGCGCGGTTCTCGCACTGCAAGCCGGCATGGCGATCGGGTTCGGGGCCCCGTTTTGGAAGTTGCTGGCCAGCCCGCATACGAGGATCGAAGCTCTGGACATCGCGTCCACCGTAATGACTTATACCGGGCTTGTGGCGCTGGAGCGGCTGTTCGACCGCAACCGCGCGGTGAAAGCTCTGACGCTACTCGCTGTGGCCTTCGCGGTTCTGACGGCGGTGCGGGTGACAATGAACTTCCATGCGCAGTTTCTGGTCTTCGGCATGCTGAATGGAGCCTTTTTTCGGACGACGCACGTATTCGTGAAAAGCGCGGCGGCGCGAACCGGAATCGTCGCGGCCGCACTGGCGGTGTTGGGCGCGATTTCTTTGCCGGCGATGACGTTTCGTTTCCCATATGCTCTGGCAGCTACCTGCGCGAGTTGGCTCATCATGGCCGCGGCCTATCGGCAGATGCCCGATGCCGTGACGCGAATCGATGCAGCGCTCTGGCGCCGCCTGCAGCGGATGTAAGACGGGATTGGAGGGACCATGGCAATCGACAGAAGGAAATTTGCGGCTCTGTTGTGCGGCAGTGCACTGCTCACCGCGCTCTCGCCCGTGGCAATCGCGCACTTCCGATTGCTGGAACCCGCGTCGTGGATCGAGGAGGGTCAGTACGGCGATCCACAGTGGCTTGCGCCCTGCGGGGGCACGGGAGCCGATCCGGGCAAACCGACCGGCGCACTCACCAAGGTGCAGGGGGGCGAGAAGCTCCGTATTCGTATTCGGGAAATGGCCTATCATCCGGGCTTCTATCGGGTGGCGCTCGCCGTGAACTCGCGCGAAGAGCTCCCGCCGGATCCGGAACCACGGACGGAGTGGTCCGGCACGGTGGAGCGCTCGCTCTCCGGTGCGATTCACTTTCCGCCGCGCCCGCCCGTTCTGGCCGACGGCCTCTTCCTGCACACCGCTCCCTTCGATCAGGACCAGGAAGCCGACGTCGTCATCCCGAATATCAACTGTTCCAAATGCACCCTGCAGGTGGTCGAGTTCATGGCTGACCATTCGCGAAATAAAGAGGGCGACTTCAGCTACCACCATTGCGCCGTGCTGCAGGTGCAGGCGAATCCGAAGCAGCCGATCGATACCCGGTTTCCGGCCGAGAAGAAATAGCATCGGCGGATCGGCGTCACATGAGCAGAAGAAAAATCCTGATCGTGGATGACGACGTTCCACTCGCAGGGCGGCTGATCGAGTTCCTCGCCGGAGAGGGTTTCGAGGCTGCGCACGCTTTGAACGGCGCCGCCGCGCTGGCCCAGCTCGCCCGGCACTCCTTCGACCTCGCGATTTTGGACGCAGGTACGGACAAGGTCGACGGGATTGAGCTGCTGAGACGTCTGCGGGCGCAATGGCATCTACCGGTACTGATGCTCACGGCAAGCGGAGGCGAGGACGTCGGCATTATGGGCCTCGACCTCGGCGCAGACGACTACCTTGTGAAGCCGATCCGCGCGCGAGAGATGGTGGCGCGGCTGCGGGCGATCCTTCGCCGGTCCGAGCCGAAAGGTCGGACGTTGGCGGCTCCGCTCACGCTAGGCGAACTGGCGCTCGACTCCGAGGCGAAGTCGGCGACGATGGACGGCGTGCCGGTGCGACTGACCACCGCCGAGTTCCTGCTGCTGGAGGCTCTCGCCCAATCGGCCGGGCGTGTGCAGAGCCGCGCCATGCTTACCCATCACGCGCTGGGGCGCCGGCTGGAGCCGTTCGATCGCAGCATCGATACACACGTTTCGAACATCCGGCGCAAACTATGCTTGGATGCGGGACGCGGAATCGAGATCCGCAGCTTCCGGGGCCATGGGTATGCGCTTACGGTGCCGCACGAAGAGCGAAGGGGGCATCTCCGGCCGGCGGCTAAATCGGTGTGAATGCCGGGATGGCCGTTCCCAACATCATCAGAGAAGAGCCTGCGACCTCGCAAGGGTTCGGCCGCCGTCTGCTCGCGCTGCCATTTGCCGGTGCCCGATTACGACCAGCCCGCCGAACGGTAACGCGCCGGAATTTTCTCCCTCCTATGCGGCCGCGTTTCTCAAATTGAGCCTGCCTTGACGCGAAGTGATCATGCACCTGTGCGCACCTTCAATTTGACGATTTGAACCCCCGAAACACTTATCCTCGATTTCCAGTCGCGATCATCTTATGACCCAAGGTCAGCCTGCCGGCACGATGGGCGCCCGTAGCTATGAGTAATCCGCATACCCGCAGCGGGTGGTAATATGTGGGAGGCGTGTCAGGCCGCCACCGTGTTCGCGGAAAGGACGGCGTCCTCCTGAACGTGAGTCGCACCAATCCTGGTTTAACGAACTCTTTTCTGCCCGAGCGAGCGGACACCGGGCGCTATCGAAAGGAGCTCACATGAACCAGAACGTGCCTACTCGAAGGATGCGTGAGCATCCGGACCTACAACAGCTCAAGCGGCAAGCGAAGGAGTTGCTTCGCGAATTTAGAGCAGGGGAACCGGCGGCCGTGGACGAAGTCCGTGCGCACTACCATGGAGCGGAGTCCTCGACTTTCGCATTGCATCATGCGCAACTTGTGCTGGCCAAAAGCTATGGATTTGAGAGCTGGTCTCGGCTCAATGCTTACGTAAGACGGCGTGACCGTACGCCGGCTAGCGGAGGCCATTCGTGCAAACGATCTGGTAAAGGTCCATGCGATGCTGCGATGCCGAACTATGGGCAACACCGCGGGCTTGGGTGGCCAAGATGGGGCACAGTGATGTGCTGACAGTGCTGGCGCAGTACGGAGGCTGTAACGTTGGCCGCGCTCAGATTCTGAGGGTTCAGGGCTCCCTCGCCTTTGACCCGTGAAGCCCATCGTCCTCTAAGGGCGCATGGCTTCTACACGCGCATGCTGGTGGATTATACGTTTGACTACACGATCCGTGTTACCTGGCAGCCGGGCTTCTAAGCGGCTAACCATCGCATCCACATTTGACGTCCCCTGCTGCGTGAGCCTGGTGGTTTGTTCAGTTTGAGATTCCCTCTTAATATGAATGCGCCATTCGGCAGGATTCCACCCAAACACATCCGGATTTCCTATACTGGAACGCTAAGGGGCGGCCTCGCACGTGAACCACTGGACCAAAGTAGAAGACCTCTTTCATGCCGCACTCGACCAGCCACCGGACCAGCGTATCGAATTCCTGCGGCAGTCCTGCCCCGATGATCGCGTGCGAGACGAAGTGCAGGCGCTGCTGGATAACGTGAAAAGCGATGGTTTTATGGAGGGTTCACCACTTTCGAGGGCTCAATCCGCACTACCAGCCTTGATGCCCGGAGACAGGCTAGGCTCTTTCGAAATTCTCGCGCTGATCGGCCGCGGCGGGATGGGAGAGGTGTACAAAGCCCGGGATACCCGGCTCGACCGCATCGTGGCCCTGAAGCGATCGCAGGAGCAGTTCAGCGCGCGCTTCGAGCGAGAGGCCCGTGCGATTGCGGCTCTGAACCATCCAAATATTTGCACGCTCTACGATGTCGGACCCGATTACCTGGTGATTGAATTCATCGAAGGTGTGCCGCTCAGGCGGCAGATTGGCGGAAAAGCACTGCTGCCCGCGCAAGTGATTCAGATCGCGATGCAGATTGCTGAGGCCCTGACGGCGGCACACGCGAAGGGAATCATCCATCGGGACATCAAGCCCGACAATATCCTGGTCAATGAGTCCAAAAGTGGGAGAGTGCAGGTCAAAGTTCTGGATTTCGGTTTAGCCAGGGTAGCGGAAGAGACAACTCCGGCACCCTTGACGTCGGCTGGCTCGACCCTAGGTACGGTCGCCTATATGTCGCCGGAGCAGGCCAAAGGTGAGAAATTGGATGCGCGGACCGATCTGTTCTCGCTTGGCGTGGTGCTGTATGAAATGGCGACAGGCCGGCCCCCATTCGCAGGTGCGACAAATGCGGTGCTCTTCAATGCCATACTGGCCAGCGAGCCCGAGTCCCCAGCGACCAGCGAAGATCTCGATCCCATAATTCTCAAGCTTCTGGAAAAAGATCGAGATTTGCGGTACCAGAGCGCTGCCGATCTTTTGGCGGACTTGCGGCGGATCGAGCGCGACCTGTCGAAGACACACTCCGCAGCCGAGAAGCGGCCTTCGGGAGTCCCACGCAGGCAGATCATTTGGAACGCAGCCGCGCTGACAGCCATCGGCGCAGGTGCGTTTCTGTTGCCTCGGGAACATCGGGAAAACGAACCAGTCTACCGGCTGACGATTGATAGTCCGAAACTGGATATCTCAGATGGGGGCCGCATCGCTCTGTCGCGGGATGGCCGGCGCATAGCGTTCATCACGACAGATCAATCCGGAACCCATCTCATGGTGCGGGCGCTCGATAGCGACGTAACGCAGACGATCGGCAGTGCTGAGGGCGCCCTCAATTATCCCGTGTGGTCTCCTGACGGGAGATCTATCGCTTACTTCACTAGAGATTCATTGAACACGGTGGACCTGGCCACTGGTCAAATGACAAGGCTGGCCAAAACCCTGTCCATAACACGAGGAGCAGCGTGGGGGCGGGAAGGGCTGATCCTGGTGTCCGGCCTCGTTAACCGATATCCCTTTGCGATTTATGCGATTCCACAAGCGGGTGGTGAGGCAAAGCAGGTGACCTTCACCGAGCCCGGAAATGGAGGACACGTTTATCCGCAGTTTTTGCCTGATGGGAAACGATTCCTGTTTTCTGTTTTTCGAGGGCAGACCAGTAAGCAAGAACTGCGCATGGGCACAATTGGCAGCCGGGAAACGCGGTCCGTGGGGACGTTCGCTGGAAATGTAATGGTCGCGGGTCACAAGGCCCTAATCTTTCGCAATGGCGAATCCTTATATGCCCAGCGGTATCAGGAAAACACGATGTCCCTGGTAGGCGAGCCCGTGCGGTTAGCCGACAACGTTCACTATCAATCCGTGAACGGGTTCGGTGCTTTCTCTGCCTCCGAAACCGGGGTGTTGGCCTACCGCCGTGGCGGAAACAGCAAGACGCGGCTGCGGTGGTTCGATCGCTACGGGAAGCCTCTTAGCGAGATAGGGCAGGCGGATTCCTACGGGTCGTTCGATCTTTGGCAGGACGGGACGAGAATCGCGGCCGTCCGCCAAGCCGGTTCGAGTGGGGGTGCCGATCAAGTCTGGATAGGCGACGACGCTCACGGTGCATCGATCAGGCTGAACAGTGGTTCCGAAAGCGAGGAATTCGTGGCTTGGGCGCCCGATGGGACACGCTTGTGTTACACGGTCGATCGTCGGACGTTGATGCTCCGTGAATTCGCTTCCGGGCGCAGTGACCGTGTCCTGTTCAAAAACTCGCTGGCCCTTAGAAACCCGGCTTGGCATCCCGGCGGCCACCTGATAGCAGTCGAGGAACGAACTCCAGGCTTCAGCAGCCGTATTGTACTGGTCTCCGTAGACACCGACGGGCCGAGTGCACCGCTGATCCCCTCCGAACGGTTCTCGCAGACGATGCCACAGTTTTCGCCGGACGGAAAATGGATCGCATACTGCTCAGACGAAACGGGAGAGATTGAAATTTACGTCCGTCCATTTCCCGATGTGACCCGTGGGAAATGGGCAATTTCCACGATCGGCGGGGCCGTTCAGCCGCGCTGGCGAGCGGATGGGCGTGAGATCCTCTACGTTCGGCGGCCCACCCAGTTCGTGTCCGTTGCCATTAGTAGCTCAGGAACGACATTTCGAGCGGGCGAGCCAAAACCGCTGTTCACGCCCAACTTATTATGGAATCCCACCGTCCGTTTTCAATACGCACTGTCCAAGGACGGCCGCCGCATCCTGGCGAACGTACTGTCCGAAGAGGAAGACCGTAGCATCGAGATCATCATCCGCTGGGACACGCTGCTGAAGTAGGCACGAGCATCGGCTCGATAAGACGGCCGCGCGAACTCGTCAGTCATTTCCCAAGCAATTCCCGTAGCCGATTGTTCCAGGCGGCCAATTGTCAATTCGGGGTTTCCACAGGAGCCTTAACACCTAGCAGCCGTAGCAGAAGTCGGGCAGGCTGAATGCCTGGATTGAATCCTGCGCAGCGGTTTGTTACCGGTGCCTGTCGAGGCATTTCGAAGTGGTGACGGCGGGTTTCAAACCCGCCGCAGGTTGCAAACCTGCCTTAATTCCGCTGCGTCAGTCGCACTTCGCGAAAACTAAGTGGCATTGTGCTGAAGACCGTGCCGCCTTTCCACAGACCTCACAAGCCAGCCCTTCCGCGAGCGGGATAATCAGGGTGTGCTCGCCGTCGCATGGTTCGCGCTGTTCCAGCTTCGACACGACCTTTCGGGGCGGGGAATTGCGTGCGTTTCGGGCTCTCCCCTGGTTATCGAAACGCAAGTGTTGAAGGGAATCGGCAAATCGAGAGAACTGGTGCTGTGGATGTGCGACGCCGAGAAGCACGATGCCGATATTGACCCGGAAGCTTACACGTGTCCAGACGAGACCACAGGACACTTTTATCGCGGGCGCACGTCGGTGTCGCTGGTTGACGCGGTTACGAAGAACGTGATTAACACGGTGCCCGTCACGGCGAGTTGGCCAAACGACGGAACCTTCGACATTCCCTACAAGATTGCCGGGTTCTTCTATCACGTTGCCGGTCCCCTGAATAAGTACCACGAAGGAAAGCCCACCATCATGTGGCTGAAGGATTATAACGGCGATGGCGAGGCCACGGAGTTCGCATTGTTCGAAGCGAGCAACTGCACGATCGTTGAGACGACGCTCTTCGGGTACAGCCGCCCGCAGGATCGCGTGATTCAATATCCGATTCACCTCTTACAACGAGAGGGATCAATCACGAAACCACGCGACAGGCCTTGGGTGGATCACCTGTTCATCAACAAGCCCGAGAGCCCGGGCCATTGGAAATGGCAATATCAATACCACGTCGGTGGGCTGACACACTTCGATATCCGGTACGTTCCTGCTAAGGAAGAGTTCGAAGGTGAGATTGTAATAGACCCTGAACCACTCTAGGTCCCTCGGCTGTAAGCTGGTTCCGCCCAAGCTTTAACCCGACACTTGATACAATTAGCGCGAAAAAGGAGTTTTTTGGTGTCTGATTTGAAAACTCGGAGATTCTTTCTCGGCGCGCTCACCGCTGCGTCGGCGGCTCGTGTCTGGGGCGCAAATGACAAGGTCAACGTAGGCATCGTAGGCCTCGGAGGCCGCGGCAGCAATCATCTTAATACTTATAGCGGTTTGGCCGAGGCTCAGGTCGTGGCTGTATGCGACGTCAACCAGGCCGCACGCGAACGGGCCCAGGCGACACTCTCGCGGAAGAACCTGGATAAAGCCGCGGAATTCGAAGATATGCGGCAGATGTTCGCCGACCCCAAGGTCGAGGCGGTTTCCATTGCTACTCCAAACCACTGGCACGCGCTCTCGGCGATCTGGGCAATGAAAGCCGGCAAGGATGTCTATGGCGAGAAACCCGCCTGCTACAACATCTACGAAGGCATGCGGATGATCCAGACGCAGCGCGATACCAAGCGCATCATGCAGGTGGGATCGCAGCATCGGAGCTGGCCGTTTAAGATCAAAGCGATCACGGCGCTGCAACAGGGGTTGATCGGGAAGCTCTATATGAGCAAGGCGCTGTGCTACAAGCTGCGTCCATCAATCGGACACACTCCCGATACTCCAACCCCAGCCGGCTTGAATTGGGACCTGTTCCTCGGTCCCGCACCGATGCGGCCCTTCAACGAGAAGCGTTTCGCGTATTACTGGCACTGGTTCTGGGATACCGGCAATGGTGATATCGGGAACCAGGGCGTGCACGAAACCGGTATCGCCCGTTGGGCATTGGGCGATCCGGGATGGCCGAAGGCGGTGATGGCGTTCGGCGGCAAGTTCGGCATTGACGACGATACAGAAACACCCAACACGCTTACGGCCGGGTTCAGCTACGGTAGCGAGCAACTTGTCGTCGAGGTGCGCGGCAGAATGACCAACGGCGAGGGCGTTCGGCAAGCCCATGTGGTGACGGCCGGACCGGCGGCGCGCCCCCGTGGCGGATCGGGCGGACAGCGGCCCGAAGGCGCAGCTCCGGCAGCGGCGCCTCCCTCCGATGCGGCGCCAACGCAAGTGGGAACGGCGAGCAATCCGCTCAATGTCGGCGTCGGCAATCTCTTCTATGGCAGTGAGGGTTGGGCCGCGATGAGCGACCAGGGTTTCCAGGCGTACAAGGGTGATTCGAGCGAACTGATCATGGAAGAGAGGCCGGACCGTGGCGCCGGCGATCCCACGGCTCTGCACATGCAGAATTTTCTGGCTGGTGTGCGGTCACGGCGCGAGCAGGATCTTCATGATCCGATCTCCAACGCGGTGCCCGCTGCTGACCTCTGCCACCTGGCGAACATCAGCTACCGGGTGGGGCGTGGGTTGAGGATTGAGGCGGGGATGACTCCGAAGCTCACCGGCGACACCGAAGCGACCAAAATGATCACAAGGCCTGTTTATCGCAAGCCATACGAGGTTTAAGGCCTCCCCAGGCGGTCGCGTTGGAAAAGAAGGGACAGGCGTTTTCGCCTTCGCATTTCTCCGAAATCCGGACCGCGTATCGGGCCTCGTCAACTCTGCATAGATCACTTCAGGCGCGGCGCTGCCAATGTCCAAAGGATCTTGTAGAAGGGACGTTCAGGGGTGTAAACCGCCTCAACCTCCTTGTCCACCTTCGATATGGGCCTTCAGCCGAGCGAGAGCGTCGTCCCAGCCGCGTGCGATGATGTCCAGGTAGCGCTGGGCCTCAGCCAAGCGGTCCGGGTTGATCGTCCAGTGATGTTCCCGCCCCGCCCGCTCTCCCTCGATCACGCCCGCCGCCGCGAGAAACTGCAAATGCTTCGTGATGGCTTGCCGCGTCATCTGAAAATTCTCGGCTAAAGTTGTGATGGAAGCCGGCCCTGCCGCCGACAATCGCCGTAGCAGGGCCAGTCGCGTTTCATCGCCGAGGGCAGCAAAAAGCAGGGCCGTTTCCGCCAGCCCGAGCTTAACGCGCCGATTCGACATACTTCTGAATCCAGGTGACGACTTCGGCCCAGCCTCCGGCGTTGTCCTTGTAAACTTTGGCCCGCCGCTCCAATGCGACCCCTTCGAAACCCGTCTCGGAAACGCTCAGCCGCGTTCCCGTGGAAATCGGTTCCAGAGTAAACGTCACGGTGGTCCGGGGTTCCTTGGAGTAGTCGACGTTCGGGTCGACCGCGCCGGGGTGCCACTGCCAGACAAATCGCTCGGGCGGTGTCATCTCCACGAACAATACACGGAACCGCACGCCGGCGTGTTCGGGATGCGTTGAAGTCATCCAGACTTCCTGCCCCGTAGCGATTTCGCCTTCCACGGCTACCTGAAACCAGGCTGAGAGCTCCCTGGTAGTTGTCAGCGCACGCCAGACGCGTTCCCGCGGCGCTTTGATATCAATGGATCGGTCGATGCGGCTCAGTTCGGTAATGGTCATTATGCAACCTCCAGGTTGCATAATAGCGAATTTGAGATACTTCGACAATGCATCCCGCTATGGCTGTCGCGCGGCCCCGGCGTCGTTGGGGCAGAATAATCGGACGGATCTTCCTCGTTTTGATTCTGTTGCTGGTGTTTGGACTGCTGTGCAGCGCCGGCTATAACCGCTGGGCTTTCCACCACTATCGCTCGCTATACGCCGCACCGGGAAAAATAATCCAGGTGGATGGGTACAACATGCACCTGTATTGCACCGGGTCCGGCGGCCCCACTGTGGTGCTCGACGCCGGCCTGGGAAATGATGCGTTGATCTGGGGGCTGGTACAGCCGCAGTTGTCGAAGCTCACGCGCGTCTGCTCCTACGACCGCGCCGGGTTCGGCTGGAGCGATCCCCGGCCCGGCGTTCGCGACTCCAACGCTATTGCGGATCAGTTGCATGGCCTGCTTACAGCAGGCGGCATCTCCGGACCGATCATTTTGATGGGTCACTCCATCGCGGGGCTGCACATGCGAGCATACGCGGCGAAATATCGGGAGTCGATCGCCGGCATCGTTTTCGTGGACGGGTCTACACCTGAGCAACTCGAACGCATGCCTCCCGAGATCAAGGCCCTCCAGAACCGGGTGGCGCAGCAACTGAGGACCGCCAAGATCCTCATGACCATTGGTCTCCCGCGCATCATGGGGCAGTGCGGAGCAACGCCGCCCAAGGGAATGGAGGCTTACGCGAATTGGTACAAGGCCGACAACGCCTGCAATCCGCCGACGATTGCCGCGGTGGAAGGCGAATTTCGGGGAATCGAGCCCTCCGCGGCGGAGGTCATGCACACCGGACCATTTGGCGACTTGCCGATCCTGATCTTCTCGCAGGACCCTGACACGAAACAGCCGGGTCTTTCCGAACAAGCGCGTTTGAAGATGTCCAAGGTCTGGTACGAGCTTCAGGACGGATTGAAGCGCCTGTCCACACGTTCGCGACGGATTATCGCCCGAGGCAGCAGTCACTATGTCCAGATCGACCGCGCCGAGCTGCTCAACAGCAAAGTTCCCGAGTTCATTCGCCAGATTCGCGGCGAAGCGCCGCAGCCGGCCGATTACGGTTCCACCAAAACCGAGTAAGTTACCCTGATTTCGAAGGAGGTTCCGTTGATGACTTGGCCTCTTCGCATCGTCTTATCCGCGATTTTCATCGTAGGAATGCTGAACGCCGATGATGATACGCATCCCACACTGGCGCTGGGCTCACCGGCCCCCGATTTCTCGTTGCCAGGCATCGATGGCAAGATGCACAAGCTCGATGAGTACAAATCGGCGCGTGTTCTTGCGATCGTCTTCACCTGCAACCATTGCCCGACGGCGCAGCTTTACGAGAGCCGCATCAAGAAGATCGTCGACGATTACCAGGGGAAGAGTTTCACCCTGGTGGCGATTGAGCCCAACGATCCTGAAGCGGTCCGTCTGGACGAGCTGGGCTACACCGACGTCAGCGACAGCCTCGATGAGATGAAGATCCGCGCGGCGTATCGTCACTTCAACTTCCCGTACCTCTATGACGGCGAGACGCAATCGGTCGCGCGCGCGTACGGTCCGAAGGCCACCCCGCACGTGTTCCTGTTCGACGAACAACGCAAGCTGCGATATGAGGGCCGCGTCGACAACAGCCAGCGCGAGTCGCTCGTCAAGACGCAGGATGCCCGCAATGCGATTGACGCGCTTCTCGCGGGCAAGCCGGTTCCTGTTGACCATACCGGCGTTTTCGGCTGCTCGACGAAATGGAAATCGAAACATGCGGGCCGGCTGGAGGGGTTGCGGAAGATCGAAGCGGAACCGGTCAAGCTGGACATGGCGTCGGCGGATGATTTGAAGAAGCTTCGGTCCAATCCTACCGACAAAGTCGTGCTCATCAACTTTTGGGCGACATGGTGCGGACCCTGCATGCACGAGTTCGGCGATTTTGAGACCACCTATCGTATGTTTCGCAACCGCGACTTCGATCTGGTCACGGTCTCTGCAAACCTGCCCGATGAACGGCCCGGTGTTATGAAGGCGCTGGACAAGGAGCATGCTTCCAGCCGTAACCTGCAGTTTGCCTCGGATGACACGTACGCAATGCAGGCGGCGTTTGACCCGAAGTGGGAATCGGGCGTGCCTTACACGGTAGTGCTCGGTCCCGGGGGCAAGGTTCTGTATCGCCAGGAAGGCGAGGTCGATATCCTCGAGGTTCGGCGCATCATTCTGGCGAATCTGCCGGATCCCGATTATATCGGGCATCGCGCCTACTGGGCGACGAAGTAGTCCGCCCGCACGATTCTCTTCTCACGGCGATAGATGAAAAATCCGGCCAGGTTTGCGGCGGCCATTACGCCTCCGACCTTCAGGCCATAGGACAGCCAGCTTTGCACCGCGACGATCGGGAAGATTCCCAAAACGCAGGAGAGCAGCGTAACGGCGAACCCGGATAGTGCCGCCGCCCGCAGCCACCATGGCGCTCGCGAGCGGCGCGACCAGATCGGGATTGCGAACATCACCAGGTATGCGATGCTGTAGAACCCGTTCGAAGCGTTCTCCAGCACCTGGTAAGCTTCCTGGTGACCGACCCCGACGATCGCTAGCAGTGCCATCAAAAGAATGACCGTGTTTACGAACAAGATCGAGTTCACCGGCGTGCGGTATTTCGGGTGCAGCTTGGAAAACCATGCGGGCAAAAGCCGATCCCAGCCGGCCACCATTGGGAGCCGCGTGCATCCCGCGACGGCCATAATCGACGCTCCGATCTGCCTGCCGAACAGCATCAGGATCACCGTCGTCGCGGCGATGCCACCGATGCCGAAGCGCCCCAAACCGATGCTGAGGGTCTGGGGAATAGGGCCGACGAGATCCACCTGGTCAGGCCGCACGTATGCCAGCACCGAGCTCGTTCCGAGGACGAACATCAGCGCGATGATCGGCGACGCAATCACCACGGAACGGCCGATATTGCGTCCCGGACTACGGCATTCGCCCGCCAGGATCGCGATGTACTCAAATCCGCTGAACGCGCCGAACGAGATCTTTCCGAAGATATTCATCGTCAGCAGGGAAATGGTCGGCACCGCGATTTTGAGCGGATGATAGTCGCGAATCTTCCCTGCAAACGGGATGAGGATGAGTGCCGCGAAGGTGAGAATCTGCAGGAGTCCCCCGACGTTCTGAAACCACTTACCAATGCGCAGTCCGAGAGCGCTCACAACGGTGAGACCTATGCTCAGTACTAAGCTCACCACCGCAATCGACCACTTGGTCGAGCCGATCCAGGCGTAATGCGGGCCCAAAGCGTACGAAAGGTTCGTGGCTAGAACCAGGCCAAGCGACGAGATGAACAGGATTACGTACAGCCACAGATTCCAGCCCACCAGGAAGCCAACGAATTCGTTGAAGCCAAGCTTGGCCCACTGGTAGAGCCCGCCTTCGAGCGGCATCTCGCGGTTCAGGTAGATGACAACTGCCGCCAGGGGCAGATAGAAGAACACGATGGCCGCGGTCCAGAAGGGGATGTGCGATTCGCCCAGCCGCGCGCCGGTGCCTACCCAGCCGGAACCGACGACGTAGAGAATCTGTGCGAGGACCAGGTCGGGGAGCGTGAGCTCTTTGCGCAATTCGGCGCTGTGCTGGCGAATACTGGTGTCCGGCGACGCCACCGCCCAAGCCTATCATTCCCAGCATCGAATCTGCAGGCTCGGGCCTCGAATTGCAAGATCGCCGCAGGGGGCTTGTGTATGCAGGAGCCTGGTCGCGATCTCTCTCAATCACCCTCGGTATCGTACGTAGTTTGGGAACCGCCGGGGCACGATATTGCCATCTTGTTGAATCTACAGATCGCAGAAGGTTTGCGACAGACAATTAGCGAAGAATGGGAAATTGGCGGCATTCTGCTGGGACGCTCGGAACCGGGCGATTCAGCCGACCGGCGGCTGATTATCGTCAACGATTACATTCCGTTTGAGTCCGAACATGCACGCGGAACCGCTTTCACCCTCAGCGCCCAGGATAAGGATAAGTTCAAGCGGCTGCTTCGGTTACAGGCGGGGCAGGGGAATCATCCCATCGGGTTCTTCCGCACACACCTGCGCAAGGGGCTTTACCTGGATGAGGCAGATTTTTCCTTAGTCCAGGAATTTTTCTCATCCCCTGAGAACGTGGTGCTGCTGGCTCGTCCCGAACGAACTGGTCCGCCGCTGGGCGGTTTCTTTTTCTGGGAGGAAGGCAGCCTCAATCGACAAAGCACCTACCTGACCTTTCCGCTGAGCCAGAAAGAACTTGAGGAGAGCGGATTTTCGCTGTTGCACGGGATGCCGGAGGACGTTCATAGCCACGTAGTCGCCGCCGCGCCGAAACCTAAGCCGAACAAGGCGCGTTTCGCATATGCCGGCCTCGCGGCGGCCCTCGTTCTTGTGCCGCTCACGGCATGGCTTGCCGAACGTGTTTCGGCTCACAAAGAACAGGCACCGCCGCTGCTGAGCGTTCATCAGGAAGGGCAGGATCTTCGCCTGAGCTGGGACGCGCATGTTGCCAGCGTGCGCAATTCCAACAGTGGAACGCTGTGGATTGCAGACGGATCACAAGAGCGTCGAGTCGATCTCAGTCCGCAACTGCTTCGTGCGGGGAGTTACCTGTATCACCCGCAGACTGCGGATGTCATGTTTCGGATGACCCTCGCCAAGGTGGCGGAACAGGGATCGGAGTCGATCGAGTTTGTGGGTGATCACACGGTGACGCCGGTCAGCGCGCCACCGCCGGTCGAGATCGCGAAAGCTTCTCCCCTGGCTCCGCTTCGGAAGCCGGTGAACAATTCGTCGGATGATGATGCGGACGATGACAGCCCTCCGGTGAGGGTTTCCAAGCCGGTCCAGGTGCAGGCGCAGCCAGTTCAATCACCGCCTTCCCAACAGCCGCAGCAGCAGCCGCAGCAACCTCCGGCGCAGGTCGCGGCGACCGTGCCCCCGCCGTCGGCGCCTCCGCAGCAGGCCCCCCCGCCCGCGCCTAAAGACGATCGTTTGGTGCAGCGTACCCGGCCCGAGTCTACGGTGAGCGTCACAACTCAACCCGTGGAACCAGGGCGTTATCAACAGCTCGTCCAGAAGATGCCGCTCATCCGGCGGCTCCAATCGCGATCTTACAGGGGCGGCGACGAATATACGCCGCCAAGGGTGGCGCACGAAGTGCCGCCGCGTGTACCGGCCTCGGTAGCACGCTCGCTTCACGGAGACAGCGACGTCGAGTTCAGGGTCAAAGTCGACAAACAAGGACGAGTGCGGTCGATCGAAACTTTAACGCGCGGGGACGGCCGGCTGATTGACATAGCTGCGGACGCAGTTCGCGAATGGAGATTCGAGCCCGCACGGTTGCGAGGACGTCCGGTCAGCAGCGAGATCTATACGAATCTGCGGTTTCATAATGGGGTTCGCGACGTGGCAGCGAACTCCGCAAACTCCAGCACGGCGGAACAATAGATCTTCTTTTGGCATCGCGTCGGCTCGCCGGAATGCCTTCCGAACGCGTACAGTGAAGGCGTATGGTTGCGCCACTGAAGCGCATGCTCGCGGGTGGAGACCGGCGTTCGATTGGGAACGCGGACCAGGTTGCGGCGCTTGTCCTGCGACGGCCGACGCGGTTTGCGGAGCTCATTGAGTCGCTTTCGGATGAGGACCCAATTGTCCGGATGCGAGCGGCCGACGCCGCGGAGAAGGTATCCGTGAAACGGCCCTCTCTTTTGGAACCCTTCAAGGGCGAGTTGCTTCGTCTTCTCGAAGAATGCACTCAGGCCGAGGTCCGCTGGCACATTGCGGTGATGGTTCCGCGGCTGCGAATTGACGAGGAAGAACGGTCGCGCGCCATCAACAGGTTATCTCAGTGGTTCAACGATCGCAGCTCGCTGGTGAAGACCGCGGCGATTCAAGGTCTGGCTGAGCTCTCCCGTGGTAATCCGGCGATGGAGAGCGACATGATCGACCTTTTGGAGCGCGCCAGTCGAACTGGGACGCCTGCCATGAGAGCGCGCAGCCGCATTTTACTGGCGGAGTTCCGAAGCCAAGGCCGGACCGTACGATAAACCTTAGCGTCAACACTACAAAGTCGGATCTATACTGAGGTATATGATGCCCCAAGCAGCCAAAGGGCACGTGTCCCGGAGCGTGGAGGGTTCGGCCCGGGAGCGAATCATGAAGGTCGCGAAAGAACTGTTTGCGGCCCGCGGATACGAACACACCAGCACGTCGGCTATTGCCCGCCAGGCCGGAACCAGCGAATCGCAGTTGATGAAGCACTTTGGGAGCAAGGCGGGAGTGCTGGAGGCGATTTTTTCCGAAGGTTGGGCGAAGATCACGGAAGAAGCCGGCCGTGCCGCTTCAGAAGCTTCCGGCAACGCCGATAAGCTGCTGCGGATCTCACAAGCCTTCGTTGCAGTGTTAGAACGCGATGCGCAGCTTAAACTACTGATGCTCCTCGAAGCGAGGCGCTCCCGCGGGGAATCGCAGCGTGTGGCGCTTACCGAGGGATTTCTCGGATTCGTCGGCCTGCTCGATGGGATTCTCAGCGAGATGAGGACGCGGAACGAGTTGCGGGAAGGATTGCAGCCCGATACCGTCCGATCCGCCCTCATGGGAATGCTGGAAGGCATGCTGCGCGACCGCTTGCTCGCGGAGCGCCTCGGCTATCCCGCCCAATTCGGCGAGGAGCAGATTAGCCAGGCGATGAGAATGGCCAGCGCTTCGTTCCTGGTGACGAACTAAACCGGCGTTGGACTTCCAGATTCGGCCTTATAGCGAGCGAGACCAGGCGGATGTCGTCGAGCTATCACTTCGCGCGTGGGCGCCCGTCTTCGAATCGCTACAAGCCGTTCTCGGCACGATCGTTTTCGAACTGCTACATAGGGATTGGCGAGTGGATCAGCGGCGGGTGGTTGACGCTGTGCTCGCGGCACAGCCGAGCCTGGTCTGGGTTGCCGCGACCGGGCATCGCGTTGCGGGTTTTGTTGCCGTCGAGCTGGATCAGAGCCGGCTTTTGGGTCAGGTCTATTTGATCGCCGTCGACCCTGAGTATCAGAACAGCGGCATTGGGGAGCGTCTTACTGCCTTCGCGCTCGACCGGATGAAGGAAGCCGGTATGACGGTCGCCATGGTGGAAACCGGAGGCGACCCCGGCCATGCTCCGGCCCGGCGCACGTATGAGAAAACCGGTTTCACGCTGCTGCCGATCGCGCGATATTTCAAAGCGCTTTGACCCGGAGCTCTCGCGCCATGATACATTCCATTGGAGGAGAAGAATCATGGCCGAGGACCAGAAAAACAGGAACGATGCGCCCGCCGGAGGGATCGGACGGCGCGACTTTTTTGCTTCCGTGACGGCAAGTCTTGCCGCGGCAGGATCCGCGATGGCAGCGGTTGACGTGGTGGAGACAGATGTTGAAATAAAAACGCCCGATGGAACCTGTGATGCGGCGTTCATTCATCCCAAGAGCGGCTCGCATCCCGGAGTGATCGTGTGGCCCGATGCATTCGGTCTGCGGCCTTCGATGCGCGATATCGCCAAACGGATTGCGGCCGACGGATATTCGGTCCTGGTGCCCAACCCTTACTATCGGGTGACCAAGCCCCCCTTCACTGACGCGTCGAATTTCAGTTTTTCGAATCCGACCGACCGGGCGAAACTCACGCCGCTGATGGCTTCAATCAACGCGCCTGGGGCTCCGGAGAAGGATGCCGAGGCGTTCGTTGCGTTCCTCGACGCGCAGAAACAGGTTAACAAGGCGAAGAAGATTGGAACCCAGGGATACTGTATGGGCGGACCGCTGGTTGTGCGGACTTGCGCCGCCGTGCCGGATCGTCTTGGGGCGGGCGCGTCTTTCCACGGTGGCGGGTTGGTAACAGATAAGCCGGACAGCCCGCACCTGCTGGCTTCGAAAATCAAGGCGCGCATGTATTTTGGGATCGCATCAAACGACGATCAGCGCCAGCCGGATGCCAAGGACAAGTTGAAGGAGTCGTTCGCGGCCGCGAATGTCCCGGCCGAGATCGAGGTGTACTCGAGTCTGCATGGTTGGTGCGTGCCAGATATGCCGCAGGGTCCGAATGGTCCGATTTACAACAAGCCCGATGCGGAGAAGGCTTGGGGTAAGTTAGTCGCGCTGTATAAGGCCGGTTTGGCGTAAAGCGGCTTTACAATCTTGGTCCGCGAAAGTGGACGAAAACCGCGGTAACGCAGCCTTCAGGCTGCCCATGTGCCGGCTGAAACCGGCGGTACTGCAACACTTACGAACCCGGGTGGTATTCGCGCTCGGTGTGGCCTTGTAGCTGCGACCGGTAGTAGTAAACCTCGCGAAGATTACCCGTGCTATAGCGCTTTGCTTCATCGTTGAAGTGGCGCGAATCCGGGTGGCCGCTTTCTCCTCCGGCGGTCACCGCTTTCGCGCGCACTTTATCTCCAAACTCGACGACGGCAACGAAGCTGTTCCCGCTGGTGCCGTACCATTTCTTCGTTCCGGGATAGGCGCGAGCTCCGAATGATGCCAGCGAACCCCAGACTGATGAGGTGAACTCGACAGGGATGCTCGGCGCCGCATCGTTGAATGGCTGCACGATGTCCCCGGTCAGCCGTTGGAAGCGGTTAATGTTGCCCCAGGGCGTTTTCCAGCTTCCGAAATCGGCGGTGAGCTTGTCGGACGCCGTGGCGAGCCCCTGCAATAACTGCTCAGCGGGAACGCGGCCCGCAATGTATTCCTCGGGCAACATACCCGCCTCACGCGCCGGAGCGATGGCCTGGCGTCGCATCTCCTCGCCCCAGAACACGGCCAGCGACGTGGGCACAGACGTTACGCCCCAACGATAATCCCAGCCTCGAAGCGCCGCGATCTGGTCGCGCAGTTTGGACTTCAGAGGGGCGGAGCCAGGCGCATTGTCCCAGCCCTTGATCAACGCCGGAAGCGGCTTCTCGAACCAGGGGAGATAACTGTCGTAGGCGGCCGCGATCAGAGAATCAACGGTGAAGTCCTTCTTGTTTTGAAGAACCCGGACCGCATGCGCTCCACGCGCCGATGGTCCGCCGTTTTCAACATAAGCGGGGAAGTCTTCCTTCTTCGGACTGCTCGGACCGGCAGCGGCCCACGGCCAGTCGTTGGTGTTATATAGCCAGCCGCTCTTTGGATTCAGGAGATGCGGCGTTTCGTCAACCGTCAGCAATCCGTGCCATTCCGTTTCGGGATTGCTGCCGTCCACCGGCTTCTTCCAGTCGAACTTCGTGTCGCGCCGCGGAATGTAATTGCCGTGGAAGTACGCAATGTCCCCATCGGCGTCCGCGAAAATCGTATTGTTCGACGAGTTCGCCTTCAACTCCATGGTCTGACGATAGGTCTTGTAATCACGCGCCTTGGTGCGCATGTAGGATTGCGTCAGCGATTTGATGGGCTCCTGCATGAGGCGGATACTCACCCATTTGCCGTTCGATTCGCGGATGATCGGCCCGTGATGGGTGCGGTAGATCGTGAACTTCTTCTCCGCCATGCCGTGATCGGTTTTGTACGGCACCGTGATTACACTCACCGTGACGGGTCGCTCCTCGCTTCCGTACTTGTAGAAGTAACGGTCGCCACGTTTCGTTACCGTTTCGAGGTACTCGTCGATCGCATCGACGCCGCTCGAAGTGTGCATCCACCCGGCGCGCTCGTTGAAGCCCTGGTAGATGAAAAATTGTCCCCAGGTCGAGGCACCGTACGCGTCCAGGCCTTCGTCGCTGGCCATTTGCAACTCGGAACGGAAGAAGAACGAGGTGTGGGGGTTGATGAGCAATAGCGCATGATGACCGGCCGTGTTCGACGGCGCAACTGCCATGCCATTTGAACCGGACGGCTCAGGGAACTCCTCGTCTTCAACCTCAGCCTTCGCCGTGAGCGGGGCTTTGCCGTAAAACGACTCAAGCTGGTTCAGGTTGATGTGCTCGATGTCGCCGCCGATGCTGCCTTCGGTGAACGAGAGCGCCATCCACGGCTCGAAGTGCTGAATCACGTGTGGCTTTACGTCAGGGTGCTTGTAGAGGTAGAAGTTCAGGCCGTCGGCCCAAGCATCCATCAGCGTTTTCAGCCACGCCGGGCTCTCGCCGTAGAACTTCTTCAACGCGGCGGGATCGACGAAAAGCTTCATTCGTAGATCCTGGTAAATCTTCGACTCGCCCTCATCCTCGGCGAGGCGTCCCATAGCATTGATGTAATTCGTCTCGACGCGGTTGAAATCGTCCTCGGCCTGAGCGTAAATCATGCCGAAAACGGCATCGGCGTCGGTTTTGCCGTGGACGTGCGCGATGCCCCAGTCGTCGCGGATGATGTCGACCCGCTGCGCCTGCTGTTCCCAGCGTGCGACTTCCGTGTCTTTCGCCGCAAACGCCGGGACAACCAGGGATAATGCCGCAAAACAGAGTACGAATTTGTTTTTCATGAGCCGCTTCCCTAGATTCTAGCGCCGACTTCCGGGCCGTTATCATGATAGGTTCCTATGCTTGATGAAATGGTCCGGATGTACCGCACCATGCTGTTGTCGCGCCGTGTCGACGATCGCCAGGTCCAGCTCAAGCAGCAACAGAAAACATTCTTCCAGTCGGCGGGGGCGGGGCATGAAGCGGTTCTGGTGGCCGCGGGGTTGGCGTTGCGTCCCACCGACTGGTTTTATCCCTATTACCGCGACCAGGCATTGTGCCTGATGCTGGGGATGACGGCTCGCGACCTGCTCCTCGAAGCCGTTGGTTCGCGTGAGGGCCCATGTTCCGGCGGACGGCAGATGCCGGGGTTCTGGGGCAGCGCGCGTCACCATATCGTGTCGCAATCGGGCCCGACCGGTATGCAGTTCCTGCAGGCGGTCGGTTGTGCGGAAGCCGGGCGATTCCTCGGGCATCACGACGAAGTGGTGTATGTATCGAGTGGCGAGGGCGCGACCAGCGAAGGTGAATTCTGGGAAGCGTTGAACACGGCAGTCATACGACGTCTTCCGGTTCTATTCCTGATTGAAGACAACGGCTACGCGATCAGTGTGCCGGTCGAGGTTCAGACGCCTGGCGGGAGCATTTCGCAACTGTTGTCGTCGTTTCCAGGGCTTCTCGTCAAAACCTGCGACGGCACCGATCCGATTGAGAGCCATGCTGTGATTGCGGAAGCGGCGGCGCATTGCCGAAGCGGGCGAGGACCGGCGCTGGTGCATGCCCGCGTGGTGCGGCCCTATTCGCATTCCGGGTCGGACGACGAGCGGGCTTACAAGACGGAACAGGAGCGGGCGGAGGAGGCGGGGCGAGAGCCAATCGCCTGTTTTCGGCGGGTGCTCTTGTCGCAAGGCATTGCGGAGGAGCAGATTCGCGGCATCGAGGACGATGTGGAGCGCGAAGTTCTGGAGGCGACCGATTACGCGCTTGGTGCGCCGGCGCCCGATGCCGCGGACACCGAGTTATTTGTCTATTCGCCCGATCCGGATCCTACCGGAGCGGCGTTCGACACCGAGCCGGAGTTCTCCGGCGAACCCAAAACCATGGTGGACGCCATCAACGCCTGCCTTCGCGATGAAATGGCTGCGAATCCGCGCATGGTGGTCTTCGGTCAGGACGTGGCCGACGTCACCCGCGATCAACACATCCACGTATTGAAGGGCAAGGGTGGCGTCTTCAAGGCAACCGCCGGGCTGCAGCGCGAATTCGGCACCGATAGGGTTTTCAACTCGCCTCTCGCGGAGGCGAACATTGTCGGACGCGCCATCGGCATGGCAACGCGCGGCCTGAAACCGGTCGTCGAGATTCAGTTCTTCGATTACATTTGGACCGCGATGATGCAAATCCGCGACGAACTGGCGGTTTTGCGCTGGCGGTCGAACAACATGTTCCAGTGTCCGGTGGTGATTAGGGTGCCGATTGGCGGATATCTCACCGGCAGCGCCGTCTATCACAGCCAGTCGGGAGAGGTCGCCTTCACGCATATTCCAGGGCTCCGCGTCGTCATACCGGCGACCGCTCAGGATGCCTGCGGATTGCTTCGCACCGCGATTCGCTGCGACGATCCGGTCCTGTTCCTCGAGCCGAAGCACCTCTATCGCCAGACCTACAATCGCTCGCCCTATCCGGGGCCGGATTACATGATTCCTTTCGGGCATGCAAACTGTGTGCGTCCTGGAACCGATCTCACGATCATCACTTTTGGCGCGACGGTGAACCGGTCCGTTCAAGCCAGTGCGGTCCTGGAACGCGAAGACGGGGCATCGGTCGAGGTTCTGGATCTGCGCTCGCTGAGCCCGTACGACTGGGATGCCATCGAGGCGTCGGTTCGGAAGACCAGCCGCGCGTTGGTCGTGCATGAAGACTGGAAATCGTTTGGCTATGGGGCCGAGATTGCCGCCCGAATTGCCGAGGAGCTGTTCTACGACCTCGATGCGCCGGTGAGACGAGTCGGTGCGCGCGACGTTTTCTGCGGCTATCATCCGATCGTGGAAGACTATACCCTGCCGCAAACTGCCGATATCGCCGCCGCGGCCCGTTCCGTACTGCAAGCCTGAAACGAGGGTGCTAGTAATGTACAATGTCTAACCGATGCGCATCTCCCTTTTACTCTCCGTCTTCGCGCTCACTTGTTACGCGCAACCCGCTCTCGATTCGGCTCTAAAAAATCTCAAATTCCGAAATATTGGCCCTGCTACGATGGGCGGCCGCGTCGATGATCTCGCGATCGTCGAAGCCGACCCACGCATTATGTACGTCGGCACGGCGGCTGGTGGAATCTTCAAGACCGTCAATGGCGGCATTAGCTGGCAGGCGGTTTTCGACGATCAATCGAACCCGTCGATCGGTGATCTGGCGCTCGCTCCTTCGAACCCCGCGATTATTTACGCGGGCACGGGGGAGGCCAATAATCGCCAAAGCTCGTCATGGGGCAACGGCGTGTACAAGTCCATGGACGCCGGCGCTACCTGGACGAATCTCGGTTTGAAGGAGACACATCACATCGGCCGGGTCGTGGTGCATCCGACCGACCCGAACACCGTGTATGTGGCTGCGCTGGGCGATCTCTGGGGTCCCAACAAGGAACGCGGTGTTTACAAGAGTACCGACGGCGGCGCCACCTGGACGCAGACCCTGTTCATTAACGAGGACACGGGCGTTTCCGATGTCGCCATCGACTGGCAAAGCCCGAATATTCTCTACGCGGCGGCCTACGAGCGCCGGCGCACAGTGTTCGGCTACAACGGCGGAGGTCCGGGAAGCGGACTGTACCGCTCCACCGACGGCGGATCGCATTGGACCAAGCTCCAGGGCGGCTTACCCACAACCGGCGACGTTGGACGCTGCGCAATCGACATCTATCGCAAGAACACGAACATCGTGTATGCCGAATTCGAGCACGGGACGCGCGGCGGCATCTATCGGTCCGACGACAAAGGCATGCATTGGACGCGCATGAGCGATACTGATCCGCGTCCGTCTTACTTCAGCCAGATTCGCGTCGACCCCAACAACGAGTTGAAGATCTGGCTGGGTGGCGTGAATATCTACATGTCGGAGGACGGCGCCAAGACTTTCGTCCAGAATCGCTTCGAGAGCGTTCACAGCGACGTTCACGCCATCTGGATCGACCCGGCTGATTCCGATCACCTCGTCATCGGCAATGATGGCGGCGTCTGGGTGACCTACGACAGCGGCCGGCATTGGCGGCACATCAACAACATCGCCATCGGGCAGTTTTACGAAGTGGCATTCGATTACCAGAAGCCGTACCACGTGTGCGGCGGATTGCAGGATAACTATTCATGGTGTGGGCCGGCGTCGTCCACCCAGCAACTCGGCATCGGCAACGAGGACTGGATCACAGTTCAGGGTGGCGACGGCTTCTATAACCGCATCGATCCTTCCGATCCCAACATCATCTACGCGGAATCGCAGGATGGCAACCTATCGCGCCGCGACCTTCGAACGAGCGAATCGAAGTCCATCCGTCCTCAAGAAGAGAATGATCAGGCGCCGCGCTACCGGTTCCAGTGGAACTCGCCGCTGATGATCTCGCCGCACGACCCCAAGACGATTTACTATGGCGGAAATCACCTGTTTAAGTCGACCGACCGGGGCGATACCTGGGAGGTTCTCGGCGAGGATCTGACCACCGGCGCCGAGCGGGATAAGCAGAAAATCCTGGGAAAGGCGATCGACAAAGACACTCTTTCGCGGCATGACGGAGTGCAGGCATGGCCGTGCATTACTGCCATCGCCGAATCGCCCGTCAAGGCTGGTGTGCTTTGGGCCGGCACGGACGACGGTAACTTGCAAATGTCGAAGGATGGCGGCAAGACCTGGACCAATACTGTGTCGCACATTCAGGGCCTGCCGAAGGGCGGATACGTCAGCCGCATCGAGCCGTCGCATAAGGATGCGGGCACGGCGTACGTCACCTTCGACGATCATCGCAACTCCGATTACGGTATCTATATCTATCGCACCACGAATTACGGCGATTCATTTTCTAAGCTCACCAATGGCATTCCCCCGGACGCAGGCACGGTCCATGTGATTCGCGAGGATCCCGTGAACGCCGACCTGCTGTTCGCCGGTACCGAGTTCGGCCTGTTTCTGACCTTCGACCGCGGTGCGAACTGGCATCAGTTAAAGAACGGACTGCCGACCGTGCCGGTGTTCGACATTCAGGTGCACCCGCGTGAACACGACCTGATTCTGGCGACTCACGGACGGTCGATCTGGATCATGGACAACATCTCGGCGATCGAGCAACTCAACAACAGCGTGTTGACCACCGATTTGAAGCTCTTCGACACCCGGCCGGGAATTGAATGGAAGATGGCGAATTATCGCGGATTCGTCGGATCAAGCAATTTCCTCGCTCCTAACGCGCCAAATGGTCTCGTGCTGGATTTCTTCGCCAAAACCGCAGGTCCCGTACGCGTGACGGTTACGGACAAAGACGGCAAGGAGATCAGACACATCAACGGGCGCGCACAAGCAGGCGTTATTAACAGGGTGACCTGGGACCTACGCTATGATTCGCCAGTTCCGCCGGCCCGAAACCAGACGGCTGGGGCAGGACAGGGAGGCGGCGGTGGCCGCGGCGCCGGCGGTGGGGGCGGACGCGGCGCTCGCGGCGGTGCCGGCGCTGAAGGCGGAGAGGCAGCCGGCGGAGAAGCGTCGGCCGAGGCCGGCGGCGAATTGCGGACTGAGTTTGGAGCAGCCGGTGAGCAGGGAGGTGCGGGTGGTGAAGCAGGTGCTGCCGGTGGCGCAGGCGGCGGTGGCGGCGGTGGCGGAGGCGGTGGATTCTTCGGCTTTGGCGCGGCTCGCGGTTCCCTGGTCGATCCTGGCGAGTACAAGATCACCATCACCGAGGCAGGCAAAACTGAATCGAAGACGTTTGCGGTAGAAGAAGACCCACGCGTTCAATTCTCGGCGTCCGACCGCGCGAAGCGCCGCCAGGCGCTTGATACACTGGCAACATTGGCGCACCAGGCCGACGACGCCCGTAAGAAGGTCGTTGCGATGAACACGTCGCTGACGAGCCTTACGGAAAGCTGGAAAAAGCCCGCTGCGCCGGCTGTTCCCGATAGCGTCAAGAAAGCCGCTGATGATTTCCTCGCGCGTCTAAAGCCCGTGGTGTCGACCTTTGAGAACCAGGCAGGCGGTCGTGGCGCCGGCGCCGGGCCGCCGCTCACCTACACTCCGCCCCCAATCACCCAGAAGATCAACCGCCTGATGGGTTCGATCGACAACTTCTCGGCAGCGCCGACAAGCCGCCAGACCAGTGACGTGCAGCAGCTCTCGGACCAGCTTCAGAAGGACCTTGCGGAAGTGGGGAAGCTTTGGGACGAGGTTCCCAAGCTGAACAAGATGATGATGGATGCGGGCGTTCCCTATTTCACCCTGGACCTCAACATCCCGCCCCCGGCTCCCCGAGGCGGCGACAACGACAATTGAGCTAAGCTGTACACGAAAGGCGCGCTGAACGCGTCTTGAGCAACGATGAAGACGATTCTGACCGCCTTCGTTTTCCTGGTTAGCGCCGCAGCTCAGACGGCTGATAAACCGGCTGTGGATCAGCCGCGCTTGAAGATGCGCGACGAGATAATTGAAAAACCCCGCACCGAGTCCGGTGCGCCAAAACCCCTGTGGGTCGTTCCTGCGGGAACCAAGATCCCGATTCAGCTCCGGCAGCCGATCTCGACCAAGGACGCGAAGCAGGGGGACCCGGTCTATGCTCAGACCGTGTTCCCCATCGCGATCGAGGGCGACATGGTGATCCCGGCGGGCACCTGGGTCCAGGGCGTCGTGGATAGCGTGAAGCGGGCCGGCCGCATCAAGGGAACCGCCGAGCTGCAGTTTCACCTGACCACGCTTCTTTACGCTAATGGATACAGCCTCGATATGGCGGCTGCCATCGATCGCGTGCCCGGCGACGCATCGTCGCATATGAAGGAGCCGGACGTCGTCAAGCACGATTCCGAGAAGGGAAAGGACCTGGAGAGGATCGGCGATGCGGCTTCGAAGGGGGGACAGATCGGCACGATTGCCGGCTTGTCTACCGGGAGTGTACGTGGGATCGGCGCATTTGGGCTATCGGGAATTGCGGCTGGCACGCTGATCGCATTGCTCGCCCGGGGAAGTGATGTCCGGTTCGAGGCGGGGACGTCGGTAGAGATCGCGCTGAACCACGCAATTGCGATCGAGCCGGATAAAGTGAGGAAGACGGCGGCAGTTCCCACCCAATGATTTTGCAGCGCTCGGTTGCTCTGATTGGCGACTACAAACCTTCCGTTACTGCGCATCAGGCCATTCCCATGGCTCTCGAATTAGCTGCGGCTCATCACCAGGTGAGCATCGAAGCCACCTGGGTGCCAACGGCGAATATCCGACAGGCCGACGTTGATCTCGCCTCCTATGACGCCTGCCGGTACGGTCCCAATCCGGAACACAACCAAGAAGAGCAAACAGGATGTAAGAACGTTGCTGAGGAAAAGGAAGGACGACGCGGGTACCACTATAAACAACTGAGATGACTCCCGAAGAATTGTTCGAAAGAGCCGAACAACTCGAGGACGCTGGCGATCAGCGTGGCGCTCTGGACATCTGGAGAGAACTGGCAAGAAAACACCCGGCGCCGCTTGCGTTGTGCCAACTAGCATGGTTGGCGATTGACCTTGGGGAACCAAAGGAAGCTGAGGCGGCCCTCAGGCGTGCCGTTCAACTTGATGCAGATTACAGCGTGCCGTATCTCGGCCTGGGTTCTATTGCGATAGAAAAACATGAATATCGCGACGCCGAGTACTGGCTCAGGCAGGCAGTGCAACGCGAACAAACGAGGGCGGCTTATACAATGCTCGGCGTAGCTCTGAGGAACTTAGGACGTGACGAGGAAGCGAGAGCGAGTTATCTCAGGGCAATTGAATTGGATCCCGAGTTCGAGGAACCGTATTTCAATCTCGGCGTGCTCCTTCGAAAAAGTGACACCGAAAAAGCAGAGGAACTTTTCTCGAAGGCGATTGCTATTGACCCGGATTTTGCGGCCGCCCATCGCGAGATTGGGTGGGTACTGAAGCGACGTGGCTTTCTGCACGAAGCGGAAGAGCATATACGGCGCTCAATAGAGTTGCAACCGGACGATGCGTGGGCACATATCTACCTGGGGGGGCTTTTGTGGGAAAAAGGAGAAACGAACAGCGCGATCCTAGAGTACGAATGGGCGCACGCAGCTTGTCCAGAATGGGCGGTTCCGCTGTGGTCTTTGGGTAATGTTTATTCAGGACGGGAAGAATGGGAAAAGGCAAGCGTCCTCTACGAGCGCGCATTGGAGCTTGAACCTGATGACGTGGTAGCGAACATGAGTTTCGGCAAAATGCTTCAACAGAAGGGCGACGAGCGGCTCGCCAAAATTTATCTGGAACGGGCTCTCCTTCTCGATCCTGAATACGAGGAGGCTCGTAGGTTACTCAATCTGATTGTTCACAATTGAAATAGTTGTGTTTGTAAGCGTCAGGTCGCCTTTGCGATTCAGGCTGGGAAAGCTTTCGAAGGTCCTTTACGTAGAGCCAAGGTGTAGACGAATTTGTAGCTGCTCGAAGCCTCAGCATTCCACGGGGTTCAACCGGCCACCAGAAGGTGGCTGCAAGTCGTTGAAACGCAAGCGACTGAAAACAGACGGAATTCACAGCCCGCTAGAATCCGTCTTGGCACGGGAGGTCGCATGTTTATTTTCAGATACTTACAAGTAGGTCACCTGTCAAAAAAACAGGAGGTCGTCTGCGCGAAGGTAACAGGGAGGCCATTCCTAGATCCATCGAGTGTGGAATCTTGAGGAATTCACCTGCTACGAATTGACTACAGTGATTCAGTTCGGCAGACCTAGCCCAATATACTTTTGAAAACACACGACATCCACGACTGCAAGCCAAAGCGCGCATCTGTTGTTCTTGGCCGCATGGCACGGCACTGATAAGAAAGCGTTATCGTTCGCGCGCGCTGGGCGCTGACGATAATCTGCTTGTGTACGAGTGGCGCGATAATCGACTTCGCGAACCTTCGGATTCCCTGCCGGTCGACCTCTAGCATTCTGGCCAGCAGGGTCTGTCGCGCATGCGGGTTCTGCTGACGAAAGAATTGCCGCAGCCCTAACTTATACTTGTCCTTGACGAATACATCCAAGACGGTCTGCCACGTTTAGAGGCGAGGTGATCCGGCCCGGTCTTTTGAAATCCGTAGAGATGTTCGATTTCTTTCGCGATCTCGCGTGCGCCGGGGCGTACCCAGACTTCTGCATTTCCCGAACCCAGGTCGGATTAAACTGACGTGATTGCAGCTCCACTGCCAACCATCACCGCAAAGACGTCATTCGTTCATGGCCGGATGCCCGCAAGTTGTGCGGTAGACCTCGGGCGTTCGTCCCGATTCGTGCTAGATGGCTGCGCGAAGGCTCCCCACGAACTGGTAGGTGTCGTCTTGTCGAGCACCGCGTAGAGATTCGACGAACGTGAGAACTCGACGGCCCACGGAGCGAAGGTTGGCGCGCAGAATCGGGCCGTTCGCGACGCCCCGTTGATTGTCCCCCTCGCCGTATTCCACATTCGCCGTGTACAGCGAAGCGATCTTTTCAGGCGAGTCCCCACCTCCAGATTTCTCGACGAGGCATTGGACGCCGACGCCGTATGCGCCTGGCTTGGGAGCGAAGATTCGCATTCTGCCCATTGCGTCTGCCTGTTGCATCGATACCTTGACGCTGCAGCTCCGCTGAGACCGCCTGGTCATGCCGGGCTATATCCCTATACTCGGCTTGAGCCGCCAGGCGGATGGCGCGATCGAGCAACTGGAGCATGTCAGGAAAGCCATCGCGATAGTTTACCCGAGCCGGTGATATCCCCCTGCGCTGCTGAGATCGTGGCGCATAGAATTCCATGCACGGACGATTGGCCGCCACGGCGCGGCACTGATAACAAAGTTATCTTCCACGCAATATAGCTTACTTACCTCGAGCTCAGAGGACAACCGCGGGCGATGCCTTGAAACAAAATCTCGTTGGCCAACTTGTAAGCGGGACTCAAGCCGGCGTTTGTTTAAAAGAGCCGTTCGGTGGCCAAAGAATGGGTGATCGCTCAATTCGCCGCCTCGCACCTCGCCACCGGCATCGCGGGCTGTAACGCGGAGCGCTCCGCCGAATAAAGTGTCCTGTTCCAACCGGAGCGGCGTGCTCTGAAAGGGGAATTGCCGCCGATCGTGCGTGAATTCACCGGAGCCTTGCAGCGCAGCTAATCTCCTATTGTTCGCCGCCGCGCCCGCCGCCACCGGTGGCGTGCGCTGGTCCTCGGAAGACCGCATTCAGAAACAGAGTATTAAGTCCGTCCATGTATCCGCGGAAGTTCGGGTCGGCGGTGAACCCGATCACAAATCCCCTGCCATCCCTCTGAACGACGAGAAACGGTTTGTAAGCAAGCTGTTTTCGGTTCTGTTCCCACATAAAGCCGCTCGCCAGAATCTGATCAGGGCCGGCATAGTAGACCGCGTTAATCCCTTTGTCCATTTTGATCGGCGCGAAAATGGCGCGTCCCTGGACCAGCACGTTGACGGTGTCGGCGACGCCATCGGTGAGCCAGTGATCGCCGTATACCTTCGCCCTTAAGAGCACGCCGTGCAGCGAGTCCGGCTGGTCGGTGTCAGGCTGTATGGCCTTTTCGAAGTCTTGGTCGGAAGCTAGAAGCTTGCCGGGAACGTGGCCGTCGGTGGGTGGCGCGGCTGCGTTTCCACCACCAGCAGCGGCGGGAGCGGCTTGGTTGCGGCCGGCGCCCGGCGTTTCACCTGCGGGTTTCGCCAGGTTCTCTTGCGAAATTGCCAGCAACTGCGAGCGGGAATCGGCGAGGAAGGTCACGGCGCCGGGTCCGACGCCGATCAGCGTTCCACCGGCTTCGACCCAATCCTTCAAGCGGCGCGCTCCGTTTTGGCCCAGTGCGCCGGCGTAGCCTCCGCCTCCGCCGAAGCCTCCTGCATCAGGCAGGACTATGACGTTGAACGCGCTGAGGTCGCTGTTTGCGAACTGGGAGGTGCGGGCGACGGTGACAGGTGTGTCGTACTCGCGTTCGAGAAGGAAGCGCGTGGCTCCGGCGGCGCTCGAATTAGTGGGCTGATCCCACGCGATGGCGATTTTCGCAGGCGGGACAGTAAAGACGTTGTGGCTGCCGAAGTTCGCACCTTCGTCGACCCAACCGGTATCGGTTGTGTAAACGTCGACGTCGCTCTTGCGGGCCAGGCGCTGGACGGTGTCGGCGAGGTCCGCGCCATTATCTTTCACACGTACGATCAGCGTTCCTCGCCCATATGTTCGCCCAGCGAGCTTGAATTCCTTGTCCGTGCTCAGGACATGAAGGTGTTCCTGAAGAGCACGGGCGAGGAAGGCCATTGTCCCGGACGTACCAGCGGGGACGAGGTAGGCGACGGTCGGACTGTTACCCACCACCTTACCTTCCGGCATGCGTCCGCCGACAACCGGCTCGAACGAGCCTTTCGAAACATCGGCACTACCGACGGCCCCGATGTTGTATTGCAGCGGCAAAGACCAGGCGGTGACGTCATACATTTCGCTGGGCAGGCGTTCCTTGCGGCGATGCTCTTCGCCCTTGAGGAATTCGGCGTCCATCGAGACCTGGGGATCGAGGAAAGTCCGGATCATGCGGTACATGGGCTGGGCCAGAGGGATGGCGTAGCTTCCCTGCGGGTAATCGTTGCCCGCATTCTTGAACGGCGCTGTGGCGCGCTTTACTTCGATTCCCTGCGTCGCAAGATTGACGGCGAGTTTGTCGACCGTGGTCGTGTCGCCGGTGCGCGGCAGGATGTATTCGCGAACCGGCCCCTTGGTTCCTTCCGCAACGGCTGTCTGGCGATAGTGATAAAAATTCTCGAGCAGCTTGTCGTGGTTGTGGGCGGCAGTTTCGGCGCTGGATACGGAGGCGACGAAGTGCTCGCGCACGGTTTGGCGGTACGGCACCACGGTGCCGTTGGTTTGACGTACAATCAGGCCTCGCGTCGACGCCTGTTCGTAGGTCATGGCGATGGAGCCGTAATACAGCGGCCAGCTAGCGCCATAGCCGGGATAAAACTCGTCGTAGCCTTCCCTGGTGAAGTAGTTGAACCCGAATTCATCGAACCACTTCGCGTTATTGCGGCCGAACCACTCCAGGCTCTCGCGCTGGGATTTGAGGATGTACGGATTGTAGGGGTCGGCTTCGGGCGTGAAGTAGTAGGTGGCGTCCGAGCCCATTTCGTGCAGATCGACAAAGACCAGCGGATACCATTCGAGCAGTGTCTTGATACGTCCGCGCGTTTCGGGTTGGGTGATGGCAAACCAATCGCGGTTCATGTCGAAGTAGTAGTGATTGGTCCGCCCGCCGGGCCAGGGCTCGTTGTGTTCGGCGGCAAGCTGGCTCGGATCGGGTTGCAGACCCTCGGCGATTTCGAAATTGTGGACAAAGCGGTCACGGCCGTCGGGGTTCTGCTGTGGATCGATGAGGATCAGGTCCTTGGCGAGGATCTCGTCGACCATCTTGTCGTTGCGCGAGGCCAGCAGGTGATAGGCGGTCATCAGCGCGGCGTCCGGTGAGGAGATTTCGTTGCCATGCACTCCGTAAGCCAGCCAGATGACCGCGGGTGTCGACGAGATGATCTGCTTCGCTTCGGCATCGGAGGTCTTGCGCGGATCTGCCAGCCGTTGCATGTCGGCCTTGATTTTGTCGAGGCGCGCGATGGTGGCGGGCGAGCCGATTGCGGCATAGACGAGAGGTCTGTGCTCCCAGGTCTTGGCGTATTCGAAGACCTTCATGCGCGTGGGCGCTGCCTTCGCGAGCGCTTCGAGGTACTTGAGAATATTCTCGTGCGACGAGATGCGATCGCCCGGTTCGTAACCGAGCACTTGCTTCTCGGTGGGAATCGACCCGTCGTACGACGAGCCGGGCCAATACACAAATTTGGGCTCGGCGAACGCGGGAATTAACAATGCAGCGACGGCGAGACAGAATACTTTCATAGAAGCTGATAGGATACTGCACTCGGCAGGCCGCCGACAGGTGCCGCGCAGATTTGCGCTACGGCGCGAAATATCCGTTTACATCGCGGATCACATCTGTTGGGTCCGTAACGAACAAGCTGATTGATCCGTTCGTACCCGCTGGAACGATCGCAGCATTGGCCATCACTTTTCCCAGGTAAGAGTTCAGCGTCGAGACGTAAGGCAATGGTTGGCCGGTTGGCCACGCCGTGAGATAGCCAAACGGACCGGCCGGGGCGAGGATTTCTGGAGGACGCCACAGATGTCTTCCTCAATTAGAACCGCGAAAACAATGCCAGATTACTGGGCAACACGCAGGGCCGAGTCGGGCCAGGCCCCGTTCAAAAACGTCTCGATCGCTGGGAAGACCTCGGAAGCTTCTACCCAGGGTACGTGACCGGTCTCATCAACTGTCATAAGGCGCGCATTCGGCAGGAGCGAGGCCCATTCTTTGCCTCCGGCATACGGCGCGCTGCAATCCACCGTTCCGTGGATGGTCAGGACCGGCATTTGCACTCTGCCGAAGTCTTCAGCGGTGAGGTTGAGAACGTGAAATGACGGGAAGATACTTCCAACTAGGTATGCCATCAGATTGCGCTCATTGTCGACGTCGCAATAACCCCAGTTCGTAAGCTTGGCAGCATTTTCGGGATTTGCGACAAACATCAGTCGCGCAATGGACCAGAATTTCCGGCAGAATTCGATGGGGTCCGTGGAGGCTCGTTCGCTCTGCAAGGCAGCGAGTCTGCCGGCTACGACGGGATCCGGCGGCGCTGTTTCGTATTGCCTGCTGAAAAAGGGCGGCGGAGGACTGATCTGCACCGCCCGTGAGACTTGCGCAGGGTACTTCATGGCGTACAACACGACCATTGCTGCGAGGTAGGAGTGCCCGAGAACCGCGACCTTGTCGAATCCAAAGTGCGCGCGGATCGTTTCCAGGTCATCGACATCGTTGTGAATTCCGTTGACTACCAACGCCGGGTCGGTGAGCGTTTCGGAGCGGCCCCGGTTGCGCGTATCGAAGAAGATCACGGTATAGCTCGCCGCGAGCCGCAGGAAATCGTCGAGCATGTAAATGGCATTGGGGATAATGACGGCGCCGGGACCATTGCCGGCCTGCTGATAGAAGAGGCGAACCCCATCGCCTGTGGTGATGTAGCCTTCGGTGATTGCTGGCATAGTTAACTGGATCCCTGAAACAAGTCGATTTGCTCCTCCGGTGTTGGTTTCGGCTTCGTACGTTTTCGGAGCGGACTTCCAACGACCCCGAGCACCTGCACCTCGGTCAAGGCTGACTTCGGCACGAAGACTCGCTGGCTTTGAGCGCCTGCGTCCGGAGGCACCACGGTGAAGCCCTGGGGTTCGAGCTGCAACAAGTTGTTCGTGAGCAAACCGTCCATGGCATCGCCGTCACGAAAACGCATCCTCAACCAGAGCCCCTCGACCTTAGGGCGGGCCGTGAACTGGCGCATTTCCCGAACGGTTTCCCCATGGAAATCCTTCACGAAAGAGACGAGCTTGATTTCGGAATAAGGCACTAGCGTAATCGTGCCGGTAGGTGTGAGTAGCTCGATCCCATCCGGAAGCAGATAGCTCTGGGGATTTACAAAACCAGAGAGTGTCTCCCGGTCGAATCTTGAAACGACCACCTTTTTGCTAGTGGATCCCGCCAATGAGCGCCTTTCATACACGAAGGTCTGTCACGGCGCCAAATTCCTTCCAAACATTTGGCAAAAGTATTGTATCATTGGCACGATGATGGAGGGTTCGACGGTTGGGGTGAACGTAGCCTCCTTTCTCAACTTTTGCCGAGTCGAGAAAGGACTGTCGTCCAACACCGTTCAGGCCTATCGTGAAGATTTAGAACGGTTTAGTGCATTTATCCGAGTACAGGCGGAGGTGCCGGACGCGGAGCGGCTCCCGCGCTATATCGACTCTCTGTATCGCGCCGGGCTGTCGAGCCGGTCGGTTGCTAGACACCTCACGACCCTCCGAAACTTTCACGCCTTTCTCATCCGCGAGGGGCTCGCCGACGCCGATCCCACTAGCCTTCTTACGGCGCCGAAGCAGTGGAGTAATCTTCCTAAGTACCTTAATAATGAGCAGGTTAAAAATCTCCTGGCGGCGCCGGACACGACCCGGCCCACCGGCTTGCGGGATCACGCCATGCTCGAATTCTTATACGCAACCGGCCTGCGCGTGTCGGAATTGTGCAAGGTTCGCGTCTCAGATGTCGAGATGGACATGGGCTACGTACGCGTGCTGGGCAAAGGGAACAAGCAGCGGATCGTCCCCGTGGGGAGGGCAGCCATCGATGCGGTTCGGCAATACTGCAATCAGGGGCGTAGCGCTTTGCTGAAAGGTCGCACCAGCCCGTACCTGTTCATCACGGCGCGCGGCGGTCCCATGACCCGGCAGGGTTTCTGGAAGCTGCTGGGGGCGTGCGGGAGGAAGGCGGGTATTTTCCATGACCTGACCCCCCACGTGGTGCGCCACACGTTTGCGACCCATCTGCTCGAGGGGGGAGCGGACCTCAGAAGCGTACAGACTATGCTGGGGCATTCCGATATCTCAACTACGCAGGTCTATACTCACGTAGCCCGTTCGAGACTGCGCAAGACAATTGACAAGCATCACCCTCGGGCGTGATGCGTATGAAAACACTCTCATGAGCGACTACCTGTTTATGCTCGAAAGCCACCTGAGCTCGGAGCAGAGCCGCGTGGTTTCGGAGGTGCAATCGGCTGCAACTCAGGCCGGTATCAATGTCTTTCTCACCGGCGGCGCCTTGCGCGACATGTTGGGCCGGTACCCCATCGTTGAAATCGATTTCACGGCGGAGGGAAACGCGGTAAAACTCGCGCGCACGATAGAGCAGAAGGTCGGCGCCACGGTAACGCGCGTCGACGAAGCCCGGAAGATCGCCCGTATGCTGTTCCCGGGCGGAATCGTCGCCACGATCGGCATGGCGCGCCAGGAGAAGTACCCGAAGCCCGGATCCAAACCCCAGGTGCAGCAAGCCACAATCCATGAAGACCTGCGCGGACGCGACTTTACCATCAATGCCATCGCTCTTTCCTTGAATCCGGCATCTAAGGGACTGCTGCTCGATCCGAACAATGGTGTCGGCGATCTGGAGCGGCGCGAACTGCGGGCGGTCTCCAATTACACGCTTTACGACGATCCGATCCGGCTTTTCCGGCTGCTTCGGTTTCAGGTGCGGCTCGGTTTCACGATCAGCGAGCGCACGAAGATGCAGTACGACAATGCCCGTGAAGCGGGACTGGAATCGAAAATCGTTCCTCAAGCATTACTTGAAGAATTGCACCATATAGCCAATGAAATGAATATGGCCGATGTCGTGCAAATTCTCGGCCAGGAGAAGCTTTTACCGCTGTTCTCGGCGGCTCTGGTAGATGCGGGTGTGAACACGGCGGGGCTTCAGAAACTGCAAAAGATCCGCCAGATGATTCCGTCGCAGCCGGGCGTTCATCTCGACTGTTTTGGGCTGTTTATGGTCGTGATGACCGAGAAGTTGTCGCCCAAGGACAGGAGTGCACTGATCAAGGACCTCGGCATGGAAAAAGAGGATGTCGATCAGTGGCAGAAACTTGAGGTTAGGGCGAAAAAGCTTGAGAAAGAGTTGAAGTCGGCCAGGCTGCAGAAGCCCTCGCATATCTACCATGCGGTTTCCAGGGCCGAGCCGGAAGAACTGCTGTTTCTGCTGCTGAAATCCACCGAGCGGCTGGTGCAGGATCGTATCAAGAACTACTTCCAGAAGTATCTTCTCGCGGCACAGGAGATTACCGATCGTGACGTTCTGGCGGCGGGCGGCCAGCCTGGAACACCGAAGTGGCAGAAGCTCAAGGAAGAATTAATCGCGACCCGGTTGGATTCACGGCCTAAGAAGGTTGTTCCGCCGCCCGAGCCGGAGCCTCCGCCCGCGCCGGCCCCGGCATTTGGCCGGCGCGCGAGTTAGCCACGCTGTCGATGTTTTTCTGTTGTCCACCAGCAGCCTGTGACAGAAGTCTTTGAGAGCGGCATGCGCAGGCGAAACCGCCTGCGCCGCCTTTACGGCTCAACAGGTTGCGAGCCAAGGTGGGCAGGCATTCAGCCTGCCCGACTTTGACCGGCGGACCGGAAGCCGAAATCCTGCAGGTCGCGCAAAACGGCCCAGGAATTCCGGCGACTTCCTGACAGCCAGCGTCCGGTATCGCTGCTGCGAGCCTTCGGCGACGTGGTTTTTTGGAAGGAGCGCGATCAACACACCCTGGCGCCGCCCTGGTGGATCTACGCCGAATTACTCACAAGCAACCGGAAAACAAATCGTCGTGCGTTCGGAAGGGATTCGTCCTCAGCCGACACTAGCGCCCAAGGTTGAGGACAACTACCCCCGCAATAATCAGGGCGAAACCGGCGTATTTTGCTTTGGTCATTAATTCGCCAAAAAAGATGCGCGACCACAGCAGCGCCCAGATGTAGCCGAGCGACACCAGCGGGTACAGGATCGACAGTTCGCCGCGTTTCAATCCCATCACGAAGAACGCGGAGGAGATCACATATAAGCCCACGCCGGCGGTGAGCCTCCAGTTGCGGACGAGGGCCGGCACGTTGAAGGCGAGGCGATTCGCCCCTGCCTTCAAAAACGCCATTCCGCAGGAGCCGATGAACGACGCGAAGATCACCAACAACATTGACGATACGGGTGTATCGCTCATGCCTTTTTGCCCCGTCCCAGGATGCCGACGCCGCAAATGATCAGCGTGATCCCGATGCTCTTGAAAAAGTTCATCGGCTCATGGAAGATCCAAAGCGACAGGAAGGTCACCCACACGTAGGTGAGCGCAATGATGGGGTACAGCATCGACAATTCGCCGTCGCGCAGCGCCAGGATCATCAGCACAGCGTTGAATCCATACATGCAATAGCCGATGAACAGCGGGAGATTCGTGAACATCGCGACCACTGCCGCCACGAAACCTGGCTGCGCGATGGACGTTGCGCCTTGTTTGATGAGAATCTGGGCAGCAGCGCCGACCAGCGTGCACAGCACTACCAAAACGAACGACCGCCGCCGCTTGTCGACTACAAGACTGCGGATTAAGCCGACGTTCTCGGATGTTGGTGATGAAAACGTTGCCGAGGCCGACAAAAGCCCTCCAATTTTCTCATGATAACCAATCTGGAATCGGCAGAACCGTGAAGGCGCATTAATCCATTTCGCGGGTCAGGACAAGCTTGGTGTAGACGACGCGGAACCCCAGTCGTTCATAGTTGAGCTGCGAAGGAGTGCCGGGGAGTGTCGAAGCGGTAATCAGGTCGCAGCCCCGCTCGGCGGCATGACGGACGCGCGCGCGAATCAGATTCGTTTGTAGTCCGCGGCGGCGAAAGCGGCGAGGTGTCCCATCGCCGAATAGGTTCGCAACTCCGTCGTGGATGCCCATCCCGCCACCGGCTGCAGGTTCCCCGTCTACACAGGCGATCCAAGGAATCGCGCCCGGCATTTCAAAAAGCAGCGACGTCATTTCGATAGCTTCGGTGGTGATTTGCACGTTTTCAAAAAAGCCCTCACAGATCACGGTGGCCCAGGATGTCGCGTTGGCCGCATCCGCGATTCGCACGTCGGCGGTAATCTCGGACGGCGGCAGGTCTGCCGTGCGCGCCAGAACGTTATTGAACTCCGTTATACGATACGCACGCGCGCCGAGCAGATCTATGAGGGAGGGGTCTGCGAGGGGGCACACATGAATGGTTGTGGCCGAACCATGGGATCGATAGAAGGCCTCGATTTCGTTGAGCGTGCTCGCGGGGACTGGCCCGTTCATCCCGAGTCCGATGGTTTGCGTCATCGGGGAACCGACGCCCGTGAAAGCCACGGTAACACCCGGGATCTCCAGGCATGCAGCGCCTAGCAGGTGATTTCGCGACACATAAACTTGTGTGACCTCGGCGGCGACTTTCGCTTCCGCGGATTCGAGGCGCCGTGCGAGCCAGAGATTGCCGAAGAGGCTGATGACCTATTCTAGTACTTAGGTGACGGCTGATTTCTCGAGAATTCTGATTCGCGCGACAAACTGGGTCGGCGACGCCGTCATGTGCCTGCCCGCGCTCCGGGCGATTCGCGAGCGGTTCCCGGATGCTCATGTCGCGATACTGGCTAAGCCCTGGGTGGCCGACTTATACCGCCGGGAGACCTTCGCTAACGAGATTATTCTCTATGATCGCAGCCGGTGGACCATCGTGCGTCGGTTGCGGACCCGGCGATTCACGTGCGCCATCCTGCTCCAGAATGCTTTCGATGCGGCGCTGATTGCCTGGCTGGCGGGCATTCCGCACCGCTTTGGATATGACCGCGATGGACGGGGCTTTCTGCTCAGCCGGGCGGTTGCTGTTCCCAAACGCGGCGAGATTCCACGGCACGAGCGGTTTTATTACCTGGAGATGCTGCGCCGCGCCGGCATCACCGGCGAGCTCCTGGAGAGTCCTGCGATTCAACTCGCTGGCCGTACCCAGACGGAGCGGCGGATCATCGGAGTCAGCCCCGGCGCGGCCTATGGAACGGCAAAACAGTGGCTGCCGGAACGCTTCGCCGAGGCGGCGGCTCGCCTTGCCGGTGAACGAAATGCGGAAATTGCGCTGTTTGGATCGGGTAGTGAACGGGAACTGTGCGAAAAAATTGCGGGCATGCTGGCCGGCCGGCCGGTTACGAATTACGCCGGGAAGACTACGCTGGCCGAGTTTATCGACAGGGCGGGGGAATGTGAGCTGTTCCTGACCAACGACTCGGGCGCCATGCATATTGCTTCGGCGCTGGGGGTGCCCACGGTGGCCATCTTTGGCGCGACCGACGATATCGGCACCGGACCGACGGGCTCCCATGCCCGCGTGGTTCGCGAGCCCGTGGAATGCAGCCCCTGCCTGCTGCGCGAGTGCCCCATCGACCACCGCTGCATGACTCGCGTGACGTCGGAACGAGTCGCGGAGGAAGCTCTGAAGCTACTGGAGGTGGTACGGTGGAGTGTTGGACACACGAACGAAGATCATCACGCGGGCGGAGTTGGGGCGCGTGACGGAAGGCCGGGAGGTGAGCCACGTCTCCGCACACTTTGATCCGCTCTTGGCTGAGCATGTGCGTCGGCTTCGAAACGAAGCGACGATGGGCCGGGTTTTAGTCGCCGAGGTTACGAATCCCGAGCATCCACTCCTGCCGCAAAGGGCGCGGGCGGAACTGGTCGCTGCTTTGGCGGATGTGGACTACGTCATACTTGCGGAGGGCGGACCGTCTGAGGCCACCGACTCCGATGTGACCCGGTGGCTGGTGGAACGAATTCGCAGCCGTTCGAACGGAGGATCCTCTTCTTGAGCCAGGGTCCGCGCGTGCTGGTCGTGCGGCTTGGATCGATGGGCGATATCATCCATGCGCTTCCAGCCGTGGCCAGCTTGAAGCACAGCATTCCTCGATCGGAGATCACGTGGGTGGTCGCGCCGAAGTGGACCGCATTACTGGAAGGCAATCCGTACATTGATCGTATCCTGACACTCGATCGGCGCAGCCTGAGAAGTGTACGGTCAGCTTTTCGCGAACTGCGAAGGGAGCGGTTTGAGTTCGCCGTCGATTTTCAGGGACTTATTAAGTCGGCTCTTGTGGCGGCCGTGGCGCGTCCGGAGCGGATTTATGGATTCGACCGGCGGTTCGTCCGGGAGTCGCCTGCGGCATGGTTCTATTCGAGCCGGGTGCGGCCGGAATCGGTCCATGTCGTCGATCACAACCTGGACCTTGCAGCCGCGGCGGGCGCGACCAACATGCTCCGTACTTTCCCGTTGCCGGATGGACAGCCGGAGGGCGAACTACCCGCGGGAGACTTCGTGCTGGCTAGTCCGCTGGCCGGATGGGGGGCGAAGCAGTGGCCTCTCGAACACTATTCTTCTTTGGCGGAAGCGCTTCGGCGGGAATTCGGGCTGACGCTGGTTGTAAATGGGGCGCGCCCGATTTCGGCAGCGGGAACGGTTGCGCACATCTCGGGATTACCGGGCTTGATTTATGCTACGCGCCGGGCGGTAGCTGTAGTGGGCCTGGACAGTGGCCCGATGCATATTGCAGCAGCGCTCGGGAAACCGGGTGTGGCGATTTACGGCCCCACTGACCCGGAGCGCAACGGCCCCTACGGGGGCACCATTCGGGTGCTGCGTGCGCCCGGCGCAATTCGCGACCACTCGCGGCGGCCCGAGCCGGATGTCAGCATGCGGGCCATCACGCCCGAGCAAGTGTTCGAGTTGCTGCGTTCCATCCTTGTCGGGGCGCTGGATGGCCGCATTTCCTAAGCGCTACGCGGACCTGGTAGCGCGGCTGCGAGTGCCGAGCGGCTTCATCCTTGTCGCGGCATTTGCCTGGCTGTCGCATCCCAGTTCGCGATCGCTTGCGGCGGGCGTACCGTTGTCGTTGTTGGGGCTCCTGGTTCGGGGATGGGCGGCCGGACACCTGGCGAAGAATAAGTCGCTCGCGCGTAGCGGGCCGTATGCGCATGTGCGGAATCCGTTGTATGTGGGGACGCTGCTCGTGGCAGCCGGCCTCGTGGTCGCATCGCGAAACTGGATTCTCGCCGGAATCTTCGCCGCTGTGTTTCTGTTGGTCTACCTTCCGGTGATCGAACTGGAGGAGCAGCATTTGCGGAATCTGTTTCCCGAGTATGCAGAGTATGCTCGGAGTGTACCGGCTCTGTGGCCGTCCCTTCATGGGGCGGGAGCGGGGGGTGGCTTTCAGTGGAGTCTCTACCGGCGCAACGAGGAATACCAGGCGCTGATGGGGTTTGTGGTGGGTGTGGTTTTTCTCGTCGTGAAGCTGTTGTGGTTCTAAGCAGGCTTCGATCGACCATTTCCTGAAAAACTTCCCGAGCGGGGTGTTTTGTAAAGGTCGGGGTCCCACCCGCCTCTATTCGTGCTTAGCAGGCATCACGTAAAGATAGATATTGTGGTCGCGTGAACCCGCGACAGCCTTCTCCACGTGATTGGGTTTCCAGCCAGGAACCTGGTAGTCATGCGAGACCACGCGTGCACCTGCTCGCAGGTACTTTTCGAGGTTCGGACGCACGATGACGTTAGACTCTGTGGGGAAGTACATCGTAACGACGTCGGCGGGGCTCAGGTCCACCTGCATCAGGTCGGCATGAATCACCCTGATACGTTCCTGCAAACCCATCCGGGCGACCCGTTCGGTGGTGCTGTTCACCAGGGAATCGGAAATCTCAATTCCGACTGCCTTGGCTCGGAATCGCTGTGCCGCAGTGATCAAAATGCGACCGTCACCGCTGCCCAAATCGTAGATCGTCTCGTTTTGCTTGAGGTCCGCAAGTTCCAGCATGCGGTCGACAATTTCCTGCGGCGAGACGATGTACGGCGAAAGACTATTGCTGTAGTGCTTAATCCTGTGTTCCTGGGCAAGGAGAACGCCCTGTCCGGAGGCAGGAAGGGCTAGCACACCCATCCATCCCCCAAGTGCGAGTATTAACGAAACCCTCATTGTTATTGACTTGAGACGGCTGCAGCGAGTTTTCCGTTCCGCGTCTTTACGATCCGGGAGACCATCTCGGATATGGCAAACCAGAGATCCCGAGGCTTGCTGATCGTGTATTCGGTGCCTTTAAAAAACCGGACGGCCCGGCTGATGGAATCCTTCCAGGGCACAGCCTGGGGATTCAAGGCATAATTCATATAGAACACCGGGAAATTGACATCGCCGACCTGCTTGAGCGAGTCCTGCGGCACGTTGGCGTCCAACATTACCTTTGGTCCTGCAAATATCAGAGCATCAGGCGCTTGTTGATCGTTCCCGACTTCACGCTTAATCAGGTCCGACAGGAACTCGGTATCTCCGTGCTTTTCGCCCAACCGTTTGAGGTCGACCGTACCCAGGTTTAGCGACTTCAGCGCGTCGCCCAGGGCGGGGAAATCGATCCGGTCGGCATCTTCCTGGCGGTACAAGATGCGCTGTTCCTGCATGTTGAAAGCGATCAGAGAGAATTTGCCGATGCGTGGTTCGCGGGCGATGGAGCGCAGAATCCATACTAGGGCGCTGGTGTCCAATGGCTGAAGTGTGGCAGAAAGAGCATTTTGCGGGGCAAAATTAATCAACACCTTGACGTTGAGTGGCGCGCTATCCTGCACTCTTTGAACAGGTGGTTCTTCTTTGAACTGTTCCTGGTCGGAGGCCTGGATCTGCTTAGCAGACAGGGAAAGGGCGATCTGCCGGTCCTTGTCCGCAAGTTCGGCGTCGGCGTCCCATGAAGACGAGCACACCCGCTCGGCCCGGTCTCTCATCAGCCATTCTATGTGGTAATCTCCCTCACCCAGGTCAAATGCGCCCTGAAGATATGCATCACCCTTGGGGTTGTCTTCGATCAGCGGCACACGAATGCGCTGGACGAAGTAGGAGTACTTGCTGGGCTGGTCAGCCGGAGCCACGCGGAAGAGCGTGGTCAGAAGGTTCTCGGAACCTGCGAGATCCTTCAGTGGGATGGTTACTTCGTAGCCGGCATGGAATCGCAGATCAAATCCCAGTTGCGCCTTAACGGGCGTTACGGTGCAAGGAAGATCAGCGCGTGATTCTCCGGCTTCGAAAACCGCCAGATCACTGTTGAAGAGGTTTACACCACCTCCCGACTGTGCAATCGGGATTTGGGCGTTCGAGACAGCGCATAGCGTGCCTAGGGTCAGAAGCAGCTGAAGGGACCTGTCGATGGCAGACATCATTCCCCGTTCTATGATGTAACGTTTCTAACGTTGACCTATTTTACAACTAACGGACCGTAGCCGAGCAACTTGTTTGTGAAACTTTGGCCCACGCGGGACGCGGAATCACTAGGCAATCGACCTTCCAGGTACCAATCGGCAGAAAACCTCGATAAATTAGCGGGTTGCCCCAGAAGACTCCTAGAAAAAAGTGCCCGCCGAGGGTTTTGGCTGGCAATTTTTTCGCTAGATGTGCGTTCCTGCTTTGGTACGGGTGCGGGATTGTAACGCGGGTCGATTGTGCTAAAGTTCGTGGTTATGGCAAGCCGCAGCGTCAACAAAGTTTTGCTCATCGGGCACCTCGGGAGGGACGCCGAGACCACTTTCACCCCGTCGGGGGTGGCGAAAACGAAGTTTTCCGTCGCGACGAACCGGCGCTGGAAGGATCAGCAGACCGGGGAGTGGAAAGAAGAGACCGATTGGGCCAATGTCGTCTTATGGCGTTCGGAGAATCTCGCCAACTACCTAATTAAGGGTAAGCAGGTGTGGGTGGAAGGCAGGCTGTCGACGCGAAGCTACGACGATAAAGACGGCAAGAAGCAGTACATCACGGAAGTGGTGGCTGACGATGTCATCCTGTTGGGAGGACGGGGCGAGGGTGGAGAGGGCATGGGTCCGCAGCCCGTATCGATGCCTCGGCCACAGCGGACGCCGGCGCCGAAACCGCCGGAGGACACCAGCTTCGATCAGGGGATCACGGACGACGACGTTCCGTTCTAACAGCCACCCACGGTGCACCTCATGCGCCTACGCTGGGTGGTCAACGGCCTAATTAAGAGCAGGCCACGCCGCCGGTCCACGCAGGCACAAGCCGCTCTTCGCGCTGCCAAAGTGCCGCGAAAACTTCTAAGTTAGAAGTATGAAGCGGCAGAAAGAAGATGCCTGGCAGGAAGCCAAGCGCCTCTGCCGCCTCAGCGACGAAGAAGTGAGGATGGCAAAGGAGCTCGGTTTCCAACCATACTCTCTCATCAAGAACATTCCATCGTCCTCGGAGCGATGGAAAGCGCCTGTGAACGTGTGGGTGCGATCGCTTTACGAAAAGAAAATCGTGCGCAAGAGAGCCGCTGTCGCTGGCCCTCGGGTCCCGACCGAGTTGATTGCGCGGGGCGAAGAGCTGGACATGCGGGAGCATCCATGGCCGGACAATCCTGAGATTCCTGAGCTGCCCGATCTCGAGCTCGATGAAACTCCGATGTTCGATCCCCCCGATGAGCCCGACTATAACGAGGAACTGATTTTGAATCTGCGCCGGCAACGTCGGTTTCGATGGGCGGCTCAAGCCATCGCAGTGATGGTCAGCAAGCTTCAAGAGGTCGAGAAGGTGGCGGCGATTGGCGAGGTATCGCGGCCGCTCGAAATCGAGGAGCCCAATAGCCGGAATCGTTGGGGCCGTGCATGGAAGCCATGTATGATTGCATCCGCCTCGACCTTGCCATCTGGCTCAGCGATTTCAGCCAACTGAAGAACCTCAAGAACGAGATGGCCCGCGGGCTCGCACTCACGCAGGATACGGACGACGGCGGTGTGGCGCATCACCTGGTGGAGGTGTATCTCTTCGAAGCTGCCAGCGGCGAGTATCGTGGGAAGTTGTGCGGCTTCGGAAAGTGCCCCGAAAAGGGAAAGCGGGAGTGCGACGTTCCGGGTTGTGGGAAGCAGCCGTTTCTGCGGCAGATTCAGGGTTACCGCTTCGACCCAGCCTGGTTCGCCATCGTGCCTAAGGTGGTTCTGTTCGACCGCGCAGGGAATTTCCTCGTTCGGTTGCCGAAGATCGACACGAATTGACGGGCTGTCAAGTGGAGCTCGACTCCGTTCTGCTTGCCAGAACGGCGCTGTATCAGTGTTGCAGCTTGAGGGCGGCCAATACCGTGACCGCCGCCACGTCCTTCGCGTCCTCCACGTCGAACCGCACCGCCGTCCCTTCCGCATACTTCTTTGCTTCGGCGATGATGCTCAGGATCTTCTTCGGCAGCTTGCTTGCCCGCGCGGCGGCCACCGCCTTGTCCCCCAACGCAAACGACGCCCGAAACGAACCTTTGCAGGGCGAAAGATAGACGATCGTCCGGTCGCGTAGCTTAAGGCGTAATGCCCAGCCTGCTTTTCGCGAATACGAATGCCACTCCGCGATGTTGATGTTGTGCTGATCGGCCAACTCGCTCAGCAGTTGGTCCCATAGCGTCTTGGCCCGACGGCCCAGTTCCGCTGCCAATTCCTCATCGGAAGGCTTCTCCGCCTTGCCGATGAACGCGTTCGGAAGCATATTCGGTTAACCATCAGTCGCCGCCCGCCGGGACGCGCGACGGTTGCCGGACGGTCCATCGTTTGGCCGCTGCGAGCGCCAGGCGGACGACGAAAAGCAGCACCAGAACGGCGGCGTATTCAAGCGCGCTGAGCGTTAATCCCTTTCCCTGCCAGATGTAGTGGACCACGGCAATGGCCGCGCTGAGGTAAACCAGCCGATGCAGCCGCCGCCAGTTGCGGCCTCCCATCCAGCGAATGGAGCGATCGGTGGAGGTGAGAGCGAGGGGAATGAGAAGCAAGAACGCAGCGGCGCCGGCAATGAAAAAGCGACGCGACGTGAGGTCTTCATTGATGAGCTGCAGATTCCATTGCACGTCGAGGGCGAAATAGTGGAGCGCGTGGAGAAAGCCGTAGAAGAACGTGAACAGACCCAGCATCCGCCGGATTCGCATCAGGCCGCCCAAGCCGGGGATGCGTCGCAGCGGGGTGATGGCCAGTGTCATCAACAGGAAGCGCAACGCCCAAATACCGAGGAAACGGGCGACGAATTCGACCCGGTTGGCCGTCAGATCATGATGCTGCCAGCGCCATCCCAACCAGACCAGGGGTGCCAGGCTCAAGACAAACACGGCGCGCGGATACCATGGGCTCTTCCAAATCATTCCTTGGTAATCCCATAGTACCGGGAATCATTCGTGTCGAATCGCGGAAATCGGATCGACGCGCGCGGCCCGCGCAGCCGGCAGATACGAAGCGATGGCGGCGACCACGACCAACGCGAGAACCGCCGAGAAGAGCACCATCGGATTCCGGGGCGAAGTGCTGTAGAGAAAGCTGCCGATGGAGCGCAGCACCACTAAACTCATCGCCACTCCGGCCGTACAGCCCCCGAGCGCAATCCCGACGTTCTCCCGACACACCACGCCCACAATATCCGGTGCGCGCGCACCCAAAGCCATACGAATTCCAATCTCTCCGGTGCGCCGAGCCGTCGCATAAGCGAGCGCGCCATACAGCCCGATCCCCGTAATCAGCAGCGCGACACCGGCAAAGAACAGCGCCAGCGTGGCCATGACACGCTCCGTGGCGAGCGATTCGTCGATCCTCGTTACCAGGCTCATCGCAGCCGGCAGCGGAATATCGGGCGCTACCCGGTGAATGATCGCACGCACCGCGGGCACGGAGCGCACTGCAGGACCGTTCAGCCTCGCCACTACTACATACGACTGGCGAGGCCTCACGTTTTGCGCCAGTGCCTGGTAAACTGTGGGCTCGGCAACATTCCGCAGGCTCGTATACTTGGTATCGCCAACTACGCCAATCACCCTGTAGGTGTGTTTATCCTCATCCACAATCTGTTGCCCGATAGCATTCGCGGCCGGAAAAAGAAGGTGGGCTGCCGCCTCGTTCAGAATCGTGACTTGCTCGGATGCGCTGTTGTCGCTCCACTGGAATTCGCGGCCGGCAACGAGCGGCGTGCGCATGGTCCGGAAATAGGCAGGTCCGACACTGTTCATGTATGCTTCCTTTGGAGGTTGTCCCGGCGCGTTAAAACCCGCGTAAATGGAAGCATTCGACAATGGCGGAATCATAACGAAGCTTGTTTCCACGACTCCCGGAGCTTGCGCCAATTCCTGACTGGTTTGCCTGTAGGTGGCTGCCAGTGGGTCGCCGTCCCGCGATTGTTTGTCCATTTCGAGCGGAAAGAGAATTACCCCGCGAGCATCAAATCCCGGCGGGATTTCGTGCAGGCGCACCAGGCTGTAGCCGAGGAGTCCGGCTCCCGCGACCAGCACCAGGGCCAGGCTCACTTCTAAACCCAGCAGCACACGGGGAAGCAGGCTGCGACGCTCGGCCGCTCGCAAGGAGGCGCTTGCTTCGCGGATGCGCGCCTCCAAGTCCCGTCCCGTCGAGCGAAGGGCCGGTGCTATGCCGGTGAGAACGGTCGCGAAGATCGCTGCCGCGGCGGTGAACGCCAGCACGCGGAGGTCGGGTGCGACATCGAAATACCACGGGTCCTGCTCGGTGTTCAGAAATGCCATTAGGGCGCTGCTGGCGAGCGGCGACAGCGCAAATCCAAGCAGAGTGCCCATGATCGCGAGCAAGAGGCTCTCGGTGAGCAACTGGCGGATCAGACGGCCGCGGCTAGCGCCTAAAGCACATCGGGCAGCGATCTCGCGGGCGCGGGCCGCCGAACGTCCCAGGTTCAGGGTGGCGAGGTTAAGACAGGCGATCAGGAGCACGATGCCAACCAGAGCCATCAGTGCCGAGAGCGGCTTCACGAAGCGCAACCGGAGATAGGAGAATCCGGTCATACCGGGCTCCACTTTCAAGAACAATTCCGACCGTTTGTGGCCTGGAATGCCCCATTCACGATTAGGAATGCTGGCATCTAGAATCTGCTGCGACGATGTCTGCAGATAAGCGCCGGCCTGCTGCTGTGACACGCCCTCGCGCAAGCGTGCTCCGACTTGTAACCACCAGGCGCGCCAACCGCTCTTGATACTGTCATACGGAGCGTCCAGCAGGGGTTCGAGCGACAAAGGAGCAAAGATATCCGGGCGAGTGCCGACCTCCGCGCCAGAAAAAGTGGACGGCGTCACGCCGGCAATCGAGAAGGCGACGTTGTCTATAATGATCTTCCGGCCGATCACTTGTGGGTCGCTGCCGTACTGCGTTCTCCAGAACCGGTCGCTGATCACGATCACAGGGCCATTCGACCCGCCGCCAGGATGGTCGTCCGAGGGGTTGAGCAGGCGCCCCAGTTGCGCGGACAGTTGCAAGCCATGGAAATACTGGCCGCTCACTAGTGTTCCGTTGACGCGAGCGATGCCGTCCGGGCCGCGAACCTGGAACGTGTGATAAGCGAACGCGAAGACGTCCGAGAACACCTCCGTGCGTTTCTCCAGGGACTGAAAGAGAGGGTGGCAGAGAGCGTATCCGAACTGTCCCGGCTGCAAGCGAATGTTAACGAGGCGGTCGGGGTGCGGAACGGGGAGCGGCCGTAACAGCAGGCCGTTCATGAGGCTGAAGATCGCGGTGTTGGCGCCGATCGCGAGCGCCAGCGTCAGCAGGGCGACCGTCGTGAAGGCCGGGCTCTTGCGCAACATTCGAGCGGCAAGCTTGATGTCACGCAGGAAGTCCTCGAGCCAGCGCGGACGTTGCACATCGCGGGTCGCTTCCTTCCATTTCTGGACGCTTCCCAGATCGCGCCGGGCGTGATCCAGCGCATCGTCTTCACCCTGTTTGGCGTACTTCTCCTGTCGCATCGCGAGGTGGAACGCGAGTTCCTCGGACATTTCGCTCTCGATGCGCTTGCGCCGGAAAATTCCCATGAACCGCAGAATTCTCTCGCGGACGTCCTGCCACATGGTTCTTCCTCTCGTGGTTTATGTCGTTTGCATGACATGGCCGATGGCGACGGATAGCCGTGTCCAACGTTCGGCTTCCGAGGCTAGCTCCCGGCGTCCGGTTGCCGTAAGTTGGTAGAACTTCGCGCGCCGGTTATTTTCTGAGACACCCCACTCCGAAGACAGCAATCCACGCAGCTCCAGCCGGTGCAGGGCCGGATAGAGCGCGCCTTCCTCCACCCGCAGGACATCGTGCGAACGTTCATGAATGAACTCTGCCACGCTGTAGCCGTGCATCGGCCCTCGCGCGAGTGCCTTCAGGATGAGCATGTCCAACGTTCCGGGGACGAGCTCGCCTGTTTTCTGGTCTCCCATAAGTCGCTAAGGGGAATTATACGGCTGAAGGACTCTACCGGTCAACGATTCTTTCGCACAACCGGCCCAGTGTGAGGAGTGCCTTGTCGTGAGCTTCGGAAGCGAAGTGCGCAGAGTTGAGACGAATGTAGTTCTTGTACCGGCCGGTGGCCGAGAAAATGGTTCCCGGCAGGATACTGATTCCTTCCGCCAGGGCGGCGTTGTAGAGCTTCAAACCGTCCACCTTGGAAGGCAACTGCACCCAAAGCAGGAAACCGCCGGCAGGGCGGCTCACGCAGGTGCCTTCCGGGAAATATTTCGCGATGGCCCGGCGCATCCCGTCTACGCGGCTGGCGACGGCGGTACGCAGGCGCTTCAGATGGCGATCGTAGCTGCCCGACGCTATGAATTCCGCCATCACCAATTGGGGCAGGGAAGTGGCTGCCGGTGAAGTCAGGAATTTGAGCCGCTCAACTTCCTCGCTGAAACGTCCGGCGACAATCCACCCGACGCGATAGCCGGGACACAGGATCTTCGAGAAAGACGAGCAATAGAGGACGAGTCCTTTGCGGTCGAACGATTTCACAACATGCGGGCGCGGGCTCGCAAAGGTGAGATCGCCGTACAGGTCGTCTTCGATCACCGCGACATTGTGGCGGGCCGTCAGGTGAGCCAGACTCCGTTTGTAATCGTCGGACAACACGTAGCCCAGCGGATTGTGGGCATTGGTCATCACAACGCAGGCCTTCACGCTGTGCTTGTGAATGGCGCGTTCCAGTTCGCCGAGGTCCATGCCATTCTGCGGATGGGTGGGGATCTCGAGCACTTTGAGGTGAAGCGAGAGCGCTCCATGGATGATCCCCCAGTAGGATGGGCTTTCGACCGCGATGACGTCGCCGGGTTGTGTGACGGCGCGCAGGCACAGATTTACGGCCTCCAGCGCCCCGGCGGTCACGATGACCTCGCGCGGAGAATATTGCACTCCCAGGTCGAGCGCACGGCGGGCAATCTGACGGCGCAACGGCTCCGATCCCGGCGGGAAATCATAGTGAGCGCTGTGCAGCGGCTGGCGATGAACGACTCGCCGCAGAATGAGATTCAACCTCGCGTTCGGATACAGGTCGGGGCTGAGATGTCCCGCTCCAAACGGGATTTTGACCGGGTCGTTTGCCGCTTCCATAATTCGGGCAAGAATGGCATTAGTGGTGGTGACGGGCGCCTGCATCCCGGCGGCTTCGAAATGAGGCTGCGGGATCTGTTCGGAATATGGCGTCCGGACATAAAAGCCCGATTGCGGCCGTGCCTCCAGGTACCCGCGGTTCTCCAGCCATAGATACGCCTGCAAAGCAGTCGAAACACTTACACCCTGTTGGCGGCTGAGTTCCCGCAGTGAGGGCACGCGGTCACCCTGGCGCAAGACGCCGTCGACGACCTGTTGCGTGAGCTGTTCGGCGAGGCGGACATACAGTGGTGAATCGGCCATCTGGCATAAGCATAACAGTGCGTCTCTCTGGACAACTGTACTGGTCATAAAAGTATATATCTGAATCTGTACGTATCAGATCGGAAACGGTATGTTTGCTTATGGCACTCGTCAGGAACGCGATCATGGTGGAAGAAATGGATTTCACCGCAGAGTTGCGATACACAGCGCTGCTTGAAAAAGCATTGGAGTTGGCGCAGGGTTTTCTGAATGGTCTCGACGACCGCCCGGTCGGCCGTCCCACGGACTTTTCAAAACTGCTCGAGCGCATGGGTGGACCGCTGTCGATCGACGGCGAAGATCCGGTGCGCGTTATTGAGCAGTTGTCCGCGGCGGCGGATCCCGGCTTAGTGGCAACGCCCGGGCCACGCTTTTTCGGCTTCGTGACCGGCGGCTCGCTTCCCGTGGCAGTAGCAGCGGAGTGGCTTGCGTCGGCATGGGACCAGAATGCTTTCAACTACGTCATGTCTCCGGCCGCCGCGGCTGCTGAGGAAATCGCAAGACGGTGGCTCATCGAACTCTTCGGTTTACCCCAGGAAATGACGCTCGGGTTCACCACTGGCGCCACCATGGCGAACTTCACCGCGCTCGCTTCCGCCCGGAACGCACTCTTGCGCATGATGGACTGGAGCGTAGAAGAACAGGGGCTTTTCAACGCGCCGCCGATCACGGTGGTGACCAGCGAGGAATCGCACGTCACCGTCTTTGCATCGCTTCAGATGCTCGGGCTCGGACGCAATCGCGTCGTCAAGGTAGCCACCGACGGCCAGGGTCGCATGCGCGCCGACGCGCTTTCAGCGACGCTGGCTGACATATCGACTCCATTCGTCGTTTGCGCCCAAGCTGGAAACGTCGACACGGGCGCTTTCGATCCCATTGCGGAAATTGCGGAAATTGTTCGCGGACGCGCGGCGTGGCTGCACGTGGACGGCGCCTTCGGCATGTGGACCGCGGCCTCACCGCATTATCGGCATCTCGTCAAGGGCATCGAGCGGGCCGACTCGATCACGGTGGACGGGCACAAATGGCTCAACGTGCCGTACGATTGCGGCCTAATCTTCGTAAAGGACCGCCGGGCTCATCACGGAGCTATGACGTTAAGTGCTCCGTACTACGGTCCGAATTCCGGCACAGCGCGCGAAAACTACAACTGGGTGCCGGAGTCCTCCCGGCGCGCGCGCGGGTTTCCTGTTTATGCGGTCCTGCGCACCTTGGGACGGAACGGCGTTGCGGAAATGATCGAACGCTGCTGCCGCCTGGCGCGCCGCATGGCCGGCCGACTGGCACAGAATCGCAAGGTGCAAATCCTGAACGACGTCGTCATTAACCAGGTGCTGGTGCGGTTTTCCGACCCTCGCGGCGAAAGCGACGACGCCTTCACGCTCGAGGTGATTCGACGCGTGCAGGAGGACGGCACGTGCTGGCTGGGAAGCACAAGCTGGCACGGAATGCGCGCGATGCGAATTTCGGTTTCGAACTGGTCGACCACGGACGCCGACATTGATCGATCCGCCGACGCGATCCTTCGCTGTGCCGGCCGGGAGGTGAATGGATAATGACATATCGTTACCTGGTTGTTGACGTGTTTACCGATCGCGTGCTCGAAGGAAACCCGCTCGCGGTTTTCCCGGAGTCCACGGGGCTTGATGATGTCACCATGCAGCGGATCGCCCGCGAGTTGAACCTTTCGGAGACTGTATTCGTCGTGCCGCCGACGCGGCCCGAGTGTGCCGCGGCGATTCGGATTTTCGCTCCGGTGAAGGAAATGCTATTTGCCGGTCATCCGGTGGTCGGCTCGACATACGTGCTGCTGAAGGAAGGCGTCCTTGCCCGCGACACCGAGCGCTTCACGCTGGAAGTGAAGATCGGTCCCCTGCCGATTCGGGTCGAGCGCGGGGAAAGTCCGTTGATCTGGCTCCGCACGCCGCCGATCAGTTTCGGCAGGACTTTCGAACGGGCCTTGTGTGCGGATGCATTGGGCCTCAATACGGAAGATCTGCTCGATGTCGCGCCCCAGATGCTTAGTGCGGGGAACCGGGCTGCCTTCATTCCGCTTCAGAACAAGTCCGCCGTTGATCGGGCCTGGCTCGACGCGCGGGGTTTAGCATCGCTAAAAGACGGCTCGAAAGACGCGCTGGTGGTGTTCGTATTCAGTCCTACGCCCGAGGGTGCTTACTCGCGAATGTTTGGTCAGGATATCGGGGTCGCGGAAGACCCTGCTTCCGGCAGCCTGACGGGTCCGCTGGCGGCATACATGATGCAGACGGGGCTGGTTGCAAGCGCGAACGGCACACGGTTCGTCAGCGAGCAGGGTACGAAAATGGGCCGCCGCAGCATCCTGCACGTAGCGGTTCACGGCGAGCACGGCCGCGATGGAATCGACATCGGGGGGAGTGTCGTGCCCATTATCGAAGGACGCATGACGGTCTAAGAAAGCACTTTACACAGCAGAGTACTTGTGATAGATTCGAGTGGCATGACCCTCTCGGATCTGTTCTTCATGGCGTCTTTCCTGCTAACCCTGGTTCTTCTGGTATCGATTGCCGTGCTTGCCATTCGCCGCCAGTGGAAGGCCATGCGGCGAATGGCGTTCTGTCTCGCGGTCTATGTCGGCGCTTATGCCGTGGCGCTCGTCGCGACGGCTCTGGTTTCACCGCGGCGCACGTTTGCTGCCGGCGAACGGCGCTGCTTTGATGACTGGTGTGTCGCCGCTCTCACGCTCGAGCGCGACCAATCGACCACATCGTCGGCTTGCCCCGCCGCCCCGGCAACCGAAGTCTGGGTCGCCACCGTCCAGGTTTCGAGTGTTGCGAAAAGGGTCCAGCAGCGCGAATTAGGCGCGTATGCCGAACTGGAGGACCGCGAAGGGCATCGCTACTCGCCATGCGCCCAGCCGGCCCGCAACCTGACGGACGAGATTGGCCCTGGCGAAGCGTTCCCTGTGCGTTTAGCGTTTCGCATGCCGGCCGCGGCCGAGCCCTCGGGCGTCTTGATCCGCCACAGTATTATCCCCGGGATTGTGATTATCGGTGACGATGAGAGCTGGTTGCACCCACCCGCCCTTTACGCCGCCACTATGCGGCGCTAGCTCCCTGGGTCTCCGGCAAGTAAGTTTGAACCTGTAGTAGGGTCGGGCGCAAGCCAGAGAACGGATGTGTGGACTGCGCCTTGGCCCCACTTGCCCAACATGCGATGCTCCTTTCGACGCACTTTACACCTCCACGTTCGAAAAGTGAGTACGATGTGAGGGAGGACTACGCCACGCTGCGTCAATTCTTATTAATCTGCGCGGCGGCTGGCTCACTTTGGGCCGCCGATGCGACGCCTAAGCCGGTGCTCAAGGTCAGGATCGAGCTAGCTCAGGTTATGAAGGAACCCCCGGGTGTTCCCTCCAGCAAGCGTCACGCCATCGACAGCCTCACGTTCTCGAACGATGGGAAACGGCTCGCTCTTCTTGCGACGGGACATGTGCAAACCAGCGAGGGATTGGTGCACGTCGTGGTGATCGATTGGGACAAACCCAAGCCATCGGCGGTCACACTCGGAAGTGCAATCGAGAACAGAGCCGCCTGGTCGCTCACTCGCACCCTGCGCTGGTCCAGCGATGATAGCCTGCTGTTGATCGATCAGGAAAAGCCGGTCCTTCTAGACGCGGAAACGGGCATGCCGCGTTGCGGTTCCGATCCGAACGAAAAACGCACGGCGCTAACTGCCGGTTTTGCCGGCGCCGATCGTTTTTATGTTGTATACCGGATTGCCCCTTCGGGAACGATGTTCACGCTCCGCGATTTCGATTGTCATGTCGTAGGTGAACATCGTGTGAACGATCGCGTGATCGGGATTTCCGCATACACCTCCGACCGGATTGCATTGCATCATGAGGGCGGCTTCCTTATTCTGGGCGCCCCGGATTGGAAGGAATCGAAGAGAATTGCCGACGATCGGATCAGCGCTACTCCCGTGTTCCTGAACCATGGGCACACGTTGTGTGCCGCCGACGTCTCAAGTGCAAGTAACGTCTCGGTACTGTGCTGGGCTATTGGTGACGCCGCCATCACGCAGTTGCGTAAATACGACGCGCCCACGAACAGTACGCTTCCGATCTCAGGCGCCGCGAAGGCATCTCGCGTAGCGTTTCTCGAAGGCATGATCAATGGGAGCCTTCAATGGGTGCGCTTTGGTCAGTACGTCGTCTGGGACCCTGAATCCGGCACGACACTGGCAACACTTCCGGCTCAAACCCAACATTTCGAAGTGGGGCGTAGCAGAGCCGAGGCGCCGTTTATGCTCGCTCTCTCGCCGGATGGATCGCTTCTGGCGCTCGCCGGTGAGAATGTCGTTGAGGTTTACAGCCTGCCCGGCGTGGCAAAATAGGCCGCTACATCGGGGGCCGCTCGGCGGATGAGGCTCCGCTAAAGTACGGCGGACGTGCGAGCCAATCATTGCCGGTATCGCCGCCGATCGGAGCGCCAGGAGGAGCGTCGGGAGCCGGCATCGGCTTCTCCACCTCGGCGGGACGGTCCAGGAAGCGCTTAATATCGGCGGCCAGCAGTCCGCGCTGCGCCTGTTCCGCCTCGCCCTGACCCGGATCGGCCTTGAGGCGCGACGCGAGCTTACCCAACTTCAGTGACGCGATGGCCCGCACCTCCCCGTTGGCCGCCCCCGTGGCAAGCCACATCACGCGATCGACGAGGACACGCTCTTCCGCGCGGCGGATTTCGCTTTCATAAGGCGATGCTGCCGGAGCGTCGAAGGTCGCCTTGGTCAGGCGATCGATAACCTCTTCCAAGCCGGGCAGTGAGGGATCGACGGCATGTTGCGCCACCATACGGGCGGAACGATCGAGTTGCAACACAAATCCTATGGTTACGTCCGAGGCTACGGTTGCGGGGCTGATGGGGTCGAAGCCGTCGCCGGTCGTCCTCGGAAACAGCTCGCGATGCCGCCCGAACCCCGGCGGGCGCGGTGGAATGGCGTCGAGCACCTGCTTGGGAACGGCGAGCTCCGATGGCTTCAGTGTGGCGGACAAAGCATCCAGTGCCTTACGTTGGTTCGCGGCGGTTTCCCACTTCATCGGCGTGCGGCCGTCGCCGCGCATGGCGTAAATGTAATCGATTCCGCCGACCATGGAAGCCGTCGATTCCACCGAGTAGCGGTGATACATGAAGATCGGGACCAGCGGCTCTTCAATTGTCGCCATCGGAGCGCCATTCCGTATGCTGTGCTCGCCCAGCCGATTCAGGGCGGAACGGCGAACCTTCATGATGTGGTTCAGCTCATCGGCCTGGTTCACGCCATTCGACCACTGATCGGCGCGCGGGTGCGCGTCCGTGTCCTGGTTGGTGAGGTAGCGCAGGTCCTGTTCCCAGGCGTCGTCCAGGATCTTAGTGAGCGGCGCCTGCTCGTCACCTCTCGGAAGCTGGCGATAGCCGTAATTAATCGCTACCTTGTCCCAATCCCCGATGTGGGCCGGATAAGCCTGCGACAAATCGATGGTGCCATCCTCGCGAAGCTTCTCGAGCGGATGCGGATAGTCCATCACCGAGATCCAGCCTTTGGTGCTGTCGTAGTAATTGTGGCCGAGCCCCAGCGTGTGGCCGACCTCGTGCGCCGCAAGCTGGCGGATGCGCGCCAGCGCGGTTTGGTAGAGCACGTCCGGCTTCTCGTTGCCGGTGGTGTAGGGCGAAAGCAGGCCTTCAAAGATCAGGTAATCCTGCCGGTCTCGCAGCGACCCGAGGGTGACGGTCGCCTTAATGATTTCGCCGGTCCGCGGATCGGCCACGGTTGCGCCCGAGCTCCATCCGCGCGTCGACCGGTGCACCCAGTTGATCATGTTGTAGCGGATGTCCATCGGGTCGGCCCCTTCCGGCAGCACCTGGACCTTGAATGCGTTGCGGAAACCGGCCGCTTCGAAAGCCTGGTTCCACCAGCTTGCGCCTTCGACGAGGGCCTTCTTCACGTCGTCGGGTGCGCCGGAATCGACCCAGTATTCGATCGGTTTCACCGGCTCGCTCATTTCGGCGCTCGGGTCCTTCTTGACGAGGCGATGGCGGCGAATGTAGCGCTTCACCATCGGTTCGCCGATCGGCACGCTGTAGTCGACAAAGTTCAGGCCTCCATAACCGGCCCGGGGATCGTCGACGCGCGGCTCGAAGTTGCCGTCGGGCAGTTCGACCAGAGAGTAATGTTCGCGGAGCGTGACCGAATCGGGGGAGGGCGTGACGCTTGCCACGCTACCGGAGAACAATCCGCCGCCGAAGCCACCACCGCCTCCGCGCGCCGGACGCCCTCCATCGCCGATCGGGGGAGGACCTTGCGTAGGTCCGCCACCGAAACCTCCGCGTCCGCCCGCTGCGTCGCTGGCGAAAGTCAGCGTCACTTCGATCTCGGTGTTCTTCGGGAAGGCCTTAGTGCGGGGCGGGTAGACCGCGCTACGGGTGCGATCCACCCGGTACGGCCCGGGACGCAGTGAGCCGGCGGCCCCGTGGCCGTCGCGAAGCACAAAATCCGTGGCGTCCACCAGGACGTGGCCATTACTCTCGGCAGCGACCGTGAACCCCCACAGGACCGATTTGGCGAAGGAGTCCTCCACCGAGGTACGTTCCGCCGGATTAGCGCTCGACGACCGGAAGGATTCGTTGCCTTGCACCATCAGGACCTTGGGACCGATGCGCTGGAACGAGACCACCCGTCCGCCGCCCTCCTGGCCGCGATCGAGCCCGATGTCGTTCGAGCCGAGCCCCGCCGCCAGGCCGGTGGCATAGAGGAAGTCGGTGTCGAAACGCGGAATCTCGAGGAACAACGAGCCGGTGCGCTCATCCCAATAAATCGGGAAGTAGCCGTCGTGCTTCTGCATGCCGTTGGTGCGTTCTTCGATGGTCGGGGTGCGTGCGGGAGTCTGTGCTCCGGCGCCGCGCTGCTGCTGGGCGTTCGCCGCTAACGCAATGCAGACAGTCAGGGCAAGGGTGTGGAAAGCTTTTCGCATCTGGGTTGATCCTTAGGGTCCATTCTAGCCCCGATGCCCGCTGCGATCTCAAGGTGAGCGTCGGTAAACATATGCGCTTGGCATCGGTTGGGAGGCGCAATCTTCCCGTCGATCGGTAACGGGTTGAGCCGGGAATCGCAGGAGCGTTGTTGCAGGTTGGCGGCGCGGCGTCGGCCTTGAAAAAGCATAATAGCCGGCCATCAACTCAGATGAAGACGAACACCTAGAGTGACCGGATGCAGCTATAAACAGGGCCGGCAACCTTGATCTTCTTCCGTGATTCGCTGGAATTCAACGCTTGAATGACTCGTGCTTTGCGGGTCTCGATTTTTAGTCGTTTGTCGGCGATCTCCTGGTCAGTTCCAAATGCACCGGACCACCAATCGAAGAAGGTCGTTGGGCTATTACTTTGTTGCCAACTGTAGAAATCCGTGAGCGCCGTTCCCTCTCCCGCGAGATCATAGCCCCGCAACCGAAGGCTGGCGTACGCACAAGCACCGATTACAAATCCAAGGTAGGCCGATGCGAGCATGCCCGCACCGATCGCTCCGACCTCGGCCGTCGCCAGTGTTCGCGTACCTAGAACGACGTCCCGCTGACGCCGGAAGCTCCGCTGACAAAAACACTGCTCATTCCGCGAACTAGGGTTGGAAAGATCCTCACGACCCATTGATAGGCCCCGGGGCTCTTGCCGGCCAACTTGATTAGGAAACCCCGCATTGTTATGTTGCCAACCGCTTTCATGCCGTCCCAGGCTTGCAGCATTGCGGAGATGTACCCTGACGCGAGAGCGATGGATTCGGGTATGCGGGTGGGTAATGGCATTCCACATGAAGAGCCACATTCCGCGAAGTATTGCCACCAAAGGGTGTCTGCTTCCTTTTGAGTCATCGACTGGCCACGCCTCCTTTGCGTGAACTTGGGTTCTTTTTCGTCCCCCGCAAGACATAGGGCGGATGGCAAAAGTGCCTCACGTTTTTTTGGCATCGTCGGAAAAATCTGTGGGTCACCGATACGCTCCAATGGCGCCTGAAGCTGGGCTCGCGAAGCCGTGAACCCGATGTGGGATAGGCCGGCGTCAGCGTTTCCTGTTCGAAGCCAGTTGCGTTTTCGAACTAGTTTTGCCTCTCCGGTAAACGCTACGCCTTAATCGCGAACTCTTGCTGGATCGTCATGGTTGAACTCCCCAGATCATCTGGCGTTGGGAAAGCAACGGCACCAGCCGCTTGCTAATGGCGCGAAAATCGTTGGGCGACTGGGATTGCGATAACGTGCCTGTTTTTATCCTCTGGTGCTTTCAGCGCGATGCCTGCTCCCGCCGTTGTTGCGCGTCACGCAGCCAGTGCGCCATCTTCTCGTCGTTCGCAGCCACGGCTGCCCAACCCTCGGCGGTAGCGTGCCAGCGATAATCGTGGATCGTCATGTCGATGCCGCGGTCGATGAGGAATTGCATGGCTTCGTAGTTTTTATGCCACACCAGTTCATGCAGGATGCTGGCAGGCTCGTGAGAGCACCAGTTTGTGTTGATATCGGCTCCATGATCGAGAAGGAAGTCGGCGATCTCGAAATGGCTGTTCACGACCGCCCAGGCGAGAGCGGTGTCGAGAACCTGTTGCACATCAGCCTCGCCCCATTCAGGTTCCCGCGGATGTACGCTCGTGGCAGGAGCGTGATTCGCGACGTTGCCCAGAGCAGGCTTACCGTCCGCGTCGAACCAGGATCGCACACAGACGAAGTCCCCGTTCCCGGCTGCGTGTGGGAGATCGTTGGGCATAGGCCAGATGCGCAGCAGCATCGGGAGCATATGGGTCTTCACATACGTGAACGCGAACTCAATGGCCTGTGATGGCGGAGGAACGGTGCGGTGCAGCAAAGCCGGATCGAGATCAAGAAGTGCTGCAATAAAAGCTGAGCGGTCGTTCAGCACCGCCACCTCGATCAGCCGGACCTGGAAGCTCACCCATTCGTCTGACAGCATCCATGCTTCGCGCTGCAATCCATCGACAAAAGATGTGAGGTCGCCGTTGTGCAGCGCACGCCCGACCTGTTCTATAACAAACGTCCGCCATAGTGGGGCCGATTGGTCGGTGGTGAAGTCGGGCTTGTTTGTGATGAAGTATTGGACAAATCCGGAGCGTCCCGGGCCGCGGTCGATCAGTCGTCCCATCTCGGCGTCAAGCATGATGGACCGATCCAACAGCAGTGTCGCTGCGGTCGCGTGCTGGAAACGGCAGGCACAAATGAAGGCTTCGTTCACCGCGGCAGGATTGTCCGCATTCGTATCGAGACGTGCCCGAATACCATCGAGGTCGCCTAGCGCTGCACAGAACTTGAGCGATCGAGGAAGAAGGCCTCGGCGGTGGAAAAGATCAAGCAAACCCCTTGCGCGGGAAGCGACGAGGCCATCGCAGACCGGCGGCGCGACGACTGCGCCGGTATCGAGCAGAACTTCGGCGCATGCCGCGCGCGTGAAGTGTTGCTCGCTAACCGGGTCGAAGCTGTCGCCGTAGGATCCGGTAGCCATCCCGAGCAGCCCGCCGTCATTTTCATCGGCTTTCCAAGTCAACAGCGCCGGATATTCCGCCAAGAGCTGCCGCAGACCTTCGATGTCACTGTCATGGATGATGCGTCGGGCTTCGGATACGGCCCACTCCAGTCCTCTGCCGAGGCGTTGTTTTACTTCCTTGACCAGGTCCTTCCAGCCCGGAAAGCCATATTCGCGAGCCAGCACCAACTGGGCATCACGCTGCGACAACGGCAGTTCGGCTTGAGGCAACTGGGCGCGCGCCCGGGCGATGGCGTCCGCATCCTCGGCAGCGATGTCTCGTGCCAGTTTCTTCGCTTGTTTACGCAGGGAGTCCAGGGAGGGACGAGCGGGAATTTTAGATGTAGTCAAAGCAATCTCCTTCCATGAGCGCCTGTGACCCGCTGATACAGGCTGAAAGAAGATTCAAAGCACGCTATCTGAATCGGAAGCAGGTGGGATTTGGTTCCCTTGCCGCGGGCCGGTGGTGCCCTGTCGCACGCTATCGTTAGTATCGCGACCTGCAACGCTGCTGTCAAACCGGGTCGCGAGCAAGCCCGTGGCAGAAAGTCGGGCAGGCTGAATGCCTGCCCACCCTGGCTCGCAACCTGTTGAGCCATAAAGGTGGCGCACGCGGTTCCGCCGGGGCATACCGTTCACCATTGATCCTCAACTATTTCCGCGCTCAGAAGCTGCTTTTCAGCGGAGTTGTCGAGGGTCTGAACAACCAGGCTAAAGTCACCTTGAGAAAAATCATAGTGGTTTCCGCCTGACAGCGTTATGGCAGGAGCGTCAGGAAATCGTCGCTTTGGAGACCTGAAATACATGGCGATCGAGCGTTTTCAATAAGTTGCAAACGGAAGACAAACTGCCCCACGAGGTGAAGTATGAGTATCAGTCCACTTCTCGGTCTCTCCACCGGACTCATCCAATCCCTGACGAGCCTGTACTCCGGCAACTCGACCGCTAATACCAATAGCACGAGCAGCACATCGACAACCCAGGACAAGAACCAGCTTTCGCCTTTCGCCCAAGTTCTCAGTGAGCTTCAGCAATTGCAACAAACCGACCCTACCAAGTACCAGCAAGTGACGGCGCAGATCGCAACAAACCTGCAGAGTGCGGCCGTGACTGCCACTTCGAATGGCAACACCAACGCCGCAAACAGCTTAAATGAACTGGCTTCAGACTTCTCCACGGCCTCCCAGACGGGTCAGCCGGTTAACTTTCAGAACGTGGCGCAGGCGGTTCATGGGCACCATCACGGTGGTGGCCACCATCACCACGGCGGAGCGTCGTTCCAGACGGATCCCACCCAGACCGATCCCACGCAGTCGGGTTCCTCGCAAACCAGCTCCCTGAATCCGATAACGATAATCTCGAATACCCTAACGAACGCGGGGTTATAGCTTCATCGGCATTGAACGCACGCGCTGGCCGGTGGCGTTGAACACTGCATTCGCTACGGCCGGCGCAATGCCCACAATAGGGGTCTCGCCGGCTCCCGCTGAAGGGATACTCTTGTCATCGATCAGCACGCTCTCGATTTTCGGGAGATTGCTGAATCGCGGCACCGGATAGCGGCTGAGCCGCGCGTTTAAAATACGTCCGTTCTCGAAGTGAATGGTTTCGATGAGCGCGCCGCCGAGCCCCATGACAACAGAGCCTTCCACCTGGTTCCGAAGATGGAGCGGGTTGACAACGGCGCCGCAGTCGAACGACTGAACGACGCGTTCGACTCTGATCTTGCCGTTTGCCACAGTTACCTCGGCGCAGCACGCGGTGTATCCGCCTTTTTCAAAACCTCCGGCGATGCCGAAACCTCGTCCCGAACCGCCCTTTGCTCTCCCCCAATCGAACCGCTCGGCAGCCTTTTCATAGGCACGCCGAAGACGAGGGTCGGTGGTGTTTTTGAGCCGGAACGCCAGCGGCTCCATGCCGACGGCATGCGCCAGTTCGTCCATGTGCGATTCGCGAGCGAAATGGTTTGCCGTGGCCGCCAATCCGCGGTACGACCCCTGCCGCAGCGGAGTCTGCGTTTCGTGGAATTCGGCCTTCTCGCCAGGGATGTGATAGTAACTCTTCATCGCCGACGGCCCGGAGTTGTAGTTGTGAAACTCCCAGGCAGTGATGATGCCGTCTTTGGTCGCGGCACTGCGAACGTCGATGACGCCGGCGGGCCGGAAATACGCCCAGGTCAGTTCCTCTTCCCGAGTCCACACCAGCTTCACCGGTTTGCCCGCGGCCTTCGCCAACCGTGCCGCCTCGATCGCGCATTCCCCCGTGTGCTTGCCGCCATACCCGGACCCGGTATCCGGCACAATGACGCGGATGCGATCCTTCGGCATACCGAACGCCTCCGCCAACTCGTCTCGCACGCCGAACGGCCGCTGCGTGCCGGTCCAGACCGTCAGCTTGCCGCTATTCCACTCGGCGACTGCTGCTCGCGGTTCGAGCGGAGTGTGCGCGATGTAGGCGACAGTGTAGGTGGCTTCCACCTTGACGTCGCCTGCTTTGGCGGCTGAGTCGCTGGCGTCGCCATCGCTGCCTGTTCCACGGTGGGCTTCCGCGGGGTGCGTCTTCAAGTAGGTGAAGAGCTCCTTCTCGGACGGCTGAGGATCGGCTTTCCACTCGGCCGAGATTGCCGACGCTGCATTCGCCGCTTTGGCCGAGTCTTCGGCGGCCACTCCGATGTAATCACCTTCGTGAACCACGGTCACGCCCGGCATCTGCTCCGCGGCCTTGGTGTCAACCGACACGAGCTTGGCGTTGAATGCCGACGGACGGACAATTTTGGCATACAGCATGCCAGGACGGCGAAGATCCGATGTGTAGCGATGGCTGCCCGTCACCATGTCGCGGGCGTTCACTTTTTCGAGGTCGTGGCCCGCAACTTTCCAGTCGCTGGGCGGTGTCGTGTGGACGTCGGCGGAAATGGTCTTCGACGCCTGCATGGCGCCCGCGAGTTCACCGAACGAAATCGAGTGGCCATTCTGATCGCGGACCTGGCCGTTTTCAACGCTCACCTGCCCGCGGTCGACGTTCCACTTGGCGGCTGCGGCGTCGATTAGCATTTCGCGAGCGGCGGCTCCGGCTTTGTGCAGTTGCGGCGCCATGGTCGGCGTCGTCCGGCTTCCGAAGGTGCCCATGTCATAAGGCGTCAGGTCGGTGTCACCCATGACCAACTGAACGGCTTCCGGTTTAACCTGCAACTCCTCGGCGACTGCCTGCGTGAGCGAGGTACGGGCGTTTTGCCCCACTTCCACCTTGCCGGTGTATGCCGTGATCTTGCCGTTGGGATCGATGTGCAGCCATGCTCCGATATTCTGCGGCAGCTCGTTTCCCCGGAACCCTCTCCGCCCCGATTCCTGCGCCTCGCCGGTGTGACTGAGCGCCAGGAAAATTGCAAGTCCCCCGCCTGCGAGCTTCAGGAAATCGCGGCGGTCCGTGGCGAAATGGTAAGCCGGACCTTCGGTTAATTCATAGCGTTCGAGCTCAGGCATGATGGCCTCCCTGGAGGCGTGCCGCCATCCGCACTGCCGCGACAATCCGGGGATAAGTTCCGCAGCGGCAGATATTGCCTTCAAGTGTGCGTTTGATCTCGGCCTCATCGGGATCGGGTTTTCGCCGTAGTAGGGCCGCGCCGGCAAGAATCATGCCCGAAGTGCAGTACCCGCATTCCAGGGCGTCGGCTTTGATGAAGGCTTCCTGCAGCGGGTGCAGGTGGCCATTCTGGGCCAGACCTTCGATGGTGGTGATCTGTTTGCCCGCCAGCGCGCGCACCGGCGTGACGCAGGAGCGCACCGGCGAACCATCCACCAGCACGGTACAGGCCCCGCATTGGCCTTCACCGCATCCGTACTTGGCGCCGGTCATGTCCAGCTCTTCGCGCAGAACGTAAAGGAGTGGGCGTTCAGGATCGCTTTTCACCGTATGGCGAGAGCCATTGATGAGGAGTTCCATACCCATCATTATCCGCCTTGCACGCTGGAATGGTTAAATTAGGGTCATGGAACTGAAGGCCGTGCGGTTGGAAATCCCCGAAAACGGCAATATTGTGGTGGGGCACAGCCATTTCATCAAGACCGTCGAAGATCTTTATGAAGCAATCGTGAACACCGTCCCACAGATGAAGTTCGGCGTGGCTTTCAATGAGGCATCCGGGCCGTGTTTGACGCGTGTTGACGGCAACGACGCCGAGCTCAAAGCGCTGGCCACCCGGAATGCCACCGCCATTGGGGCGGGGCACTTGTTCGTAGTCGCGCTCCGGGAAGGCTATCCCATCAACATTACGAACGTGATTCAAAATACGCCGGAAGTCTGTACGATTTTCTGCGCCACAGCGAACCCCGTTGAGGTAATCGTCGCGGAGACTGAACAAGGGCGCGGGGTGCTCGGCGTCGTCGACGGTAGTTCGCCGAAAGGCGTGGAGTCTGATTCGGATGCCGCGAATCGCCGCGATTTCCTGAGAAAAATCGGCTACAAGCGATAGTGCGGATGTGGAAGGCTGGCGCAGGCTAGCTATGGCGCGAAGTACCCGTTCACATCGATGATGAGATCGGTGGCATTGCTCACGTAAACGCTGATGCCACCGGAACCCGCCGGCACGATCGCGGCATTCGCCACAACTGTGGCATTGAATGAATTCAGGGTCGAGACCACCGGCATCGTCCCACCTTGCGGCCAGGTCGTCAGATACGTGAGCGGCGCGGGAGGCACCACGGTCATATTCAAGGAGAAAGCAAGAGCGGAGGGCGGTACACCGCAGCTACTGTTCGAAATGGCAAAGTTGCGCGTGGCATTGCCCGCCATCGACGGACCGCCAAATGGACCCACCGCGCCGCGTGTGTCCGCCACCCGGCAGGGTATGGCGGGGTAAAAGTAGAGCGCACCGCTCGCTCCAGGAGGCGCGAAATAGCCGTTGATGTCAATGATGACATCCGTGGCATCGCTGACGAAAACGTTGACGCCGCCGCTCGTTCCCGCCGGTACGATGGCCGCATTAGCCACCACACGCGCATTGAAGGAGTTCAGCGTCGAGACAACGGGCTGGTTTTGTCCCGAGGGCCACGCCGTCAGGTAGGTCAGAGGGGCCGGCGGTACGGCTGTCATGTTCAACGAAAAGGCCTGCGCGGAAGGCGGAATGCCGCTACACAGGCTCGCCGGGATCGGGAAAGTCCGTATGCTGCCGCCCGGCATTCGCGGGCCACCGAACGTGCCGGTGCTGAGGCGCGTGTCCGCAACACGGCAAGGCGTAACCGGATAAAACGCCAGGCCCTGCGCCGAGGGCGGTGCAAAATAGCCGTTGATGTCGATGATCACGTGGGTGCTGTCGCTGACGTAAACGCTGATCGCACCATTGGTTCCCGCGGGCACCAGCGCCGCATTTGCGACCACTTGCCCATCGAAGGAGTTTAGCGTCGAAACGACCGGCTGCGGCTGGCCGGACGGCCAGATGCTCAGATACGTTAGCCGGCCTGGAGGCACTACGGTGACGTTCAGTGAATACGCCTGTGCCGATGCCGGAATGCCGCACGAGCTTTGGGGAATAGACACGTCCCGCGACGCATTGCCCGCCAGGATGGGCCCGCCGAACGGGCCGCTGGGATTACGCGTGTCCAGAATGCGGCAGGGCGTCACCGGAAAGAAAGCCAGCTTTGTAACTGTGCCGGATTGCGAGACGGTAAATGTCACGCCGGCAATGGTCATCGTGCCCGTGCGGAAGGCTCCGGTATTGGCCGTGACGGAATAGCTGACGCTTCCGTTGCCGGCGCCATTTGCGCCCGCGGCGACGGTAATCCAAGTCGCGTTGCTGACTGCTGTCCACGAACAGTTGCTGGGTGTCGCCTGTACGCTGACAGTTCCAGTGCCAGCGCTGGAGGCGAAGCTCGCGCTCGTCGAAGGCAACGAATAATTGCACGCGGAACCGCCAGCTTGCGTCATTGTGACGGTTTGCCCGGCAATCGTGAGGGTCCCGACTCGCTGTGCTCCGGTGTTGTTCGCCAGGACCGTGAGACTCGCCGGACCCGAGCCGGATTGTCCGCCGGTCACGATGATCCACGGGACATTGCTGACCGCTGTCCACGAACAACCTGCCGAGGTCGTGACCGTGACCGTCCCACTTGCGCCACCGGCTGGCGCGGTGAAATTGTTCCCGGATAGGCTGTAGCTGCAGCTTCCGGCATTGGGGTCGAATACGGTCACGACGTACGTGTAGGAGCTCTGCGGTGCGCCGCGGATGCCGCTCACGGTCACCGTGATTGGTGTATCGGAGGCCGGTGCCGTGGGGTTGAACGGTACCGTAGGATCGAGATTGTCGGGAACCCAAACCAACGTGTTTTCGCCGTACAGGTTTTGCGGTGGTTTCACGGAAACGGGGACGCTGGAGCCATTGCGCATCATGGTGACCGTCGCGGCGCTGAAATCCGCGTTGGGATATGCGAACGACCACCTGGGGAACACGAGCGTGTAAGGCACATAACCCGGCGGCGGCCAGGCGACGAAGCCGTCGCGAGTGGCTGGGCGCGTGCCACCGTAATTACTGTCTATCACCCATAGCGCATTCGCGCCCATGTACTGAGAGCTCGACCCATTCTGAGGGACGTCGCCAGTGCCCATCTGCTGCGTCTGCGGATAGATGATCCAGCGCCGATGGCCAACCACCTCGTTATTGCTGCCCCCGTCCTGGATATAAAGCTCCACGCAGCCGGTATCCACCCAACTGCCGAAATAGCCGCAAAGGTTGGAATTTCCGGCTGCCTCGGCTCCGTCAGCGGTATAGTCGATCCAACTCGATGGAGGGGTGTGGTTGAGCTGGTTGTTGGCGCTCATCATCAGAGCCGCCTGCTGATCCTTGGTGTTGTAAGTCGTATTCAGCGTGATTGTGGCAGGGACCCCAGCCATCGTCCGAAACCAGTTCACCCTTACCGCAACGGCATCTTTGTACGACTGCAGCGTGGTCCCCGGATTCGCGGGCGTGACGCTGCCTGTCCACCCAATCGGGAGCCCGCGGGTTGTCACCAGCGTGCTGTTATAGAAAGCTGCAACGTTCGCTCGGTTCGTAGTATCGAAGAATGCGGCCTGAACCTGCGGAGTGGCCGGCCCGGTCGCGATCGGCACGGACACCACTCGCTCCGGCATCTTGAGGGGGGGGCCCAACTCAGCCTGTTGGGCGAGCAGTACCGGCGCAAACACCAGAACGCCCAAAGCGCATCTCTGAATTCTCGGCTGCGGATGCATTTTCACGTCCTCCGGGTCAGCCTAAGCTTATCACCGCCATTCGCCGGTTTCGAGGCCCTGGGCAGCTCAGTTTGGAAACTTTATGGATGTCAACGGCGTTTCTGATGATGCGGGATGCCATCCCCAAAACCCGCCAGCTTCAGCCGCCAGATGGGCAGCCTAAGGCTCACTTCCGGGAGCTCCCCGCTATGGGCCGGTGGCGGTTGCTCCGCTCAGCACAATCACGTCGAGTCCGAAGGAGGCGTCCAGCGAAGGAAGCCCCTCGAACGCGAGGACAGTCATTGCACCCGGTGCGGTCTTGCCATAGAATTCCGACCCTACTGTTCGAATCTTCGCCGTGAGGCCCGGCGAGATCAGGTACACGTGCGAGGCAATTGTCTTGTGAAGATCGGTGTTGAAAGGCACCAGGGTCTTCTGGAGCCGCTCAAAAGCGAGCCGGATGTCGTTGTCCTGGCTTCCGAATGCCAACTGCGTTCCCGTGAAGACCAGTTTTGGCGTGCCCTCTGAGGTGGCGGTGCGACGGCGAGCGACCGCATCGCATTCAGCGACCGGAAGCGCATACTCCCGCTGCATCTGCACGTAGTTTGCAGCGGCGGCAGGGAAGCGCGCCGCCATCAGCTGGTTGCCGTCTCTATTTTCATCCAGCGACCGGACGTAACAGGTCACGCGCAGGACGTCGCCATTGTCCATGCCGGCCTGCTTTACATCGTCGGCTAAGCTTGCCAGCGACTGGGAGAGGTTCTCACCGGGGCGCCCCGAGAAGAACGCCACACCATACGGATTCACGGATCGTTTTTCGGTGGCGACACTCTCGATGACGACCTGGGCGGCTTCGAGCGGAATTCCGCCGGTTTGAACGACGCTGAGGGCCGGCAGCGGAAGATGCTTCTCTTCCCAAAGCTCCCCGACGAGTTCGCCGATGCGGCGCATATCGCCGGAGCCTGCCACGAAAGCCCGCAGCTTAATGATGGTGGAGTTGTGATTCTTCTGCTGTAATGCGCGCAGGGCCTCGCGGGTTTGTTGGGTGAGGAGGCCTCGGCCAGAAAGCGGCGAAACCTGGAACGACAGCCGGTCCATCTCGCCGATGACGGCGGAGGGCAGTTCCTTAGGCGGGGGCAGAACCTGGGTTTCTTCTTCCTTCTTCTTTTTCTTTTTCGAGTCGTCGACAACGATGGGCAGCATGCCATCTTCGTCGCTGGTCTTTTTTTTCTTCTGGGCGGGCTCCACGGCGGGAACAAGAAGAACCGTAATCAAGAGAGCCAGAATGCAGCGAGTCACGGCGGGAAGACACTGATTGTACCAGATTGGCGGTTTTTTCGGATTGGATTGGCAGTTGACAGTCCAATATGTTACTGTAATGGATCGTATTGGCATGGTTGCGATTCATTCTCTCGATTCGAGTTCCGCTGTACCTCTATACCGCCAGATCTCTGAGCAAATTAGGGATATGATCGCGTCGGGAAGGTTACGCCCCGGCTATAAACTGCCCGCGACCCGGGAATTGGCGGGACACCTTGGCTTAAACCGGACCACGGTGTCGGCCGCCTATGAATTGCTGGAAGCAGACGGCCTGATCACGGGCCATGTCGGACGAGGCAGTTTCGTCTCGGCCCGCCAGGCGGACGTGGGCAACACCGACCCAATCAGCTTCGCCAGTTCGCGACCGTCTGAATTGCTGTTCCCGATGGAGGATTTCCGGTCGGCATGCACCGAGGTGATTCGAAGCCCCGAGGCGCAGGAGATTCTGCAACTTGGTTCTCCGGCCGGATATGGCCCGTTGCGGCGCTACTTGCTTCAGCAAGCGCGGGAAGAGGGCGCCGCCTCCGAGGCCGACGACATCCTGATTACAACGGGGTGTCAGCAGGCATTTGATCTGCTCCAGCGGACGACCCTCGGTCACGGAGAGACGGTGCTGTTGGAAGACCCGGTTTATCCCGGCTTGAAGAACGCATTCCAGCGTGCCGGCGCCCGGGTTTCCGGCGTTCCTTACGGGCATGACGGGCTCGACATGGAGCGTCTGGAAAGAGCTGTGATAGCAGAACGGCCCGCCCTCCTGGTCGTAACATCAAACTTTCAAAATCCAACAGGTTACACGCTGGATCTTAAAGCTCGACAAGAACTACTTCGCCTAATCAGCCGGACCGGTACGCTGCTGGTGGAGAATGACATCTATGGCGAGTTGCGGTATGAGGGTAATCCGATCCCGCCGATCAAGAAGCTTGCAGCGGCGTACCCTGGTGCATCGGAGCGGATCGTGCTGCTCCGCAGTTTCTCGAAACTTGCGTTTCCGGGCCTACGCGTGGGTTGGGCGATTGGACCGCGCTGGTTGATCGAGCAATTGACCGAGGCTAAGCAGTGGAGCGACCTTCACAGCGATCAGCTGTCGCAGGCGGTGCTGTTGCGTTTTGCGGAGTCCGGGCGACTGGCGCGCCATCGGGAGCGGGTGCTGGCGTCGGGTCGGGAACGGCTGCGGGCGGTTCTGTCTGCCTGCGAACGGCATTTACCCCCGGGGAGCGAGTGGACCCGGCCGGAAGGGGGCATGAGTTTGTGGGTTCGGCTGCCGCGGCCGCTCGACGCTGACGAACTCCTCCCGAGCGCGGAGCGCGAGGGCGTCACCTATCTGCCCGGCAAGCATTTCGCGGTAGGAGCAACAGATCCCGGGACGATGCGAATCAGTTTTTGCGGTGTCGAACCGGCATCCATAGAATTAGGGCTGGCGACACTCGGGCGGGTTTTCCAGGATGGTTTTACCCGGTCGCGCGAGCGGCTGGAATCTTCAGCAATGGTTTAAACAGGAGAGCGCAACATGTACCTAGATGACAGTTTTCGATTGAAAGTCGGCTTGGCGGAAATGCTGAAGGGCGGCGTCATCATGGACGTCACCAATGCCGAGCAGGCCCTCATTGCGGAGAAGGCTGGGGCTACCGCCGTCATGGCGCTGGAGCGCGTGCCCGCCGATATTCGCAAAGAGGGTGGAGTGGCGCGCATGGCGCCCATCAGCAAAATTCGCGAGATCATGCAAACCGTGAGTATTCCGGTGATGGCAAAAGCACGCATCGGACATTTCATGGAAGCCAGGATCCTCGAGGCGCTCGAAGTGGACTACATCGACGAGAGCGAGGTTCTGACCCCTGCCGATGAGGAGCACCACATCGACAAGCGCAATTACAAAGTGCCGTTCGTATGCGGGGCGCGCAACCTGGGGGAGGCGTTGCGCCGAATTGCCGAGGGCGCTGCGATGATTCGGACCAAGGGCGAGGCTGGCTCGGGGAATATCGTCGAGGCCGTCCGTCACATACGGACGATTGTTAAAGAAATGAAGCAGCTCACTGTGCTGGGTAAGGAAGAGCTGGTGGCGGAGTCGAAGAAGCTGCAAGCGCCGCTGGAGCTGGTACAGTATGTCGCAGAGCACGGGAAGCTGCCGGTTCCCAACTTCTCGGCCGGTGGTATTGCTACTCCCGCGGACGCTGCACTGGTCATGCAACTCGGAGCCGAGGCGGTGTTCGTCGGTTCGGGGATCTTCAAATCGTCCGATCCCGAAGCGCGGGCGCGCGCGGTTGTGAAGGCTGCCACGTATTTCAACGATCCGGCGAAGCTGCTCGAAGCCAGTGAAGAGCTCGGCATGGCAATGCCTGGTCTCGACATTTCGCGGCTGCCGGAAGGCGAACTACTGCAAACGAGAGGCTGGTAATGTCTAAGCGGCGAAAGCGGATTGGTGTGCTCGCGCTGCAGGGAGATTTCGAGGCGCACGGAAAAGCGCTCGATCGTGCCGGGGCGGAGGCGGTCGAGGTGCGTTCGGCGAAGCAACTCGCCGACCTGGATGCCTTGGTGATCCCCGGAGGCGAGAGCACCACCATGTTGAAGCTGATCGAGTCCGAGGGATTGTTCGAGCCGCTGCGGCAGTTCGGACAAACGCATCCGGTGCTGGGCACCTGTGCCGGCGCGATTCTGCTCGCGACGGATGTAACCAATCCGCCACAGCCCTCTCTGGGGATGATGGACATGGAGATTCAGAGGAACGGGTACGGCCGGCAACTGGACTCCCGGATCGTCCGGCTGCAACCCGAGGGCGCGAAAGGTGAAATGGAGGCGGTTTTCATTCGGGCGCCAATTATCCGGCGGGTGGGTGAAGAGGCGCGGGTGCTGGCACGCTACCATGGTGATCCCGTTCTGGTTGAGCAGGGCCGGCATATGGCCGCGACATTTCATCCCGAACTGACCGAAGATTCCAGCATCCACAAGCTTTTCCTCGAAAAGGTGGGCTGATGGACCGAAGCCGCGTGCTGTTTCTCTGCATAGGGAATGCCTGCCGGTCGCAAATGGCTGAGGGGTTTGCGCGGGCATACGGTTCGGATGTTATGGAGGCTTGTAGCGCCGGCCTTTTCCCTGCGGGTTTCATTCCGCCGCTTACGATCAAGGTCATGCAGGAGAAGAATATCGATCTCAGCGCGGCCCTGTCGAAGGGGCTGGCGGCGGCGCCTAAGAAGATCGATCTGCTGATCAACATGACGGGGCAGAAGATCAGCCCTCCGGGCGTGATGGTTGAGGAGTGGAAGATTACGGACCCGATCGGCATGAGCGAGCAGGTTTTCCGGCAAGTGGCTGCCGAGATCGAACAGCGCGTGATGCGCCTGGTGCTCATGTTACGGGCGAGGCAGGGCGGGGAAGGCGTTGCGCGGGCGCTATGAATCATAAGAGCGGCGTTGTTCGATGTGACTAGGTTTCAAACATGGACGTCCGGGATGAAATCGTTTCGAGAATCGATCAACTGCCACATGAACTTCAGGAATAGGTGCTTCGATTTGTCGTGTCGCTCGCGGGACCGGACGCTAAAGCCGAGGGGGGCGCGGTGCTGCGGCGTTTTTCAGGGTATCTCGATCGAGTTTCTATCGAGGAGATGAAGCGCGCCATCGAGGAGAATTGCGAGCGAGTGGGTGCCGGCGAATGGTAGGTTCGTGCTCGACACGAATATCGTCATAGCCGTATTCGAAGCGGATGACAGCGTGCTCTCCAAGTTAGACCTGATATCCGACGTATACATCCCCGTGGTCGTACTTGGTGAGCTTTTCTTCGGTGCAGCGAAGTCAGCACGTTTCTCGGAAAACGGTGGCGCAGGCGGTTTCGCCTGCGCATGCCGCTCTCAAAGAATCCTCCCACGGGCTGCTAGCGACAAGAGATCAGCACTTTCGTTACATCGATGATTTGGATGTCGCGTATTGGTAGGAGTTAGGTGATCACGTCATTTCCCAGGCCGGTTGAAGAGCAGCAGGCTGGGGGCGTCCGAGCGGGCGGCCACGATGTCTGGGTATCCATCGCCGTTCAAATCAGCCACTGCTAAGCCGTAAATGGCGCCATTGCTATCCCCAAAAGCCACCCGCCGAAACTTGCGGCCGGTTCCGTCGTTGAAATAGACCGCGCCCGGAGCCTTGACATAGCCCACGATGATCTCCGGCCTTCCGTCACGGTTCAGATCGGCTGTCGTCATCGAATAAGGCAGGGCGTCCCGCCCCGCGACCTTTATTCCCTCACCGAACTTGCCTTTGGCCGCGTTGAAATAGACATACAAGCCGAGGTTCTCATGGCAGGCGGCGATGTCGAGCCGGCCGTCGCCGTCAAAATCGGCAACCGCCATGGCTCGCGTCGATGATACCGCGGGGCCGAACGGCAGCTTGCGCGTAAAATTGCCCTTTCCGTCGTTGAGATAGACTACGCTCTGGCAATCGTCCCGGCACGCGACGATCAGGTCGTTCGAGCCGTCGCCGTCGATGTCGCCTGCCAGAATGGTCGCAGACGTTTCGGGTCCGAGCACGCGGCAACTGAAATGGGCCTTCGTGTCGTTGAAGCAGACGTAACTCGGACCGGGTCGATTCGCAACCGCAATGTCCGGATACCCGTCTCCGTTCAAATCCGCGACCACGACGTTGCGCGTCGACCAGTTCGGATCGCCAAAGCTTCCACCGACCGTGAATCGACCTTTGCCGTCATTGAGGAGAATCAGCTTCGGATCGGGGCGGTCGTTGCTCAGCACGATATCGAGGTCACCGTCTTTGTCGAGATCGGCGAGCGGGGCGGAGTAGCTTCGATCGGGGCCGTTCGGCAGCGGCGGTCCGGGTGTGAAGTGTCCCTTGCCATCGCCGAACAGGACGACATCCTTTAAGGGCCAGTGACGGCCTTTGGCGAGAACGATATCCAGGATTCCGTCGCCGTTCAGATCGCCGATGCTGGCGTTGGCAGTCGTTTCAGATTCCGTTTCGAGCGGCACAGCCTCGAACGATCGAAAGTCTGCCGCCGCGAAAGCGGCAACCACCGCGAGCGCAAGAACCCCACCCGAAACCGCTTTAACGCTCGACATGGCGATTACGCGTCATGGCGCTGCTCGGGGTTGCGGCGAGGACGCCGGTCCCACACGTGACGCATCTTTGCGACACGCGCCAAAACCACCAATACGACTAACAGAACGGTCGCAACAATCGCCGTTGTGTCCATGAATTCACCGCCTTCTCATTAGTCTACAGGGCTTCCGGCATTTGTATACTGGGGGCATCATGGCGTGTTCTCGCTTTTTTGTCAGTCTGCTTATAGGAATTTCGTTCGTCTCGGCCGGCGATTGGAAGCCGTTGTTCAATGGTCAGAACCTGGATGGTTGGGAAGTACTCGGCGACGGTCAATGGACGGTGCTTCGCGACCGCACCATTGTTGGTCAACGCGTAGGCGATCTCCGCAAAATGTGTGTACCGGGAGGCCCCTTCAAAACACCGAAGGACTTCAAGGATTGGGTCGACACCCAATCGTGGCTGTACACGGTCCGGAATGATTACGGGGAATTCGACTTGCACGTGGAATATTGGACCAAAACAGCCGGCAACAGCGGCGTCTCGATTCGCGATACGTCTCGCGCACGTTGGGCCATCGTGACGCCGGCCGATTTTACGAAAACGCCATCCAAAATCGGTTACGAGATCCAGATCAACAACCGTTATCCCGATCCCCATCCGTCGGGCAGCATCTACGGCTTTGTGGATGCGCCCAAGGACCTCCATCACGACGACGATTGGAATGTGTTGGACATCATGTCGCGTAACGACAAGATTACAGTGATGCTGAACGGCCACCTGGCGGCGGAGCACCCCGGCGATCCCAAGCGATCGAAGACCGGGCCCATCGGCTTGCAATTGCACGATCAGTTTTCGGTGATCATGTTCCGCGACATCCGGATTCGGGAATTGGGCAAGTAATCGCGCCGTTTTCGTAAACTGGACTTTAGCCTACGCTTCAGAGGTGTCATGCGACGTTTCCAACCGGCTCTTGCCGTTTTATGTGTACTCATGCTCTCGGCGCCGGTCTCGATCGCACAGGACCGCACGCCGACTCTCGATTTGTCTTCTGGCGTTCTCCACTGGTATAAGCCTTCGGAGACGCCGGCGCTCGACATGTCCAATTCCAGCCGCCTCGATCAATTGCTGCGCGCTGGAAACATCTACCTGTCGTTGAAGGATGCGATTGCGCTGACACTGGAGAACAATCTCGATATCGCGCGCGCGCGTTACGGTCCGATGATTGCGCAGACAGATCTCCAGCGGGCGAAAGCCGGAGGGGCGCTGCGCGGGGTCAATACGAACGTCATTCAGGGGGCGTCGAGCGCGGGAGCGGGCCTGTCATTAAACGCCTTCAGCGGGGGGGCGAGCAGCGGCTCGACATCTGGCTCGACAAGCGTGAACGGGGTGATTTCGCAATTGGGTCCAACTATCCCGACCCTCGATCCCATGCTGACGGGCACGATTAGTTGGGGTCACGCCACGTCGCCCCAAACCACGCCTTTCCTCTACGGCACGACGGCGCTGGTGCAGACTCAAAAACTGGCAAACTTCACCCTGACGCAAGGCTTCCTGACGGGAGGACAGGCCGCGTTGTCTTACAGCAATGCGTTTACAGACCTGAATTCGGGACGCCCCGACATTAACCCCAGCACCATTTCGGGTCTCGACCTGTTCGTGACGCAGCCCTTGCTGCAAGGGTTCGGGTTCGCGGTGAACAACCGGCAGATACGGGTGGCGAAGAACAATCTGCAGGTTTCGGACCTGGCGTTTCAGCAGCAGGTGATCGTGACGGTTGCGGCCATCGTGAATCTCTACTGGGACCTTGTCAGTTTCAATCAGAACGTGAAGGTAGCGGAGCGGGCGCTTTCTGTTTCTCAGAAACTGCTGGAAGACAACAAGAAGCAGGTTGAGGTCGGGACGCTGGCGCCGATCGCGATCGTGCAGGCGGATGCCGAAATCGCCGCCCGCCAGCAGGATTTGATCGTTGCGCAAACACAGGTTCTGCAGCAGGAGACGATCATCAAGAACGTGCTTACGCGCAGCGCCGATCCGGCGATTGCGGCGGCGCATATCATCCCGACCGACAGCATCAGGATTCCCGAGACCGAGGCGGTGCAACCCATCCAAGACCTCATCGCGGCGGCGATCGCCACCCGTCCTGAACTGGCGCAAAGCCGGATTGGTATCGAGAACAGCCGCATTTCTGTCAAAGCCGACCGCAATGCTCTGCTTCCATCGCTCAATGGCTTCGTCGATCTGACGAATCACGCGCAAGCCGGCATTGTGAATCCACTGCCTCCGCTGTCGAGCACGGGCGCCAGCCTGACGACGGGGCGCTCCGTGGACCCGTTCTTCGTCGGCGGCTACGGAACGGTGTTGGGGCAGTTGTTCGGCCGCAATTTTCCGGATTATCGGGTGGGCGTGCAATTGAACATTCCGTTGCGGAATCGGGCGGCGCAGGCGGATTATGCACGCGATTCGCTTACGCTGCGGCAGTCGGAGATCGATGTGCAGACTTTGACAAAGCAGATAGCGGTGGATGTGCAAAATGCGGTGATCGGGATGCAGCAGGCGCGCATACGCTATAACGCGGCGGTGAAGCAGCGGGTGTTGGAAGAGCAGACTGTGGACGCCGAGAAGAAGAAGTACGCTCTCGGCGCTTCAACCTTGTACCTGGTCATTCAGACCGAGCGCGACCTGGCGACCGCGCAGGGATCGGAGGTCACGGCGCTCGGCCAGTATGCGCACGCGCGAGTGGCCTTGGAGGCGGCGACAGGGCAGGTTCTCGGGGCGTACGGCGTCGATATCGAGGAAGCCAAGACGGGACGCGTGAGCGCGCCGCCGGCTCCGCTGCCGGTTTTACAGCAGGGCGGTGGGAATGCCGAGGGAGCGCCGGTTAGCCGCAAGCCTTGAGATGGGCCGCAGTACCTCACCGGGAAAGGACAGGCGAAAACGCCTGTCCCACCCTTCCACAGCGTCACAGACCTCTGGATGACGGCGGTAGTATCATTCATACAAATGAGGCTCTCGCGACGGGAAATTGCCAAACTTATCATCGCGGCGCCGCTTTCTGCCGCCGTCACGAAGATTAACTCCAGAATTGATGGCGTCATGATCGGCGCTCAGAGCTACAGTTTTCGCGCCTTCCCGCTGGAGCAGTGTGTCGCGGACATGAAGGACATCGGGCTCGGGTTTGTCGAGTTGTGGCAAGGGCACCTGGAGCCAAAAGATGAAAAAGCGGCGACTGCCTGGCGAAAGGATCCGCCCATGGACGAGATTCGCGCGGCAAAAAAGCGCTTCGACGATGCGGGAATCGTCATTTATGCGCTGAACTACAGCTTTCGCGACAGCTTCTCGGAAGTTGAGCTGGAAAACGGATTCAAGATCGCGCACGCGTTGGGCACAGATAAGATTACGGCATCGGCCAACGTCGATGTTTCCGCGCGGGTCGACCCATTAGCGGAAAAGTACCGCGCTTACGTCGGCTTCCACAATCACGACAGCATGGAGCCGAATGAATTCTCCACGCCGGCTGACTTCGACAGGGCCATGGCGGGGCGTTCGAAGTATATGAAAATCAACCTGGATATCGGGCATTTCACGGCGGCGAATTTCGATCCGGTTTCGTACCTGGAACAGCACCACGACGACATCCTCACGCTGCACATCAAGGACCGGAAGAAAGACCACGGCACCAACGTGCCATTCGGGCGGGGCGACACCAGAATCAAAGATGTCCTGCAGATTCTCAAGTCCAGGAAGTACCCCATTCCCGCCATGATCGAGTACGAATACGCGAAGCCGGAAGATGCCCTCGCGGAGGTCCGGAAAGCGTTCGACTACATGAAACAGGCCCTGGCGTGATAGCGTGGTTGTTCTGAATCGCCGGTTAGAATAGTTTCATCGAATGAATTTGACAGCTTCCAAACCTAGCAAGAGCGCGTCCCAACGTTTGCGCGTCATCTGGCCGGACGTCCGCGAGATGATCAAGCCACGGCGCAAGATTCTCGCGGCCGGGTTCCTGCTGATGCTGATCAATCGTACGTGCGGCCTGGTTCTGCCGGGATCGACTAAATATCTGATCGACAATGTAGTTGGAAAACACCAGTTTCAGCTATTGACGCCGATCGTGATGGCGGTGTTGACCGCCACCATTATTCAGGGCATCACCTCGTTTTCATTGACGCAACTGGTTTCCAAGGCGGCGCAAAGGCTGATTGCCGAATTGCGGCAGAAGGTGCAGCAGCATGTTGGCATCCTGCCGGTCGCTTATTTCGATTCCAATAAGACCGGAGCGCTCGTTGCACGCATCATGAACGACGTGGAAGGCGTGCGGAACTTGCTCGGCACGGGCCTCATCGACTTTACCGGCGGGGTGCTGACGGCTTTGCTGTCGCTGGTTGTGTTGTTCCGTATCAGCGTCCTTATGACCGGCATTGCGCTGGCTGTGATGGTCGCCTTCGGGCTGGTGCTGCGGAAGGCGTTTGCCACCATTCGGCCAATCTTCCGGGAGCGTGGCAAGATCAACGCGGAGGTGACTGGGCGTCTTACGGAGTCACTGGGTGGCGTACGTGTCGTTAAGGGCTACCACGCCGAAGAACGCGAGGCCAAGGTGTTCACGGGCGGGGTAACGCGGCTGCTCGATAATGTCCTGAAGTCGCTCACCGCGATGTCGCTGATGAGCATGTCCGCGACGGTGCTGATGGGGATCGTGGGCGCGGTTGTGATGTTCATCGGCGCGAAGGAAATCGCCGCGGGAATGATGACCCTGGGCGATCTCGGCACCTTCACCATGTTCCTGGCGTTCATGATCGCTCCGATGATTCAGATTGTCAGCATCGGGACGCAGCTTACCGAAGCGCTCGCTGGCCTCGATCGTACGCACGAGGTACTGAGCGAGAATCCTGAGATCACCGACCCGCGGCGCACTTTCACCATACCGCCGATCGTAGGCCATATCGAGTTCGAGGACGTCAGCTTTGCTTACGACGAAGGCAAGACGGTGCTGCACGACGTCTCGTTCGATTCGCCTCCGGGGACGGTTACGGCGCTGGTCGGGCCGTCGGGGTCGGGAAAATCGACGATCATTGGCTTGATCGCCGCTTTTCATAAGCCGGAGAAAGGCATGGTGCGCGTCGATGGCGTCGACCTGGCGACAGTGCGGCTGGAGTCTTATCGCACGCAACTCGGCGTGGTGTTGCAGGACACGTTTCTATTCGACGGGACCATACGCGAGAACGTCGCTTTTGCGAAGCCGCACGCCACCGAGGAAGAGATCATGCGGGCATGCGGTATCGCCCGCGTAGACGAATTCGCCGAGAGTTTCGAGAAGAAATACGACACTATCGTGGGCGAGCGCGGCGTGAAGCTGTCGGGCGGCCAGAAGCAGCGGGTCTCCATCGCGCGCGCGATTCTCGCGGAGCCGCGGGTTCTCATTCTCGATGAGGCCACTTCAAGCCTCGATTCGGAGTCTGAGGCGCTCATTCAAGAGGGCCTCAAGTATTTGATGGAGGGACGGACCACCTTTGTGATCGCGCACCGGCTGTCGACAATTCGGCGCGCGGATCAGATTCTTGTGGTGGAAGGTGGCCGCATTCTGGAGCGCGGTACGCATGAGACTCTGTATGCGCTGCAGGGCCGCTACTGGGATCTCTACACGCGGCAACACGGGCTGGAAACGAATCTCTTCCTGGCTCCGGGTGAAGGCGGGCAGGAACTGACCGAAGCAGAACGCATGGTGCGCGGCGCCGCTACGCCGGGTTTCAGCCAACTCCTGCGAGGAACTGCCTGAGGCTCCGCAGAGGGAAGGCGAAACCGCCTGCTTCACCCTTGGAACTAACCGGGAATGCGCCGGCGAATCGGCCTGCGCATTCTCAGTGAATTAATTGGGCTGTCTCAGGGCGGCAGCACGGTTCACAACCGCTTCACCCTCCCACAGCCTCTGAAGCTAGTCGACCATGATGCTGTCGACCTTGAGGACATCGCCATCGGCGGTCCCTTTAACTGTGGCCTTCAGATCGCTGGACTTCTTGGTCGCCTTAATGGCAGCCAGCGCTTTAGCGTTGCCTTTCTCATCGAACTTCATGAACTTGCCGTCGGAGGTGACGATACCGAAACCGCCCTTGGCGCAGCTGAGTGCGCAGTCCTTGGTGTGAGCAGCGGCGTCCTTGTCCTTACACATTACGTCGATTACTGTTCCGCTGAACGTGGCCGCGAATCCGCAGCTGGCAGCGAGCGATAGCATGGCAATGAGCTTCTTCACTTTGAAAATCCCTCCAGTTTTGTCATTGTACACATACGGGCGACATTCGTACAGAGCAGATTGTCGCGAAAAGGTTACAGCGCTGTGCATAATGGAGGGATCGTATGCGCAAGGTTGTGACGGTTCTCGGTACCTTGACGGTCCTGTGGATTGGATTCGTCGCGCTGATCTATGCTGAAATGCGGCGTCCGCCCGAGAATTTCGGCCGGTTTATTGCGAACGTGCCGGGTCCGTTATTCATGGCGCTTCCGTTTGAAACGTTATGGTCGCATGCGCGCGGCGGTGTGATTCACGCCGGCGACGTTGCGCCCGATTTCGAACTGCAGACGCTGGACAAAAGTGCAACCGTGCGGCTTTCCTCGTTTCGCGGCTCGAAACCGGTAGTCCTGATTTTCGGGAGCTACACTTGACCGCCGTTTCGCCGGGAGGCTCCCGTGCTCAACGCGATGTATGAACAGTACAAGGACCGCGCGGCGTTCTACATCGTTTACATTCAGGAGGCCCACGCGAGCGACGTGTGGCAGATGAGCTCGAACGTCGCGCAGCACGTCGTATTTGCGAGTCCGAAGAGTTACCAGGAACGCGGCGAGGTGGCGGATGCCTGCGTGCGCAATCTGCACCTTGCCATCCCAGCGATCCTGGACGGCTTCGATAACCGAACGGACGTTGCTTACACTGGCTGGCCCGACCGTTTGTACGTTATCGACCGCGAGGGGCGCGTCGCCTACAAGAGCAAGGCGGGGCCATTTGGCTTCCATCCCAGGGAGATGGAGGAAAGCCTGAAGCGCGTTCTCTCAGATGGTCATGGCGCCGAAGCCGCCGTCCACGCGGACGATGGCTCCCGTGACAAACGATGAGGCTTTGGCAGACGCGAGATAGATCGCGGTAGCCACGAGCTCGTCGGCATCGCCAAAGCGGGCCATTGGCGTATGACGCATGATGGCCTCGGTTCGATCCGCGGTGAGGAGCTTGCGGTTTTGCTCGGCGGGGAAGAAGCCGGGCAAGATTGCGTTTACCCGAACACGCTGGGGCGCCAACTCGCGAGCGAGGAACTTGGTGAGTTGATTCACGCCGCCTTTCGCGATCGAGTAGGTGAACACACGGGACAGCGGTGGATCGGACGAGGCAGAGGATATGTTGATGATGGAGCCCCCGTTGCCAGACTCCACCATCGCCTTGCCGAAGATCTGGCATGCAAAAAAGACGCTGGTCAGGTCGACGTCGATGATTTTGTGCCATTCCTCCTCGCTGATGTCGAAGAATGGCGTGGCGGAGTTGATGCCGGCGCCGTTGAGCAGAACGTCGACGCGGCCGAACGCCTGCATAGTCTCATCGAGTGCGCGTTCCAGGTCGGCTTTTCTGCTCATGTCGCCGTTTACGCCGATGGCCTGCTGACCCTGGGCACGAATCGATTCGACACGCGCTTCCGTTTTTTCGGGCGTTCGTCCCACGATCACGACGCGCGCGCCGGCTAACGCAAACCCTTCCGCCATTGCCCCCGCCAGCACGCCGCCACCCCCAATGACGACGGCCACCTGGCCTTCCAGCGAGAAAAGATTTGAAATGAACATAGGAAAATCTAGAATAGCGCTAGAGGTTGGAAGGAGAACATTTCTGGGAGAGCAATGGCTGCGCGGCGATTATGTTATCAGCACGGATCCGGAGCGGCTGGACTATAACGCCATTTACGAATACCTGTATAAGACGTCCTATTGGGCGTCGGGCCGCCCGATGCATGTCATACGGAAATCGGTGAAGCACTCGCTGCCGTTCGGTATGTACCAGGGCGAACGTCAGATCGGATTTGCGCGAGTGGTTTCGGATTATGCAACGTTTGCCTGGGTTGCAGACGTGTTCATTCTCGAAGAGTTTCGAGGGCAGGGACTTTCGAAGTGGCTCATGAAGGTAATGGTGTCGCATCCGGAACTTCAGGGACTGCGCCGCTGGATGCTGGCGACGCGCGATGCGCACGGGTTGTACCGGCAATACGGTTTCACCGATCTCGGTAACCCATCGCGCATCATGGAGCGGTTTTCCGACAGACCGGACTACGACGCGGTGCGGGTTTCGTGAGCGAGGACTCGTCTGCGTTTATCCACGGCATAGCATTGATAGAAACGGAGTCCTTCAGCCGGCTGTTAACGTCACCCCGGCATAACTGAGAAAGCCTCGCAGGCCCGTATCGAGGTACTTTTCGCGGTGAATCAGGACTGTGAGCTGGCGCCGCAGGTTGAGCCACGATGCGTGAACACGGCGGAGTTGGCCGGTCTTCAACTCCGGTGCCACGGCGGAACGCGAGATGCAGCCCAGGCCGGCTCCGGCAAGCACGGCGTGCTTAATCGCTTCGATTCCTCCAAATTCAATGGGCACGTGCTCCAGCCGGAATTTGCCTGCGATGGCGTCCTCGAATACGGCGCGGGTACCGGAGCCTTTTTCGCGCAGAATCCAGGCGGCGGCGGCGAGATCTTCGGGTGTCGCGTGATGGGAAGCCAGCCTGTGACCTTGCTTGGCGACGATCACCAACTCGTCCTCACGCCAGGGAAAAGCTTGCAGGTCCTGGTGTTGCACCAGCCCTTCGATCCAGCCCGCATCGCTTTCGAACTGCAGTAACGATTCCACGACCTGGTCGGTGTTGCCCAGTGCGACATGAAACTGACAGCCCGGGTGGAGTCGGGCAAAGCGGGAAATGATGGAGGGGAGCATGTAATTGCCCGTCGTAAGGCTGGCACACAGCTTGATGTGAGCTGTCGAAGGTGCGCCGGCCGTCTCGATATCGCGGACACGGTCGAGGACTTGGACAGCCGCGGGAAGAAGTTGGCGACCTGCCGCGTTTAGTACGATGCGGCGCCCATGGCGGTCGAAAAGCTTCCGCTCGAGGAGGTTTTCCAGTTCAGCCAATGCCTGGCTTGTAGCGGCCTGGGAAAGCCCGATCTTTCGGGAGGCGCCCGTTACCGTCTGTTCCTGACAGATGGCGGCAAAGACCTCGAGCTGTCGTACTGTGATTCGCATATTGATTGGATCAAACAGCAGTATTGAAATTATCAGTTTTACTTATTTGCGGCACGCGCCTATTGTGGGTGCAGGGTTATGGGCCTTTTCAAGGGTGTTGGATGGGGCTTCGCATTGTGCCTCGCTGTCGCTTTACTGGTTTGGCGAGCGGCCTCGATGCCGTGGAATCATGCGCTGCAACTGAGTGCGCTCACCCTGGCGATTGTCGCTGGAATGGTGCTGGGCAATGCCGCGGGGGGCCGTTTGCCGAGCCGCTTTCAACCGGGCTTACGATTCTCGCAGCAGAAAATCCTGCGGTTGGGCGTGATGCTCTATGGCGTGCGGCTGACCGTGGGCGACCTGTGGCATCTCGGTCCGCGAGCGCTGGCTCTCGATATAACTGTGATCACGTCGGTTCTGATTGTTGGGTACTGGCTCGGTACGCGTGTCCTGAAACTCGATTCCGACACCGCGCTGTTGGTGAGCGCGGGCAGTGGGATCTGCGGCGCGGCGGCGGTACTGGCTACCGATCGCGTCATCGAAAGCGAGTCGCACAAGGCGAGTGTCGCGGTCGCCACCGTGGTGGTTTTCGGAACTGCCGCGATGTTCCTGTATCCGTTTCTCTATCCGCTGACGGGTTTCAGCGAGCGAACCTTCGGGATTTACACGGGCGCGACGGTGCATGAGGTGGCCCAGGTGGTGGCTGCTGGGCGCGCGGTCGGACAACTCGCGAGCGACACGGCGGTCGTGACCAAGATGTTACGCGTGCTGCTGCTGGCCCCGGCCCTGCTGCTGGTGGGCCGCATTCGACGGCCGGAAGGCGCCTCCAAGGGGCGCGCGATCGGATTTCCGTGGTTTGTGCTTGGATTTGTGGCGGTGATCGTCGCTCAATCGTGGCTCAAGCCACCGGCGGCCCTGCGGTCGGCGCTGATCGATATCGACACGATCCTTTTGAGCGCTGCGATGTTTGCTCTTGGAGTGAGCACGCATTGGGAGCAGATGAAGCGGGCCGGTACGCGGCCGCTGCTGCTGGGAGCGATATTGTTTGGCGGACTGATAGGTGGCGGTTTCCTGATGACGTCACTCCTGGTTCGCTAACGGCTGTCCAGGTGTCCATCGGACCTCCGGAACAGGATTCCTTGTTACGACTTCCTGACCTATCGGGATTGTACTCCTAAGCCATTGCGTCCATTCTTCGTTAACGGTAACCATCCGCCCCAACCCCCCGCCATTTGTTAAGATCATTAAGATTCTCTTCACCCGAAGGAAGGTGTCTCGTGAGTTCTTCCAAGGAACCAGATCAACCCAAAACGAAAAAGTCCAGATTTTCGCGCCGCGGATTTCTCGCGGGCATGGGAATCACCAGCGGGGCCCTTACTACGGGCATCCTCGAGACCGAGGCCGAAGCTGCAGCGTCAGCCAAAGTCGTCGGCCCTGGTGAAGTACCCATCACACTCAACATTAATGGCAAATCCCGCAATGTTACCGTTGAGCCGCGCACTACCCTGCTCGACGCCTTGCGCGATCGCCTCGACCTGACTGCCGCCAAGCGCGTGTGCGACCGCGGAACCTGCGGTGCCTGCACCGTGATCATCGACGGCAAAGTGATGTACTCCTGCTCGGTGCTCGCCATCGAGGCGCAAGGAAAGAAGATCGAAACTTTAGAAGGGCTCTCGGAGGGCCGCAGACCGCACCCCGTTTCCACCGCGTTCGTCAACAATGACGCGCAACAGTGCGGATATTGCACGCCGGGCTTCGTGATGGCAGCCAAGGGATTCCTCGATCGTCATCCGGGCGTTCCCAGCGAGGAAGAAGTCCGGAAGGGCCTGGGCGGGAACTTCTGCCGCTGCGGCACATACATGGGAATTCGAAAAGCCGTAGTGGAAGCAGCCACCGCGATACGGCAAGGAGGACGAAATGCCTGATTATAGCTGGCCCCCGATGGGGCAACGGCGCGTTATCGGGAAGCGCCTCAGCCGCCTCGATGGCATCGCCAAATCGACCGGCGCCGCAAAGTACAATTCCGACATCAACCCGCAAGGTTTGCTTCATGGCGTGCTGGTGACGTCACCTTACGCTCACGCTCGCGTGAAAAGCATCGATACAAGCGCGGCCAAGGCGCTCAAAGGTGTCACCGCAGTCCGCGAGATGGTGAAAGCGGGCGACGAAGTTCAGTGGCAGGGTGCGGAAATGGTGGCGATCGCGGCCGAAACCGAGGAGATCGCAAAGGACGCCATCCGCCTGGTTAAAATCGATTACGAAGTGCTCCCGCACGTCGTGCGCGAAGAGGATCTTTCGAAGGTCGGCAATCGCGCCAAACCGGCAGGCGAGCAGGTGACCGGCGACCCGGATGCCGCGTTCAAAGAAGCCGATGTCATGTCCGAAGGCCAGTATGGCATTCCGGTGTTGACGCACTGCTGCCTGGAACCGCATGGCCAGACCATCGCCTGGAATGGCGACAAGATTGAGTACTGGCCCTCCACGCAAAACGTATCGGGCATCAGCGGCGATGTGGGAAAAGCCCTGAACGTCCCCGTCACGAACATCCACGTGCACATGGATTACATGGGTGGCGGCTTCGGGAGCAAGTTCCCGGCCGACAGTTGGGGCGTCGAGGCGGCGCGCCTCTCGAAGGACAGCGGCGGCCGGCCGGTGAAGTTGTTCCTCGATCGCGCTACCGAGCTGCAGATCGCCGGCAATCGGCCGTCTGTATACGCCAAGGTGAAGGTAGCCGCGAAACAGGACGGGACGATTACGGCCTGGGATTCTCAAAGCTGGGCAACCGGCGGCGTGACTGGCGGCGGCGTGAACGCGCAGTTGCTGCCGTATGTATTCACCAAAGTTCCGAACCGCCGGGTCAATCACACCGCAGTCTCAGTGAACACGGGAAGTGCTCGAGCCTGGCGCGCTCCCACGCATCCGCAGGTTTCCTTCATCACATGCTCGGCGTTTGAAGATCTCGCCGCCAAGCTCAAGATGGACCCGGCGGAGATGTTCAAAAAGAACCTTGCCTACACGGAGCGCCCCGAGGTTTACGCCAAGCAGATCGATATTGCCGCCGGCATGATCGACTGGAAGAAGAACTGGCACCAGCGAGGCGATTCCGGCAACGGAACGATCAAGCGCGGACTCGGACTCGGCATCGGGACCTGGGGCGGCGGCGGACACGCCAGCAAGTGCCGCACGACGATCCATCCCGACGCATCGGTGGAAGTGGAACTGGCCTCGCAGGACCTGGGCACAGCCACCCGCACCATGATCGCCATGGTCGCCGCCGAAACTTTCGGTCTCGAAGTGAACCAGGTGAAGGTGAAGATCGGCGACAGCAACTTCCCGAACTCCGGCGCATCCGGCGGTTCAACCACCATCGGCGGCGTCACAGTTTCGACCCGTAAGTCGACGGTGAACGCCCTCGACAAGCTGTTCCAACTGGTCGCGAAAGCTCTCGACACCACGCCCGATCAACTGGAGGCGGTCGACAACCGCATCCGCGTGAAAGGGAATCCCGAGAAAAGCATGAGCTGGCAGGAAGCCTGCCGCAAGCTCGGCGTCGACACTATTTCGGAGATGGGCGAGAACGTCCCGCGCGAATCCATGAAGGAGGGCATGATGTCCTCGGGCGTGGGAGGCATCCACATGTCCGACGTTTCGGTGGACACCGAAACCGGCATCGTGCGGATCAACAAGCATGTCGCGGTGCACGATTGCGGCATGGTAGTGAATCCAAAGACAGCCGAAAGCCAGGTTTACGGCGCCTGCATCATGAGTATCTGCGGGGCGCTGATGGAAGAACGCGTCATGGATGCGGCGACGGGCCGCATGCTGAATGCCGACATGGAATTTTACAAGCTGGCCGGCATTGACGATATCGGCGAGATCATGGTCCACATGGACATCGCCCCGGAACACGACAAACGCGGTGTAATCGGTCTCGGCGAGCCCCCGACCGTACCCGGGATTGCAGCCATCGCGAACGCGGTTGCGAATGCCCTTGGCGTTCGGGTGCCGATGGTGCCCATGACGCCTATGCGCGTGCTCGACACGCTGGCAAGGAGGAACGCGTAAATGCAAGCCTTCGAATACGCAAGTCCTACGAGTGTAAAAGAAACGCTGCCATTGCTTAGCGCGAAATGGGGCGAGACCGATATCCTGGCGGGCGGGACCGACCAGATCAGCATGATGAAGGAATACCTTCACACGCCCAAACGGGTGGTCAACATAAAGAATATCGGCGAGCTGCGCGGCATTAGCAAAACGCCGCAGGGGCTGCGGATCGGGGCGGTCGTCACTTTGGACGAACTGGCTTCGAACGCGGCCGTGCGGTCGGAATTTCCCTCGCTGACGTCGGCGGCTTTGGGCATCACCAGCCCGCAGATCCGCAACATGGGGACTGTGGGCGGAGACCTCTGCCAGCGTCCGCGCTGCTGGTATTTCCGCAATGGCTTCGGTTTGCTGGCGATGAAGGATGGCCAGAGCCTGGTGCCGAATGGCGAGAATCGTTATCACGCGATTTTCGGCGGCGGTCCGGCATATTTTGTCAGTCCTTCGAGCCTCGGTCCGGCGCTGGTTGCGCTCGGGGCGCAGGTAAAGCTGGTGTCCGCTTCCGGAAGCCGCACGGTAGCTGTTGAGAAGTTCTTCATGGCGCCGCAAAACGAGTCCGGGCGGGAAACGGCGATCCATGCGGACGAGATTCTGACGGAAATCATGATTCCGTCGGCGGCCGGTGCGAAGAACACCACGCATGAGATTCGCGAGCGTGGGGCGATGGATTGGCCGCTCGCTACGGCATCCGTGGTTCTCCATATGAGCGGATCGAACGTGAGTTCGGCGCGAATTGTGTTGGGTCACGTGGCGCCGACGCCGTGGATCGCGGAAGGCGCCGAGAAAGCGTTGGCCGGGCAGAGCCTGAGCGAGGCATCGATCGCCAAGGCGGCGGACGCGGCGGTGGCCGATGCCAAGCCGCTCAGCCAGAACGCTTACAAAGTGCAGCTTGCACGCGTTGCCGTGAAGCGCGCGCTCCAGGAGGCCTCTGGAAGGGCCTGATCTTATGAATCGCGAACGCTCGTCACTCACGCAGCTCGACGACGATCGCTGCGAGAATCTGCGCTGGAAAGGTCTGTATATCGAGGCGGAATGGAATCCTTCCATTCCGCACTCGAACGACCGGCTTTTCTGGTGTCATAAGACGCAGAAATGCCTTGGCCCGGACGGCAAGGCGGTCGACGATTACGAGTGCAATCCCGCGCGCAATTGCTATCTTGCGCTTTAGTCGTCGGGATACTCGACCGACTTCAGTTTGATTCTCCAGAAGCCGGCCAGTTCTTCGGCGAAATTGTCGAGCGTGTGCGTCTCCGCGCCATTCAGTAAGCCAAGCTGTACCGTCTCGTGCGCATCGCTAAATGGATTCTTCCATTCGAGCTTAACTCGCGAATAGCCACAGCCGCGGGCGGGCGTAACCTGTTCCAGCGTCAACCCTTTACAGATTGCGCGATCGATGAACAGGGCGCGGTCCCCGGCGTGCCAACCGATTCGGGCGCGGTCCGGACTTCGCCACAGGTATGAGTTGCGCCGGTCCGGAGCGCGGCGCAGTAGCCCTCGTTCGCGTAAGGGCGGCTCTTGGACGATCGCAATCCGGGCGCACGGCAGAGTATCGTCCGCCGAAAGCGAATCCAGGCACGCACGTTCCATAGGCGATACGTCCCACAACCAGTTCCGCTCGATCGTGATACGGCATTGATTCCACAATTCGGGATGGCGGCGGTAGAGCGGATTATGGCCGGACGTCTTTTCCTGTATAAAGGTCAGGATGTTGACCGACATCTCCTCGAACTTCCACGTGTGCGACCGGGTGTTGCTGACTGACGTATCCTTGGGCGGTTCACCGAAGACACGCGTCAAGCGATCGAGCGCGAAGTCGTGGTTCCGTTGGCCATCGTGCAGCAGGTCGAAATCGTTGTAAAAGGTGGTGGGCGGCAGCCGATGGGAATCGTCGTTCTGAACGAAGTATGGCTGCGCGTTTTCGTCGAACAGCGGCGACGGAGGCAGATAGATTACGTCCCAGAAGTCGTACCACCTTCGTATCCGGTACTTGCGCCCTAACTCTTGAATCGTGATTGGCGAACCGATGGCCGTGAGGCCCTTGCTTACCAATAACTCCGTAACTCCGGCGGCGGTCATGAGTGGTTGAAATAGGATAGCAGCGCGATGACCATGATATAATCCAGCGCGTGGCAGGGGCACGTCACAGCGCGTTTGTACGCATCACGCACTGGATTACTACCGTGTGCTTCGTCGCGCTACTCGTCACAGGGGTGGAAATTCTGATTTCGCACCCGCGCTTTTATTGGGGCGAGGCCGGGAACGCGCTCACTGCTCCGTTGTTCAAGCTTCCGATTCCGGCGTCGAGGTCATTGGTGCCTACCGGTTATGGATATGTTCTCCCCGACCAGAACGGATGGAGCCGCGCTCTCCATTTCGAAGCCGCGTGGCTGGCGGTCTTGACCGGGCTACTGTATGTCAGCCTCGGTCTGGTTACGCGGCATTTCCGCAAGAACCTGCTGCCGGGCCGGGACGATCTTTCGCCGCGTGCGCTTTCCGCTCAAATCGCGAACCACCTGCGCCTCAAACCGGCCGCCGATACGACATACAACGCGCTTCAGCGGCTCACGTACCTGCTTGTCGTCTTTTGCCTGTTTCCCCTGGTGATCTGGACAGGTTTGGCCATGTCGCCCGCCATTGCCTCCGCTTTCCCGTTCACCGTTACTGCCTTTGGCGGCCAGCAATCGGCGCGCACGATTCATTTCTTTGTCTCGATCGCTCTGTTTGCGTTCCTGATGGTCCATCTTGTGATGATTTGCGTGACCGGATTCAGGAGCCGCATGCGAGCGATGATCACGGGCCGTGCCCGGCCGCAAATGGAGAACGCATGAGTACTCTCTCACGCCGCAAACTCATCGCCGCGGGGCTTGGTGTATCGGCCGGCGGAACCGGTTTAGGCGTCGCCGCGAGTCTCGCACGCCGCTATGGGTTGATTCCACCCGATCACGGCGGCCTCTACGGTCCCGGCGAGACGATGACCTACGCCGCCCAACGGCTGCTGACACGACACTCGATGGCGCGGGAGTTCTCGCGAAATCAGATCTCGAAGAGCCCGTTCCCCAACGGCGATCCTCCTCAGGATGTGGACTACAAACGCCTCCAGACCGGAGGATTCGCGGACTGGCGGCTCGATGTCAGCGGGATGGTGGCCGAGCCGACGTCTTTTTCACTCGCCGAATTGAAAAGCTTTCCTTCGCGTAGCCAGATCACGCACCTGGCTTGCGAAGAAGGCTGGTCATTCATCGCCGAGTGGATCGGGGTGCCTTTGTCGCACGTGCTGAAAGTCGTGGGAACGCTGCCGCAGGCCAAGTACGTGGTATACGTGTCGATTCAAACCTACTGGTGGGAGAGCATCGACATGGCTGACGCTCTGCACCCCCAGACTCTTCTGACATACGGGATGAATGGGGGCGACTTGCCTGCGGGTCATGGCGGTCCCATTCGTTTGCGTTTACCCCGACAACTCGGGTATAAGAGCGTCAAATATCTCACTCGCCTGATTGTCACGGACGATTTGAAGAAATTCGGCAAGGGATTGGGCTCCTCGTCGCCGGAAGGCGGTTACGCCTGGTACGCCGGCATTTAAGAACCGCTTAGCAGGCGAGTTTCAAACCCGCCGCCATAGTCCAAAAACTCCATATCGCAGGCTGTGGAAGGGTGAAGCAGGCGGTTGCGCCTGCCTATGGACTTCACCGGGAACGCCCAGGCGAAACCGCCTGCGCCACCGTGGTTTTCATCCACTTTCATGGACCCAAGGCGACAGGTTGCAAACCTACCCTACCTCCGCTGCGTCGGTCCCTGGAGACCACTGAAAACCCCAAGAACTCGAGGTTGTGTTCGCTGCGGCTGTTCCTCAGAACGCCAGTTTGAGAGCAAACTGCACCAGCCGCGGATTGTTCACGGTGTAGTTCACCACCGCAAATGTGCTCGGAGAAGCGAAGTCCGCACCGTACCCATTACCACCCGGAGCGCCGAACTGCGGATGATTGAACAGGTTGAAGAACTCAGCCCGGAAATCTACACGAACCCGTTCGTGCGGTTCGAAGTGCTTGATGATCGAAAAGTCAGTGTTGACGAAATCCGGACCCGACAGCGGCGTCCGATTCGCATTTCCGAGTTCCCCAGGCGCCGGCTGCGCAAAACAAGCCGGGTTGAACCACTCTGATAGAGTCGGGTGGCTCAGAACCGGATTGCAAACCTGGTCCGGCCGAATCAGGCTTTGCACGTTGGTGTTCAGAAGATTCGCGCCTGATCCGTTGTTGCCATCGACGACGAACACAGGAAATCCGGAAGTCGCTTTCTCGATCACGGTCAACTCCCAGCCCCCGCCGATCGCGTTGGTGGCGCTGTTCCACTTGTTGCCCCATTTATGGCCCCTGCCGAGAGGCAACTGATAAATCACGCTGGCCGTGAAGTTGTGATTCAGGTTGATCTGCGAGAGACCCCAATCGAGCTTTTGCCAGTTCGGTAGCGGGAAGTACGTGGCGCCAATGATGCTGCCCAGTCCGTCGCTGAAGCCGGTGTCGTAAGCGCGGGAATAGGTATACCCGATCAGCGCGTAAAGCCCATGTCGTGCGCTCTTCGTCTCGGCCTTGATCTGAAGCGAATTGTAGTGCGCCAGGCCCGCATCAAAGATGCTATCGATTTCCGAAAACGGAAATGCTGGATAAGGAACGCCGAAAGCGGCGCCGTTGGGGCCGCATCCCATCGTGTATCCCTTCACCGTTCCGCACGCGCTGGGCGACCCTACATTGACGTTGTTTCCGAATACGAGAATGTGTGAACTGCGCGAGCCTGCGTACCCGGCGGTCACCACAACCTGTCCCGGCAGCTCCTGCTCCAGGTTCACGTTGAACTGCTGAATTCGCCCTTGTTTGAAATCTCTGTTTTGCGACAGAATGGTGCCTTCGAAATCGGCTGGATTGGGCGGAGCCGCGAACGTCGGGAATCCTGCCGACATCGCGATAGCCGAGGGCGTCAACCCCCGCGAGGCGCATACGGCGGTCGCAAATGTACAAGTGCCGCCGAAGGCGAACGCCCCGGATTCAGCGTAGTACGGCGGATTCTGCCAGAGCCCCTGCGCGCCCATGTTCCACGATGAATCGTGATAGATCGCATACCCGCCGCGGACCACGGTGTTGCTCTTGCCGAATGGCTTCCACGCGGCGCCCAGGCGCGGCTCGAGAGCGGTCCAGTCCATCTGAACCCCGGCGCGAGCATCGGCGCCTTGACCGGCCACCAGAAACTTGCCCGAAGCCGGATCGAAGTCCGACTGTCGATTGCCCACTTCCGTCTGGGGCGTCATCATCGCCCAGGCCAAGCCCAGGTTCAACGTCAGGTTCTTGCTGACTCGCCAATCATCTTGGATGAACGGACGATACAGCTTCCAGCGCCGGCCCGTGTTGGAACCGCCGAATTCCTGGTCGTGAATCGCCAGGCTCGTCAAACCAGTCAATAGATCAGCCGCCGGTTCACCAGTCCAAAGCCCCGTCACAACCCAGAATCCGTTTGGAAACCCAACGGCCACGGTGTTCAACTGGTTGGCGCGGATCATGCCGCCGATTCGGAGGTCATGTTTGCCGCGGACGATGTCGAGCGAGTCGGAAAAGGACCACACGTTGGTCCCGCCAATGAACGGCGCGTAGCCGCGATCTCCCAACGACCAGTAGGTGGTCATCTCTACTGACGTCAGTCCACAACTCCCGCCACCCAGGTTCGCCCCGGGAATGCCGATGGCCCGCGCATAACAGCTATTGTTGCCTTGCGACGTAATGTAGTCGAAAATCCGGTTGAACCCGGCGCTGGCCTGGTTCACCATGGTTGGCGAGAAGACGTGCGTCTCGGAAATGGCAGCGTTGCGCGCATGATTCGCGATGCTTTGATTGCTCGCAAAGGGACCTTGCTCCGCGAAACCAGGCGCGCCGCCGGGAACGTACGATCCGGCCTGATCGTAGCTGAATCGCGAAAACAATGTGTCCTTTGTCGAGAGGTTCTCATCGACACGGATATCGAACTTCCCTTCATCCAGCTTTCTTACGGGTTGGCTCACGAAGTTGTATCCGAGAGCGGCGTTGTTTGCGTTCGGAAGGGGATACAGGTTGATCAATTGCCGGCCAACCGGATCGATCAGGTTTTGCGGAATGATGTTGCAAGGTGTTCCCGAAGCCTGGCTGCCGTTCGGGGCAGCCGGCAAAGCGCTGCCGCCGCTGCACTGGAACGGGACGTAAGTCGGGTTCGCGTCGGTGCCTTGAGTCGCGTAGGGGTTGATAAGCACGTCCGCGGTCGGGTTACCGAACGCGTCGTGACTGAAATCGCCGTTGCGTTGCGCGACGGAAGGTACCAGGCCCGTGAACGGAATGGCATGCCGTTGATACTTCTGCTCATAATCGGCGAAGAAGAACACCTTGTCCTTCTTAATGGGCCCGCCGAGCGATGCACCAAACTGATTCAAGTTGAACTTTTCGGTAGACGCCGCGAAGAAGCTGCGCGCATCCAGGCTGGTGTTGCGGAGAAACTCGAACAGGCTTCCGTGGAATTGGTCCGTTCCCGATTTCGTCGTCACCAAAACGGTCGGTCCACCGCGAGTCCCCCACTCGGCAGAGTAGTTGTAGGTGAGGACTTTAAATTCCTGAATGGAATCGATCGAAGAAAGAATTGAGATTGCGCCGGCGGTCAGTTCATTGTTGTCGTTACCGTCGAGCAGCCAATCCGTGCTGTTGGCGCGCGACCCGCCCACCGACAAGGAGAACGAACCGCGCGCGGATGCTTCGCTGCTCGGACCGGCATTGAAGAAACTATTGGGATTTGTTTCCTGCGACGTCCCAGGCGTCAATGTCGCGAGTTGCACAAAGTCGCGGCCATTTAGCGGCAAATCCGAGACTTGTTGCGTTGTAATCACTTGCCCCAGCGTGCCGTCAGCCGTCTGAACCGCCACCGGCGTCGCGGACACTTCCACCGAGGTCTGCACAGTCGCGGGTGAAAGTTTGAAATCCAATTCCCGGTGCTCGTCGACCTGCAAGCGGACGTTCTCGACTGTTGCGGGAGCGAAGCCCGAATTCTCCACTTTGAGGTTGTAGATCGCTACGCCGAGCAGTGGAATGATGTACTCGCCGCGTTCATTCGTGATCGCAGAACGAGTAAAGCCCGTAGTGGGCACAGTAACGGTTACTCTCGCGCCGGGAACCGCTGAACCGCTTGCGTCGCTTACGGTCCCTGAAATGCTTCCGGTGGCCTGTCCGTACAGCAAATGACCGACGCTGAAAGCAAGCAAGCACACCAGAGTTGTGCCGAAATAAACAACATTCCTGAAATGGTGTCCGACTCCGCGCGGTAAACGTGCAGTGATCATCTTGTCCTCGGTGTTGCTTTTGTGTAAATGACCCTCTAACGTTTGAACGAACCGAGTTCACTTTAGATCCGGCTAGCGACTTGGTGCAGCGGATTAAAGTAGTCTTGCCGGTTTTAACCTCGTTGTCAAGCCGAGCGTGTATCGCGCTAGCCCGTGATTCCCACTGCACCGGGTTTTGGGATGCTGTGGAAGGGTGTAGCAGGCGGTTGCGCACTACTCCGCGTCGCCGGTTCGCATGCGAGTTACCGGACATTCAAAGGCAGGCTCAAGCTCAATGCCGCTTAGTTTTCCCGCCGCAGCGGATGTAAGGCAGGTTTGCAACCTGCGGCGGGTTTGAAACCCGCCTTCACCACCTCGAAATTCCTCGACAAGCACTGGTATCAAACCGGTGCGCAGGATTCTTACTCTCCTCCTCCACCTCCAGAGTTCTAAAAGTGTCGGTAGTCGCGCTTCAAAGTGGGGCGAAGCTTCTCAAACTCCTGGGCGCTTGCCGCTCCGAGCACACCGAACAGAATCACGACAAAGATGCTGCTCAAAAAAACTCCGACAACTGCCACCACCGCGGCCGTGATGGCGGAGAGCAGCAGGGAACGCCGTTTGCCCTGTTGGGGATTGTAATGTTCGAGTAGTGCTCTCGTGGACTGGCCGCCGTCGAGGGGGTAAATGGGCAGCAGGTTCACCAGGCCCCAGCCTACGTTCACGTACATCAGATCGTGAAACAGCAGGTTGATGTAAGGGGCGCCTGCATGAGCGCCTGCCGCGCGGTCGACTGCCAGGATCAATGCCGCAAAACAAAAGCCCGCGGCCGGCCCGGCGAGGGAAACCAGCAACTGGGTCGCCGTGCTTCGCATCGTCAGGCGATTAGATCTCGTGAGACCGCCGTAAGCGGACAGCACCACCTCGGGCCGCTCGCCGACCAACCGCATGGCACCGACATGACCGAACTCGTGCAACAGAATGGAGACGAAACAGACGGCAATCCAGATCAATGCGGCGCGCGCGTCGTCGCGGCCGCCGGCAAAAATAATGGTCAGCCAAAACCAGGGTTGAACGCGCACCTCGGTCCCGAACAGCCGGAAGTGCCACGCGCCAGGGCCTTGATCGAGGGCATCCAAAACGGCGGTCACGGCGACCCCCAACATTCGGTGGTTGAAGTCGGGCAGGCTGAATGCCTGGCTGAATGCCTGGCTGAATGCTTGCTCCACCTTGGCTCGCAACCTGTTGAGCCATAAAGGTGACGCAGTCGGTCCCGCCTGTGCATTCCGCTCTCAAATACTTCTGCCATGGGCTCTAGAAGAACCAGTCGTAGATTCGCCTGAAAATCGAGCGGTGCTCAACGGGTGGAGGATTTGGGGCTGGACTCGGGGAGTCCTCCGGCTCGCGGAAATCGTGAGAAGCCTCTTCCAGATGGTCGAGGCATTCCACAACACGATTGCGTTCGGACCGTCCGATAGCCGAAGCCTGCGGCGTCTGCGGCGATTTGGACCCCAATTCAATGCGCATAATCCCGTACCACGGCTCCTGCAAGCCGAGTTTGAGACACATGCGCCGGGCGCGCGGCAGCATTTGTTCGAGTTCGCGGCGCACTTCGGTGTACTGCCTCTGCAATGGTTCAAGATCGGAGCTGACCTGCCCGGGTTGAGGCAAGCGATAGTATTTCGAGTACTCCGCTTCCCACGCGTCGACGGCGCGAAGATAACGCTGCACAACGAGCCGCAACTCGCTCACGAACGCGGCGTCGGATTTGTCTGAGTGCATCACAACAGCCTGAGCAGACATAGTAACGAATAGTTTAGGTGATTTACCGGCACACGACAGCACGTGAAACGCCTTAAATCGACGTGTCACCATGCTGAGTGGGTATGCGCAGAGTTGGGTGAGCGAAGCTGCGCAGCCGGTTCGTGGATATGTTGTTTCCGGCCTAAATTTGCAATGGCATGTCTGGTGCTCACCGAGGACGTACTTCAAGATCCAGATAGTCCAAAATGCAACTTACCCGTGCCGCCGATTACGGCGTCCGGGCCATGGTTTACTTGGCTGGACTGCCGTCCCATTCCCGCGCCAGCATCGCCGAGCTGGCCAAAGCGACCGAGTCACCCGAGGCTTTCCTGACGAAGGTTCTGCAACGCCTGGTCTCCACCGGTCTGATCGACTCCCATCGCGGCCCCTCGGGGGGCTTCGAACTTCGCACCCCCGCCGCCGAAATCTTTCTGCTCGACGTGGTCGAGGCGATTGAAGGCCCCATACAGTTGAATCTCTGTACGGGCAAATGCAACGGTTCTCCAGCCTGCGGCCGGCAGGACTGGTGTGCCGTCCACCTGGTTTGGCAACACGCGCAGGCCAAATTGCGCGAGATTCTTGGCGCGGCGTGCATCGAAACACTAGCGCAGGAATCGAAACAGCGCCTGGCCGCGATTCGAGACGTGCCCGTACACAGCATTTAACAAACGACTATGTTTGCTTTCCCTGCAGTTGACCCAATACCACTGCCCGCGCCCGTCTGGCTCATGAAGAGCCTGCTTGTGCTGACCTTCGCGCTGCACTTCGCGACGGTACAAATGCTTCTGGGCGGGTTGATGGTGGTCCCGGGCCTGACGCTGCTCGGGCGTGGAAATTCCGCGCGAGCCGGAGCGCTTGCCATCGCGCGCCGGCTTCCAGTCGTAATGACCTACGTCATCAATTTCGGAGTGCCGCCTCTGCTTTTTGCGCAGGTCCTGTATGGCCGCGCTCTGTATACGAGCAGCGTACTGATCGGCTTTTACTGGATTCTCGTCATTCCGCTGCTGATGCTCTGCTACTGGCTGCTGTACCGCTTCTCGGCACGGCTCGAACAGGGCAAAGCGGCGTGGTGGAGCACCGGCGGCGCGTTGGTGGTCGCACTCGCGATTGCCAGAATCTATGCCAGCAATATGACCCTGATGCTCCGGCCGGAAGCCTGGCAGTCGATGTACGTCGCGGGGCAATCGGGAACGAGTTTGCCATCGGGCGATCCCAGCCTGCTCTGGCGCTGGCTTTTTGCGATCGCCGGAGGCCCGCTTTTTGCGGGCCTGTGGATGCTGTGGCTCGCGAGCCGGAAAACTTTTAACGCTGCCGACGGGCGATTCTTCGGAAAGGTTGGCGGAGGACTGGTGGTCGCGGGCGCGGTGGTTCAATTCGCGATGGCCGCTTTTGCTTATTCGTCGCAGTCTGGCGACGTACTGCAGCGTCTCGCGGTGAACCCCTGGTATGCCGGGGCACGATTTGCCTGGATCGCTGCGCTGGCCTTAGCCGTTCTGCTCGGGCTGGCGGAACTGATAAAGCCGTCTCTCGGCGCAATCGGCAGTTGGGCCGCGCTTGCTGTCGGCTTCCTGCTGGTCGGCGGACTTGCGCTGTTCCGCGACGGGGTGCGTGACGCGACCCTCGCGGTGAAGGGCTTCGATGTCTGGCAGCTCCCGGTGGCGACCAATTGGGGCGTCGTCATCGTCTTCCTGGTGCTGTTCGTTGCGGGAATAGCCGCCATCGGCTGGCTGATCTCGGTAGTCGCCCGAGCCAAGAAAGTCATGGAGAGTGTTGCATGAGCGAATTGTCCATACCCGTAGGCGGCCGCGCCGAGGCGGACGAGAGCCCGGCGACACGCCGCACATTTCTCGCCGCGGGAACGGCGGCGGGGTGCGCATATGTCGCCGCGCTCGGCTATCCCGTATACCGGTATCTGGCCTCGCCGGTGGAACAACAGGCTGCGCTCGCGGCCGTCACCGAGGTCACGCTGAAAGACGCACAGAAGATGGCGCCGGGTTCGGCGCTGATGTTCAAGTTCGGCTCGTCGCCGGCCATGCTAATCCATCATCGCGATGATACCTGGGTCGCCTTGGGCGCGGTGTGTACGCACCTGGGATGCACCGTGCAGTACCAGCCTGCTGAAAATCGCATTCATTGCTTCTGTCATGGCGGCGAATACGACCCCAAGACCGGAACGAACATTGCTGGTCCGCCGCCCAAACCGCTGCGCAGGTTCAACGTGAAAATGGCGCCGGATGGCGTCGTGGTGTCGCGGGCATAGGAGGGTACGGTGAAGACGGCAATCTACGATTGGGTTGACGAGCGTCTGAGCTTGACCGATGTGCTGAAGCTCGCGCGCAAGAAGACGGTGCCGGTGCATGCACATTCCTTCTGGTATTACTGGGGCGGCATTACGCTCTTCCTCTTCCTGCTGCAGGCTCTGACCGGGGTATTGCTGTTGCTGTACTACCGTCCCGGCAGCGAAGCGTACGAATCGGTGCGGCAGATCACCTTTCAGATGCAGTTCGGGTGGTTGATCCGGTCGGCGCACGCGTGGTCGGCGAACCTGCTGGTGCTCTCAATATTCGTCCATATGTTCTCGGTGTTCTTCATGAAGGCCTACCGCAAGCCGCGCGAGTTCGGCTGGTTTAGCGGCATGGCTCTGCTTGTTTTCGCGGTTCTGTTCGGCTTCAGCGGTTATCTGCTTCCGATGGACGAGCTTTCGTTTTTCGCCACGAAAGTCGGACTGCAGATGTGCACTACAATTCCGGCGATTGGAAAATCGATGGCGGACCTCATCCGTGGCGGTCCCGACGTCAACGAGTTCACGGTACAGCGCTTTTTTGCGCTGCACGTGGTGGTGCTGCCGGCGTTGTTTATTCCGCTGCTCGGTTTCCATCTGTGGCTGGTGCAGAAACACGGCAATGCCTTGCCCGCATCCGAGCAGGCAAAGCCCCCGGAAAAGCGGCGCAGCATCCCATTCTTCCCGAATTTCTTAGCGAAGGACCTGGCGATGTGGCTGATCGCACTGAACGTCGTGGCGCTGATGGCTTCGATGTTTCCCTGGACCCTCGGAAAGCCTGCGGACGGGCTTTCGCCTGCCCCTGCGGGCATTCATCCGGAATGGTATTTCATGCCCGCGTTCGAGGCCTTGAAGATTCTCGGGAAGATCGCTCCCGGGGCTGCCGGCGAGGCTGTGGGCATGCTGCTGTTCAACGCCGCCCTGCTGTTGTGGGTCGTGATTCCGTTCTATGACGGGGCTACCGCGGCCGGACAGCGCGGTCGTCGAGCGCACTACCTGGGGATAGGCGCAGTCGGCGCGCTCGCCGTTCTGACGGTAGCCGGATATTGGGGCATTCACTAAGGCGAGGACACCATGAATTATCCATTTTGGGTTGTGCCCATCGTTGGCAGCGGCTGGATCATCGGCATGATCGCCATCTTCCACATCATGATTTCGCATTTCGCTGTCGGAGGCGGATTCTATCTTCCACTCGCCGAGCGGAAGGCGCTTCGCGAAGGCCGTAGTGACTGGCTCCGGACTTTGCGCGGCCACTCCAAGTTCTTCCTGATCCTCACGGGTGTTTTCGGAGCTGTTTCGGGCGCCGGAATCTGGTTTTCGATCGGGCTGACGCACCCCGAAGCGACCAGCGCCTTGATTCACAACTTCGTTTTCGGGTGGGCGATTGAGTGGGTGTTTTTCATGATCGAGCTGAGTACTGCGGCCGTCTACTACTACACCTGGGATCGCATCGACTCCGACCTGCACGTGAAGGTGGGCTGGTTGTACGCCGGCTCGTCGATTCTCACGCTCGTCATCATCAACGGCATCCTGGCGTTCATGCTGACGCCGGGCGAGCCATGGCTGGCGGTCGCCGGGACCGGGCAGGAGGCGACACGCTTCTGGCAAGCCTTCTTCAACCCGACTTACTTCCCCAGCCTGTTCCTGAGGATTGCAGTTTGCACTTCGCTGGCCGGAATCTGGGCCCTGGTCACCACCAGCCGCATCGACGGTGATGCGGAGCCGGCGCTCAAGACGCAAATGGTGCGCTGGAGCGTCAAATGGCTACTTCCGTCGTTCATGCTCATGCCGTTGCTCCTCGGCTGGTACCTGTGGACCGTTCCGGAATCGCAGCGGGCGCTGTTGAGCCTCGGCGTTTCGACCATCGGGTCGGGCATGTTCACGCAGGTGACGCGCGCGGCGCTGGTGATTGTGATGGCGTCGGCGACTATCGTGGGTGTGGCTTATTTCTTCGCTTATCGCAACCCGCGGGAGTTCACCCTGGCGCACGCGCTGTCGGTGCTGTTCCTGGCTTTGCTGGCAACCGGGTCGGCGGAGTATTCGCGGGAGCTGCTGCGGAAGCCGTACGTGGTGGGTCGTTACATGTTCGTGAACGGCACTCGGGTGCGCTCGGTCGATACGCTCAACCAGTCAGGCTACCTTGGCCATACGCTCTGGATGAGGACCGATTTGCCGTTACAGACGTCCCAGGGTGAAGCCATGTTCCGAGGGCAGTGCATGTCGTGCCATACGGTGGATGGCTATCGCTCCATCAAACGGTTACTGGGCGGGCGCAATCGCGCGGCGATTTCGAATTTCCTGAAGACCCTGCACGATTGCAAGCCCGATTCGCCTTACAAACGGTTCATGCCGCCGCTGGTGGGGACGCCGGAGGAGATCGCCAGTTTGGGAGACTACCTGTCCGCCACGTTTGTCCCCAATCCGTCTATTCGGACGCTCCAGTGATGCAGACTGGCAGTCTGCCGCCGATTGCCAATCGGCGCTGGGCGGGTTCGGCAACCCGCCGCAGGATGCAATCCTCGATTACGATCCACCGTGCTACGCTCGGTTTAGTGTCAGCGGAAGGCATCAAGGATTCTCTGCGCCAGCGGGGGGTTCGACTCACACGGCAGCGCCAGATCCTGCTCGAAGTCATCGACAACTCGGGACAGCATCTCGATGCCGAACAGCTTTACCGTCTCGCGAAGGAAAAAGACCCCAAGCTGAACCGCGTCACTGTGTATCGGACGCTGAAGATGCTGAAGCACGGCGGGCTGGTCGACGAGCTCGACCTGATGCATCATAAGGGCGATCAGCATTACTATGAAACCCGCCTCAAACAGGAACACGCGCACATTATCTGCCTCCGCTGCGGCCGTGTCGAGGAGTACTTCGGCCTGCCGCTGCAGGAGATGCGCGAGCAGATCGAGCGAATGTTCGGCTTCCAGATCATGATTACGCGCACCGAAGTGGGAGGATATTGTTCCCACTGCCAGGCGTTGCGCGCGCAGGAGATGACCGAGGCTGCCCGCACGCCGGCGCGCGGGAAATAATGTCGGCGGTGGCGAAGTCGCGTAGCCGTCCGGGATTGGTGGTCATCAATCCTTCGGGAAATCGCGCCCGTGTGTCGCTCGATCCCATTCCATTTCTGATCGGCCGCCAGGCCGACAATCAACTCGTGCTGAAGGACAACCGTGCGTCCCGGTCCCATGCCCGCATCGTGGTCGAGGACGGGCAATACATCATCGAGGACCTCAACAGCCGGCACGGCGTGCATGTGAACGGGGAGCGCGTCACTCGCCACGTGCTCGCCAATTCAGACCGCATCGATTTCGGGTTTCAGGACTCGTACAGGCTCATTTTTACGGTCGAAGAAGACGAGATGAACCGCATCCTCGGACAGATCGCGCCGCATGCGGAAACGGCTGTCAGCAGCGGGCTGGCTAAGCTTCGGGCGCTTGTGGAAGTGGCCCGGGCGCTGCAAAGCTCGCTTTCGACCGAAGACGTCCTGGCGGCGGTGGTGGATGCCGCGCTCACTGTCACGGGCGCCGAGCGAGGGTTCCTGTTGCTGCGGAAAGCCGGCGAGCTTTCGGTGTCGGTGGCTCGCGACCAGCACGGTCGTCCGCTCCCGAATACGGAGCTGCGTGTGCCCACGTCGGTCATCAATCGTGCGCTGAGGACCCGGCGCGAGTTGCTCTCCATGAATTTCGACCCGCTCGAGGAGCACGGCGTGCGCCCGGAAATGTCCGTGGCGGACCTGGAACTCCGCAGCGTGGTGTGTGTGCCGCTGATTCACGTTCGCACCGGATCCATGCAGGAGACCGTGCTCGCGAGTATCGACGACACGGTGGGGCTTCTGTACATGGATTCGCGGCAAGTGGCGGCTGATCTGTCCGGCGGCAACCGCGAGCTTTTGCAGACCTTGGCGCTCGAAGCCTCCACGATCATCGAAAACGCCCGCCTGCTTCAGGAAGAGCGCGAAAAGCAGCGTATGGAAGAGGAATTGAGTGTTGCGCGGCAGATCCAGCGCAGCCTTCTTCCCACCAAGTTTCCATCCGAGGGCTGGTTTCGGGCCGCTGCGTCGAGTATCGCTTCCCATGAGGTGGGCGGCGACTATTTCGATCTGCGGCCGATAGGCACGGACTCCTGGGCCGTGGTCGTTGCCGACGTTTCCGGCAAGGGTGTCAGCTCGGCGCTGCTGGCGTCGCTGTTGCAGGGGGCGTTCCTGCTGGCGTCGGAAGCGCGCGCCGATATGCAGCAGACTTTATCGCGCATCAATCATTTTATCAACGAGCGCACCCAGGGCGAGAAGTACGCCACGATGTTTTACGGCATCGTGACCCGCGACGGAGTAATGCATTGGTCCAATGCCGGCCATCCGAAGCCGTTCCTGATTAACAGAGACGGTGAATTGCGCGCGTTGCCGACAACCGGAATACCGTTAGGGATGCTTGAGATTGCCACGTACCCTGTCGAGGAACTCCGCCTGCAACCAGGCGACAAGCTTGTCCTCTATAGCGACGGTTTGTCCGAAGCTGAGAACGCCGATGGCGCCTTCTTCGACAAGGCTGGTCTGCGTGAGGCCGTAAAAGCGCGGGCGAGCGGCGGGTGCCAGGACATCCACATTGGCGTGCTGCAGGCATTCGAACGATTTACCGAGGGATCGGTGCCCGCCGACGATGTTACACTCGTGGTACTGGAATACGCGGGCTGAACGCGTCGCGCCAGTTGAAAGACGACAGCCAGCGCGTCTTCGCCACCGAGAGCCAGTACATCAGGATCATGACCGCGGCCGCCAGAAGAGCCGACTGCAATGGCACTAACTGCTTCTTCCAGAGTCCTAGCGCGTAGCCGTAAACGAGCTCAACATGGACCCAGTACACCAGCAGCGAAGTGATTCCGAGTTGTTGTATCTGGGCGGACCCGATGATGTGGACGCGCGTGCAAAGATAGGCCAGCGCCAGGCCGAGCAGCATGATTCCAGTGCGGATGACGATCAGGCCGGGGCTGGTGCGCCAGAAATCGGATTGCGGATAGATCGAAAAAGGCAGATTGGAAAAGTAGTGCCCGGCCGAGACCAGGCCGAATCCGATGATGGCAACCCATCGCAGGACCATTCCGAGCGCTTCCGCTGCCACGTTGCGAAGCACGAATCCAGCGGCGAGGCCAAGGGGAACGTAAGCGCCGTTGGGAAAGAGGCTGAAGCAGTTTGGCGCGGGTACCAGATAGTTCCGCACAGGCCACGGCAGGCCCGACCAGTCGAGCGACGCAACCAGCGGCGCGACACCGGCGATGAGACTGCCCAGGATCACGCTGGCGCTAAACCAGCGCGCCCGCGGGAGCAAAGCCACTGTCGAACCGATCGCCAGCGCCAGCGCCATGCAGTTTAATATGTCGACGCGCAGCACGTTCCGCCAATCAGACAGTTGAAATTGGAAAACCCACAACTGCAGTCGAAATAGAATGGCAACGACAAAGATGTAGCCCGCGCGAGACAGGCTGTCGCGGAAGAGCCGGACCGGTGTGTACCCACGGCGCTCGCGGCTGTCGATCCGAAACGCCAGGGTCACGCCTGCCATGAACAGAAACAACGGCGCCGCCATCCCGCCAATAAATTGCGAAAGCATGTAGCCCGCGCTGCCATGCAGGTCGGTCCGCGTCATGGAGTTGAAGACGTGGGTCTGAATCATGATCAGCACCGCGGCGCCCCGTAACCAGTCGAGATAAGCGAGGCGATTAGGCGGCGAGGTCACGCTCACTTGGTTCCCCGGGTGCCAGACTGTGGAAGAGTGAAGCAGGCGGTCTCGCCTGCAGGGATGGCCCTGGGGAGGCACGAAAACGGATGAAAGCCCATTTTGGCGCTTCCATTGTTTCCGACATTTTTACCAGGGCTTTCGACCCCGCCTTTGGATTTCAGCGGAAATGCGTCCGCCAAGATGTCTGCGCCACTGGTTCGTTGTGGGTTGCGGCCATGCTGGTTTGTATTACACGGCTTCAGATTCTTCGCGCCTCACGAATATTTTGACATTGTGGAAGGATGCACAGGCGAAACCGCCTGCGCCACGTTTACTTCGCGTCTGCGAGCTCACTGCGCTTCTTTCCATAAGTGAAATAGATCACCAGGCCGATGATCAGCCACGAGACAAACCGAAGCCAGGTTTCGAGTGGCAGGCCGATCATAAGCAAAAGACAGCAGGCAATTGAGATCATTGGCGTAAACGGCACCAGTGGCACACGGAAGGTGCGCTTACGGTCGGGTTGCTTCTTACGGAGCACGATCACGCCTATCGACACCAAAATGAAAGCAAACAGAGTGCCAATGTTGGAGAGCTCGGCAAAGGTGTCGATGTCCCAAATCCCCGCCGGCAAACCGACGACGACCCCCGCAATCCACGTAGAAACGTGCGGCGTCTGAAAGCGGCTGTGCACGGCTGAGAACATCCCGGGGAGCAAGCGATCGCGCGACATCGCGAACCAGATGCGCGCCTGGCCGTATTGATAGACCAGCAGCGACGAGAGCATGCCCATCAGCGCTCCGGCAGTCACGATGACGCGCAGCCGGTTCATGCCAAGGGCCTTCAACGCGTCCGCCACCGGTGAATCGGTGCCGAGCTTGGTCCAGGGCATGATGCCGGTCAGTACGAGCGACACGGACGCGTAGAGAACCGTGCAGATGATGAGCGTTGCGATGATCCCGAAAGGCAGGTCGCGCTGCGGACGCCCGCACTCCTCGGCAGCCGTCGAAACGGAATCGAATCCAATGTAGCTGAAGAAGATGATCGAGGCGCCCGTCAAAATCCCTGGGAAGTGGTTGGGAGCGAATGGGTGCCAGTTCCCCGTGTTCACCGCCTTGGCAGCGCCAAAGCAGAAGAACAGGATGGCGACGATCTTGATGAACACCATCGTGGTGTTCACTTCCGCGCTCTCCTTTACGCCTCGCACCAGGATCCAGGTGACGCCCAGCGTAATGAGCAATGCCGGAAGGTTGAACCAGCCCGCGGGTCCGCCCGGGGCGGGGAACGGGGGAAACGCCCATTGCGGCGGTAAGTGAAAACCGAAGACGTTATCGAACAGGTCCTGTAGATAGGCCGAGAATCCTACCGCCACCGACATATTCGAGACCGCGTACTCCAAAATCAGATCCCACCCGATGATCCACGCGATGATCTCGCCGAGGATCGCGTATGAGTACGTATACGCGCTGCCCGCAATCGGAATCATCGAGGCCAACTCGGCATAGCACAACGCCGCAAAGCAGCACGCGATACCGACCAGCACGAACGACAACGTCAATGCCGGGCCTGCACCCGGCCGGCCCATCTGCGCGCCGGCATGATACCCGTTCAGGATGAGATCGAAAAGCGTCGCCTTGAGAATGGAAGGAACGGCGAGGACCTTGCCGGCCGCCGCCGTTCCGGTAACTGTAAAGATGCCCGAACCGATAACAGCGCCGATGCCCAGCGCTGTAAGGCTCCACGGACCGAGTGTTCTGCGCAGTCGCCTGCCCGGTTCTTCCGAAGCGGCAATTAACGCGTCGATGTTCTTGGTGCGTAGGAGCTGGGAGGCCACTGAGCGCGCTAACGCTTACGCTGGCCTTTCGCCATCTTTTTGACTTTCTTCTTCATGGAGCCGCGCGCCACCCCGGACGCGCGTGGGGCTTTGGGTGCAGCTTTCTTGCGAGCCGTACGCTTCAGCTTTTTGCGCTCCGCTCTGTCAGAAACGTGTTTAGTATTCATTCCTCTTTGATCCCTGCGTATTTCTCAACTAGTTTTTTTAGGCCGTAGCCGGGGAAGCTAACAGTCAGTTTAGCGTCTTCGCCTTCCCCTTCGCGACGTAGCACCGTTCCCCGGCCATATTTCGGGTGATGGATGGTCGACCCAGCGCCGAACGGCTTCTTGCGGACGGCGGGGCGGGGAGGCGGCGCTGTCGGAGCGGCGGGTTTCGTCGTCGCGGGCGCTGGGGCCTGCGGCTGAGGTTTGGGCTGCGGTTGCGGCGCCATGGAGGGCGTCTTGACGCCTCGCTCCGCAAAGAACTGGCTGATGTTCTCGAGCGAATTGTAAGTCTTGCCGGTGTAAAGATTGCGCTTCACCGTCTCGCGGACTTCGTAGCGTTCGGAGTACAGGTCAACCCCGCCGATGTCGCGTTCCCCACCCAGCGATTCCGTTAGTCCGCGCGGGACTTCGTTCAAGAAGCGGGAAGGAATGGTGCGCTCGCTTTCCCCACCTCCGAAACGGCGCCGGTAACGCGCCGAAGTCAGATAGAGGCGCTTTTCGGCCCGCGTCATCGCGACGTAAAACAAGCGGCGTTCCTCTTCGAGCGCGGAGGGTGTGTCGAACGAGCGGCTGTGCGGAAAAAGACCTTCCTCGAGACCCGCGACGAACACGACCGGAAACTCCAGCCCTTTGGCGTTGTGCATCGTCAGCAGCGACACTGGAGCGCGCTCGTCTATGGAGTCGGCGTCAGCGACTAGTGCAGCGTGATCGAGAAACTCGGTAATTCCTTCGCCGCGCTCCGCCGCTTCGGCGGCGGCGTTCACAAGCTCCTTCAGGTTCCCCAGCCGCGATTCCGCTTCCGGCGTCTGGTCGGCCTCGAGCATCTTGCCGTAACCGGTCCGGTCGAGCAGCTCGACGAGGATCTCGTTCACGGGTTTGGGCGGGGTTGCCGAGGCGAGGTCCGTCAGGTCTGCGATCAGGTTGTGGAAGCTCTTAAGCGCGGCCTCGGCGCGGGCGGCAAACACGCCTTCCTCGATCATTCGACTAATCGTCGACCACAAGCTCAGATTGTGTTCCAGAGCGTACTGCTCGATCTGCTCGACGGTCGTTTTGCCGATGCCGCGTGCCGGAGTATTGATGATGCGCAACAGGCTGATGGAGTCGGCCGGGCTCGAGAGAACCTTGAGATAGGCCAGGACGTCCTTAACCTCGGCACGCTGATAGAAACTTAACCCGCCGACGACGATGTAGCGGCGCCCGTACCGCCGCAGCGCTTCTTCAATCTGGCGCGACATGAAGTTGGTGCGATAGAGCACCGCGACCCGCCCGGTGGGGTCCTTGCGGAGCACCTTGTCGATGGTGTCGGCGATGAACAGCGCCTCGTTCTCGGCATTCGGCGCCTGATAGACACCGATGGGGGAACCGGCGCCTTCTTCGGTCCACAGCCATTTGCCCTTGCGTTCCTTGTTATTCGCCACCACGGCGCTGGCCGCGTCCAGGATGTTTTTCGTCGAACGGTAGTTCCGCTCCAGGCGGATCACCGTTGTGTTCGGAAAATCCTTCTCGAAATCGAGGATGTTTCGGATGTTTGCGCCGCGCCATCCATAGATAGACTGGTCCTCGTCTCCCACTACGCAGATGTTCTGATGCAGGCGCGTGAGGTGCCGCATCAGTTCGTACTGGCTGCGGTTGGTGTCCTGATACTCGTCAATCATGACGAACTCGAAACGGCGGTTGTACTGCTCGCGCAGGTGCTCGTCGTGAGCCAGTAGCCGGACCGATTCGAGCAGCAGGTCGTCGAAATCGAGCGCATTCGCCTGCCGCAGCCGCGCTTCGTAGTCTTCGTAAATCTTGGACAGGCGCGTCGTCTTTTGATCGGTCGACGCGTTATAGGCATCTTGCGGCGAGAGCTTGTTGCTCTTGTTGTGGCTGATCCACGAACTCATCGAGCGATACGCCATGAACTTCTCGTCCAACCCCAGCGCGCGATAAATCGACCTCAGAAGCGCCACCTGGTCGTCGTCGTCGTAAATTGTGAACTTACGGGTGAAACCAGGACGAATGTCCGCCAGGCGTTCGCCATCGCGCCGCAGAAGGCGGACGCAGAAGGAGTGGAACGTCGAAACGAGCGGTGTGTTCCGGCGCTCCGTGTCCGTCAGAAGCTTCAACACACGCTGGCGCATCTCGTCCGCTGCTTTATTCGTGAATGTAACGGCGAGAATGCAGGGTCCGGGTATGCGGTGTGTTTCGACGAGGTGCGCGATGCGGTGCGTGATGACGCGCGTCTTACCACTGCCGGCGCCTGCCAGGAGAAGCATGGGACCTTCGACGTGGGCTACGGCTTCACGCTGTTGCGGATTTAAACCTTCGAGGAAATCCATGAAAACATAGGGGGGAGATCCTCATTCTAACACGCAAGCCTCCGAAATCAGCATAAAATCGAAGTACTGCGTGACACTCGCAAAGAAGCAAGCTTACTGGCTATTTGTTTTGCTGGCGCTGTGTACCTACACGGCCGTGTTCTCGATCGCTCGCAGCCCTCGGGCGCTCGTGCATCCGGCAGCGATCGGCTGGGGCGGGCTCGCCGATCTGCTAATCACAGTCCCGGCGCTCTTCTATTTCCTGGTGGTGCGTGCGGGCTTCTCGTCATGGATGACCCTGGTTCTGGTCTTCTTCGCAGGCGCCCGGGCCGCGGGGTTCATTCTGACGGCGCCCGAGCAGGCTTACCTGCCCGCGCTGCGTTGGTTGGGCGTTCCCCTCGAGTTGTGGATCATCGCGTCCATAGTCCGACGCTTCCGGCGAATGGATCGCAGCGGCGATAGCGTCACGCGGATACGAGCCGCATCGCAGGCGCTCTTCCGTTACGAGTGGCTGTCCCGGCTGTTCGCTTCTGAACTCGAAGTGCTCTACTACGCGCTCTTTTCCGGGCGCGCGCGGCCCGACACGCGCGATGGATACCGGGCTTTTTCATATGGAGAAGCCAGCGGCTTTGGAATGTTCATCCTGATCATCGGTGCTGGTATCTTTTTCGAAAGCGTGCCGGTGCATCTCATCCTGCACCGTTGGAGCGCGGTCGCCGCATGGATCATGACGGCGCTCGACGTGTATGGTCTGATCTGGCTTGTAGCCATCGGCCGGGCTCTGCGGCTCCGCCCGATCCTCGTGGGCGAAGATCGCGTGCTGATAAGAGTTGGCCTGATCTGGGAAGTGGAGTTCCGGCGTGATCAGGTCGCGCATTGCCATCGTGTAGCAGGCCCGCCCCCCAATCGCAGGGAACCCGGTTACCTGTCGGCGGTTGTCTTAAACGAACCGCAATGGCTGATCGAGTTGAAAGAGCCGGTCACAGCTCACGGTTTGCTGGGCCGTCGCCGGGAGGTGACCCGCATAGGTTTGGCGGTAGACGAGTCTCCGGGTTTCGGACAGGCATTTGGAAACGCGACGTTTAAATAAAATAGACCGTGGTTTAGCAGCCCGTGGCAGAAGTCTTTGTGAGCGGCATCCGCAGGCGAAACCGCCTGCGCCACCTTCACCGTGAGCAACGTTTCGAACTACAGAATCCAGCAAAATCGCGCGATAATGAACGCATGCCGATAGTCTCGAGTGGCTTCGTTAACAAAGCTGACCTTGAGGCCGAAGTCCTTCAGGCGAAGAAAAAGCTTGATCGCAGCGAAGTTATTGACGTCCGCTTTGTCCTCGGAACCGATTCCGGGGGCGAACCGGCGATTTTTTTCGGAATCCTCTTAAGTCCGTTCGCAAGTCTTGAATCTCGATTGGCTGATGTCACCGGCAGAGTTTCAACTGCTTTATTCGATGACATTCAACCCTACAACAGGTGGGGCCTTCAGTCGTATTTCAGTTTCACGTCCGATCCATCACGTTACCAGACGGCCGATTGGATCTGAATGGCGTTCGCCGAGGATTTGTTGAAACAGGCGTTTCTGTTGGCTCGCAAGGAACCGAAGAATCCGTCTGAGGCGAGTCTACGACGGTCTGTCTCCACAGCGTACTATGCTCTCTTCCATCTACTTGTCCGAGATGCATCTGCGAATTGGCGTCGAAGCGATACCCGCGATTACCTTGCGCGGGCGTTCGACCACGCAACAATGAAGAAAGCGTCTACGCGAATAGAAAACGCGGATTACACGGGAATTGATCCAGCGTTGGCCTCGAAGCTGAAATCCGTTGGCAGAGCCTTTCGGGAACTCCAGGAACAGCGCCATCTCGCTGACTATAGCTACGCAACCAAGTGGGATCGTGTAGGGGTTCTCTCTAAGATCGAGCAAGCCCGAAGCGCGTTTGTGGCTTGGGAGTCGATCCGGAAGGAATACCTTGCTCAGCGCTATTTGGTTGCGCTCCTTGTTAGTTATAAGGAGGATTGACGCCGATGTCCGCCCGCTACTCCTTGGAGATGGAGGCAGCTTAAGCGCTTTCCACCTCCTACCTGCTATGATTACCCCGAGGAGCGTTTCTGCTGGGTTAGTGTTGGCCTCCAAAAATTGATCCAACACTCAATCGTCATGGGGTCCGACTCGGTTTAGGCGCTGGTGTGCAGGCTCCGGCGGTTCGTCCGTCAAGGGAGAAGCCTAAAGGCGCTCGGGGGGCTCCGCCCTGTTAAGTTCGGGGTCAAATGACGGGGGTTGACACGGCGTGGGTGGTGCGCTCCCTTCCTTCTTCTCAGCCGCAATCATGAATATTCTGTTTATCGGCGATATATTCGCCTCGCCTGGCCGCAATATCGTCACTCAAAACCTGCAGCGGATCATCACAGAAGAGAAGATCGACCTCGCCATCGCAAATGCCGAAAACTCCGCCGGAGGCTTCGGCATCACACCTCTGATTGCCCAGGAATTGCTTTCCATGGGCCTCGACGCGCTCACCACCGGCAATCACATCTGGGACAAGAAGGAGATTTTCGATTTTCTCCCGCACGAGCCGCGGCTGCTTCGGCCGGCGAACTATAACTCCGACCTGCCGGGTTCCGGTCTGCTGGTCCGCAAGGCACGCAACGGCGCCCACGTCGCAATCATGAATCTCCAGGGCCGCGTCCACATGCCCTCCATCGATTGCCCGTTTCGAAAAGCCGACGAACTCCTCGCCTCGCTCGATCCGAAGGTCAAGGTCCGCTTTGTGGATTTCCATGCGGAATTGACCAGCGAAAAAGAAGCCATGGGCTGGCATCTGAATGGCCGCGTTTCGGCCATGATCGGCACGCATACCCACGTCCCGACGGCCGACGAACGAATTCTCTCGGGCGGAACGGCATATCAGACCGACGTCGGAATGACGGGTCCGTATGATTCGGTGATCGGCTCGGAAAAAAGTCTCTCGCTGCGGCGTTTTCTCACGTCCTTGCCGATTCGTCTCGATGCTGCCAAGGGCGGTCCTGAGCTTCACTCCGCCATCGTTACGGTGGACGAAGAGACGGGGCAGGCCACGGCAATTCGGCGTTATACCATTCGTTAACCGCCTGAAGGCGGCGCTACCCGGTACCATAGCTAACAGGTGTCTGCGCGCGGGAAATTCGCATTTTTCGCCTGGTTTGCATTGGCGTTCAATATCGGCGTCATTCTGTGGGGCGCGTACGTCCGTGCAACCGGGTCGGGCGCCGGCTGTGGCGATCATTGGCCCCTTTGCAACGGCGTCGTCGTGCCGCAGGCGCCGCAACTCGCCACCATCATCGAATTCACGCACCGTGTCACAAGCGGTCTGGCGCTCATATTCGTGGTCGGGCTCCTCGGTTTTGCAATCAGAACCTTTCCGCGGCGGCACCCTGTGCGGCTCTTCGCAACACTCAGTTTTCTCTTCACCATGAGTGAGGCCCTGATCGGCGCGGGCCTGGTCCTGCTCGGCCACGTCGCTACCAACCAGTCCGTCTATCGCGGCTATTCGCTGACACTGCACTTGACGAACACGCTGCTCCTGCTAGCCGTGCTGCTTCTGACCGCCTGGTTCGCAACGAACGACGTACCCCGCCGCGGCTTCCCCCAGCCTGTGAAGCTCCGGCTGTCGCTTGGAGTAGTCGCCATGCTTCTGATCGGCATGAGCGGTGTCATTGCGGCGCTCGGCGACACACTGTTCGCCGCCAGCTCGCTCGCGGAAGGTATGCGCCAGGATCTCTCTCCGTCCGCGCATATTTTCGTGCGGCTGAGAATCTGGCATCCTGTTCTCGCGGCTCTCCTGGGCTGTTATTTCGTTTTCCTGGGAATTGCCGCTCAGCTTTCGCCCCGCACCACGGCGATCGCCAGGCGTCTCGGCATTGCCGCAATTGCGCTCACGCTAGTTCAGTGGAGTCTGGGCGTCGTGAACCTGATCCTGATGGCGCCGGTGTGGATGCAGTTGGTGCATCTTCTGTTCGCGGACCTGCTCTGGCTTTGTCTCGTGCTTTTCAGCGCGGAACTCATCGCCCCCATCGAGCAGCGCGCGGTCTCTGCGCCGCAAACGAGCGGCCCTGTTTCGACGGTTGCATAATCCGCCCGGCTGTCGCGAAAAAGCAGACCTTATGCGTCTTAGTGGACGGAGAACATAACCCATGCGAACTTCAATTTTACTTGTCGCAATGTTAAATGGCGCCCTTGCGCTTGCTCAATCGCCTTCATTCCAAAACGAGCAGCGCACAACGGGAATCCTCGGAATCACGGCGGGACAAACCGCCCGGCTTCATGTACTCTATCCCCGGGCGCCCGCCCCGATTCTGCAGGTGTTGTGTACCGTCTCGCTGGGGATCGACGATGATCAGGGAAACAATCTGAAATCGAAAGACCCCGCCCAGCTAACGCCCGGCAAGAGTTTCTCTCTGGATGTGAACGCGGATACCGACCTCGCTGGCGCTCCCAGGACCCAGGTTTATGGCTTTAGTATCGCCGCCAATAGCTGTCACCTCGTGACAAATCTGGAAATCATCGACAACGCCACTCAGAAGACGATAGCTGTTATACGAGGCGAGACGACATATCCGTTCTCGCAGGCTGTCGCACCCGCGGTACACCCCTGAGGCCTTGCGCGCGCGTCAGCGCAAACCCCAGAGCCGCACTTTCGGCTTGGCAGGACTGCCGCTGGCGCGTGCATACCAAAGTTCGACGCTCTCGATAATGCGCCGGTCACCAGGCAAATCGATGACGCGAGTCTGCCCGCCGGCCGGAATCTTAGAACGAATCTGGATCGGCACCGTCGCGCCGTTCCCGTAATGCACGACGACGTGGTCAAATTCGATGGGCGCATTTTCCACCCGGAGACGAATCGCTCGAAACGTGCCCTGCGATCCTGTCACCTTGATCGAATCATGATCCACCTGACCATCCACATTGGCTTCACCCAGGTAATCCCAGTTCTTGCCGGGTTGGGCATAGGCGCTTGCTGTCGCCACGAGTAGTAAGAAGCCCAGCCCGATGGTAGAAAAACGTTTAGTCTTATGCATGTTCCATCCTCCAAAAGGCCGACGAAAACCGCCTGCCCCACCAAGCGGCATGGCCGCAACCCAAAAACTCCACGTGCGGCAGTGAATTCACCCAAAAACGCACAGGCGAAACCGCTCCTGCGCCACCCAGCAGATTCTGTTTAATCCTCTAATGACTGAACAGCCCGCGCAGGAACGTCCCGATATGCCAGTGCTTGCCGGGGCACTCCGGCCACGGCGCAAAACTCAGGATGTCGTTCTTCCGTTCCACCCATAACGTCACGGCCTCAGCGCCGGGGTAATCGAGTCGGATCAGCACACCGCTGCCGCAGGATTGCGACATGGAGATCTTCGCCGCACTCGCGTTCGCGTGGCCGCTCTTCGGACCCCAGTCGTCCATAAACTTGGGAAATGAATAATCGCGACAGGGGGTCGCCTCGGTGCAACCCCACAAGCGGTAGGCATCCTGATACTGCTGGTTGGCCATCAACTGCAGGAATTCCTTCGCACGCGATTCCTCGCTGAAATTCTTAAACAACGCGTATGCGACCGTGCCGACGATCGCCACAACGATCGCGAGCAGCACGCCTAGCTTAATGAAGCGTCTCTGCCGGGCTTTGTGCTCCTCAACCGCTCCGTAGCTCTCCAGGTAACTGGCCATCGACCGTCCTACTTAGGAGGATAGGCTTTGTCGTAAGCCACTGTGGCTTCCGCGGTGAGGTCGAGAGCCGGTTTAAAATAAACCGTATTCGCGGCGTCTACGACCACGTCAAGGCCCTTCGCCTCGGCGATCTTCGCCACGACATCCTGCATCTGCTTCCCGGTGCGGGCGAGAATCTCGTTGCGGTCGCGGTCGACATCTGATTGCAGGTCATCCTGCAGCCGCTGTAGTTCGCGCTCCTTGCGCTGACCTTGTAACGTGACGTCCTGCTGCCCGGCGGCGTCCAGCTTGCGGCTGTTCAACTGAGTTTGCAGACCCGCAATCTCCTGCTGTAACTTCGCCATCTGGTCCTGACGAGGCTTATACTTGGCCTCGAGCTGAGCTTGCGCCTTCTTGATTTCTGCGGTCTCCAAGAGCGCCTTTTGCGAGTTGATGATCCCGACCTTCGTTTGCGCGGCCGCAATGCCGGCAGCCGCAACCGCAAACACGGCCAGGCGAACGAGCTTTGTCATTTCTCTACGACTCCCAGAATCTCGTCCTCGCGAAGGATCAGATACTCCTCGCCGTCGAGCTTGATTTCCGATCCGGAATACTTGCCGAAGAGAATGCGATCTCCCGGCTTCACTTCAAGCTGCACGCGCTCACCGTTCTCGAGCAACTTCCCGTTCCCGACAGCGACCACCGAGGCCTGCTGTGGTTTCTCTTTCGCGGAATCCGGGATAATAATGCCCCCGCGTCTCTGCTCTTCTTCTTCCAGGCGGCGGACAAGTACGCGGTCGTGTAGCGGCCTTAAGTCCATATGCTCTCTCCAATCCGATATTGAAATAGTGGGGTGGCAGACAGGCGTTCGAATACGACTCTCGCCCCGTCAACTAGCGAATATAACACAGCGACGTTGGCGCTCGACCGGGATTATCACCGGGCAACTTCGGCCCACATCCGGCCGTAACTGCCTCCATCCATACTGCGTCTCATCCTCCGATAGACTGTAGGGTGTATCTACTTGAATTCTGTACGGAGGCGTATGACTCTTAAGACGGTGGTTGGCCTTATGTTAGCGGGTTTGTTCGCGGTCGGCGTAACAGCTCAAAACATCGACAACAGTGCAAATGGATCGTTGAACGGCAACTATTTCGTTCGGGAGGTGCTGTTATCGGATTTCGCCAGCACTTTCAACACGGCCCGTGCTCGCAGTGTGACCGGCGTCATCGCATTCGATGGAAACGGGAATTACACCTTCAATGGACAATTGAGGGACAGCTCTGGAGGAAGTCAAGCTCAGTCGTATCAGGCGAGCGGTCAGTATGCTGTCGGTTCAAACGGTCTGCTGGAAATCACCAACCTGATTGACAACACCGACGTCGACTATGGCGCCATTGGGGCTGTCGGCCCGAATGGCATCGTTGCCAGTGCGACGGAAGGAGTCTACAACGACATCCTGGTTGCCGTACCTGCCGGCGGGAGCGCCACGAATAGCAGCCTGCAAGGCAATTATCAGGTGGGCTATATCGATTACCTGCAAGGCAACCTGACGATGGTTCGGGATGCTTCTTTCACCCTGAATGCGAACGGCCAGGGGAGCTTTGGAAACGTCTCGGTGACCGGCTTCGGCGCCAATCTCGGCAGCACCAGCCTCTCGCAGACGGTCTCGGGCGCGACCTACAGCCTGAGCGGCGGAGGTACTGGAACGGCCACCTTCGGCAGCGCTTCGACTTCGCAGTTGATCAGCGGCTCCAAAACCCTCTACCTCTCGCAGGACGGCAATATGGTCATCGGGGGTGATCCGAATGGATTTGACCTCATGGTCGGCTTCCGGGCCCTCAGCGGTTCGGCCTCCAACGGTACATTCCTCGGCACCTACTACACAGCCGCCCTCGAAGCGGACGCCTCGAGTCAGCCAAGTTCCACCATCATCGACTCCTTCTCCGGCTCGACCAATGCCAACGGCCAGGGCGCCAGTATCTGGCACATCCGCTATGACGAGGCGGATCTATCGGGTCCTTTCGATTTCACCTTTGACGACGCCTACAATATGGCCTCCAACGGCACCGTGCAACTTTCGTCGTTCGAGTATTTCTTTGGAGCCAATGGGCAGGCCTTCATCGAAGTAGGGCAGGGAACCATGTACTCCCTCATCGTGGGGCTTCATGCCATCAACTACACGGGTGGCGCTGTCTTCCTGAACCCCATCGGCATCGTGAACGCCGCGAATTTCGCGCCGGTTACGAACTCGGTTGCTCCCGGCGAGTACGTGAATCTCTATGGAACCAACCTCTCCTCCACGGTATTGACCGGCACATTCCCGCTGCAAACCACGCTTGGGGGCGTACAGGTCACCATTAACGGGCGGAATGCGCCGATATTATACGTAAGCCAAAACGAAGTAACGGTCATCGTGCCGTTCGCGACTGGCCCCATCAATAATGAGGGATTCGCGACCTTCCAGGTGATCAACAATGGGACCCCCTCGAACACGGTAACGGTCTTCACGAATCTCACGGCGCCGGGCGTTTTGACACAGCAAGCCAACGGCATAGGCGATGCAGTCGTGCAGCGTTTCCCAGATTACTCGTTGATCAATTCCAGCAATCCCGCAAAGGTGGGCGATACCCTGATCGTCTACTGCGTCGGCCTGGGCAGCGTCACTCCCGCGGTCGCGGACGGTGTCGCGACTCCGACCTCCGCCCCCACGGTGGACACGGATGTCAGGGTCTTCATCGACAATCAGGAAGCTCAGGTTACGTTTAAAGGCCTGACACCGGGATACCCGGCGCTCTATCAGCTCAACATCATCGTGCCCAGCGGCGTCACCACCGGCGGCAAGGTGTATCTGGATGTCTCTACGCCCGATGGCTACACCTCGGAAGCGAAGATCGCAATTTCGCAGTAGCTACACTGAGACCATGACAAATCAACCCACATACGATGACGCCAATCTGCTCTTGCGTCTCTACGAACTGCGCCGCGAAGACAAGTTGCGCGCGGCGCGGGAGTGGTTCATGCAAGGGCTCAAGACGCCAGCCAAAGTGGAAGACTTGATGGCACAATGCCCTCAGGGATCGGAGAACAACGCGCGATACCGCATGGTGACCTCCTATTGGGACATGGTCGCCTCCTTTATCGCGTGCGGCGTACTGAATCAGGAGCTGGCGCTCGAGAACAGCGGCGAGTTGTTGTTCGTTTGGACCAAGATCAAGGACGTGGTCCCAGCGGTGCGCGAGTTCTTCAAAAATCCGAAGTACCTGGCAAACCTCGAAAAGGTCGCGAATGTTGCGATCGAGCGCATCAACCAGGGCAACCCGGAAGCCTACGCGACCTTTGCGGAACGCATCGTAAAGGGTCTGGAGACAGCGGGAACCGCAAAGGCCGGCGTGCAGTCCTGATGCGTCGCGACGCGGAGTTCTTCGGCGACCAGGAACTCGACCTGATCTACATCGCGAAGAGACTCCGGGAAGCGCAGCGGTTGGAAGCCCTGCTCACGGAAGCAGGAGTCGATTACGCCGTCGAAGCGGATAAATACCGAGGCGGCGTAATCTTCGCTTCAGAGCGTATCGGAGCCTTTTTCTACGTCCTCCCGGACGCGCTCGCTTCAGCGCTGCAGGTTATGGAACGCAACCGCTTCAAGATTCACGAAGAATACCGCCACTTGTAAGCCGCTCGTGTCCCTTAGCACTATCCCTACCTCCCCGTTCTCTGCTATTAAAGATATGAAAGATGACAAGACGGACATGTTGTACCGCGATCGGTGCGGCCGTTGTCGCCGGATCGGTACTTTCAGCCAAAGACGGGGGTGCTATGCGCGAAATCCTTGAAACGAGCCAGAACGAAAAAAAGAGCGTCACGCTCTACGTGAAGGGTCAGAGTCTCGGTGGGCTCGTGCTCAAACTCACTAACGACACGGTGGAGCTGCGCAACCGCGAGTTCAGCCGTATCGTCGTTCGCATTGACTCGATCGACGCCATCGCCGTCAACTAATGCTGCCACGGTCCGGCGGCTGCGGCGGTTCTGTCCCTACCGCCGAATCCCTCGGCCGGGCGCCACACCGGCCACCACCGACCCATCCTTAACCACTAAGGTCCCATTGACCAACACAAACGGAATCCCCTCCGAATACTGAGCCGGATTCTCGAACGTGGCTGTGTCGATAACCCGTGCCGGATCGAATACCGTAATATCCGCGTCCGCCCCAACCTTGATCCGGCCTTTGTTAGTGAGCTTCAAACGGTCGGCAGGCATGACAGTCATTTTGCGCAGCGCATCCATCAGCGTCAAGGCATGCTGCTCGCGCACGTATCTTCCGAGGACCCGGGCATAGGTTCCCGCCGCCCGTGGGTGCCCCTTTCCGTGATCGAGAATGCCATCGCTCGCAATCATCACCATCGGATCTGCGATAGCAGCGCGCACCACGTCCTCTGGGATGGCATGGACGGCGACCATTCCCCCCTGCTTGCGGTACTTCGCGAAAGTTTCAGCCGTCAGCCGCTCACCGGTTGCGGCCCATTGCAGATCATGATACGTGATGCCGCCCTGCCGCTCCTGCCAGCCCTCGTCGAAGATCGCCGACCCCAGGTCGGTCATGCCCGCAGTGTAGGGATAAGCCTCCGTCGTCACGTCCAGGCCGTGTTCGCGCGCGCCGCGAATCATCCGCAGACACGTGGACGTCTGTCGCAGCCCGACGCTCGTAATGTGCACCACGTGAAGCGGAGCGCCGGTCGCGGTAGCATCTGCCAAAACTTCATCGAGACCGTCGAGAATCCCGGGTTCCGTTGGGCCCGAATACCGCACGTGCACAAAGCAAGGTAGCCTGCGCTCCGCTGCGATTTGAAAAATATCGAGTATCTCCTCGCGGCCGGCCTTCGGAACGTACGCCAACCCAAATCCCACGCCCAACGCGCCGTCATCCAACCCCTTGCGGACCCGCTCGCGGATCTCCCGGATCTCCTCCGCCGTCGCCACCCGATTGGCCGCTGCGTCATGGGGTAGGAGAGTGCCGGAGTCGTGCATTACCGCCATCCGCGCCGGCACATGGCCCGAGGTCGCGCCGAAATTCACCAGCGCCTTGCCCTCACGCTCCTGATACCACGGGCCGACTGGCGACACGCCGATTTCAAGCTCCAGCGCTGTTGTGACGCCGTCGCGCGCCTTGAAGGCATAGTTCTCCGGCGTCTGCCCATGCGAGTGCAGATCGATGAAGCCGGGCGCGACCACCAGTCCTTTCACGTCGACCACGGACTTCCCCTGCAGAGGATTTGGGCTGATCGCCGCGATTCGCCCGTCCGTGATGCCCACGTTGCGAACCGCATCGAGTCCGGACGCCGGGTCCATCACTCGCCCATTGGCGAGAACGGTGTCATACGACTGTCCCATGAGCGGAGCCAGTAAACAAAACAAAGTTGAAAAATACTTCATTGCTCGAAATGCCATAGTACGTCAAAATGACAGCTTGCGACGTCTACTCATCCGCCCCGGCGCCATCGGAGACGTGCTGGTATGCCTTCCCGCCATGGAATCCCTGCGCGCGGACTATACCGAAGTGTGGGTGCCGTCGATCGTGAGACCCCTAATCCGCTTTGCCGACCGTGTGGAGAGGATCCCGGCCGGCTTCGATCTCCTGGGGTTGCCGGAAACCGAACCTGATCCCGTGCTGCTCGACCGGCTGCGTTCGTTCGATTCCATCAGCTGTTGGCTCGGCCCGAGTCGCGAAGAATTCCGCGAGCAGATCTCGCGGCTCCAACTGCCCGTCTGTTTTTATCCCGCCCTGCCACCCGCCGATAACACACTGCACGTCGTAGATTTCTTCCTGAAACAGGCCGGCGCACCCCTCGGCCAGTTCGCCCACATTCCGGTGGAACCTCGTCACCACGACTCGATCGTCATCCATCCATTCTCCGGCAGCGTCAAAAAGAACCTCCCCCTCGCCACCTTTCGAGCGGTGGCGGCACAGTTGCCCGAACCCGTCGAATGGTGCGCCGGGCCCGAAGAGCCGCTAGCCGGCGCCGTTCGCATCCCCGATTTATACGACCTCGCTTGTTGGCTGGCCGGCGCCCGACTGTATATCGGAAACGACGCGGGAATTACTCACCTCGCCGCGGCGGTTGGAGTCCCCGTCGTCGCCGTCTTTGGGCCGACCGATCCCGCCATTTGGGCTCCGCGCGGCGAAAACGTACGAATCATCGCCGGAAACGAGGCCGGAAACCTGGAGACGATTAGTGCGGAAGAGATCGTGGAAGCCGCGCTTGCGCTGCTCACTCGTCGTGAGAATCGATAAACTCGACCAGCGTTTTCAGGTACTCGTCCGGCATGTAGCCTGCCATGATTGCCGTAAGGTGCGATTTCCCGGGCAGCACAACATTCTTGAAATTCTGAAGCTCTCGCTTCATGCGTGCGGTCTTGGCGTTGGGGCTGTCAAACTCACCGTTGATAGCAAGAATCGGCGTTGTGATGTTCGTTAAGTCGATCTGCAGCGGCGGTTGCCCCTCGGTCGCCTTGCGTATCGCGGCAAACGCCTTCTCATCGCGATTCGGAGCGGCTGCCAGGTCCTTGCTCGCCTGATCCTCTAACTCGTCCTTGCCCTTCACGTCTTTGGGCACCTTGGCGACCCAGGCCGGATCGACTTCACGGATTCCGCTGCCTCCAAACGCGGCGGTGATGATGCGGTCCGGGTGATGCGCCAGCAACTGACCTGTGATAGCGCCGCCCATCGAATAGCCGTGAATATGAGCACGCTTGATCTTGAGATGATCCATCATCTCCACCACGTCTAGCTCCATCCGGCCGGGCCCGTACTTCGCCGGGTCCTCCGGCTTGTCGCTCAACCCGTGACCACGGCAATCGATCGCCACCACGCGATGGCTGTCCGCCAAAGCCTGTGCGATGCCGTTTAAGAACCAGTTGCCATCGGCGTTCCCGGTGAAGCCGTGAATCAGAACCACCCACGAACCCCGCCGCCCGAGGGTGAGGTAATGAATCTTGACGCCGTCAGAAGCGACGAAATAGCCGTCCACAGGCTTGGCGGCTTGAGCCACTCCGAGGGCAAGGCTGAAAAGAGCAATTGCAGTTCGCATGTAACGCAGCCTTCAGGCTGTAATCCGGCGCAACCTATGATATCGTGTCCCCAAATGAAAACGATAGCCTTCCTCCTGGCGGGCCTGGCAGGTGGAATCCTGCTCGCGCAGGAGACTCCCACCGAGCGACAAGCCGCCGCCGAGGTGATCAAGAAGATGGCCGCCCTCGAAAAGTCGCTCGACATTCCCGGCACTGTCGCGCGGCTCACTGGACCAAACGCCGCCCGCGACCAGGTGGTCGATCGCGCCCATCAGCTCATGCAGACCGAACTCATCGCAATGGCCGACGACATCACCCATCACCCGGAAATCGGTTTCAAGGAGAAGCGTTCCATCGACAAGCTCACCGGCTATCTGAAGCAGCACAACTTCGACATAAAGGTCGGCCTGGCCGGTCTCGATACGGCATTCGTCGCCCGCTTCAAAGGAAACAACGGCCCGCCGACATTGGGAATCATCGTTGAATACGATGCCCTTCGGGGTACGATGCGCGCCTTTCATGGCGATCAGCACAGCGCGCAGGGCCCGGTGGGGATCGCCGCCGCGGTCGCATTAGCCGAGTGGCTCGAGAAGAGCAAACAACCCGGCAGTGTCGTGGTCTACGGCACGCCGGGCGAGGAAATGATGCCGCCCAACGCTAAGATCGACATGTTTAAAGCCGGTGTGTTCGACGGCGCCGACGTAATCGTGCGCAGCCATTCCAGCACGGCGACATCGCGTCCCGCGCCCGGCTTTGGAACCTGCTGTCTGAACATCGACGGCGTGAAATACATCTTCAGTGGCGCTCCAGCCCATCAAATGACCGCGTGGAACGGCCGAAATGCCCTGGAAGCGGTGATCCACCTTTTTGAAAACATCGATGCCATGCGCAGCAACATCATGCCGGAAGCGCGCATTCAAGGTGTCATCACCGAAGGAGGCGCGGCGCCCAATGTCGTGCCCGATCGCACGGTGGCCGATTTCTACATTCGCTATCCCGACGCGGTTTATCTCGAGCAGGTGCGCAAGTTCGTCGATGACGCCGCCCGCGCCGCGGCTCTGGCAACTCAAACCAAGGTGAAGATCGACAACTACGGCCAGAATCGCGACGGTATCTCGGTGGGGACGCTGGGCGAAGTCGGCTTCGCCTACATGAAGAAGTACGGCGCCGACCACATCAGCGTCGAGCCCGGCAAACCCCAGGGGTTCGAAGAGACCGGCGGTGTTTCGAGCGCGATTCCCGGCCTGGGCTTCAGCGCCTTCACTTCCAACGGTTCCTACCACACTTACGAAATGGAGGCTGACGCGCTCACCGACGTGGGACACAAGGGCTTCATTATCGATGCCGAGGCAATGACGGCGCTGCTCTTCGACTTTGCCACGCACCCCGATTATCGCGAAGCGGTGAAGCGCGAGTTCAGCGGTATCCAGGCCCTCTTCAACGAATACCAGGACGCCTTGCGCAAAACCTACACGACGCCAGTAGTCCCCGACCCGAAGTGATGCAGGCTGCGAGCCTGCGGCAGGTTGTTAACCCGCCAATTCGGCGGATTGTTAACCCGCCACCTGGCGGATCAACCTGACAATGTCATCCGCGCTCGCTGAATGCTTTGCCTCCTTCTTCGAGTAAAGCTCCTTGCCGTCAACCAGAACCCGAAGTGACCCGGGAGCGCCTGCGCGCAACCGAACCGGCATTCCGAGTTCCCGTTCAATACCATTTTTGAGACCCACGGCCTCGGCTTTGATATCCGCTCAAAAGAAACAGCGCTTGATTTCAACAGTCACCTTCGCAGCCTAACAAAACCTCGCGGGCCGGCACAAGAACCACCCGTATCTGTTTACGATAGAGCAATGAAGTTCGCGAAGCACTTTATCGTGGAGCCTGGCAAAAAGGCTCATCTCAGCAAACGCGATCCCCAGGACACGCTCGGAATCGACAAAGACGAAGCCGGCGCCGAAGGCCACCTGGAAGAATTGCGCCAGTTACAGGACGTCTTATACGCCGACAAGCGCTACGCCTTGCTGGTGGTGCTCCAGGCTCTGGACGCCGGGGGCAAGGACGGAACCATCAGCCACATCTTTTCCGGAGTGAATCCCCAGGGCTGCCAGGTGACCTCCTTCAAGGTGCCCACACCCGAAGAAATGGACCACGATTTCCTGTGGCGAGTGCATCGCGCGGTTCCGGAACGCGGCTTCATCGGTATCTTCAACCGCTCGCATTACGAAGACGTCCTGGTGGCACGCGTTCACAAGCTGGTGCCGAAAAGCGTGTGGTCGCAACGCTACACGGAGATCAACGATTTCGAGAAGCAACTCACCCAGAACGGAGTCAGGATCCTGAAGTTTTTCCTGCACGTCAGTAAGGAAGAACAGCTCTGCCGTCTTCAGGCGCGGCTGACCGACCCCAAAAAGAACTGGAAACTCTCGACGCTCGACTTTCGCGAACGCAAACACTGGAGTGAATACCTCGCGGCGTACGAAGATGCCCTGACGCAGTGCAGCACCGCGCATGCTCCCTGGTACGCGATTCCGTCCGACCATAAATGGTTCCGCAATTACGCCATCGGCGCCATCGTTAACGAGACGCTTAAGGATATGAAACTGCATTATCCGAAGACGAAAATCGACCTCTCACAAATCCAGCTCAAGTGAGCCTGACCGCAAGAAAGCCGGGGCGCTAAATCGCAGGCGACGAAAGCTCGCGCAGCAGCCAGGCCTTCGCCAGCTTCCAATCCCGCATCACGCTTTGCGGCGACAGGCTCAACACTTCCGCTGTTTCATCCACCGACAATCCGCCGAAAACCCGCAGCTCGATCACCCGCGCACGCCTCTGATCGAGTTGTGCCAGGGCCGTGAGGGCGTCGTCGAGCGCGATCAGCTCGGAGGCGCGCTGCGAATTGGGCGCGGGAATCTGACTCAGCTCGAAGAATGCCGGATCGACCGGTGCGGCCTTGCCGCCGCGCTTGGCCGCGCCGCGGGCGCGCGCCGAATCCACCAGAATACGACGCATGAGCTGTGCCGAAACGGCGAAGAAGTGCACGCGGTTGTGCCAATCGACATTGTCAATATCCACGAGCCGCAAGTACGCCTCGTGGACCAGCGCCGTGGTCTGCAGCGTGTCGCCTGCGCCTGCCTTTCGGCGATAGCGCCGGGCAAGTTGGCGAAGCTCCTTGTACACCAGCGGGATAAGTTGTTCGTGCGCTGCCGCATCGCCGTTGACCCAAGCCTTTAATAAACCCGTAATCTTGCCCGATTCGGCGGACTGCATCGCTCTGCGCGGTATTATATCTTGCGTCATGGATGCGGAACGCTGGGAGCGCATCGCGGAGCTTTATCATGCCGCCCAGGAATGCGTTCCGTCGGAGCGAACCGCCTTCCTGTCGCAGGCCTGCCAGGATGACGAAGAGTTGCGGCGCGAAGTTGAGTCACTGCTCGCGCAAGACGTATCCCAAGACGGAGCACTCGAACGGGCCGCTCAAGCCGCTGTCACCTGGGATATCGATCGCAGCATACCCGCCACTATCGGACACTACCGCATTGTCGCCCTGGTGGGCCAAGGCGGCATGGGCGCCGTCTATGAGGCCGAGCAGGATCATCCCCGCCGAACCGTAGCGCTCAAAGTCATTAAACCCGGTCTCGTGGTTCCTGAAGTGTTACGCCGCTTCGAACAGGAATCAGAAGCGCTGGGCCGCTTGCAGCATCCCGGCATCGCGCAGATTTATGAAGCCGGCTCTGACGAAACCGGCTTCGGCCCGCAGCCCTATGTCGTGATGGAGTTCATTCGCGGCCTGCCGCTGGTTGAATACGCCAAGTCGCACAATCTGTCGACGCGGCAGCGGGTGGAAATCATGATAAAGGTCTGCGAGGCCGTCGACCACGCTCATCAGCGGGGCATCATCCACCGCGATCTGAAGCCCGGCAACATATTGGTTGACGAAACCGGGCAGCCCAAGATTCTCGATTTTGGTGTGGCGCGCATTACCGACAGCGATGCGCGTGTTACGCGCCAAACCGACGTCGGCGAGCTGATCGGCACGCTGGCCTACATGAGTCCCGAGCAGGTGCTCGCGGAACCGGCCCTTCTGGACACTCGCAGCGACGTCTACACGCTTGGCGTAGTGCTGTACGAATTGCTCGCCGATCGCCTGCCGTACGACGTCAATCGGAACACGCTCGAAACCGTGCGGACGATCCGCGAAGACGATCCGGCGCCGCTCAGCCGGATCAGCCGGACGTATCGCGGGGATCTCGAGACCATCGTCAACAAGGCTCTGCGGAAGGATAAAGAGCGGCGCTATGGTTCCGCCGAACAGCTCGCGGACGATCTTCGCCGTTATGTTGACAACCGCCCGATACAAGCGCGGCCCCCCAGTGCGACCTACCGCGTCAGGAAGTTCGTCAGCCGTCACCGCGTGCTGGTCAGCGCGACGCTGCTGGTGTTCATGGCGTTAGTTGCGGGAATCATCAACGCCAATCGCGAACGCGATCGTGCTGTCGCAGCCGAGCACTCCGCCAAAGCTATCAGTGACTTTCTGCAGAATGACTTGCTTTCGCAAGCCAGCGCTGCCGGGCAAGCCAGCCCATCCACCAAGCCCGACCCGGACTTGAAGGTTCGCACCGCATTGGACCGCGCAGCCGCGCGAATCGGCGGGAAGTTCGATTCAGAACCGTTGGTGGAAGCCGCCATCCGGCTGACCATTGGCAGGAGTTACTTCGAGCTGGGTCTTTATCCACAAGCGCAGGAGCAGCAGGAGCGGGCGCTGGAACTGCGGCGCCGCGCTCTTGGCCCCGAGAACGCCGACACCTTAGCGACCATGCGCGAGCTTGCAGGCGTTTATTTCATCGAGGGCAAATATGCGCAGGCCGAGGAGACTCTGAAGAAAGTCATGGAGACGCAGATCCGTCTGCGGCGCCAGGACACCCCGGAAGCAGTCAACGTGATGAATGATCTGGCCGAGGTGGCGTCCGCCGGACGAGGCGATCATAAACTGGCCGAATCGCTGTTGTTGGATGTGATCGAACGAGACCGTCGCATACAGGGACCAGAGCACCTTGAGACGCTCGTCGCCATGAACAATCTCGCACTCGAATATTCCAACCTCGATAAGGATGCCCAGGCCGAGCAACTGTACGAACAGACACTGGCTATCATGCGGCGGGTGCTAGGCAACGAGCACCCGCAGACCTTGTTGACCATGAATAATCTCGGCGCAACGCACCGCTTCCTCGGGCACTACGCTCAAGCCGAAGCTCTCCTGTCTGAAGTCCTGGATGTGCGCCGCCGGCTTCTGGGTCCCGAACACAGGGATACGCTGACCACCATGAATAACCTGGCGCTGGTGTATGCGGTGCAAGGTAAGTACGCGCAAGCTGAGCCGATGTTGTTGAGCGCGCTGGACGGGCGGCGCCGCTTGCTGGGCGAGGAGCATCCGGAGACCCTTTCAACCATGGACAGCATGGCGTATTTTTACCGTTTGCAGCATAAGTGGCGCGAAGCAGAAACCTGGCTTCGCAAGACGGTGGAGGCTCGGAGGCGTGTCCTGGGGCCGAAACATGCCCTGACGAGAATTGCGATGATCAACCTCGGCCTCGTCGAAATCGAGCAGGGACGCTTCACCGAGGCAGAGCAGGTGCTGCGCGAAGCACAGAAAGGCGTCGACACGTCCGGCGGCGGTAATTGGCGGCGCTACTACGGGCAAAGCATGCTCGGAGCCGCCCTGGCCGGCATGCATCGATATCCCGAAGCCGAGCCGCTGTTGCTCAATGGTTACAAACACCTGGCGGACCGCCAAAACACCATCCCGGCCGACGACCGCCCTGTCTTAGAGCAAACTCGTCAATGGATTGCTCAGCTCTACCAGGCGTGGGGGAAGCCGGACCAGGCCTCGCGCTGGCGCTGACTCAAAAAATTCTCAACACCCGATTGTAGTTTCCGCCGATGGTTTCCGGTTAACCAGATGGGGCAAGTCGACAGCACTGGACCCCGACGAAAAATCACAGGAGGTAACCGGTATGCCGAGTTATGCAGTTCGAATAGGCGACGTGAAAGGAGTTTCTTTTCGAATCCGTCTCGAAGGTGGCGGGAGCGGCCTTACGGGGAAGTGGCGTGCCTTGGATCTTGGGGCAATTAAATATGAAAAAGGAACGACCCTGTGCCGCGATACTGCAGGTACCTGGTTCGATTCGGATATGTTCATCTGCAAGCATGAAAACGAGATTTGCATCCGGCTGGACGACTTCATGGGAGTCTTTGATTGGCAAAAAGAAGATGGAACGGGCGAAGTGATGCAACACTGTTGCATTGCGTTGCAGCCAGGAAAGATAACCTGGGTTTGGGAGCAAACGAGTTAGCGCTTTGAGCGTGATGATATTCGCCCCCTTACGGCTGACCGCCCGCCCCAGTATGGCTCGCAATCTGTTGAGTCATCAAGGTGGCGCAGGCGGTTTCGCCTGCGCAAGCCGCGGGCTGCCCGGATAACGTGAAAAGACAGAGCAGGTCTAGACATTGCCGCGATCCTGACATTCGAAACGGAAGCGCGGCGTACGTCGATGCCGCCGTCTACCCACCCGCAAAAACGCTGTTCCGCCCACCTCAAAAACAAGTCCTAAGGTTGTGAGGGTCCATTACAATTGGTCTGATGGGGCCATTAGGGGACGAGGAACTCGTCGATCGCTATCGCTCGGAAACCGGCCCACAACGCGAACGACTCCTCAATCAATTGTTCGAGCGCCATCACGGACGCGTCGCGGCCTGGTGCTATCGCATGACTGGCGATGTCGACGCCGCCGCCGATCTGGCCCAGGAAGTCTTCCTCAAGGCCTTCCAACACCTGGATTCGTTTCGCCATCAATCGAAGTTCACCACCTGGCTGTATTCCATCACTCGAAATCACTGTATGGACGCGCTAAAATCGCGACCCGCCGCTCCGCTTCTCGCCCCCGATGGTGCGCTCGATCAGCTAGAAGATCTTCGCGCAGGGGAATTGCTCTCGGTATTGGAGCGCCGGGAATCTCAAGAGGTGGCTCGACAACTGATCACGGAGTCGCTTGATGAGACCGAGGCAAAAGTCATGACACTGCACTATGTCGACGAAATGCCACTCGACGTCGTGACCCGCACGCTGCAGCTCACCAACGCCAGTGGTGCGAAGGCCTACGTGGTGAGCGCACGCCGCAAACTCGCACGCGCCTTCGAGCGTTGGACCAGGCGCGAACAAGGAAAACGCGGAGGAGGTGGACATGCCGAATCGCAGACCCGATGACGACCTGCTCGCACGCGCCCTGGCGCCCGGCAAGGATTGTCTCTCCATTGAGGACTTGGAGCAGGTGCTCGAAGAGCGCGCCTCCGTGCCGCTGCGCCGGCACGTCAAAGAATGTCCCCATTGCCAGGCCGAGCTCCATCTGCTCCAGGCCTTCACCCGGAACGAGATTACGGAAGAAGAAAAGCCTGCGGTCGAACACATTACCGCGCGTCTGAGAGACCGCTCCAGGGAAATCGCCCCGCGCCCGATATATGGTCAGGACTCGCCCTCCTGGTGGAAACGCCTGTTCGCGACGCCCTGGCTTACGCCCGCCATCGCGACCCTTGCCCTGGTGCTCATCGTCGCCGGTATCGCGTTTCAAATGCGGCAATCCCGGCAGCCGTCGCTCGATACGTCGCCGGGCGGTACACAGGTCCTTCGATCGTCTGCTGTCGCCGTACTGAGCCCGCTCGGCGACATATTTGCCAAGCCATCAGAAATCCGCTGGGAAGCCGTTCCGCGGGCCGCGCGCTATCGAGTTCGTCTCCTGGAGGTGGATCGCTCCGAACTATGGAGCGCCGAGACAGCAACGCCGAATATCTACCTCCCGGCGACTGTGCAGACCGCCATCGTACCCGCAAAAACCTTATTAATCCAGGTGTCGGCCCTCGATGCCGCCGGCCTGGCTATTGCGGAATCCGAACTCGCGCGCTTCCGCCTGGTCCAGAGTGTTCCACGGCCTTGAGAACTTCTTGTCCATCGTCCGGTAATAAATTTAGCAGCCCATGGCAGACGTCTTTGAGAGTGGCATGCGCAGACGAAACCGCCTATGCCACCTTTATGGCTCAACAGGTTGCGAGTCAAGATGGGTCGGGCATTCAGCCTGCCCGACTTGAAACACAGTCTGCTAGAGGTCTTTAATGAAGGTTCACTTCTACATCGGAATTGCCTGTGCGCTGGCAGCACGACTCGCGCTGGCCGATACAGGCGGCCCAGGCCCATCTGGTCCCACAACCGTCCGGCAGGTAGCCTTGCACATACCGGACGAAATGGCGCCCCCGGGTGGTGTCGTTCAAATGAAATTCATGGTGACTGAACCGACGCCCATATCGAGTGGAGGACCGCGCTTGCGCTTCAGTTCAACCTTCGACGGGGTATTCGGCATCGAGCTGTTCAATCCCACCGGCGATGTGAACGGCGCGGCGGTGATTAACGGATCTCAGGTGAACATCTTCTACACCACGAGCACTGGCGCTCAGGGCAGCGATTATCCGATCATGACAGTCGCGTTGCACGTCAGCCCTGATGCAGCGGTGGGTACCAAAACTCAGTTCAGCCTCGATCCTTCCTCCACCTGGATACTCGGCCTGCTCGGTCCGACTACGCTAAAGCCGACGCCGCCCGCGACCGTGACCGTCGGCGGATCGATCTCGATCACCAATGTCGTTCCCGGCGGCGGACTGCTGCCCGCCGGTTCGATCGTCAGCATTCAAGGCATGGGATTCGAGCCCAGGACACAGGTGCAGCTCAATGCCATCAAGGCCGGCTCCATTAATGTTGTGAATCCCGGCGAGATTCAATTTACTCTCGCGCAGGATACCAATATGACTGGACAGAAAATTCAGGTCACTAATCCCGACGGATCGCAGGACACCTACTTCTCGTACATGCGTGGAATTCCGCTCATCGAGAGCAGCCGTCCTTTGCTCCAGAGCACCGTCCCGATCTTCTCCACCGTGACCCATTCCACCGCGATCTATCCTGTTGGGGTGCTTCTATCAAATATGTTCAATGGAATCGCTCTGCAGAACCAGAACCCCGCGCCTGCCACGGTAACCGTCTCGCTCTACTCATTAATGAACACACCTCTCGGGAACTCGACCATTAACGTTCCATCCGGCTACCGCTTCATTGCGGAAACGTCGGAGCTGACCCATGTCGCACCGCCGCCGGGAAGTTATGTCGTGGTCTCGTCCACGCAGCCGGTGCAGAGCTTCGGATTCATTGCGGATTCGAATCAGTCAACACTACTGCCTTTTGGAGCGCTGTTCGCCCAGCCCTGAGGCGCCATCGCGCCACCAATGCCCCCAAGCCCAGAATGGCGCCGCCAACCAGCATTACCACGCTCCAGGAAAGCGCCAGGGGCACTGGGCTGAGCGCGTCTCCGGTCAGCACAAAAGCAGCCCAATAGCGCGGATTTGCCAGCCCCGACTTTGAATGGAGCAACTCCAGCTTTGCGGCACGCAACGCTTGCGATTTTCCCTGTCCCTGGGCGAGGAAATAGTAGAACTGCTTCATAAAGGACGCGGTTGGTTCGTCGGCAACCCGCCACAATGATGTGACCGTCGATTCCGCCCCGGCCGCCAGAAACGCCCGGCTGAAGGCCTGTACGCCTTCTCCCCGAACCGTCTTGCCCCGCGCGGTGTCGCACGCCGAAACCGTCACCAGGCAGACTCCCTTCAGGTCGAAACCATAGACGTCGCCCTGAAAGATGTAATCCGAGGCCAGCAGAATTCGCGAGCGATCCTGATTCTCCGGATCCACAATCGCGTGCGTGCTGAAAAGAAGAAGCGGAACATTCTCCAAGCGGCTGCCCTCCAGGTAGCGCTTCCGGGCATCGTCACCCAGGTGAATTTCTGAGCGCCCCGGCAAAATATGCTGGATCGAACGAACCTCATCGGCGGAGGCCGCCAGCCTTTGCCAGTTTTGGGCGAGCGAATCCGACGTCGCAACGGGTGGGTCGCCCCAAGCGGCCAACTGTTTCTGCCAGGGCAGAAGAGTTCGTCTCGATACCTCCACTCGCTTGAGGAATTGCGCTGACGGAAGATAGGACACATCGGATCTTTCCATGAGCAGCGCGTTACCGCCAGGGACCGTCAAGGCTTCGAAAGGAATCTCGCTGAGCGGTCCGTCGGGTACGATAATCAGGTGCTGCGTCGGTGTAATGCCCGCCAGCAGTGTATCGCCGAGTGTTCGGCTTAATTCGCGCCATCGATCGTCGCCAGTTTCGAGCGACCGAACCAACTCTTCAACAGCGCCCTGAACTTGGCCGTCAAGCCGCACGACGCCGGCCTGAACCGCAGAGATCCAAACCACCGCGATCGAGTCAGGTCCCACCCAATAATCCAGAATCATCGAGCCCTGACCGAGCCGGGACTGAGTCGCACGCACGTCCCGGAAATCCCCCAGAGCAGCCCGGTCCGCCAGGGTACGGGCGCGGCTCTGCTCGATCCAACGAAACAACTCTTCCGCGGGAGCATGCTCCTTGAGGCGCAGCGTAATGAGGGCGTCGTAAACGTCGTGTTTGTCCGCCAGAAACTCGGTACGAAGGGTAGTGGGCCGCAGCCCCGAGCGCATGGACTCGATTAAAGCGATGGCATCAATGTAATCCTCGCCCGCACTCTTCGTATCCTGCCCGCTTTCCCGCACGCGCCCGAGGAGATACAACGCCTTCCATTGCTCCTCCACCAGGCCCGCCGTCCGTGCTCCTGCAAGCGCCTTTTCGGCGTCGCTCTCCGCCTCTTTAAAACGATGCAACCGCCGAAGCGTCTCGCCGCGATACAGGCTGGCTTGAACAATCCCACGCTGATTCGATGATTTCTCCGCCAGCCCCAGTGCCGTGCCGAACGCGTCGAGCGCGCCTGGTAAATCGTTCAGATCAACGGCGCGTGCGATTCCGGTATTTCGCAGCGCTCCGATCTCACCGTCGCTGTAGTGCTCCACGGCATAAAGATCCTGTGCCGACCGGTACAGTTCAACGGCTTTGAACGGATCCCCCAACCGCCGGTAGAGCGCTCCCTGGTTCAGCAGCAGTTGGGCACGCTCTCGGGCGGGCATGGCTTGCCGCGATGCCATCAGCGAACGATATAAGTCGAGAGCCGTCTCCTCCTGGCCCAGCCGCTGGTAAACCGCCGCGAGATTTCCCAGGACGATCTGGCGGCGCCGCGGCGTCCACGGCTCTGAGGGTGCAGCGTCCACCTTCGCCTTCGCATTTTCGTACGATTTCAGCGCTTCCAGGTACTGCCCTTCAAAAAAGTAAATGCCGCCGATGTTGCTGAGCCGAGTGATCTCGCCTTCGCGGTCGCCGGCCGCGCGATCCGCGTTCAGCGCCTCTTCGAAATAAGCGATTGCCGCGGGGTATCTTCCCAGATTCTGATTGGCCAGCGCGATAGTGTTTAAGTCATCCGCCACGTGCCTTTCATCGTGCAGCGCGCGCCGCAGCTCAACCGCTTCGCCGGCCTGCTCGATTCCGTCGGGATAGTTCCCGAGCGACACCGAGACCCAACTTTCGATGCTAAGGGCCCGCAGCAGGTCCTTTTGGTTCCCGGACCCGCGCAGATCCGTGATGGCAGCCCTCAGCGATCGGTCGGCTTCCTTGATTTTCCCGGCCCGCTGCAACTCGAGGCCTTCGTCAAGATGAGTGCCGGCCACAAGCAGCGAGGCCGTCGCCAAGGCGATGGTGCACGTGAGTCTCAAAGCTGATTATCTCGTCTGCCGCTATCGGCAGCCAAGGAATTGTTGTTCCGCCGCCCTGACCGTCTCGTCTCAGAGGTCAATGCCACTCGATGGCAATCTTTATAAAAAGGACAAGACTAACGATGAATAGAGCGTTTCGAATCCATGCAGTCTTGGCGGCGACGTTGCTTGCCATGACCGTTGCCCACAGCGTCCGGGCCGATCATGGTAACGACAATCAAAATCAGCAAGTTCGCCTCCGTGCGAAATTGACGGGCCAGGCCATTCAGTCCGTCACGCCCGAAGGCAGCGCTGATTTCCGTTCGGAGTCGTCGCGCACGCGTCTGCAGGTCGAGGTGGAGCGGGTTAATCTGCCGGCTGGTACGGTCCTCACGGTGTCTCTTCAGAGCGGGACCAATGCGCCGGTGCAGGTCGGTCAAATCACACTTTCAGCAAATGGATCCGGTGAACTGGAACTGGATTCCGATCACGGCGCTGTAGTCCCGGCCGTGCAAAATGGCGACGTAGTGAGCATCTCCAATGCGGGCGCCGCGATTCTTGCGGGCGCGTTTGGTCCTGCTTAGTCCTGAGCCGGGTCTGAGGGGTGGGGATGCTTCTCAACCCCATCCCACACCCATGCCCAAATCAATTCAATAGACGAGGGATGATGCTTCATACGACTCGTACCCTCGTTCTCACTGCCTTTGTGATTCTCGCATGCCCGGTAAGCCAGGCCTTCGCTCAAACCAAATACACAGTTCGAATCCTCAACGTTCCCCCGCCGTTGCTGGGTGGTAATGTCAGCTCGATCAACAATGGCACGGCAGTTGGCTGGGGATACACGAATTGCCAGGGCCAGCTCGGTTGTGTGTCGCAGGTGATCCCTGTTGCCTGGCCCGATCTGGTCACACCCGTGGACCTTCGTGAAGGCAGTAACAACATTCAACTCCCCTCCCAAATGCAGGGCGTCTTCGCGGGCATGTACGGAGGATGGGAAACCGACGGCCTCGCGCATCATGCCATCCTGATCGACCCATCCGGCAAAACCGACTTGAATGGTATCTTCTTCGCCTCGCAGATCCTGGCCATGTGCAACGGCTATCAGGCAGGCATGGCTCAAACTACGCCGCTGACCAATAGCGGAGGCGGAAGCCAGCGGATCATATTTCATGCCATGCTCTGGTCGGGATCGGTGAACTCCTGGGTTGACCTGCACAATCAGCAGGATGTTTCTGAAGTGACAGCCTGCGATGGAAACACCCAGGTCGGCTGGGCCGGCAGTGGATTCCAGACTCATGCCGTGATGTGGACCGGCACTCGGACGTCCGAAATTGATTTGCATAGCGGCGCTTCTCAGTCGGATCAGGCCACCGCCGTCAGTGGCAACACTCAGGCGGGCTGGGGCGCGTTTGAGGACAAAGCCACTAAACAGCAATTCGCACACGCTCTGATCTGGCATGGCGCCTCCAATACGCTCACCGACATTCACCCTGCCGGGTACCAGAGTTCCCAAATCTTTGCCGCTGCGGGGTCGAAACAGGTCGGCTTTGCCACGAACGCAACGGCGGACGCGATCGCGCCGGGCACCTATCACGGATTGCTTTGGTTCGGGACCGCCGCGAGCGTAGTCGATCTGAACCAATTCCTACCGCCAGGTTACACCGACAGCCAGACGGTAGCCATCGACCCAGTCACTGGGATCATCGCGGGCGCGGCAAAGGGTCCGAAAGGAGTTTTCGAACCCGCTTTGTGGGTCCCAGCCCAGTAGTTCCGCACACGTGTGCAGGACCGATAAGTCAATAGTCCTACGCCTTCGAAGGTCCGCCACTCGACCATCTCCCGAGCCCTGTCGAATGATCTGCGCCGAGACTGCGAGGTTTCACACCGTGTCAAGCGGAAACTCCTCCCGTGGCGTTCCCCACCGGGCAAGCCTCGCCGACCACGGCAAGCTCACCCGACGAGAAGACCGCATCCACGTCAAGAATGATGATAAAGTCATCTCCCCGCTTGCCCATCCCCTCAATGAAGTCGGTCCGCCACCGCATCGCGATCCGGGGAGGAGGATTGATGTTCCCCGGCTCGAGCTCTATGACTTCGTGCACACTATCGGCGATGCCGCCCAGAACGGTTGCCTCCCCGTCCAGTTCGAGCTCCATAACGATGATGCGCGAATGGACCGTGTCGGGAATCTCCGGCAGTCCCAATTTCAGGCGGAGATCGACAACCGGCGTCGCCTGGCCCCGCACATTGACTACACCGCGCATATAGCGCGGCGCCGTCGGCACTTTCATGATCTGCGATACCTCGAGAATTTCGCGAACCTGGGCGACATTGATGGCAAACAGCTCGTTACCCAGTTTGAACGTCATGTACTGACAGGTCTCATGATTCATGGCGGTCGTGTGCCTCCGCATTACGCCTGGTACGGCGCAAAGTCCTTATCCCGAGCATCGGATTCCGCCTTGTTCGGCTTCAATTCGATGGTTGGTCCAGTAGACCGCGTCGCGCGACTCATGTGTGCCAGCGAAGACGCCGTAGAATGTGAGTCCGCCGATGGCAAGGCTGCCACCTGACGATGGATCTGCTTGCGTGCGCGATTCGCGGCCGGAACCACCGCGCGCCCTCGTTCGACATCCTCTCCGTTGAAGTAAGCAACTGCGCTCTGGAGAATTGCGGCCTGGCTTGAGAGTTCTTCAGATGTCGCCGCCATTTCTTCAGACGCCGAAGCATTCTCCTGGATCACTTGATCGAGCTGCTGGATGGCATTGTTGACCTGCGTGGCCCCGGTGCCTTGCTCTGCGCTGGCCGCCGCGATCTCGCGTACGAGTTCTGCCGTTTTCTGGATATCCGGCACCAGTTTGGCCAGGAGTTGGCCGGCGTTTTCCGCCGTTTGAACTCCATCGCCGGTCAGGCGGCTAATTTCCGCCGCCGCGGTCTGGCTCCTTTCGGCCAGCTTACGTACTTCCGACGCGACCACCGCGAATCCTTTCCCATGTTCTCCGGCCCGGGCCGCCTCCACCGCTGCATTGAGCGCCAGCAGGTCGGTCTTCCGCGCGATTTCTTCAATAATGCTGATCTTCTCGGCGACTTCCTTCATGGCGCGGACGGTCTTGCTTACGGCCTCACCGCCCGAACAGGCGTCCTGAGCGGCTTTCGACGCGATTCTGTCGGTCTGCCTGGCATTGTCGGCGCTCTGCTGTATGCTCGAACTCATCTCCTCCATCGAAGAAGTAGTCTCTTCGGCGGAACTGGCCTGTTCACTCGCACCCTGCGAGAGTTGCTGGGCGGTAGCGCTCATCTCTTCGCTTCCGCTTGCGACCTTTGCCGCCGCGCCCACGACTTCCGCGACCGCGCGTGTAATGCCCCGGACCACAAAGAACGCACAAAGGATACTCGCCAGAACGGCAATCAGGTTGCCCACAACGATCCCGTTCTTGGTCGACGCCGCAGCAGCCGCCGCATCCTTGCCGCGCTCGGCCAACAAACCCCTTTCGGCGTCATCGATCTCGCCGAGTTTCGCCCGGATGTTGTCCATGACCTGCTTGCCCTGATCTGTGAGCACGACCTTCCGAGCGGCTTCGAATCCCTGGTTGGTGCGCAGGTCAATGGTCTGCTTCAGTTCTCCAAGCTTGCTTGAGACCAACGGATCGAGCGCGGCGATCCTCTGCTGCTGGGCTGGATTGTCCGCCGTCAGTTCGCGAAGTTTGGCGATGGCCTGGGCGAGCGACGAGCTGGCATTGTTGTAAGGCTCGAGATAGCGTGGCTCACCGGTGATCAAATATCCTCTCTGTCCCGTTTCCGCATCCTTCAACAAGGACAGGATGTTCTCCTTTGCCTCCAGTACCTGATGCGTGTGTGTGACCCACACTGCCGTCGTTGTCAGCCTCGTCGTGTTCATAAACGATAAGAGGCCCACCACCAATAGCGCAACGAGCCCAACGGCCGTCACGCCAACGATCTTCTTCGCCACCGTCCATTTCATACTGACTCTCCTGATCCTTTCTATTCCTGTTTGTCCGACTGAACCCTATTCGTGCTGCCTAACGCAGAAACTGGTTCACCAGACCTGCAAATTGATAACTGAGGCCTACTTGGGCAATCCATCTCTTGCTGGGTGTCGAATCCAACAAGCGCGCCGCGAAGATGCCGGCTTCAAAGTTTGGCGTCAGACGATACGCGGCGCCCAATGCCAATCTCTTTCCAACATCGATTTCTCCGCGGTTGAAGAAAACGCGCTGGCCATTCACGACATAGAACTCGTAGGGCAGATCGGAATAGATCAGATCGGTTCGCCAACGCAAATCCTTCGTCCAGTGACGGCTCACCGACGACGACCATGCGAACCTGCGGCGATCCGTAGTTCGGGTAACCGCCTCGACCGTGACGTCATCGAGTTCCCAGAGCCGGGGACACCGCACCGCGGCACGCACGAAGATGGCATCGCGTATTGAGTCCACTTCCTCCGAACCGTACAGTTGTTCGCTGAAGCGCTCTGCAGCCAGAAGTTGCGCATAATTGACTCGATCCATGCGGCTTCTTGAGAAGAAATTCGGCTTATCGAAGTCGCCCACATACGCCGCAGTAAAGGAGATCTTCTCAAGCACTTCATCAGAGCGGCCATTAAAGACCGCGCGATAGCCGGTCATGTGGCCGTCACCGGACGCGTAGATTGCATCCGTGCCGGCGCCGCGATCGAAATCAAGTCCGCCCGCCTCAGCCTCCAGGCGGCTTGTGAGCTTCTGGTGGAGTGAAATCGCCTTGACATTGAAGATCGCCTGACCCCGGCCGAGGCCCACTCCAGTGTTGTTCCAGCTATTGTCGAATCCTTTCCCCGTCTCGGCCCGGATCGTCAAATAAGTATTGCCGCTCTTGAGGAGATCGATCCGGGCACGGATGCCGAGGTGGTACTGCAGTCCGCGATCCGTAACCGGTCCGTCTTGGCGGTCCATGTAATTGAATCGTGTCTCCCCACCAAGGTCGAGCAGCCTTATACGCCAGGCGGGCACATCGGATGTCAAGGTTGACACCTGATCCATCGGAGCGGGCGGATCAGTGGCATATAGCATGGCCGGCGCCGCGATAAAGGCCAACATCAGCCAGTAAGGATCGCGTCGGCAACGAGCGCTCGCGGCCATGCATGAAGAACTACACTGCATAATCTATTCCTTCCGGATTGAGAAATGAAAATTGAACCCTCACGCTGGCGGGAGGCATACCGCACAACGGCGGGAACGCCGATGGTCAGCTCTGTTGAGTGCCCACAAGCAACATATCGGTGAGGATTTTGGGTTTCCACCCCAAAGCGACTGTTAATTGTGGAAAGGCAGGCTCTGGGCCAATGGCGCCTGGTTTCGAGAGAGTCGAGTTAGACGAGGGGCTCTGATGCCTTGATGAGCGCTGTGATGCTCTGATAAGCGCTGTGATGTCTTAATGAGGTCCGTGAACCTTTGATGAGGGCTGGGTGCTTTAAATGAGGGCCGTGATGCTCTGATGAGGGCTGTGATGCAGGCTGTTAGCCTGCGGCGGGTTGTTAACCGCCTGCCGATCGCTCCAAACAAGCGCTCATCAGTGCCGCTCACAAGATTAGTGCACACGTGTGCGGACATTGACAGCCTGCAATCATCGCAACATAATGAAGAATTGGAGCCTGCCATTTCCAAGTCCGAGCAAACGTGTGCGCAAGCCTCGATCAAAGACATCGCCCGACTCGCGAACGTCTCCCACTCCACCGTCTCTCGAGCCCTGCAAAACAGCCCGTCGGTAAGCCGCGCCACCGCCGACCGCATTCAGCGCATTGCGCGTGAATCCGGCTACCGCGCCAGCGCCGTCGCCCGAGGACTCGTCACCCGCAAAACCCGAACCATCGGAGTCGTGGTCACCACCATCGCCGACCCGTTCGCCAGCGCCGTCATGTGCGGCGTCGAGCAAGCCGCCAGCGACCACGGCTACTCCGTCTTCCTGGCCAACTCCCACGCCGACCCCGAGCGCGAACAGAACGTGGTCCACTCTTTTGCCGAGCGCCGCGTCGACGGCATCGTCGTGACTTCCTCGCGCGTCGGCGCCCTCTACACGCCGCTGCTTTCTGAAATGAAGGTCCCGGTGGTCCTGATCAACAATCAGCACCCCGGCCAGTTCATCCATTCGGTCATGATCGAGAACCTGGAAGCCAGCCGAGAAGCGACCAATCACCTGATCAGCCTCGGCCACCATCGCATCGCCTATCTGGGCGACCGCTGCGGTTATCAATCGGACTCCGAACGCTTCGCCGGCTATCGCGAAGCCCTCGACCGTGCGGGCTTGCCCTTCCTCCCCGAACTTGTGGTCCACGGCGACGGGAAACCCGAGGGAGCATCCGAAGCCGTCGAACGTCTCCTCGCCCAGGAAGCTCCACCGACGGCAATCTTCTGTTATAACGACATGTCGGCCCTCGGCGCCCTCCGAACCCTGCGCGCCCGCGGACTACGCGTGCCTGACGACGTATCGTTGGTCGGCTTTGACGACCTGTTTCTGGCCGCCTACACCGACCCGTCCCTGACAACCGTTCGTCAGCCCATGGAAACGATGGGCCGCCTGGCCATTGAGACTCTTCTGAACCTGATGTCCGGCCAGGCATCGGCCGACTCGATCAAAGTGCCGGCCGAATTGATCATTCGCGAATCGACCGCGGAGGTAAGAAAATGAACCTGTTGCTACGCCCCACGGAATCCACGTTCGAAGTGCATTCCGAGCAAATCGGCTTCGACTATCTGCGTTTCGAGAACCGCAAACTCGCCGCCGGCGAGGCAATCGAAGCGGAAACCGGCGGCAACGAACTGGGCATCGTGGTCCTCGGTGGAACCTGCCGCGTCAATTCCTCGCGTGGCACGTGGACTCAAATCGGAGCCCGCGCCAACGTGTTCGACGGACTGCCCTGGGCGCTTTATCTCCCCATCGAGACACGCCTCACCGTTACTGCCACTACCGCCTGCGACCTGGCGCTTTGCTACTGCCGCGCGGAAGACGCCCACGAACCCCGCCTCGTCACGCCGTCCGACGTCGAGATCGAGATCCGCGGCGGCGGCAACGCCACGCGCCAGATCAACCACATCCTGAAGCCGGATTTCCCCTCCCACCGTCTGCTCATCGTGGAAGTGTTCACGCCGAGCGGCAACTGGTCCAGCTATCCGCCGCACAAGCACGACGTTCACAACCCGCCCGCAGAAGTCGACCTCGAAGAGATTTATTACTACCGCATCGACAAACCCGAAGGCTACGCGATTCAGCGCGTCTACACCAAGGACCGCAGCATCGATGAAACGATGGTCGTTCGCGACGGCGAACTGGTGCTGATCCCGGAAGGCTACCATCCGGTGGTGGCCGCCCCCGGCTATAACGTTTACTACCTCAACGCGCTGGCTGGCTCCGCCCACTCCATGGCGGCCTCCGACGACCCCGATTACGCATGGGTAAGAGCAACATGGGCGAAATGACTCCTCTGCATCGAACCGTGACCACGACGGTCACGGACTATTGGAACGATTCCTGTTCCATCCAGGAGCTCACGTACGCGATCGCGAACGGAGCGGTCGGCGCCACTACCAACCCGACCATCGTCCTGGGAGTGTTGAAGAAAGAGCTCCCCGCCTGGCGCGGCCGGATCCTGGAACTGATCGCCGAAAACCCGACCGCCTCGGAAACGGACCTCGCCTGGAAGCTGATCGAGGAGATGGGCGTGAAGGGCGCGGAACTCCTGCTTCCGATCTTCGAGCGCGAGAACGGCCGCAAAGGACGCCTCTCGATGCAGACCAACCCGACCTTTTACCGCAATAGCAAAGCGATCATCGACCAGGCCCTGCATTTCAGCAAACTCGCGCCCAACATCCAGGTGAAGATCCCAGCAACGCATGCCGGAATCGCTGCCATCGAGGAAGCGACGGCATTGGGAATCAACATCAATGCGACCGTTTGTTTTACGCTGCCACAAGCCATAGCCGTTGCGGAGGCCGTGGAGCGCGGGCTGAAAAAGCGCGACAGCGGCCCTATGTCGCCCGTGTGCACGTTGATGATCGGCCGGCTTGACGACTGGCTGAAAGTCGTCGCCAAAAAGGAAGACATCTGCATCACGCCCGGACACCTCGACTGGGCTGGCATTGCAGTCATGAAGAAGGCGTATGGCATCTTCCGCCAGCGCGGCTATCGTGCGCGCCTGCTCGCGGCGGCTTATCGCCATCACATGCACTGGTCCGAGCTGATCGGCGGTGACGTCATCCTGACCATCCCCTACGAATGGCAGGTGCACTTCAACAACTCTGACATTGAGGTGAAAGAACGCATGGACGATCCGGTCGACCCGCGTATAGTCGACGAGCTGTATCGCAAGTTTCCCGATTTTCGCCGCGCCTATGATGAAAACGGTCTGACACCGGAGGACTTCGACCGCTTCGGAGCCACTGTGCGGACCCTGCGCACCTTCATCGGCTCCTATCGCGAACTGGAGGCGTCCATCCGCGACTTCATGCTGCCCGACCCCGACAAAAAGGAGGCGCGATGATCCGCCTCACCACGGCCCAGGCCATCGTAGCCTTCCTGAAGAACCAATACGTCGAACGCGACGGCCGTGAGCACCAGTTCTTCGGAGGCATGCTCGGCATCTTCGGCCATGGCAACGTCGCGGGCATTGGCCAGGCCTTGCAGCAGAACCCCGACTTCCCGTACATCCTGGTCCGCAACGAACAATCCGCGGTCCACATTGCCTCCGGCTACGCCAAAACCAGCAATCGCCTGCGCACCTTTGCCTGTACATCGTCGATCGGTCCCGGCGCGACTAACATGATCACCGGAGCTGCGCTCGCCACCATCAATCGGCTTCCGGTGCTGCTGCTTCCCGGCGACATTTTCGCGCGCCGCAACGTCGCCCCGGTGCTGCAGCAGCTCGAATCGCCAGCCACCCAGGACATAGGCGTCAACGACTGCTTCAAGCCCGTGTCCCGCTACTGGGATCGCATTTATCGCCCCGAGCAGATCATCACTACGCTGCCCGAGGTCATGCGAGTGCTGACGTCGCCCTCGGAAACCGGAGCCGTCACGCTTGCGCTTCCTCAAGACGTACAAGCCGAGGCCTACGATTTCCCAGAAGAGCTGTTCCGCAAGCGAGTCTGGCTCATCCGCCGGTCCGAACCCGATCAGCTCTCCTTCCAGCGCGCGGTCGAAGCCATCCGGATGGCTCGCAAGCCGCTGATCGTTGCCGGCGGGGGCGTCCTGTATAGCGAAGCGTCCGAGGCCCTGGCCCGTTTCACTGAACAGACTGGAATTCCCGTGGCCGAAACGCAGGCCGGCAAAGGCTCGCTGGCCTACGATCATCCGCAATGCGCCGGTGCCATCGGCGCCACAGGCAACCTGGCCGCAAATCCGCTGGCCCGCGACGCCGACCTGATTATCGGAATCGGAACGCGCTACTCCGACTTCACCACCGCCTCCACCACGGCCTTCCAGAATCCCGACGTGCGTTTCGTCAACATCAACGTCGCCGAGTTCGACGCCTACAAAGCCGCCGCGATTCCAGTAGTGGCCGACGCCCGCGTCACGCTGGAGCGATTATCCGACTCGCTCCGCGACTACCACGTCGCTACCAACATCGCGGACCTGAAAACGAAGTGGGAAGCCGAAGTCGACCGCCTGTTCCATCTGGGAAATCAGCCCAAACCCGCCCAAAGCGAAGTGATCGGAGCGATTTGGGAAGCCTCCGGCCCGCGCGATATCCTGTTGTCCGCTGCCGGCAGCCACCCCGGCGACCTTCACAAGCTCTGGCGCACTCGCTCGCCCAACGGCTATCACCTCGAATACGGTTACTCGTGCATGGGCTATGAAATCCCTGGCGCGATCGGCGCGAAATTGGCCGACCCCAGCCGCGAGGTCTATGTCTTCCTCGGCGACGGTACGTACCTCATGGCGCCCGCCGAAATCGTGACGTCGGTTCAGCAGCACGTGAAACTGATTATCGTCCTGGTCGACAACCACGGCTTCGCGAGCATAGGCGGCCTGAGCCAGTCGCTCGGGAGCGGCGCTTTCGGCACGCACTATGGCGACTATCTGCCGGTCGATTACGTCGCGAATGCCGCGAGCCTGGGCGCTCACGCCTTCAAGGCGGCCAACGTCTGCGAGTTGAAGCAAGCCCTCGAAAAGGCAAAGACCCTCGACCGAACCACCGTCATCGTCATCGAAACCGAGCGTGAGGTTCGCGTACCTGGCTATGAGAGCTGGTGGGATGTCGCGGTCGCCGAAGTGTCCGAGAACCCGGCAGTCAAGCAAGCCCGCGCTGAGTACGAAGAAGCGCGTAAAAAGCAGCGCTATAACCTGTGATCCAAGGAGAATCGAAATGCGTCTAAACAACTTTGTCGCCGGAAACTGGCTTCCGTCGCAGGCCGGCGAGGCCCTGCAGGTTCTGAACCCCGCCTCCGCCGAGGTGATTGCCGAAGTTCCCCTCTCGCCGGCGGAGGAAGTGAATGCCGCGGCTACCGCCGCCGAGAAGGCCTTAGTCGAATGGCGCCGCAAGCCCGCAGCAGACCGCATCCAGCCGCTGTTCAAGCTCAAGACGCTCCTCGAAGAGAACATTAACGACCTTGCCCGCACGATCACCGACGAATGCGGCAAGACGTTCACCGAAAGCGTCGCGGAAGTGCGCCGGTCCATTGAGAACGTCGAGGTCGCCTGCGGAATCCCGACGCTCATGCAGGGAATTCACAACGAGGACATCGCGCCCGGAATTGACGAGCTGATGGTCCGCCAGCCGGTCGGCGTGGTGGCCGCTATTGCGCCGTTCAACTTTCCGTTCATGATCCCGTTCTGGTTCCTGCCGTACGCGCTGGCGACCGGCAACTGTTTCATCCTGAAGCCGTCCGAACGCGTGCCAGTGTCGTCCAACAAAATCTTCCACCTGCTCGAAGCCGCCGGCTTCCCGCCGGGAGTCGCCCAACTCGTGAACGGCGGACGCGAAACCGTGAACGCCATCCTCGACCACCCGACCATAAAAGCCATCAGCTTCGTCGGATCGACGCCCACCGCCCGCTACATCTACAGCCGCGCCGCCGCCAACGGAAAAAGGGCCCAATGCCAGGGCGGGGCAAAGAACCCCGTAGTAATTCTGCCCGACGCCGACCTCGACATGACCACGCGCATCCTCGCCGATTCCGCTTTTGGCTGCGCCGGACAGCGTTGTCTCGCTGCCTCGGTTGCCATTACGGTTGGTGACGCCGATAGGCCTGTCGCGGAGCGCATCGTCGCGGCCGCCACGAAGCGCAAGGTCGGCTATGGCATGGCCGATGGCGTCGAAATGGGCCCGGTCATCTCGGCCGAAAGCAAAGCCCGCATCGAAAGCCTGATCGCAAAAGGCGAAAGCGAGGGCGCCAAGGTCCTGGTCGACGGCCGCAACAGGAAGGTGAGCGATTACGAGGACGGCTACTTCGTGTTTCCGACGATCCTCGATCACGTTCCGCCCGGCGGCGAGATCGCCCGCACCGAAATCTTCGGCCCCGTCCTGAGCCTGATGCACGCAAAAACGCTGGACGAAGCCATTGCCATGGTGAACGCCCGCAATTACGGCAACATGGCGTGCCTGTTCACCACCGACGGCGCCAGCGCCCGCCGCTTCCGCTGCGAAGTAAACGCCGGCAACGTCGGCATCAACGTCGGAGTCGCCGCGCCCATCGCCTACTTCCCGTTCAGCGGCTGGGGCGACAGCTTCTTCGGCGACCTGCACGCCCAAGCCAAGCACGGTGTCGAATTCTACACGCAGACGAAAGTGGTCGTCGAACGCTGGCCCCGCGAATGGAGCCGCCAATTTTGACGAATTCTTTGGGTCTTACGAAGCTTTCAAGACTGTGGAAGGGTGGAGCGGGCTTCAGCCGGCCTTTGGATCCAAGCGTGAACGTGCAGGTGAAACCGCCTGCTCCACCCGTCCATCGCTGAGAAAATGAAATGCCAAAACTCCAAATAGGAAACGCCCCCTGTTCCTGGGGCACACTCGAATTCGAAGAAGCCAAGGGAGAGCAAATCGGATTCAGCCGCATGCTCGACGAGCTCGCCGAGACCGGCTACACCGGAACGGAACTGGGTGACTGGGGCTACATGCCCACTGACCCGGCCGTTCTCGCCGCCGAAATGGGCCGTCGCGGCTTAGTCATGCTGGGCGCCTTTGTCCCTGTCGCGCTGAAGGACCGCGACGCACACGAGCCCGGCATCTGCGAAGCGCTCAAGACCGCGCGACTGCTGGCCGCCGTCGCCACCGAACCGAAGCCCTACCTCGTCCTCGCCGACAACAATGGCTCAATCCCCGAGCGCACGAAGAACGCCGGCCGGATTACCCCCGAAATGGGTCTGACCCCCGATGAATGGGAAGTCTTCGCGGACGGGGCCAATCGTGTCGCACGCGCCGTCTACTCCGCCACCGGGCTGCGGACCGTTTTCCATCACCACTGTGCCGGCTACGTCGAAACACCCGACGAAATCGACCGATTCCTGAAACTGACCGACCCACAGGCCATCGGCCTAGTGTTCGACACCGGCCACTATACGTACGGAGCCGGTCGCCCCAGCGTGGTCGAAGCTCTCGACCGTTTCCAGGACCGCGTCTGGTACATCCACTTTAAAGACTGCGATCCAAACGTCGCGGACCGCGCCCGCGCCGAAGGCTGGGACTACTTCCAAGCCCTCCGTCACGGCGTCTTCTGTGAACTCGGCAAAGGCTGCGTCGATTTCCCCGCTGTCCTGCGCTGGCTGAAAGCCCACAACTACACCGGCTACACGCTGGTAGAGCAGGACGTGCTTCCCGGCATGGGCAGCCCGAAGGAAAGCGCCCGCCGCAATCGCGAGTACCTGCGGTCCATCGAACACCACTATGCCTAAACTCAACCTTGGAGTGATCGGCGCGGGACGCATCGGCAAAGTCCATGCCGAAACGCTCGCCTTCCAGTTGCCGGAAGCTGCGCCCATCGCCATCACGGACATCAATCGCGAAGCCGCCGAAGCCGTCGCCCGTCATTGTGGCATCGCGCACGTCGCGGCCAACGCCGCCGAGATCCTCGCCGATCCGAAAATCGACGCGGTGCTGATCTGCTCGTCAACCGACACCCACGCTGAACTCGTCGTCGAAGCGGCGCAAGCCGGCAAGCACATTTTCTGCGAGAAGCCGATCGACCTCACGCTTGCCCGCATCGATCGCGCGCTGGCTGCCGTCGAGAAAGCGGGCGTGAAGCTGCAAATCGGCTTTAACCGACGCTTCGATCCGAACTTCGCGCGCGTGCGCCAGGCCGTCGCGAGCGGCGAGATCGGAACACCCAACCTGGTGCACATCATCAGCCGCGACCCGGGCCCACCGCCGCTTTCCTACGTCAGAGTCTCGGGCGGCATGTTCCTCGACATGACCATTCACGACTTCGACATGGCTCGCTTCCTGATCGGCGACGAGGTCCGCGAGATCTACACAACCGCCGGCGTCCGAGTCGACCCGGAGATCGGCAAAGCCGGCGACGTAGACACCGCGCTCATCGTCTTGAAGTTCAACAATGGCGTAATCGGAACGATCGACAACAGCCGCAAGGCTGTCTACGGCTACGACCAGCGGGTCGAAATCCTCGGAAGCGACGGGGCTATCTCAACCGGCAACCTGTACCCCAATCAAGCCGTCGTCAGCACCGCAAAAGAAATCCGCCGCGACCTGCCCCTGAACTTCTTCATGGAGCGCTACACCGAGAGCTTCGCGAATGAAATGCGGGCCTTCGTGACGGCCGTGATCGAAAACAAACCCACGGCAGTGACCGGCATCGATGGCCGAATTCCAGTGGTAATGGCGCTAGCCGCCCGCAAATCGCACGACGAGCATCGTCCGGTGCGCCTGGACGAAATCACCTAACAGGTAGCCGACGCTACCCCCGCAAGCACTTCGCCGACGATTTCAGCGCCGCGCTCGCAATCCGCCCGCGTGACATCCAAATGCGTAACCGCCCGCATCGCATTTGCATTGGCGCTGCTCATCCTCAGCCCGTGCTCGCGAAGCTTTGGAATCAACTGATCCGTCCTGAGCCCGGTCTCGGTGATGTCGAAGACGACGATATTGGTCTGGACCTTCTTAGGATCCAGGCGAATGCCCGGAATCTTCGCCAGCGCTTCCGCCAACGCCCGCGCGTTCGCATGGTCTTCGCCCAGCCGCTTCGGCATTTCTTCCAGAGCGATCAATCCCGCCGCCGCGAGAACGCCTGCCTGCCGCATCGCGCCGCCCAGCCGCTTCCGGAACAGCCGCGCACGCCCGATCACTTCCGCTGTCCCAACCACCATCGAACCCACCGGCGCGCCCAGCCCTTTCGAAAGGCAGAACATCACCGTATCGGCCTTGGCGGCCAGATCGCGCGCCGGCCGGTTCAGATGGCAAGCCGCGTTGAAAATCCGCGCCCCGTCCAGGTGCACCTTGATCCCCAACTCGTGCGCGCCATCGCAGATCTCCTCGAACACCTCGACCGGGTAGACTTTCCCGCCCGCCATATTGTGCGTGTTCTCAACCGCGATCAGACCAGTGGGCGCGGTAAAACCATTCAGGCGTTTCACCACCTTCTTTATGTCATCCCAACGCAAAATGCCGTCTTCGGCGAGAATCGGGCGCGCCAGGCAGCCGGAAAACCAGGCCATCATCGCCAGTTCCCAGTCGAGCACGTGCGCGCGCGCCTCGCAGATGACTTCCTGGCCGTGCTGCGTATGAGCCTTGATCGCGACGTTATTGCCCATGGTCCCAGTGGCGACAAAAAGTCCCGCTTCCTTGCCCATGATCTCGGCCGCGCGCTGCTCCAGCCGATTTATCGTCGGATCTTCACCGTACACATCATCGCCGACCTCGGCCTCCGCCATCGCGCGGCGCATTGCCGCCGTCGGCCGCGTCACGGTATCACTTCGCAGATCGATTGTTTTATTCAACGCCGACAAACTCCTCGAAAACTTCGTTCGACAACAACACTCCCCGATCGGTCAGCCGCAGCACTCCGCCGTCCAATTCCAGCAGGCCCGCGAGCAAGAAACGCCCGATCGGCTCATCAAATCGCTCCCACTCCTGGGGTTCCGGACGCACGCCTTCAGCCAGCCGCAGCCCCACGAAAAACTTCTCCTCCGACCGGTTCGCCTGCGTCGTCGCCGCTCGTACCGGCTTGGCGCTCTCCCATCGGTCCACGTATTCCACCGCCGACTCAACGTTCTCCGCCCGCGTCGAGCCGTCGAACGAATGCGCGTCCGAACCAAACCCCGCATACGGCTCCAACCGCCAGTACTTCAGATTATGCAGCGATTCAAAACCCGGCCGTGCGAAGTTTGAAATCTCGTAGCGCACAATGCCCATCCGCCGAAGCTCGTATGCCGCCATCTCGTAAAAGTCGGCGATCAACCCATCCGTCGGTATATCCGGTGCGCCATAGCGCTTCCCGTTCAGCAGAACTTCCTGACCGAGGCGGCTGTCCTCGTCAATTTCCAGCATGTAGACGGAAACATGCGGCGGCTCCAGCCGTTTGATCCATTCGAGCGACTCTGTCCACGATTGCCGCGTTTGCCCCGGCAGCCCCGCAATCAGGTCGACATTGAAATTCGAGAAGTCTCGTTCGCGCAGCAGCCCGACTTCACGCTGCACCAGCTCGGCAGTGTGCTTCCGTCCTGTTCGGCTGAGTTCGCGCTGTACAAACGACTGCACACCCATGCTGACACGATTGATTCCGCAGGCCACCCACGCTGCGACGGTCTCGCTGCTAATTGTCCCGGGCGCCGCTTCGATGGTGCCTTCCGCCCAGGGACGGCCTGGAACCCGCGACAAGAGCCGTGCCAGGGCCCCCGGACTCATCTGGCTCGGAGTTCCACCGCCCAGGTATACGGTTTCAGGCCTCCATGTCCAGGCGTGCGAGCCGATCTCCGCCTCCAGAGCCCGCAGGTATCTCCGTTCCAGGTCCGCGCCAAACACCCCCGACGAGAAATTGCAGTAGGTGCATTTCTGTGCGCAGAACGGATAGGAAATGTAAACCCCAGGCATGCTGCTAGAGCGTCACCTCTTCACCGAGCTGCTTGCTGATGGCGCCCTGGATCAATTCTGTCAACGTCTCGCCCGTATCGCGGAGCACGAAGGCATTGCGGGCGGCATCCCAATCCAGCTTGAAACTCCTGGAATGCGCCGAAACCCAGATTTGCCGCACCGGCGTGTTGGGACTAACGACGAATTTCGCGGGCGGGTCCTCAAACTCGATCGTCAAAGCACCGGAATTCAGATCCGCCTCAAATTCGGCTTCGTCCGATGCCGAGGCCAACCGCCGGTTCAGCGAAGTAAGCGCCTCGTCGGCGCGCGTACGAAACTCCTGTTCATCCATAGGAAAGGGGGAGCCTTCTTCATGTTAGGATAGGTCGGCGGGCTAACGCTACAGACTTCTGTGCGTCTTACAGACGTTTGCTTTTTAGCATCTTTCAGGGAACTGGGCACATCTGCTAAGAGTCATGGAGAACGGCTGTCTACGCCACACGGAAATCCCCCACACCTCCAAGCTATTCTCCGATTTTCAATACCATTACGATCGTGTTTCAGGTTTTTATGCGCATGCTCCGGGTGATTTAACCTCCTTCCGGGCGGCGGCCCGCGAAATCCAATTCCCGGCCGAGCGTAGGGCCGCGCTGGTCCAGGCACTGCGCAAAAGGAACGCGAACAATCCATCTCTCGATCTTTTGGCGCAGGAGGGGACGGTCGCCGTCGTTACTGGACAGCAGGTCGGCCTGTTTTCGGGCCCCGCCTACACCATCCACAAGGCGGTGACCGCGGTGCGCCTCGCTCGCCGTCTGACCGAAGAAGGCATCCCTGCCGTGCCCGTTTTCTGGCTTGCGACCGAGGACCACGACCTGGCCGAGATCAATCACGCCTACGTGTTCGACCAGGATCATCGCCCGGTACGCCTCCAAGCGGATGGTCACGGGCCCTCGCTGCAGCCGGTAGGCACGATTCCGATGCGCGAAGTCCCGATCGATGCCCTGGCCGCTGCTCTCGCCCCATTTGCATTCGGCGAGGAAGTGAGTAGCCTGGTCGCGCGCGCCTATCAGCCGGGTGTAACATTCGGCGAAGCGTTCCTAACCCTGTTACAGGAATTGCTTGCGCCCTGGAACGTCCTGTTTGTCGATCCCCTGGATGCCGAGGTTCGCCGCATCGCCGCGCCGCTGCTCCGCGATGCGCTTCACGACAGCACTGGTCTGAAGGATAAGCTGCTCGCGCGCAACAAAGAGCTCGCGCAGGCGGGTTATCACGCGCAGGTCCTGATCGAACCGCAGACTTCCTTGTTCTTCGTGCTGGAAGACAACCGACGCGTGTCATTGAAGCGCCAGAACGGCGATTACGCGTCAAAAGACCGAACCTACAGCATCGGCGAACTCGTCGATCGCGCCGAGCACGTCTCGCCGAACGCGCTGCTGCGCCCAGTGATGCAAGACTACCTGCTGCCGACCGTCGCCTACGTCGGTGGCCCGGCCGAACTCGCTTACATGGCGCAGTCGCAGGTCATCTATGAGGATCTGCTCGGCCGCATGCCGGTGATGGTGGCACGCAGCGGATTCACGATTCTCGATCAGAAGGCAGCCAAGCTGATGGATCGGTATCACATGCGCTTGCCGGAGCTGTTTCAATCGGAAGCCGCAGTTCGCGACCGCCTCGCGCGAACGCTGGTCCCCGATAGTCTGGTGCGGAAATTTGAGGAAGTACGCCAGAAACTCACGGAGTCGTTGAGCCAGCTCCAGGGCGACGTGACGAGCTTCGACCCCACGCTGGCGAAAGCGCTGGAACGTAGCCGCGCCAAAATGCTCTACCAGCTATCGAAAATCGAGGGCAAGACGGAGCGCGAGGCCATGCGCCGCGACGCGCGCGCAAACGCCGACGCCCTGTACCTGATGCACCTCATCTACCCCGAAAAACATTTGCAGGAGCGCTACTATTCCATCCTGCCTTTCCTCGCCAAGCACGGCCTCAATCTGCTCGACACGCTCTACGAGAACGTCCACCTCGACTGCCCCGACCACAAAGTCCTGGTAGTCTGAAAATTCATGCGAATCAATACCGTTAAGAAAGCCCTCGCCGAGGGCAAGGTGCAGCTTGGCACCGGATTTGGACAACTGCGCTCGCAGGACGTTGCCAGGATTCTCGCGGCAGCCGGCTTCAACTGGGCCTTTGTAGACACTGAGCACGGCGGTTTCGGCATTGAAACCGTCCAGGACATCTGCCGCATCACCAACTACGTATCGCTCGCTCCTATCGTCCGTGTTGCCGACATGCAGTATGACCTGGTGGCCCGTGCCCTCGACTCCGGAGCCGCGGGCGTGATCTTCCCTCGTGTCGAATCCTGCGAACTGCTGGAACGCGCCGTGAGCTGGACGAAATTTCCGCCGCTTGGAATTCGAGGCTTCGGCCTGACCCCGCTCTACACGGATTTTGAGAAAGTCACCATCGCGCAAATGATCGAGCACATCAACGCGAACACGATGGTGGTGCTGCAGATCGAGACGAAGCGCGCTCTGGACATGCGCGATGAACTGCTCTCGGTTCCCGGTATTGATGCCGTAATGGTGGGGCCGGTGGATCTCTCCATCTCGCTCGGCGTTCCCGGCGACTTCATGCATCCGACGATGGTCGATGCAATGGAAGAGATCCGCGATAGCTGCGTCGCCCACGGAGTCACGCCCGGCACGCAAACCCGAGCCCTGCCAATGGCGAGATTCTGGAAGGAACGTGGAATGCGATTCCTAGGGACCAACAACGACACCGGGATGCTCTTCGAAAAGGCCAGCGAACTAGTGAAGGAAATGCTAGCGTAACGCCGGCTCAGCCGGTCCCCGGGCCGTCTGAAAGGTAACGGTACCGGCGCACCTCACCCCGACGGAGGCAGCACCACCGTCGTCGCCCGCCCTACCTTGTCTCCCCGCAGCCACACAAACAGCGAAGCCCCCGCCGCCGGCGGATCCGGCAGCCGAACATCAAGCGACTGCTTCAAACCCTGCCCGGCCAGCGGCGTCGGAAGACTAGCCACATCCACTGCATCATTCGCATCCCATCCGACCTTGCCGATCATCTCCAGATTTGTGCCCACGAGTTGATAATCGCGGGCGCCGTTCTGCGGCGGGGTTGAACTTACTGTAAACAAATCCACCTGGGGTACACGCAAAATCTGCGCCAGCGCGAACGGCTGCGAACTCCCCTCGCGTCCGTTGTCAATGACGCCCTGCAGCGAACATCCTGCCGGCAGCCCGCTCGTCCCGAAAGCCAGAAACAACTGGTCCGGAGAAAGCTGCTGCAATGTCGACTGCGCCGTCTGCTCCCCAATGCGAAGCGACGCGGACTCGCCAACGCCATCGGCGCACGCCAGCCGCAAAACACTTTTCCGCTGAATATTCCGAACGTCCAGCACCGCGTTCAATGTGTAACCCGCCGGGAATTCATCCGACCGCACCGCGATTGCCATGCCCTTGGGCAGGGACAGCCGCGAACTCGCAATCACCGGCAGAGGACCCGTGATCTCGAGCGCATTCGGGAATGAAACCGGCTCACTCCGATCCTGCAGGTAGGTCTTCACGGCCAGAGCCGTACCCGGCCGAGGCGCCGACTTCAACTCAATCGTCAAACTCCGTTCCGTCTGATTCGGCGCCGCCGCGTTGAGACTGAGCGTCGCGCCCGGCGCTTCCAGTTTCGTAAGCAGATCGAGCCGCTGACCCTTCAATACGAAGTGCTGCGCCGCCGCCCCCTGGTTCACGATGATCGGGAAATTTTCGATCTTCGGCGGGTTCGGAAGGACTTTGAAATCCACCGGATGGCTCTTTCCGTCCTGTTGTGAAATCAGCAACTGGTAACCGCCCGGATCGAAGTGCGCCGTGTCGAGTTGTATGTCCATGTAATCCTGCGGACCCTCGCGCAATCCCTTGGGCAACCGGAACGGAACATTCTCCGCGATTGCAAACTCGTCGTTGAGTTTCTTGCATTCGACCTTGGTCGTAAACTCGAAATCGCTGCCGGTCAACTTAACCGGGACCTTTCCGGATTCGCGGATGAGCTGATCCTGCGACGCCGGATCGAGGTGCGCGGTCTTGAAGTCGCTGAGCGCGGCCACATGAATGTTGCCCGTGATCCGCAATGGCGTCCAATCCCAGAGGCCTGTGAGCGAATACTCGCCGGGCGGAAGGTTCGCCTTGCTCAGATCGATTTCCAGGGCATTCTGATTTCCAAGTTTCGAAACGGGAATGCGCGTCTTCGCGCCCGCACTGCTCATCAGGGTCCACTCCCGCGCGCGATCCAGGTATTTCCACCCCGGCTCCGGCACCTCGACAGGTAAGGCTGTCTTCTGAGTAACCGGGATAAAATTCGCGCTGCCGATCCGGATCGAAGGAGTGGGAATGTTCGGAATGCGGGATGCCCAAATGTATGCAACTCGCGTGTGTGGCGGCGCCGGCCCCTGTTGACCGCATAGGTTCACCGCCGGGCCCTTTAAAGTTTGGGCAAACGAAGCGCGAAACTGGGTGTCGGGAAACGCGATGGAACGCAGATCGAGCAGCATCGCGGCTCCGCCCGCGGCCAGCCCCACGGGGCTGCCGAAGAAAAGCGTGGCTGCCAGCGTCGAGAGGCTTGCGGTTTGTCCGGCGCGCTGCGCACCCGAACTGGCCAATGGACTGTAGTTCGCCAATTGCGGATTCATCGCCGCGAACACCGTCTGCGCCTGCGCCGCGGCCGGAGCATTCCGATCCACCTGCACCGCGAACCCGTACTGCGACGCGAACCCGTTCAAAGCCGCATTCACACTCGCCGACGAACTCTCGGCATTCGACAACGTGGCCACCAGTTGCTCCGCCTGCGCCGTCTTATCCGCATAGTCCGCCAGTTGCGCGATAAGAACCTCGTCCTGCGCCAGGAATTTCGCGACTTTCTTCCGGCTTAAACCTGCCGGCCCGTACACCAGCGCGACCACGGAAACCGTCTCCGTCATCTTCCATTCCTGCGCTTTGTCCGCGCCTTTCGGATCCTCGACGACGATGTCGTTCTCGCCCGGACGCCGTTTGGCAGGCACCAGCACGAGCGCAACTTCGCCCTGCCGCTTTTCCTTTCCTCTCAGGACGGGTGCGTACCGTAGCGTATCGCCCTCGCTCAAACGGTTAATGGTGCGGAAGGGAAGTTCCTGGTCATTCGATTTCACGCGCAAATCGACTGCCCCCAGGGGCGCCCCGGCGGGACACGTTACAAACGGAGGCGATTCCGGGGCGGCGGCAGCAGGATTGGCGTGCTCCGCGGTATCGTCAGTCGCATGCGCGCTCTGTGCCTCAACCAGGCCCAGCAGCAAAAGCGCCAGCGCTATCACTCGCAAATGCATTTACACATTAGACGAACGGAAACCGCGCGGCGCTACAGGTTAACCCAAACTCTCCCGCAGCGTTGCGAACATCAGGTCGATGTCGCGCGGCCGGGTGTGAATATGCGTCGACACGCGCAGCCGCGGAGCGCCCGCAATCCAGATCTTCTTCTTCCTGCAGGCTTCCACGAACGGTCCCGCATCCTTTTTAATCTCAAACGTCACCAGCGCGCCATACATGCGATCGTCTTCGGGCGACAGCAAATTCAAATACGGCACAGCGCGTGCCTTCTCATACACGCTGCGCGCCAATTCGTGCGTGCGCGCGTAAATCCGCTCGGGCCCGATGCTCTTCGCGAACCGCAGTCCTGCGATCATCCCTTCGAAGATGGCCCGATTATTCGTTCCCATCATTTGGAAGCGCGCTGCCTTGATCTCCTTCTTGTCCCACCCGCCCGTGACGATTGTAGGCCACAGCCGGTCGAGATTTTCCTCGCGAACGTAAAGAAACCCGCTGCCTGCCGGTGCGAACATCCATTTGTGCGGACTGCCGGCGAAATAATCGCAGCCTAACTGTGAGATCTTTACATCCACCTGCCCGTGCATGTGCGCGCCATCTACGACAGTGATGACACCCTTCTCCCGAGCCGCTTCGCAAATCTGACGGATCGGCATCAGCAAACCGGTCGGCGACATAATGCCGCTAAAAAACAAGACGCGAGTGCGGGGGCCAATAGCCGAAATCATTATGTCGGTTAATTGTTCAGGACTCTTTGGCGGAAGCGGAAGCTTCACTTCACGGACCTGTATGCCGTGACGCGCCTGGCGCACCTGCCATCCCGACCGTCCGCTGGGATGTTCCTGGTCGGTCATGACGACTTCATCGCCCGCTTTCAGATCGATGCCGGCCGCGATGGTGCTGAGCGCTTCGGTGGCATTGTGCGCCATCGCCACTTCATCTTTCTTGCACCCAATGTACTCCGCCAGTTCGGTGCGAAAATCGTCCAGCGTCTCGTAACCCCAGCGCGGATAATAATCCATCTCGAGAGCCGCCATGCTGTTCAGATAATCGGTTACGGCTTTGACAACGGTCTTTGGGGCGATGCCAAGACTGCCGTTATTCATGAAGGCGCGCCATCCCGGCAACAGGAACTGATCGTCGCGCAACCGCGACCAATACGCTTCCGGATCTTTTCGAAAAACGGAATCATCCGGAAGAGCCGGAACGGGGCCGGTGGCGCCCCGCGCGGGCACTCCAAACAGGGCCGCAGCATAGGCCGCGTTTCGTAAAACATCCCGGCGATTCATACCCGTATATTCTATGCGATTCGTGCAAACGCGAATAGGTTAGAATGTCACCGGCGCACCCGTGAACTGGAAACTCATCCTGCAACTTTCGATGTTCGGCCTTGCCATGGGACTGGCGACCGCCTTCGTAGTCGCCTCCAGCGTCGAGCCGTTCTGCTGGCTGGTGATCTTCATCATCTTCGCTTACCTGATCGTTAAGCGAACCTCGCGCCAACGTTTCTTGCACGGTGTGCTGCTGGGCGTGGTCAACAGCATCTGGATCACCGCGGTTCACATCATCTTTCTGAACCGCTACCTTGCCGGCCACCTTTCCGAGGCGCGAATGATGGACACCCTGGCCGCCTCACCCCGCCTGATGATGGTTGTATTTGGCGCTGCCGCGGGACTCGTATCCGGTATTGTCATTGGAGTGTTCGTTCTAGTGATGGCGAAGTTGCTGCCCCCTACCGAGGTAACTTAGCTGTGTATGAAAACAAGGCGGCGCAGGCGGTTTCGCCTGCGCGTTCTATCGCTCTATTGGCCCTCGGCCGTGTTCTTCCGCGACGTTAACCGCGGTGAACCCGGACCGCACCGGTTAATTCAGTTCGTTAGTGCTGCGGAAAGTTTGTTCCGAACAAGTCGGACATGACGGTGACGGTGCTGTCACAGGCGTGATTTAAACAGGGAAGGCCAAGAGCTCCTTCCAGCGACTTCAGTAACGAGAAATGATTATAGGGCGCGGAGCTTTGCAGCCCGTGGCTCCCATAGTTAGTGTCGACCATTAGGAGGACCTTGTTAACGGAGGGCGCCACGCTGTAGTCGTTTTCATCCCACAAAACGACCAGTGCGTTCCTGCCCTGTTTCCACACGGATGAGTATTTAATCGCTGTGACGATTTGCTTCAGCGCCATATCGCCGCGTTGCATCAACGCCGGATTGAGACCGGCCTGAGTGCCGTCATCGTTGGGATCGAAATTGCAGTAGGGGCCGGCGTTACCGCGTCCATGCTGATCGTTGCACTGATTCGGAGCAATGAACGAGAAGGCCGGTACGTTGCCGGAGCGAAGATCGGCGTAGAGACCATTCCACCCGTCGAAGCCTGCGACGTTGGACAGGTCGCTGCCGGGCTCAACACCTTCCTGCACGCTTCGGAAGTACACGAATGGATTGTGCTTCGCAGCGTACAAGGCAACTATATCCGCTGACGATAATGGCGGCGTCTGCGCAGGCTTGATTGCCGTGAAATCCGTGAGATTGCTGTAGAAGCCGTCGGCGAAGTTCACGTTATCGGCGCCCTCCGGCGGCAGACTCTCCTGATAGCTTTTCCAGGTCAGGCCAACTTCGGCAAGCTGATCGGCGATGGTCTTTCCCGAGATATCAGTGGCGGCAGGAATCGATTGGGTTCCGTCGATGTTGTTTTCGCCGGGAGGGCCGGTTACCTCGTTTGTGGTGTCGATGGCGGGTGTGGCGGCATCGGTGCCGGTTCCGGAAATCGGACAAATATTGGGTGTCGGTGGATTGTCTGTAGAAGCTGTCCCGGACTGCAGGTTCGCGGCGCAGTTGAAATTATGCCAGTCGGGGTAGTTATCGCTGTGTACGCCGAAATTGGAACCGCCCACTACTTCCAGGTAGTTCGTCAGGCTGGGATGAGCAATCGCGAAGTAGTTTGTGGCGGTGTTTGCCAAACCCGCGAACGCATTGGTGAATGGAAGACTGGGATTGTTCACAATCTGGGTGTATCCGTGGTTCTCCATCATGATGACGAAGACGTGGTCAAGTTGGGGCATTCCCGTAGGAACGGGACCCTCTGCGGCTAGTGCGATACCGGCTGTGAAAAGCCAAAGCATGCTTCTGGTAATAGTCATGCGGTTCCTTTGTTTTTGGATCGATAGTCGCAGGTCGACTGACAACGGGCGCCATGCGATGCTCGGACTTTATCACGGCAATGATTCTTTTCAATTACGGTTGCAATACTGTTCGGTGAAATTTGTAATAGGACGTGGGAACCGTTCTGGGAGCGAGACGCACTACGCCGCGAAGACGTGAAACATAGCCGGATCCTTTTCGTGCTCCCTTCGGATCCGCTGTACCTGCGGGTTTGTTTCCGAAGGAAGGCACGAGAGGAGACACGGATGGTTGGTCCATCGAGGGTAGCTACCCTGCCGTTGTGACGCGCCGGACGCGCCGAATATCGACTCCAGGTCAGCATATCCGGCCAGCCGGTCCGCATCATTTCAGGTGATATTGTTCGTGGCCACGAAGGTACGATCACCCTTGCACTTCCAATTTATGGCGGCTCGGGTTGAGGGAAGCACGAATGATTCAGGTAACTCGATGAGCCAGTGGGAAATCCAGATTGCGATGGATTGTGACGGCTCAGCCGGCAGTCCCCGGTTAGCCGAAAGGCGGTCGAACACTCCGCATGAGGCAGGCTGTGGAAGAGTGAAGCGGCGAAAAGGCTATTCAATGCGCAGCATTGCGATGGGATCGATTCGCGTTGCCCGGAGTGCTGCGGGTATAACGGCCGCCGACGTGGCGGTGAAAAGGATCAGCAAGGGAAGCCCGATCATGCTCACATCCGCCGCCTTCACCTGGTAGAGGAGGGTCTCGACGTACCGGGCCGACCAGAACCCAAGAGCGAGCCCGGCGATTGTTCCGATTACGATCATGGACAGGATTTCGACCGTCACAAGGCGGGCGATGCTCCTGGTGGGGGCGCCGATCGCCAGGCGAATGCCGATTTCGCGCCGGCGCTGAAGCACGGAGTAGTCGAGCACTCCGTACAATCCGATGGCGGCGAGCAGTAGAGCGACGCAGCCGAAGAACTTCGCCAGCGTCGCAAGCAGGCGCTCACGAATGGTCTGCGCCCGATTTAGTTCTTCCTGGGTGCTGATGCTGCTGACGCGGAAGTCAGAATGGGCGCGTGCGATCTCAAGACGCATGGCCGGAGCCAGGGTGACAGGGTTCGCGCTGACGGTATGAATGAGGAAGCTTGCATTTCCATAGCTCCTCACCTGGCGGAACGGAACGTAGGCTACTGGAAGGATGGGTTCGCGGATATTGCGGTAAGGAGCATCTGCAACCAATCCCACAATTCGATACAGGTCAGGTCCTCTGAGGAACGATCTGCCGATCGGGTTTTCGGCATCGAAATACTGCCTGGCGAAAGTTTCATTGACCATGGCCGCGCCGGGAGTTGCGTCGTCCGAGCGAAAATCGTGCCCGTCAATCAGGCGGAGCTTCATGGTTTCTCTCCAATCGGGAGAGACGTTCAGAAAATAGGTCAGCACCGGACTTGGCGGCTCGCCGTGCAGGGATATGAAGTTGTTTATCGAGTTGTTGGTGAACACGGCCCAACCGGCGATGGCCACCTTATCGACACCCGGAACGCCCCGCAAGTGTTCAGCCACTTGCTCCCACACGTGAGACTGCTGAGGACGTGATGGAATCACGTTGAGAATGAGAAGACGATCGGCGGAGAAGCCCATCGGCCTGCTGGACAGTCGATCGAAAGTTGCCACGAAGAGTCCCGAGAAAAAGAGAACGAGAAAGCAAAAGGCGACCTGTAGGG
>DATGJP010000083.1:0-2792 GCA_035295125.1 Bryobacteraceae bacterium | reverse complement strand
GTGGATGTCCATGAGCTCTCGGAAGGGAATTTCGCGGCGGCAATTCGTGTCTGGAGCGCTTTCGGCGGCGGCGGTCGCCTGTGTGCCGCGAGTTGTCTCGGGCCGAGCGCCTGGAGCCCTTGCGGACCTTCTACAGGCCCCGGCGCGTCCCCGCTTCGGGCAGGAGCGCATCGACTTCCTTGTCCGCCCCTTTCCCCTTGAGCAGGTGCGGCTGCTCGACGGCCCATTCCTGCAAGCGGCGAAGACCAATCAGGAGTATTTGAACTCTCTCCGGGAAGACCGCTTAGTCCACAATTTCCGAGTCACTGCCGGCCTGCCAAGCTCAGCAGAGCCTCTAGGCGGCTGGGAAGCCCCCAACGTCGAGCTCCGCGGGCATTTTACAGGTCATTTTCTCTCCGCCGTCGGCTTGACGTACGCGAGCACGGGCGACGCAGCGCTCAAGGCCAAGGGGGATGCCATTGTCGCTGACCTGGCGAAGTGCCAGGAAAAGTTTGGCAACGGATACCTCAGTGCGTTCCCCGACAGCTTCTTCGACCGGCTCCGTGACGGCAACGGCGTCTGGGCCCCGTTTTACACCCTGCACAAGATCATGGCAGGGAACCTCGACATGTACACCTACTGCCACAACGAGCAGGCCCTGGCCGTCGCAGAAGGCATGGCTCGCTGGATAGGGCACTGGACCACGGGGATCAGCGACGCGCACATGCAGCGCATACTCCTAACAGAATTCGGTGGAATGAACGAAGTCCTCTTCAACCTTGCCGCTGTCACCGGCAAGGGTCAATATTTTGGGATCGCGCGCCGCTTCGAGAAACCCGCCTTCTTCGACCCTCTCGCCGGCCACCGGGACGAACTCAAGGGACTCCACGTCAACACGCATATTCCGCAAGTCATCGGAGCCGCCCGCCGTTACGAATTGACCGGCGAGCCCCATTACCACGAAATAGCGAAATACTTCTGGGACGAAGTCACCGAGGAACGCAGTTACGCGACCGGCGGCACAAGCAACGGCGAAGGCTGGCGCACTGATCCCGGCGATTTGTCCACGGAACTGAGCGTCTCCTCGGAGGAATGCTGCTGCGGATACAACATGCTGAAGCTGACGCGCCACCTTCATCAGTGGACCGCTGACCCGCGTTACATGGATTATTACGAGCGGACACTCTTCAATTCCCGTCTTGGCACCCAGCACCCGGAGAACGGCGGAAAGATGTACTATCTCCCGCTCGAAACCGGATACTGGAAGTTTTTCAACTCGAAATTCAATTCTTTCTGGTGCTGCACAGGAACGGGTGCTGAAGAGTTTTCGAAATTCGGCGACTCGATTTACTTCCGAAACGATCACGCCGCATTTGTGAACCTGTTCATCGCCTCCGAAGTTCGCTGGCCCGAGAAGGGTCTCACCATCCGCCAGGATACGCGCTTCCCGGAACAAGAAGGCACAAGCCTCACTGTGAAGGCAAACGCTCCAGTGGCGGCTGGCATCAACATACGCATACCGAGCTGGGCCGATGGAGGTTCCGTGACGTTGAATGGCCAACCTCTGCCTTCATTCGCCAGCCCGGGAAGCTACTTGGAAATCAATCGCACCTGGACCGACGGCGATCGGCTGGAAGTGAAGCTCCCTATGCGCCTCCATGCCGAAGGATTGCTCGGCGACCCAACGCAGCAAGCGGTATTGTACGGGCCGATTGTGCTGGCTGGCCGCCTGGGCAAGGACGGCCTTACAGAGCAGATGCAGTATGACCGCGACACTGGTCCAACCGAGCTCGCGCCTCGTGGCCGGCCGGAGGGCACGATGGCCGTTGAACTGAAGTGGAACGACAATGTTGAATCGGCTCAGTGGGTGGAACCGGTGAAGGGTCAGCCGCTCACTTTCCAATCTGTCGGGCAGGGAAGCGCCGCCACCACGCTGATCCCCTTGCATCGCGTCTACGGCGAGAGGTATGGTGTGTACTGGAAGGTCAACAAATCAGGGCCAAGAATGGGCTGATTAAGCGTCCTTCCATTTCCTTTTTCGGAGAGCAACGTTGAGCATTCACGAAGTCGCCAGGCGCGCTAAAGTCTCCATTGCCACGGTTTCGCGCACCATAAACGGAGTTTCTACGGTTACGCCTCAACTCTCCCGGCGTGTTTGGCGCGTAATCGAAGAACTCGGTTATTATCCGAATACGCAGGCGCGCTCGCTGGTTTCTGGCCGCAGCCGCATTTTCGGTTTGATCGTTTCAGAGATTACCAATCCGTTCTTTCCTGAAATCATTCAGGGATTCGAAGATATCGCCGTTCAGAACAACTACGAAATCCTCACCACTTCCACGGTCCACGATCCCAAGCGAATCGCGCTTTCTGTTCGTCGGATGATTGAGCGCCGCGTCGAAGGCGTTGCCATTGTAACGTTCGGCATGGAAGAGGCGCTCTTCGACGATTTGAAAACTCGAAAGATTCCGCTTGTCTTCATCGACGTCGGGCCGCCGCTTCCTCGCATCAGCAATATTCGCATCGATTATCAGCATGGCATTCGCGAGGCCGTTCAACATCTCGCGGCGCTCTGTCACGAACGCATCGCGTTTATTTCCGGTCCGCTGATATTGAAGTCGGCCATGGCTCGACAGCGCGCTTTCGTCGAATCCATGGACGAGATCGGCCTTGCGGTTGACCCGAACCACCTGATTGAAGGTGACCACACCATGGAGGGCGGCATAAAGGCGCTGAAGAAGATATTGCAGTTTCCCAAGCGCCCCACCGCCGTCATTTGCTCGAACGACATGACCGCCATCGGTGTGATGCGCCAA
>DATGJP010000082.1:0-48702 GCA_035295125.1 Bryobacteraceae bacterium | reverse complement strand
CTGCGGCATGCCGTGTCGGATTTCTCCTGCCGAGACGTGCTGCGGTATTTCGGCAGACGGCTCACCCAAAAGGGACGGATCCCGGAGTCCTTCAATGGACAGCTACAGGGCAACCTGAAGGAATACCGGGAAGGAGAACGGGTGAAATTCTGGATGCACGGCAATTCCACCAAGTTTTACGACAAGGCCTACCATGAGCGGGGGAGTGTAATGCGGGCGGCCGAGACGACCATCAATAAGACGGAGGTCTTCAAAAGCTATCGAGCCAAACAAGGGGGACCGGAAGAGGATCTGCAATGGCGGACCATGCGCCGAGGGATTGCCGACCTGCACCGGAGGGTGCAGGTGTCGCAGGGCGTCAACGGCCGGCTCATCGATGCTCTGGCAACAGTGGACGATAGCCACAGGCTGGAGGAACTGGTTTCCGCCATTCAGAAACCTACCCACTGGAACGGACGTCGCGTCCGGGCACTGCGACCCTTCGCCGGAAACGCGCAAGCGAAACCTCCCGCGCCACCCTGCTTCCATCCGCTCTTGTGAACGAGCAGTCCATCGCGGCCTTACAGCCCTCGACGATTCCGGTTTGTGGAAAAAGTAACGCTAGGTTGGTGTGTTCAAAAACAACGAAGGCGGGGCTCGCACCCCGCCTTCGACTTTACTAAACCGTAGTGCCTGAAAGTTAGAACGAAAACCGCCCCGCGAGCTGGATAATGCGAGGATCGCTCGTGGTGGTGATCCGTCCGAACAACGAACTAGTGATGCTTGTGCTCGGATTGCCAAACTCCGTGTGATTCATCACATTGAAGAAATCAAACCGGAGTTCAAAACGGGCCCGCTCCTTGATCGTGATGTCCTTGGCCATGGTTACATCCAGGTTGCCAAGGCCAGGTCCGCGGAATGAGTTGCGGCCAAGCGAACCGTAATTCGTTACGCCAGTGAAGGCCGCGGGAACTGGGGCCAATGATGCCGGACTGAAGTAGAAATTTCCAGTCCGATTTGCGCCCGACGCATTCACGAGGGTTTGGTAGCCGTGAGGATCAAAGAACGAGAGCGCACTAACAAGGTTGGCCTGTACCAGTTCCGGATCTCCGTAACCCGAAGGTCCAGTCTTGGTGGCCGTGCGGCTGATGCCCGACTTCACGTTCAGCACCTGCCCGGAACGCCAGGTCGCTATCGGATAAAGCGTCCAGCCGCCCAATAACCGCTTCGGTCCGCCCCACTTGTCAAAAGGAAGATTCCAGGAGCCGCTAATTGCGACGTAGTGCTCCAGATCAAAGTCCGACGGCCCCCAGAACTGGTTCCAATTGTAGGTAGGCACGCGGCTATTCGTCGAACGGAAGCCCGAGACGTTGTCCATAGAGCGCCCATAGGTGTAAGAAACCTGGTACGCCAACGCTCCGAATGGCGTTTCCGTATAGCGCCGGCTGAACCCGAGGGCCATCGAATTGTAATGCGCGCCCCCAACGTTCCCAAACGTATCCGCATAACTGAACGACCCCGGGGCAACGCCCGGCTGCAGGTTGAAGATACGAGTTGAAGTGCCAAGCGCCGTCGGATTCGAATCGAAGAGAGAAGTCAGCTTGTGCGAATCCGAGCCGATGTACGACACCTCGATGGTGGTGTTGCGCATGATCTCCCGCTGAATGCTCAGATTGTACTGATACACGTACGGCGTGCGCAGGTTGGGATTCACGAAGTATACGCCGCTCCCTCCGGTGGGAAGGAACCCGGCAGCGGCGAAATTGATGTTATGGTTCACCGGCTGCGACGGGAATGGATTCACCTGCCCGCCCGCTACGTAAGGCGTGCTGAGAATGTTCAGCGGACCGGTCGGGTTCCCTGTCAGCGGGTTGAAGAACAGTGTGGCCGCCGCGAAGAACGGCACCTGGCCGTTAAACTGCAGGTTGTCCTCCGCCTTCAGGATGTCGTAGAAAACCCCGACGCCACCGCGAATACTGGTCTTGCCATCGCCCTTCGGATCCCAAGCGAAACCAAAGCGAGGAGCCCAGTCGTTGCGATCCGGGAAATTCGATCCGCGCGGAGCCTGTGCATCTCCGGGGAACAGTTCACCCTTCGGAGCGTTGGGGAACACCGTCGATTGCGTCCCGTAAAGCAGCGAGAACGAGCGGCCCTGCAAATCCTGTTTCGGTGAGCTGTACTCATAACGCATTCCGAAACTCAGAGTCAGATTCCGCCGGACCTTCCACTCGTCTTGCGCGTAGAACGAAACGTTGTGCGTGCGGATGTTGCTGGGTGCGCGAGGGGCCTGGAAGTATTGATCGGGCATGCCGAACAGGAAGTCGGCGCGATCGTTCATCGATCCGATACCGCCTCCGGTGCCATCGAAGAACATTTCACCGTTGACGTAGAAATCGTAAACCGTGTTGTCCTGGTAGGGCGTGTAGGCAAAACCGAACTTCATGCTATGTTTGCCCTTGTTCCACGTCAACCCATCGCTCCACGTATAGGTGTTGTCGATCAGCGCGGTCGGTCCCTGCGGACTGAAACCGGTGGTGAGTCCGCTGGCAAATCCCAGTAACGGCGGACCAGTCGGATCGTCCGGGGTAATGGCCATCCCAAGTTGGGCAGGCGTCGGCAGCGTCGAGGCAGGTACCGCCTGTAAGCCGGCATTGCGCTGTGCCGTGAAACGGAATTCGTTCAGCACCGAAGGCGAGATCATCTTTGTGTAGCTGAAGTTTCCGAGATAGTGATGGACGTTTCCGGAATAGGGATACCCCGGGTTCCCAGGAGTCAGTACGGGATTTCGGCTCGAGCCTAACGTGACCGAGAGGCGATCCCGGTCCGTCACCGCAAAATCCAGGCGCTCGGTCAACTCATCACGATTGTCCAGAGCGTTGGCCGTGTAGAACAGAGTGCCTGTCGGAGATGTGGGAATCAAGCCGGCTTTGATGAACTTCTGGGCAACGGGATCGATCTTCGAAGGATCGATGATGGCTTGAGCCGCCAGAGACGGGTTCGACTGGAAAAACGGATACTTCTGCAGGAACGAGGCCACCAGTGGATCGGGGCCGCCCTTCGGACCGGAATGCGAGAAGTCACCGGTCAGCTCCGCGGGTGTGAAAGTTCCAATACCCGACGACGTCTGCACCTGCGTCTGCCGCTGGCCCTGGTACGCCATCGTGAAGAAGAAACGATTGCGACCGTTGAAGACTTTCGGGATCAGCACAGGTCCGTCCACTACGGCGCCAAACTGGTTGCGCTTCAGAATCGATACTGGCAGTCCGTTTTCATTGTTGAAGAACGAATTGGCGTTGAAATCGTTATTGCGAACATACTCGTAGGCCGAACCATGGAAGGTATTCGTACCCGCCTTGGTGACGACGCTGACGATGCCGCCGGCATTGCGTCCGTATTCCGCCGAATAGTTGCTCGTCGAGATGCGAAACTCCTCGACGGCATCCGGATTCGGATTCAGCACCAGGCCGTTATTCAGCAAATTCGTATTCATGCCGCCGTCGAGCAGGAACGTGATTGAGTCCGGCCGGGCGCCCGCAACGCTGAAGCCGGTTCCGCCCGCCGTGGTGAACGAACTGTTCGGGATGACGCCGGGAAGCAGCGTCGCCAAGCTCATGAGGTTGCGTCCATTCAGCGGTGCCTCGGCAATCTGCGTACCCGTCACCGAATTGCCCAGCGCGGCCGCAACCGTCTCAACGCCCGAAGCATTCGCTTCCACCTGCACGGTTTCCGTTGTGGCGCCTACATCCAGCTTCGCGTCAACTCTAAGCGACTGGTTAATCTCCAGCTTCTGCGCTTCGGTGACTACTTTCCGGAAGCCTGGGGCTTCCACTGAAATCCTGTACATCCCGATCGGCAACAGCGGAATCTGGAAGCCTCCGTCGTCGCCCGTTGTCGTTTCATTGTTAACACCCGTCTCCACATTCGTAGCCACAACCTTTGCTTTTGGAACCACCGAGCCGGACGGGTCAGTCACGAAACCGACGATGCGCCCGGTCGCGTCCTGTGCAAAGAGCGGCGAAGCCAGGAAGGTGAAAATCAACAATACAGTTATCAGTGCGCACACTTGTAACTGCGATAACCGTTCCCTGCGCACAACGCGCAGGGCTAGTGACAGCTTTTTCATGGAGTAGCCCCTTTCCTCTTGCAGCACACGTACAGAGGTGTTGTATCTATGTATCAGATTGCCGCCACCTTGTCAAATGAATTCAACCGATAAGGGCGATGAATCCGCCCTTTCGACGGCTCCGGAACACTTCCCTGTTGACATTCAACAGGACTCTGCCATATGATCGAACCCAAGGAGGCAGGGTGATCGACCTACGAGTCCTCACAGCTCGCCTGAAGAGCCGATTCCACTTATCCCGCCTGGAACAGGACTTCGACGACGAACTGCGCGCCCACCTGGAAATGGCGGTCGACGAGAACATCCGCCGCGGCATGACTCCGGCCGATGCGCGCTGCGCTGCCATCCGGGAATTCGGAGGCGTCGCACAAACCAAAGAAGCGTATCGCGATCAAAGCAGCCTCCCGTTCATTGATGTCCTCTTGCGTGACGTTCGCTACGGCCTCCGTATGTGCCGCCGAACCCCCGGATTCACCCTGACCATCATGATCACGATGGGATTGGCCATCGGCGTAACCGCATCCGTTTTCAGCATCACCGACGCCGTGCTCTGGAAGCCCTTCCCCTATACGAATCCCAACCGTCTTGCCGTAGTCCAGATGGTCAATGTAAAGAACGGTCGCAACACCAGCGTGTCCGCTCCCGATTTCCTCGACTGGTCCGCGCAGCCGGGCCCCTTCCCCCAACTCGCCGCCTTCCAGTGGTCCAGCGCATTCAACATGGGCGGCATCTCGCAGCCGGAGCGGGTGCATGCAAGCGCGGTTTCAGCGAACTTCTTCTCGACACTGGGCGTCGCGCCGGCTCCCGGCCGCGACTTCGCGCGCGGTGAGGATAGCCCGGGCCGAAACCATGTCGCTCTCCTGAATCACGGTTTTTGGGAGCGGCGATTTGCCTCGAATCGCGAAATAATAGGCAAGACAATTACGCTAAATGGTACAGCCTATATCGTCATTGGAATCGCGCCCAGGCTGCAAGCCGATTTCGACGCCGACCTCTATTTCCCGCTACCCTTCGGCGCCGGGAAACTGCGCGACCGGAACACCCGGGACCTGGTGGTCGTTGGGCGCTTCAAACCAGGCCTCACGCTCGAAATGGCCGCGGCGCAGATGGACACTGTCGCAGCCGCCCTGCGCCAGGCGAACCGGGACTCCAACGCCAACCTCCGTCCGTCGCTCATCTGGCTGCGCGATTACAGCACCAGCTACTTTCGCCCCAAGCTTCTGTTCCTCTTAGGCGCGGTCTCTTTGCTTCTCCTCATCGCATGCGCAAACACCGCCAATCTGCTCGTCACCCGAGTGGTTGGCCGCACCCACGAATTCGCAGTCCGCGCCGCGCTGGGGGCAGGCCGCGGCGGCTTGGTTCGGCAGCTCCTCACCGAAACCGGTCTGCTCGGAGTCCTTGGTGGAGCACTGGGCATTCTCCTCGCCGCCTGGGGTGCGAGCCTGCTGCGCCATTTCGAGAACGACTCGCTGGCCCGCTTCAACGCCGATAGTGGCATGGACGAACGGGTCCTGGTTGTAGCCGTAGCGATCACGCTGCTCGCTACCCTGTTTGCCGGTCTCATCGCATCGTTGTTTGTCTCGCGGGGAGGCTTGAGCCAGCGCCTGTTGGAAGGCGGCCGATCGAGTTCGGGTTCGGCCGGCCACCAGCGCATTCGAAGAGCCTTCGTAAGAGTCGAAATCGCACTTGCCACAGTGCTGCTGGCAGGCGCCGGACTATTTATTCAAAGTATGCTCCGCCTGGAAGCCACCTCGCCGGGCTTCGACCAGCACAATCTGCTCACCATGCGCACCTCGCCGACACAAACGAAGTATTCGGGCCCCTCCCGGGCCCTGGCTTTCTACGAACAGCTTCTTGCGGTCGCCGGCGCGGTTCCAGGAGTCAATCAGGCGGCCGCAACCAGCAGTATTCCTTTAACCGGCACGCCATCGGTGGACTTCGTCATCGACGGACGAGAGCGCCCAGTCAAAGGCGACGAACCCAGTTCGCTCAATCGCATGGTCACCCCGAACTATTTTCAGATGATGGGAATTCCATTGCGCCGCGGACGCTACTTCACGCCTGCCGATGGCCCGGATTCGCAGGCGGTAGCCATCATTAATGAGAATCTCGCAAATGCCCTGTTCAACGGTCAGGACCCCGTCGGGCAGCGGCTCATTCTGCTGCGCAAACCGCTTCCCCGCCCTGTTCTGATCGTCGGTGTGGTCGCAAACGTCAAGGAGCTCGGAATCGACGAGGTTCCCTTCACCGACATTTATCAGCCCCTGCAGCAGAACCCGTCCTCCTCTGTTGACCTCGTGCTCCGCACGAACATCGAGGCGGCCGGCGTTGCAGCCGAGATACGCCGGCAGGCGCTCGCCATCGACCCGGACCAGGCCTTCTACGCCATCCGCACAATGGACGATCGCATCTCTAAATCGTTCGGCGAGACTCGTTTTTATATGGCCATGATTGTGACGTTCGCCGCCGTGGCCCTCATCCTCGCGGTGCTGGGTGTGTACGGTGTCATATCTCACTCCGTCGCGCAGCGCACCCGCGAAATTGCGATCCGCATGGCCCTCGGCGCAACTGTCCCGAACGTCACACGCTCCATCGTGCGTCAAGGCGCCACCCTGGCCCTCGGCGGCGTGAGCGCAGGCCTCGGCGCGTCCGTCGTCCTCGGATATACGTTGCGCGGCGCGCTCTACCTCCTGCCTCACAAACACACCGGCGTGTTGTTTCAGGTCAGCCCCTACGATCCCACTACCCTTTGCACCGTTGCCGCCCTTCTCACTGCCGTCGCGGTAGTCGCGAGCTTCGTGCCCTCCCGTCGCGCCGCTCGGATATATCCCATGGAGGCATTGCGCGTTTAATCACGCCTCAATACGATCGATGGTAGTAAGGACAACCTTACAGTAGGCTGGTTGTTTTTCCTGCCATGTCTCGATCTTTCTCGGTATTATCGCGGGTGCCATTAGTATTGCCTTTCCTGCTCGCGGCACAGACACCCGATACGGCCACCGTTCATGGGCGTATAACCGATCAAAGCCACGCTGCAGTCGCCGATGTCCGCGTCACCGTCAAAAACACTCTTACAAACGTCGAGCGCTCCGCTCAAACCGACGCGAGCGGTGACTTCACCATCGGCGGGCTTCCCATCGCAGGCCGATACGATATCCGGGCCGAAAAATCCGGCTTTGCGGTCGCCCAACTAACCGGCATGGCACTGACCGGCGGCACAACCGCCAATGTGAATCTCGAACTGAATGTCGCCCAGGAGAAGGCACAGGTCACCGTGACGGGCGTAGTCGGCGAAGTGCGCACCGACGAACCCCAGCTCGGCGATCTTTTGACCGCCACCCAGGCGCAGGAAATGCCGCTGCCCAACCGCCGCGTCAGCTATCTCCCGTTATTAAACGCCGCTAATCGCCCCGCCATTAACCAGGGCGACGTATTCATGAACCAGAACCTGTTCACCACCAACGGCTCGGGAAGACGCCAGACCACCTTTATCGTCGACGGCGCAACCGGGAACGACAGTTGGGGCCGCCAGACCAATTTCACCAACGTCCCGCTGGCCGCGGTTCAGGAGATGAAGGTTCTCGAGAACTCCTTCTCCGCCGAGTATGGCGCCAGCATGGGCGGCGTGGTCAGCATCGTCACAAAGACTGGCAGCAACCGCTTCCACGGCGAGTTATTGGAGATATGGCGTCCCGCGGGCCCCGAAGCCAAACTCTCGGGTTTCACATCGACGAACGCCGCCAGCGGAAACGATATCACCAGCGACACGCTCGGGCAGTCTTCCGCCGCATTCTCCGGTCCCCTCGGCGCGCGAACCTACTTTTTTGTCGCCGGGGAGTTCAGCCGCCAGGACCGCGCCTCGCCCATCATCTCTCCCATCGCCCCCGGCAGCTTCGTAGGCCACTACCGCGGCTGGCTCGGCCTTCTCCGCATCGATCACCAGATCAACGACCGCAATAATATCTTTCTCCGCAGCGATCTCGATGGCTTCCACGACACGAACCCGAACGGCACCGTCGGCGGCAACAGTCTCCCCACCGTCGACCGGGTGTTCCGGCGTCGCACCTATTCCGAGGAGATCGGCGAAACCGCCGTGCTGTCGCCAACGCTGCTCAACAACGTCCGCCTGCAATTCCAGCTCGCGTCGCCTATCACGGAATTCGATCCCGTTGTTCTCGGAACTCAGTTCCAGGTCCCCATCTCGACCGGCGGCACCTTCACAACGGGCACCTCGCAATCGGCGCTGCTTCTGAACCGCCAGTACCAGGCCGACGATACGGTATCAGCCTTCTGGGGACGCCACCAGGTGAAGTTCGGCGCCAGCGTCATAGTCGCTCACACCGGCGGCAACAGCAAGGAATTTGGTGGGCCAATCTACCTCGGCCAGTTTGTTTACAACGCCTGCACGCAGGCCCTTTCCGTTTGCGAGAGCCCGGCATTCCTGAACAACATCGCCAACGTCCGCAGTTATACGCAAAGCTACGGCAACGCGCTATACACCGTGAACGACACCCTCTGGTCGCTGTTCGTCCAGGACGATTTCCGCGTGCGGCCCGATCTCACCCTGAATCTCGGCCTGCGCTACGAACGCCAGACCTTTACCGATGCCGCCAGGAATTTCGCCCCCCGCGTGGGCTTCGTGTACAACTGGCGCGGCGATGGAAAAACGGTGATCCGCGGAGGCTTCGGCATCTACTATGCCCAGGTGGTCGACAACTCGCAGGCGAATTACGCCCTCACAGGACCGACCGGTGTCTTCAACTACACCGCCGCGCCGGGCCAGGTTGGATTCCCCTCGAGTGTCGCAGCTGCACCACTGCCCGCCTTCCCCGCGGGCGCCGCCGCTCCCATTCGCAGCCTCTATCTTCGCCCCGGCGATGCCGGCTATTACAACCAGTTCTTCCCAACCAATACGCTGATTGGCTATCCCAATGCCCTGCTCAATCCTTATACCGAGCAGTGGACCTTCGGCGTCGAACGCCGCCTCAAGCCCGGCTGGGTGCTAAGCGTCGACTACGTCGGCTCGCACACGCTGCGTGTCGTGCGCCCGCTCGACGTTGACCCGCCCACTCCCGCGAATCGCCAACTCGCGCCCCGCACCGCGCAGGTTGCAAACTGTACGCGTCCCTACTGGGTATGGTGGTATCAACAAAAAGGTCTCACCTGCAGCCCTACGGACCCGGCGAGCATTCAGCCACCCTACGCCGTGATTCAGAGCGACACGAACGACGGCTACGCCTACTACGACGCCCTGAACGTGAACCTCTCGCATAACTTCAGCCACAACCTGACAATGCTGGCGAGCTACGTCTGGTCTCACGCCATCGATAACGTCGATCCCGACGTGCCGGGCCAAAATCCCAACGACCCGAACTTCACAGGCAAAGTTGAAAACGGCAACGCCATCTTCGATCAGCGCCATCGCTTCGTGCTGAGCGGCTTCTACGTCATGCCCCTGCACATCACGTTCGGCGGCATCGCGACGCTCGCGTCGGGTCTGCCGTTCAATTGGGTGACGGGTGTGAACAACAGCGGCGACACCGGCGCAACCACCGACCGCCCCTTGATCAACGGCGTCGTCGTAGGCCGAAACGTGGGTCACGGCCGGCCCATCTACGATGTGGCGCCGTTCCTGGAGCGCCCCTTCTCATTCGGCACGGAACGCGTCCATCTGGTCCTTCGCGCCGAGGCGTTCAACGTGTTCAATCACGCCAACTTCGTCGGCTATAGCGGAACCTATGGCAACGGCACGACACCGGGACCAGGCTTCGGACAGCCGTTGGTCGGCGTGACCAACCAGCTTCCGGCACGCTCACTGCAGTTCTCCGCGAAGCTAAACTTCTGACCAGAACGCGCCGATGTGCGCGGCGATTGACCGCCCCTGTTGGAAACCGGCCTTTGCCGCGCCGGAACGCCGGCGGGCATCCATGAGGTTCGGGCCGAACGCATCCGCACTGTTGGCATCGGGCACGATCAGCTCGACCTGTCTCCCGATGTCTTTCAAAGCCTGCAATTCCGTATCGAGCTTGCGGCGAAATGCCTCCGCCAGGGTCGGCGCGCCGCGTCCCGACATGACTGCGATCACCACTACACGATCGCAATCCTTCGCCACATCCGCGCTCGTCGACGAGCGCATACCCCCATCCATGTAGCGCCGCCCGTTGATCGTGATCGGAGGATAAACCCCAGGTACGGCGCAGCTCGAAGCCACCGCGCGCGCCAACCCGACGCCCGACGACTTGTCCCAAACGAGGAAGGAGCCATCCGCCGTGTCCACGGCAGTACAGACGAACGGGCGCTTGGGCCACTGCCCATCCGCTTCGCCATTCAGTGAAGGAGCAAACCGTTCGATGAATTCATCCTCTGAGATCGTCGGCGTCGAGAGAGCCCATGCGCCGATCTCCGCCCGCACTTCCTTTACCGGACGCGCCCCTGTGACGGCATCCATCATCTTCACCACCAGCACTGTAAGATCGGGAGGATTGACGCTCTCGGCCGGCTCCTTCTCGTTGAGGTAAGGAGCCACAATCGCGCCAGGAGCTCGCCCTAGCGCCAACTGCGCTCCAACGAACGACCCCGCCGAAGTCCCGCAAATCAAATCGCCGTTCGACAAATCGATCCCTTCTTCCGCCAGCCCGGCCAACAACCCCGACTCCCATCCAATACCGACGGGACCGCCGCCACCCAATACCAACGCACGTTTCGCCATCGTTCCACAATACTGCAGCGTAGAAGAGTATTACACCGCTGCTGATTGTCCGCGCCTGACGAAGTCTTGGAGACAGTGGAAGGGTAAAGCGGGCTTCAGCCGGCCTTTAGAACTCACCGGGAAAGGACATGCCAAAAGGCCAGCCATTGTCTCCCTCCCCGCTTTTCAGTACCATTTCGAACAGATGTCTGAACAAAATCGCCGTACATTTCTAGGAACTGCGGCCGCGACCACCGCCGCATTCACCATTGTTCCCAGACACGTGCTGGGAGGGCCCGGAGTCGTCGCTCCCAGCGACAAAATCACGCTCGCGTACATCGGAGTGGGCACGCAGGGCCTGCGCGAAATGCTGACCCTGCTCCCCGTCCCCGACATTCAAATCGTCGCCGTTTGCGACCCCAATAAATACGCCGTCAATTACCGCGACTGGTCGCGCGACGGCATCCTGAACGGCATTCGCCAGACCATTGGCAAGCCGGATTGGAAGGCCGGAGCAGAAGGCGCGATCCCCGGCGGCCGCGATGTCGGCAAGGATGTGGTCGAGTCGTATTACGCCGCCAACCGCGCGAGCGACAAGTACAAAGGCTGCGCCGCCTATGCCGATTACCGCGAGCTTCTCGAAAAAGAAAAGGACCTCAACGCCGTCAAAGTCATGACGCCCGATCACCTTCATGGCGTCATCAGCATGGCCGCGATGAAAAAGGGCAAGCACGTCATGATGCACAAGCCTATCGCCAACCGCTTGAAGGAGGCGCGCCAGGTGATCCAGACCGCGCGAGAAACAGGCGTCTCCACGCACTTCATTCCCTGGGACACCAATGGCTCCATGGACCAGGTGATGGCGTGGATCAAGGATGGCTCCATAGGCACTCTCCGCGAGGTCCACAACTGGACGAATCGCCCCGTGTGGCCGCAATACGCGACCCTACCCACCGACAAGCCGTCAGTGCCCGAGGGCTTCGATTGGGATCTTTGGCTTGGTCCCGAAGCAGAGCGCCCCTATCATCCCGACTACACCAACATGGTCTTTCGCGGCTGGTACGACTTCGGGGGTGGATCGATGGCCGACATGGGCCACTACAGCCTCTGGACCGTCTTCAACGCACTCGACCTGACGACACCTACCAGCGTCGATCCCATGCTGAGTCACGACGTCGTATTCAACGCGAACGGCAACGTTCCGATGACCGTAAGGAACGACTTCTCGTTCCCTACCGCCAGCGTCACTCGGTTCAAGTACCCCGCGCGAGGCGCCCGCCCCGCCATCGACCTGATCTGGTACGACGGCGGCATCAAGCCCCCAACTCCCGAGGAATTGGACGAGGATCACAAAACCCTGCCGGCCGAAGGCATGATGTTCGTCGGCGACAAGGGAAAAATCCTCGCCGGCTTCCGCGTCGAGAACCCGCGCCTCATTCCCGAGCGCCTCATGCAAGCGCGTGGTTATCCGCCGCCGCAGCCGCCCGCCCGCCAGCAACGCGAATCGGGAGAGGTCGCGCCTGGTATCCGCCAGTGGATTGCAGCCTGCCGCGGAGCCAGGCAACAGTCGCCCGGAAGTTTCCTGAATGCTGGCCCGATTTCCGACGCGGTAAACCTGTATGCCGTAGCGCTGCGGGCCAGACAGCGTGTGCTCTTCGACGCCGAGAACGTGAAGATCACCAACTCAGCCGACGCTGATAAATACCTCGCGCGCGAATACAGGAAAGGATGGTCCCCAGCATGAACTCTACAAGACGGCATTTCTTAGGCGGCACCATGGCCGCTGCCGGTCTACTGCCGCGCCTCCTGGACGCCGATCCACTCGGGCTGCCGATCGGCTGCCAAACGTATCCCGTTCGCGATGCGTTGTGCAAGGATTTCGACGGCACGCTGAAACAGCTCGCCGGCATGGGCTACCGCATGATCGAGATGTGTTCCCCGCCCGGCTACGCCAACGCCGGCTACGGACCGCTGGTCGGTATGAAGACCTCGGACATGAAGGAACGCATCCATGCCGCCGGCCTCGGCTGCGAGAGCTGCCACTTCCAATGGACGGAGCTCCGCCAGAAAACCGACGACCGCATCGCCTTTGCCAAGGAGCTTGGCCTGAAACAAATGGTGCTCTCGACGTTCGGTTTCCGTCCGGACGCGACCATGGCCGAGTGGGTCCAATCCGCCCACGATCTGAACAAAATCGGCGAGCAGGTCAAAAAAGCCGGAATGCAGCTCGGCTTTCACAACCACAACTTCGAATTCAAGGAAATCGACGGTGTCCTCGTCTACGACAAGCTGATGAGCGAGTTCGATCCCAAACTGGTCAAGATGCAGTTCCAGGTGTCGGTAATCAGCCTGGGATACGAAGCCGCGACGTATCTCACGAAATACCCCGGCCGCTTCCTCTCCATGCACCTCCAGGATTGGTCATCGACCGAGAAGAAGCAGGTACCCGTCGGCCAGGGAATGGTGGACTGGAAGAAGACCTTCGCCGCGGCAAAAACCGCAGGAATCAAGAACTACTTCGTCGAGCTCAACATGGACCAGCTCAAGCCCAGCATCGACTACCTGCACACCCTGACGTAAGGCAGGATTGCACCCAGCGGCGGGTTTGAAATCCGCCGCTGGCACATCCTTTAGGCCCGGCCCGCCGCCCGCCGCAGCTCCATAGCAAACGAGTCCAGCGCAAGACTCTTCTGGATATTCCGCCGCACCAACTCGACCAACTCATCCGTCTTCTTCACCGCCGCTCGAAGCCACTCAAACGAAACCCGCGAGGCGATGCTCTCCAATTCTTTCCGCATATCCACATTCCGAATATCCCCGCACCCGTTCGCCAGCAGCAGCACATCTTCGATCAGCAGATAAAGCACCCGCAGCAACAAATCCAGCCGCTCCGTCTTCCTCATCGAGATCGCCTCCGAGTGCTTCGCCCAATCCGTAAACGGCGCCCGCCCGGCCGCCACTTTCAGCAATTCCAGCATCGCAGTCCGCCGCTCGCTATAGGCTTCCAGATCGATAGAAATCGCCAACCCTGGACTCCCCGACGCCAGCGCGATCCGCCGCTCCGCATCCGACAATCCCCGCATCTTCACAAACGCGCGCATCTCCTCATTCCCCAACGGCGCCAGGTGAAACGGCACCGCCCGCGACCGGATCGTGGGCAGCAGGTCGTAAGCATTCTCAGCCGTCATAATCACGATCAGGTGGTCCGGCGGCTCCTCCAGCGTCTTCAGCAGCGAATTGGCGGCCTGCTCGTTGGCGCGGTCGATGTGATCAATCAGGAAAATCCGCCGTGCCCCGTGCAAAGGCTTAAACTGCGCCCGCTCTTTCAAAAACCGCATCTGCTGAATCGAGATCTGCCGCAGCGGACCGTCCGGAACAAAAGTCACAAAATCCGGATGGCTCGAAAAGAACAGCGGGTCCTCATTGCGCTTCTCCGCGGTCCACTTTTCCCGATCCGCGACAATCTCCTGGTTGTGCTCCAGGCTTTGGTCATCATGCTCGATTTTCGCCGCTTCGCCGACAAGCGCCGCGCCAAACCGACGAGCCAGCGTCGCCTTCCCGACCCCCTCCGGCCCCGAAAACAACAAAGTCTGCGGAATCCGTTCCTGTCGCGAGAGCTGCGATAAAGCCTCGGCAACCTGCGCGTTGCCCTGAAAATCAGTGAACATCCTTCTTCATCGTATCCGAGCCCTCCACGCGCTTCAGCGATTTTGCGCGAGCTTCCACGCGCGCCGCCTCTGTCTCACGCTTCAACGCGTGCAGCACCTCGGCGTACTCATTCAGCACCGGCACTAGCCCTGGAGAATTCGGCGCAATCGCCAAAATGCGCTTATACAAAGCGTCCGCCGCCCAATACTTCTTCAACCCCGCCTTCACCAGCGCCAGGTTGTGAAGACTCGAAATGTCGACCATGTCGCGAATCTCGAGCGACCGCTGATAGAGCGGCTCGGCTTCCTTGTACTTGTCCTGCTTTGCCAAAACCACCGCGAGATTGTCAAGATTGGTGGCCAGTTCCGCGCTGTCCGGCCGGCTCAGTTGCTCTGCGATGGCCAAAGAGCGCCGATACAGCGGCTCCGCATCCGCGAACCGCGCCGCGGAGTAGTACAACGACGCGAGCGCATCCAGCGCCTGCATGACATCTGCATTCACCGGCCCGACCGCGTTATCGCGAATCAGCAACGCGCGCCGCAGCAGGGCCTCCGCTTCATCGATCTTCGATTCCGCGCGGTACATCCCGGCCAGCCCCTCCAGCGCCGGACAGATCTTCTGGTCTTCCGTCCCATAAACCTTCTCCAGAATCTCGATCGCGCGAACATACAGTGGCTCAGCCGCCGGCAGATTCTTCTCCACCGCATAAAGATCCGCCAGAGCCATGTAAGCGGCGGCGACGTCCGGGTGATCGAACCCGCGCTGCCTCTCCCGGATCGAGGCGATCCGCGACAACAGGCGCTCCGCCTCCGAATACTTCTTCGTAGCAATCAGAATGCGAGCCAGGCTGTTCAACGTGGGGGCAAGCTCGCTGCTGTACTGCCCCGATGCACCCTCCCGAATCTCCAGCAACTGCCGAAAACACTTCTCCGCCATGGGCAGGTTGCCCTGAAGACGATAAGTGCGGGCACGCTGTTCGAGTTCCTCGGGCGACGCGTCGTCCGCATAAATCAAGGCTGCAAACAAGCAGGCAAGCAACGAAGCAAAAGCCAAACGCATCGCTCCGACTATAATAAAAGAACTCTCGCGATGGCGTCCGAAGCCTCCGCATTACAGGTGAAAATCGCGCCGGAGCGATCCACGCTCGCGCGAAACGGCTTCCTCGCGCTGATCCTGTTTTCGGTCGCGCACTTTTGCGTGGACCTCTACTCCGCCGCCCTCAGCGCCTATCAACCCGTGCTCGGCGACAAGATGGGCCTCAGCCTCACCCGCGCCGGTATCCTCGGCGGCATGATGGTCTTCTCCGGCTCGGTGCTCCAACCCGCCTACGGCTACCTCTCCGATCGCTTTCACTCGCGATTGTTCTCAGCTCTGGGCCCCGCAGTCGCCGGAATCTTCATCTCCGCGCTGTGCCTCGCACCCAGCTTCGGCTGGCTGCTGCTCCTGATTCTCCTCGGCGGGGCCGGCATTGCGTCATTCCATCCGCAAGCTTCCGCGCTCGCCACCGCCGGTATTGTCACCAGCAATCGCGGCCGCTGGATGGCGATCTTCATCAGCGCGGGAACGCTAGGACTCGCCGTCGGCCCATCGTTCTTCACGACGCTCTTCACCGAAGTCGGCCTCTCGCGAGCCTGGCTGGGTGCGATCCCCGGTGTTTTCATCTCGATCTTTCTGCTCTTCAAGCTGGGCGACGCCACCAAAACTAGCGCGCATCCGCGCCGCAGCTTCGATTGGCGGCCCCTACGTGCCGTCTGGAAGCCGCTGACGATCCTCTACCTGCTGGTCTTCATCCGCTCCATCCTGCAGGTCGTCTACGGCCAGCTCCTCCCGCTCTACCTGCATCGCGAACGCGGATTCTCGCTCACCGCCGCCAGCCTCGCCCTCTCGCTCTACCTTGTATTCGGTGCCGTTGGCGGATTCGCCGGTGGCCACCTGGCCGACCGTTTCGGTGGACGCCAGGTCATCCTGGTGTCGATGGCCGGCTGCCTCCCGTTTCTGACGCTGTTCTTCGCAACCTCGGGCGTCGCCTCCATCATCGGTCTCTCCCTCGGAGGATTGCTGCTGCTCTTCACCATCCCCGTGAACGTCGTAATGGCCCAGGACCTCGTTCCCTCGCAGGCAGGCACCGTCTCGGCCCTGATGATGGGTTTCGCCTGGGGAACCGCCGGCCTGATCTTTATCCCCCTGACCGGTTGGGCCGGCGATCACTTCACCCTCCACCACGCCCTGAGCGCGCTGCTGGTTTTCCCAATCGCCGGAATCGCCCTGGCCCTGAAACTCGATGCCAGGTAATTCGGGTGGTATTACACAGCCTCGGATTGTTTGCATCTCACGAGGGTTTTGGAGGCTGCGGAAGGGTGAAGCAGGCGGTTTCACCTGCTTTTCGAAAAAAGACCAGATCTCTGATCCCCGTCAGATGCCTCACACGCTACATTCCGCGTCGCCCGCGGGCCCCAGATGAAACCCGCCATCTGCCTCCTGAGCGGAGGTCTCGACTCCGCCACCACCCTCGCCTACGCCCGCCGCGAAGGTTTCGCCAGCTATGCGCTCTCCTTCGATTACGGTCAACGCCACCGCATCGAGCTCGAAGCCGCTCGCCGCGTAGCCGACGCGTTAGGCGCCGCCCAGCACCGCACTCTCCGCATCGATCTGCGTGCCTTCGGAGGCTCCGCCCTCACAGCCGACCTCGAAGTGCCCAAGGACACCACCACCGAAGGCATTCCCATCACCTACGTCCCCGCTCGCAACACGGTGTTCCTCTCCTTCGCCCTCGCCTGGGCCGAGGTCCTGTCCGCGTCCGACATCTTCATCGGCGTGAATGCCATCGACTACTCCGGCTATCCCGACTGCCGCCCCGAATTCATCGAAGCCTTCGAGCGCATGGCCAATCTCGCCACCAAAGCAGGCGTCGAAGGTCGCACCAATATCCGCATCCACACCCCGCTCATCCGCCTCACAAAACGTGAAATCATAGAATTGGCCCGTGACTTGGACGTCGACCTGCGGCTGACGCACAGTTGCTACGATCCCGACTCCGCGGGTCGCCCGTGCGGCCGCTGCGACTCCTGCCGGCTGCGGTTGAAAGGCTTTGCCGACGCGGGCTTAAAGGATCCGCTGGAATATGCTTAACGTCTCCGAAATCTTCTACTCGATTCAAGGTGAGGGCATGCTCGTCGGAACGCCCTCTGTCTTCGTCCGCCTGAGCGGTTGTAATCTGCGCTGCGAATGGTGCGACACGCCCTATACGTCCTGGTCGCCCGAAGGCGACGAGCGGCATCTCGGCCCCATCCTGGCCGACGTCCGCCGCCACTGGCGCAGCTACGTCGTCGTGACCGGCGGCGAGCCCATGATCCAGGACGACATCGTGCTGTTTACGCAGCGCCTCAAGGAAATCGATCAGCACATCACCATCGAGACCGCCGGTACCGTCTTCAAACCCGTGACCTGCGACCTGATGAGCATCAGCCCCAAACTCGCAAACTCGACCCCCAACCGCCGCGAAGGCGGACGCTGGGCCGCGCAACACGACCGCCTCCGCTATCAACCCGAGGTTCTCAAACAACTCGTAGCGAATTACCCCTATCAACTGAAATTCGTGATGTCATACAAGGAAGATCTGGCGGAAGTAAAGCAAATCGTGCAGGAAATCGGAGCATCAAACGATCGAGTGGTCCTGATGCCCGAAGGCACGGACCAGAGAGCACTCTACGAGCGATCCCAATGGCTGGTAGAAATGTGCAAGCAACAAGGCTACCGCTTCACTCCCCGCCTGCATATCGATCTCTGGGGCAACCAGCGCGGCAAGTGATCCGAAGCCCTTCAATTCCCGAGCTTCTGTGCGTCCTCGGTGAGTAACCGATCCAGCAGAGCCGGATCTACACGGAAATTCGTCTGCCGAAGGCGTGTTATCACGGGAGGTAGTTTAATAAGCCCTAGCTCGGCACCGCGTTTGAGAACTCCTAGCGTGCCAGTGACCGCCAATCCCAAGCGGCGGGCCTCTGTGACGCCTTCGCGGTCATCCATGATCACGAGATCTGCTTTCAGCCTTAGCGCCAGGAGAATTGCTTCGTGTTCTCCGAGGTCCAGGTCGCTCCTCACCACTGCGGGCCCACCGGTACTCGGCATCACTTGAATCCAATCGGGCCGATCGGCCATCCACTCGCGCACCACTTCCGGCGTCGAAGACTGATTGAGTTCCTCAGCGACCGCTTCGGGAATGACGACCTGCGCGTAGAGGCGGGCCAAAAGATCCGCCTCCCCGATCAGGACTAGGTAACGCAACGGAGAACTGTCACAAATGACAATCCGCGGCATGACTCACACACCAAGCCGCCGGTGAGTCTCCTGATCTTCTTCAAGGTCTTGCCAACTATAGTCCAGCCACACTTCATGACGCTTCAGAAATCCATCAAGCTCATACCTTGAGTCGAAGCCTAACAGGCGCCGCAGTTGGGCCGTCGTCAGCTTGCGTTCGCGGTAAGCTTCAAGAGCGATCGCCTCCAGAGCAACCCGTGAAAGGTCCGCGCTGGAAGTTGCGAGCAGCGCGGAAAACTCGTCAGGAATGTCGAGAGTTACCTGCATAGGACATCGGGGTTCAACGCAGTTATGCCTGGATTCTATTTCTTCGCGTACTTCGCCGGGTCTTTCTTAAACGTCTCCATATCATCCCGGCTGCAGAAATAATACATCTTCCCGTTATACGCGTATTTCCCATCCGCGGTCTTGGGCTCGATCGTCATCCCGCAGACCGGGTCCTTCTGAGGAGTGGTCTCCTCCTTCACCTGCGTCTGCTTCTGGGTAGCTTTGTTATCGGACTTCTGGGCCGGCTGAGCGCACAAAACTGCTCCCGCCGCAAAAGCCGTCAACACGAATCTCTTCATACCTTTAGCGTACGGGCCAAGCCGCAAAACTGTCAAACTGTAACGTCGCCCGTCTCTAATAGAGCAAAATAGTAGGAGATCCCATGAGACGTAAGCTCTGCGCCCTGGCCGTATTGACCATCTCAATCGCGGCGGCCCAATCCCTCAAAAACTACGAAAAACGCATCACCGAGTTCACCCTGCCCAACGGCATGCACTTCATCGTGTTCGAACGGCACGAGGCTCCGGTGGTTTCCTTCCACTCCTATGTCAACGCCGGGTCGGTCGACGACCCCGGAGGCGAAACCGGCCTCGCTCACATGTTCGAGCACATGGCCTTCAAAGGCACCCAGACCATCGGCACCACCAACTACCCCGAAGAACAGAAGGCCCTCGACGAGGTGGAGCACATCTACAACCAGTACGACGCCGAGCGCAACAAGGGTCCCCACGCCGACCCCAAAATACTCGCCCACATGCAGCAGGAACTAAAGGCCGCCATGGAGAAGGCTAATACCTACGTCGTCCCCAACGCCTACCCCAGCATCATCGAAGAAAACGGCGGCGTCGGCCTGAACGCCGGCACGCAAGAGGACTCCACCGAGTACTTCTACAACTTCCCGAAGAACCGTCTCGAACTGTGGTTCCTGCTCGAATCCCAGCGCTTCTACGACCCGGTCTTCCGCGAGTTCTATAAGGAGCGCGACGTCGTCCAGGAAGAGCGCCGCATGCGCGTGGAATCCAGCCCCCAAGGCCGCCTCGTCGAAGCGCTGCTCGCCACAGCCTTCGAAGCGCATCCCTATCACAACATGCCCGGAGGCTGGGCCAGCGACATCGACAACCTGCGCCTCGGTGACGCACTGGCGTTCTACAAGAAGTACTACGTGCCCTCAAACATCACAATCGGCATCGCCGGCGACGTCGATCCCGCCGAGTGCCGCCGCCTGGCCACGAAATACTTCGGAATCCTTCCCTCCGGCCCGCCCCCTTCCGGTCCCCGAACCATCGAGCCGCAGCAGACCGGCGAAAAGCGCGTCAAGGTGGAATCCCCCGCCCAGCCATTCATGGCCATCGCCTACAAACGCCCCGATCAGCTCGATGCCGACGATCCGGCGCTCGACGTACTCGGTGACATCCTCGCCGGCGGACGCACTGGCATCCTCTACAAGGAGCTGGTTCGCGACAAAAAGATCGCCCTCGGCGCCTTCGCCCAATCCACCTTCCCGGGCGGCAAATACCCCGGCCTGTTCCTCTTTTTCCTCATCCCCAACATGGGACACACGCTCGAAGAGAACGAAAAGGCTTGTTACGAAATCATCGAGCGCCTGAAAAAGGAGAAGGTCGATGCCGAAACCCTCCAACGCGTGAAAACGAAGGTTCGCGCCGGACTGATCCGCCGCCTCGATAGCAATTCCGGCATGGCCGAACAGCTCACCTCCTACTACGTCGACTACGGCGACTGGCGCAAGCTCTTCACCAGCATCGAAGATATCGACAAGGTCACCGCCGACGACGTGCAACGCGTCGCGCGCAAGTACCTCATCTCCGAAACGCGCACCGTGGCCTACACCGAAGCGCCTCCGCCCTCTACCCAGAAGGCCCCACAAGGAGGTGACCAGTAATGAACCGCCTCACCATCCTGGCCGCTCTTTCCCTAGGCATCCTCGGCGCGCAGACTCAGGTCCGCGACACCTCTTCCCTGCCCTCCTACAAAGACCTGAAATTCGCCCCGCTCCCGCCGCTCAAAATCCCCGAACCGGTGACCTTCACGCTCCCCGATGGCATGAAGATCTACCTGCTTGAAAATCACGAGCTCCCCATCGTCAGCGGCGTCGCCATCATCCGTACCGGCAACCTCTTCGACCCGAAAGACAAACTCGGGCTCGCCGAGCTCACCGGCACCGTTCTGCGTTCCGGCGGCACGAAAGCGAAAAGCGGAGACGACATCGATGTCGAGCTCGAGAACATCGCGGCGTCGGTCGAAAGCAACGTCGGCGAAAGCAGCGGCACGCTGTCCTTTTCCTGCCTCCGCGAGAATACCGACGAAGTCATGCAGCTCTTCCACGACTTCATGACCGCGGCCGAATTCCGCCAGGATCGCGTCGACCTCGCAAAAACGCAGGTCCGCAGCGGAATCTCGCGCCGCAACGACGATCCCAACGGCATTCTCTCGCGCGAATTCAGCAACATTCTCTACGGCCGCGACACGCCCTACGGCTGGGAAATGCAATACGAGCACATCGATCACATCCAGCGTCAGGACCTCGTCGAGTTCTACCATCGCTACTACTTCCCGGCCAATACCATGCTTGGCATCTACGGCGATTTTGCCGTCGACGAAATGAAGGCGCGGCTGGAAAAGATGTTCGCCGACTGGACCTATAAACAGCCGCCCGTCCCGAAGTTCCCCGCCGTTTCCGCATCCGCCTCCCCAGGTGTCTATCTCGCCACCAAGGACGACGTCACCCAAACATTCTTCTCCATCGGTCACATGGGCGGCGTGCTGAACGACAAAGACTACCCCGCCCTTGAAGTGGCCGCCGACATCCTCGGCGGCGGCTTCTCCAGCCGCCTGTTCCAGCGCGTTCGAACCAAGCTCGGCTACGCCTACAACATCGGCGCGGGATGGGGCGCCAACTACGACCACCCCGGTTTATTCCAGATCAACGGCAGCACTCAGTCGCGCTACACCGTCCCCACCATCAAAGCCGCCATGGAAGAACTCAATCGCATGCGGACCACCGAAGTGACCGACGAAGAGTTGAAGCGTGCCCGCGACACCGTCCTCAACGGCTTCGTCTTCAACTTCGACCGCCCCAGCAAAACCCTCAACCGCATGCTGATCTATGAATACTACGGCTACCCCAAGGACTTCATCTTCCAATACCAGAAAGCCGTCGCCGGTGTCACCAAGGCTGATGTTCTGCGCGTTTCGCAGAAGTACCTCCGCCCTCAGGACGTCACCATCGTCGCCGTAGGCAATCCCAAAGAATTCAACACCCCGCTCACAGACCTCGGTTTTAAGGTGCAGCCGATCGATCTGACGATTCCGGAGCCGACGAAGGAAGCCGTCAAAACCGATGCCGCCAGCGCCTCCCGAGGAACCGAAATGCTGAACCGCATGCGCACCGCCATGGGAGGAGCCGCTAAGCTGTCGGCCGTCAAAGACGTCGAATACAGTGCCGACGTTGAACTGCACACCCCCGGCGCGTCCCTCAAGGGCACGCAGCACAACATCTACCTGCTGCCTTCCACCATGCGTCAGCAGATCGACCTCCCCGTCGCCCGGCAAACCGTTTACGCCGACGGAACCACGGGCTGGATCGCGCTGCCGAATGGCGTCCAACCCGCCCCGGCCCCCGTCCTGAAACAGGTGCAAGGCGAAACGTTCCGCCTGCTGTACCACCTCGTGATGCTCGACAACGCCGTCGCGGTGGATCCCAACACCGTCGAGATCTCCGACGACAAGGGCGACGCCGCAAAACTGACCCTCGACCCGCAGACCGGCCTCCCCGCCAAAATGAGCTACCAGAGCGTCGGGATGTCCGGCCCCGTCGAGGTCGAGGAAACCTACTCCGACTGGCGCGACGTCAACGGTATTAAGGTTCCATACGGGCGTTCCGTAACGCAGGGTGGCCAGAAGTTCGCCGACGTCCACGTTAAAGATTTCAAATTCAACACCGGCGTGAAGGCGGAAGATCTCAGCAAAAAACCGTGAGGGTTGTCAGGAAATGCGAACAGCGATAGCGATCGCCTGCGCCGTAGCCTTGTGCGCGCAGGCCGAAACCATTCAGGAGAAAGGAAAGCGCATCGTCAATGAGGCGGTCGAGGCCCTCGGCGGCCAGAATTTCCTCACCATGAACGACCGCGTCGAAACCGGCCGCGCCTACTCGTTCTATCGCGAGAAGTTAAGCGGCTTGAGCATCGCGCGCTTCTCCACCCGCTACCTGAATAGAGTCGAGAACCCCGGAAAAACCCTCGCCGTTCTGGTCCGCCAGGACTTCGGCAAGAAGTTCGACTATGGCCTCCTCTTCCAGCAGGACGATGCCTACGACGTCACCTTCCGCGGGGCGCGCCCCCTGGCCGACGACCGCTTTCAGCGCTACAAGGACACCACCATTACCGATGTCTTCTACATCCTGCGCGAGCGCTTAAAAGAACCAGGCCTCATCATGGAATCGCGCGCCGCCGATGTGTGGAATAACAAGCCTGTTGAAATCGTCGACATCACGGATGCAAACGATCAGGTCGTCACCATCTATTTCCATCAATCCACCAAGCTTCCCGTCCGCGAGATTGTTGTTCGCCTGGATCCCAAAACCCGCGAACGCAACGAAGAAATCACGATCTACGACAAGTTCCGCGACGTGAATGGAGTCCAGTGGCCCTACTCGGTCGAACGCGAGCGCAACGGCGAAAAGATCTACCAGATGTTCAGCGACTCCGTCGAGATCAACAAGAGCCTCCCCGACACAACCTTCAACCTCCCCACTGGCATCAAGAAACTAAAACCCGAGTAACGCCGGCTTTAGCCGGTCCCGATGCCGCCTAAGGCGGCGGTCTCCCCGAGGGTTACCCCGGCATCCCAAGCATAACCCGCCGCGCCATGTCCGTCGTAACCCCATACACGACATGTGCCAGCCAGGCCTGCACGTGCGTACTCACAGGCTGCTCCCGCGCCGGACCTGTCAAACCCAGCCGCGGAAGCACCAGCTCATCCGCTGCGAGCCACACCGCGCTGCCATAACCCGTGCCGCGTCCAACCCCCGCCTTCGGCACAGCCTCCGCCAGCGCGCCATAAGCCGCCCCGACCAGCGTCCCGAAGCCGTAATGCACAGCCGGACCAGCCCACTTCTTCTGATCTTCGCTTAATTCCCGCTGGAAAACCGTGGGGCTGATGGCCTGCGCCGTCTTGACCGTGGCATCGCTTCCGTTCGAAGTCTTCCCGGCAAGCTTCGTCCAAAGGCCCTGAAACTGGTTCATCGCAAACGACGCCGCCAGCCCCCCGAGCGCCCCCGCAAGGGCGCCCTTCAACACTCGTTCACTCTTCGAATTCATCGCGAACCTCACGCCGCCGCCTTCAGCCCGGGCTTGAGCAGCACCTTGGTCCAATCCTTGCCCTTGCCGACTCCGCGCGCGTCAAAGTGCGCATACGCCTCCACCGCCCCGGTCAAAGGTAAACGATGGCTCACGATAAAACTCGGCTTCGCCTTCCCCGCAATGATGAGATCGCGAAGGTAAACGTTGTACTTCTTCACCGGAGCCTGCCCCTGCCCGATCGTCACGCCGTTGTTCCAAAGCTTCCCCAGAGGAAACAGGAACTCGCCTTTCTTGGCATGCTTGTCCACGCCGCCCGGATCCTCGTCGAAATAGACCCCGATCAGCCCCACCGACCCCGTCGGATTGATGAGGTCCGCGATGGCGCGAATCGTCTGCATCGGATCTTCCTTGTCGGGCTGGTTCTGGTTCACAGCCTGGTACCCCACCGCGTCGATGGCGCAGTTCACGCCCGCCATCTTCTCCTCGCCCGGACGCAGCGCCTGCATCCTCGTCCTGTTGGCCGCGCGGTGCGACTTGATCTGCTCCACCGGATCGCCCTTCGTGAAGTCGATCGCTACTGCCCCGATACTCTCCGCCCGCTTCAAACGTTCCGGCGCGCGGTCGACCACGTAAACCTCAGCGGCGCCCTTGATAAACGCGCTATACGCCGACAGCAGCCCCACCGGCCCGGCCCCGAACACCGCCACCGAGTCGCCGCTCTTCACGTTCGCTAACTCCGCGGCATGCCAGCCCGTCGGAAAAATGTCCGCCAGCAAAACGAAATCATCCTCGAATTCATCCCCCGGCGCCCCCGGCAGCTTCAGGCAATTGAAGTCCGCAAAGGGAACCCGCAGAAACTCCGCCTGGCCGCCTCGATAAGGACCCATGCCCGCGTAACCGTAACCGGCCGTAGGAGCCTCGGGGTTCGAAGTGAGACACGCATTAGTAAACCCGCGCGTACAGTTGAAACAAAAACCGCACGCGATGTTGAAGGGAAGCACCACCCGGTCTCCGCGCCGGATGGAAACAACACCCTTCCCGACCTCCTCGACAACCCCCTGGTTCTCATGCCCGAACACAATGCCCGGCTCCGCGGCACTGCGCTCTTCGTACATATGTAAATCGCTACCGCAAATGGCGGCAGTGGTAATGCGTATGATTGCGTCGCTCGGTGCTTCGATCTTGGGATCGGGCACTTCCTCCACGGCGACCTTGTGCTTGCCTTTATAAACGACAGCCTTCATAAGAAACCTCGTCCGTTGGACCCCCACCGAACCGCCACTGTTTCCGCGGCATTGGAGCAATGGTCCTGCCCTGCAAGGCAGGTTTTCAACCTGCGGCGGATTTTCAATCCGCCAATGCCTTATGTTGTGCTGTGCACCCTGGAAGTGTTGCCGGCTAGGGTGAGGTAGCGCCGATTGACTATCGACGCGCGTCCTTCCCACTGAGCCATATCCCCCATAGCCACATCGGTCATACACCAACCAAACGACTTACCGAGTGGCATTCCACGAGCTTAATAAAACTCCGGACAAACACCCACTATGACGAGGGTCTTAACGATATTCCTCCTCAGCGCGCTCGCGCTCTTCACCTGCTTCTCGTTGTTAGGAGCACCACCCGAAACCACTGGCGTCAAATTCGTTCCCGCGCGCCCGAGCGTCTCCATCGAAGGTAAGGTCCTGTTCCGCGAATACTGCGCCGCTTGCCATGGCGTCGATGCCAAAGGAAACGGTCCAGCAGCTTTCGGCCTCGTCCGGCACCCCACCGATCTGACGCAAATGAGCAGCCGCCACAACGGCAAGTTCCCCGACGATTACCTGATGCGCGTGCTTCGTGGCGAGGAGAAGATTACATCCCACGGAAAACAGGAAATGCCTGCTTGGGCCTCGACATTTTATCGCATGAACTCCAGCCTCAATGTCGCGCAGACTCAGATCTTTGGCCTCGTGAATTACATCGAGCGGATACAGGCAAAGTAGCCTTGCTCACACTGTAAAACTTCGTTCTCAAGCGCACTTTTCGCTATACTAAGCCTTACCGGCGTGAAGCGTTTGCGAGAACACCGGCACTTGGAGCTAGGAGGAGCAACAGGTGCGGAAGATTTTGGACGAGGTCATTGCGACGCGCCAAAGTGTAGCGTCGGGCGACATGGACGGTGCCAAAAAGAAATTGGCTGCCGCCTTGCGCCTTATTGAAACAAGTATTTCTGGGGGCGGTCCGCGCGGTTTTCTTCGTTCGGTAGAGGGTTATCTCGAAGATGTCCGCTATGCTGTTACCGTCTCCGATGCCCGTTGGGCTCTCTCCGGCTTGGAAAAAGCCGAGCGGGCCCTGCAAGGTAGAGTCTAATCCCAATTCACACCGCTGTTGGAATGGTAGAGCAGGCTGCAGCCGGCCTTTGGATCTAACCGAGAACCACCAGGTGAACCGCTGGTCCATCCTTGGTCGAAGGAAGTGATGCAGATTGCCAATCTGCGGCGGATTGGCAATCCGCCCCTTCACCACCCTCAAGGCGCAAAATAACCGTTCGTGTCAATAATCACATCCGCCACCCCCGACACGAACACACTAATCGCCCCACCAACCCCCACCGGAACGATCGCCGCATTGGCCACAATCGTGCCATTGAGTGAATTCAAAGTGGAAACGACCGGCTGTGCCAGCCCGGTAGGCCAAGTTGTCAAATAACCCAACGGCCCGTGCGGCACGGCTGTCATGTTGAGTGAAAACGCCCCCGCCGACCCCGGCAATCCGCAACTCCCACCCACCTGAAAATCGCGCTCCGAACTGACCGGCGGCCCCGACCGCGTATCCGCAACCCGGCACGGCGTCAACGGATAGAAAAGCAAAGCCCCCGGATTCCCTACCGGCCCGAAGTATCCATTGATGTCGATCACCAGATCGGTAGCATCGCTGGCATAGACGCTGACTGCCCCCGCCGACCCCGCCGGAATGATCGCGGCATTGGCCACAATCCGCCCATTGACAGAGTTCAATGTCGACACGTAAGGCTGCGCCTGTCCTGACGGCCAGGCGGAAAGGTACGTGAGTGGGCCTGGAGGTACCGCCGTAAAGTTCAACGAATACGCCAGCGCCGCTGCGGGCACACCGCATGAGCTCGATCGAATCGCAAAATCCCGGCTCGTCCCCGCGCCGATCCCTCCATGCCCCCGAGTGTCAGCCACCCGGCAAGGCGTCAAAGGAAAGAAGGCCAGGGCCTGCATCCCCGGCGGCGCAAAATAGCCGTTGATATCCAGAACGACATGGCTCGTATCGCTCACGAACACATTGATCGCCCCGTTCGCCCCTGCCGGAACAATGGCAGCATTGGCCACAATCGTCCCATCCGTGGCATTTAACGTCGATACCACGGGCTGCGCTGATCCCGCCGCCCAGATCGATACGTACGTGAGCGGACCCGGAGGAACCGCCGTTACGTTCATGGCATACGCTTGCGCTGACGCCGGAACCCCGCATGGGCTCGCCTGAACGGCGAACGTCCGCGTCGACCCACCCGTCATGATGCTGGTCGCCCTGGTATCGGCCACGCGGCACGGAGAAAGCGGGTAGAACGCGAGCCCCGGCCCCACTCCCGAAGGCGCAATTGTTACTGAATCCAACGCTGTGCCTGCCGTGCCTCCCCCGTACGAGAGCGCCACCGAGTTCGTGAGCGGCGAACCCGCGTTGGAAGCAACGTTGACAAGCACCGTGATCGCCGGGTAACTCGCCCCGCCGTTGAGCGCATCGTTCCGCGTACAGCTATTTTGCCCGGCCACACAACTCCATCCCGTCCCGCTCATGCTCACGAGCGACAATCCCCCAGGCAGCGATTCCATTACGGTCACGGTCCCGCTCGTGGCGGCCGCGCCGGCGGCATTCGCGACGACCACACTGAACGCCGCGTCCTGTTCGCCTTGCGTGAAATTCCCGCTGTGCGTCTTCGCAATGCTCAACACCGGCGACATGGACTGGATGACCGCCGAATCGCTGGTGGACGCTGTCGCAGAACCATTCGCGACGGTCACCTGGTTAACCTGCGGTGACGCCGCATTCGCCGCCACGTTCACCTGCACTGTAATGGCTGGATAGCTGTTCCCGCCCGCCAGGGCATCCGTCCGCGTACAGGTGTTTGCCGCGCAGGTCCACCCGGTGCCGCTCATCGAGACCAGAGATATGCCCGCAGGCACTATCTCCGTCACCGTGACCACCCCGCTCGTCGCGCCGGCGCCAGTCGCATTCGCGACCGTCACCGTGTATGCCGCATTCTGTTGCCCCTGCGTGAAATTGCCCGTGTGTGTCTTCGTGATCGTCAACACCGGATTTGAAACATTCGCCCGCAGAACCAGTAGCGTCACGCTCTGCCGCGGAGCCGTCAAGTTCAGAGACCCGCCGTTGTAATTCAAATCCGTCAGCCGTGTAATCACATTCGCCGATGTCAACTGCCAAACCTGCGCCGTCCCGCTCGTCCCAAAATTCGCAAGGCTCAATGTCACCGGCGTGCTGTTGTTCAGGTCCTTATTGATCACCATTACCGTAAGCGCGCTGTCGCTCGACCGTGTCGCGGCAAAAGCACTCAGGCTATCCGGATTCGGCACGCTCGCCCGAACGCTCGTATCGCCAAATGTCGACCTGTTCCCGTCGTAGTTGCGATACATCTTCATCGCCTTATACGTCGGCGTTGAAGGATCGGGAGTGGTCCAGCGGGCCGCCATATCGAGCCCCTCCCGCCCGAAAATTCCAAAAATGTCTGCTTGCGTCGTGGCGCCGTTAATGTGGCTCTCAGCGCCCCAGTTGTATTCCGTGAGCCCGATCGGCGTGCCTGAAAAATAGTACGTGTTCGCCCAGCTCCGCAAACGCGGAATCAGCATCACCGTGTCGTTAATCCAGCTCTCGTCCACATACGTGGGGTCCCACAGCGATCGCGTCGAGCGGTTTCGCAGCAACTGCGTCGCATTGGAAGTATCATCTCCGAACTCGCCGCCCTGCGGATAAAAGTGAACCGTGAACATATCGAGCGGCCGCAGCCCGTTGGCAACGGTGTTGACTTTCCACTGGCCCAGCAGCCACGGCAGATAATCCATGTTCCCGTTCGCCGCGCGATCCGGAAATGAAGTGTACCCATTCTCGGCACCGGCTTGTTGATCGAATCCGCTGTAGAAATACCCGCTCCATCCCCACTCCTCCGGCCCCAGAATCAAGGCCGATGGGTCGCGCAATTTGATCATGTTCGCAAAGGCCAGCATCTTGTCGCGGATCTCGGTCATCCGCGGGCCGGTGGGGTGTACATCGCGGTGCGTCGAAAACCAGATGGATTGCTCGTTGTCGAGCAGATAGTATTTCAAGCCGCCGTTCGACGCGGTCCCCCAGGTGGAGACCAGGTGCTGGACCCAGCCATCCTGAACCGTGGCCGAATTCGGAACATTGGCGTCGTTCGGGTCGTTGCCCGTCACCGGTTGCCCGGTGCTGCTCAGAATCCCGTTCCCGGCGTCCGGGAAATATGGATCGGACGCCGTCTGCCGGCCATATTTCGCCTGCGAGAAACTCGCCAGCTTATTCCGGTTCGGTCCGAGCTTCGCGATCCAATCGAGCATGGGAATCGTGAGCAACGGCTGCGCCCCGCCCGCGCGCGAAGTCGTGATGAACGTGTCGCCGCGCTCCCCAGCCACCGAGTTGGTATCGCCGATGCTCTCGAAGAAGTAGTCCGCATCCCGATTGTCCGCGTTCAGAGTCCAGTTGTACCGGCTGGTGTTATTCCCGCCATAGCGGTTGAGCGGAGCATTGAGATCTGCCAGCGTGCCCGAATCCCCAAAAGCCACGCCATAGACATTCGGATTAATCGCCCGCCGGTTCGCCGCCGCGTCGACGCTGACCGTGACCGCCGGATTCTGCCCCAACGCCGACCCCGCTCCCGCCCAGGCGAGTGCGACGAAGATGAACAAAATGAAAAAGTGTAAGGGTTTTACACAGCCTTTGACTCTTCGCGTCCCGCGACGATCTGGAGGCTGTGGAAGGGTGGAGCAGGCATTCGGCATGCCTTTGGACTTCACCGGGAAAGGACAGGCGAAACCGCCCGTCCCATCTTTTCCAACCCAGGAGTTTCCGTTGGTTGCGGCTATGCTCCTTTGCAAAGCGGGTGGTTTCGTCTGTCTTTGGATCCGTGGATTCACCGGAAAGCAGCCGGTCACAACGCGCGAAAAGATTCGCACCCTGTTCAACCCCCACAAACCAATCCCCTTACACCCCGAGCGCCACGACTCGCCACTCATGCCGCTTAACCCCCCACCTAAAATCAAAACGGAATGCACACCGTGTTCGTCGCCATCATCGCCCGCAGCGCGACGCAAAGCCAAAAACTTGCGTCGCGCCGCGCCGATTTCTGCGCCGCGTTTTCGGCTGCTCTAAACCGAATCAAGAACATACAGTGTGTGTGTAGCACGACCCCAATACGTTACCTCGGGCGCCCGCCGCATTCCGTGTCAGCAGATACAAAAAAGGGGCAAGCGGGACTACTGACACCGCTCGCCCGAGTGGACCTCCACCAATGTAGCGCTTTTATGGGGTGCGCTATCCTGAAGTACTCACTCGCGCTCTAGCATGTCCTCTGAGCCTTCCACGCCGCTTATGCGGCAGTACCATGCCATCAAGCAACAGGCGCCTAACGCTCTGCTGATGTTCCGGCTCGGTGACTTCTACGAGCTGTTCTACGACGACGCCGTCACCGCCGCTCGCGAGCTCGAGATCACCCTAACCTCGCGCAATAAGGAAAAAGGTCAGGCGATACCCATGTGCGGCGTGCCCTATCATGCCGCCGAAGGCTACTTGTCCCGCCTCATCCAAAAGGGCTACCGGGTAGCCATCTGCGACCAGGTCGAAGAGCCGAGCGCAGCCAAGAAACTCGTCCGGCGCGAAATCACACGCGTCGTGACGCCCGGCACCGCCACCGAATCCGCCCTCCTCCGCTCGCACGAGAATAACTACCTCGCCGCGGTCTGCTGGGACGCCGCGCGCGCCGGAATCGCACACGTGGACGTCTCCACCGGCGAGTTCCGTACCACCGAAATAGCCGCCAACGATGTCCCCGCGATCCTCGAAAACCTCGGCGCTCGTGAGGTGCTCGTAGCGGAATCCAGCCACGACTTGCCTGGCCTCCGCACGACGCTCGAAGACTGGGTCTTTACCTACGATTACGCCGACCGCAGCCTCCGCGAACACTTCCGGTTGCTCACGCTCGACGGTTGCGGCCTCGCCGGCCGTCTGCTCGCCATCGCCGCCGCGGGCGCCGTCCTCCACTACCTCCGCGAAACGCAGAAATCGGCCCTCGAGCACGTCGAGGCCCCCGCCTTTTACGATCGCAGCGGCGCCATGATCCTCGATGCCGTCACGGTTCGCAATCTCGAGTTGCTAGAGCCGCTGTTCGCGGGCGAAAGCCGGGAATCCACCCTGATTTACGTTCTCGATCAGAGCTGTACCGGTATGGGTGGCCGCCTGCTCCGCCAGCGCCTGCTGCGCCCGTCTCTCGATCTCGCTGAAATCGAAGCCCGTCTCGACGCGGTCCAGGAACTGGCGCGCGCCACCATCGCAAGGTCCGAAATGCGCAAGTTGATGGCAGGCATTCTCGATGTCGAGCGCCTGCTTTCCAAGCTCACGCTCGGTACCGCCGGGCCCCGCGAGTTGCTTGCCCTCGGCCGCTCGCTCGCCCTCCTGCCATCGTTAAGACAGCACGCCTCTCTCAACGCGAGCTCAGCGCGCCTGCGTCAAGTTCACGAAGACCTCGACGAGATCCCCGAGCTGCGCGAACGCATCCTCACCGCCATCGCTGACGAACCGCCCGTCACTCTCGCCGACGGAGGCACTATCCGCGCGGGCTTCAACGTCGAGCTGGACGAGCTGCGCGACATCAGCCGCAACAGCCGCCAGTACATCGCCCAAATCGAAGCCCGCGAGCGCGGACGCACCGGCATTGCGTCCCTTAAGGTGCGCTTCAACAACGTCTTCGGCTACTACCTCGAAATCTCGAAATCCAACCTGCACCTCGCGCCGAAAGACTACGAGCGCAAACAGACCCTGGTGAATGCCGAGCGCTTCACCACTCCCGAACTGAAGGAGCTCGAAAGCAAGGTGCTCGATGCCGAGGACAAAATCCTCTCGCTCGAACGCACCATCTTCGGCGAATTGCGCCTCTTTGCCGCCTCCCACGCCACACGCATCCGCAAGACGGCGGCCGCGATAGCCGAACTGGATGTAACGGCTGCCCTCGCCCAGGTGGCCGTGGACAACCGCTACGTGCGCCCAAGCTTCTCAGAAAACGGCGAAATGCGCATCCTGGCCGGCCGTCACCCGGTGATCGAAAAACTGGCCGCGCGCGAAGCGACCCGCTTCATTCCGAACGACCTTTACTTCGATGCCGATTCGGAATTCATCGCCATCATCACCGGCCCCAATATGGGCGGCAAATCGACCTACTTACGGCAAGGCGCGCTCATAGCAATCCTGGCTCAGATCGGCTCTTTTGTCCCCGCCGAGTCGGCTCTACTTCCGATCGTCGACCGCGTCTTCACGCGCATCGGCGCCTCCGACAACCTCGCCCGTGGACGATCCACTTTCATGGTCGAGATGACCGAAACTGCGGTGATCCTGAATACGGCCACCTCGAGGAGCCTGGTGGTCCTCGACGAAATCGGCCGCGGAACCGCCACTTACGATGGCTTGGCGCTCGCCTGGGCGGTCGTCGAATTCATCCACCAGCGCATTCGGGCGCGTACCTTGTTTGCGACCCACTACCATGAGCTGACCGAACTGGCCGACCAGCTCTCCGGAGTCCGTAATCTCCACGTCTCGGTGAAAGAAGCAGGGGACCAGGTCATCTTCCTCCGCAAAGTCGAGCCCGGCCGAGCCGACCGCAGCTATGGCATCGAAGTCGCCCGCTTGGCCGGCTTGCCGTCCCCCGTGATTGAACGCGCTCGAGACATCCTCTCCCTGCACGAACGGTCGGAACAAGCTGTCACCGAAGAGTTGACGCCCCGCCCCGCCGGTCCCGTCCAGATCCAGATGTTTGAGCCGGTGCACTACGAATTGGCGGAACGCATTCGCAACCTGAACATCGACCAGCTTCGTCCGGTGGAAGCGCTGCAAATCCTGAACGAGCTGCAGATGGGACTGAAGCACGGATGAGGGTCGCCGGTCTCATCAGCGGAACCTCACTAGACGGAATCGACATCGCCGTAGTTGAGGTGGGACAGGCCTTCAGCCTGTCCATCTTGACATTCCAAACCATCCCCTATCCCCCCGAGGTCCGCACCGCCCTGCTGGCCATCTCCAACACAAATACCCACACCGCTCAAATCTCGCGCCTGAACTTCCTGGTGGGAGAGCTCTTCGCAGAGGCTGTTCTTTCCTGCGGCATCCCACCCGAATCCATCGAATTAATCGGTTCCCATGGCCAGACCATCTTTCACGAAGCCGAACCCGTCGACGTGTGTGGCCGCAAAATCGCCAGCACCATGCAGATCGGCGAACCCGCCATCATCGCCGAGCGCACCCGAATCCCTGTCGTGGCCGACTTCCGCCCCAGCGACATGGCCGCCGGCGGAAAAGGCGCGCCGCTCGTTCCCTACGTCGACTATCTGCTCTTCCGCAGCGACAAAATCGGCCGCGTAGCCCTGAATATCGGTGGCATCTCAAACATCTCGGTGATACCGGCCGCCGCCTGCCCCGACCAGGTGGTCGCCTTCGACACCGGGCCCGGCAACATGGTCATCGACGGTCTGACCGGCAGCTTCGACCGCGACGGCGCTCTCGGACGCAGCGGCCGCATCGATCCCAAGCTCCTCGACCGCCTCCTCCAGGATCCGTATTACCGCCGCAAGCCCCCTAAAACCGCCGGCCGCGAGCAGTATGGCAGAGAACTACTCGCGACGCTACCGACCTTGCCGTTGGAAGACCTGGTCGCCACCGCGACCGAGCTGACCGCGCAAACAATCGCCCAGGCCGTCAACGCCTATCCCGGCATCGCCGAGGTCATAGCTTCCGGCGGTGGCGTCCACAACCCCTATTTAATGGAGCGCTTACGAACCGCCCTCCATCCCGAACTAAAGACTTCCGCCGATTACGGCATCGACCCCGACGCCAAGGAAGCCATCGCGTTTGCGATTCTGGCCTATGAAACCTGGCATGGACGCCCATCCAATCTTCCCTCGGCCACAGGGGCATACCGCCCCGCTATTCTTGGCAAAATAGTCCGTCCGAGTATATAAGTTTCCCCTATTCGCGGTGGTTTTCACTGAGAGAATCACCTACACCGCTGAACTAATCCGATAAGACAAGGTTCAGCTTGTAAACCGATCTCACCGCCCTGTGAGAATTCTTCCCAGAGGAAACCCCAGATGTTTCGTTCTAATTGTGTCAGGTGGTGCTGCCTCGTGCTCCTCGCGGCATCACTCTCGGCCTTCGGTGCGGTGATCACAGAGACCGACCCAACGTCGTGGCTTAACGCAACGACCAATTCGCAAACCATAGACTTCAACGGCTTAGCATCGCTTGGAGCCACGCAGAACTACGGCTCAAACTCCGGATTAACCCTGGATGGCGTCACCTTTACAGGAATGCTCGGCTCTTCCTCGTATCAACTCTACGTCGTCGATCCACTGACCTCCTGGCCGGATTTCCAATTCTCCGGCATCGCGGGGATCAACTCTGTCCTTGAGGGTCCCGTCGAAAATCGCCAGTCGGATGCCTCGTTCCTGCCGTACATCCACGTGGTGCTGCCCACGCCGGTAACCGCCTTCGCCGTAGAGTTGATGACGAAGGGTCCCGACGGCCTTTCCTACAGCATCTCTCTCGACGGCAGCCCCGTTTTCCCGAACGTCGCAACTTCGCCTCGTCCGGATCAGACGTTCTTTGGAATCACCTCCGATACGCCTTTCACCACCATCGATTTCATGCTGCCGAACGCGCCCTTGAGCGGAGACGCGCAGATGCTCCTGGGCAGTTTTTCTTTCGGCACGGCAGCGACTTCGCCTCTGACTTCCGGCGAGGATCCGCCTCCGGATGTGCCCGAAGCCGGCACCTCGCTCCTGATCGGGTCGGGCCTCGTCGGTATGGCCCTGCTGCGCCGCCGCCTGCAACGTCAAAAGGCGTAGGCTCGCGAAACCATTTATGATGGTCGTTACCGGAGGACCAGCATAGATGGCACAGCGATACGGAATCGTAACGCTCGGGCTGCTTGTGGCTGCAGCAGCCTGGGCCCAGGAGTCGACAGTCGACAAACGCTTTAGGGACGCATCGGCGGTGTTCCAGGAAATTATGAACATCTCCGACCGTTCCATTCCCCAGGATCTGCTCGAGCGCGCCGAGTGCATCGTAATCATCCCGGGACTGAAGAAAGGAGCATTTGTAGTGGGCGGCAAGTACGGCCGCGGCTTTGCCTCTTGCCGCCACGGCGAAACGTGGGGCTCCCCATCCGCCGAACGGATCGAGGGTGGCAGCTTTGGATTTCAAATTGGTGGATCGTCCACGGATGTCATTCTGCTGGTCATGAATCAGCGGGGCATGGATCGCATTGCCTCCGACAAGTTCACCATCGGCGCGGAAGGCTCGGCCGCTGCCGGCCCCGTAGGCCGGACCGCAAGCGCCAACACGGACGTGATGATGACCGCCGAGATCCTGTCCTGGTCTCGGTCACGTGGCGCTTTTGCCGGCCTGTCGCTCGAGGGCGCCACACTCCGCCCCGATGACGACGAAAATGAGCTGCTTTACGGTAAAGCGATTAAGAGCAAGGAGATTCTGACAAATCCCGAGACCAAGGTTCCAGATCGGGCGCGCGGCTTCATCGCTACGCTCCAAAAGTACGCGCCGCATCACAAGGGATAACAGTTGATGGATTCCGCTACAGCTCCGGCACGATCGCTGTGGCGCTGTCCCAAGTGCGGCCGTTGTTTCGCCAACCGAAACCAGTCGCACTCCTGCGGCAAGTACTCGGTGAATGCCTATCTAAACGGCAAGTCACCCGGCGCGATTGAGCTGTTCCATCGCTTCAGCGCCATGGTCGCCGATTGCGGCCCGTTCATGTATGCTCCAGCGGGTACGCGTATCGGCTTCCAGGTGCGCATGATCTTTTCGGCCATCACGCTGCGCCAGTCTGAGTTGCACGGCCACGTGGTGCTTGCGAGGCGCTTGGAAAACCCTCGATTTACGAAAATCGAGTCCCTTTCGCCGGGCAACCACGTCCACCATTTTCGGATCGGACAGACCTCCGAGCTGGACGACGAGGTGATGACGTGGTTGCGCGAGGCCTACCGCGTCGGCTGCTAATCGTGGCGCAGCGCCGCCAGCGGATCAAGTCTCGCCGCCCGTCGCGCCGGCAGATAACAAGCCAGACCTGAGGCCAGTAGTAGAACCAGTAGGGCGCCGCCGAGCGCTCCCGGATCGTTTGGACTGACGCCGAAAAGCACGGTTCGAATCACCCTTGCGATGGCCACCGCTGCGCCAAGTCCGAGGAGCAGCCCGATCGCGACCGGCGTCATGCCTTCGGTGAAAACCCAGCGCATAACGTCGCCGCGCATCGCACCCAGAGCGATGCGAAGCCCGATATCCTTCGTGCGCCGGGCCACGGAGTAGCTCACAACGCCGTACACGCCAACAGCGCAGAGCAGTACGGCGACCACGGCGAACAGCAGCGTCAGCATCATCTGGAACTGGCGCTGCGAAACGGATTCGTAGACGATCTGTTTCATCGTGCGAACTGCGGGAATCGGAAGGTTCGGGTCCATCTTCCGGATTTCCCCGCGGACGGCGGGGAGGATTGCGGCCGGTTCCAGGGCCGTTCGAACCACCAGGGTCATCGGTCCACTCGCCCATTGGGCGTGAGGACGGTACATCAGGTAGGGCGCATCGCGATCAACGGCTCCTGGACGGGCATCTTCCACAACCCCGACCACCGTAACCTGGGGTCCTTGGACAAAGCCTTGTCGTACGGTGCGGCCCACGACGTCGGACGGCGCCGCTTGGGGCCAGAGGCGTTTGGCCAGGGACTGGCTTATGATCGCGACTTCCGACGTCTCCTGGGCGTTGAAGAACCGTCCGGCATGCAGTGCCGATCCGCTGGCGGCGAAATAACCGTCGGTTACCGCCCGGATCATGGCTACGGGCCGCGCGAGTACGACGGTGTCATACTTTGTATCGCTAGAGTAGAAGATCGCGCGGCTCGGCCCAGTCGATCCGGCCGTTGCCGGCAGGTCGCTGATCGCGCCCGCGGCCGCGATTCCGGGCAGCGAACGCACTTTTTCGGTCAGCTCGCGGTAGAACCCGACGCGGCTATCGGGCCCCGAATAGCGCTTTCCGAAAAGCGAAAGGTCGACGGTCATGACCCGTTCGATCTGATAGCCTCGATCGGCGCCCAACACGTTGACGAAGCTGTGGAGAAGCAGCGCGGCGGATACCAGCAGGACGGTTCCGAGCGCGGTCTGGACTCCGACGAGGACCCGGCGGAATCGGGTCGGACGGGATTGCCACGATGGGATAGAGCCGCACACCAACCCGGTGAGCAGGCTCGCCGCCAGGGCGAACAGCAGGACCCGCACGTTGAGATGCGAGTCCGAAAGGCGGCGTATGTCTTCGGGTCCGTACGCGGAAAGCAATGCCGCGCCGTATTTCGCGAGTGCCGCGCCGAGAGCCCCGCCAATAACGGCGATAAGCGTGGTTTCGGTGAGCGTCTGGCTCAGGAGCCGCGCGCGTCCGGCCCCGAGTGCGATTCGCGTTGCGAATTCCGCTGACCGGCTGGCAAATTTCGCGAGAAAGAGGTTGGTGAGGTTACTACAGGCAGTGAGAAGGAGAAGAGCCGATGCCCAGAAAACAAGCAGAATCCGCAGCCGTACCTTTCCGGTGTAAATCTCGCGGATCGGAACGAGTTGCGGGATGAGTTCAGTATTTACATCGGGGGCCTGCGCGTGGACAAATGCGTTGAGGCTCGCCTGGAGTTGCTGCTGCCCCTGTTCCGGTGTGATGCCCGGCTTCAGGCGCACCAAAACGCCATGATCCCAACTTTCGTTTTTGATTTCCTCCGAAGTCGGAGCAATCGGCTTCCACACGTCGATTTGGGGAGCAAACGACACCATGGGGTGCAGAATAGTCCCGGTGGGAACGAGCAGCGCCGGGGAAGCAATTCCCACCACGATGTGATTCCGGCCGTTAATGTCGATCGACCGGCCGATCACGTTGGGGTCAGAGCCGTAGCGCCGGCGCCAAAGCCCATCGCTAATGACGACCACGTTTTCTTTGCCCGGGGTTTCCTCGTCGGCGGCGAAACCTCGTCCACGGGCAACCGGAACGCCCAGCAGCGAGAAGAAGTTGGCCGAGACCCTTGCACCGCCGAGACGTTCCGGTTCGCCGTCGCCGGTCAGGTTGCACTCCCACGGTCTAAGTGCGCCGATGGACTCGAAAGCGGTAACGGTTTTGCGCCACTCCACAAAGGCCTGAACCGTCACCGGTATACTCGCGAACTGGGCGCGACGTTCCGGCATCACGATCTCGACGCTGTAGATCTGTCCAGGCTTTTCATACGGCAGCGGCTTCAACAGGACCGCGTAGACGACACTGAAAATCGCCGTGTTGGCCCCGATACCAAGCGCCAGCGTAAGAATGGCAGCGGTCGAGAAGCCGGGGTTCTTAAGGAGCGACCGCCGCGCGTATCGAAGGTCGGCCAGGAAGTTGTCGAGCCACCTTAGCGGCCGCTGGTCGCGGCATTCGTCTTTCGCGAGGTTAATCGGGCCGAATTCGCGGCGGGCACGCTGTTCGGCCTCCTCCGGGCTCATGCCCTTTTCAATGTAGTCGCAGATAAGGCTCTCCAGGTGATACTTGAATTCGGAGTCCATTCGCGATTCCCAACGATGTTTCAACCAGCGCATGCTCGCAGCTCCTCAATCTGTGTCGAGGACCAGGGAAATGGCGTCACACAGACGCTTCCATCCCTCTTTCTCGGCCTCGAGTTGCTGGCGGCCTACCTTGGTGAGACTGTAGAATTTTGCCTCGCGGCCGCCTTCGGTTTGTTTCCACTCGGCCTTGAGCCAGCCACGATTCTCGAGCCGGTACAGCGCCGGGTATAGGGAGCCCTGCCGGATCTGGAGGGCGTCCCTGGACATTTGCTGGAGCCGTTGGACGATGCCGTAACCGTGGATGGGCCGCAGCGCGGCCACTTTCAGGATCAGCATGTCCAGGGTTCCTTGAAGTAATTCTGCGTCGTGCCTAGGCATTCTAGATATGTGTGATCAGGATAAAGCAGCCATACCTAGGATGTCAAGGCATACGATGATAAGATTGCTGAAAATGATACGGGCTAAAGGGTGCGGTACCGCGCTGGCGGTTTTGTGTAGCGTGATGACCGGGGCCTGCGCGCAGGTCTTGCCGGCCGATTCAGGCCCGGTCCGGCTGGGGCATCTGCATATCGTTTCGGCGAATCCCGAAGCGCAGGAAAAGTTCTGGACCGGGGTGCTCGGGCTTCCGAAGCACAGCAATCCACCGTACGAGATTTACCTGGTTCCTGGGGCATTGATCGTGGTGCAGAAGGGGTCACCCGCGGGCGGTACCGACGAATCGGTGGTGCGGCATATCGGGTTCAAGGTTCGCGATTTCGAAGGCGTGCTGGCGAAATGCCAGAGCTCGGGGATTACGGTGGTAAGCCACAACGAGAGGCAGGCGATGTTGGAGATCGCGGACTCGTTGCGCGTGGAACTGACCGCCGATCCGGCGATGCCGACGGCGCTTGCGACCCATCATTTGCATTTCTACGGGCGCGACACCAACGAAATGCGCAACTGGTACGACGACGTGTTCGGCGCCAAGCCCGGAATGCGCGGGCAATTCATTGCGGCCGATTTGCCGGGGATCAATTTGACCTTTGCGAAGTCGGCGGAGGCGATGGCGGGGACCAAGGGCCGGTCGCTCGATCATATTGGTTTTGAGGTCCAGGGGCTGGAGGCGTTCACCAAGAAGCTGCAGTCGTCCGGGATTACGCTCGTGGTTCCGTACCGTCAGGTGCCCAGCCTGGGCATTGCGGTGGCGTTTGTGGCGGACCCTTGGGGAACGCTGATCGAACTCACCGAGGGTCTGGACAAAGTACAGTAGTTGCAGGTGAAGCCGAATTTCGTCTCTGCGATGGCGGCCTATGCCGTACTTGCCTTGCTCGCGGGGTTTACGCTGGATGGGCCTTTACGGGTCGCCGTACTATTGCTCCTGGCGGGCCTGGCGGTGAAGACCTGGATTCACACGCTGCGAGAGCGGCAATAATGTTCCCAGCATTAGCCGTTGGTGGCATTTTTGGTCGCGGCCAATCTCTCAACCCGGAAAACTGGGTGGAGTTCGGGGCAGTTCCTTCTTAAATTGCCGGTCGGACCGAGATATCGCCGGCTCAGTAAACGGCTCTGCGCCTGCCGCCCTCAACCGAACCGCTCGACTTCTTTGTCATCCTGATTTCGAGGTTGTGCCGCGTTGGGGACGCATTCGAATCGGGCACGAATCCGACCACATACTGCGCCAGTACATCCGCCTTGAAGCTGTCGAGGATTTTGAACAGCAACGGCGCATCGATCGACGCATACTCCACCGAGCGTCCGCCCGTCAGCTTCCCCAGGTTTTCGAACTGATTCATGCGCCACAGATTCCGCGGATAGGCGCGGCGGATGTGATGCTTGTAATTGGTTGCGACCGGATAGATGGGAATGCCAAGATCGAGGGCCTGAAACCCGATGTCTTCGGGCAGAGTGGTGGTGGCGCCGATCCCTTCCGAGAACATCACCATCACGCGCGACACTCTGTCCTGGGCCGCCGTCACGTCGACGGTTTGGTGACAGCAGTAGAGCGGGTCTCAACAGAACCCGGCGACCAGGGGTGTCGGCGGCCCGAGCGGCTGACCCAATCCTTAGTCTTGTAACCTCGCTTGCTTACCTCCTGGAGTCCTGTCGCGAGCGTCGCGGCCCCGGCCAAGAGATCGAAGATCTCCCGCACCTGGACCGCTTCCCGTTCATTCACTGCCAAGCGTCCGCCTTGCGGGTCCACATCGTAGCCCAGGACCGGAATGCCGCCGATCCATTTCCCCTTTCTACGCGCCGCCGAAAGCTTATCGCGTGTCCGCTCGCTGATAATCTCCCGCTCGAACTGCGCAAAGGACAGCAGAATGTGGAGTGTCAGCCGTCCCAGCGAGGTGGTGGTGTTAAACTCCTGCGTGACTGAAACGAAGCTGACGCCATGAGAATCGAATACCGACATCAGGCGCGCGAAATCGAGCAGCGAACGCGTCAAACGGTCTACTTTATTCACCACCACGCAATCGATCTGGCCGGTCTCGATGGCTCGCAGCAGTTGCGTCATCGCCGGACGTTCCAAGCTCGCTCCACTGAATCCACCGTCATCGTAACGGTTGGCGAGTGCCACCCAACCGGCCAGTTGCGGACTACGAATATAAGCCTCCGCCGATTCCCGTTGTGCCTGCAGCGAGTTGAACTCCTGCTCCAGGCCCTCCTCAGTCGATTTGCGCGTGTAGATGGCACTCCGCAGAGTCTTCGGGATCTGTGCCATGCTTCTACTACTTGCTGCCTCGCTGAATCAAACCGAAAAACAACAGGCCGTTCCAACGCGTGCCGGTGATTGCGTATGCGATGGCGCTCAGCGAACGGTAGGCGCGGCCTTCGTGCACAAAGCCGTCGGCTAGAACCGTAACTTCGATAGCGCGCCCCTGATAGTCGCGCCGCAAAACAGTGCCTGCCTCCGGTAGCCGGGTGTCGCGCAATGGGCGCGAGGCATCACGAGCGGCCAGCTGAGTCCAAAACCGCCGTGGCGCCCGCAGCCGCAAGTCGACATCGTCGGCCAGTTGCGCGGCGCGCTTGCAAGCGTCAGGCGATCCGCCGAAAGAGGTGTTGATGGTTGGCGGATTGCGAATCGTCGCCGAACAGTTCACGGTAACGGAGCTTGAGCTCTTTGGTCCTCAGTCCACGCAAGCGTTCGATCTGCTCTTGCAGTGCTGTATCCATGATCTTCCTTTCGATGAAGACGCCTTTATTGGTGCTGCGCTTAGCGTCTTGAAGTGTTCACCTCAGAGTCCATGAACGCTCCGTCGGGGCGAGAAAAGCAACCGGTGGCTCGGGGATGTTCCGCTCTGCGACGCTCATCAAAGTCCGGCTCGTCCATACTGAGAAGCCTGCATATATTGCCCGTGAGTTAGCTCGGGGCCCCAGTCGCATTGGTCTTAGCTCTGAGCATAATCGCCTTCACCTTCGCCGGACACATTTTGACATTTCGACATTGGCCTTGCTTTCCGGCCCCAACAGAGTGATGAATCGTCAGGCGCGGATCAAGCGCACAAAGGAGAAATGCTAGCAATGACGAATACAGAATCCAGGAAACCCGAACAGAGCGACGCTCTTGCTGAAGATGGGACGACGGCTGCAACCCAGCAGGCCTTCTCGAAAACGGGTGCCAGTGACAATAAGGATGCGGGCCCCAAGACGAGCAGGAAAAGGACTAAGGCAACGAAGGGGAAGAAGGTAAAAAGTGACCACGGCAGCAGAGACAAAGGCGTGACGAATCCGGCTGTTGCCCAAAAGGCTAAAAGAGCGTCGGCCGCAGCGTGAGCACCGACAAGACCACAGCGGTTATCGCAATGATAAGACGCGCCCAGGGTGCAACGCTGGCCGAGATTATGGAAGCGACCGACTGGCAGAAACACACTGTCCGGGGCTTCCTTTCAAACCTAGGCCGCAAGCGCGGAATGAAGATCGCCTCGTCTAAAAGCGCGTCGGGACCGAGGACTTACACAATCGAGAAGTAGACCCAAGGTTAGGTTCGAAATCGGCCGATCCCGAATCTGCTGGGGCGGCCATTTTTGTTTGGTTTCATGGAAACTGGGAAGCTCGAAACACTTGACGTATCGATACGGGAAGCAGTTCGCTCATCGACGAGCCTACGCTCCCCGGCGGATCGGCACGATCAAGGTCTTTTTTGTAGCTGGACGTAACTGCGCCTCGCGCTAGATGAACAAGGTGGAGCTGCCAGCAGAACGTTCGACGCTCATTTGTTTTTGTCTGAGCTTGGGAACGGGCCCGAGACAAGGCAAACCCTTGGCGAGTCGGGCATAGCGGATGCATACGGGTACGTGCACCCAGTATGCCTGCGCTGCCAGTGATTGGTACGTTGCGGGGCGCCTGCTGACAAGAATGGCCATGGGAAACTTTCGTCGTCCCTTCAACCCGCTGAACCGCCGACTTGGTGTCGTCCGCATACGGAGGTATCAATGACTCCATGCCTAAAGAGTCGAAAATTGTGCCCTTCCCTCTCCGCCCTACCGTAACTGTCGGAGCCCCGATCCCAGTGGTAGTCATGGTCGGGCCCGAGCGGTATGAGCTGACTATACCGACTGCGGAGGAACGAAAGGTATCTCTGTCAGGCGAGAGGGCTTCGGTCGTGTCATTCGCAGCGGAGCCAATCCCTCGAAGGGCCGCACAAAGAAGTCGAGGAAGACTCAGTAGGCGGCGGGCATCGGTCGGTGCCGGTGCCAAACCGTTAAAATCGGCTCGCTCGACCTCTTTGCCAATCCTGCGTCCAGGGCCTGATGCCGTCGCTCCTATCCGGCTTTCAGCGGACGTTGGCGCTCCTGGTTACATCTCTACTCCTTCATCTTCGAATTCGTGAGCGGCTCGCCCGGAACCCGAGCAGCGGACGGAAAGACTCGATATTTGTTGGCTTAGGCATGGGCCACACCTACTCAGACTGCGACCAAATCCCCGGGCGTCCGGCCCATGGCTTCAGCAACCGATGTGATCAATCATGCAGCCGGGCCACATCCCTGCCAGCATGGCTCGACAGCCCTCTCAGAGACATAGTTGCCCCATGACCGTCCTAATAACAGTATGACGGCCCAATTTAGGAACCTCCTGGCGTGCGTTTTCGTCATTCAGGGGGCCCAAACGGCAGCACGAGAGCACATGACCGTCCGGAATGCCCACTGCATGGCCTACGACCGACATCGCGGCGTGATCGTCTTGTTCGGTGGCGCGGACGCCTCTAACGTCCTCGGGGAGACATGGGAATGGAACGGCCGCAGATGGAACAAAGTAAGCGATAAGGGACCAACTCCCCGAACATTCGCCGCTATGGCGTACGACAGTAAACGACAGGTTGTACTTCTCTTCGGCGGCAATCCTGTGCTCTTTGGCCCGGATAAGTTTGAACCGAAGCTATTCGGCGACTTCTGGGAATGGGATGGCAAGCGTTGGAGTCAACTGCCTCCTGGACCACCCGCTCGGGCGGAAGCCGCCCTCACGTTTGATCCGGTGCGCGGGCATGCCATTCTTTTTGGGGGATATGAGTGGGAATCGCATGAACGAAAGCGGCTTGGCGATACCTGGGAATGGGACGGAACACGTTGGACTCTTGCGTCGCGGAGCGGACCGTCGCCCCGTAATGGAGCGTCGCTCGTATACGATAAACGGCTTGAGCGTGCGGTTCTTTTCGGAGGCGCGCCAGTTACTGGCGGCGGAATCGAAACGTGGGAGTGGGACGGAGTCTCCTGGCAACAATCAGCTGCGAAGGCCGTGGAGGGGCGATTCAACGCCGCGATGACGTATGACGAGGGCGCCGAACGCACGATCCGGTTCGGCGGTTGGAACGGACACGAGCGCACGGGTGACACATGGGCATACGATGGCAATGCTTGGATTCCGCTAGCCTCAACGGGCCCTCCGCCAAGAAACCATTCAGCACTTGCTTATGACAACCGGCGTAACCGCGACGTCCTGTTCGGTGGACACGAAGGGGACTTAGTCTTTGGGGACCTGTGGGAGTGGGATGGCAAGCAATGGATTCAGAGAATTGTAAAACCAGCGCAGAAGCGCCTGGAAAACGGACACTGAAGCACGACCATCACGGTATCAGACACGACGCTAGTAATTCGACACTGGCGGGGCGCCGCCCACGTACGCCTGCGCTTTCCCGAACCTCTCCAGAAGGAATTTGACTGACAGGCGTATTTTGAAAAGGCGCGAGCGAAGCAATAAGTGCAAACGCGGGACGATTCCATTTCACTTAAGATTTCCGTTCTCGACGATCCGCGCACGGCGCCTATCGAGGGGATGCTGCTTCATTTTTCCGATCATAGCTTGGCGTTCGCAGCATCGCGACCATTTGCGATTACGAACCGGCTATTGATCGAAGCTGACCAGTGCGAAATTCTCTGTGATGTCGAGTCGTCGATGCGACTCCGGGGAGCCATCATTCTTCTCTCTCCGTTCTCGGCTAACACGCCAAACGCGCCCGGAACCACTGGAAACAATTGTTGGCTTACAACAGTCCGGCAACGATTGAGACCGCGGTCCGGGTCCACTAGGCGTTCCTAAGGCTGGTGACTACACGGCACCCGGCCTACGAAAACCGTTCGCATTTCTACGGAATCGCCTCCCGGCTAATGAGACAGATCCTCGTGGAAATGGCGCGCGGCCCGCGCCACGGGAAAACAAGGTGCCGCTTACCAGGTTCGTGTTCCAGTCCATTGCAGCTTTCACTTCGGATATTTCCCTGTAGGAAATCCTTCAGGCTTCCGAACGAGGCTTGCCCAAACTGGTTCTGTGCCATGTTGCCATTGTTTTGGATGCGTTGCACCCAGACCCCGAACCGCAATTGATGAATTCCGCGCGTAACGTTGATATGGTCGTCCCAGGTGAACAGGTTACTCAAGCCAGGTCAAACCATTCCACGTTACACCCGCTTAGGGGCGCCAAGGCTCGTAGGAGAAAGGCGGCGTGAACGTAACCTGCGCAGCACAGACTTGTAGTCCCCGAGCGGTCCGCTTATATTTGCCGTTCACCTGATTTGCAGCACCACCGAACATCCATTCCTTGTTCTCCCACTCAATTCCGTTCCCCCTATTTGGGGGCTGTTGAATCCGCCACTGCGACTTGCAGGATTGGCCCCCTCCTGGCTTGTCACCGGGTCAACGACCTGTTCTGAGAACGGCGGTTGCGGCAACTTCTTGCTTATACCGGAATACGTCCTGAGAACATCCCGGCTGCTCAGACGACCCGGCGGCTTTTTCCAACCAGGAAGTGCCTCCGATCAGTCTCGACGAATCGGGTCTAGTCCAACCCGCACTATCCCGCCGCCTCGAGAAAACTCGGTGCCCGAAAGCGTCCTGCCGCCTAGGCCTCTGGCAACATTCACCGAGGCTGGACGTACTCAAACCTAACGACTTCAGGGGGCGAAGTATCCGTTGATATCAATGACGAGATCGGTTGCGTTGCTTGCAAACACCGAAATTGCGCCGTTTGCCCCTGCGGGTACGATGGCGGCATTGGCGAGCGTCGTTCCCTTGGGTGAATTCAGTGTCGAGACGTTGGGATAGGGCTGACCGGCCGGCCAGGTGGACAAGTATGACAGCGGGCCCTGTGTCACGGCGGTCATGTTCAACGAGTACGCCTTGGCGGTCGATGGGACGCCGCAATCGCTCGACAGGACGGGGAAGTCGCGGCCGGTAGATGCGGCCAGGCTGGGGGGACCAAACGCTCCGGTGAAGCCTTGGGAAGCGCGAGTATCAGCGACGCGGCAGGGAGTCAACGTATAGAAATGCAGTGCGTCCTGGCCGCCACGAGGAGCGAAATACCCATTGACGTCGATAATGAAATCGGTGGAGTTGCTGGCCATGACGGTAACAGCGCCATTGGAGCCCGCGGGTACGATGGCGGCATTCGCGATGATGCTTCCGTCAGGGGAGTTCAGGGTCGAGACGTTGGGATAAGGCTGACCGGCAGCCCAAGTCGACACATAGCCCAGCCGGCCTTGAGGTACAGCTGTGAGGTTCAAAGAGTACGCTTTGGCACTATTGGGGATATTACAAGAGCTGCCAGCGATCGGGAAATCGCGCGGGGTGGAAGCGGCGATGGTAGGGGGGCCGAATGCCCCAGTCTTGCCCTGGGACGCGCGCGTATCGGCGATGCGGCAGGGCGTCACGGAGTAAAAGAGCAATTCGTTGCCATTCGGCGGCGCGAAATACCCGTTCGCGTCGATGATCAGGTCTGACGTTTGTCCAGCGACTACTGTGATCGATCCGTTAATGCCTGCCGGAACGATCGCGGCATTGGCGATGATGCTTGCATCAGGCGAGTTAAGAGTTGAAACGCCAGGAAACGGCTGCCCTGCCGCCCACGCCGACAAAAAATCGAGCTGGCGTGAAGGTACAGCCGTGAAGTTCAATGAGTATGCCTGAGCCGACGCCGGGACTCCGCAGTTGCTTCGTGGTACTCGTGAACGAGTTCGTCCCGACTTGACTCTGTACTGTGGTATTGCCGTCCAACGCCTCGTTCGACCTCCTCTTGATGGATGTTCAGATGCCAGAACTTGACGGTCTTGAAACTACCCGTCGGATTGAGGCGCCTGAGACAGATGGGCGACGGCTGCCGATTATAGCGATGACCGCATGCGATGACCGGCGACAGAACGATGCCTAGAGGCTAGCATGGACGATTATGTGACGAAGCCGTTGAGTATTGCGCTCTTATTGCAAGCTATTGAGCGCTACTATCCAAACCGGGCATCGGTTGCAGACTCGGTTCATTCGGCACGATTTCCATCCTTGAAGGGGTCGGTCGGGTGAGTCAAATGACCCAAGTTTCGTCGCCGACCTACAGAATCAAACGACTTAGGGTTGGCAACGAACGAGCACGACACAACGGGCACACCCGCTATGATCAGTGCCTCCGTTGCGAAGCTTGCGCTCGGCATGCTCTGTTTTCTGACCGGCGTAACGACAATACGCGCCGCGCAGGAGACGACGATTAAGAGGGTCCCTGCACGCCCGAGTGTTTCTATCGAGGGGAAGGCGCTGTTTGCGCAATATTGTGCCGTTTGTCACGGAGTCGATGCCAAAGGTGCGGGACCGGCTGCCAGTAGTCTAAAACAGCCGCCCACGGATTTGACGCAAATCAGCAAGCGGAACCGAGGCAAGTTTCCGGAGCGCCGGATGTTGCGTGTCCTTGAAGGGAAGGATACTACCAGTACGCCGGATATGCCGGTCTGGTGCACGGTTCTGTACCAAACCAACCCCAACCTGTACACGGGGCAAATACAACTTCACAGTCTTCTGCGCTACCTTGAAGCGCTCCAGGCGAAGTAGGGTGGCGCTCACCATTCCCGTTGTGCTCTCGTTGCTTAGAACGCGTTTTCGCTTCAGACCCCCTGACCGATGAGGACTTCCTAGTGGGCTGTCCCAGTCATTGGGTTAGGTATGATTCTGCGGGCTGGATCGGCGTATGACCAACGGAACGGTCTGGCCACTTTGGCATATGCGCGAATGTATTTCCGGATCTTGCGAGCCAGATCGGCGACCGAAGTGA
>DATGJP010000081.1:0-74826 GCA_035295125.1 Bryobacteraceae bacterium | reverse complement strand
CGATTAAACCGGAGCTTGTGGCGGCAATTCCAGTGGTTCCGTTGAATTGCCCGTTTCCCGAGCCGTAATATCCGATCTGCAGACGGTAATTGCCGAGCGAGTCGAACTCCACCACTCGATGGATCTGTCCCAACGCAGGCGTGGCGGCAATGAGAAAAACCGCAAGCGCAGTATTCGGTTTCAACTACCCTCCTAGGAGAAGGGTCTATAATACCACTGGCCGCGATTAAGTCGCGCTTCCGCCGCTGATCTTGATGTCAGCCCGATAGTTCAGCGAGGCACTGAGTTATGGCTACCTAAAGGGTTCCAACCTTTCCAACCTTTAACGGTACGGACGTTCCCCACATTCTGGGTGTGAGCAGGCCAGACAATCAATGGATTTGGTCTGAATTGTGGCTAACGCCGTAATCTGGTGTAAAAGCGGCGCTTCTTTCAAACAACAAAAGCAGCCCCCCGGCTTTATAACGTTTCCGAAGCAATTGGCCTGAATTCCCTCGCATGGAACAGACTCACTCTCTGTTTCGGAACAGTCAACTACTGGCGGTGGCGGCTCTCTGAATCGAAGCCGCAGGTACGCTGTGGCTAGGACGGCGGCGATTTCTCGGACGGCCTCGGCGCGATCCGGATTGCGGTCATCTATGAGCGGTCTCCTTGGAGGCCACCCACGACGATGTCCGCTATGCGGTCGAGCGCCGTCTGTTGGGGATTTTTCGACGCGCGATTTGCGTTTGCGTCCGTTAACTATATACGCAGAAATTGTGAAACGTGTCCGGTTGGGCCGCCAAGTATTTCGGACCGCATGAACCGGCCGGAAATATTGACCGCTCCACAATACTTCCGTCCACGAGATTGCATGGAGTCTCTCGATGCCCTTCGAGACGGTGTGGGCGCATGACGACAAATGCAATAAACTGGATGACCGGAGAACAAACTTCATGCGATACCTGCCTGTTACTGTTCTGTTCGCGAGTCTTGCCTGGGCTCAGAGCGTAGATGTTCTGAAGAGCCTGAAGTTTCGCGAGATCGGTCCCGCCAATATGGGCGGCCGCATCGATGATTTCGCGGTCGTTGAGAGCAACACCAACATCGTTTATGCGGCCACGGCATCGGGCGGTCTGTTCAAGACGGTAAATGGAGGCATTACGTGGAAGCCGGTGTTCGACGATCAGCCGGTGTCCAGCATCGGCGACGTAACGGTGTCGCAGTCGGAGCCAGACGTGGTGTGGGTGGGTACGGGCGAGGCCAACAACCGCCAGAGTTCGTCTTGGGGCAATGGCGTTTACAAGTCGGCCGACGGTGGTAAGACCTGGAAGCACACGGGGCTCGACGAAACGCGCCACATTGGGCGCGTAGTAATCCATCCGTCGAACGCCAATATCGTCTACGTCGCGGCACAGGGCAACCTCTGGGGCCCCAGCGATGAGCGCGGCCTGTTCAAGACGACTGACGGCGGCAAGTCGTGGGCCAAGGTGCTTTTCATCGACAGAGACACCGGGGTGAACGATGTGGCAATGGATCTCTCCAACCCGGACACGTTGTATGCCGCGGCGTACCAGCGGCGGCGGACACCGTTCGGCTTCAACGGCGGTGGTCCGGGAAGCGCCATCTATCGCACCACGGACGGCGGGATCACTTGGAAAAAACTGACTGAAGGGCTGCCGAAGACGGAGATGGGACGCATCGCGCTCGATGTCTACCGGCGCAATTCGAACGTGGTGTACGCAACGGTTGAGAGTGAAGAATCGGGGATCTATCGCACCGACGATAAAGGCGAGCATTGGACCAAAATGAGCAATACCAACGCGCGCCCGATGTACTTCAGTCAGGTGCGCATCGATCCGAACAACGACCAGCGCATCTGGGAAGCCGGCGTCAATATGGCGTATTCCGAAGACGGCGGCAAGACATTCGTAACCAATCGCGTGACGCGCATCCACGTGGATTTCCATGCCATCTGGATTGATCCCGCGAACTCGGACAATATGATTGTGGGATGCGATGGCGGTATCCATTTCAGCCGTGACGGCGGGCGCTCGTGGGATGCACGTGAGCAGATCGCTATCGGCCAATTCTACGAGATCGCGTACGACATGGCGAAGCCGTACAAGGTGTGCGGCGGGCTACAAGACAACAGCAGTTGGTGTGGACCGAGCGCCAGTACCAACCAACGCGGAATCACGAACGAGGACTGGTACACGGTGCAAGGCGGTGACGGATTCTACGCCCAAGTGGATCCTGTAGAGCCATGGATCGTTTATGCAGAGTCCCAGGACGGCAACGTTTCGCGGCGCGATCTGCGCACGCATGAAGCACGCTCCATCCGCCCACGTGAAGACGACGACAAAATGCGGCGGTACCGTTTCCAGTGGAATTCGCCGATCCTGATTTCGAAACACGACCGCAAGACAATCTATTACGGTGGGAACTTCGTGTTCAAATCCGTGGACCAGGGCGATAACTGGAAGCGTGTCTCACCGGACCTCACTTCCAATGTCGATCGCCGAACTCTAACCATCATGGGCCGCAAAGTGGAAGATCGAACGATGTTGTCGCGCAACGACGGCGTGGCAGCCTTCCCGACGATTACAACGCTCAGCGAGTCGGCGGTTCGGGCGGGTGTGCTTTGGGCCGGGACGGATGACGGGAACGTTTGGGTGACCCGCGACGGCGAATCTTGGAAGAAGGTAGTGGAGAAGATTCCGGTGCCGAAGGGGACATACGTGAGCCGGGTGCTTCCATCCGCATTCGACGCGGGCACGGCGTACGTAGCCTTCGACGGACACCGCTCGGGCGATTTTGATACCTACTTATTTCAAACCACGGACTACGGCGAAACCTGGAAAGCGATCGTCAATGGGTTGCCGAAGACGAGCGCGCTGCATGTGATCCGCGAACATCCCCGGAATCGCGATCTGCTGTTCGCAGGCGGCGAGTTTGGGCTGTACGTTTCTTTCAACCGGGGCGCAAATTGGCAGGAACTAAAGAACAACCTGCCACGTGTGCCGGTAGACGATATCCAGATCCAACCGCGGGAGAACGATCTGATTCTGGCGACTCATGGCCGGTCGGTTTGGATTCTGGACAGCATCTCGACGATCGAGCAGATGAACCCGAAAGTAATGGAGAGCACCGTGCACGCGTTTGACGTGCGGCCGGCAACCATGTGGCGGCTGGCGCACAAACGCGATTTCGACGCGCACGACGTGTTCATCGGGGCCAATCCGCCCGCGGGTGCAATCATCGACTTCTGGAGCAAGAGCAAGCCGGATGCAAAGGACATTAAGATAGCGATTCTGAATACGGCTGGTAAGCAGGTCGCAACCGTCAAAGCCGCGACAGCGGAGGCGGGAGTCAATCGCGTGGTGTGGAACCTGCGGGAGGACCGGGCGGTGCCGCCCACACCGCAGGAAGAGGCTATGGCGGCACGATTTGCGGCATCCGGCGGTGAGCCTCCGCAGTTCAGCGGCCCAATGGTGGACCCAGGCGAATACACCGTCGAGATTTCAATCGGCGCGGAGAAGACTTCGACGAAGTTCCGCGTCGAGGAGGACCCGCGCATTACGTGGTTCACATCAGGGGACCGCGCAAAGAGGCGTACGGCAATCAACGGACTGGTGGAAATGATGAAACAGGCCGATCTCCTGCGCAAGCGATTCAACGCGGCTGATTCGGGATTGAATGTCTTGCAGACCGCGTGGAAAAAGCCGGATGCTCCCAAGCTCCCTGACGACGTTAAGAAATCGGCGGAAGCGCTAAAGAAGACGCTCGACGATCTGCGGCCGCTGTTTGCAACGCGCAACTTCTTAGAGACGCCGTCGCCGGAAGAGCGCAGGGTGGAACTGCTCAAGCCGGAACCGGACTTCGTGCTGCCGGCGCTTATGCAGCGCGTAACGTCTCAGATCTCCGAACTGGAGGCGTTCTCGGCGCCACCTAGCGACGCTGAGCTGCAGCAGATTGTGCTGGTGAAGGCCGCGCTAGGGGATGCGAGCAAAAAGGTGGACGGAATGCGCGAGCAGGTGGCGAAGTTCAATGACGCCCTGAATGCGGCCAAGGTGCCGTACATTACGGTTCCGTAGCGAGGAATTCTCAAGTACTAAGCACAAGGCGAGAAACGACTCTTACGGCAGCAGACCGAAAGCGGGAGAAATGATCGTCCGCCTGGGATGCTAAGGCCACGGGAGAGCTTCGCGACTGACAGGCCCTGATAGGCTAATCGCCCGCGGAGGAATCGGCATATCTCCCTGATAACCGGCGGTGGGATATTCCGGATTCAGTGGAACTTTGTCTCGCTCGGGCCATCGATTAGGAGTCCGTGTTAACCAACTCTGAAGACGGGACCAGAGACGCGAAGAAACGGCGGCAGAAACCGGTGGAACGCAGCCAACTCGGCTCCCCCAACTGTGAACCGGTTCCAACGAGAGAAAACAGAGACGCTAACGCCCTGAAGAACTTACGAGTTTGCCGACGATCGACGAGTCAACCAGCTGAGACGTTAATTGCTCGAAGAAAGGAATGGCTCCCCAGCCCGAATCCGAACTATGGTTGACGATCACACACGCTGAGACACCGTCAGTCCAATCCGGACGTACGCCGCTCCAGAAAAGGAAGAATTCTCGGACAGCAACGTCGGTCAGCCTCGGGGATTCGAACTCAGTACCCTACACGGCATTGAGCGGCATCCAGCAATAACTGTTGGACTCTATTACAGCCAAGATGGCAACCAGCGGCAACGCCGACCGCCGTGGCGGCTTTACGTTGGCTGCACGGCAACGCCAGAAGTTCCGAAGGCCGGCAGGCGCGCGTTGCACGCTCCCGGAATCCTTTGGGAGGATCCCATAGCTCCCGGTTGTTACGATCCAGGGACAGAAACGCGTGCCCGATGGCGGCTAAAGCGTCTTTGGTCTGCTTCCTTAACGCAAGATACCCTGCTCTTGCTGTGTAACAGCGCTAGTCCCGGAGGAAGCACCGCCTCTCCTCATCCAGGTCTCCATTCGCGAGTGCGGTATCGATAACGTCAACGACACGCTGCAAGCGACCCGCAGCGTCGTCGAAGTCGCCAGCATCGAGCGCGACCTTGCATGCTTTAGGGTCTCGGCGACGGTCGTGAAGATCATTGCAGTTCCTAGTTTTCGCGCGGATCACTCCCAACGCTATCGTATGCCGGGCCGGAAAGGCGCCCCTAAGATTGGGGTTGGCATCTCGAGGTGGGCGACAGAATTGAAGATAAGCGGATGAAAAGAGAACCTGTCGGTGAGCTTCAGTTGACCGTCCCGTGAGACTGTTCCCACATCAAAAGTTGCGGAAGGGCTTGCTTGGACAGCGCGCGCAGTCGAACCAGCAGGTAATCGGTTGGCGAGGCGCGGGGCGCCACCGGTGAGCGCATTCGGGGGATGACCGGCGACAGGACGCCCACGTCGCGGGCCGAATCCGAAAAGGGTTGAGAATGTCCCCCAGCAGTACCAGAAGCGGATGTGCGACGAGAGCGGCCGCTCTCGTCGCGGGCGAATCACGCGACTACGAGTCTCAAAACACGAACCCGACCTTGCCAATCAGCGTTCTCGGCTGCAAGAAATGCGTGCCGCTGAACGTCGAGAGGAAATTGTATAGAGCGACCTGGTTCGTCAGGTTTTCGATGGTTAACGATGCCGTGATCCGATTCCGTCCCTCCGTGTGGGTAAGGTTATCGGTACCGATGCCGAGATTCAATATGTTTCGGGGCTTCACCCGGTCGGGATTGTGGTCGTCGTTCTCTTGGCTGGCGAAATTGTCATAACCGCCCTGCGGAAGCACTATTAGCTTTGACGTGACCAAACCTTGCGTGCCATTGGGTCCGACGCAATCGGAAATCGGATTCGCGACCGTCGCGAACGCGCCGTTGCACGCTAAGCCTATCGACACTTGCTCATTTGGTGTCAAGCCGGCCGAACCTCCAATCAGCGCCGAACCCGCATCGGGCACGCCGCTCACCACGAGTCCGCTGTCATAACGCCATGTGAACGCAATCCACTCGTTGCTCTTGTGTTGATACCGCAGCACCGTAGTGGCTTGGAGAGCCTGGTCATGATCGATGCGGAAGACGCCACCCGCCAGCGGTGCACCTTGAGGGATCAGGCCGCCTGTCTCAGGCGGATAATACCGCGCGCGAGTATGTCCAAACGTCCAATACGCTTGAAAACCCTTCAGATTCGTAGTGCTCACCCTTCCGGTCACGCCATCCAACTTCGAATTGTTCCAGGCGATCGGGAACGAAATGGTCGTGTTCAGCAGTGTGCTGAAGTCATACGCATTGTGGGTGTACTTCCAAAAATAATCGGCGTCGATGAGTAGGAACCTGCCGATCGCCTGCTGGAATCCGGTGTTGAACTGATTGCGGAAACCGGGTTCGATGGGCACGCCGACAGAGCCGAACACGCTTTGAGTCAGTCCTCCGAGGCCTGTGGCGCTGGAGAGCAACAAGTTCTCGTTGAATGGCGTTTCGAACGTTCGAGCGTAAGCCACGCGCAGAACCGTTTTCGTTTTTTTGAGGTTGTAAGCGATTCCGGCGCGCGGCTCCGGGCCTGTCTTGGTTACCAGGCCATCATAGTGGTCCAGTCGAAAACCGATGCTGAGCAGTAAGTTGCCCACGGTAATCGCATCCTGCGCGTAGAACGCGGCTTGGTTGATGTTGTGCGCGGCATGGTATGCGAGCAACCCACCATTGCGAGTTAAATCGAAGGGAAGCAAACTAGGACTGAAAGGAGTCCCTGTGACATCGGGATTATCGGCAGTATTTGGCTCAAAACCGGCGGCCACACACTGCGAGGGATTCGTCAAGCTGGCATCGCCGACAGCAGTGCCGTCCGCGTTAATGCACGGATCATTAAACGTCGGATCGGTAATCCCAAACTGGAAGTTCTCCAGAAGTCTGGTCTGCTTCAGATCGAGTCCATACTTGATATTGTGACGGCCAGTGGTTGTGGAGACATCGGCCCTAACGCCCCAACTGAGCAGTTGCCGTTGTTGGCTTTGCGTCGAGGGTAGATCCTGATTGAGCGGATCGCTGCTCGGATAGTAGTTGAACTGGTCCTTACGAATGTAAGGATTCACGGTCAATAGGGAATGCGCGCTGAAAGTGTGCTGGTAGCCCGGCGCGATATTCCACGTCAGGACTCGCTGCCTCTGGTCCTGCTCCACTGCCTGTTGGTCAAGATCGTTTGGGATTTGAATCCAATTCCGGGCCATGAAGAGATCGAGATGAAACGCATCGCGGCCATTCGGCAGAAAATCCAGCCGATCGAAGAGCGTTTGGTTGTTTCCTATGTCGTGATAAGGCAGAAACTCCGGCGTATCCAAAAAGCGGCCGCTGCGAACGCCGTCCACGGCGAGAAAGTTTCCGAATTTCGGAGTTCCCCAGCCGAGGCCAAGATCGCCTCCCGCCGTTCCGAAGGAGCCGTAGTTGGCATCCACGTTGCCGAAGAGTCGCGCGGCCCCCAGCCCGGATCGGGTCGTGACATTCGCAACCAGGCTGGTCTTGTCTCCGAATTGTGCCTCCGGTGTCCCGGTGACCATCTCCATACTCTGAATCGCGCTGACCGGAAGCTGCGTCGAAAACACCTTACTTTGCTGGTCGCTAATGTTTTCTCCATCGATGACAAAGCTGACCTGCGCGTGATCACCGAGGGGGTGAAAAAATCCGTTTCCATCAGCGGCCACTCCGCCCGTGCTATAGACGATCGCCTGGCTCAAGCCTGCGCCGGGGTCCAGCGCTGGAAGCTTGAGCAACGCGGAACGATCTGCGTCGATGTGAGCGGAGGGATCGACTTCCAGCGCCTCAGAAACACCGCCTTCTACGTTCACGCTGGTAGTCGTTCCTGCAAGTGCCAGCGTCGCTTTAACCTGAACAGGAACAGAGTTCCGAATGTCGACATCCTGCGAAAACGGAGCGAACCCGGTAGCGAGCACCTGAAGATGATAAGGATTGTACGGAATGTTGCTGACGCGGAACGCCCCATGCGAGTCCGATGCCGTCTGTTGCTGATGGCCGGTGAGCGTGTTATGAAGACTCACAACTGCGCCTGCCACGGCTGCCCCGGATGGATCAACTACAGTTCCCTCGATGGTTCCTGCATTCCCCAGTGACTGCCCGTATCCGGAAGATACGAGCACAGGTGAAAGCAGACCAAGAACAGCAAGAGCGAGAATTCTCTTCATAGCGTTCAGTATCTGAAGTAGGATTGCTCGTCCCTAACCTAATCTTGCAGTCGGTCCAAAACTCCTGGGAGCGGGCTGAATTTGCCGGTGAGCGGCATCAGGCTGCCTTGGTCTACCAATGCAAAACCTTACGTATGTTATGGGCCTGGCGTTTGCTGGCGATTACTTGGAGAGCGTTGCTGAGCGTGATCAGCCATCGTTGACTGCTGAGCGCACTCATCTTCCGAATATGGTTCACGTTTACAATCGCGTTACGGTGCACCCGCTGGAATTGTGGCTCGCCGAGCCGATCCTCGATGACTCGCAGGCTTTGACTGGCCAGAAATCGTTGCTTCGCCGTTATGATCCAAACCAGCTCGCCATCGGCCTGAAAGGCGAGGATCTCGTCCAAATCCAAGAGGAAGTATTCCTCACCGCTGCGGCCGACCACCTTCTTACTTCGAGGCGCGCCCTGAGGTTGGGCCGCTGCAATCTTATCGACGGTTGCGGCAACCTCGCTGGGCCGGTCCAACAACCTCCTAGCCCGCTCAACGGCTCTCCTTAGCCGGGCTTCGCTGACCGGTTTCAACAAATAGTCGATTGCGCCCGCTTCGAAGGCCTGAATGGCATGCGCGTCGAAAGCCGTGACGATCACCACAACGGGAAGCTTCGGGCCCGTTAGGTTCCGAACAACTTCAAATCCGCTCATCACAGGCATCTGCAGATCAAGGAAAACAAGTTCCGGTTGGAGATGTGCAATCTCCTTCAACGCTGCCTCACCATCGCCCGCCTCGCCCACAACAGCGACGTCCGGAAGCAGTTCCAACTCCTCACGCAAGATACGGCGAGCGATCGGTTCGTCGTCTACAATCAGGGCCTTCAGCACACGATTGTCCACCTGCTACATGTAAGTTGGATCGACTTTGGAGCCTCACGAAAACTCGTAGACGGTCGAAAAACTGCCATGAGCGGCCTAAATCCCCGCTGAATGGATCGCAGAAATCGTCGAACTTGAGGCCTCTGTAAGCGGCACCGAAAACTGCACTTTTGTGCCGGTTGGCTCCGAGACAATCTTCACGTCAGAACCGTGGCCAAAGCACAACTGCAGTCGGCGAGATACATTTGCGATTCCCACGCCGGCCCGGGACGGAGTTCCAGAAGCCTTGGCGGGGCCTGCTCCTGAATCCTCAACGATTATATTGAGGATCCCATCCAACGTGCTCGCTTGTATCCGTAGCCACCCATCATCGGGGCGGACCGACAGGGCGTGTTTAATCGCGTTCTCCACAAGGGGCTGTACGGATAGGACCGGAATCAAAGTGTGCTCGGCTTCCTTGTCGATTTGAATCGTAGTATGCAGCCGAGTGCCGAGTCGAAGATGCTCGATATCCAAGTAGGCTTTCACGATCTTCATCTCTTCGGACAATGGAATGAGAACTCGATCGGATTGCAGGAAGTAGCGGAAGATGTCAGCTAGGTTAAGAACCGTCCGGCGGGCGCCGCTAGCCTCGCGCGGAATAATGCCGTAGATTGTGTTCAGCGCGTTGAACAGGAAGTGCGGATTAATCTGTGAATGCAGGGCTCGAAGTTCTGCTTCAGACACCAATCGCTGCATTTCAGTAGTTCGTCGACGCTCGACCTCCTCGGCGACGACACTTGCCAAACGGTTGAGCGAAAGAAAATCTTCGCTCAAATAGCGGCGGCCACCACGTCTCCGGCCTAATAAGACGTAACGGACATCGCCCTTTGTCAATCGGATCGGGACGACAGACTCGACCCAACTCCGCTCAGGATACCGAGTCAGCCAAGGGTGCTCGTCTGCGACCGCAGGATAGTCGAGACTGTTTTCGGCACCGCAGCCAAGCAGTTCAACCTGCGTTGTATCAGCGGCATCGGCAAGCCGTCTGGCGGCCCATGTCAAATAGTCGTTCTCATCGCGAGTCTTGGCGCCTCTCGATCGCAGCTCCACAATGGTTGCTTCGATCCGGCCACTGCGGAATATGGCTCGTGTCAACAATCTTTGCAGGACGCCGCGAAGGTAAGCAAATAGTATCAGGAGCACGCAGAGGCCTGCGACAACAATTAAATCGGCGAGAGAGCCCGCTGATCGAACGAGAGTCGACATCTTGAGCCATAGACCAAGACCGAAATAGCTGAGCAGTGCCGCGAGACTTACGTTCGCCAGGAAGCGTATAAACACATCCAGAAAAACAAAGCGATAATCCTGCAAGAGGATCAGAAGCGCGATCGGGATGCCGGCGTGGTGTACGAACAACTCCCTCCAGGGCTGCGGCGGATGTCCCGATCCAAAGTGCGAAAAGGTAACTGCGAACAACAGCAGGCACATCGAGGCGAGTATTTGTGACGCTCGTCCTCTTGATTCCCGGTCTGTGCGTAGGACCCCGCCCGCGTAGACGATGGTTAGCACTCCGAAGCCTAAGGTTATTACCCACAGGGCGGTTTTGTGAAGGTGAAGGGCAGGTTGTAGATCCTCACAAAGATGCATCCCTGTGGCGGCAAGACTGAGCGCATATCCGATGAGCGCCAAAACACGGAACCTTTTATTCAAAGAGAGGTGCAGGAGGACAGCGGGCAGCAGGCTCAGGCTACAGAAACTCACCGCTTCGACAAACCAATGAGCTGGACCGGGGGGCAAGAGAATCGCCGCAAGCGAACCGGCATTCCACAGAAGTGCGAGGCCGGCCGATACCACCGAGAGCCAACCCTGTCCTGTCCGCCCCCTCGTACTGCCCTTTAGAGCAAGTACAAGGAACATTGCGAACACAATTGCGCCCGCCAGGTGCCCGATTGCGTTCACGATCAATGGTTCGTGTTCGTTTAGCATGGGAGCGACGGCGAGTCTGTCTCCAGGCTGCCCCCACATTATCGAGTGCCAAACGGATTGCACTCTTCAATATTCGCACCGGTGGGCTTGTTGGGTCGTGAATGGATGAATCCTCAACGTGAGCGGCGACTAGTACTTGAAGTAGTTCCGGATATCGGATAGATTGGCCGGCAGGGTTTCCGCCCGTTCTATTACGTAAAGCGGATGAGATGCACTCGGGTCCCCATCGAGTTCATGGAACGTACCGCGGACCCACGTCAGAGTCTTCGGCATGAAGGGGACCGCCTGATTGTCTTTCAGTGACACAGCGATCATTTGGTCGCCTAATCGGTGAGCGGGGTGTAATGCGGTCCCCGCGTCAGGCAAGAGTGCAAAATCATGCACATTCCGGCGGTTGCTGGGCGGATGTTCACCCGTCATCATATAGCCAAGGACTTGAACTCGGCGGCCGGCGAGTCGTGCCAAGGAACTGGGGACAGGGCGTGTCTCGCGCGCGAGATTTGACCAGCTCAACAGAACGTAGCCGTCGACATCGCTCATCATTGGGGTCAAGTCCGAGAGGTCCGGACCCTTAATAGACGTCACATTCAGGAACACCGTGCCGGCGGCGAACAGCCCGATAGAACCGAGGGCGCAAATAAGGGCACTAATTTCCTTCTTTCGCGAAACGGCAGTTCGCGACCTGCGAGGGCTCGTTCGCATGTCGAAACGTTAGCCCATGAGTGGGATTTGGACCAAAGGTTCGATTGTGACTGGCCTGAATTCCCTGTGAGTGAGCGATTAAGAACTGTAAACGGCCAACACCGCCGGGAGCGATTGGCCGAGACGCGGTTCTCACCGAATTGCAATCAAATGATCGTCCGCCGGGGATGCTAAGGCGACGGGATAGCTTCGCGACCGACAGCCCCCTGATAGCCTGATCGCCAGCGAAGCAATCGGCATATCTCCCTGATAACCGGCGGTGGGATATTCCGGATTCAGTGGAACTTTGTCTCGCTCGGGCCATCGATTAGGAGTCCGTGTTAACCAACTCTGAAGACGGGACTAGAGACGCGAAGAAACGGCGGCAGAAACCGGTGGAACGAGGCCAACTCGGCTCCCCCAACTGAGAACCGGTTCCAATGGAGAGAAAACAGAGATGCTAACGCCCTGAAGAACTTACGAGTTTGCGGACGATCGGCGAGTCAACCAGCTGAGACGTTAATTGTTCGAACAGAAGGTTTGGCTTCCGGAAACGCTTTTCGAACTACGCTTCACGGACTAGCCCCGCCGAGAGACTCAGAGGCACACATTCACTGCACCCAGCATGTTGCGAACAGCTTGAAAACGGCCGGTTCCAGCGACAGAACGGATATGTTCTTCGTCTCTATGCGAAGTTGCCTCTTCGCCGGTTCAGCAAAACATGCGCCCGGATTACTCGGACGGCCTCTTACCGAACGTGTCTGTGAACCGTAATTCGAATGTGTTGGGGGGAGCCAATCACTTACAAGGAATTCCGGTCAGTTCAAAATGGCCGCGCCTAGCGGATTCCTTCTAACCCTCGATTTGGATGACCGGGATGAAAGGTCGCCAAACCGACCAAGCCCTCTGCCAGATAACGTGCCTTCCATAGCGAGATGGTCGGTGCGGCCGTATCCAACTTCTCCTTGATGTCGTTATAGCTGGCAACCTCGTCTAGCATCATTACGATCTTCATCCGCATCGCGACGCCCACGGGAAGATTCCGTCTGCGCAAGTGGGCCTGCAATTCACCCCGTTGAGTGGGTGTCAAAGAAATACGAGAATGCAACGCCATTAATCATATGACGTTCACATTCCGGTAAAGGAAACTTACAGACAGCCCACTAGTTTTATTTTTGAGGGAGGATGATAAAAGCAAGGCAGATCCGAGTGCTCAGTGTAGTCGCTTTGGCACGCTGTTCGGTCGGTGCCGGCTCAACAGCGTGACCAGCGGGAAGATTATCACGCCGACCGGCTCGGAATTGCCCACGCCAGGTAAACTAATTTATGACAGCGGTTTTGACACGGGGGAGTGCCCTATGATGGGTTGGATGCTGGGGTCTTCCGGACGTACTCAGACAACAAGATTACTTATAACCCTGGCGGGCCTAATAGCAATAGCTTTTCCTACAGCCTTCTATACTATTCCGGTTTCTCGCCCCCTACTTTGGATGCTATTAAATTTAACGCGCTCCGAATGGGCATCCCCCTCGTGGGCTGGGGCACACTGATCGACTGCTGGCTTCCATAGGTAACAAAGCAATGGCTAGAACGAAGATCGTTAGGGCTTTGTGGTTAGTGCTCATAACGCTTCCGTCGAATTCCTGTACCTGGATGGATCATCCAACCAGTCGCAGCTTAGAACGAGACCTAGCAGCTAAATCAAAGCAGGGTCTCGCGTTGGCGACTTTTAATCCGCCGACAGACCCAGCTCTCGTGGTGCGCTACTTTGGTGGTGAAATCCGCAGGGTCAATACCGGTGCCTTTCCACCTGTACAGGGTCGCGGTATCTCGCACAATCGCATCGCAATGGTAGATGTGTCCGAAGCAACTCCTGAATCCCGTCTCAAAGACGTGACGAGTCCGCGGACTCTTTTCTTGGGCATAGAAGCTTATTGTGGGACCATTGTTGAACTGGATCTCCACGGCACGTTGATCGCCCGGTCTGCATCACGTTTCGTCCCTACCTGGGTTTCCCTTTCACACAATGGTGAGAAATTCGCAATTCTTGGCAAGCGTATCGGCGATTCGGATTGGATCCCGAATATCTACGTTGGCGAGTTCAATGGCTCAGAGGCACGAAGGGTCCGGGGCGTAGACCTCGGACAACGCTATATGGGTCAGCCCAGCTTGGATTGGTCTCCAGATGGTGCTACGTTACTTCTCTCCCACTTAGGGTCTCTATCCCTCGTAGATGTCGAAACGGGCCACTTGAAGGATATTGGAAGCGGAGGTTCAGGCAGGTGGTCTCCTAAGGGAGATTGGATATCTTATCTAACAACCCAGTCGGAGGTTGCGATTTTACGGCTTTCGAGCGGCGAACGAAAGGTGATCAATCCTGGCAAGCAGGCCGTTTCTGCAGCCGAATGGTCTCCGGATGGGGATTATCTACTGGTCGAGGAAATGGGCGGCTCGCATGTATACAAGGGCTGCCTCTGGGTATACCGCATTGCGGACGGAGCATGGGCTCCGTTTCCCGACTACGGAGTGTACCAACAGTCGTGGTATTGGATTGACACACGGAGTTGAGTGTTGGCCGGAGAGGCATTTGACGGCTCGATGACGCCAGCGGAAAGAGCGGAAAGCGCTGGGGGACGTTAATTGTTCGAACAGAAGGTTTGGCTTCCGGAAACGCTTTCGAACTACGCTTCACGGACTAGCCCCGCCGAGAGACTCAGAGGCACACATTCACTGCACCCAGCATGTTGCGAACGGCTTGAAAACGGCCGGTTCCAGCGACAGAACGGATATGTTCTTCGTCTCTATGCGAAGTTGCCTCTTCGCCGGTTCAGCAAAACATGCCCCCGGATTACTCGGACGGCCTCTTACCGAACGTGATCTGTGAACCGTAATTCGAATGTGTTGGGGGAGCCAATCACTTACAAGGAATTCCGGTCAGTTCAAAATGGCCGCGCCTAGCGGATTCCTTCTAACCCTCGATTTGGATGCTGTCCGTTTGCGAAGTCGAGCCTCCGTGGACAACTTCTTGACCAACTCGCCGACCGCCCGACGCTTCGCTTCCATGCGGATATAGCTTAACCGGCCATTTTCAATGTGTTTCGGTGTGAGTGGGACGGGCCGGGTGGAAGCCCCGGCGCATAGCTCCTCAACGCGACGCGCAAGGCACCCCAGAGCGCCAGTGGACGAATTGTCCTCGCGTGTCGATTTGACAACGCCGAAGATGCAGAACTGCCTGGCAGGGTAAGACTGTATGGCGCTACCCGTTCGATGAGGACATCGAGGAAGCTCGGCGCGAAGCCGAACAGAAGCAAAATGGCGGTCCTTGGCACACCGTACAGCCACGCGAGAAGCGCCGAGCAATAGCTAACCCGTCAGCTGCTCCCACACCCAGGTTACCTTCCCTGGAGTGAGCGTTAGGCAACAGTGTTGCAGTACCTCGCCGGTGCCATCATCGTTCGGCCCCAACCACCCTTCATAGTCGTCAAGACGTATGCAGATCTCGCTTTTGTCATTGCAGATCCACAGATCCTGATCGAACCACGTACCTGCAGTGTCTCGCCCGGCCGTAACGCCCTTGTCATATTTGACTGCTCCGAGATCCAAGGCATGCCACTTACCGATGAGGTACTTGTTCAGACCTATTTCAAGCTTGATCCGAAAGGACAGTCCCTTCGTGTCGCCTATGCGAAGGGCATACGTTTTCTGCATACTGCTCACCTCCTGAACGTCTGTTCGGGATCTAGTGCTGTCGCTCACGCAAACGTTTCTCTGCCCCTTTCACAAACACGACACCATGAGGCCCGACCTCGCGGCCCCGATACGTAAGGCGTGCGGCAAACCAATTGGGGCCGTCGAACGGGACTCTGGACACAGCGGGCAACTCGATCCTGCATAATGGGTTCGCGCTTGTCTCTGAGATCATTAGAAGCGGCTACACCAACGCGGAAGCCGGGTCAGTCTCTTGCATCGAGCCCGGCTTCCGCCCACTGCTTGCGCCTTGCTCTGCCCTAGTTCACGGAGTCGTTGTGTCCACGGTTATCCGAACGGCCGCGACCTGGCCGGTGAGCTGGTCGGTCTTGTTCCCCTTGGTGTCGAAGACACTATAGGTAAAGGTGCCGCTATACATGGTGCCTCCGGGAGACAAGGTAATCAATTCAACGATGTTAATCTTGCCCATAAACGCTCCCGTTCCGGGGTCGTAATTGAGGGCAAAGTGGTTGAGTTGGTAAGTGGAGTGGCCGGTCTTCTCCCAGACCCCCAGACAAAAATTCTCCATGGCCGGGGCGCGAGCGCCGGAATTGAGAATTTCGGTTCCATCGCTGTGCCATTGGTTGTATCCAAAGTCGATCATGGCTCCGTCCGGAATGGAGGGATTGTGGGTCGTGTTGCCCTCCGAGAGAAACTGAATATTCCACATTCCCACGATCGGCGCGCTATCCGCATTCGATGTGTTGTTCCGGTCGCGTGCAAGGCTCGCCATTGTAGCCAAGCCCAGTGGATTATGGACATCCGGCAGGAGTTGCTGTATCGTGTATGGCGCCGGCTGTGGCGTTGGACCGCACGCGCTGGCGGCAGGGAGGAACAGGATCCCAGCAACCACTGCGCTGAATGTTGATGTTGTCGCTCGTTTTATCACTTTCATAATGTTTCCTCTTTCTCTTGAATTCTGCTTCGAATGCATTTGCCATCCCCCGTTTCAACTGAAATAGCGGCTCACTCTGCGCCACATCGGTATGGTCCTTTCAGCTCTAACGAGGCCGCCGTGGAAGACGCCGGCGTCAACTTACACGGGATCTTGCACCCTCGGATCGGAAGCCGTGTAAGATGGTAGTCTGCTCGGCAGCGGGCTGCAGTGACAATGTGGGACCGCGCTGTCCCTTTGAGCCCGCTCTATTGGAGCGGGATGGTCGGGAGGCCGTACACACGTTCACCCGCTGCCCTATTTCCGGTATTGTGTTCTTCTCCGAGAGCGTGTCGATGCCCTTCATTTACTCCTGCGGAAATTCCTGGGAAAACCCCTCACGCCCGCGCATGATCCGTCGGTGAGCATGTCTTCCTCTCATGACATCACGCGTCTCCTGCAGCAGTGGGCTGGCGGTGCTCAGGACGCATTAGAAGAATTAACGCCCCTGATCTATCGCGAGTTGCGCCAACTTGCCGAGAGCTACTTACGTCGTGAATCGCCAGGACATACGTTGCAACCCACGGCCCTGGTCCACGAAGCATATCTCCGGCTCGTCGATCAACACTCGCCGGACTGGGAGAACAGGTCGCACTTCTTCGGAATTGCCGCACGTATCATGCGTCAGATTCTCGTGGATCACGCGCGGAGCCAGCAGTCGCCCAAGCGCGGGGGCGCTCTTGAGAGAGTTTCTCTGGAGCAGTGCTTGAACTCCAGCGCGGGCTACAGCGCCGATTTGATTTTTTTGAACGATGCCTTGAATGAACTGGAACGCTTCGATCCTCGCAAGGCTAAAGTTATTGATCTCCACTTCTTTGGCGGCCTCACCGTTCCGGAGACGGCTGCGGCGCTCGGTATTTCCAAGGCCACCGTGGAGCGTGAGCTTCGCGCCGGGGAAGCGTGGCTCTACAACCGGGTCAAGGGGCCGACGACTTGAATCCAGATCATTGGGCGTCGATCGAGACGATCTTTCACGCGGCTCTGGAGAAGGAGCCGGAGTTTCGACGTTCGTACGTACAGCAGGCTTGCGGATCGGACATTGAGTTACGTGCTGAAGTCGAATCCATGCTCCATGCGAATTCGCAGGCAGCGACGTTTGTCCGGCGCGCGGTGCACGAGAGCGTCGCTTCTCTCGAGCGGGACAAAGTCTTCAAGGGGAGCGAGCGGTTCATAGTTCAACGACGCTTGGGCGCGGGCGGCTTCGGCGTCGTGTACCAGGTTTACGACAGACGCCGCGATACAGTGGTGGCGCTCAAGACTTTGCCCTACGTCAGCGCTGCTGGACTCTACGATTTCAAACAGGAATTTCGTGTGCTGGCGGGCATTACCCATCCGAACCTGGTTACCCTCTATGAACTGATATCGCAGAGCGACCAGTGGTTCTTCACGATGGAATTCATCGATGGCGTCGACTTCCTCGAGTATCACCAGTCTCAAGGAAGCGTTGCTCGGGAGTCTGTACTCTGCCAGCTTGTGGACGGCGTTTCGTATTTGCACAGCGTTGGTAAACTTCACTGCGATCTGAAACCTCAAAACGTTTTGGTGGACCGCCAAGGCCGCGTCGCCATTCTCGACTTCGGACTTACCCGAGACAGTGGATCGCGGACGGGAGGCATTCGTCAACGGCTTGCCGGAACCCCCGACTATCTATCGCCGGAACAAGCTGCGGGATTGCCTGCGAGTGCCGCAAGCGATTGGTACAGCATCGGTGTGATGCTCTACCAGAGTCTGACGAATTCACTGCCTTATAAGGGTGACGTGCAATCCATCTTGCGCGCGAAGCAGACGATTGACGCACCGGATCCTGCCTTGAGCATGACAAATGCACCCGCGCACATAAATGATCTCTGCCGGGATCTTTTAAAGCGTGATCCCGCTCAGCGGCCCCATGGGCGCGAGATTCTGGCACGGTTGGGCAGCCAACATCGACCACACAATGCTCCGGACATATACGCGGTGCCGGCCACGTTGATCGGGCGTGACCGCGAATTGTCGATTCTGCGTCAGGAATTGGATCGCGTCGAAAATGACGGACCAAGGAGCGTATACATCCATGGTCCGGCGGGGGTCGGCAAGAGTGCGCTGCTCTCTCATTTTCTCGACGATATCCGCGATCGCGAAAGCGTCACGATGCTTGAAGGACGGTGTCGTGAACAGGAATTTGTTCCCTACAAGGCGCTTGATCCTTTGATGGATGATCTCAACGATCTGCTTCGAGGATTGAAGCAGGAGGATCTCGAGACACTGCTACCCGCGGACATGATGGCGCTGTGCCGGGTGTTCCCGGTATTGCGGGAATCGGCTTCGGTTGCTGGACTCGACCTGCGTCCCGTCGAGATTGCCGAGACAAAGGAACTTCGGCTTCGAGCGTTGGGCGCATTGCGAGAATTGGTTACGAGACTCGCGGCTCGCAAGCCTGTGGTGATCTTCATTGACGACTTGCAGTGGGGCGATCTGGATAGTGCACCGTTGTTGGCCGAACTCATGCGTCCCGAACCAGCGCTACGACTCCTTTTCATCGGATCCTTTCGCGATGACGAGCGGGAAACCAGCGCCTTTCTGAAATCCTTTCTAAGTGCGCCTCAGGGCGCAAGGATCGTCGATGTCAGTCTGAATGTACTCGCTCCGGACGCGGCTCGCGACCTGGCCAACTCGCTGCTGGATCGCGAGCCGCACACGGCCGATGCGGAGGTGATTGCCCACGAATCCGGTGGCAATCCTTTTTATGTGCTCGAACTGGTGAACTATTGGGCAGGGACTGCGAAGACGGCACTCGCTGAAGAACGCCCTATGACGCTTACGCTGGAAGGACTCGTACGCCTACGCCTCTCGCGATTACCTTCCGCGACGCGGCAGCTCTTTGAAACCGTCGCCGTGGCGGGTCAACCGGTCGAGACCGCAATCGCGACCGCGGCGGCAGGACTGACCAGCGGCGCTTATCGGGAGATAACTCGCCTCCGTCTCGAACGGCTCATCCAGATTCGAAGCACCGACCACTCCGAACAAATTGAGACGTATCACGATCGTCTGCGCGAGGTGAGTAACGCTTCGTTGACACCAGAGAGGCTACGCGAGAATCATCACCGGCTGGCCCTCGCTTGGGAATCAACAGGCCGCGCGGAATCTCGAACGCTCGCTACACATTTCTTTCATGCAGGCATTCGCGACAAGGCCTTTCATTACGCCGTCGAGGCGGGTGACCAGGCGACTCGGACACTCGCGTTCGACACCGCGGCGCAATGCTATCGCATGGCCATCGTCATTGAGCCGGAGACGGAGCCTGACAATCTCTCCTTGCGCGTGAAGCTGGGTGATGCGTTGAGCGCCGCCGGCCGGGGAGCAGAGAGCGCCGAAGCCTATCTGATTGCTTCGAAGGCAGCGGAGGGGCTAAATAGACTAGAACTGAAGCGGCGTGCCGCGAAAGAGTTCATGTTCTCGGGACGCATCGAGCAGGGCCTTGAACAAACGAAGGATGTGTTGAACGCCATCGGGATGAAGATCGCCCTGTCGCCGCTGCGCGCTCTTGGTTCTTTCTTTTGGGCGCGCCTTGTGATCCGGCTCCGGGGACTCGGGTTTCGCGAGCGAACCGAGGCCGAAATCCCTAAGTGGGAGCTCTTTCGATTGGATACGTGCACATCTTTGTGGCAAGGTATGACCATGGTCGAGACGATTCGTGCTCACCCATTTCAAGCTAAGGGCGTCCTGCTCGCGCTGCGTTCGGGTGAGCCAGGAAGGATCGCAAGGGCACTCTGTGCCGAAGCAGCTTATCATGGCATCGAGGGTGCGCGCTACCGGAATAAAGTGGAAGAGCTATTGCGGAAGGCACAGGTGCTTGCTGTGAAGAGCGGAAATCGCCAGAGCATCGCGCTGGTAGCGCTCGCGTACGGCATGTCGGCTTTCATGCGCGGCGAGTGGCGGAGTGCCACACAGGAGATGTCTCGTGCCGAAGGGCTCTTGCGCAACACCTCTGCGGGAGCGCCTTGGGAGATCGCAACCGCCCACATGATGGGAAGTGTCGCGCTGTTGTTTACGGGTCAGATAGCCGAACTCGGAAGACGGCTTCCACGGTTGTTAAAGGAAGCTGCCGTCCGCGGTGACCTGCACGAGATCAGCGATCTGGGGACACGCCTCAGTCACCCATTATGTTTAGCGGCGGACGACGCTCCCCGCGCACACGTAGAGCTCGACGCGGCGCTAAAACACTGGGGAAGGGATCAGTTCGATCTTCAAAGCTGGTGGGCGTTCATGGGACGGATTGAAATCGATCTGTACATGGGTCGCACCCGGGAGGCATGGGCCCGCGCGAGATCGGATTGGCCACGTCTGCGTTCTTCGTTTCTGATGCGAATCCAATACATCCACCTTGCTTCTCTGCAACATCGTGCGCGTGCTGCGCTCGCTCTGGCTGGGAGTGTGCCCGCAACTTCGAAGGAGCGCCGAAACCTGATTCGCGCCGCCGAAAAGGACGCAGCCGCCATGCTGCGTCACCGGGCACCCTGGGGCGATGCACTGGCCCAACTAGTTCAAGCAGGCGTGGCGGCTGCACACGATCGCAAATTGCAAAGCGTCAGGCTTCTTGAGTTGGCGGAAGTGAATTGCCGGGCGGCGAACATGGATCTTTATGCGGCGGCAGCGCAGCGGTTACACGGGCAACTGATCGGCGGTCCGGCCGGTCGGGCGATGGTGGAAGCCGCCGACGCCTGGATGGCGAATCAGGAGATACGTAGTCCCCGGAAAATGGCGGCGATGCTGCTTCCCGGTTTTCCTGAATCAATGGTCAGCGCGAAATGCGGAGAATCACGATTCTGACAATCCGCGTGGTGGATTATGCGGTGGACGGCGAAAGCCGAGATTATTGGCCTGTACCTGAATCCGCCGCAGCATGCCGCCGTGTTCTGTGTGGATGAAAAGACCGCTATTCAAGCTTTGGACAGCGCGATATTCTTCCGGAACTGGGTGGACTTCGCGGTGGCAAGCTGCGCTTCATTCTGTACCAGTTGCGCTACCGCTTGCGCTAGCTTGCCTTTGGCTTGGTCGAGCGCCGCCTGAAATGGGCGAGGATCGATCCGAAGAGGCAAACCTCGCATTGAGACGAAGAACATACCCGGTCTGTCGCTGGAACCGGACGTTTTCAATGTGTTCGCAACGTGCCGGGTGCAGTGAAGTGTGCCTGTGAAAGTCTCTCGACGCGGCTAGTCCGTGAACCGTAATTCGAATGTGATTCGGGGAGCCATTCCTTTCTTCGAGCAATTAACGTCTCAGCTGGTTGACTCGTCGATCATCGGCAAACTCGTAAGTTCTTCAGGGCGTTAGCGTCTTTGTTTTCTCTCCGTTGGAACCGGTTCACAGTTGGGGGAGCCGAGTTGGCTGCGTTCCACCGGTTTCTGCCGCCGTTTCTTCGCGTCTCTGGTCCCGTCTTCAGAGTTGGTTAACACGGACTCCATGAATCATCTCCAGACGAGAGCGTTTCGAGGTGCAGGCGAGTCAGCGGAGGTAGGGCACAAGCGCGCGGGGAGCCGCGCTCCCGCTTCCGTCGGTGCAACACCGCGTCATGCACGAGAGGAGAGGCACCGCCAGAATCCTCCTCCAATCCGGGGGATTGCATGGCTCATGGCCAAGGAGAGACACCTCACCATGTGCTTGAGCGGTGATTTGCCCCTGAATTGCACCATCGTGCAACACGAATGACGTTCTTCATTACCTCACCGCCAAACATCCGGTGGGCGGACCAACAACAACGGGATCCTTCGGGAACGGTCCGTACGCTTGGCAAAAAAGTTCGCCACCGCCGATTCGGGTGCCTTCATACTCACGGTGGTGAAGGGGCGGTTCACGTCCGCTACATTTCCGGTCCAACCTGTAAATACATATCCAGGATTGGCTATAGCACAGAAAGGTATGTTGGCGTCTGCATCGTAGAAGCCGCTATCATTTGGTGACACGGTGCCTCCTCCGTTCGGAGAAATCGAGAGGTTCAGCTGATACTGCGTCTTGAACGCCGCGGTATATGTGGGTACCGTGCTGCCCACCGTGATGGAATGCGACGCCGCTCCGCCATCGCTCCATGCCGTGAACAAGTACTGTGTAACACTGCCGCCAAGTGGTTCCGTGCCGGTATGGGGTGAAGCCGAGAACGGAGAGAGAAGAATGGTGGCTCCTCAGTCGGGTTTCGGCTCTCAGTCTCAGAGACAGGTTTTCCAAAAACTTGCTTGGACGCTCTCCAACGCGGCGTTCGCGTTAAGATAACGCAAGAAGACGCAAATCTGCTCGCTTAGCCGCCCCTTAAGAGGCGTTTCTCATTTCAATCGAATAATCTAGCTGGAAGACTGCTATTCCAAAGAGGTTGCGAAGACGCAAACGTTTTGCGTTATTTTCGCGTTATCGAATGCATTTAGCGGCGTCGACGGGTGGGGCCTTTTTCGGTGTGACCGGCACTTGACTCGCGACGTTTCTGACGGAAACGCCGCATTAAGCAACACTGGCGGCACGAGACCGAACAGTAGGCTGCGTTCGGGGCATTGGAAACAAAGAGTTTATCGCACGATCCGCAAGCAATCAGACGTCGCCGGTTCTCCAGATCCAGAAAGAACATGCGCGCCATCGCCGACAACAAAGACGAGCCCGATTGTTCTGTCTGAATCGCGGAACGGCCGAAAGAGTAAAACTGGGATTCTCCAGCCGCCAGAGCATTCAGTATCCAAAGGCTGAAGTTGGCATTTCGTTCCCACTCCAGTCGTTCCAACGTCCCCTGCCGTAGATGGACGGCAAAGCCGTGACACCCACTTTACTGCCTCGCTGAAAACAACAGCCGCCCGCATCCATTCTCGGATCGGCTCCTGGTAGGCGCGCCAAAATTCCTGTGAGAGCGGTTGCGGATATTGATGGGAGCGCAGTCTGGCCGAGAAAAACGCCGGCAGGCAGTCGGCGGTATTCCCTGCCCTGTAGGTCAGGTCCTCCCACGCGAACCCAGCACACCGTGCAGGCTGGCGAGGTTCGCGAGCTTCCCGCTGCGCTGAGGGCGCGAGATCATCTCCCGGCTGCTCCGCCTCCGGTGCGGACCATCTGTTCTCCTCCTGTGTGTCAGTTTCAGTAATCCAATGCCCCGCCACACGCACATGTCTATGTTGCACCTTCGAACTTTTGATTTCGTTAGATTTGGTACCGGGTAGCGGCGCGGGTCGATAGACTTCAGGAAGAACAATCGATTCCAGGCGGCTCGGCAAAATGCCGAGCATCCCGTAACGGTTGGTCCAATCGAGGATTAATGCCTCACCGCCGGAAGAGGGCGTGTAGGGATCGATTGCATCCTTGCCACAGCGGCGCACGAGTTCGGCAAACTCTCCCCATAGAGTCGGGACCGTCCGATATTTGCCTTGCTGCTCCCGATAGATAATCCAGGGATCATAGGGAACGACGGTAGAAGAGCGTTGGGGCCGGATCACTTTCCCTTCGACGCAGCAGGGCAGATCGTACTTCCACCAGTGGGTGCGGGATTTCACAGAAAGCCTCCTTCGGGGTCAGCACTGCGGGCCTGCGTCCGGGCTGTATATAGTCATGGCGCATATTTTTACCTTTGCACATCACTGTTTTTTTTGGTCAACCATTGAATCAGGACAGCAACACGGCAATCCGCCTTCACCTTCAAGGCGGACGCGGAAACGCCGTCGCAAGGAAGCTGTACTTCAGGTTCTCATCACGAGCTCTTGGCGTTGCAGCGTGACGAAGCGTTGCGGAAAGCCAGGCCATGAAACCTCGCGGACGGCCATTTGAGCCGGGCAATCAGTTTGGGAGAGGGCGGCCGAAGGGCAGCAAAAACAGAATGACTCAGGCTTTGCATGCCATGTTGGAGGAGTACTCGCTACCGCTTATGCGCAAGTGCCTGGCGCAAGCTTTAGAAGGCGACGCGCCGGCCATGCGATTGTGCATGGAACGGCTGTTGCCACTGCGACGAGACGCTCCTATTCGGGCGAAGCTTCCGCCCATCGAGCAGTCGCAGGATGTAGCGGCCGCACAGCAGGCGATTCTCAAGGCGGTGGGTCAAGGACAAATGACGCCCAGTGAGGGAGAAACGATCAGCAATATAGTTGAGCGGCGGCGGCGGTCCATTGAGACCGCGGAGTTAGCCCTACGACTGGACGAGTTGGAGAAGAAATATGAGCCCGAGGAGAGGCGATGACACGAAGACAGCCTGGGCGCCGATTCGAGGATGTGCAAACGTGACTTACCTGGCAGCTAAGAGGCATGGCGACGGGCTTAACCAGAGGAACGATGCACTGGAGGAATCGAATCGTCGATCCTACACACGCCGGCGAGAGGATATGGGGGCCGATCAGCAGGCAGGAGACTCTCCATGGGGTTGACCCACAGTTTGCGCCGACGCATCGCACGGCTGGAGGAAGGCTTGGGACCTGTAAACTTACCCAAGCTGGTCATTTGCTGTACCGATCTCAGCTCCGAACGCCGCGCTCGGCTGGCACCGGACGAGAAGATCGTAATCGACTGGGTCGCTGATGTCGTTGAGTACGCCAATGGCCGCTTCCATCGGCCAGCCGCGGCGTTTGTTGCTGACAAAGTAGCTCGTCTGGTAGTCCTGCGTGAATGGGCCGTAACCCACGGTATCTCGCTTCGGAGGCAGCGTGATGGGAATATTGGCGCCTCCTTCGGTCACAAAACTCGTATTGAGCAGCCCGCGAAAGTCACGGGTCACAAGGCGAGCATCCTTTGTTGCGCCGGTCAGCCGATCGAGCTTTTGCCCCATCGTGGCGTAAACGCAGATCCGGACGTCGGCGTCCTGCGTTTCAAGGAGCTGCCTGGTCATGCCTTCTTCCCAACCTGGAATAAAGCGGAAGACATCGGCGGGATCCCAGAAATATGGGATGGCCGGGTTGACGTCGAACAGCAGAACGAGTTCGAGCGGCATCCGCCCCTGGGTCGCGGGACTGTCGAAGATCGTGAACACGCGTGATGTGCCGTCCTCGAACAGAGTCACGTCTCCCGCCTTCAGGTCAGGCACGAAGTGCTTGCCCTGTCTGACATGGAATGAGAGCAGCACCAGCCTTGTCTGGGCGCTGAAGCTGACCCCCGGGGGCTCCTGCGCGGCAGCGAGGGTCGCCAACAGGAGAGTCTGGAACAGGCGGCTGATCATGAGAGGCTCCGGGTGAACGAAATTCTAGTTCGATTAGCCCGACGGGCGAAGGTGGTAAATCTGTAACTGCTTGGAATTCAAAGAACCGATTCGAGGTCACGTCCGAAAAACACACTTAGTCCCTATATTCGCCCTGCTAGGCGCCGATATAGACAATTGAAGAGTGAACAAGGCCTTGTTCCAAAATGGAACGTTCGTACCAAAACGGTACCGGCTATCAGGTTCGCGCGTTCCATTACGAAATTCTCAGTCGAAGCCGCGAGAGGAACGGCGAGGGACTGCCTCCGTTGAGAGGTCAGACGTGAATCGGTCCATCGTATTGAGCCTAGGGACGTAAGGCCCTTAGGAGTACATCAAATCCCTCATCCGGAGACGTTGTTCTCGAAATTTCCCGCCCGTGGTCGCCAGCTTGCACTTAGGAGAGCTTCGGAGACAGTTTAAAACCGACAAAAAGCTCTACCGGTTGGAGAGCTTTCCCAAGGAAGGTGACCTACATGAAAAAGGCAAAGAGTGCTGCCAGTCAAGCTGCAAAGAACGCGGTTCGCGATCGCATCATACTCGAGCATCTGCCGCTGGTGAAGGCGATTGCCATTCGCGTACACGAGAACCTGCCGGTACACGTGGATCTTGATGACCTGGTCCATGCGGGGGTACTGGGGCTGTTCGATGCTGCGACGAAGTACAATCCGGCCAAGCAGGTCGCCTTTTCGAGCTATGCCAAGCACCGGATCAAGGGAGCGATTCTCGATAGTTTGCGGCAATTGGACTGGGCATCTCGCGATCTGCGGCGGCGTCATAAGCAGGTAGAGGCAGCTACGAGGGAGCTCTCGGCCGCGCTGCAGCGCAATCCGACGGAGGCCGAGATCGCGGCGAAGCTCGGCGTCGAGGTCGACCGGTGGCGTCAGATGATGATCGATTTGCGGAGCGTGGGGCTGATTTCGGCTTCGGTCCGTAGTGCCGATCATGAAGACCTTCCTGCCCCCGATTTCCCGAGCAACCCCGATACGCAGCCTGACAACATGTGCTCGCGCGAGCAGATGAAGTCGCTACTTTCGGTGGCAATGAAGGCTCTGCCGGAGCGGTACCAGAAGGTTGTGTTCCTGTATTACACGAACGAGATGACGATGAAGGAGATTGGCGGCGTGCTCGGAATCAACGAGAGCCGCGTGTCACAGATCCACAAGTCGGCTCTCGAGAAAATGCAGGTGGTGCTGCAATCGAACGGAATCAGTTCCAGTCACGCATTCTGATTTACCTTACTTTGTCCACTCTTCTCGGGGCGCTGCTTGCAGCGCCCCTTTTTTTATGGGTGCAAATGCCTAGCCTTCGGGAGAAGTCTTTGAAAGCGGCATGGGCAGGTATTCCTTTGGCATTCAGGCCGCCCGACTTCGGCACGGGCTGCTAGCGGGCTTGGGATTGGGCGCGCCTGTCGCGTTCGTAGCTGCCTTGCCAGGCGAGGTTGCCGCTATCTTCCATGGTGTGGTCGACGAAGCCGTTGGTGACCGGACCGGTCAAACCGGCCGTGTCGTGCTCAGCATCCGCTTTCTTCGCGTCGGTACTGTAGGGCGGACGGTTAAAGGCGTCAGCTCCATGGTCCCCGGATTCGGCAGGGCTGGAAGGCCCTTGGGCGCCTTGGGAGACGTGATCCTCGGGTTTATAGGTGCAGGCGTAGGAGCCGGCAATCAGCATGGCTGCCAGCAAAACGAAAGCGGCGTTTCGTATCATTTCGTTCTCCTCTTTGATTTTAGCCAGGCATTGGGCGACTGCCAGCCGGCATCGTCCAGACGGAGTTCGTCGGGATCCGGGTTCTCAGCTTTCAGTTTTGGCAGGGGTACGATGGCTTTCTTCATTCCTGCCTCAGTGCAGCCACGGGGTCGATTCTGGCGGCTCGCCTGGCAGGAATGTAGCAGGCAACCAGTGTCACCACGCTTACCAACAATGCGACAGCACAGTAAACCCATGGATCGTTGGGCTGAACCTCGAACAGCATCGATTTCAGCAGTCTCGCGCCGGCAATTGAGGCGGTCAAACCCAGGCCCAGGCCGATGCAGGCAAGCGTCAGTCCCTGTCCAAGAATGAGCCGTACAACTCCGCCGGTGCTGGACCCCAGGGCGATCCGCAGGCCGACCTCGTTGGATCGCCGGCTCACAGCGTAGGCTACTACGCCGTAGATGCCGGCCAAGGCGAGACAGACTGCCAAACCTGCAAAACCTGCGAAGAGGATCGTGCGGAACCGCGGAGCGGCGACATTCTCGGAAAGCATAGCCTCCATGGTCGTAAACTTCATGGGGGCTTCGGGATTGCTGTCATGCGCCAGACTCCGCAAGGCCGGCACTAAAGCATTTGGATCGCCGGTGGTGCGCACGACCAGGCTTAAAGCCGCTCCATTGAATGCATGCTGCCCATAGGGCAGGTAGCACTCCGGCATCGGTTCGCGATCCGGGCCACGCTGCCTGACGTCACCAACGACGCCAACGATCTTCATACCCTGTAGGGAATCGAAGGGACAGAAGATGGTCCGGCCGAGCGGGTCCTGATTGGAAAACGATTTTCGTACCAGTGCCTGGTTTACCACGGCGACAAAGGATCGGCCGGCTGTGTCGCTGTCGCTGAAGTCGCGTCCGCTCTGGAGCGGAATTCCAAGCGCCGCGAATGTTCCCGGCGCTACGACGGATAGCACCACGCTCGGCGCGCGCTGCCATTCGGATTGTGGAGGCAACCGGTCGATAAAATAGGCACCCGTCGAATCCACATATCCGGGCGGCGCCATGGTAGCGCCGGCGGCCAGCACGCCGCGCAGCCCGGCGACCCGAGCGAGCATATCCTTAAAGAACACTCGTGTGCGCTCGATATTGACGGATGGCGGGGCCGGCACGGTTGCGCGCATCACGAGAACGTTTTCCGGCCGAAAGCCCAAGGTGACATTATTCAGGGCAACGTAGCTCTTGATGAGCAAGCCAGCCGCACAAACCAACATCACGGCCAACGCGATCTCGGCAGCGACTAGCGCCCCGCGAATGCCGGCTGTCCTTCCGCCGCTCGCAATGCGCGCTCCGCCCTGCTTCAGCGCGTCGCTCAAGTCGACTCTAGACGCATAGAACGCGGGGATGGAACCGAACAGGATGCTGGTGATTACCGAGATGCCGAGGGTGAATCCGAGCACCCAGCGATCGACCCCAACTTCGGCAAGCCGCGGGATGTCGGCGGGTGCCAGAGCCACGAGCGCTTTCGATCCCCAATAAGCGAACGCCAGGCCTAAGAAGCCCGCGACCAAAGCCAGCAGCAGGCTCTCGGTGACCAACTGCCTCACAATGCGCTTACGTCCGGCTCCCAGCGCCGTGCGAACCGCGACCTCGCGAGCTCGGACGCTGGCTTTGCCGAGCAGGAGCGTTGCGGTGTTCGCACAGGCGATCAGGAGCACCACCGCCACGGAGGCCAAAAGCAGGTAGAGTGTCAGGCGAACGTTGCTCACGATTTCATCCTGCAGTCTCGTTACCCTAACGCTCCGTCCCCGATTGGTTTCCGGAAACTGCTGTTCCAGGTGGCGGGCAATTACCGTCATCCCGGTTTGCGCCTGTTCGACCGTCATACCGGTTTTGAGCCGGCCGATGGCAAGGTAGTTTTGCCCGCCGCGGGATCCGGATGGGCCCACCTCTGACACCCAGATGTCGGTGTTGCCGGGAAACCCGAAACCAGGCGGGAGCACTCCAACGATCGGCCGGGTTCCGTCGGCGCCGAGAAGCCGGCCCAAGGCTCGAGGGTCGCCCCCGAAACGGCTTTGCCAGTACGCGTAGCTGATCAGCGCAGCTCCGTTGGCGCCTCTCTTGGTTTCGTCAGGAGAGAAAACGCGGCCGATGAGCGGCTCGATGGCAAAGACCTGGAAAAAGCCGGGACTCACACTGGTCAGGCGGGCGTACTCGGCTGCGCGGCCTGTCATCACCGCCGTTTCGTGCGAGGTGTAATAGGCCATCGCCTCGAAGGACGAACTCTGGTTGCGCCAATCCTGAACGTCGGGAATCGATACCTGCTTCGAAAGGGCGGTAGACGCCTCGCGGGTTGTTGAAGAGTTGGTGAGGGTGACGATTCGATCCGGATTGCGATAAGCCAGAGGCTTAAGGAGTACGGCGTTCACGACGCTGAAAACCGCCGTGTTGGCGCCGATCCCGAGCGCCATGATCAGGATTCCGAGGGCGGCAAATCCCGGAGCCCGACGCAGGTTGCGGCCGGCGTAACGCAGATCACGCCACAAATCATCAATGTAGTTGACGCGGCGCATATCGCGGCATTCCTCCTGAAACCCGGTAAGATTTCCGACGGTCAACCGAGCCAACCTGCGGGCCTCGTCCGGCAGCAGACCACGCGAAATGTTTTCTTCCGTAAGCTGGTCGAGATGGAAACTTAGTTCGCTTTCGAGCTCATAGTCCGCACGGCGACGGAAGAACAGGGAACGTAAGCGGAGAAGGAGTTTGTGACTGGCGCGCATAAGCAAGGAATTCGCCCTTTCGCCTAGGTTATCTACAATTGTAGACGATCATAGTCTCATCGGGTTAGGGCATTCCCTGCCGGAAGATTTATGAAGCAGCGTACCGGGTTTTGAGGATTCTCAGCGCTTCTTCAAATCCCGGTTGGCGCAGGTTGTGCTTGAACTGTTCCCAATGAATCCGGCCATAAACGGTTTTGGAATGGCTATCCGCCAAGTCGACCTCGCGGGCCCAGAAGCGCCGCTGAAAATCGCCGTATGCGGGGAGGGGTTCGCTCCAATCGATGGGCTCGGCCGCGGAACCCAGGCCTAGGAAAGCCATGGCGTAGAACAGGTGGGCGAGTTGCTTCATCACGTCGAAGCGGGCTTTCTGATAGGACGTTGGTGGAGCTCCGAAATACTCTTCAAGATAAATCTGTTCGTCCGCTTCTGTGGTGGCGAGCATATTCGCCACTACGGCCAGTTCGGCGTAGCGATCATTCTGGAATGCAGCCTCCCAATCCACCAGCCACAGGCGGTTTCCATCGAAGAGCATGTTGTCCGGCTTGAAAAGGTCGTTATGACTGGGGGCCAGGTCAGGATCGAGAGATGATAAAGCGGCTGCGACTCGTTCGTATTGATCCAGGAGTTCCTGGAGATCGTGTTCCGGGAGGATATTCGCGGCCCGGAACTTCTGAAGGAACCCTTGGAGGACTGGCCCCGGGTTCAGCAGGAACGTGCAGGTGGTATTGAAAGGGGCTACAGGAAAAGGCGGCAGTGCGTGAAGGGTACGCAGGGTGGCGGGTACGCGACGAAGGGCGTCAGTTGCCGAAAAGGGTACCGTCTTCACAAAATCGGTGATGGAGATCCGATCTTCCGCGCTAGCGTACCGCACGCGTGGAGCGAGTCCTGCTTCGGCCGCCGCCTGCATACAGTCGAAGTGACGTGACATATCGCCGGCGCGGGTGTTGATGCGCAACAGGAATGGCGAGTCTCGCACGACGATGCGGAAGGCGCGGTTGGAGCCGGGCCGCTCGGTCAGGTCTTGGATGTCATCGAAGGCGGTGACGCCGAAAGCTTCTTTCAGGCCGCGGGTGGCTGCCGCGATGTTCTCTTGCGGAATCATGAAATCCTCCCTTCGCTCGGGCTTACAAAGGCTGTGTTGCGAGAAATATTTTGTCCCCTCTTTTTGCAACCAGGTTGTAGATGCTTCCAGTGCCTGTCTTCGCGAGCTTTTTTCGCAGGATCTAAATGCAATGCAAGGCATCGACGCGCGGCGTGGGATGTCGTCTGGCTCCGGGATTTCGAGAGCGATTTGGGTATGCTCTACTAAAACACAATGTAGTTGATGATCAGATTCGCCGGTTCCTGCTGGATTCGGAACGTTCGGACAACTGTCAGTACCCGCCTAATTATAAACGCGCAGGCTACGGGATTGATTGATGTGGTTTTTCGCCAGGCTTCGAAATTCGTCTGCGCTTCCAATAGCAGGCGAAACCGCCTACTTCACCCTTCCATAGGGGTTGTGGAGAGGATGCTGAAAATGAATCGCGGGGCTATTGAAAGCGATAACCTGGCTTCAGTTCGCAGCGATAGAGTTTCGCTCGATCGCTACTAACCTGTAAGTTGCACTGCGCCCAGGAGAGCGCCAGCGTCGGCCCCAGCGGAAACACGATCTCAGTCCCGTTCAAGTCGGCTTCTATGCTGGGTCCTTCGCCGGTCGGCGGAATTGTAAAGCTCATTTCGCGTCCGAAAATGATGGGATAAGCTTCACGAATCAGATCTGTTGGCAGTGTTTGCACGACTTCGGCATCTACCAGAAATGTCACGGTGTCAGACCAATTTCGCACCGAAACCTTGATGTTCCGCCCGCCCCTTGAAAACTGATCGGATTCAATCTTTGTGAACGGACAAGGCCCGGCGATGCATGAGGCGCTCACGTTACGGAACTCGTGCCCTTCTCCCGCGTCCAGCGTTAAGCCGTCAATCGAAGCCTTCCATTTACCGTCAGGAGAACAGGGCTCTGCGCCATTGCACGGAACGCCCCCGGTGTTCTTGACCTCGAATGCCTGCGCACTGCTGCCGACGTCGACCGGAGTGCTGGTCTTAGCCGCATACCTGACGCGCACATCTTTCAGAACCGCCTCCTCGGTGAACGGCTGGGCGGCCGGCTTGAGCGCCGTCATGCGAACCACGTAGATTTGCTCGGTCAGGGGTTGCGAGATCCGAACCGGCTCGTAACCCTGGCGCTGAAATGTCAGACTGGCGCGTTGGCGCAACCAGTAAGCACCGCGAACGGTCATCCGAAAGAAACCTGATGCGTCCGACCGGCTTTGCACCGTGGTGTTCCCAAGAATAGCCGTGACCTCGACGCCGGGAATCGGCAGTTGTTTTCGTGGGTCTGAGTCCTGCAGGATGACGGCGCCCTCAATGGATGTGCTGGCGTGCAGCCTGTAACGCACCAACAAAGTGACCAGGATGGCGAGCCCCAGAATCGCCGCGCCCCAGATGATCGTTTTCTTCTTCATACGTCTTCCTCTTGCAAGCTTCACTACATTAGATAGTAGTGAGTGCCGAGAATATCACCTTACGCCCATTTTCGCGGCGGGCAGCGCTTCGGACCGCCTTAAGAGCCGCGGTATTGCCGCTGCTCGCCGATATCCTGGCGCGTGCCCTTCCGGCGGGCGTGTTGTCTCAGGAAGACGACCTGTTCCTCGACGAATTGGAAAAAGCTAACTATCTTTACTTCTGGGAACAAGCCCATCCTGAGACGGGCCTGGTCAAAGATCGTTGTAATACGCGAGCAACCGACACTGCGAATGTCGCGAGCATTGCAGCAACGGGATTCGGCCTAAGTGCTCTTTGTATCGCCCAGCAACGTGGCTGGGTTTCTATATCCGACGCCCGGGACCGTGTCATTACGACGCTTCGATTTCTCCAGCGCAAGATGCCAACCCACCGCGGTTTTTTCTTTCATTGGGCCAATATCGTCACCGGCGAGCGCATCTGGGACGCGGAAGCTTCTTCCATCGATACAGCAATCCTGCTTTGCGGCGTTCTCACTTGCCGCGAACATTTCCGCTATGCAGAAATCAGCCGCCTGGCCTACGAGATCTTTAACCGGGTGGACTGGACCTGGCTTTCGGAGGACACGACGTTACTCTCTCACGGCTGGAGGCCGGAGGTAGGCTTTCTGCCGAGCCGTTGGGATTTCTACAGCGAACAGACAATGATGTACCTCCTGGGCTTGGGCTCAGCGTCGCATCCATTGTCGGCCGAGGCCTGGAATGCGTGGAAGCGCACCACGTTCGAATATGACGGCCTCCGCTATATCGGCTCCTTCGCGCCTCTGTTTGTACACCAGTACCCGCAAGCGTGGTTCGACTTTCGAGGCAAGCGCGACCGCTATGCCGATTATTTCCAGAACACCACTACCGCTACCGAAGTTCATCGCCGCTTTTGCCTGGAACTGGCGAAGCAGTTTCCCGATTACAGCGACGATCTGTGGGGCATCACGGCGTCAGATTCGAAAAACGGATACGTGGTCTGGGGCGGTCCGCCGAAGCTCGGTCCCATTGACGGAACAGTGGTTCCCAGCGCTTCCGCGGGATCGTTACCCTTTCTGCCGCAAGCCACGTTACGTGTTCTGAAGACCATTAAAAACCGCTACTCACCAAATTGTTGGAGCCGGTACGGGTTTGTGAATGCGTTCAACCCCCTGACAAGGTGGTTTGATACGGATGTCATCGGGATCGACACAGGCATCACGATGCTGATGGCAGAAAATCTTCGGACGGAGTTTGTGTGGAAGACGTTTATGAAGAGCCCGGAAGCACGGCGCGGTCTGGAGCGCGCCGGTTTCAGGAGTTCTTCTGTGGGGGGTTAACACCGGTTCGTTGTATTCACTCACCGGCTTCAGCCCGCAAATTGGCCAGCCTGAAGGCTGCGTTACGTAGTCCAGCGCCGTTTCAGGGGGGTTGAGTCAGACACCGGCGGCGACCACGTTGCCGGAAGGGGCGGCGTCGGATCGCTTTGCCAGGCGTTCGCGGTAGCGGAGGTGACGGAGGCGCGACAGCTCGATTAGAGGACGCCACATGGTGGCTACCAGGTCGTGCTTGATCAGCAGGCGCCAAAAGCGATTGGAGCGTTTGTAGAGGTACGACATCGCGAGATACGGCGGCACCGCCTGCCAATCTTCGGGGCGGCGGCGCCAGATGGAGGCGTGCGAGAAGAGGCGCTGATAAATCCAGGCGTAGCCGTGCTCCAGTTCTTCGGCCGACATATGCCTGGGGCGGAACACCGCGTGGGCGGTGTCGTAGAGGCTCCAATCGCGATGCAGCAGGCGGCCGGACGCCTCCATCTGGCGGAAAAGAGGCGTGGCGGGGTACGGAGTCAGGATGTGAAACGTCGAGCATTCGAGACGGTTCTCCTCTACCCATTCGGCAGTGCGGACGAAGACGTCTTTGCGGTCGTGGTCGAAGCCGAGGACGAAGGAGCCATTCACCTGGATTCCGTGATCGTGAAACAGGCGGACGCGGCGCGCGTAATCGGCTGTTTTTGGCGTTTTCTTCCGGGCTTCGAGAAGGTTCTCGTCAGAGAGCGATTCAAACCCGACGAACACCCCGGTGCAACCAGCCAACGCCATGGCGCGGATGAGGCTGGGGTCGTCGGTGACGTCGATCGACACCGCCGCGCTCCAGATCTTCTTCAGCGGCACTAAGGCGGCGCAGAGCGAACGCAGATAGTCGCGACGGGACCCCAGGTTGTTGTCGACGAACACGCCGTAGGGCTGCCGGTCGGCCGCGAATTCGGCTGCCATTTGCAGGGGGTCGCGAACGCGGTAGGGCATGCGCAGGCCGTCGGTGGCGAGGTAGCAAAAGCCACAGCGATTGTGACAGCCGCGCGTTGCGATCAGGCTGGTGGTGGTGAGAAAGCTTTTTCGTGGAACCAGCGAGCGGCGCGGCGGCGGGTCGTCGTTGTAGTCGTTGTCGTAGTCGGCGGTGTATCTGTGCTGCAAGCGCCCTGCTTCGAAATCGGCGAGAATGCGCGGCCAGAGTTGCACGCCGTCACCCAATGCGAGAGCGTCGGCGTGTGGGGTGCATTCGTCCGGACATGAGAGGACATGCAGGCCGCCCAGCACGACTTTGGCTCCGCGGCTGCGATACCACGCCGCGAGTTCGAATGCGCGGCGGGCAAAAGTCAGGTGAACCGTGATACCCACGAGTTCCGGGAAAGGCTCGCAGGGTGGACGGCCGTGGAGCAGGTTCTCGTCCCAGTACTCGACGCGCCAATGTGCCGGCGTGGTTGCGGCAATGCTGGTGAGGGCGAGGGTCGGGGTGAGGACATGCTTCCCAAAGCTCGCGTTGGGGTCCTTGGGGTAGAAGGGATTAATGAGCAGCGCATAGCGCCGTTCCAGGTGGCCGCGTTCCGCAGTGGGGTCCAGAAACGGGGGGTGGCGCATTTCGGGAGGGATCCAGCGGTGGCGCGGGGGTTGGGCGAAGGGATCGCAGATCGCTTTCACGTAATGTACTTTATCACGCAGAGCTCTTGGTAGCAAGAGGAACTTGTCAGCCAGGATTCATCAAGGCAGCTCACATAGGCTCATGGCTCGCTACGCGGATCTGAGTGGGGATCGAACTGCGCCCCGTCGAGCTTTGCGTTTCCCCAGCGAATGTCAGTCAGAGTTGCCCCCAGGAAAACTGCACCGGACAGGTCGGCGCCCGAGAGGTCCGCACGCACCAGGCAGGCCCCGCGAAAGATTGCCCGCTTCGCATTGCTACCCTTCATGACCGCATCGGTGAAGTCCGCTCCGGTGAAATCGGCGCCAGCGAGATTGGCTCGCGACAAGTCGGCTCCAACGAAACTGGCCTCGCGTAGCGAGCATGTAGCGAGCGATGCCGACTCGAGCTGCGCGGCGTTGAAACATGCTCGGTTCAGAAGCACATCGTGGAACCGCGCCCTGGCGAGAAAGGCACCATCGAAGCGCGCTTCCGCGAACGATCCTCCCAGACAGCGGAAGTCGTCAAGGTCTGCCGCGCTAAAGTCAGCGCGATCAGCGCAGGGCTCCTCGATACGAATACCGGAAAGATCCGCCTGCCGAAAATCGAGTTCCTCCACACGGCCGCCCGAAACAAACCGCGCGGAGCCGCGCCCAGCCAACCACTGCGGAGGAATTTCCGCGCCGCTCATGATCCCGCGGTTGGTCGAGCACCTGCGAGGGGGGTCCATTTGACGCCCTGCGAGGGAACGGTCCGGGAATAGTCAATAAACAGGCCGCTCTCTCGCAAGCGCGTGGCAACCGCGATCTGACAGGCGCGCAACTCTTGGAACGGGGTCGCCCAAGGCTGTTCGGTCAACGGCAAAAACACCCCGCCCCACGATCGGAGTGACCCACCGAACCCTTGCAGACAGGTTACGCCTCCGAGCCGTTCCGTCAGTGCCGACCCGAACCAGGTCCATGCAAAAATTCCTGGAATTCCGTACCGGGAGTACTCCAATGCCTTCGCGGATATGTTTTGCATGGAGGCGATGTGCTCGGGTGTGGGATTCGTCCAGCGGAAATGCAATGCCCCGAATGCCGGTTCGAACCTGTCGGCGAGCCGCGCGATGGCAGCACAAACGCCAGCGATGTACCGTTCCTGAATATCCTCATAGCGGAGCAGAACGCGGGCCACTGGCTGCGGGGAGGCGTCCACAAGGCCCCAGTACTTCGGAGGGCTCAACCTCCAGAGAATCGGAGAGCCTGGTTTGATTCCAGAATGGGCAGCGATATCTTCGGCAGAAAAGGGGAGCCGCTTTCGCTCGTCGCCTGCGCCGTTACCATGGGTAGGCGCGGTCTCGTGCTCGTGGGCTAGCGTATCGAGTATGGCTCTTTGCGCCGCGACGCTCTTAGTCGGTCCGTTCAAGTAGAGCGCGGCGATCACATCGCAGATGGACGAACCAACTTCGCTTTGTCCCGACTCGCTCTGTTCTGTCAAGCATCAATTATAGGTGGGTTTCCACAGCTTGGTCCTTCGCAGGCGAACGACCTGCTTCAGACATGCACAGTGCGCTAACTTTTATACAGGCAGGGGTGGCTCGATAAACTTTGAAAACCGGCTTTTCCGCACCGCCATTTGCGCGGATCGTCATCTCCACATTCATCGTGATGTCAGGCTTTGGCGCGGTCATTCCCGCGTTGCCGGTGCATCTGCGTGAGGACTTTCACGCGAACACCTTCGTCACGGGCTTCCTGATCGGCCTTTCGTCCGGCGCTGCCCTGCTCGGACGCCTCATCGCCGGCCGCGTTGCCGACCAGAGAGGACGCCGGCTTGCTCTTGCCATTGGCCTCGCACTGTGCGAGTTCGCTGGCTTCCTGTACCTGCCATTCTTCCGGATCGGCGGCCTATCCGTGGCGCGCCTGCTGCACGGTTTAGGCGAAGGTTTCTTTCTCACCGCCGCGGTTGCCTGGGCCGTCGACCTGGCGCCGCCTGACCGCCGCTCGCAGGCGCTTGGCTTCCTCGCCTCCGGAGTGTGGGGTGGTGTTTCGGTGGGTCCGCTGATTGGCCAGATCCTGGGTTCGTGGGCTCGAGTATCCTGGTTCGTCGCGTTGTCTTCCTTGCTGGTGGTGCCGATCCTTCACACCACAAGCGAGCGCCGGCTCATGACCCTGCGGAAGGCAGGACGCCTGGTGCCACGGGCGTCCATTCTACCCGGTTTCGTCCTGGGGTTCGCGAACGTCGCGTATGCCGCGATGGCCGGATTCCTGATCCTTCTGCTGAGAGAACGCGGCGTTCGAGGCGCCGGGGCGTTCACCGCTTTCGCATTGATGGTCCTGTTCGCACGCATCACTCTCGGTTCCCTGCCCGACCGTCTCGGCCCGCGCAAGACGCTATTCGCCGGGTTGCTTTTCCTCGCCGCGGGCCTGACCGCAATCGCGCTCAGTTCCAGTGCAGCCGTCGTAACCGCGGCTTCCGCCGTGGTGGGGCTCGGCTATTCCTTCCCCTGGCCGTCGCTTGCCGTGGTGGTGGTCCGCCGCGCCGACCCCTCGGAGCGAGCCTCGGCGCTCGGCGCTCTCACGGCCTTTTACGATATCTTTGTGGCACTGGGATCGCTCGTCGCCGGCGGGATCGCCTCGCGATTTGGACTTCGAGCCGTCTTTTGGATGGCGCTCAGCAGCGTCGCCTGCTCGGCGGTGATTGCCTGGGTATCAGAGGTCGGCCAGGAAGAGGTCGTCGAGGACTTCGAAGAAGCTGTAGCCTGATTTCTTACGCATGACTCGTTACCTTCTCGCAGTGGCGACGGCCGCCGTGCTGTTCGCCGGATGCATCGGGCTGGGCTATCTCTGGCTGGTGATACTCGACATACAGGGCCCCTGGGACGAAGCGGCGCTGGGTCTCATCATGCTGGTTTGGATCCTGGGTGGAGTCTACGTATTCGCTCGCGCCACGGGAATTCCCCTGCGCATCGCACATCGTTCGCGGATCATTTCACCGGCGGAACGCAAGCGCCGGGAGGCTGCGCAACAGGCTTATCGCCAGCGAAGAGAACGCTGCCTGGCAAGACTACGATCCGATCCGGGTTTGTATCGCCTGATCCCGTTGGCCGAAAAAGGAAGGATCTTCTCTGAGGAACAGATCGCGTATTACCGTAACCCTGCCATTTACGTGACTTGTCCCCATCTGCGGCCGATCGAGGTTGCCATGCGAGCCGGCGGGATCCAGACTTTTCTCGTGAACCCCGAGAATTCAAATATCATTGAAGCCGATTGCCTGATTGAGGAGAAAGTTTTGGCGTCGAAAGTGGGAATGGGACCGGAGATAATCTATGTCGAAGTTGCGGACCAGCGCGACGGGCCTAGCGCAAACCTGTTCTGCCGCACCTGCCGGGGTTACATCTGGACAAAACACCCCTGGGAAGCGCAAGCGTCGACGCCACGCTTCCCAAGGCCGATCTGATTTCTACGGTGTGCGGGAGTCCGCTGCAGGAACAAGCGAACCGAGGAGCCCGTGTGCTCCGCCGGACGGTGCAGCCGCGAAGTACAACGTGTTGGCCGCGCCACCGCTGCCGCCGTTGCCCCAAATCAGGCCCCAGAGGCCGTCGATGGCGATATTGTTCCCCTGACCATCCTGCATCTTGCCAAGATAGTTGCCGCTGTTCAGGTCGAACGCCGCAATGGTTCCATCCCCGAAGTTGGCAACGATCAGAGCGTAACTGAATTGCCCAAAATTCGCGCCCGTGACCGCCATGCCCCATGGTACGTTGAGGGTATCGTTTTCCGGCACGAGCCTCTGCAGAAGATTGCCGTTGACGTCGAACACTTCGATCATGCCCGTCGACGGTCCTGTCGCAAAGCCGCCTTGGCCGTTGGAGTAGCCATAGGTAACGTACATACGGCGGCCGAAACGCTGAATATTCGTGGGTAGCAAATCGCTATCCCGATCCGGATCCCAAAAGCCGCCCGCAACCGTGATCGGCTGGAAGTTCTGATCGAAGGTATCGATATTACCGGTCAGAAAATTCGCCGCGTACAGCGTGGGGCCTGCCGCGCTGGTACCGATTCCCAAACCCAGGTAGGCTGCCTTACCGCCATTGTCCACCATGGTTACCGCGCTCGATCCGGCGCCGTTATTCCAGGCAGCGATGGTTCCGTCAATTGTACAAAAGATAAACGATGCGGCTGTGCCGTTCACAGCAAACGTACCGGCGCCCGCGCCATTCCAGACCTGCCCTGTTGGCGTGCCCTGCTTAGCCTGGCCGTTCGCGGACGGTGGTATGGTGACGACGAGTGCCACTACGGTACCGTCGCTCTGATACACCGTGGCGGTTCCTCCCGCCACATTCGAAACCCAAAGGGGGCTAGTCGGGGAACTCGACATTCCCCACCCACCAACAAGATTCGGATCCGTCTTATCGGCGACCCCTGAAGTGTCGGCGACCAGATTATGCTGCACAAAATTCGTTGGGGTGGCGGCGAAAGCTGCTGATATAGCTAACGCACAAAGAGCCCCTTTGATCACAAACTTATCCTTCACGATAGATTCCTCCTTGGCTTTTGAGTCCTAACTGGGTCAAAGCGAGAACCGATCACCGGCGCTCAAAAGATAAACACCTGCGATAAGGTTTGGGCGATGTTATTCTTTCCCTAACTCAGTGTGCCAGTGAGTAACCTAGGTTGTGTCAAACAAACTTGGTGTAGTGATGGATCGGGGTCGGTACGATACCATGATTGGTTGAGTCCCCAACAACGAGCGCTTGCCGCTGAATGCGAGTATCACGAGCGGCTCTACTCCGGGTCGGCGCAAGCGATCTTCGCGCGGCCGGCCGTAAGGGCATTTCGGGCGCACTTAGTGTCGCGCATTCTCGACAAGACCGGCGCGTCGCCTCGATCGCGGGTATTGAGCATCGGGTGCGGCATCGGTGACACGGAACTGCTTCTCGCTCCGCACGTCCGGCATGTGACCGGCATCGACATCGCGCACAATGCGATTCAGCAGGCCCGCCAGGACGCCGAACGGCTGAATGTCCGGAATGTGGAGTTCATCCAGGGCCATCTTGAAGATGTGCAGGAGACCCGGTTCGAAGTGGTGCTTGCGATTTTCTTCCTGCACCACCTGCCTGATCCGGAGTTGGCGGCTTTGCCAGGCCGGGTGGCGAAGCTACTGGCGCCCGGCGGCGTCTTCTATTCGCTCGACCCCAGCCGACTGCGGTTGTCAGGCGCTATCGGCTCGGTGCTGATTCCCTGGATTGTGAGGCGGTATCAGTCGCCGGGAGAACGCCAACTTGACGCGGCCAGCACCGCGCGGTGCTTTCTGGAGGCGGGCTACCAGGCGGAATACGATATGTATGATTTCGGGTCGACGCCGGTGGCGGGGTTGTTTCCCGGGTGGCGGGGCGGATACAGGGCGGCGCGGCGGGTTGACGATATCCTGGTAAAGACACCGCTTTTGCGGAACTTTAGCAGCAATTTTGAGGTTATTGCACGACAACGCGAGATTTAGGCCTATTCGACAGACGGTCCCGCGAACTGGGAACGCGCAGGCGAAACCGCCTGCGCCACCAGGCAGCATAGGCACGCTGAAGGCCGGCTATTCTTCCTCTTCCTCGACGCCCATCTTCGCCGCCTTGGCCGCTGCGATAATCTTGTCCGCCTGCAGCGCCGGCACGTAATCGTAATGCGAAAATTCCATGGAGTACGAAGCGCGGCCCTGCGTCATCGAAATCAGGTCGTTCTGATAGTTCAGCATTTCCGACATAGGCACCTGCGCGCGGATGATTTGCGTGGTTCCCTTGGTGTCCATGCCCTGAATCCGCCCGCGGCGGCCGTTCATGTCGCCCATCAGGTCGCCGGCATATTCCACCGGAGCCTGCACTTCCACGTTCATGATCGGTTCGAGCAAAGTCGGCTTGGCCAGCGCCATGGCAGCTTTGAAGGCTTTGCGGGCGGCGAGTTTGAACGCCATTTCCGAGGAGTCGACATCGTGGTATGAACCGTCGTAAACGGTGCACTTGAAGTCGACCACCGGGTAGCCGGCGAGATAGCCATTCGCGGCGGCTTCAACAATGCCCTTTTCCACCGCGGGAATGTACTGCCTCGGAATCGAACCACCGAAAATCTCATTGCCGAATTCGAAATTGGCGCCGCGCTCCAGCGGCTCGAGGCGAATCCAGCAGTCGCCGAACTGTCCGTGGCCTCCGGTCTGCTTCTTGTGCCGGCCTTGCACGTCGGCTCTTCCGCGGATGGTTTCGCGGTACGGGATCTTCGGCGCGTGCAGCTCGACGTCGACACCGTAGCGCTTCTTCAAGCGGCTAACGATGACTTCGACGTGCTGCTGGCCGCTGCCGGCGAGCAGAAATTCCTTGGTCTGCGGGTCGCGATAGAACCGCAGCGACTGGTCTTCTTCGAGTATGCGCTGGATCGCGTTGCCCATGCGATCTTCGTCGTTGCGGGTTTTGGCGGAGATGGCGTAGGCAATGGAAGGCTCCGGCAGCTTCACCGCCGGATAAGAAATCAACGATCCTTTATCGCCGAGCGTGTCGCCGGTTAAAGTGTCCTTTAGCTTGGCAACCCCACCGATATCGCCGGCGTGCAGCTCCGTCAGCGGCTGTATGGTTTTGCCCATCGGCGAACCGACGTGCGCCAGCCGCTCCTGCGTCGAGGTGCGCGCATTGACAAGGTTCCCGTCATTCTTGACGACTCCGGAAATCACCTTGAAGTAGGTGACGCGTCCGGCAAACGGATCGGCGATTGTCTTGAACACGAACGCGGAAACCGGTTCGCTGTCCTTCACGGCGCGCTCCACGTCGTGGTCATTGAGCTTGCCCGCGACTGCTCCGCGCTCAGTCGGCGCCGGGAAGTTGTCGACGATGAAGTTGAGGATTTGATCCGATCCGATATTCTTCAGTCCCGAGGCGCACAGCACGGGATAGATGCGGCCCTCGCGCACAGCCTGGCGCAGGCCATCGAGGATATGATTTACCGGCAGCGTTCCTTCGGCGAAGAACTCTTCCATCAGAGCGTCGTTGCCTTCGGCCACCATTTCGACGAGCGCCTCGTGAGCCTTGCCGGCGGCGTCCGCGGCGTCCGCGGGGATGTCGCTTTCCTTCCCTTTGCCGTCGCCGTCCGGCGTATAAGTGTACGCCTTCATGCGAATCAGGTCGATCAAGCCCTTGAAGTCCTTTTCGGAACCGAGCGGCAGGTGAATCGGAACCGCATTGCGCCCGAATACCTCATTCACGTTGTCCAGAGCGCGCTCAAAGCTCGACCTCTCGCGATCGAGCTTATTGATCACGATGGCGCGAGGCAGTTTAAACTCGTCGGCGAAGCTCCACACCTTCTCGGTTTGGACTTCGACGCCCGCGACGCCATCTACGAGAATCAGCACGCTGTCGGCCGCGGCGAGCGCCGCCTTGGTGTCGTTGATGAAGATGTTGAATCCAGGCGTATCGATCAGGTTGATCTTCTTCTTATTCCACTCGACGGTGGCAATAGCGGTCGAGATTGTAATCTTGCGCGCAATCTCGTCCTCGTCAAAATCGGTGATGGTGTTGCCTTCATCCACCCGTGTAAGGCGGTTCGTTGCGCCCGCGGTATATAGCAGTCCGGCCGCCAGTGAAGTCTTCCCGCTGTTGCCATGACCCACAAGGCCGACGTTCCTGATATCCGCGCCATCATAGACTTTCAAGGTGAAATACTCCTGAAGTGAAGTTTAAACGCGATCTTAACATAGGGCCGATGGCCGCGGTTCACTGCAGTTTGCCGCGGGCATCCACGGTCCAGATCTGCTCCACAACACCCCCGCGCATGCCGTAAACACGCTCGTGGAGGTTCATCGCTACACAGATGTGGTTCGGAATCATGCGTACACGGTCGCCGACCTTGAAGCCGCGGTCCACCGTCCGAATGTCGACGTACCCGTGCTCTTCGTTCATCTTCGTAAACACGGCCTGCGGCGCTTCGATGAGGTGCCCAAAGCCGGCGTCCGAGGGATTGGAAGCGCGATCGGAAGAGAACGTCTTCGATCCGCCATCGATGATCATCTGCCCCTGTTTCGCGGTGGATACCACGGTAGCGAGAATGTACGCGGCGCAATCCTGCAGCGAGCAGGCGCCGCTCAAGATGGTGTTGCGGTCATTAAACAGATAGGTGCCTGGACGAATCTCGTTCAGTTCCTCGATCTTGTGCGAATGCCACATGGTCGGCGTCGATCCGCCGCTCACGATGCGCGGGGTCAGCCCGGCCTCCTTAAGATCGGCGACGATGCGGCCCAGAAGCTCGGAAAGCGTCTCAATCGCTTTCAGTCCATCTTCACCGAGGGATTTGATATGGCCGGGGTAGAACGCAATTCCGTCGAGCCGGAGCGCGGGCAGCCGCGAAATATCCTTCGCCAGTTGGACGATTTCGGCGGGAGACACACCGACGCGGCCTAAGCCCACATCCACTTCAGCGAGAACGCCGATCTCAACCCCGCCTTCGCGGGCCGCATCTGAAAGCTGCTGCGCCACGAACATGCTGTCGAGCGATACCGTGGTGGGAACGTCGCGAGCCACCGTCATCAGGCGCTCCAGCTTGCGCCGTCCGATTACGGGATAAGCAACGAGGAAGTTTGGCGGTTTGGCGATCGCCATGACTTCCGCTTCGCCAACTTTGGCAACCGTCAGCCCAGCCGCTCCCAGATCGATCTGCTTGCGCGATAAGGCTGGAATCTTGTGCGTCTTGGTGTGCGGGCGCAGGCGCAAACCGTGCTGGCTCGCATACGCCGCCATGCGGCGCAGGTTGCGCTCCATGATATCCAGGTCGATGACGAGCGCGGGAGTGTCCAGGTCCGTCACGCTGGCGGGGGACAATTGCCCAGGAGTTGCGGCGGCGTTCATTTGCCTACGTTAAACCTCATTGCAAGCCGTCCGGCGGGTGATTTGTAATGCAGTTCCAAATCCTTGATTTTGATTTTGCCATCGAGCAGGAAGAACAGCAGGCCGCTCACAGTGTCGTCGGTCTCCTTGGTTGGAAGCGTCTTTTCCTTCAGAACCTGCAGCAGAGGGTTCTCTTTGTTGTTGACCTCTTCCTTGACGCTGTTCTCGGGTACCGTTACGTCGCCGTTACTGCCCGCGGAGCCGCCGCTACCGGGCAGACGTTGCGGGGCGCCCGTGCTCCCGGGACCGCCGCCCCAAATCGGACCACTGGGCGAGCCGAAGGTGCCGCCTTTTCGCACGCCTTGTTGTGTAACCGTCAACGTGGCCGAACCGGCAATTTCACTAGGAGCTGAAGCCGCGGGGCGCTGCCCATCGTTGGTGTTGAGGATGAAGAAATCGTCGTAATCGATGCGGACCGGTTTCTCGGTAAGAGGCCGAACCTTAACGCGGACGACCCAGTAATAGCCGCCGAGATCGTTGCCGAGTTCTTTGACAATCTGCTCCTTGTCGAGCAGGGTTGCCGAGACCTCGACGAGTTCGTTCGAATCGTGTTCGATCGGCAATTTCTTGTCAGCAGACGCCCAGAGCGCCGGCAGAATGGTGATGAGCGCGATGTACCGCATGAGTGCTCCCATGGGCATTGTAACAGTGTGTTATTTAGGCGCTGGTTCGGGGGGCGTGTTTCGGGGTTTAGCTCCAGACCGGGTTAGTTCTTGAGAGCTTCAAAGCTTGTCTTAGTAGGTAGGGGACTCCAATCTCAGACCCTCAATGTGCGAAAAATGGCGGTGGTTTCGTGTTACAAGAATAAGCTCTTCTTCAATCGCGGTCGCCGCAATGAAGGGGAACAATCGGAAAGCCTGCCAGAAACGCATCAATATGCATGAGATCATTCTTGTCGCGCGCACCCACGATCAATTCCAGCGCCGAAGTCTGTGAGATGGCCCATCCTTCGGACAACGCATCGACATAGACGCGAGCCTCGCGCTTGCCGCGCGAAATATCAATTAAGATATCGCTGTCGACCAGGTAGGCATGTTGGGAGGAAGGTTCTAGCCACGAAGATCCCGACGAAGCTGGTTGATGTATTCCACGCTATCGCCGATATCCGTGCGATCCTTCCACATGCCGTAGAAGGCAAAATCGGCGACGGGCCGCGACTTAGACTTCAAGCGCTCCGTCCAGGAGGGCCCGCGAATTTCGACTAGCGTACCGTCCAGGATGTCCACATCTTCAAGAGGTTTGAAGACACCGTTCTCGTATTTTGCAGTGATGGTCATGAACGCGAAGTCGATGGCACGGGCGTCGAATGGTTCCTCAGCCTCATCGTAACAATAACGGAAGAGCGAGGCACTGGAAAAAACGGGCGACCCACGCGGATCGCCCGAGGCTGTGCTTCTGGCTTAGCGTCTTTCTGCTTTTGGGAAATCTTACGAGCAGCCGCTCGTGCCGCCACAGTTCTCGCACTTGTAGCAACTGCCATTGCGGGTCATCAGGCCGCCGCATTCGGAGCACAGCGGCGCATCGGCGACCACCGGGCCGAAGGGCAGCTCCTGCTGGGGCACCGGTTCAGTCGGCTTCAGGATGCGGGCGTCACCGGCTTCCGTGGTGGCGTACTCGGGGCCGAGAAACTTCGCGCCCATCCAGCGGAAGATGTAATCCATGATCGACTTGGCGTACGGGATTTGCTGATTCCCAGTCCAGCCGCTCGGTTCGAAACGCACGTGGCTGAACTTGTCGACCAGGAATTTCAGCGGTACGCCGTACTGCAGCGCAAAGCTGATCGAGGTGGCAAAAGCGTCCATCAGGCCGCTGATGGTCGAACCTTCCTTGGCCATGGTGATAAACACTTCGCCGGGGTTTCCGTCCTCGTAGAGGCCCACAGTGATGTAGCCTTCGTGGCCGCCGATGGAGAACTTGTGCGTGATGGAACGCCGCTCGTCGGGCAGCTTCCGGCGGATCGGGCGGAACACCACTTTCTCCGTCACGACGGGGGCCGGGGCTGCGCCTTGCGAGACCACGCTCTTCTTTTCGCCTTTGCCGGTGCCGGAGCTCAACGGCTGCGTGCGTTTGGAGCCATCGCGGTAAATTGCCACCGCCTTCAGGCCCAGGCGCCAGCTCTCCATGTATGCCTCCGCGATCTCCTCGACCGTGGACTCCTCGGGCATGTTGATGGTCTTCGAAATCGCGCCGGAAATGAACGGCTGCACGGCGGCCATCATGCGGATGTGGCCCATGTGATGGATAAAGCGCTTGCCGTTCTGCGGGCGGAAGCTGCAATCGAAGACGGGCAGGTGTTCGTCTTTCAGGCCGGGCGCACCTTCGATGGTGCCGGTGGCGTCGATGTGGGAAACGATCTTCTCCACCTGCTCGGGGCTGTAACCCAACTTGATGAGAGCCTGCGGGACGGTGTTGTTGACAATTTTGATGACGCCGCCGCCGACCAGCTTTTTGTACTTTACGAGCGCGAGGTCGGGTTCAATGCCGGTGGTATCGCAATCCATCATGAAGCCGATCGTCCCGGTGGGGGCGATCACGGTGGTTTGGGAATTCCGGAAGCCGACACGCTCGCCAAGCGTGTACGCATCGTTCCAGACCTTCACTGCAGCATTGTAGAGGTCGTCGGGGACTCGCCGATTTTCGACGGCGCTGACCGCTTTGCCGTGCATCAGGATGACGTCGAGGAATGACTCTTCGTTCTCGGGATAACGAGGGCACGGGCCAACAGCTTCGGCAATTCGCGCACTGGTCAGGTAGGCCTGACCGCACATGACGGCGCTGATGGCTCCCGCCCAGTCGCGTCCCGCAGGTGAATCATAGGGAATGCCCATCGACATCAGCAGCGCGCCGAGGTTGGCGAAGCCGAGGCCGAGCGGGCGGAAATCGTGCGAATTGCGGGCGATTTTTTCAGTCGGATAGCTGGCGCTGTCGACGATGATTTCCTGCGCCAGGGTGACGGTGTCGCAGGCGTGCCGGAAAGCTTCGACGTCAAACTCACCGCCGGGTCCGACGAATTTCATCAGGTTCAACGATGCCAGGTTGCAGGCCGAATCGTCGAGGAACATGTATTCCGAGCACGGATTCGACGCGTTGATGCGGCCGCTGGTCTTCGACGTGTGCCAGCGGTTAACGGTGGTGTCGAACTGCATGCCGGGGTCGCCGCACTGCCAGGTGGCTTCGGCGATGATTTTGAGCAGCTCGCGTGCTTTGAGACGGCGAACAGGCTGTCCGTTGAGGACGGAACGAGTCCACCAATCGCGGTCTTCCGCGGCGGCATGCATGAACTCGTCGGTGGCACGGACCGAGTTGTTCGCATTCTGGAAGAAAATCGAGCTGTAGGCTTCGCCGTCGAGCGAGTTCTCGTAGCCGGCATCGATCAGCGTGTGGGCCTTCTTCTCTTCTTTGGCTTTGCACCAGATGAATGCTTCAATGTCGGGGTGTTCCGCGTTCAGGATCACCATTTTTGCGGCGCGACGGGTTTTGCCGCCCGATTTGATCACGCCGGCGAAGGCGTCGAAACCCTTCATGAAGCTGAGCGGTCCGGAAGCCCGGCCGCCACCCGAAAGGATGCCGTTCTCCTCGCGAAGGCTGGAGAGATTGGTCCCGGTGCCGGAGCCCCATTTGAAGAGCATGCCTTCGGTCTTGGCGAGGTCGAGAATCGATTCCAGCGTGTCGCCAACCGAATTGATAAAGCAGGCGGAGCATTGCGGCCGGGAGGCACCCTTCCGCAGCTTGTGAATGGTGTCGGTGTCTTCGTCGTAATACCAGCCGTAACCGCGCGCTTCCGTCACGCCGACATTGAACCAGACCGGCGAATTGAAGCAGGCTTTCTGGGTGAGCATCAGGTGAGCGAGCTCATTCCGGAAATTCTCGGCGTCTTCTTCGGTTCGGAAATAGCGGCCTTCGGCGCCCCAATCCGTGATCGTATCTACGACGCGATGCACCAGCTCGGCGACGCTGCGCTCGCGTTCGGGGGAGCCCATCTTTCCGTGGAAGTACTTGCTGGCAACGATATTGGTGGCGGTCTGCGACCAGTCGGCGGGGACTTCGACGTCGGGCTGTTCGAAGATGACGGCGCCCTTATCGTTTCCAATGGCGGCAGTGCGGCGCTCCCACTTTATCTCGTCGTAGGGGGTGCGGCCGGATTCGAGTTTGTGAGTAAAATAGCGGGGAAAAGTAACGCCAGTGCGGCTGGCAACAGGGAGGGCCTTCTTGGGTGTCCTTCCTTCTAAATCCTTGATTCTAGTACTAAGATTGACGCTCAACTGTCCCATTTCTCTCCTCTGCGGAGCAGGCGTCCTTCCTACTCCATTGTCGCAAACTGTAGACGAAGTTTGTGACCGCTCCGTCATAATGCCCCAAGATATAGTGGCTCGTCAAGGATTTTATCTATATGCAGTGCAGTACCTTACGATGTAAGTACTTGGTGGCGTGGAGAGTTCGACAGCGCATTGCGTGCGCCCATACCAAAAACGCACAGGCGAAACCGCCTGTGCCACCCTCGTTTTCATCCACTTTCGTGGATCGGCGGGCGATCAGGCCGCGTTCGCGGCGCGGGTGTTTTCCAGGTCGCGAAAGAGCTCGGGATGCTCACGGAACATTTCCCGAGCAATCCTCGCCTTTTCCTCGAATTCCGCAAGCTCATCGTTAAGACCCGCGAGAACTTGCAGCGGCGTTCTGTGGTGGCCCTTTTCGAAGAATTCCAATTCCTTGCCGATGAAGTCTTTGATCCAAGAGTTCGACTGCACCAGGTCCAGGTATTGGCGGAGAGCGGCCGACTCCCCTTCCCCCAGTTCGTGCAGGGTGTCCGTCTCGTCGAGGAGGAGGCCAGCCAGGCGGGCTGCACCCGATTGGTCCAAGGCTTCACGCAGCGCCGCCGCGATCGCGTCCTCCAAGGAAACGCACTTCTTTCGAATGGGCGGATCGGTGAATTCGTGGAGATGTTCCCCGAGCCACTTCATCTCATCCGCGAAGTGGCACATCCAGGATTCGCGCCGTCGGATGAGGTGGAGGAACGCAGCAAGACATCTATGTTCGTCTTCAGTGATCTGTTCGACTTGCGGACCGAGTAGTGCGGGCATTGGGATTTCTCCTTTTTACCATGGCTCGGTCCGCATGCCGAGTGACTTCGCGTAGACGATCAAAAATGGTGCGTAAACAGGGCAATCAGAAGAATGAACGGAACTGGTACTCCCAACAGGTAGAGAAGAATTGAACGCATCGTAAGCTCCTTAAACTGCCTTTACGTGATCGCGTTGCCGGCCGCCGATGGTGGCCGCATAGCTGGCGCTGAAGGCGCCCATCAGGAAAGAAAGGAACAACCAAAGAAGGAGATGCGACGTCTCCTTCCGCACCTTGTCTTCGGCCTGGCGGGCTTCGTTGACGACGTCCGAAACGCGCTTTTCCGCTTCGGCCTGGCTTAATCCTGTTCTGGCGCTGACCAGTCGTGCCAGATACCCTTGATCGGTAGCGGCCATCTCAGACTGCTTGAGATCCGTGACCAGGATCCGGGAGGCTTCCGCTTTCACGTCAGCAGTGGCGGTGGGCTCACCGGGACGATCGGAGCGAAAGAGCGCGTCGACGAAATAAGCATTCGGCTCGACGAGCACGGAGTTGGACGTACCTTCCGACGTTGTAGTACGGGCCTGCGCCGCGGCACCCGCCATCGAAGCGGCGGCCGAAGCCAGGAAAGCCACGCTTACGACGAGGGCGACAGCCCAGGCGAGAAATCCATTTGCCGTGTCCCGAAAGTAAACTTCATCGCTATGTATGAGCGTCCATTTCGTTCTCAGGCGGCCGGTTAAGTAACCGCCAAACGCCGACGCAATGATCTGAATCACGACTAGCCAGGCGATGGCGACCGCGCCGGCGGTCGAAGCGGTGATCCCGACGTTGGACCACGGTGACACCGCGGACAAGCCGAAGCCCGCACCCAACGCTAACAGGATCAGGTACAAAGCCGACGCGACAAAGGCACCACCGATCACCGCTCCCCAAGAGACTCCAGACGAATGCGCCTCGCGATTCGGCTGGGCTCGTTCGGTAATGGGTTCCACAAAATCAGCGGACGTTACGTAGTTTCCCATCCAGCACTCCTCCCAAAGGGTCGCTAAGCACATTGGCGACCATTCCGCAAAAGAACGGGCAACCCCTTTGTTTATGCGGTTCTCACGTTATTTGGCGGAGCGCAGAACGCGAACAGATGGAGAACTTTATTACCGACCCTTCCTGTAAGCTTCGACATAGCGTTGGCCATGCGGTGGAATATCGCGCTTCTCGAAGCCGGCAAACCAGATCTCATTTTCGATCCAAAAACGCCACATGAACGCTTCGAATGATTCTTCCGCGAAGGAGAGATTTTCGTCCTTCCGGGCTGATTTGTCGTTCTGTGACCAACGACCTCCGTAGTAGCCTTCCTCTTCTTCCGGCGAGCCGTAGAAATCCGGGGATGAAAGTACGGCATGGTCGCCGCTGGGTGCCAGATAGAGATACCAGAACACGCAGCCCTGCGAATCCGACAGGAAGCGAACCAGGTGCCCTTTGCCGCCGTTCGGGGCTCCCAACCCGGGGGACAGATCGAGGTAACAATCGGTGTTTGAGCGCACGCGCCGCGGAAGATCGACGTCAGAAACGAACCGAATGAAGGTATCCGGCAGTGCGATTCCGCCAGAGCGAGCATCATCCTGCAGCGCGCTGAGCGACGCCGGAATCTGTTCACCCGCTCGTTCATCGATGCTGTATTTCACAGGTTCGTTGGCCAAGAGCCAGCCCCAATCGCCTTGCAGTTCGAACGGAAGAGGAGGCAGGGCGAAGAAATCATAACGTCCATAGGTCCCAACTCGAGGACGCAGGTCGCGTAAGCCGGCTTTCTCCAGATCGAAGCTGTACCAGCGGCATGGAAAAGGCGACTCGGAGGGCTTCATGCTCCTACTCTAACGTCTTCACAAATCTTCAGATCCGTTTTCAGGACAATTTAGACGGTCCTGGCTTATCATCGAGTCCTTATGTATCGGCTGACCATATCGCTGATTCTGTTCTCACCTGGCTTTGCGCAGCCGCATCCTCCCTGCGCCGCGCCCAATGGCGCCGGTCCGCACAGCACCAACCTTTATGGGAGTGGAAATCCGTGCGCGTTCACGTATAGCGTGCCGGACCGGATGGAAGGAAAGCTGCTTCTCGATAACCCCCAATGCAGCATGTTCAGCCGGACGGTGGTGAACTGCTCGCGGGCGGTGACCGGCAACTACGGTCAAGTGCGGCTGGCCCCCGGCAGCAGCGGACCGCCAGCGTACGTCGTTCCTTCGACTCCCCCGCCCCTGGGCGTTCCTCGCGAACAACAGGCCCTAGCCGAGCAGTTATGGCAGCGTGCGGCTTCCCTGATCAATCGCGATCAGTATCGGGCGGCGATGCCGCTGCTGTTCCAATGCGGCAATCTGGGAGACCGGCGTTGCCAGGCGACGCTGGGGATTCGTTTTCAGGACGGCTCCGGAGTGAAGGCCAACGATAGGGCCGCCGCGTATTGGTTTAGCGCCGCAGCAGCCCAGGGACATCGTGCTGCGCAGTACGCGTTGGGCGGCATGTACGAGGAAGGCGAAGGCGGACTGCCGCAGGACTTGCACAAGGCAACCGAGCTTTATATCAAGAGCGCGAACCAGGGTTTCGACCGCGCGCAGATCGCTCTGGGAATCCAGTATGAGCTGGGACAGGAAGTACCTCGCAGCCGTACGAAGGCGATTGAGCTTTTACGCGCTTCCGATGACCAGGATGGAAAGTGGATTGCGGGCGTGCTTGCCAATCCGAGAACACCGGCGCGTTTTGCAGATCCGAAGGCCTTTGGGATTACCTGGCGGGTCTGCAGAACGCAATCTTCGCCGCTTCCTGGGCGAAGGCCCGGGCTGCTTTGCCTCATGGCAGCGGAACGCCCTGCATTATGTGTGCCATCGAGCACTCGAACTGGGAGCGTGCGGGCGGCAATTCCAACCTGCACAATCCATTTCGCCAATGATGCTGTACTGCAGCGAAATTGCTCTTCCTGCTTCGTTTGCCCCGCAGCCGGGTTGTGGAATGCATGCCTGTTCAGGCATATCCTCGGGATTAGCACATGCCGAACCGGAATTTTGGAAAAGGTGGGACCGGCGTTTTCGCCTATGCGTTCCCTGCGAATCTAAAGGCAGGCTGAGCCTGCTCCACCCTTCCACATTCTCTAAATCGCCCTCTAAATCGTCGCGGGATGCGAAGAATCAGAGGCTGTGTAAATACCTTGGCCCGCAGCAGGTCCCCTGACGATCGGATGCTATTCCGAGCGCAAGCAGGACGCCGGGTCGATACGCATGGCGCGGCGGGTTGGAGTGCAGGCGGCTAGCAAAGCCGCCGTGATGACGCCGAGTGCGGCAAGTAAGTACGTCCCCAGGTCAGTTGGTGCGACGCCGAACAGCAGGGTTGCGATATAACGCGACAGCAATGCAGCGCCGGCAACACCGATCGCCATACCGACGACGGCGAGCCCCAAGGCTTCACCAAGCACCATACGAAGCACGTCGCCCGGCGCAGCTCCCAGCGACATACGAATCCCGATTTCACGGGTGCGTTGGCTGACAGCATAGGAGAACACGCCGTAGATGCCAATCAGCCCCAGGGCGAGCGTCGTCGCTGCGAAGATCGAAAGCAATACCGAGGCGATACGGGCTGGGGCGAGCGAGGCATGAAGCAGGCTCTCAGCCGGCGCACACAAGTTCGCCGCGAGGCCGTTTTCCACCGTCCACACGCGACGCTGCACATCGGACAGCAAGCTTCCTATGGGGCCGGGGCCGCGAACAACGAGCCCAGCGAAACCCGAGGTGAAGCGGACAATCGGGATGTATAATTCCGGGCGAATGTCCGCGCGAAGGTTATTGTGCTTGACGTCGCCCACAACGCCGACAATTTCGAGTTGTATGGGGTTCTGCCGGCCGAGAATGAGGTGCTGCCCCACAGGATCCTGACCCGGAAAATAGCTGCGCGCCAGGGTTTCGGAGATGATTGTGACCGGCACGGATGTTTCCGAATCCTGGTCGGTGAATTCGCGTCCGCGCTCGAGCGGAATCTGCATGGTTGCAAAGTACCGCGGCGACACGCGAGTAAAGAGCGCTTGCGGGAATTGGCCGGGCGCGGGATCGGGGCGACCGGCGATGCGAAAGCCACCGTCCAGGGTGATGTCTACCGGCCCGAACGGCAGTGGATTCACGAACGCCGCCGAAGTTACGCCCGGCAAACTTCGCACCTGATCGACCACGTTGCGATAGAAAACACGCCGGGAGGATGCGTCGCCATAACGCGTTGCCGGTAACGGAAGCTGCCAGACGATGAGGCCATTCGCGCGAAAGCCAGGGTCGACGGCGCTCAGTCTCGCCAGGCTTCGCAGCACCAGCCCGGCGCCGATCAGCAGCAACATCACAACGGCAACTTCGCAGGCGACCAGGGCGCGACCCAGCCTGCGATGGACGATGCTCGATCCCGTTCGGCCGCCCGACTCACGCAGCGCAGCCGCCAGGTTCCGCCGTGCCGAACCGAGGGTCGGAGCCAGGCTGAACAGCAGGCCGTTGAGCAACGAGATGAACAAAGTGAACAGGAGGACCGCCGGGTCGAGCCGGACCTGATGCAACTGGGGGAAGCCTTTCGGCAGATGCGCCATGATCAGAGGCATCGCCCAGCCGGCAATTGCCAGGCCGGCGACGCCTCCGAGCAGGGCCAATAGCAGACTCTCGGTGAGCAGTTGGCGGACGAGCCGTCGGTTGCTCGCTCCCAGGGATCGGCGCACCGCGAATTCGCGCTGCCGCCCAATCGACTGTGTAAGGAGCAGGTTCGCGACGTTGGCACACGCCACCGCGAGCATGAAGCCGACGGCGGCCCAAAGAACAACCAGCAACCCGCGCACATTACCGACGAGGCTTTCCTGCAACGGGACAGCGCCCATATGAATTCCGCTGTCGACCGCCGGGTAGGCCTGTGCAAGGGCGGCCGCGATGGTTCGCAGCTCAGCCACGGCAGTAGGAAGTGCGACACCGGGTCGCATCCGTGCCGCGACATTGATTTCGACCGAGCCACGACTGGTCCTCAGGCTGGGGCTAAAGCTGATCGGAGCGTACAGGCTTGTGGAAAGGACGGGAAAGCCTGTGTCGGGCGGGAGAACGCCCACTACCTGGTAGGCCTTCTCGTTGAGCATCAGGGTGCGGCCGAGGATTTGAGAATCGGCCCCGAAACGATTGCGCCACAGGGCGTCGCTCAACACCACCACCGGTACACTGCCATCGTCTTCCTGGCTCGTGAACCAACGCCCGAGTTGCGGTCTGATCCCCAAAACACGGGTCATGGATGCAGACATCAGAAGCCCGGTGATGCTTTCGGGCGGTCCGTCGCTCGCAAGCGTGAAAACAACGTTATCGTAAGCGCCTACTGACTCGAAAGTGCGAGTGCGCGCTGCCACGTCGAAATAATTGGGCGGCGAGAAGATATCCGGCTGGTCGTGAGACGCCGGATAGCTGGTCCACAGGTTCACAAGGCGTTCCGGGTGGGGATACGGAAGGGGTTTCAGGAGCACCCCGTTAATGAGGCTGAACATGGTTGAGTTCGCGCCAATGCCGATGGCAAGGGTCAGGATTGCAATGAAGCTGAAGGTAGGTTTCTTGACCAGCACTCGGAAGGCGTGGGCGAGATCCTGACGAAGAATGTTCATTTCCGGCGGCTGTTGCAACTTAGTGGCCGTGGAAACGATTTCAGATTGCGGGTTCGCCGGCGGTACTTTGTCCGTCTATGGCACGGTCGTGTTCGAGAGTGGGAAGGAGCGAACGTTTTTGTGAAACGAAATCTCTCCGAATGGATCTTTCCAACAGCGCGAGGGAGGACATTGTGAACCGCGATGAAGTCTTAGCACACCTGACGCCGTTAGAAGAGGATAACTCGGGCGGGTTTTGTATCCGTTGTCGGGCGTTGCGCGTCCTCATACGGGTAAGGAATGCCGTCGCGCCCATTACCGTCGGGTTTCGGGATGGCATGCGGTTCCACGCCAGCGAGAACGGCCTGGTTCTGGATCCCGGCAAGTCCGGTAAGAACCGGCGCGTGGTGCCGTGGAACGAAATCGCTTGCATTGCCGTCGGCGAGCCGGAGACCACGGACGGGCACCTGTTTCAGGGCTGAGTTGCTGCGATTTGCTTCGCCTGCCTTGGGATCCCTGTTAGTATCCGACTGCCCGGCCGCCGCGCCGTCCGTCCGACCAGCCCAATCTCCAGCCGCTGCCCTCCTCGACCATGATGGCGTGCACGTCGCCCTGTGAACGCAGTTTGGGATTGATGGTGTGGCCGTAGGAATGGAGTTTCTCCGCGACGTCAAAGACCAGGGCGGCAGGTTCGGCATCCACGCGGTCGGGCAGGTACTGGTGATGAATTCTCGGATATTCGACCGCGTCCCGCAATGACATCTTCGAATCGATGATGTTCACGATGACCTGGAACACGGTATTCGGAATGGTCGCTGAGCCTGGAGATCCCAGTGCAAACCAGGGACTGCCGTCCGGATGAAGAACGATCGTCGGCGTCATCGAGGAGACGGGGCGCTTGCCGGGCTTGATCTCGTTACGGCTACCTGCCTGATTGCTGAAGCCGCTCATAATGTCGTTCAGCAGCACGCCGGTACCGTGCGCCATGACCTGCGAGCCATAGAAACTGTTCAGCGTGTATGTATTGCTGACGATATTTCCGGCCTCGTCGATGATCGAGAAATGCGTGGTGTCGTCGGATTCGTAGGCCGAATCATCGGCTCGCGTCCTGGCAGATGGCGTGGCCCGATTGGGCTCGATGGTGCTGGCCAGCTCCTGCGCGTGCTGGTTGTTGGTAAGCAGATCGACGGGCACCGGAAAGAACGCAGGATCGGCGGAATACTCGGCCCGATCGCGATAGGCGCGGCGCATCGCCTCAATCATGTGGTGGCGTTGTTCGACGGAGCCTTCGCGAGCCAGTTCGGAAGGAAAGGTCTCGAAGATGTTCAGCATTTCAATCAATGTCGTCCCGCCACTGGAGGATGGAGGCATCGACAGGATCTGATTTCCTCGGAACGTTCCCTTCACGGGATCGCGCTCGATAGCTTTGTACGCCCGCAAATCGTCGTAACGAATGGTCCCGTCGTGAGCCGCCATATCGCGATCGATGAGATGCGCGGTCTGCCCCTCGTAGAACTCCTTCCAGCCGCTTTTCTGGATGCGCGCGATGGTAGCGGCAAGGTCCGGCTGCCGGACGATCTCGCCCTGCTTCAGCGGTCGATCCGAGCCATGCAGGAATACTTTGGCGCTATCCGGGAAAGCCTTCATCACCGGCGCCTGCAACGCCAGGACCAATTCCATTCGTTGGGAAGCGGGAAAGCCATTCTTGGCGAGACGGCGCGCTGGTTCGAGCACCACCTTCCAGGGCAAGTGCCCAAAGCGTGCGTGCGCGAGTCCCATACCCGCGACGGTGCCGGGCACAGCCGAGGCCTTATAGCCGACGGTGGAATCGAGGCGGGCAGTGAACATGCCGGGATGCGCCAAAGCCGGTGCGGTCTCCTTGTAGTCAATCGCGCGCACGGTACCGTCGGCCATCCGGATCAACATGTATCCGCCGCCGCCGATATTTCCCGCTTCCGGATGGACAACTGCCAGCGCGAACGCTACAGCCACGGCCGCATCGACGGCATTTCCGCCCTTGCGCAGGATGGAAAGACCCACTTGCGAGGCGATCTCGTTGGCGCTCGCGATCATGGCTTTGGGCGCGCGCTCGGGCTGGCTCACCATCGGACGCGCCGCTTTCAGTTCGAGTCCACTCTGGGACACCTCCTGGGCGTGAACCAGGCTAAGAACCGCGAAGATCACGAAAAGGCGCATAACGTTATTGTGCATCGGCGCCCTTGGCTACAATGATGGAATCGCAATGCGCCTGGTGCCGATTGCCGCGGCGGTGGTTTTGGTGGCGGTAGCGGCATGGGCGCAAAGGGTACGTTTCGAGCGCGACGACGTGAGACCCACCTTCCCAGCCAACGGCGAGTTTCACTTCATCCGCCTTGAGTACACCGATCTGCCCCAATTCCATCGCCGCTGGGGGTTTGCTTCCCGTGGCGGGCGCGGCGAAGGCTGGTGGATGGTGGATTGGCCCGATGCGGACGATCATTTCTCGCTGGGCATCCAGCGGCTCACGCGTATTGATACGGCCGAACCGCGGCACTTACGGCTAACGGATGACAAGCTGTTCGATTATCCCTGGATCTACGCTACGCAGACGGGGTGGTGGGGACTGAGCGAGGCCGAGATCGCGCGCTTGCGTGAGTATCTGCTGCGTGGGGGCTTTCTGGTGGTCGACGATTTCTGGGGTCCCGAGCAGTGGGAGATCTTCCGTGAGACGATGGACCGCGTGCTGCCGAATCACCCCATCACGGAGATCGCTTTGAGCGATTCGGTGATGCATGTTCTGTACAACATCGGGGAGAAGGACCTCACGTTCATTCCCGGTACACGTCATTTGCGTATGGGAGCGGGCGGGAACGTTGTGGTTCAGCAGCCGCCCGGCACATCGCCGGCGTGGCGGTCGCTTGCCGACGATCGGAATCGGATGGTTGTGGCGGTGAACTTCAACACGGACGTTGGAGATGCCTGGGAGTATGCCGATTCGCCGGAATATCCTGAAGCTATGACGGCGCTCGCGTACCGCTACGGCATCAACTACATCATCTACGCGATGACGCACTGACAATCACATATTCAATATGCGCCTGAGCCTGCTTTGTATCTGTTCCTTTGTCGCGTTTGCGCAACCTCCGGCTACGCCGAAGAAGCCGGTGACGGATGTCTATCACGGCGTCAAAGTAGTGGACGATTACCGCTGGCTCGAAAACTACGCCGATCCTGCGGTGAAGGACTGGAGCAACTCTGAAAACGCATACGCCCGCAAATTCCTGGATGCTTTGCCGATGCGGGCAGCGATTTTTGAGCAGCTCAAGGAACTCAACAGCCATCCCTCGCCTTCGTATTCCTCGCTCGTCTATCGTCGCGGCATCCTCTTCGCGCTGAAGACCCAGCCGCCGGCGGAACAGCCCATGCTGGTGACTTTGAAATCCGCCGATGATCCGGCGTCGGAGCGGGTGATCGTAGACCCGAATAAGATCGACGCGAAGGGCGGTACGGAGATCGATTTCTACGTGCCATCCCTCGACGGGAAACGTGTTGCCGTGTCGTTGTCGAAGGGCGGGAGCGAGAGCGGTGATCTGCATTTTTTCGATGTCGCTACCGGGCGCGAGATGGAAGCCGCCATTCCGCACGTCAATAACGGAACCGCTGGCGGCAGCGCGGCCTGGAATGCCGACGGGTCGGGTTTGTATTACACGCGGTATCCGCGGACCGGAGAGCGCGCGGCGGCCGACATGGATTTTTATCAACAGGTTTATTTCCACAAACTCGGTTCTGCGGAGAGTCAGGACAGGTACGCTCTGGGGAAGGAGTTTCCGAGGATCGCCGAGATCACGCTCAATACGTCTGAAGACGGCAAGTACGTGTTGGCCCGTATGGCGAATGGCGATGGCGGCGAGTACGCGCACTATCTGCTGGGGCCTTCCGGAGAGTGGACGCAGATCACACGGCTCGCCGACGAGATTCCGGAAGCCGATTTCGGGCCGGATGGCAATCTCTACGTGCTGTCGCACCTGAATGCCCCTATGGGCAAAGTGCTTCGCGTGCCGGTTACACAACCGCAGATCGCGAACGCTAAGACCGTCATACCGGAGGGCAAGTTCGCTATACAGACGTTAGTGCCGACTCCTCATTTCTTATACGTCGTGGATGAGGCGGGCGGGCCGATGCAGATTCGTGTGTTCGATATCAAGGGGACGGAACAGACGCAGGTCCCGTTGAAACCGATCGCATCGGTTGCGGAGGCGCTTCGCACTACGGGAGACGATCTGTTGTTCGCGAGCGAGACTTATCTCGAGCGGCCGGCCTGGTATCGCTATAACCCGGTATCGAAGAAGAGTGCGCCGACCGCGCTGCGGGAAGCCGCGCCGGCGAATTACAGCGACACGGAGGTGGTGCGGGAGTTCGCTACTTCAAAAGATGGAACGCGGGTTCCGTTGAACATCATTCGTCGTAAGGGCACGAAGCTCGATGGATCGAATCCCGTGGTGCTGTATGGATACGGCGGATACAACATCAGCCTGACACCGTTTTACTCGGTGCGCTTGCGGCCGCTGCTCGACCGCGGCGTGGTGTATGTGATCGCGAATCTGCGTGGCGGTGGAGAATATGGCGAGGCTTGGCATCAAGCGGGCATGCTCACGCGGAAACAGAATGTTTTTGACGATTTCGCCGCGGCGGCTCACTGGCTGATCGACAACCACTACACGAATCCATCAAAGCTCGCGATTGAGGGCGGGAGCAACGGCGGGCTGCTCATGGGCGCGGAACTCACGCAGCATCCGGATTTGTTTCATGCCGTCGTGTCACACGTTGGGATCTATGACATGCTGCGCGTGGAACTGTCACCGAATGGGGCGTTCAATGTGACAGAGTTCGGGACTGTTAAGGAGGCGGATGAGTTTCGCGCATTGTATGCGTACTCGCCTTATCATCACGTGGTGAATGGGACGGAGTATCCGGCAGTTTTGTTCATGACTGGAGACAACGACCCGCGGGTGGATCCGGCGAATTCTCGCAAGATGACGGCCCGGCTTCAGGCTACCGGGACCAAGCTGCCTGTTTTGTTGAGAACTACAAGCATCGCGGGACATGGTATCGGGACGGCGTTGAGCGAGCGGGTGGCGGAGGACGCCGATTTCGAGGCGTTTGTGCTTGCTGAGATTGGCGCCGCCGGCTCGCGGCGGCCTTAGCAGCCCGCATGCGCAGGCGAAAGCGCCCGCGACACCCTAGCGAGCCAACGTGGGGCGGCATTCAGCCTGCCCGACTTCAGCCACGGGCGTGGCGGGTTGATAACCTGCATCACAGGCTCACCCAACACTGAGCGGCATTGGCCTCAAGGCTGCGTTACTAGAACGGAAGAATTTCTTCGCGGACCGGGTCGAAATCGATGCGGCGCTTTTCGACGTAGGAGATGTTGCCGAGGTGCGATGCCTGCGCTGAGCGATGGCCGATCAACACATCGCCGCTCGGCAGCTTGCGGGTGCGGACGCACTCCAGGAAATTGCTGACGTGATCGTAATCGAGGTCGCTGGACGCTTGCACGGTTACCGGCTGCGCGTTCTTGCCCGGGGGCGTGAAGACGTACCGGCTGCGATCAATGTACAGGCGACCTTCGGTCCCGCACATTTCCACCGCCGCGCCACCGATGCCTGGAGCTAACGTCGCTTCGAACGTGGCAGTGAACTCAGCCGGGTACTCGAGCGCCACGTTAATCGTATCCGGCGCGGTCCGGCCATCCTTCGCAAAGTAAATCCCGCCCGCAGCCACGGCAGTCTTGGGAATCTCCTGACCGGTGAACATGTGGACCACATCGATCCAATGTGTGAACAGGTCGGTGACCTGTCCGCCGCCGAAATCGAGGTAAGCGCGCCAATTCCAGTACTGCTGCGGATCCCAGTCGCGCCACTTCAGAGGACCGAGATAGCGCGCCCAATCGAGATTCGAAGGCTTCTGCTGCAGATAGTCGGGCGCCTTCCGCAAATGGTATCCGTTGCCGTGCCACCAGGTGCGCGCCAGTGTGATCTTACCGAGCTTGTTGGTGTCGAAGTATTCGCGCTTGGCTTCGAGATAGTGTTTGCCCGAGCGCTGCTGCATGCCCACCTGGCAAATTCGCTCGTTCACGCGCGCGGCCTTCACAATCCTGGGGCCTTCGGCGGGCGTCAGCGTGAGGGGTTTCTCGACGTAGACGTCTTTTCCAGCGTTCAGCGCATCAATGGCTGTTGCGGCGTGCCAGTGATCGGGCGTCGCGATCAGCACCACGTCGATATCTTTACGCTCAAGCAGCTTGCGATGATCCGTGAAGGTGGCGGCATGAGGCGCGGTCTGCAGAGCTTTGTCAATCTGCTGAGCGTAGATGTCGCAGAGGGCAACCACATCCACTTTGGGGTCCTTTTGGAACCGGGACATGTCCCAACGGCCGCGCTCGCCAGCGCCGATCACGCCGAGTTGTACGCGGTCATTGGCCCCCAGCACACGCGAATAGGAGAGAGCCGTCACGGCGGCGGCGCCTCTTAAGAAATCACGGCGATCAGATATGGAAATGGCCATCACGACAACCTTTCTTTATAAAACTCAATTCTATCGCCCCAGCAGACGCTTGTACCAGGGCTGCGGCTTTTGCAGGCCGTCGAGAATCCAGATTTCCTGGCGGGGACGATTCACGGTGTACACGATGTCTTTGGCGTCGGACGTCACAGCGGCGCTCAAGCCCGGGTTGCCGTTGGAATAGGGCGCCAGTCCCGCGAGATCACGCATTTCGCGGGTCTTGCCGGTAGCCACATCAATCGCGACCAGGGCTGGTTTGTCGAGCCGCACCTGATAGAGTGTCTTGCCGTCGCGAGCCCATGCAGTGGGGCCGTCGTCGCCGGGCAATTGACGAGTAGTCTTACCGTCGGGGGTGACGATCTGCAGGTGCCCGCTAAGGTCGTGGTCAGCAATCCATTCGCCCGTTGGAGACCAAACGGGAGCGGCCCATCCGTATAGCCCCTCCGCCACGGTCACCGGTGGCTCACCACTTCCTGGCCGTACTTTGAGGAGCCCGGGCTTGGAGTGTTCCACCGCCGAATATGCGAGCCAGTTTCCATCCGGGGACCAGGTCGGCGACAGCTCGATCGTGTCACTCGACGAAGTAGCCCGCACCGGCGTTCCTCCCGAGGTGAATACCGTGTACAAATGAATGCCGGAACGGCCCTTCACGCAAACGGCTACCCGCCGCCCATCCGGCGAAAATACGGGACTCAACAGTCCCTGCGCAGATTCGCCATCCACGGGAACATCGTTCGGGGTAAGTAGAGGCCGCTCCCAGCCTTCAATCAAGCTCTTGAGCCAGACCTCGTCGACTCCCCGGCGATTGGTGATGTAAACCAGCATCTGCGACACACGCGAAGCGTCCACCTTTTCCTCGCTTCGAGAACTGCCAAGCAAGGTACGGATCGGCCCGTCGCCAAGCGGCACTGCGATCACATCCGAGTGGGACAGGTTCGATGAATAGGCCGCGCGCTCGCCATCTGGCGACACGGAGGGGGTGAGTGCAGACCGGTCCTCCGTGAGAACCGCCCAGTAGTCTCCAGTCTTTGTGTCGGCCATGAACAACTGCGAATGCGTGGCCGCGGGAGAATCGGAGAACAGGAGGTAACGGGAGTCCGGCAACCAACTGGGTTGGGGAGTCGAGGAGAAGTCCGTCTTACGACGAAACATAGGGCGAGGCTGTCCCGGTGGCCACGGTAAAAGCCACGATGTCTCGCCTTCGTTCCCCAGAGCGATGGACAGCAGGATTTGTTTGCCGTCCGGAGCGAACAACACGGCGGGGTTGTTGTACCACTGCGTGGCTTTCAGTTGCAGTTGCTCGTACTTGCGGCGCGGTGCCTCGGGGGGACTCGCAATCCACAGCGCCAGCCCGTTTTTTTGGGCTCGCGCTTCCCATGTCACCAGAGTCTTGCCGTCAGGAGAAATCGTCCCGGATTGCACATCGGTCTGAACCTTGATACTCGACCCGCCGCCTGCGGGGACACGGCAAAGAACAGCGCCCTGCGTCTCGAAGTAGCAGCGGAAATATATCGATTGCGAATCAGGGCTCCAGAATGGCGGCGCACCTGTGTTCACACCGACGTCTGATCCGGTCACCTGGACGGCCGTGGCGGCGTTGAGCGGCTGGACGTACAAGCGCCAGGTCCTGTCGTCATCGGTACCCAGGAAAGCGATGCTCTTGCCGTCTGGCGACCAGGCAGGGAACGTCTGTCTTGCGAGCCCGGTGGCGAAAGGCGACAGCCGGTAACGTGAGATATCGACAGCTCGCGAGGAGCGCAGCAGGGCGGCTGCGCACCAGGCGATGAGCGCGCCAGCAAGAACGCAGACGGCCGGTATGGCGGCCCGGAACGTTCGCCGGCGTGAAGCGACTGGCCTTTGCTCGCTCGTGCCGGTGGCCGTGAGTTCGCCGAAATGATCGCGGAGCTGGGCCAGTTCACGCGCCAGGTCGCGGCTCGACTCGTAGCGGCCTTCGCGGTCCTTGGCGAGGCAGCGGTCGAGGATCCAACGCAGTTGGGCGGGAACGGGGCGCTCGACCGGCGGCGGATCCGCTTCGACGATTGCCGACATCGTTTGCACTGCGCTGGGCCGCTCGAAGGCCTGCTTGCCGGCGAGCATTTCGTAGATTACGAGGCCGAGACTGAACTGGTCGGAGCGATGGTCGACTTCTTCAGCGCGAGCCTGCTCGGGGCTCATGTAGCTGGCCGTTCCGATGACTGCTCCGGCGCTCGTCTGCCCGGCAGTCTGGGTGGCGTCGCCGATCGGAGCCTGGGTCTGCACGCGCGCGACGCCGAAGTCGAGGATCTTCGCCACGCCATCGGGCGTGATCATGACGTTGTCGGGTTTAAGGTCGCGGTGCACGATGCCTGCGGTGTGCGCAGCGGCCAATCCGGAGGCGATCTGCGCGGCAATTTCGACGCATTTCCGCGACGAAACGGGACCTTTTGCGATCAAGCCACGCAACGACTCACCGGGGACCAGTTCGCAGACGATGTACGGCGGGTGGTGGTCGAGGCCGACATCGTAGATCGCCATGATGTTGGGGTGATTCAACGACGCGGCCAGTCGGGCTTCCTGTTCGAAGCGCCGGCGACGTCCGGCGTCTTGAGCCAGCGATTCGGGGAGGAGCTTGAGCGCGACCTGACGGCCGACGCGCGGGTCGAGGGCTTTGTAAACTTCGCCCATCCCCCCCGCACCGAGTTGCCCGAGAATCTGGTACGGGCCGATGGAATTATCGGGCATGTAGTGTTCAGTGTATCCAAGCGTCCCGCGATTCCGGAGGTTCGTCCCAGGGGTGGTGAAAAAGCGGCGGGCGGCGAGCCACAATACCGGTATGCGTATAACACTTGCGCTCGTGTTGATCGCGCCGGCAGCGTTAGCCGCCGATTCGGGATGGACCGCTTATGGAGGCGATGCAGCGGGCACGCGCTATTCGGAACTGAAACAGGTGACGCGGGAGAATGTCACGTCGCTGAAGCCTGCCTGGACCCACCACACCGGAGCCCTCTCGCCGGAAAGCAAACTCAACGAGAAGGCTGCGTTTGAATCGACGCCGATTCTGGCGGACGGCTCACTGTACCTGACCACGCCGTTCAACCAGGTAATCGCTCTCGACCCTGAGACCGGGGTGGAGCGCTGGAAATACGATCCCAAGGTGGACCGCTCGCGCGGGTACTCCGAGGTGACATCGCGAGGGGTGGCGTCGTGGATCGATTTCGAAGCACCCTCCGGCGCGACGTGCAAGGTTCGGATTTACGAAGGGACAATCGACGCGCGGCTGATTGCGCTCGATTCGAAGACCGGCAAACCGTGTGCCGATTTCGGCGATGGCGGAACCGTGGACCTGACGCGCGGGGTCGGTTATGGGCCGGAGTTTCGCGGCGATTACCAGGTGACGTCGGCGCCGACGATTGTCGGCCATATGTTGATTACGGGCTCGTCGATCGGCGACAACGGCGCGGTCGACATGCCACGCGGTGTGGTTCGCGCTTATGATGCGCGCACGGGCGCACTGCAGTGGACCTGGGACCCGATTCCGTGGGCTGAAAAGCAGCAGGTACGCACCGGCGCGGCGAATGCCTGGTCGACCTTCGCGGCGGATCCGGCGCGCGACCTGGTTTTCGTTCCAACCGGCAGTGCCAGCCCGGATTACTACGGCGGCGCTCGCCCGGGCGATGACAAGTGGGCCAATTCGGTGGTGGCGTTGAAGGCTTCGACGGGCGCTTTCGTGTGGGGATTCCAGGTGGTGCATCACGATCTTTGGGATTACGATGTGCCGTCGCAGCCTACTTTGGTTGAGTATCAGGGCAAGCCGGCTGTCGCGGTGACGACGAAGATCGGGCATGTGTTCGTGCTGGATCGTTTGACTGGTAAGCCGCTTCACACGGTCGAGGAGCGGGCGGTGCCGAAAAGCGACGTTCGCGGCGAAGACGCGGCAGTGAGCCAACCGTTTCCCTCGTGGAGCCCGATGGTTCCTCAGCGGCTGACGGCAGACGAGGCGTGGGGCGCCACTCCCGAAGCTCGCGCCTGGTGCCGTGAGAAAATCGCTTCACTGCGGAACGACGGCCTCTTCACGCCTCCCACCGAGCGCGGCACGATCTCGTTCCCTGGTAACGTCGGCGGCGTGAATTGGGGAAGCGCCGCGTGGGACCCGGTGCGCAACGTCCTGATTGCGAATACGAACCGCGTTGCGGCCGTGATGAAGCTGATTCCGCGCGAGGATTTGATCAACGCAATTGCCAGGCGCAAGGAAACGGAAATGCCTTGGGGTGGTGAGTTCGCTTTGCAGCGCGGCACGCCATACGGAATGCATCGGGATTGGCTGGTGGCTCCGAACGGGCAGCCTTGCAATCGCCCACCCTGGGGAGCGGTAGTGGCCTTCGATCTGAATAGCGGCAAATTGCGGTGGGAGTCGGCGCTGGGCATTCAGGGCGAGGGTTGGCCAAAGGGCTCGCTCAACCTCGGAGGACCGATGGCGACAGCGGGTGGACTGATTTTCGCCGCAGCCGCGGTCGACCCGCACCTGCGCGCCTTTGACAGTGACACTGGCAAGGAGCTGTGGACCGTTGAGCTTCCCGCGAGCGCCCAGTCGACACCGATGACATACGTTTGGAAGGGCAAGCAGTACATCGTCATCTGTGCCGGAGGGCACGGTAAGATGGGCAGCAAAATGGGGGATGCGGTGGTCGCGTTCGCGCTGGAATAGGTCAATACTAGCGGCGCCGCGCTTGTCTTGACTGATGAAGGCGCATGGCCGGACTGGCGGCTGCCGTTTTTCGACTTTACGCGGTGGCCATATCGTCCCCATGTGCCGCAAGTTTGAGAGCTTTGGCGACTTGTATCTGGTTACGAATCCCCGGTTTACGTGGCGACTCCTACGGCAGAAGCAAGCCGGACGCCGACCTCTTCTATTACGATTTCGAACGCTGAACGCGAAACCCGGCTAGAATAAAACTTGCCAGGCTTCGGGCTCCGTGCAATGGGCGGTCGTAAACCCCGCCAGGTCCGGAAGGAAGCAACGGTAGCGGTTTAGCTTGTGTGCCGCGGATCACCCGGGGTCTGGCTTAGACATCGCCGCATTTTCTCTCCATGTACCAGGTCATCGCCCGAAAGTACCGGCCACAATCGTTTGCGGAGCTGCTGGGGCAGGAACACGTCCGCACCACCATCGAGAACGCCATTTCGCAGCGGCGCATCGCGCACGGCTACATATTTGCGGGTCAGCGCGGGACGGGCAAGACCACCGTCGCCCGGATTCTGGCCCGATGTTTGAATTGCGTCGAGGGCCCGACTCCCAAGCCTTGCGGTGTGTGTTCCAGTTGCACCGAGATCGCCTCGGGAGGGTCTGTCGACGTCATCGAAATTGACGCGGCGTCGAATCGCGGCATTAACGAGATGCGCGAGCTGCGGGAGAACGTGCGCTATCGCCCGGCCCGCGATCGCTACAAGGTTTTCATCATTGACGAAGCGCACCAGATTACGAATGAGGCCTTCAACGCCCTTTTGAAGACCCTGGAAGAGCCGCCGGAATGGGCTGTTTTCGTCCTGTGTACCACCGAAGCGCACAAAATTCCGACGACTATTGCATCGCGCTGCCAGCAGTTCAGCTTTCGGTCCGTCGACTTTTCGGAACTGGTCGGCCGCATGGAGTGGATCTGCGCGCAGGAGGGCATTCAGGCGGACGTGGAGACCCTTTCGGCGCTGGCGCAGGCGGGCGAGGGCAGCGTACGCGACTCGTTGTCGGCGCTCGACCAGGCGATTGCATGCTGCGGCACGACACTCAACGCGTCTGAGGTTCGGGCGCTGCTCGGGATGTTCTCGCTCGACTCGCTGGGTGAGGTGACTGCTGCCCTGCTGGCGCAGGATTCGCGGCGCATGCTCGAGGTCGTTATGGAGTTGGAGCGCAACGGGCGCAACCTGCAGCATTTCTGCCGTGAGTTGTCGCGATATTTCCGCAATCTGCTGGTGGCCAAGCTCGTGGGGGCGAATACGCGTCTGATCGCGGCCACGCCCGCCGAACAGGAGAAGCTCGCGCAGGCCGCGGCATCGTTTTCCGAAGAAGACCTGACGCGATATCTGCAGCTCACGCTAGAGCTGTTCAAGGATCTGCAGTTTTCGCTGCAACCGCGGCTGCATGTGGAGATCGGGCTTTTGAAGCTGGTGCATGCGGGCAGGCTCATCACGATTGAGGATGCTCTGGCCCAAATGAAAAGCGGACGTCCGATGACGGCGGAACCGGTAAAAACAGTAAAGCCGGCCGTTGCCACGCTGCCGGCTCCTACCCGGGCCACTTCCGCGCCGAGCCCGAAGCCGGCGCCTCCATCGCCCACACCGCCACCGCCTCCCGCGCCGGAGCCGTCAAGCGGCGACTGGAAGGATCGCTTATATCAAGCGCTGGTCGAGCTTGGCATGCAGTTCACCGCAGATGCCCTGGAACACTCGCAGGTCATCGACAAAGGCACGGAGTTGCAGTTCGTCACGACGCCCGAGTGGCAGCTCAGCATGGATGAACGGGAGTTGCAGAAGGCTGTCCAGAAAGTGGCCGGCCGGCCGATGAAAATCGGAGTGACGGTTGGGCAGCCGGAGGTCAGCTCGGCCCCCAAGGCGCGGAAGGCGACCGAGGATGAAGTCACGGAGCGGGCGTTGTCGCATCCCGACGTTAAGCGATTCCAGGAGATGTTTCCAGACGCGCATGTACGGACCGTCCGCAATCTGAAAGAATAGTGAGCAACCGAGGATAACCAGAAAAGGTATGAAACTACCAGGAAACATGCAGGCCATGATGAAGCAGGCCGAACAAATGCAGCGCAAGATGCAGGAAGAGATCGCGCTCATCCGCGTCGAGGCGACGTCCGGCGGCGGCATGGTGACTATTGGCATGGACGGCAAGAAGACCGTTACCAGCGTAAAGATCGATCCGGAGGTTGCGGGTGATGTCGAGATGCTGCAGGACATGATGATGGCGGCATTCAACGAAGCGTCGAAGAAGGTGGACGACTCGATTCAGGAGAAGATGGGGGGCATGCTGGGCGGTCTAGGTCTGCCGCCGGGGCTTTTCTAGAGCATGCCCGATTTCGCCGAGCCGCTCGCGCGACTCATTCAGGAGTTCAAACGGCTGCCCGGGATTGGGCAGAAATCCGCACAACGCATCGCGTTTTTCATCCTACGCATGCCGCGTGAGGACGCCGAGCGGCTGTCCCAAGCCGTGATCGACGTTAAGGATAAGCTGGATGTTTGTCCGATCTGTAACAACATCAGCGACGGCGGCCCGTGCAGCTTCTGCCGCGATCCACATCGCGATCACAGCGTCATCTGCGTCATCGAGGAGCCGCACAACATCGTGCCGATTGAGACGACGCGACAGTTCGAGGGCGTTTACCACGTACTGCACGGCTCGATTTCACCGCTGCGGGGAATCGGGCCGGAACAGCTTCGCATCAAGAGCCTGCTGGAGCGAATTCAGTCGAGCGAAATGAACGAGATCATTCTGGCGACAAATCCGACAATCGAGGGCGAGGCCACGGCGGTGTACCTGTCGCGGCTGCTCAAGCCTTTGGGACTAAAGGTTACGCGGATTGCGATGGGGATTCCTGTGGGGAGCGATCTGGAGTTCGCCGATGAGGTGACGATGAGCAAGTCGCTGGAAAATCGGCGGGAGATGTAGGTCAGGCCTGCAGACGGTTTGGTTTCGCCCGCGCATTCAGTGGCTAGGTCCAAAGGCAGGCGGAACCGTCTGCTTCACTCTTCCACACAATCCAAAACCCGGCGCTTTAATGAATATACTTGAGATTGATTTTCGCTACTGTACGTGAACTGATTCCCCTCGTCGTTTTCGCGGTTTCCTGCGCCGCTCAGCCCGTATTCACCGACATTTTCCCGCCCGAGGAATACGCCGCCCGGCGTGCCCGGGTGATGGACAAGCTCGCCGGCGGTGTCGCAATTCTCCAGGGCACAACCGAGCGTCCGGGCGAGCAACCGCTGCGCCAGAGCAACCAGTTCTTCTACGTCTCGGGCGTCGTGGAGCCGCGCGCGATCCTCGTGATCGACGGCAAAAGCCGCACCTCGACTCTGTTCCTGAATCCGTACATCGAACGTCGCGCGAAATCAATGTTCGGCCCGGGGCTTACTCCCGGCGATGACGCGGCCAAATCCACCGGCATCGAGTCGGTTGTGCCGCGGGCACAGTTCGCCGACGTTCTAAAACAGATCGCCGCCGATCACCGCCCGATTTACACGACATTCCGGCCCGAGGTTTTGGGCAGCGCTTCTTCAACCGATACCATTGCCCTGGCACGCGCAACAAAGAATGACCCGTGGGACGGCCGCCCGTCACGCGTAGAGGCGTTCATTTCTCACCTCAAGGAAGCCGCGCCGAATTCGCAGATCAGCGACCTGGACCCCATTCTCGACGAGCTTCGCGCCATCAAGGATGCCCGCGAGATCAGCATCATCCGGGAAGCGACGCGGATCGCCGGCGACGGCATCATGGATGCCATGCGCGATTGCAAACCGGGAATGTATGAGTACGAGTTGCAGGCCGATGCGGAGTACGTGTTCAAAAAGAACGGCGCGTACGGACCGGCGTATTTTGCACTCATCGCCACAGGCCAGAACACCTATTACACGCACTACCACAAGGACACCGCGCGGATTGAAAAGGGCGACCTCGTCCAATTCGACTACGCCCCGGACTATAAGTACTACACGTCCGATGTGACACGGGCATTTCCCGCCGATGGCCGCTTCACACCGCGCCAGCGCGAATATTACGGGATTTATCTGCGGCTGTATCGGGCATTGATGACCTCGATCCGCTTCCATGCCAGCGCGCGGGACATCATGAAAGATGCTGTACCGAAAATGGACACGGTCATGGCGTCGTATTCATTCACGGACCCGAAGATCAAAGCCGCCGCTGTGAAATTCGTCGAAGGTTATCGCAACAGCCGCGCCACCAGCCTGGGCCATACGATCGGAATGGAGGTGCACGACGTTCGCTTCCCCGGTCCGACGCTCGAACCGGGTGAGGTGTTCACGATTGAGCCACAGATGCGCATCGAGGAAGACCACCTAGGCCTGAGACTCGAAGACGTAATTCTGATCACTGAAACCGGCTACGAGAACCTTTCGTCGTCTGTGCCTATCGAGATGGATGACATCGAAAAGCTAATGAAGACGAAAAACGGCCGGCTTCGGTAGTGGTCACTTGCACCCCGGCACTTTGAACGAACCAATTCGGGTGATGGACGAAGTTGCGCCGTTCTTCAGGTAATTCCCGACAAACCAAAACGTGCAGTCGTCGGCGGGATCGACGGTAATGTTGGTGTAGTCCTCCCAGCGCAGGCTGGCCGTTTGTGAGGCTTGTCCGTCAACCAGGACCGATTCGTGGAAGCTGAGCTCGCCCTTCGGATCTTTCGCCATGCGCGCGGCGAAACGCTGGCCTGCAAAGTTGGGATCGCCGCCGAAGGAATACCCGATGCCGATATCGCCTTTGTGGTCCATGGCCATGCTTCCGAGCCAACGATAGAATCCGCCGGGTGCATACGTGCCTTGCTGATACAACTTCGGATCGCGTTTCTTATCGAGCCGAAACTCGTACCAGCGAACGCCGCCGCCGTGAGCCGACGTCGCGACGGAGTGCTCAGCCAGGATGGACTCGTAATGGCCGAAATTGCGATACACCAGCCGCTGGATCAGCTTGTCGCCTTGCGAATCGAGGCGGCGGTCAGTGCCCGGCTGCGATACACAGCTACTCAATTGGCCGTTGCAGAGGTAGTGATACGGCGCCACGCCGATCTTCTGCGGCAACGAGACGGTAGTTTTCGACGGATCATTCCAATCGACGTGTACTTTGTAGAAGTAGATGCCGTCGTCCTCGAAGACTTTGAGGAGCTGCGCACCTCCCGTGGACATCATGACGTTGGGCGCTCCGGCGGGCGGCGGTCGTTTACCGTCCACATCCGAGTTCAACATGAAGACGGCGCCGTCAATGACGACGCACTGCTCCGTGGCGGGCAGGCCCTGGAGCATCTTGCCGCGGTCGGCAATGCATTCGTGCTTTTGTGTGACCACGCCGGGAATCGGGTCGTCGCTGGTGCTGGTCGGGTTGTAGTAACCATCAGGCCAGACCGCTGGGCGAGGATAGTCGGGAAACAGCGGGCGTTGGAACTCGTAACGATAATAAGGGCCCAGCGGGTCGGACGTTGCGCTCACGGCGTAGCACATTGCGTAGGGGCCCTGAGGGTTGTCGGGGGGGCGCTGAAAGACCGGCAGCACTACGAGCCACCGGTCTGCGAGCTGATCGTAGCGAACTACAGTGTCGGCGTTATTCGTGGCGTTGCAGCGGACGCCGAAGCCCGCGAAAAGGGTGTTGTTGGGTACGGGGCCGTAGAGCAGTTCGCCCTTTTTCGAGAAGACCGCCAGGTTGCCGTTGAGGATTTCGAAGACATGGTCAGGGCCGACGGCGAGGCTGATGTCGATGCCGGCGTGACCACCCTTGAAGCCCTCACCGAGCCCATCGAAGCTGAACAGCGGCGGGATTGCCGGACGCTTGCCCTGCTCCTTCTGCTCAACAGCGGCGCCGGCGGCACTGATGTCCGGAGCGGGCGGTGGGGCTGGCGGAGGAGGAGGACCACCCGGGCGGGCCGGGCGGTTGCGTGTTGGAACCACGGCGGGAGGTGTTGTCCCTAAACCCGTGCCCGGCCCTTTGATGGAACCGCCCGTCACGGCTTTGCTCAATTCCGCGGGATGAATCGTGACCGGCTTGCCGGGTATGAACTGCCCCATCGCAGTCGCAGTAAATAGGGCCGGGACAAGAAAGTGTGGTGATCTCATTTTTCCTCAGCGGGCATTCGTTGCCGAGACCCGGCTGAAGCGCAGATCCCAGGCACGGTCGTCACCGGCGCTCAAGCCAGTGATCTTGCCTGCCGAGTCGCGATGAAAGACGATCGACGTGGCGCCGCCTCCGCTTTCGGTCATGAAGGCATCGCGGAATGTCGGGCGCAAGTGGATCGGTTTGTCCGACCCAACCGCGAGCGTCAATCCATCGCCCTTCACGGCTACCATCAGCGTGCTTCCTGTCTCACGGCTTTCGTAGTTTCCGGAGAACGAAGCGAGCTCCGAGGCCGACGGATGTACCGGCTCAGCGCGTTCGTAATCGATATTGCCGTTCGGGGTCACTTCGCTGAAACGCGCACCTTCGAAGAGAAACCTGTTTTCTCCGGCCGAGAACTCATTACGTCCGACGGGTACCAATGGCTGGCGATTGAACATCAGTTTACCGTCGGCGACACGCAGTTCGGTGACGGTGCTGTCGTGCAGCTTGCGATACATCCCTGTGAGCTTTTCCAACTCCGCCGCGTCCACCGCGAAGGGCGCCGGCTTCGGCGCGGGAACACCGCCCGTCCACAGGCGAGCAGTTTCACGACCGAGTTGGGTGGGATTCGCCTGGGCAGAGTTGCACATTACGGCCACGGATACACCCTTGTCTGGATAGCGCGCCAGCCAGGTCCGATAGCCGCCCGTCGAGCCGCCGTGCGACACCTCACGGAAGCCGTCAAAAGTCCCGACTGTTAGACCGGCCGCATAGCTGATGGTTTTGCCATTGCTCAGCACAGCCGGCGTCTGCTGCAGTTTCACGACTTCGGGGCCGCCGACCTTGGCGTGCGCGAAATTCTCGTTCCACAAAAGCCAGTCGCCGACGGTGCTCAACATGCCGCCGGCGCCGATGATGTTTTCCACCGGCGTATCCTGCAGCCAGCCTCCGGAGATGGGACGGTATGCCAGCGCCCGGCCCGGCACCACGGTGCGAAAATTGTCGCGCCATTGGGTGTGCGTCATGTTGAGCGGTTCAAAAATCTCTTCGCGTGTGAATTGCTGAAACGTCTTGCCGTTGCCGAGGGCGCGTTCGACGAGAATTGTCGCGATATTGAAGCCCGTATTCGTGTAGCTCCACACCGTTCCAGGATCGAAGTTCAGCGCACGCTGCTTGGCGGCCATGCGCAGCAGGTCCTGGTTGTCGAGGACATAGGTGCCTTCGGGAGTGCCGGCAAAAGACGCGACCAGGCGCCATTCACGAAGCCCGCTGAGGTGCGAGATGACGTGGCGAATGGTCAGCGGCGCACCGTAATCGGCCAGTTCCGGCAGATATTTGCGCATTGGATCGTCGAGCGAGATTTTGCCCTGCTGTGCGAGCAGTAGTAGCGCCATCGCGGTGAACTGCTTGGCGACAGAGCCGCTTTCGAATACCGTGTCGGGAGTGACCGGAACGGCGCGTTCGAGATCTGCCATGCCATAGCCGGCCCTCAACGCGACGGTTCCGTGGTCGGCGAGGCCCACAGCGCAGCCGGGCGTGTGGGTGTTGAAGGCGGCGAAGATGCGATCGACTTCCGCCTGTTTGGAATTGGCCGTCTGGGCTTGTGCGCCGAGAGTGAGGATTAGGGCAAAAAGGAGGATGCGCGTCTTCATTTGGACAACTCTATCATGTGCCGGCGGAAACGCCTGGGCGTTCTGGGTGAAGTCCAAATTCAGGCGGAACCGCGTGCGGCACCCTTCCACAATTTCCAGGCTGGGTAGTACCGTACAATGTGAGAATTGTTCCTGCGAATCTGTGTCACCTGTGTGCTGTTCGCGCCTGCCCCCGCAGCACAGAGCGCTGACTTGATCCTGGCCCACGGCCGTGTCCTGACCGTGGACGCGAAGGACACGGTTGCGCAGGCGATTGCGATCCGCAGTGGTGCGATCATCGCCGTCGGAAGCGATGCCGAAGTCATGAAGCTGGCTTCGCCTACGACTCGCATTATCGATCTCCACGGCAATACCGCAACGCCGGGACTCATCGATACGCACGCGCACATCGCGGACGGAGGGGTCGCGGAGCTGTATGGCGTGCAGCTTTCAGATGCCACGTCGGTGGCCGAAATCGTCGCCCGTGTGAAAGCGAAGGTCAGTCACGCTAAACCCAGCGAATGGATTTCGGGATCAGGTTGGGACGAAGGCAAGCTCGCTGAGCATCGCTATGTCACGGCAGCCGATCTCGACGCCGTCGCGCCCAACAATCCCGTGTGGCTCATGCACACCACCGGGCATTATGGGGTGGCGAACTCGGTTGCCCTGAAAATGGCTCACATCACCGCGGCGACCGCCGATCCGAAAGCCGGCACCATCGATCGCGACGCGCATGGGAATCCTACTGGCGTTCTCAAAGAAGAGACTGCCATGGCGCCTGTCACGCGGCTCATTCCGCCTTTCACTC
>DATGJP010000080.1:0-305510 GCA_035295125.1 Bryobacteraceae bacterium | reverse complement strand
ACCATGCGGTGGGGAAGTCAGACCGGCTACTGTGTGGTGGGCGGGCAGAAAGTCCCTCTTTCCCGGCCGCGCGTGCGGGATGTGCGGCAGAAAGAGGTGCCGCTGGGCAGCTATGAGATGCTGCAGCGAGCCTCTCTGATGGAGGATGCCGTCTGGAACAAGATCATGCAGGGTTTGACCACGCGGCGATATAGCCAAGTCGTGCGGGAATTGCAGGAGGCCTATGGCATCGAAAAGTCGACGGTGAGCGATCACTTCATCGAGGCCAGCCGCGGCCGCTTGCAAAAGTTGGAGGCGCGGCAGTTCGGCGAGTATGCCTTTTGCGCCATGATGATCGACGGAACTTGCTTCGAGGATCAGCAGGTGGTCGTGGCGATCGGGCTGACCCTACAAGGTCAGAAGGTGATCCTCGGGTTGCATCAGGGAGCCACCGAGAACACGACGGTGGTAAAGCATCTACTGGATGACTTAGCACAGCGCGGCGTCGATTTCGAGGTGCCGCGGCTGTATGTCCTGGACGGAGGCAAGGCGCTGCATGCGGCCGTGCGCAAGACCGCCGGCAAGTGTGCAATGATTCAACGCTGCCAGGTTCACAAGATCCGGAACGTAGTGGACCATCTGACAGAGGATTACCAGATGGATATCCGCTCCAAGATGCGGAACGCGTACTCGATGCAGGCCTATGATGACGCCAAGCGGGCGCTGGCGTCTCTGTTGCGCCAACTGATGGACCTCAATCCCAGCGCGGCGCGCAGTTTGGAGGAAGGAATGGAAGACACGCTCACGGTACATCGGCTGCGCTTGCCATCCAAACTCCGACGGACGCTCAGCAGCACCAATGTCATCGAATCCGCTTTCTCGACCGTAGAAACGGTTTGCCGGAATGTGAAGCGCTGGCGGGGTGGCGATCAGTACCTGCGCTGGGTCGCCAGTGGGCTGTTATGGGCCGAGTCGCGGTGGAACCGCATTCATGGTCACCGCGAGCTTCCGATCCTCGTCAAGGAACTGGAGCTCGCAGTCGTCAAAGGTATCCCTGTTCGCCACGCCAGTGTGGCATGATCAGGGGAAATCGGGTCGCGGTTTCAACTGAAAAGCGGACATTCTCGCGGCGGTGGTTCTTGGAGCGCTGCGAGTGCTTCTTGGCCGTGCGGGAGGTTGTTGTTCAGACTGAATCTTCTGTCAACCTACACGAGTTCCTCGTCGGTCAGCGTGCTGAACATCAGACGCAGAATGTTGTTGTCGCATTCTGTACGTGCGGTCTTCTCCTGCTGCAACTGCTCTTCGGCGATCGCCAGGTCCTGCTTGCTGAGAGTGAGGAGAAAGCCGTAGAACTCTTCTATGTGCGTCTCCAGACATTTGTTAGGAACACCTCCGCTGGATGATTGAAGAGCTTGGTTTCCTTGAGCGCGATGTGGAGACTCCGGCACAGATTGTTGCGCTCGAGTTGCTCGGTTTGCCGCTGAAGGACATCTAGAAGTCTGCAGCGCCCGGTTCCTCGAACGGCGGGATACATTACGCATAAATTGCCCAAGTCTCTGGAAGAGCCAGCAACTCCTCGCCAAAAGGACGGGAACGTCAACTTGGTGCTTTCGGGTGGAAGGCATCTCCACAAATCTCAATTAGCGATTTCATGTGATGGGGACTCCACAACATTTGCTCGATGCTTTAAGCTTGAACTGCCGAGCACGGGTTACCACTCAAGAGAGTCTTCATTTGGCGTCAAAGGTTCCGGTAGGCGCCGAATACACTATCAGGGCGCGTTTGTAAGACGCCAGCCGCTGGGCCGCCAATCAACCGAACCAGGTCCGCGACGCTCCCTCCTTCAAACAGGAACCCCGCGGTTGCTATCGTGCCGCCGGTAGGCCCGCCTGAGCCGACGACGAAACTTGTCAATGGCAACCGATTCTCGCGCCCAGCTCCTGTGGCTTCCAGGTCGCGTGCGAGATTCGCGGCTGTCACAAGCAGGTTTTCGATAGCCGATGCGCTGCTCCAACTTCCCTCTCGAGGGCGGAGCACCTCCTGAATCCATCTAGATAGCTGAGCAAAGTGACTCGATTTACTCCTCCGAAGCAGTATCGCATCGCGGAGCGAAATTGAGCTTACGTCCGGAATGACGTATTGCGTGAGGGAACGAATCCAACTGTCCCCCTTGCCAATTGTGAGGTCACCGAACACGGGTGTTGTGAACGAATTTACATTCAGGTACAGGGCATTTAGCCGTTCCGCCATTAGACGTTCTTTGCACAACGCGTAGAGAGCTTCCGCATGGATATCCTCACGTGTATACGCCTGGGGCTTGTCTGAATACGGTTTCGGCAACTCATGCGGCGCGAGCTCTGGGTAAACCCAACGGCCGAGGCTCGCAGCCGGCATTGGGAGGAAGGTCACAAGCTTTTCTTCAAATGCCCAGTGCTCGTCGGCGATCAGGCGCGATACTTTCCCAACCAGTTCCGCACCCATTTCCCAACAGCCCACGGATGCGACGCTGGCATAGTTGAACTCTGCGTACCTGACTGAATCGAGATGCGCGCAGGAAACCCAGACCGGCGCGGGCACGATGATTACCAGGTCCGCGAAACAGAAAGCTTGCTTCAGGGTTTGGGCGAGCGGCGTCCGGTCGGTACAGGAGAGCAGCAGCTTTGTGCCGGGAAAATTCAGTATCGGCGTCAGAATGTTCTCTACATCGTGTGTCCTCAACGCATAGAGCGTTTCGAGCAACACCGCCTCAGTTCCCAGAGCACGAGCTGTGCCCGCATGTTCAGTCGATCCGCGTCCCTCTACAATGACGTCCGTCAGCCAGCTATTCACGATCCTTGCATCACATTCCGAATATCGAATATACTGGAATCGATATATACGCATATGCTATCACAGGTGGCCGCCTCCCGTCGCCCGGTCGAGGCATTCTCCCGATGAGTCACGAACTCCGCCGGTTCAAAGCCGAGATCTTTCAAGGCCTGGCTCACCCGACCCGCATCGCTATCGTTGAGCTTCTGGGACGCGGTGAGATGTCGGCCGGGCAATTGATCGAGCAACTTGGCTTGGAGCAGGCCAATGCCTCGCAACACCTGGCGGTGCTGCGGAGCAAGCAAATCGTGGTCAACCGGAAAGAAGGCAATCAGGTCTTCTACTCGCTTCGCGATCCGGTTCTGGTCGAAGTGTTGGAGATTCTCAAGCGTTACTTCTATTCGCAGCTTTCTCAGACCATGTCGATGCTCAAAGAGATTCATCCGGCCAGGCGAGCGATTAAGAAGTCTGCTACCCCGATTGCGGCGCGATAACGGACCGATGCGGCTTTTTGTTTTTATGCTGCGTGTTCTGAAAAGCGCGGTGCGGCACGTTGTAGGGGCGTACGACGGCAAACGTCACCGCGAGGCTATCGTATGAGCCAAAAAGTGGCTTTGGATCTCTCATGCCAGGACCGGTTGCAACACGCGTTGGATCGCGCGGCTCACCTGCTTCCCTTGCAGGGCCCAATCGGTGTTTTCATTCATCACAATACACTGCACGCTTTCGAGCACCTGCCGTTTGAACAGGCGATAGTTGAGGCGGCCCACCTGTTCGGCGCCGAACCCTACATGGCCGAAGCAGCTTACCGCACCGAGTTGAGTTGCGGGCGCATACACCAGGAAGATATCGACGCAGTGCTCAATAGCGAGCCCGACGCCACGGTCTTTCCGCGCTTGTCCCGCCGCGCGCTCCGCCGGGCCATGATTACGCCTGGGGTACGGGAATTTGACGCGGCCACGGTTCTTTGGCGCGCCGAGCAAGGAGACTTGGCCCAGGATTTTCGGCAACCGGCTCTGTCGGCCCTCTTTGACGCTTGTTTTGCACGTACCGTCGCGCATGAGGAGGAACTCACCCAAGCGCGCCCCGTCGATGACATCATTCATCCCTGGTTGATCCGGTTGTGCTCGGTCTTCCTGGACCAGGGCATGGCTTACTGGCCGATGCCGCACCGCGAGCAGGGGTTCTATCGGAGCGTTCGGACCCTGCTTGCAGGCCGCGGCGGAATTTTCCCCCGTTACCTGAAGGGGTTGGACAAGGAGTTCGCACGACAGGAGCGCTTGTCATACTCGGCGACTCAAGCCGTGCTGGATTATCTCGACGCCAACAATATTGGAGAGGCTGAATGGGAAGGCGTTATTCAACGGGAGTTGCTGGCGTTGCCGGGTTGGCCGGGGTTGATGCGCAGGCTGGAGGAAGACCCGGCCGCTGCTCCGCATCAGAATGTCCCTTATTCCCTGATGGACTTTCTGGCCATCCGCCTCACCATGGCCGGCATCGCTTCCCGATTGCACGCCGCTGAACCGCTTCCCCAGGAAAGCCCGCTTAAGACCCAGGAGAAGCGCCGTCTGAGCCGTACCGCCCGCGTCTACGATGCAGCGCGAGTATTATCGCTCTCCGCCGACGAAGTGGCTCGTCTCTCCGCCGGAGAATGGGCCGCCTTTGTCAACGAAGTGAAAGAGTGCAATGGACTGGAACGCCGCCGCATCCTCCACCTGGCCTACGAGCGTTGGCACGAACGCGCGATTCTGCGAGGGCTGGAGAGTCATCGGACCTACCGGGGCTTGTTCGAGCTGCAGGCACGACCTGCCGCGCAGGTGCTGTTCTGCATCGACGAACGGGAGGAATCGATGCGCCGGGCACTGGAGGAAGTAGACCCGCAGCTCGAGACATTCGGCGCCGCCGGCTATTTCGGCGTAGCCGTCAACTACAAGGGAATTGATGATCCGCACGGCGCCGCGTTTTGTCCAGTGGTGGTAACGCCGCAGCACGCCGTCCTCGAACAGCCTGTGGCGGAAGACAGCGAACTATTGGAAAGACGCCGGGTGCGACGAAAGCTTCTTGGGCTGCTGACGCGAAATGCTTTCGTTTCGTCGCGGACATTAGTGCGGGGGTGGCTGTCGACCACGGCGCTGGGTCTGCTCTCGGCCGTCCCCCTCATCGGGCAACTGCTCGCTCCGCGCCGTTACGCACGCTTGCGGGCGTGGATGAACAAGGCGTTTCTTCCCGAGCCCCGGACGGAGTTGACGTTGATGCGGAACACTGCGCAGTCGCATGACGCCATTACCGGCCTGTTGGCGGGTTTCGCAGCCCGCGAAAAGACGGAACGAGTGGCGAGCGTTCTTCGCCCAGCCGGGTTGACCCGCAATTTCGCTCGCCTCGTCGTCGTGCTTGGGCATGGGTCGAGCAGCCTGAACAATCCGCACGAATCCGCCCACGACTGCGGAGCCTGTGGAGGAAGGCGTGGGGGACCAAACGCCCGGCTATTTGCAGCCATGGCGAATCGCTCCGAGGTTCAGGCCTGCTTGTCGGAGTTGGGGATCAAGATTCCGCCGGACACCTGGTTTGTCGGCGGATATCACGACACCTGCAGCGATGATGTCGAGTTCTATGACCTTGACTCCCTCCCTTCCACACACCTGCCCGACATGAATCGTATCCGTGAGTCGGTAGACCGGGCCAGGGCGCGGAATGCCCAGGAGCGGGCGCGGCGATTTGAGTCCTGTCCCGCCAACGCCAAACCGGATAGTGCGCTCCGCCATGTGGAGGAACGCAGCGAACACCTGGCTGAGCCACGGCCCGAATATGGACATTGCACCAACGCCGTTTGTATTGTGGGCCGTCGCTCCCTGACGCGGGGACTGTTCCTCGACCGCCGGGCATTCCTCGCATCCTATGACGCGGCGGAGGATCATCCTGGCGACGAAAACCTCGCGGCCGTTATGGCGGCGGTCGTTCCCGTATGCGCCGGCATCAGCCTCGAATACTACTTCTCCTTTGTCGATAACGACCGTTACGGATGCGGTACGAAGCTTCCGCACAATGTCACGTCGCTGGTTGGCGTGATGGAGGGCCACGCCAGCGATCTCCGAGCCGGACTGCCCTGGCAGATGGTGGAGATTCATGAGCCGGTGCGTATGCTCTTTGTTGTCGAGACGACGCCGCAACGCCTCCTGAAAGTCATCAACGCAAACGCCTCCTTGAAACGCCTCGTGGAGAATCGCTGGGTTCGCATCGCTACGATAGACCCGGAGTCGGGCTGTGTGCACGTCCGCAGGGATCGCGGTTTTGAGCGCTTGGCCGCGCCACTCGAGCGCCTGCCGGTCGCGCTGTCTTACGCCGAATGGTACGGCGGCAAACGTGAGCATCTCGGCATGGCGTGGATACAGTCCGATGCAGGAGGCCGGTAACCGTGGCTTACGTGCAATCCATGCTGGTGTTCGCGGTGCTTGCGCCCGGCATCGTCTTCGCGATGCTCACGCTGCTCTGGCTTCTGGGTTATGTTCCCGTCGAGCGTGTCGTTTCGAGAATCACCGGGCTTACCTTCTCGGCGTCCATACTCGCGTTGGCGCCGGCAGTCTGGAAAGCGGGCGCGGCGGGCGCCGTGACGGTCTCGTTCGGCAACTGGTTTACGGTACACGACTATCACTTTCCGCTTGTGTTCATGGCAGACCGCCTGTCGCTTCCATTCCTCGTCTTAACGGTCGTGTTGTCGGGTTTGATCGGAAAGTTCTCAGCGACCTACCTGCATCGCGACAACGGATACTTCCGATTCTTTCTGTTGCTGCATCTGTTCGCTTTTGGGTCGTTGCTTGCTTTTAGCGCGGGTTCGTTCGACCTGCTGGTAGCGGGCTGGGAGATAGTCGGTATCACTTCCGTTTTGTTGATCGCTTTCTTTCAGCAGCGGACGGCGCCTGTTGAAAACGGGCTTCGTGTTTTCGCGATTTACCGCGCTTGCGACATCGGCTTGCTCGTGGGAGTGTTCGCCATGCACCAATGGGCCGGAAACGCTTCGTTCGACCGCGGTCTCCCCGTGCTGACGGGAGCGCGAGCGCTGACTGTCGGCCTGCTACTGCTGCTGGCTGCTGCCGGAAAGGCCGCGCAGATTCCATTTTCGGGTTGGTTGCCGCGAGCCATGGAAGGCCCAACACCATCCAGCGCTATTTTTTACGGCGCGATTTCAATTCACGCGGGCGCCTATCTTTTGCTGCGCGTGCAGCCTCTGCTGGCGCAATCGCTCCTCGCAACAAGTGTGGTCGTTATGATCGGTCTGGCGACGGCGGTCCACGGCACCATGGCCGGCAGGGTCAGCGCCGATGCCAAGACGTCGCTAGCTTATGCGTCGCTCACGCAGGTAGGCGTGGTGTTTGTGGAGATCGGAATCGGCTGGAAGACGATCGCCCTGGCACACATCATGGGGCACGCGGTCGTCCGGACACTGCAGTTCTTGCGCGCCCCCTCGATGCTTCACGACTATCACAAGATGCATGCCGAGATCGGCGGCGAACTCACGCCAACCGGTCAGCACCTTGAAGATCTCTTGCCGCGAAGCTGGCAATTATGGCTGTACCGCTACGCGCTCGACCGAGGCCACTCCGATACGATCCTCGACCGCTTTGTTCTCTATCCTCTGATGCGCCTTTCGAAGTTCTTCGCGGAGCTGGACCAAATGGGACTCGATGAATCGATGAAACACCGCGACGAAGCTTCGGCTTCGCTTCACGGCGCGATCGGCCAGGGGAGCGACTGATGCCCGTTCCCGGATCGATTCTCACGGTTTTGGCGATCGGCATTCCCTGGCTTGCCGGTGTTCTGATATTGCGGGCGGATCGGCACGCGCGCCTGATCGGTTTCTCAGCAGCCCTGGTGTCCGTTGTTGCGAGCGGGCTGCTGTTGTGGACCACGCCGGCCAGGGAATCACTCAGTGAAGCGCTCATGCTTTTGTTCTCGTCACTGACACTGGGAGCAACGCTGGTCATTCCGCAGCGTGACTGCAAAGCCCGGACAATCAGCGGGATCCTGTTTCTGCTAGGGGCGACGCTGTTAGCCTACTCGACACAGGATCTGATGGTGCTGCTGGTCGCCTGGATACTATCTACGCTGCCGTTCTTTCCGAAGCGATGGTTTCAATCCCGAACGTGGCGCCCGCGGCTTGGGCTGGTGCTTTCCAGCGCCGCCTTGACGTTTGCCATTGGGTTCATTGCTGTAAACGGTCAAACTACGTCCATCGCGCGCCTCAGGGGACAGGCGCCCGGTGGGATGATAGCCTTCTGGCTTTTGGTGGCAGCTGTCATTTTCCGCAAGGGAATCTGTCCCGCTCACGCCTGGGTGGCTGACGCCGCCGACGGTGGTCCGGCGATTCCCACCGCGCTTTTGCTGAACGGCCATTTCGGGGCGTTGCTTGTCGCCAAGCTCATTGGGCCCTTGTTTCCGGATTCCGCGCGCGATATGTTCCCAGTGCTTTCGTATCTCGCCCTTGCGACGGCGCTTTACGTTGCCATTCGGGCTCTCACCGAAACATCGCCGCGCCGGCTGGTCGCCTTCCTGGCGCTTAGCCAGTCTGCATGTATTTTGGCGGGCCTGGAAAGCCGGACGGCGGAAGGAATCACCGGCGCACTTGTGCATTGGATGGTTGTGACGGTATCCACGATGGGACTGCTCAGTATCCTGCGCTTACTGGAGGTTCGTTTCGGCGAGAATCTGAGCGCAAGTGCGCATCTTGGCTTGGCCGAGCAGGCTCCACGACTGGCGGTTTTCTTCGTTGTATTCGGGCTTGCGCTGGTCGGCCTTCCTGGGACGCTTAGCTTCTGTTCTCAAGACCTTTTAATTCACGGCACGCTGCGGTCTCACCCGCAGACCGGCCTTCTGCTGCCGGTGGCGATCGCCATGAATGCCGTGAGTGTCTTTCGTTTATTCGTGCGGCTCTTCCTGGGCAAGCGACGAACGGGATTCACGGTGATGGCTGATGCACTGCCGCGCGAACGATGGACTCTGACCGTGGGTGTCTTGTTCGTCGTGCTGGGTGGATTGTTCCCGAGCGCGATCGTCTCCCTGCGTTCCGCGGAAGCGGAAACGATCAGCCAGACAGCTCATGCAGGCATACATTTTTCGCGCGCTCGGTGCACGAATCCTGCAGCACGACCAACTACGGTAACAGTCAACGGGCTTCAGTCGAGCCCACGTCATCGTCCTTCAAGCCGGCGATTGATGATGAATGCCGGAAACGGCAAGAGAATCTAGCGGACCCAACCATAGGTGTGCCCGGTCATCCGCTGATAGGGCGACTCTGGACGCGTGAATCATAGTTCGAACAGGGTGCTGGGGAGCCAGGTCGTACCAATTGGCCGCCCAAGCGCAACATCGAATAGACGATCGTCGCCGTCCGTACCCGCGACTGTTTCCAAGTCGCCAATTTTTACCGAACTGGTCAGTGAATCAGCCGCTTACATTCGTTCTGGTGGGCAGGCCAATTCCCATTTCTTGCAATGTCGCTCCCAGGGAGCCAATTTAAACCCCTTCAAAACCCATAAACACAGGTCCGGAGCGATTCGACCCTTTTGCCTCGTCTGCCCAAAGTCTGCATTCTACTGTTTTTTGACATGCCCTCCCCGCAAAGTCCCTAAACTCAGAAGGTCGACACAATTACTCGTCCTATTTCGCTTTGTATTCGCCGTTTGTTGACAGTGTGTTAAAGGAACTAAGTGTCGATAAAGCAGCGACTTGCAAAGACTCCCGGGTAGTTTGAGGGCCGTATGAATTAGAACGGGATGGTTCGGAAGGCCGACTATAGGGATTTCTGAGCGATTTCATTTCGCCGAACCGACAAGAATCATCGGCGACTGCGTATAGTAAGTGGCCAGCCTCCCGATGAATTTGCCTCCATCCGGATCCATCGCCGCATAATGTGTTGGTGTCGCTCCATAAATACACAAAGCGTGTCCCCCCAGGCCGGCGCGATTGAAGGCGATCATCAACGGTCCGTTCTGCAGCCTCTGGTTGATGAATTCCATTGTGAACTTCGAGCCGGGAATGACTTCCGTATTCATCTTCCAGCGCGCTTCGTCCATGACCTTCTTCATGTTGTCGGGCGACATCGTGCCGTAGTCCGGATTATCCGATCCGTCGTCCAGAGTCTCGCGCGAGTCCCAATACCTAACGTAATCCCTGATCAACGTCAGCTTGTCGACATGCGGCCGGTCAGGAGTGGCCTTCGTCCACCAATCGAGAGATGCTGCCCAGCACTCGGTATTATCGTCTTGTTTGACCGGGCCGAATTTCCAATAGTAGTCAGGACCTTTTGCCATGCTTCCACAGCCTCCAGGCTGTAGTTAACCAGAGACAGCTAGCGAGGGTCAACGGGAAAAACACATGAGCATCAAGCGACGCAGCCTGAATGTGTTTTGCTCGTGCATCGCTTTGCATCGCCAGATTTATACAGACGCCAACGGCCTCCAGAACGTCGAACAGCGGCAGTAGCTAGTTTTGCTTCGCTGCTACGGCGTTAAGCGCGAACGATCGCCCGTCCTTCTTTTCTTCCGCGCCATTCGTCCCAGCCGTCCGGCTTGCGCCACATCCGCCGCCAACGGCACACCGAGCAGATTCGAATTGGTAGCGGTGGACGTCTGGCTGGCGGGTTGCCCGAAATGGCGAATCTCATCCGGCTTCGATGCCGGGTACTCCTCGTGCGCCTTCAGGCAGCGGGGCGATCAGGTCATAGCCGCGATTCATCGCCAGCAGTTGCTCGCAACACTGGCTCCATACTCGTCTTCGCGGCGGGCCAGCCCCGACAGCGTATGCTCACGCCGGGCGTTTCATCCACCGCCAGCAATCTCGCACTCGCCATGTTGTCTGCCAATTATTCTCGACCTCCGCGCTAATCCAATTAGGCGACCGTAACGCCCAGCTCTTCGGTCAGCGAGGCTCGGCGTTTTGCATTTCGTATTGGAGGAAAGGGAAATATGACGACAACGTTCGTTTTGACACGAAAGCCGGATGTGCTCTTTACCAGTTCGCTCTCGAAGTCTATGAAGGGCCGCTTTGGAACTCTACTCGTTCTGCAGGGGGGCAAAATCGAAAAAGTAGCTGTTTCGTCAGGGAATACGGCCAGCGCCAGCTCCGGGGCGATTCAGATTCCCGCAGGTGTTCTTGATATTACGACTTCGGACGGTTCCGCAGTCCAAGAGCTGAAGCGATACACGACTATCGAAAGAATGGGTGGTTACGTTCAACTGAAACCTCAGGACTTCAATGGCAAGCACTATAAGAACGGCGCCTATGGGATAGCCTTCGAAACCGGAAATAAGGTCGTAGCCACGTTGCGTGGGACCGACGGGAAGTGTTTTCGGATCTACGGCGGCGTGACTGCCCAGGAACAGGCAATCCTCATTCACGAGGCGCCGGACGTAAGTTGGCTCATCGGATGCATCGGGCCGCGCAACCTAAGCGACCGCAGCACCGGCACAAGCAAAACGTCGCATGCAACCATGAATGAGTTATTTAGTATCTTTCCGCGTCCGTCGGCGCTTTTCGTTCTTGACTGGTAGTAGAAGCCACGTGCTTTTTCCGGAGAGACTTGTTCCCGGCTCATACAAGCCGGCCTTGATAAAGCCTGGATGTTCCGTGCAATTGTTTGCCTCAGCCGTTCGCGCCCAGGAGGTACGTCGGCTTGACTACGCCTCCGGAAGCTCTCAAGCGGGGGCACCGACGGAAGCCTGGGAGAACAAGTCGTATCAATTACGTCGGCGCAACCTGAAACCGATTCCGCGGGAGCAAAATGACCATGTGGTCCGGGCGGGGTAGTCGAAAATCCAACGGTATTGATCGCCGCATCGTGATTCATCAGGATAGGCGGGAAAGCAATGGAAAAGCCGGTCGATCCGGATCATCGCCTCAGAATCTTGTCCACTGCTCGTGCCAACTCAAAGAACTCGGTGCGAGCGGGCGAATTTGGCGCGTATTCCATCATCGTGAGTCCGCTCGTAACTGCTTCGGCGACGGCAATGCGCTGTCCAATGGGCGGCAGGACCTTCTTGCCCATCTTCTCCAGTGATTCGGACAGGCTGCGTCCGAGAATGGTGTTGGCGGGAACGCGAGATGGCACCAGGCGGATACGCGGCTTCTTGGAACGACGTTCGGCACGCGCGCGCAGCGCCAGCGACAATGCCTCCTTCATCGCGAAAAGGTCGAGTGGGGATGCGCCGCAGGGCAACAGCATAAGGTCGGCCAGCAGTGCAGCCTGGAACGTTAACTCGGGCATGCCTGGCGGGGTATCGAGGACGATAAGGTCGCCGGCATTGTTAAGCGATCGCACTTTGGCGCGCAAGCTGTCAGCACTACTATCCTTGAGTTTGTGGACTATGCGCGAGAGGACACCATCGCCCTGGGCCGCCCAGAGTGCGAGGCTGTGCTGGGGATCGGCGTCGATTGCGATGACGCCCCAACCCATCTCCGTTAGTTCAGCCGCCAGGTTGCCCGCGATCGTGGACTTGCCGATGCCACCTTTACGGCCGGCTACCGCGAGGATCGCCATACCCCGTACTATAGAGCAATTCTGTGGCGCCAAAGTGGGCGCATAGTGGCTGAGAACCTGCGCGTGCTAATGAGGGAGAGCGGGTATTGGCTGTGGGCTGAACCTTGTCCGTCGCCTCCAGGAACGCCAGGCTGCTGAGATTCCCTCCGGCGAGATGGCCCGGTGGCTATAAAAGCAGGAAGGCCGCCGGATCGTGTAACCCAGCGGCTTTTGGGGGAAGGAGTGCTCCAGGCCTACGATCGGACGTCGGGTACCACGTCGTCGACCCTGCAGCCCACTCGGTACTCACCGGCGATCCCGCGGCCCCACACCATGTAGCACGCGGCACATCGCAGTCTCGCCGCGGTCAAGCCGCCGCATTCGGGAAGCTAAGTCGTAGCTGGCAATTTCGCAGTCTCGGCCAAGCTGGAGACGACCGATACGGCGCGAAAACAGCGTCAATTTCGTCGGCAGCAGGCCGCGTAAGCGAGGAGCCGGTAGACCATTCTCGGTCGTAGCAGGCACTCGTAAACAGTACGCCGTTACAGGCGATCCATACGCGGCCTGAGAGGGTAAGTTTACGACAAAGCGGGCTCAACAGCACTGAAGATCACCGATGGATGCGGCGTAGGACCGATCAGACAGATAGCGAGCAGATCGCAGTTCTGCCGCAGCACCGATCGCTTTGCATTCACCTATTGATATTCTGTAGGTCATGCAGTATTATTCCTATAGAGTTCCGATACGTCCCAATGCCTGAATCACGAACCGAACTGATGCGCGGCACGCTGGATCTGCTCATTCTCAGAGCGCTTACATTGAATCGCGATCACGGTGTCGGTATAGCCCGCAGAATTCATCAGATTTCCAAAGGAACATTCGATGTCAAGCCGGGCTCATTGTTTCCAGCGTTGCATCGACTTGAGGAGAAGGGTTGGTTGTCTTCCGAGTGGGGCGAGTCGGAAAATTTGCGGCGGGCCAAATATTACAAGCTCACGAAGGCGGGCCGAAAGCAGATTCGAAACGAAATGGCGAATTGGGAGCGTGTCTCTACTGCAATGGCGTGGGCCATAGAGGCGACGTCGGAAGGGTAACTCATGCGAAAGATCGCAAGCTTCTTGCGCAACAGTTTCCGCAAGAAATGCGTGGAACAAGATCTTGATGACGAGATACGTTTTTACCTCGAAACGACCGCCGACGACAAAATGGCGTCGGGCATGAGCGAAGACGAAGCGCGAAGGGCTGCCCAGTTGCATTTGGGGAACACGAACTCCTTAAAGGATTCTGTAAGGGATATCCGAACCGGAGCAATGGTCGAACGAATCTGGCAAGACTTCCGCTACGCTTGCCGCGATCTTCGCCATAAGCCGGTTTTTACGGGAGCGGCCGTACTGATACTTGCGCTGGGCATTGGCGCGACCAGCGCCGTGTTCAGCTTGATCAATGCCTTTTTGCTAAAGCCATTGGCCGTCACGAAACCCGAAGAATTAGTCGGGCTTTACAGCCGCGACACCAAGCATCCCGATGCTTACCGGGCGTTCTCATACCCGAACTATTTAGACATCCGCGACAGCCAGGCGGCCTTTTCGAGCATGACGGCCCACGATCTCGCTCTGGTCGGCATCAAAGAAGGAGACAAAACCCGCCGTACGTTTGCCGACGTCGTCTCTTCGGATTACTTTTCGACGCTTGGTGTGACGCTCTTCGCAGGTCGTCCATTCGGGGCCGACGAAGAAAAGCCAGGCCGTGACCTAACGGTTATCGTGTCCTACTCGTTCTGGAGGAAAACGGGCGGAGATCCGCAGTTAATCGGCAAACATCTACGCATTAACGATCATCTGTTCACGGTCATTGGTATCACACCCAAGGGATTCACGGGTACCACCGTGCTCGCGAGCCCCGAGCTATATGTGCCGCTTGGCGCTTACGACTTCGTGATGAACGATATTGAAAGTCATGGCAAGCCGCTCGATGCGCGCGATAACAACGCTTTGATTCTGGTAGGCCGCCTGAGGCGAGGCCTTACGCTGGAGGCGGCGAACGCAGGACTCGCGGTGGTTGCCTCTCAAATGGCAAAGGCGTTTCCAGCCGAAAACAAAGACCAGATGTTGTCTGTCCATCCGCTCTCGCGCCTGTCCATCTCGACAGATCCTTCCAGCGATAACGATCCGTGGGCACCCGCTATTCTGCTGCTTGCGTTGGCCGCGGTCGTGCTGCTGATCGCCTCCTTAAACCTTGCCAGCTTGATGATGGCTAAAGGGGCAGTACGGCGCAAGGAGATCGCGATCCGGCTCGCCATTGGGGGCAGCCGGCGCCGCATTGTACAGCAATTGGTTACAGAGGGACTGCTCCTCGCTGTTTTAGGTGGCGCGGTCGGACTGTTCGTTGCTTCCTGGAGCACAACGGTTCTTATCGGCTCGCTCTCACGGGTTGCTCCGATTGATCTCGTCTACGATTCCACGCCGGATGCGCGCCTCCTGGCCGGCACGCTTGTTTTTTGTGGGATGAGCGCAGTCATTTTCGCGCTCTTTCCAGCGTGGAAGCTTTCCAAACCGAAGACCTGGCTTGATTTGAAGGAAAATGCGGGCGAGGATGCCGCTGGCCGCGCACGCCATTTATTCTCGCGGGGAAACATACTTGTCATCGCACAACTCTCGCTGTCATTGATGATGCTCGGAGCCGCGGGCCTCTTCATTCGTAGCGCTGCGGGCGCCGCCAATGTACAGCCGGGCTTTTCGCTCGATAATGAGATCGTTGGGGAGGTGGATGCCAGCCTCGCTAACCAGGACGAGGCGCGGGGACGCCAGGCCTATCGTGCGCTCCTGGAGCATCTGAGGCAAATTCCCGGTGTCCAATCGGTCTCTATGGCTGCTACCGTTCCGTTCGGCGAGACCTTCTTAGGCACACGCGTCCTGCCTTCCAACTCCACGGCTTCAGAAGAGCGTCGGCCTATGTTTGCGCGCCTCAATATCGTTGCGAACGGTTATTTCCAAACGCTCGGCGTTCCATTACTGCGCGGCCGATCATTCGTAGCCGCGGAGAACATGCCGGAATCAAGAAGCCATGTGGCCGTCGTCGATAAGCTCGCGGCCGATAAACTCTGGCCAGGCGGCAATGCAGTTGGCCAGCAGATCCGTTTGGATCGATCGAGCGGCGGCTACGAGCAAACGTGCGAAGTCGTAGGGGTGGTGGGCAATGTGCGCGAGAAGATCGTCGGCGACGGTGCCAAGCCGACCCCTCATGTATACATTCCGTTCGGCCAGCATTATCAGGCGGATATGCAGATTCATGTCAGGGTAGCGGCGAGTTTGGGCGATGCCGGGATGCTCGATACGATTCGTCGCGAGATCCGCGCCGCTGACCCACATTTGCCGCTACTGTCGTTGAAGACCATGCACGGCCACTTGGAATCGGGTCCGGACATCTGGGTCGTACGCACGGGCGCGCATATTCTCGAGATTTTCGGCGGAGTGGCTCTCTTTCTTGCGATTATCGGCCTTTATGCTGTGAACGCATATACGGTTGCTCGACGTACCCGCGAGATTGGTATCCGCATGGCAATCGGCGCCGATGCCACCTCTACGCTGCGAATGATTTTGTCTGAAGGCCTTCGCATTACGGCAGTGGCCGTAGGTTTAGGATTGCTGCTGGCGCTTGGGATCGGACAAGTTCTGACCGGATTTCTCTATGAGGTTCGCGCCATCGAACCCGTGGTGCTTCTGGTTGCAGCAGCCCTGCTGACGGCTGTTGCTCTCGTCGCCTGTTACATTCCCGCCCGAAAGGCCTCGCTCGTCGACCCAATGATCGCGCTTCGTCACGAGTAACGCCCGCAGTCGAGACACCTGGTTTGCAGAAGGGATCGCACCAGATAGATCGGCGGTAGTCGTTAGTGCCCAATCGGGAGCGACGCGGCGGAATGAAGCCTCAGTTGTCGGAGAAGTCTCCGCGCCGCGTCGCTTTCGATTGGGCGACTAGAAGGAAGCCGCTGGCGGGGCGGACCCTATGGATGCTGGAACGTACTTTGATACTGCGGGAAGAACGTGTTGACCTGAAGGACAAGCTTGAAGGCGGACAACTGCGAGTCGGCGAGCGCTCGCTGATGCGTTTGTACTCTGGCCCGAACCCTAGTTCGATGCCGGTTCTTGCGGGAGAGGCACACCACTGCGTCGGCGTGCAGTTGCACGGCGGCGCGCCAACTTGGTCGGCAGACTACGAACTGTCGAAGAACTTGCATCGATTAGCGAGTTCGCGCGCGGTGAGGTTGGCGCCGATCTGCATCGCGGCTCCGCACTTTGGGCAATTCCAACTGGCCGACGTGGCAGGGGCCTCTGGGCACACCTGTTGAGGCTGCGGGGGGATCGCGAGCAGTTGGCGAACAAACGCCAGATTAGTCGTCCGGTGGCGAGTCGCCAGGAAGCCATACTGCCGAATGCGGACGAAACCACGCGGCAGAATATGTTGGGAGAAGCGCCGCAGAAACTCCGGGGCGCTCAAGGTCATTTTGCGTTGTTTGCCGCCATGCGAGTAGTCTTTCCAGCGGAAGGTAACCCGCTCACCATCGAAGGCCAACAATCGGTAGTTGCTGATAGCGACGCGGGCGTGTACCGACCCAGATAGCGGAGCACCTGAGTCGGGCCGCCGAAAGCTGGTTTGGCATAGACTACCCAGTCTTGTCGGAAGATAGTGCGCAGAAAAGATGCGAATCGCTTGGGGTCTTCCAGTTCAGCTATCGGACCATGGCAGCGCAGTTTCTTTCGCCGGTAGGCTCGCCGCAATCCCGCAATGAACTTGCCGCGGAACACACGACTGAACACACCTTCACCGGTAGGAAGAATGGATACCGGGGATGGACCCATCGGGTATGGTCAGGAGAAAGTCCGCCGGCTGGAATCGCACAGTGGACATGCGGATGGAGCAGCAGGTTCGACCCCCACGTGTGCAGGATGCTGAGAAAACCGATCTCTGCTCCCAGATGCTTCGGATCGGCGGCAACCTCAAGGAGTGTGGCTGCGCTGGCCTGGAACAGCAGGCCATAGAGTACTTCAGGATTGTACTGGCAAAGTGGGTTCAGCTCATGCGGCAGCGTGAAGACCACATGGAAGTAGGGCACGCCGAGCACTTCTTTTTCGCGGGCGGCGAGCCAGCGTTGGCGCGCTTGCGCCTGGCACTTAGGGCAATGCCGATTGCGGGAGGAGTTATAAGAGATGGCCTGATGGCCGCATCGTGGACAGTGACCAATATGGCCGCCGAGAGCTGCTGTGCGGCAACGGGTCATCGCTCGCAGTACGCTGAGTCGCTGAATGCCCAGCCATGATCGGTTCTTTTCCACAAAGCGGTCGCCCTGTGCGTGGAGGATATCGGCCACCTCCACGGTGGGCCGGCTCATTCGCGTTTATGTAGTTTTCTGGATCGCTGCCGGTTCGCCGGACCGGATACGGGAATCTGCTCGATGGGGTTGACCGCCATTTGCAGATGCTTGGAATCGACCGGTGATTTATTACTTTCCTAGCCGTGGCAGAAGTCTTTCAGAGCGGCATGCGCAGGCGAAACCGCCTGCATTACTAAACCTGAGAATCTTTGCGCGGCGCGACAATTTAAGCTGCCTCTTCGTGCAACCGATTGATCTGCTGGAGAGTGGTCCGCGCGGATGTCGTCACGGCGATGAGTAGGGTACGTGCTGATGCAGACACTTGATATCGGTGCGTTCCAGAGATTTTGTGGATCAGACCATGAGCACGGAGCATGCGGAGTCTCCGGCTTATGGCTGCCAAGCGCCGCCGCTGCTCCTGGGTGACTCGGCCGGCTTGGTGAACAGACGAGCTTGCAGGTCTCGATTGCGAAAACCCTCGATTAGGAAGTCGCCTTGTTGGATGGCCTGCAGCAGCGTGTAATCGTCGGGCGAAGGGTCCAAAGGCAGGCGAAACCGAGACCGCCTCCAACGGAGACTCTCGGGTTGGAAAAGGCATTACACAGCTTCTGACATTGTGGAAGGATGCACAGGCGAAACCGCCTGCGCCACCCTACAGCCTGTCGCACCTGGAGTTTTCGACCCGCTCTCAACTTGTTCCGACCTAAGCAAGGAGCACCGGTTGAAAAACGCCCGCCCCACCTGTGATTGAATGCAAACGTTCCAACTTTACACCCGTCTGAATTTGTAGTTACCATATCCCCAATCGCTTTGGTCTGCAGGTAAGATTGCCCGATTCAGGCTTAGGCTGAAAATCGGAAAAAGGGGCTCAACCAATGAAGAAAGGCTTCGCCATTTTTGTGGCGACGGTTCTCGCTTTGGCCGCTTTGTACGGTCAGGCGCTCACATCCATTTCAGGCACCGTAACGGATCCATCCGGTGCGGTGATACCAGGGGCAAACATCACCATCGTCAATAACGCAACACAGGCGTCCCGGCACATAACATCCGATTCCGCCGGCCGCTCCTCGTTGTTGCAGGTGGAACCCGGCACGTATACGCTGACTGCGAAAGCGCCGGGATTCTCGGACGTGGTGGTCAACAACGTTGTTTTGGAAGTCAGTACTCCCGCGACGCTCGGCATCACATTTGAAAAAGTGGGTACCGTGTCGCAGACAGTGGAAGTTTCGGCGGAAGGCACGCAAGTCAACACGACCGACGCTTCAATCGGAAACGCTGTGGGCGGGAACGTCATCACGCAACTGCCTTTTGAAGGCCGCAACGTAGTCGGTCTGCTTTCCTTGCAGCCGGGAGTGGTCTTTACGGGTGAAACACAACCGGGCGCGACGCCGGATTTCCGTAGCGGCGCTGTTAACGGCGGCAAGTCCGATCAGGGCAACATCACGCTGGATGGAGTGGACGTCAACGATCAGCAGAACCACACCGCTTTCAGCAGCGTGTTACGCGTCACACTCGATTCCGTCGAAGAATTTCGAACGGTAACAACCAATTCCGGCGCCGACAGCGGCAGAACATCGGGTGCGCAAGTCGCGCTCGTCACGAAGAGCGGAACGAACTCGTTGCATGGCTCTTTGTACGAATACCTGCGTAACAATGCCACTTCAGCGAACGACTTCCTGAGCAATCAGTCCGGCATTCCGGTGGCCAAGCTGAACCGCAACGTATTTGGGGTTGCGCTCGGCGGTCCCATCAAGAAGAATCGGCTGTTCTACTTCTTGAACTACGAGGGACGCCGCGATGCCAGCGATCAGGTGGCCTTGCGAATCGTGCCCACGGCCGATTTCCGTCAGGGGATCTTCACTTACCGGACGACGAATGGCGGCATTGCGAAACTCACTCCGGCGCAGGTTACAGCACTCGATCCAGCGCATATCGGCCCTGACCCGAACGTTCTGAAACTGTGGCAAGGTTATCCTCTGCCGAACGACTTCACCCAGGGTGACACGTTAAACACGGCGGGATTCCGCTTCAATGCCGCTACACCTCTGACGTGGAATACCTACATCGCGAAAATAAACTACCAAATCGACGAACAAGGTAGGCACCAGGTGTTCCTGCGCGGCAACCTTCAGAACGATGACTTTGTTCCGCCTACGACCACGGCACTCCCGGAGTTCCCTGGGCAACCTGCATCCAGCGTTTTGCTGGACAATAGCAAGGGATTGGCGGCGGGATACACAGCGATTCTGACGCCGAACCTGACGAGCAATCTCAGGTACGGGTACACGCGCCAGGGCCAGCAGATTACCGGCGCGCTGACGCAGGACTACACGTTTTTCCGCAACCTTTCTAGCCCGGTAGGGACCAGCACGGGTTTGACCAGCATCATCCCGGTGCATCAGTTCAGCGAAGACATGGCCTGGATTAAGGGCGCTCACAACGTGTCGTTTGGGGTGAACGTTCTTCTGGTTAGCAACAGCCGCCTCGATTATGGGCATTCCTTCAGCGACGGCTACATCAATTACGCCGTTCTGCTGGATGGCGGCAAGAGTCTGCTCGCGCCGGATGCCGTGAATGCCACCGCTTACCGCAACCAGATGGCGAATCTGCTCGGTTTGATCACGGAGATTGACGCCCAGTACAACTACAACGTTGACGGCAGCCTGCTAGCCCAAGGCGCTCCGGTTTCGCGAAAGTTCGACCAGCATAGTTACGAGTTCTATGGGCAGGATAGCTGGAAGATATCGCGCAATCTTACGCTGACAGCCGGACTCCGGGTAGGGATTGCTCCCCCGGTGTACGAGGCAAACGGAATCCAGGTGAGTCCGAACATTCCATTGGGCACGTGGGCTAATGAGCGCGCCGCGCTGGCACAGCAGGGCCTGTCGCAGTCGCAGGCAGGTCCGATCTCATTGTCCTTGCTCGGGTCACCAGGGACTAAAGGTCTCTATGAAACGCAGAGGGACATTGCGCCTCGTGTTGCGCTGGCATACTCGCCGAAAGGGCAATCGGGCTTGTCGAAGTTCCTGTTTGGCGGTGAAGGGAAGACCTCGATCCGGGCAGGCTTCGGCATGTTCTACGATCAATTCGGGCAGGGGTTGATTCGCTCGTTCGATGCCAGCGAATTAGGTTTCTCGAACCTGATCACGCCTCCCGCCGCGCCAACGAACCCAGCCTCATTTGCGGCGACAGCGCCGCGGTTCACGACGTTCTTCAGTCTTCCGACCGCGTTCCTGCCGCCGGCGCCTGGCGGTGGCTATCCTAACGGCGTCACGCAAACCTATCCGGACCTGTTCGCTGTCTCGAACTCGATTGACCAGGCATTGAAGACGCCTTACACGATGAACATCGACTTTTCGATCGGCCGGGAGTTTGGCCATGGATTCTTCGTGCAGGGAGCCTACATCGGCCGTCTGTCACGCCATTCGCTGGCGAAGGCCGACGTCGCGGAGCCGACCAACATTGTAGATCCTAAGAGCGGAATGAATTACTTCCAAGCGGCGCAGGCCATGTCGCTCTTGGCGCGGCAGAATCAGTACAACGGTGTGCCGGTGTCCCAGGTTAAGCCGATTCCGTTCTTCGAAGACCTGTTCCCGGGCTACGCCGGCGGCGGTCTCACCGCCACGCAGGTCCTCTACCGCGATTACTTCCAGCCGAACGTGGGGAACGAGACCACGGCTCTGCAATTAATTGACGACGGGCCGTCTAATGCTTGCTCTCCCTGCAGCATTCTCGGACCGAATGCGTTTTTCAGTCCGCAGTTTGCCGGATTGGCCACGCTGACTTCGCTCGGCGGAGGCGATTACCACGCCATGCAATGGAGCGTCCGTAAGCGCTTCGGCTCGGGCCTGCAGTTCGACTTCAACTACACCTGGTCGAAGTCGATTGATCTTGCTTCGTTGGGGGATGCCCAGCAGGGCATCACGAGCTTCACGGGTTTGGTTCAGAACATCTGGGATCCGCGACAGAGCCGTGCGGTTTCCAATTTCGATACCCGCCACATTTTCAGCGCCTTCATGGTGGCGGAACTACCGTTCGGCCAGCACAAGAAGTTCGTCAGCGGGGCAAATCGCTTCGTTGACGCGCTGATCGGGGGCTGGCAAATGAGCCTCATTTTCCACGCCACTTCCGGCTTCCCGGTGAGTGTCGGGAACGGTGGAAACTGGCCGACCGACTGGCAGCTCACTCCGGATGGCTCGCAAGTAGGTCCGACTCCGGCCGAACAGACCACGAAGAACGGCACCAACGGCGGACCCAATATATTCGCGAATGCGGCTCAAGCATTCAATTCGTATGACTATACGCTGCCGGGTGAAAGCGGCCAGCGCAACGGTATTCGTGGCGACGGTATCTTCAGCTTAGACGCCGGCCTGGGGAAACGTTTCACACTGTACACGATTGCCGACCATGTACACACGCTGCAACTGCGGGCCGAGTCGTTCAATGTGACGAACACTGCGCGATTCGATCCGGCAACTGCCAGCCTGACGCCTGGTGAACCTGGGACGTTCGGAAAGTATACACAGATACTCGGAACACCACGCGTATTTCAGTTCAGTGCTCGGTACGAGTTCTGATCATGATGGCAGGGTGAAGCGATTTCAGCCGAAGCTTCGAGCTCTGGCCGGTGTTTCCAAAAGCAGGCAAAACTGCCTGCTTCACCGATAATAAGAAAAAAGGCAGGCTCCCTCACTGGGGAGCCTGCCTTGGTTTTTTATTAGGGAGTGATTTAGGCGGTCTGTGACGCGGCGGCCTCCTGTGCCTTTGCCTGTTCCTTCATGGCCTTTTTCATTTCCTGCGGCGTCGGCTCGGACTTGTGGGTGGCGACCATCCACATGTAGCCGTCGGGATCGACGAGCATTCCAGCCCTGTCGCCCCAGAACATGTCCATGACCTCACCTTGCGGCGTGGCGCCGGTCTTTACCGCTTTCGCGAACACCTTGTCGGCGTCCTCGACCATCAGGTAAAGCGTGGCGGGCGATCCTCCGAGCGCCTTTGCGGTGCGGAAGTGCCGCTCCTCGTTTGCCGCACCCAGCATGAGGGTGTTCCCCCGCATCGTCAATTCCGCATGATTTGGCTTTCCGTCCGGGCCATTCATGATCATGCGCTTTTCGAACCCGAATGCTTTTTGATAGAAGCTCACGGCGGCCTTGATATCAGCGACGCAAAGCATAACGGTGATCGAGCTATAGTTCTTTTTATTGAGCGGATCGATCTTCTTCGGCATACTGCTCCTTTCTAGGCAGTAGGCATTCTAGCAGAGGACTGGCGCGGAAGATACATTATTTCGCGGGAATCGTGAATTGAATTGTGAAGCGGCCTTCTTCGTCGACAACCTGGTAATCCGGCGGCACCCGGAATAGCGCCGGATCAGGTTCGGCGCGGCTGATGTTGGTGAGACGGGTGACGGTGTCCCCCATTCTTGGGTCGTGATTTGTTGAAAGAAGCGTCACGTGGAGGTCGTCGGACGTCCACAACTCCGACGTTACAACGATGGGGCGATCGTTGCCTTGGCTGTTTACCGGGAAGGTGCGCGTAAATCGTCGGCCCTTCGCCGGCAGCCCTTCGATCGTTTGTGCGTCCAAAGGCTCGCTCGAGACCTGGGGCCGGGCGGCAGGGTCCAGCCTTGCTGTTGGCGGGGGCGCGGATTCCGCCAGGGTTCGAAGCTCTCCAGGCGGAAGAGAACCAAATCGGGCGCTCACTTCACCTCCGCCGACCGATGCTGAGCCGCCGCCCGATCCTGAGCCGCTGCCCGATGCCGGCGCGCGCGCCGATGCCGTCGTGGGTAATTTCACGCGATGAGCGATTTTGTTCACCGGGTCGAGAGTGTATTGATAGCCCTCCACGGGATCGGTGATTTCGCCAATCCTTAACCCCTCTTCCAACTCCATCCCGAATGGCCGTTCTGTGCGAGTTCTTCCTTGCGAATCGCGCGATACGTGTCGCGAAGCGAATTTTTGCGTGATGTGAGTGCCATCGGCGAGCGTCTGTGTGTGTTAGGAGACCTCCTCGCCGGAATACGGCGCGCCGGTTATTGGCCGCATCGCATATGGGGATGGGCCTCCAAATGTCGCGGTAAATTGCCGGCCGCCATTGGGTCCTGGGCCGAGACTCGAGGAAATATGCTGGCCCAAACAAATGGCGGCAAAAAGCGTGAATTGGGTAACGCTTATTGCGAATACACGAGGAGTTCCCATGGAATATATTCTGCCAGAAAAAGCAGACAAAAACGCCTGCTCTGCTAAGCGCAAACCGCAACAAAGGATCCTGCGCTCGAAAAGGTAGCGCAGCGCGGTTTCGACTGTGCCTTCCCGGTGAGGTCCAAAGGCAGGCGCAACCTCCTGCTTCACCCTTCCACATTCTGTGTAATACCTTCCAACATCGCGCGGCGCGTTCGTTCCACAATGGAGCTTATGTCAAAACTTCAGCCATTCACCATGGCGGTGGTGTCGCTCTTCGGCGCACAGGCCATTCATGCGTGGGGCGTAACCGGACACCATGTCGTTGCGTTGATCGCGGAACAACGGATTACGCCGGAGGTGCGGGAACGCATCGAGCGGCTTCTCTTCAATGGGAAGTACACGATGCGTGATATCAGCGCGTGTGCGGACGAGATTCGCTCGAATCGCGGCCGGACCCCGGGCGGCATGTGCGTCGAGGTGGCGGGAAATATCACCCAGAACACAGGGCCGTGGCACTATATCGATATTCCACCGGGAGCCAAGGATAAGAACCTGGACAAATACTGTCCCAATGGCGATTGCGTGGTCAATGCGCTCGAGCGCTTCACGAAAGTGCTGCACGACTCGAGCGACGACGCGGAAAGGCGCACGGCTTTGCTTTTCGTGGTGCATTTCATGGGCGATATTCATCAGCCGCTGCACTGCACGGAGAGGGCGTGCGACCAGGGGGGCAATCGGGAGCTGGTCAACTTTTATCTCGGAGACGAGGAGAAAGCAGACGCACACCTGCACAGCGTTTGGGACACCGATATTGTAAACAAGCTGATGAAGGACATGGGCGCCTCGGATGAGCGGGCGCTCACGACAGCGCTGCTCGATCGGCTCGATCCAGACAGTGTTCCGGGATGGCTGCACGCAGGCGTGCCCAAGATCGCATGGGAAGGGAACGCTTTGGCGAAGAAGAAGGTTTACCGCGGCATTCCGTTTCAGGATTTCTGCCCGACACCGACGCCCAAGCCTAATCCTGCCGTGGACTTGAAGCCGGGGTACGAATCCGAGGCGGCGCGAGTGGCGAGAACACAGCTCACCAAGGCCGGAGTCCGGTTGGCGGACCTGTTGGACCGCAACGTCACTCGGTAAGGTGGTCTATTCTTCCCGCAGCGTCACGGCCGGATCGACGCTTGCCGCCCGCCGTGCCGGCAGCCAGGAAGCCAACAAAGCCACGAACAATAGCGCAGCGATGCTGCCAAGGACGGCCACGGGGTCGTTGGGCGTGATTCCGTAGAGCTGGGATTTAACGGCTTGCGCGGCCCCCAGCATGAGTGGGATTCCAATTGCCAGCCCGACGGCAATCATGCCCACGCTCTGGCGCAGGATCATTCGAATCAACGCGTCGCGGTGCGCGCCGAGCGCCATCCGAATCCCGATCTCGCGGACGCGCCGCGCTACCGAACTTGCAACGACGCCATAGATGCCAATGGCGGCGATCGCGATAGCCAGTATGCCGAAGACGCTCGACACGGACGCCATTAGCCGTTCCGGCGCCATCAACGTGTAGATCTCACCCGTCAGCAAACGAATTCGCTCGGGAGGCAGGCGGGCATCAAGTTCCTTGACCTTGGCGCGAACACCGTTGATGACCTGGTTCGGGTCGCCATCGACTCTCAGGTTTAAGGTCATGTCGCCTTCGGGGCGCTGGGTCAGCGGCACGTATGCCGTGCGCCACGTGGTTTCACGCAGGGTGCGGTACCTGGCGTCGCGGGCCACACCGATGATTTCCATCGGTTCGTCATGCTTGTAGGCGAAGGCGAAATGGCGGCCGATGGGATTCTGCGAGCCGAAGAAGTATCGCGCCATCGTCTCATTGATGACGGCGACCCTGGCGGAGTTTTCCGTATCGTGCGCGTTGAAGTCGCGGCCCGCTAAGAGCGGAATGCCCAGGGTGGCGAGGTATCCGGGCGTGACGGTGTCGAAATTGACGTTCATGTCTTCGCCGTTCTGCGCCGGGTAGCCGCCGACGATGACGGTGGCGCGGCGTCCATTGGCGGTCATGACGCGAGTATGGGAGAGCGCCACGGACTTTGCTCCCGGGACCATGGCAACTTTTGAAACCAGGGCCGGCCAAAAGGCTCGTACTCGGGAGTCCGAGTAGCCGTTCAGTTTCGGTTCGAGCCCGATGACGACGATGTTGTTGGGATCGAAGCCGAGGTTCACGTCACGAACATGTTGCAAAGTTCGCGTGAAGAGAGCCGAGACCGCGACCAGCAGAACCGTGAGGGCCACCTGCACGACCACGAGCGACTTTCGCAAATCGAAGCGGCGCCGGCGTCCCGACGCAGTATCTCCGCATTTGATGGCTGTCAACAAGTCGATTCGGACGGTTTCAAAGGCCGGGACGAGCCCGAACAGGATCCCGGTTGCGATGGAGACCAGGGCTGCGAACGCAAAAATGCGGAAGTCCGGCGAGACGGTGAGTTCGAGGCGAGGCTCGGTGTCGGGAGCGAGGTTCAGCAGAGCGTGGGAGCCGGCGAAAGCCAGGATCAGTCCGAGGCCCCCTCCCAATGCGGCGAGAATGGTGCTCTCGGACAGAAGCTGCCGGACGATGCGCGCGCGGCCCGCGCCGAGCGACAGGCGCACGGCGATTTCGCGGCGGCGGGCAAGCCCTCGGGCGAGCACCAGGTTCGCCAGGTTTGCGCACGAAAGCAGGAGGACCACTGCCACGACGCAGAGCATCACGATGAGCGGCTGTCGCGCGTTTTGACGAATTTCGGATGATCCGGCAGCGCCGGGATCCAGACGAATTTTCTCCGAGAGCATGCGGCTGCGGTCGGCAGCAGGAAGGTCGGGCGGCATGGTGCGCTCAAGTTCGTTGGCATGCAGAACGTTTAACTCCTGTTCGGCGCGCGACAGCGGCACAGCAGGCTGAAGCCGCGCCATTACGCTCAGCCAACTTGTACGTGGATCGTTGAGCAGATCTTCACCCGGCATGACGTCGGCCTGATGGGCCATCGGGACGCGGACATCCGGCGTAACTCCCAGCAGCGTTCCATGAAAGTCGCGGCCGACTATGCCGGCGATGGTGAATGCCTTGCCGCTCAGGTAAACAGTCTTGCCGATGATGGCGGAATCACCGCCGAAACGGCGCTGCCAGAAGGGATAGCTCAGAACGGCGACGGGGGGCGAATTGGCGCTGTCGTCGGCTGGTGTGAGCAGGCGGCCGGCGGCGGGGTTGACGCCCAGGACGGTGAAGTAGTTTCCGGATACGACCTCGCCTCGGACCCTTTCTGTGTCGGATCCTATGCTCATACTGATTCCGGTGTTGTACATTGCGATGACGCCTTCGAACGCGTCGCTGCGGTCGCGGAACTCGCGGTACATGGGATAGGAGAAGCCATGACTGGCGCCGCGCACCGTGAGTCGTGTCACGTCGACGAGCTGATTCGGAGCACGCACGGGCATCGCCTTCAGCAGCGCCGCGTCGATGATGCTGAATACGGCCGTGTTGGCTCCGATACCGAGCGCGAGCGACAACACGACAATGGCCGCGAAGGCAGGGGCTTTCCGTAGAGTGCGAAACGTATAGCGGAGGTCATGCCAAAGCATTCTTGAATGCTCCTTGGGTGCAGTGATGCCGATGTCGGCAAGGGTGTGAAGCCAGAACCGGAAGGGATGCTCGAGACGGCGTCGCTCTTCCATGAAGAACTGCATTTCGCCACCGTATTCCTGGCGAAATTCGGCGGGGTAGAGCCATAGAAGCGCCTTGCAGATTCGGTGCTTCAAGGTGTCACCGGTATCCCGTTGTGTCCGCTGACGCCGCGCGAAGAGTTAGAGAATGTGGAAGGTTGGAGCAGTCCACGAAAGTAGATGAAAGCAAGCGCAGGCGGTTTCGCCCGTGCGTTCTTCGTGAGCTCAAAAGGCAGGCGGAACCGCTTGCTCTACCCTTCCAGAGCCTGCCGCCGAGAACGCCTGCGCACCGTTTCCAACATAGGCCTATCCTTTGCTCGTCCGGGCACGCTGAAGCCTGCAGCATCCTTTTCCGCATCGCCTCAAGCCTGTGACGGGAGGATTCCGTTCGCGCGCGCCTGGCGCAGCGCTTCGTCGAGCCGCGAGACTTCGGCGGATGCGACGCGTCGTCCGAATTTCGTGAGGCGGTAATACCGCCGGCGCTCGTCCTCGCCCTCCGATCGGCGATGGCGCACCTCTTCGATGAGTCCTTGCTCCTGCATGCGTTGAATCGAGCCGTACAGCGTGCCGGCGCTCATACGAATACGCCCGTTGGTGCGGGCGGCGACGTCCTGCATGATGGCGTAACCATGCTGGTCACGATCGGCCAGCGAGACGAGAATGTGGAAGACCTGCGGGGCGAGCGGCGTCAGCTCTTCAGGGCTGGTCGGGGAATCCGGCATGCTGCGATTCTATACCGTCCGGCGTTATATCGTCAAGCGGTATAGCTGCATCGAGCGTGCGGGCGTCGCCGGTCAGGGAGAGCCTTAGGGTCGCCAGGGCCGTCGCAAGCAGCAGCACGCCGGCGGCGAACAACGTCACGCGCAGTCCGAAACGGGAAGCAATGGTGCCCCAAATGACGCTGCCGATGGCCATGGAGCTTTGAAAGCCGAGCAGGTAAACGCCCATGCCTCGCGATCGCAGCCAGGCGGGCAGGGCAGTCTGCGCCGCGGTATTGAGATTGGAGTTGGCGGTCATCCAGCCGATTCCGGCCGCGATCATGAGGCCGCAAACGAGCTCGTACCGCTCGGTGACCGCCAAGCCGACATTCGCGAGGCCATAAAGAATGACGCCGGCCGTCACGATGGTCTCGCGCTTGAGGAGGTGGCGGACCTGCGACAGGATGAGGGCGGCGAGGATCGAACCAAAGCCCAGAAAGGCCAGAAGAACACCGTAGCCGGTGCTCTCGCGATGAAGCTCCACCTTGGCGAGGACAGGAAGCAGCGCCCAAATGGCGCTGGCCCACAACACAAAAGTGAAGGAACGCAGCAGGACGGATCGCATGACGGGCATACGCTGGACGTAGCGCATCCCGGTCAACATGGCAGCCATGACACCTTCTGCCGGCTGCGTTTCGAAAGGCGCGGGCTGTCGTTTCCAGAAATAGAGGACGGCAAGAACGGCGACGAAGGATATGGCATTGAGGACGAATGCGGCTCCGGCTCCCATAGCGGCGACCGTAAGTCCTCCGAGGGCCGGACCGATGGCGCGCGCCAGGTTAAAACCGACGGAGTTGAGGGCGATGGCCGCCGGCAACTCGCGCTGAGGCACCAGTTCCGGCATGATCGCCTGCCAGACGGGGCCATTCATTGCCGCACCGAGACCCAGTGCGAAAGTCAGCCAGAGGAGTGTGTACGGTCCGTTCAGTCCGGCCAGCGTGAGGGCGCCGAGTGCGGCTGCGGCTGCGAGCATCCACCCCTGCGTCACGAGGAGCAGCTTGCGGCGGTCGAAAATGTCGCCCGCGACGCCGGCGGGGACGCCGAGCAGGAAAACCGGGAGGTTGGTTGCGGTGGTCACGAGCGCAACGAGGAGCGGGGTGGACGTCGGCAGCGCGGTCATGTACCAGGCGGCTGCGACGTTCTGCATCCAGGTGCCGACATTGGAGACGACGGAGGCAATCCAAAGCCAACGGAACAGCGTGAAAGTGAGGGGAGTCCAGGCGCTCGGGGGGCGCGGGAGATTCGGCTGGGGTAGCGCTTCTGAGAGCGCGTTTCGTGCCAACTCCTATTTTCGCAACAGACTACGGTCAGGTACCAGTGCTATGCTGGATTTGTATCGAAATTCTGCTCGCACCACGCGCCTGAATTCCGTCACTAGACGTATACCCATGAGAACACTGATCATTTCGAATGTTGTAATCGCTGCTTCGCTTTTCGTGGCGAGTGCGCAAACTCCTCCTCCGCAGCCTCCCACGCAAACGCCGGCACCGCCTATGCTGCAACAGGTGCCGGGGCGGCAGCCACCCCCCGCCATTGCGCCGCCGGTTTCGCCCGATACCGTCGTACTGACTATCGGGGACCAAACTTTTACGCGCGCTCAATTCGAGGCGTTTATTGCGGCCATGCCCGACCAGTTAAAGACGGCCGCGAACGGTCCGCAGAAGCGCAAATTCATTGAGCAATATGCGGAGATGAAGGCCATGGCTTTCGAGGCGCGCCGCCGCAAGCTCGATCAGAATGCCGACCTGAAACAGATGGTTGCCCTGCAAACCGACAATCTCCTCGCAAACGAACTCTACAAATCGATTAACGCGTCGGTGAAAGTAGACGACGCGGCACTGCACAAGTACTACGACGATCATAAATCGGAGTTTGAAGAGGTCAAGGCGAGCCACATTCTCATCCGCTTTAAGGGATCGCAGGTTCCGGTCAAGAAAGACGGCAAGGACCTCACGGAAGACGAAGCCCTCGCGAAGGCCAAAGATATCAAGGCGAAGCTTTCCGCAGGCGGCGATTTTGCCGCACTGGCCAAAGAGAATTCGGACGATTCCGGTTCCGCTGCCAATGGCGGCTCGTTGGGCACCTTTGGACATGGGCGCATGGTAAAGGCGTTCGAGGATGCTGCGTTTACGATGAAGCCTGGCGAGATCAGCGATCCCGTGAAGTCACAGTTCGGCTATCACATCATCAAGGTGGAGTCGCACACCGCCAAGACGTTCGACGAAGTGAAACCGCAGATTGAAGCCCGCCTGAAGCCTGAGATTGCTCGCAAGGCGATGGAAGACGTCAAGAAGACGGTGCCCATCACCATCGACGACGCTTACTTCGGCAAGTAAACAGCATCGTGGACTGATCGCCCGGCGTCGGCAAGACGCTCGGGCGACAGGATCTGCTTCTTTTCAATCCACTGGGGCGCCGACTCGCGCTCCTCGTCCGGACGATTCATCGTGAACGCGGCGAGAAGCCGGTTGTCCTCGCCTAACCACCAGGCACTGACGCTAGTACCGTGCAGGTCTCCACGATGGATGACGGTCATGGCGGCGGTTGTGTCGCCCCAGAACTCGTACGATAAATCGAAAACGTCGGAGAAAAAGTAGGGGACGTGCAGGAAGTGGGCGCGCTAGCCCAGCAATGCGCGAGCGACATACTGGCCCTGGCTGACAGCGTTGTCCCAATGTTCGACACGGCGCTGTTTGTGCCACAAACCATCGGCATAGTTAGCGACATCGCCGGCGGCGTGAACACCGGAAGCGGATGCTTCGAGGTGGTCATTCACCACGATGCCATTGCCGAGCGCGATGCCCTTGAATATGTCGGTGACCGGAGTGACGCCGATGCCCGCGACGACTATATTGCAGTCAAGCGATGCGCCAATGCTGGTCACAGCAGTTTCCACAGAACTGTTCCCCTTGAGCGCCACGATGCTCGCCCCGGTAACGAAGTGAACGCCGCGCTGTTCGTAATAGCCGCGGAATAGAGCGGATAGCTCGGGCGAGAAGAAGTTTTTCCAGATGCGGTCGTCGGGGAAAATCAGTGTCGTATCGACGCCCTTTTGGGCAAGAACGGACGCGACCTCCATTCCGATGAATCCTCCGCCAACGACCACGGCCTTCTTTGCACTCGCCGCGGCGTCGCGGATGCGGCGGGAATCATCCATGGAGCGCAGGTAGAAGAGTCCTGCGAGATCATTGCCAGGGCAATCGAGTTTGCGCGGTGAAGCCCCAGTCGCGATTACCAGCTTTTCGTATTTCAGGTCCTCACTTCCGGCGATCTTCAGGAGTTTGCTTTCGAAGTCGACCGCCTGAACGTGGGTATTCAGGCGAACCTCGATGCTGTTGTCGCGATAGAAATCCTCCTGGCTGATCAGGATGCTCGACTCGGTGTCCTTGCCGGCCAGGAAGCTTTTCGAGAGCGGAGGCCGTTCGTATGGGAGGGCGTCGTCTGACGAAATGATCGCGAGATCACCTTTTCTGCCTCCGTTTTCGACATACTGCTTAGCGGCGTAACCGGCGACCATGCCGCCGCCGAGAATCGCGTATTTCACTGAGTGCATCGCACCCCCTCGCGAGTATGGAGTAAATTCACTATGTCCGCGTTACAATTTCTTGGGCTTCAACTCCAAGTTCCCGCATGAGGCGCTCCGTCGCTTCGGCGATCTCGCGGACAGCAGCGTCGAACGCGGGCTGGTTGGTCTTCGACGGTTTTCTATAGCCGCTCACTTTGCGGACAAACTGAAGGGAAGCGGCGGCGATTTCTTCGGTGGTGACCGGGGTTTCGGGGCGGCGAAGGACTTTGATGCTGCGGCACATGGTCTTTCTTCTACTGTGCCAGAACTGACAGGCAGGTTTGCAATCGGATGCGATACCAGTTCGCCGCGTACGAAGCTTTGAGCCCAACGGGTCCGAAGCAGCGGATGTAAGGCAGGTTTGTAACCTGCGGCGGGTTTGAAACCCGCCTTCACCACTTCGAAATGCCTCGACAAGCACCGGTATCAAACCGGTGCGCGGGATGCAATCCCGCCTTACTCTCCTCCAGTCTTGTCTCATCGCTGAAAACTAAGTGGCATGCAGCCCACGCGAAAACGTCAGCGGCACCCTGTGGACCTCAATTGGTTGGGCCATGCGCTTTGCGTCGCGGGCGATTTCGGTTTCGCCTGCGGGTTCTCGGTGATATCCAAAGGCAGGCGAAACCGCCTGCTTCACCCTTCCACGGAATCCAAGACCCGATGCTGCCGGCGTTACAGTCCAGCCTTCTCCGCCATTCCATCCTGATATACAATAGCGGCAACATATGAACAACATGGCTCAACATGTGAAAATCCTGGGGATTCTGCATATTTGCTTCAGCGCGCTCGGGATGCTCGCCGGCGTCATCATCCTCGTGGTTTTCGGTAGTCTCGCCCTCGTGGGAGCAGCCAACCAAACAGACGACCGCTTTGTCGCCTTGCCGGTCCTGGGTGGGATTGGCGGCCTGATTTTCATCTTCATTCTGGTCCTCTCGCTGCCTGGCCTGATCGCCGGCATCGGACTGATCAAGTTGAAATCCTGGGCGCGCATTCTCGGCATCGTGATCTCGGCGCTCGATCTGATCAGCATCCCGTTTGGAACCGCGCTGGGAATCTACGGCCTTTGGGTGCTTCTGCAGAATGAAACCGAAGTATTGTTCCGAGTGCAGCCGCCCATGCCGATGCGGCCGCCCACTTACTAACAACAGCGCCCGCCAATTCTCCCCTTGAAACCTGAGGGGAAGTCTGCCATACTCTTCCCTAAGAACCTGAAGGGAAGAGTATCAGCATGGAAAAATCATCCCTTGACGTCGTCCGCGGCACTCTCGACGTCATGATCCTCAAGACATTGAGCTGGGGCGCGCTTCATGGCTACGCCATTTCGCAGATCATTCTCCGCCAGACCGACGACGCTCTGTTGATCGAAGAAGGCGCACTCTATCCGGCGCTCTATCGCATGGAGGCGAAGGGCTGGATCGAAGCCGAATGGGGCGTTTCGGAGAACAACCGGCGAGCCAAGTACTATCGCCTGACGCCCGACGGTCGCCGCCGCCTGCGCGAAGAGCTGAAGACCTGGAGTCACTACGCCGAGGCGGTCGGCAAGGTTCTGGGCGCAACCACCAATCCCATTGCGGAGAAGAGCTGATGTCACACACTCCCATGTGGCGGCGATATCTACGTTTTTTCGGCCCCGATGTCGAGGCGGACGTTCGCGATGAGCTGCGCTTTCACATCGAGGCGAAGACCCGAGAACTGATCGATGGCGGCGTGTCCCCGGAGGCCGCCCGTCGCGAGGCCCTGCGGCGTTTTGGGGATGTCGGTGAGGTCAACGATATGTGCCGAACGATTGGCGAGGAACAGGTCCGCAAGACCGCCATCAAGGACAGGATTGGAACGTGGTGGTACGACATCAGCCATGCCATCCGCTCGCTGCTGCGGGCGCCCCGGTTTGCACTTGTAGCCATCGTGACCCTTGCCGGAGGGCTGTTCGGTACTGCCAGCCTGTTCAGTCTGGTGGATGCATGGATCGTTCGGTCCGTAAGGTTTCCCGAGCCGAATCGATTGATTTTCGCCAGAGGGTTGGAAGTCCGCAACGGCCGTGAAATCGGCGTTTCCTTTGGCGACTACACCGATATTGCGGCGCGTACCCGGCAGCTCCAGTCATTGGCCGCCTGGACCGAGGATTCGTTCACGCTCTCGATGGAAGGCCCGGCCGAGCGCGTCGGGGGTGCACGGGTCTCGACAAACCTCTTCGAAACCCTCGCCGTACAGCCGGTGCTCGGCCGCGCATTCCTGCCACAGGAGGGCGAATACGGACGGCATCAAGTCGCCATCGTTAGTTATGGATTTTGGAAGACACGGCTGAATGGAGATTCGTCCGCCGTCGGCTCCAAGCTGAACATTAACCGCGAGCCATATGTCATCGTCGGCGTGATGCCGGAAAGTTTCCATTTGACCCTGGTTGGCCGTGCGAATGTGTGGGTTCCATTGGCGCCATCACCCGAGTCGCGGTCACAGCGTCGCGCCCGATACTTCCAGATGATTGGCCGCCTGAGGCCGGGAGTAACCGTGGCGCAGGCTCGCGAAGAGCTTAATTCCATTACGGCGCAGCTAGCCGCCGCCTATCCCGACACGAATCGGGATATCGGTTCCGTGACAATGGGGCTGAGCGAGGAGATCGGCCGGCACACGGGCCAGAACGTCCTGTTGATTGTCTTTGGCGTGACGTTCGGTTTGTTGCTGATCGCCTGTTCGAATATCGCCAGCCTACTGCTGGTGCGAGCCCTGGCCCGCCAGCGGCAGGCTGCGATCCAACTCTCGGTCGGCGCGAGCCGTGGCCGCCTCATTCGCCAGGGGCTCACCGAAACCCTGGCCTTGTTCATCGTCGCGGGACTCGCCGCCGCGGCCGCTGCCGCGTGGGCGAACAAGGTGATCACCGGCATGATCCCGTTCGAGAACCGCGGCTATTTGCCCGATTACGGCCAGGCGCCACTGAATTGGACCGCCTTCGTATTTGTTCTGTTTATCGCGTTGCTGACCGGCGTTGTCTTCGGTCTTGCCCCGGCCATGGAAACCGCGCGAACCGACCTGGTGACGGTGCTCAAGGAGTCCGGCTCTGCGATGTCGCAGAGCACCAAGAGCCGGCGGATTCGGATGACGCTTGTGATTGGGCAGGTCTTCATGGCCACGATTCTCGCGAGCGCTACGGTGGTCCTGGTGCAGAGTTTCCGAAAAGTAGTGGACGTGCCGCTCGGATTCGACAGCTCCGGGGTGCTGACTTTTCGTGTCTCGCTTGACGACCGCCAATATGCAAAACCAGAGCAGCGGCGCGCGTTTTTCGATTCCCTCGTTACCCGCCTGGGTCCGCCGCAATTCGGTAATGCCGCCGTGGCGGCGACGATTCCATTTGGTAACAGCCAGGGTGAGAGCGCGTTTCGCTTACCGTCGGCGGATGGCGCAAAACCAACGGATGTTGCCCGGCTTCCCCGGGCCGGATTCAACGCCGTGAGCTCCGGATATTTTTCAGCGCTGAGAATTCCATTGCGCTCCGGCCGGGTGTTCGCCCAGGCAGACTCGCAGGATGTGCTGTTGTCAGCCGTCGTAAATGAGCCTTTCGTCACGAAATACCTAAGCGGCCGGAATCCCATCGGGCAATCGGTAGTGCTCGGCCGGCTCCGGAATCGCATGGCGACCATTGTGGGCGTCGTCGGCGCGACCCGTGAAAACGGCGACCCCGGCCCCGCCAATCCGCAAATCTATGTTCCCTTCGACCAGGCGCCGGACAGCGATGCGTTCGTCATCGCGCGATCTTCCGGTGACCCACTCAAATTGGTGAGGGAAGCTCGCCAACGCGTGGCGGCTGTTGACTCGAGCCAACCTCTTTATGAGGCGAAAACGCTGGATGAACGCCTGGACGAGGCGTTCGTGCCGTATCGCATCCTGGGCGGACTCCTGCTCTGGTTCGGAGGGCTCGCGGTCCTTCTGACCGGCGTCGGGATTTATGGTGTGATCGCGTTTTCCGTTTCGCAAAGGACCCGCGAAATCGGAATTCGCTCGGCGCTGGGGGCAGGCCGGCTTCAATTACAGATGCTATTCCTTCGCCAAGGCATCCTCATACTCACCGCGGGGCTCGTACCAGGGCTGCTCTGCGGTTTCGTCGTAACCGTGGCCTTGCGCAGCCTGCTGCTGGGAATGGTTTCTGTTGAGACCATCGCGTCGCTGGTATTCACGGCTGTGCTGGTCACGTCCGTAGTGGTTCTTGCGACCTTGCTGCCCGCACGGCGCGCCTCCGCCGTCGACCCGGTCACCGCCATTCGATACGAATAGGAGGGAATCGCCGGGGAGATAATGGTTCCGATATCGTTATGTCTTCAAACTGGCGAAGTCTCCTCGTTGTGCCATTGCTTGCGGCGGGAGCCATTTTTCTCCACTCCCAGACACACCTGAACGGTTTTTGGGTGCTGAAGGTGCCGACCGGCGACGGTAACTTTCGCGAATCTTATTTCGAGTTGCAGCAAAGCGGCGACCAAATCACCGGAAAGCAGGTGCAGGGGCGTCGCGAAACCGCCATTTCCGCCGGCACTTTCCAGGATGGCAAGCTGCATTTTGTTCTGCGGCAAACCCCGTACGATGGCGTCCTGGACGGCGGCAAAATTAATATGCACTACCAACCGCCGAATAGCAATATGGTCGAAGGCGTGATGGAGCGCAGCGGTGCCGAAGCCGCACGTCCGCCGCGTCTTCCGCTTCCGGAATTGCATGACGTGCCCGACAACGGTCTTGCGCGAACGCCGCCGATGGGCTGGAACAGTTGGAATAAGTTCGCCGGGAAAGTGGACGACGCCGCTGTGCGCGGAATGGCGGACGCGATGGTGTCGAGCGGCATGAGCAAGGTGGGCTATCAGTACATCAACATCGACGACACGTGGGAAGGGCCGCGCGACGCCAAGGGCAACATCACCACGAATCGCAAGTTCCCCGACATGAAGGCGCTGGCCGATTATGTCCATTCCAAGGGACTCAAAATCGGTATTTACTCCTCGCCCGGCCCCAAGACCTGCGCGGGGTACGAAGGCACCTACGGCCACGAAGACCAGGATGCTAAGCAGTGGGCTGCCTGGGGATTCGACTACATCAAGTACGACTGGTGCAGCGCGGACCAGATTTACACCGACCAGGAGATGCAGCCGGTGTATCAGAAGATGGGTGACGCACTGCGCAAGACCGGCCGCCCCATCGTCTTCAGCCTTTGCCAGTACGGCCGCAGTGAGGTTTGGAAGTGGGGGGCGCAGGTCGGCGGGAATCTCTGGCGGACCACCGGCGACATCAGCGACCGGTGGAACTCCATGGATCGTATTGGCTCCAGGCAGTTCGATATCGCGCCGTTCATCAAGCCAGGACATTGGAACGATCCCGACATGCTTGAGATCGGCAACGGCGGGATGACCAATGACGAATATAAGACCCACATGAGCTTGTGGTCGATGCTTGCGGCTCCGCTGCTGGCGGGCAACGATCTGCGTTCCATGAGCGATGACATCAAGGCGATCCTGATGAACACCGATGTGATTGCAGTGGACCAGGACAAGGAAGCGCATCCGGTGAAGAAGATCGCTGAGACCGAGTCGACCGTGGTTCTGGCTCGTCCCCTGGCGGGGAAGTCGACGGCGATCGGTTTTTTCAATCGCGGCGATCAGCCGGCCGAAATCAGCGTAAATCTGGACAGTGCGGGACTGACCGGCAAGAAGCTCGTAGCGCGAGACCTGTGGCTGCATCAGCCGGTGCAGCTTTCCGGGGACCACTACAGCGCGACGGTGCCCACGCACGGAGTGGTGATGCTTAAAGTCACCGAGCGGTGATCATTTCACGTCGAGGCCAAAGCGGCCGTAATACAGGCGCGCGGTAGCGTCCTTGTTTGGCAACAACTGCAGAGGCTTGGGCTGTTTGAGATTCGCGTCGCGAGGTGTGGAGCATTCGGCCAGCTTGGCGCCTGCCTGGTTGTAAAGCGAGAATTTCCCGGGATCGGTGCCCGAGGTTGGCCGGGTCCACCCAAAACCATAGCTGCCGACGCCGATCTTTTGGCCGCAGACGGTGACGTCGCCTTCGGTGATGATCATTCCGACGTACTTGGCCTGGATGTTGGCGGAATAGCCGGTGGTGTCAATCAATGCGAACAGCGCGCGGGCGCCGTCCGGCAAGTGGACCAGCGTGGCATTGAGCTTCTCTGTCGGTATGGCATTGCCCTCGAGATAAAAATCCTTCGGCAGGGCGGAATCGAAGGGCTTCCCCGTTACCACTTCGAAAGGATGCTGCGCGAACGCGAGGGCCGCGAACACGAATGGCGTCAAGCACCGGAGTTTTCTCATGTATTCCATCATGTCTCATCTCGACGCGAGCCATTAAAGGGCTTATATAATATGGTCGTATGAAACGCGCCGCGGTTTGCCTGGCTCTTGTAATGAGCTGCCTCGCCGCCCAGCAGAAGCTGCCTCCCGCAATGCGGAGCGCTCTATCCCGCATCGCACACGGTGAAACAGCGCCTACCGGACTCATCACTGCTCGAGTTGAGAACGGGGTGGTACCGCCGAGCACGGTCTGTTCGGTGCCGCTCCGCGAGATGCGGGTCGATCATCCTGAACGCTTCACCATGCTTGTGGTTCCGGCGCCCAAGAACGCCACCATCCCGCAAACCGGCGGACCTGCGCCGCCGTGCGAAACGAACACGCAGGATCTCCGCAACGCTCGTTAACGGCTTCCGGAAATCTTTCCACCCTTTGCGGAAACCATCAGTTTCACGAGTTCCTCGGTAATCTTCGGCTCCAGCCCCTCGGTGTGCCCCTTATCGATCCGTGTGACGTCTGCAACCACCCGCCCATCCTTGCAGTCCGGATATTCGTAAATCTCTGCTTTACCAGGGGCCGGCAGCAAACCCCACGAGGGATTCGGGGGATTCTGGCGCGTACCGTCGTAAACGTATCCAGGCTTCGTGTCCACAACCTCGCGCGCAGCCAACCGCGTGCCGCATCCGTATTTCGCCGCCCACGCCGAGGTTTCGGGCATGCCCTTGTCGTCCATCTCGCGCCGGCCTGTTTCGTAGATAAAGGAGAAGTCGCCCGAGGGCGGCTCGCGCAAAGCCGCCATGGCGGCAGCCAGTCCCGATGTGGTCGCTGAAGCCGTACCGGCCGCCGGCGCCCGGGGAGGACCGAAACTCGCCGCGCGACCCGGATTGCCGCCCAAACGGCCGCCCGACAAGCTCAGCCACCCATCCACGCGATCCTTGAAGAAATCGGTACGGATGATGCGGTTCGAAGTCATGCCGCCCTGCGAGTGTCCTACCAGCCAGAAGGCCTTAACATTCTGCTTCCCGATCTGCTCCAGCACAGTGTTTACAATGTTCTGCAAGTACTCGTCGTCGGCGTTCGACCACACGTGGGTCGGGGAATTCGGCGTCGCGATCACCAGCCGGTACTTATCCTTATAGTCCATGATGGGGAAGTAATTGCGTTGCCAGTTTCCGTAGGAACCGGCGCCGTGCAGGCTGAGAACGAACGTGATTTTTTCGTCCGGCTGCAAATCGCATGGATAATCGAGGAAGTAGGTGCGGCGGGTTTTCATCTCGACCACCGGACCCTGGTTGATCACGCGATCAGAGGGGCAATCTTTATCAGGGCAGTGCAGGACGGGTGTGCAAGGCGCGCCACCCAGGGTGACAGACTCGGCTCGCGCGCCGCGTGCGGCGGCGAAGATCAACGCTGCTCCAAACAGGGGAAGTAGGGGGAGCCAGCGACGTGCTTGTTTCATCGGGGAATGCTCCTTGGCGGATAAAATGCGACCGACCGGTCGGTCTACATAATATCCGAAACTCTGGCATCTCTGTCAAGCCTCCCTTATTTCTACCTGTTGCTGGGGGACCTTAAGTCCACGAAAAAGTGGATTCCGGGTGAGATGCAAAGGCCGACTGACGCCCGGCGCTGGTCGGCGCTTTTTCAGAGCTACGGGGAAGGCGGGTTAACAATCCGCCGCAGGCTAACAGCCTGCATTACAGGCTCCCTCAAACTCGCCGTATTCTCCAAGCTTATTCTGCGGGCTCTTCGCCCTTGGACCCATCCTTCGGCGAGTAGTAGGACTGGTAGTAGATGTATTTGCTGTAAAGCTCCCCGCGGCGCGCCCCATTCACGACGATTCCCAGGACATTGTTCTGGCAGAGCGACTGCATCGCTCGCGTAACGGAATCGATGGTGGTCGAACCAATGCGCACGACGAGAATCGTGCCATGGCAAAGCGTAGACAGCAGGTTCGCATCGGCTGCAAACAGCAGAGGCGGGCTGTCGAGAATCACCCAATTGAAGACACTCGGAAGCCGGTCGAGCATGTGCTTCACCTCTTTGAGGTTCAGCAGTTCCAAGGGATTGATTACGGCTTCTCCGGCAGGCATGATGAACAGGTTCGTGCCGGCGACTCTCCGAATGGCATCGTGAAGCTGTACCTTGCCCGTAAGGAAGTCCGTGATTCCCGGGCTCCGCTCGGTGCGCAGCATGTTATGGACGATGGGCCGGCGAAGATCGAAATCGCACAAGAGCGTGTAGTTTCCCGCAAGTTGCGCCTGCGCCATGGCGAGATTCATGGCCGCGAACGATTTGCCTTCCGCGGGGGACGGGCTGGTGACCACGGTAGTATGAATCGGCTGCAGCGTTTGCAAATGGTTCAGACGGGTACGCAAAGACCGGAACTCTTCCGTGGGGGCTTCTTCCGGCCGCGTCGCATCGATCACCAGCGCTTCCCGTGAGGGGTTGTACTTGATTACAGGAATGCGATCGATGAGGCCGCTGAGCGAGTTCGGATCCTGCGCCGGGGGAGCCGATGCACCCGCGCCATTAAGAATTGTGCCGGCGGGTCGAACTGGTGGGCGTGCATCGCGGGGAGCGTTCGGAAGTCCCCCGGACTGCTCGGCTTTGCGTAACGCGTCGTGAACTCTGCTCATTCCAATTTATCCTCGCAGTCGCGTTATGACTTGGTCATGTAGTAGTAGGCGACCGAACTCGACATGATCATGATGCCTACCAGGCAGGCGGTTGCCCAGGCTAACCAGGAAAGCCGGCGGCGCCGCCGCACCACCAGGTCGTTCTCCAGCAGTGGAATGCTGCCCAGGATCGGAAGCTGCGTGTAAGCGCGAACGTCCTTGAGATTCTTAAGCGAGGTGTCTTTCACTTCCCGGATGCCCGCGAGTACCAGCCCCAACAGCACACCCAGACCCGCGCCAACCGATACGATGAACGGACGCTTGGGTTCGGTGTGGGTTTGCGGCACGTTGGCAGGATCCAGGATGGTGAGGCGCTCGCCCTGCTGGCGGCTCATCAGTGAACTGGCTTCCTTCGACTGGCTGGCCTTCTTGTCCGCCAACTCATATTGGGCGCGGGCCAGCTGCGCATCCGCCACCAGTTGGGAATATTCCTTTTCGCCCAGAGGGGTTCCCTCCAGGCGCACCTGGTACGATTTCAGGCTTTCGGTGAGTTGCGCCGATTCCTTCTTGAGAGTCCCGATCTCCATGTCCTTGGCCTGGATGGCGCTCTCCAGACGCTGAGTGTTCGCTTCCAGTGTGCGGCGATCCCGTTCGTAGACGGGGTTGGGCGGCAAAGCGTGCGGAGAGTCCGGTTTCCTGTTGGCGGCTTCCTTGACAATCTCTTCGCGCTGTTTCTTCAGCGCGGCAAGCTGATTCACGGCGTTCTGAACATCGGGGTAGGTTTCGCGATAGCGCTCCCGCAAAGCTGCAAGCTGCGTCTCCACGTACTGGATTTCGCGGTCCTTTTGCAAAAGCTTGTCATTGCGCTGCTCAATCATCACCGGGTCGGCATTAGGATCCTTCAGTGTGCTGAGCTGCTGTCTCTGGATGCGCAGCTCGCCTTCGAGCTGCATCTTTTCCTGCTGAGCGCGGCCCATTTGTGAATCCACGTTGATCATCTGGGCCTGAATCGCGTTGATTTGCGAATAGTTGGACTGAATCTGATCGGGCAGGTGCCCCAGGTTATGAGTTCGGAAGGCCTGCAGTTGCTGCTCCGCATCGTCGAGACGGTGTTTGGCATCGTCCAACTGCGTCTTAAGAAAATCGGTTGTGCCGAGCGATTGCTGCTCCTGCTCGCGCATGCTCTCGGTGATGAAACTCGCCGCCAGCTCTTCGGTTACTTTCTGAGCGATGAAGCGGTTGCTGTACGAGAAACCAATGACGAAAGCGGGGACGCGCTGCGGACCTCCTACGGATTGGGCGAAGTTCTCCACCGCGCCGAGGTGAATGTCGCTCTTCCGCATGTTTTCGACCACGTCATCCATCGGCACACGAGTCAGCTCCTTCTTGTAGAGCTGGTATTTGTTGATGAGTGTAGTCAGGGAGGCGCGGTTGAGGATGACCTGGGTCAGCCCATTCACGCGCGCCTGCATATCCGTGGTGATGTTCGGGGGCACGTACGCTTCGGGCACCTGTGGCGGCACGACGCGGATTCTGGCCGTCGACATGTAGGTGTCGGGCCACAGGAAAGCCACTACCACCGAGATTACGAGGCCGGCAAACGTGGGACCGAAAATCCAGGCCTTGTGGCGTCGAACGATCCCAATATAGTCCTCGATGTCGAGGGATCTGCGGACCACGCTGAGCGCGTCTTGCGGCGCCATGCTAGAAGCTCCTGCCGATTGTGCCGAGATCCAAAGGCATGGTCGGAAACTCTATTTTCGACAGCGTATGGAATGGTGGTAGCGCCGCAGAGCAATACCGGGCATGCGAAACCGCCGGTGCATCCTCGGTAGGGTCTAAAGGCACGCGAAACCTCCTGCTACACCCTTCCACGCTCTTCGCCGACGGGCTGAAACCTGCGCAACCGATCTTACTTAACAATGATGTGATCCCCATTTTCGATGAAGATGTTCTGCTCCATGTGCTTGCCTTTGCTGACATCGTTGTAATTGAAGTTGAACACCTGGTCTCCACGCAGGATCTTGATGCGCTTGGTATTGGCGAAATCACGAAAACCGCCGGCGTTGCTCAGCGCTTCGAGCACGCGGGTGGGAGTGACCAAAGGGAAGAAGCCGGGATGGTTCACCTCTCCGTCAATGTAGTATTTTTTGCTGCGAACCTCGCTGACCGTGACCGTAACCTCGGGATGGGTGAGCACGGAACCCAGTTTCTCGACCAAAACCTGGGTAAGTTGCTGGGGTGTGAGGCCGCCGGCTTGCACGTCGCCAATGAGCGGCATGGTGATTTTACCGTCGGGACGAACGGCGGCGGGCCGGGTGAAATCCACCTCGCGCCAAACCTGGATGAACAGGAGATCCTCGGCGCCGATGAGGTATTTGTTGGGATCGATGGGTTGGCCAATTCCCTCGGGCGTCGCGCTGGATTTTGGGGCGAAATTCGGCTCACGAATTGCCGCCGGTTTATCAACGGGCGGCCCCACATTTGGGAGCGGCTTCTGAGCGAACGCGAAGCTAATGCAACCTAGAGAAACAGCGCATCCCCACAGGAACACGCCGAACTTCGCCCGGTACATATTAGGGGAGTTTTTCCCTTGACGACTTGATTCCATTGTACACTGGTACGGCAAGCGACAGCTCCTCAGACTAGTGCTGCCCATGCTTTAGCTTGACACTTCTTCCTCATTTGGAGATTCGGCTGAAGGTACCACTAGCTACATACTTATGAAGTACTTTCTTGCTAAGACAGAACCGGGAACCTACTCCATCGACGATCTCGCCCGAGATAAAAAGACGAGTTGGGACGGCGTGACAAATCCGCAGGCAGTGCGCGCCATCAAAGAGATGCGTCCTGGCGACAAAGTCTTTATTTATCATAGTGGTGGGCAATCCGCAGTGGTTGGTTTGGCGCGGGTTTTGACGGAGCCGAGGCAAGATCCGAAACAGGCGAAGAGCGCCATCGTCGACCTGGAATTCGTAAGCAGGATCGATCCGCCTGTCACCCTGGCCGAGATCAAACAATCCAAGCTTTTCGACGACTGGGCGCTGGTGCGGCAAGGCCGTCTTTCTACCATGGAAGCGCCTGAAAATTTCGTGACCTGGATGCGTAAGAAAACTCCTATTTAATAGGAGTACTAATTGTTCCCTGGTCCTATTGTGTAAAGGCCGCCCGCCGTCGATAAACCGAGCAGGTGCGTCGATGTCATTATTTGCCGGCAGTCATCCTGTTGGCATCGATGGAAGCGTACGGGCAGCGCTACAGCTTCCAGAGTTATGGGCACGCCGCAGGTCTGCGCGATCTGGTCGTCGAGGCCCTTCTGCAATCGCGCGACGGACTCCTTTGGGTAGGCACTGAACAGGGTCTGTTCCGTTACGACGGCCACAACTTCGAGAGTATCGGCGCGGAGTCGGACATGGGCAACGTCCGCATCGAATCCCTGCACGAGGATCGGCAGGGAGGCGTTTGGGTGGCCACCCGTTCCGGCCTGTCACGTTTCGATGGCGATCATTTCACTCCGGCGCGCACCGGCAAAGTAGAAATCCGGTCCGTTTCAGGGATTGCCTCGGATTCGCGCGGCGCCGTCTACGTCGCGACACTGGATGGGTTGCTCATCGGTAATGCGTCCGATCCTTCGGCAACCTTCCGCAAGGTGAGCACCGCTTCTAACCCGAATCCGCAGACCTGGAGTGTTTATGTAGCTCCCGATGGTGTTGTCTGGTTCGGCTGCGGGCGCTCCATCTGTCAATTGCAGAATGGAGAACCGCATCTTCTATCCGGCATGGGCATTCCGGAAGACCGCTGGGACGCGTTCCTCACTGATGCAAAAGGGGACACGTGGGCGCGCAGTGTCACGCGGCTCATCGTGCTGCGGCACGGCGCGCAAAGTTTCGTTCCCATGGACAACGGGTTGCCGCCAGCCTCCTTCAATGGCACCGTGGCCATGGATCATAGCGGCAATATCTTCATACCCACCGTAAAGGGTCTCGCCCGTCAAGGGCCGCACGGCTGGGATGTAATCGGGAAAGCCCGGGGACTTCCCTCCGATTTCGTGGACTGTTTTCTCGAAGACCGCGACGGTTCCGTTTGGCTGGGACTGACCGGGTCAGGGTTGGTCCGCTGGCTCGGCTATCCGAACTGGGAAGCGTGGACCGGAGCGGAGGGGTTGAGCGGAGACGAAGCCTGGACGATGAAGCGCGATACGGCCGGCGACCTCTGGGTCAGCACCGCCAGCGGACTGAGTCACTTTAATCGCGCCGCGGGCCGCTTCGACTCGTTCCAACCCGTGGCGGGCATGAATGTCTACACGCTCGCCACTTCGTCCGATGGCACACTATGGGCCGGTATGGTCCCCGGAGGCCTGGTACACATCGATCCGCGATCGGGCGCCATGCAGAAGTACGGGATGAAAGCGGGCTTCGAGAACGATTCGATCGGTTCGGTGGCGCTGGATTCTCAAGGGGGGGTCTGGGCCGGCAGCGGGGCGGGTCTGTATCACAGCGTTAAGACTCCGCACCTTCACTTCGAGCGCGAGTTGATCCCGGGAGGCGATCGGAATGAGCTGATTTTTTCCCTGTATGCCGCGAAAGACGGGTCGCTTTGGGTGGGAGGAGCTGGCGGTGTGGGACACCTGAAGAACGGCGTTTGGAAGCGCTATACGACGCGCGACGGCCTGCTGCGAAACGCGGTCGGCAATATCATCGAGGCGCCGGACGGTTCCATCTGGGCGGGTTATCGTTATGGGCCAGGGTACTCGCGCATTCGGATTGACTCGGCCGGCGTGCATATCGACCAGCCGCATGCCGGATCGGCGGCACAAGGCAAGATGAACCTCTTTATGGGATTCGACCGCCGCGGCTGGTTCTGGTATGGAACCGATAACGGCGTGGATGTTTCCGACGGGCGTTTATGGCGTCATTTCGATAGCACGAGCGGCATGATTTGGGACGACTGCGATGCCAACTCGTTCTTCGCGGATGAAGATGGAGGCGTGTGGCTCGGCACGAGCATGGGTGTCAACCATTACCGTGCGCCACTTGAGTCTTCACTTCCGGACGCGCCACCCATCACACCGGGCTTTCGCTCCGTGCGATTGGGGAAGCAGGACCATCGGGCCACCCGTGACATTGTTGTTCCTTATGCCGATCGGACATTCGAGGTGGAATTCTCCAGCCTGAGCTTCGACCAGGAGCCCGGAATTCGGTTTAGATATCGTCTCACGGGGTTGGAGAAACACTGGATCGAGACGGACCAGCATCAGGCCCGCTACCCGGCGCTTCCACCCGGTCAGTATACGTTTGAGGTGTCGGCCCGCAACGTCGACGGCGAGTGGAGTCCCGCGCCGGCGACTCTGCATTTCACGATCCTGCCGCCGTGGTGGCGTACCTGGTGGTCGGAGAGTGCGGGCATTCTGATGTTGTGCCTGCTGCTCTACGAGCTCTGGCGGTGGCGCGAGCGGCACATGCTCGAGGAGCGTGAACGCATCCTGGCGGAGAATCAGCGGCTGGAGCGCCAAAAGCAGGAGTCGGAATGGCTATATCACCAGGCTCGGGAGGCCACACGGCTCAAAAGCGAGTTTCTTGCGAATATGAGCCACGAAATCCGAACTCCGATGAACGGAATCATTGGAATGACCGATTTCGTACTGGAGACCGATCTCTCGGGTGAACAGAAAGAATGTCTAGGCCTGGTGAAGACGTCCGCCGACACGCTGCTGCGAATTCTGAATGACATTCTCGATTTTTCCAAGATAGAAGCCGGCAAGCTGCACATCGAGCGTACGCCGTTTGTGCTTCGCGACCTGTTGCGAAGCATTCTCCGTATGATGGAGCCCGCCGCGCGCGACAAGCAACTTGGGCTCCGGTGGCAGGCCAGCGCCGACGTTCCCGATAGTATTGTCGGCGACGCGGTCCGCCTCCAGCAGGTTCTGGTGAACCTGCTGGGAAACGCCATCAAATTCACCGAACGCGGAGAAGTCTCAGTGCACGTGTCGAAGATAGCGACGGAAGAAGGCGCTGCGGTTTTGCAGTTCACGGTACGCGACACCGGCATCGGAATCGAAGAATCCAAGCAGCGGCTGATTTTTGAGCCCTTCTGCCAGGCCGACGGTTCGATTACTCGCCGGCATGGAGGCACCGGTCTCGGGCTGACCATTTCATCGCAGCTCGCTCAAATGATGGGTGGCAGGATGTGGCTCACCAGCCGTCCGGGCGTGGGGAGTTCATTCCATTTCACGGTGAAGGTTGAACTTACGGAAGGCGGTGTGCCGGAAACATCGTCATCTTCCGGCACAACCGCAACTACTCCGGCCGCAGTGTGATGAGCTGAGTCAGCAGGGAGTCGATTCCGCCGTTCACGGTGATCTTATCCACCTTCTCAGCGACCTTCTCCAGCGTCTCCAGCTCCTTCAAACGTACGAGCAGCGGGTTCTCCTCCAGCAAGCGCGCCGTGTTCAACAGTGAGCGCGTTGCGGCCGTCTCTTCGCGGCGACGGATCAGGTTGGCCTGGGCCTGCTTTTCGGCCAGCACCACCTGATTCAGGATTTCGCGCATCTCACCCGGAAGAATGACATCCTTCAGGGCGATGGCGCCCACGCGAACGCCGAACGGAGCCATCTCGTCGCGAACGGCGGCGGCCACCGGCTCTTCGATGGCGACCTTCTCCGCGAGGATATCCTCCAGCGTACGGCGACCCAGCGTCTGGCGCACCGCAAGCTGCAAAGTGCGGTACAGGTGCTCGCTGTAGTTGCTGACCTTCTGCTTCGCGGCCACGGGGTCCGTGACCTGAAACTCGGCCCACACGTTGATACGCAGCGATACCTTGTCCCTGCCAGGATTTCCTGACCCGGAATCTCGAGCGTCTGCAGACGAAGCTCGACCAACTCGATGCGCGGAGCACGAGCGGCCGTCCAAAACGCGTACGTACCCGGCGTGAGCGTACGCACGAAGCGGCCGTCGACGAAGAGAACACCGCTCTTTCCCTCGTCGACGGTAGTGTAGGAAACCGGCGTCTCACGGCCGAGTCGCGAGAGCGCCGGAATCAGAGGGTCCGGGACCTCCGGCTTTTCGATGACGTCCACGATTTCCGACGTCACTTCCACCGGACCGCGCCAGTACATGACGCGCTTTCCCGGCAGCAGTACGCGCGACAGTTTCCCGTCGAGGTAGACCATCGCCACCTGCGAATCGTTGGTTTCGATCGTGGTGAAGTAACGCTCCGCGATGCGCGGACGCTCCTTGTAGAGGTACTCCGCCCAGCCGCTGGTGAAGACCAGTTCGGCGACGTTGTGACGCTCGGTATCGATTTTGCGGCCGACGGTACGAATGACGTAGGCGCCCGGATCGAGGATGCCCTCAAAGCGCCCGTTAAAGATCAGAAGAACGCGCTCCTGGTCGCCGACCAGGATACGCCGAAAAAGTGCCATGTTGTTTCACCTCCTTGAATTTGTTGTTTGTTGAGTCAGATCCGCCGGACCGCGCTCCGCGCCTTATGAACGGGCGCCCCTGAAGTGCCGCATGCTTCCGCTTGCGAAACAAAACAAGCTTGGGACGTTTGGTCTTATTCGGGGGAACTCAAGGCTCAGGAAACGCTGCCAGCCAGACTACCGCTTAGCAGGAGCGAAGCCCGACGTTCTGATTTGCGTCAGTTGAGAAAGCGGGATTCGAACCCACGACCCACAGATTAAAAATCTGTTGCTCTACCCGTTGAGCTATTTCCCTATTGGGGTGGAAGTCGCCTTCGATCGCCGGCATGCGGTACCTCAGCGAGGCCGCACCAGCGAGGCATTTGGAACCCCGGCTATAGGCGATTGTTGGCATATTTGACTCCTTAGCGATTATGGCGGTCGATCGCGAGGAGGTCAACACTCTTAATGGGATTTAAATCATTTCCACCCGTCTCGCGTGGTATCGCGGTTCTAACGGTGAGCAGATGGGACGTCCTGAGATTTCACCGCGCCTGTTATCGGCAATCCAGTCGAGGGCCAGGATGTGACTGGAGGAGAGAAGGCATGAAACAAATTACAACACTCGCGGCTGTGGCAACTCTAGCCCTTATCCAGCCGGCTATCGCATCAGACGACGGTGACCGCGGTTCCATTTTGAGCCAACTGGGTTCGGCTAAGATGACCGCCGTTTCAACAGTTCCGGCAAACGGAGATCAAAACCCATACGGCGTGGCTTTCGTGCCCGACGGATTTCCCGGCGGCACATTGCATACGAACGATATACTCGTTTCCAACTTCAACGACAAATCTAACGTTCAGGGCACCGGGAGCACGATCGTCAGAATCGACAACCGGAACGCCACATCGGTCTTTTTTCAGGGCACAGACGGGATGGGACTCACTACTGCGTTGGGCGTGCTGCGGCGCGGTTTTGTGCTGGTCGGGAGCCTCCCGAACAACAACGGGAATCTCGGAGCGGGGGCGTTGACGGTGCTCGATCGCAACGGAAAGGTGGTCACCACATTGACCAGCGCCACAATGCTCGACGGACCGTGGGATCTTGCGGTCAATGATCTGGGCTTTCTCGCGCAGGTGTTCGTTTCGAACGTCCTGAGTGGTACTGTCACACGAATCGATCTTGTACTGGGTGTAGGCGACGGCGATAATAGTTCGTCCTCGCAATTCATGGTTCGTGGAATGACGCAAATTGCCTCTGGCTACGCTCACCGTCCGGATCCGAACGCGCTCGTTGTCGGACCCACCGGTCTTGCGTTCGATCTGTTTCGCAACGTTTTATATGTTGCTTCGACCGGCGACAACCAGATCTTCGCGATCGATAATGCGGCAATTCGGACGACCGACGCAGGGGTGGGCCGCGTCGTCTACAAGGACGATGCACACTTGCACGGGCCACTCGGATTGACGATCGCCGGGAATGGCGACCTGATCACAGCCAATGGTGACGCGGTGAACGACACCGGTGCGACTCCCAACCTGCTCACCGAGTTCACGCCCAGCGGACAGTTTGTGGCGCAGTTCCAGATTGACAACGGCGCGCCCGGAGCAGCGTTTGGTCTCGCTTTTTCGCGCAATCGTTTGGCTGCCGTGGACGATGGCACGAATCAACTACTAATCTGGACGCTGCGATAATTCCGGTTTCGTCATCGTGCGACAGAGTCTGCGTCAGCTCAGCATGCGGCCATGATTATGGCGCGAAGTATGCGTTGATATCCAGAATGAGATTGGTCGGGTCTGTCACGAAGACCGTCACAGCGCCGGCCGTTCCCGCGGGGACGATGGCCGCGTTGGCCACCACCTTGCCCGCAGGAGAATTCAGCGTGGAGACAACCGGCTGTGTTTGTCCTGTCGGCCATGCCGTCAGGTAGCCCAACGGACCGCTGGGCACAACCGTGACGTTAAGCGAATACGCCTGCGCGGCGGCAGGAATGCCATTGCACACACCGGCCGGAATCGGGAAACTTCGTGAGCCGTTAGCTCCGAGGCTTGGCGCTCCGAATGGCGCGCTAAACCCTCCGCGTGTGTCCGCCACGCGGCAGGGCGTCACGGTGTAAAGCGATTGCGCCGCGGGTGAGCCTGGCGGTGCAAAGTATCCGTTGATGTCGATGATGACGTCGGTGTCGTCGGTTACGAAGATGCTGATCGCACCGTTCGCGCCGGCAGGCACAATAGCAGCGTTTGCCACGATGAGCCCGTTCGGCGAGTTCAACGTGGAAACCACCGGCTGTGTCTGGCCCGACGGCCAACTCGTGAGATAACTCAGACTCCTGCGCGGAACGACGGTTATGTTCAGCGAGTATGCCTGCGCCGTGGTGAGCGTGGCGCAGGAGCTGGAGCGAAATGGAAAGCTGCGTGTTGAACCCGCAGTCATCACCGGGCCGCCTAGTGGGCCGGCTGCGTTGCGGGTGTCCACAACACGGCAGGGAGCCACGCTGTAGAACGAAAGACTGCTGCCCGCTCCTGCTGGTGCAAAGTAGCCGTTGATATCGATGATCACTTGCGTTGCGTCGCTGGCGAACAGGCTGATCGCACCCTGCGAGCCCGCGGGTACAATCGCGGCATTCGCCACGATGCTGCCATCAAACGAGTTCAGAGTCGACACTACGGGCTGCGGCTGGCCGGCCGGCCAGATCGAGAGATAAGTCAGAGTGACAATCGGCACCACCGTTACGTTCAGCGAGTAGGCCAGGGCGCCGGCAGGGATATTGCACATGCTTTGCGGGATTGTCACGCTGCGTATGGAACCTGCCCCAACGGCTGGACCGCCGAAGGGACCGGCCGGACCGCGAGTATCGATCACGCGGCACGGCGTTACCGGGATAAACTGCAGTCCAGACGTTTGCGCCGTGATGAAATTCGCGGTTACAGTTTGCGGCGCGGTCATGGTAACGGTGGTCGACGCATTGGTGGTGCTCGCGACCGGGCCGGTCCAATTCACAAACGCAAAGCCGCTGTTTGCGACCGCGGTGATCGGCACCACGGTGCCGGTGTCGGCAAATCCGCCAACGTCCAAGGCGTTTGGCGGTATTGAGACCGTGCCCGCGCCGGTGGGCGATACCGCAGTCGTCAGTGAATACTGCGTCTTGAAGGTTGCCGTGTAAGTGGCGGCAATTCGTGGAATTATGACGGTGTGAGCAATGGCCCCGCTGTCGCTCCAGTGATCGAAGTGATAGCGAGTTCCCACCGGAGCGACCGGTTGATAGGCCGACACACTGAGGTTGTGCCTGGTCCCCCAATTCAGGGTCAGGTTGCATGGCGTGGTGCAAGGCGATCCGCTGTCCACTGAGGCTTGGAGGCCAGTGGGCGAGGACGCAATCGTGACCGGAATCGGGACGATGGTTGAGTTCATGAGGATTGCGACGGTATCTGTACCGGTCGAATCCGCCGTGCTGTCGGCGGTTATGAGATCGGGACGGCCATCTCCGTCGAAGTCCCCCACCACAACGGGCCCGCCAAGGAACGGGTCATACGAAACGGCGGCCTGAAAGCTTCCATCGCCATTTCCTGCGAACACGGATACTCCGTCGCGCGAGGTTACGGCCAAATCAGCTTTGCCATCGCCATTGAAATCTCCAGTCACAATACTGACTGCGCTGGCAAATGGCGACGTGACGGGCGTCAGGAAGCCTCCGCTGCCGGCGGCAAGGAGAATAGAAAGATTCGTGCCGTCGGTGACCGCAAGGTCGGATCGGCCGTCGTTGTTGAAGTCGGCTGCGACCATTGCGAGCGCGGCGTTGTGAAAAGTGGCCGGGATAGCGAGCGCGGTTTGCAACGTCCCGTTTCCGTTTCCGAGCAGAATGACGACCGTGCTGATAGTGCCGGCTGAATTCGCAACTGCTACGTCGAGTTTGCGGTCGCCATTGAAATCCCCCACGGCGATCGCATCAGGCGTGCCCGTAGTCGGCGTGTTGTAGTTCACAGCCGTTTGGAACGTGCCGTTACCATTTCCGAGCAGGACCGAGATGTTTGCGGAGTTGTGATTCGAGACAATCAGATCGGCTTTTCCGTCGCCGTTCAGGTCGGCTATTGCGATTGCCTGCGGCGTCGTGCCGGCGCTGACGGTGACGGCGCTTTGAAACGTGCCGTCTCCTTTCCCCAGATAGATTGCAATGTTGCCATTACCCGGGCTGGAACTGGTCGCGACCAGGTCGAGCTTGCCGTCGCCATTCAGGTCGCCGAGCGCGACCGCGTTGACGCTGGTTGTGGACCAGTTCGCCGGGGCTTGGAAAGTCCCATCTCCATTCCCAAGCATGGCGACTCCGCTGCCCAGGCCGCTGCCAATAGGAGTCAGACGCGATGCCGTTATCAGATCCAGTTTCCCGTCGCCGTTGAGATCGCCCACGGCAAACGACGAGGGAATCGAACTCGCGCGAGCGAGCGGCGCAGCTTCGAACAGCCCACCGCCGGCGCCAAGCAACACCGTGACGACTCCGTTTTGCGCGTTACCGCTGGCCGCAATATCGGGCCGGCCGTCGCCATTGAAATCAGCGATCGCCACGGAGTTCGGCTCAGGGCCCGCCGCGTAGGATTTGATGGTAGGAAACGTGCCGTCTCCGGCGCCGAGCAACACAGTGACGTGATTGGCGCTGACGTTTGCAATGATCAGGTCGGGATTGCCGTCGCCATTCAGATCGGCAGTGGCGAGGCGGTTCAAATTGTTGGAAAAGTTCGGATCGTCCAGAGGGTAGTGGACGGCGGTCCGAAAGGTGCCATCGCCGACGCCCAAAAGAACCGCAAAGTTCTTGCCACTGGGTGTTGTCGCGGCGAGGTCGAGTTTGCCGTCGTGATTGAAGTCGGCTGTAACCACCGAGGTCGGCGAAATACTCAAGCCGGGTTGGTCGAGGCTGTAGTTCACGGCTGTCGCAAACGTCCCGTTTCCATTGCCGAGCAGGACTGAGATGTTGTCGGAGCCGGAATTCGCGATGGCAACATCGGCTTTAGTGTCGCCGTTAAAATCGCCTACGGTTAGGGAAAGCGCGCTGCTGCCGCCTGCGGTGAACATAGCCGGCTGGAACGTGCCGTTTCCGTTGCCGAGGAGCACCGATACGCCGCTTCCAGTCGCAGTTCCGGAATCCGCAACGGCAAGATCAGGTTTCCCGTCGCCGTTAATATCCGCGACGACAACGAATCGCGGAATGGTCCCGGCCGGATAACTGACCGCTCCCTGAAAGGTTCCATTGCCGTTGCCGAGGAGGATGGAAACCGTGCCGGAGCCTTCGTTTACCACTGCAAGATCGAGCTTCCCATCGGCGTTGAAGTCGCCTACTGCCACGGCCTGGGGGTTGCCGCCAACCGTATAACTGACCGGAGCCTGGAAGGCTCCGTTTCCGCTGTTGATCAGAATGGAAACGCCGTTCTGGTTCGTGACGGCAAGATCCGGCTTGCCGTCGAGATTGAAGTCTCCGACGGCTACTGAGGTGGGAAGTGTTCCTGCGGGAAAGGACGACGCCGCAGTAAAGGATGGGGTCTGTGCCAAAGCGGGTGTGAGTAACCCGGAAGCCAGAACGACGCGTAGAAAGCTCCTCATGAGGCCCCCCTCCGAGGGTGATTGGCTACCTTGCATAGTGTATCAGTGGGTGAAACCGTTACTTGTTTATGCTGCAAGGGCGGCAAATATGTGGTCTCGGGATCTTCCGCGCATCCGTTACGTGTCGCGCTTCTATAATTGGGACATGTTCCGACCCATTCTGGCAGCCGTCGCGACGATTGCCATGACCGTGTCCGGTTTGGCTCAGGATTCGCAGGCCAGTTTCCAGGCGATCTATGCCGCGTTAGACGCCGCGATTTCGGCAAAGGATCAGGACGCACTGAATCGCCTGATTGCCGCCGAAGCCCAGATTCACGTAGGGCCGGTGAAGTTGTCATTGCGCGGCTTGATGGCCGGAGAGATGGTCAAAGCGGGTCTATCGCGACGGTCTAACGTAAGGTCGGTCCATGTGGAGGGAGATTCCGCTCGAGTCGTCGCCGATATCCTGTATATCGTCGAATCCGGAGGCAAGAAACAGGAGAGCCGCATTATCGCGCGCGACACCTGGGAACGTAACGGCTCGGGATGGATCTGCCGGGAATCGGAACAAACCGAGGGCGAATCGATGGTTCCCCCAACGAGCGCTGCGGAGGCGAAGCCCGTCATCGAGGAGTTGAAGAGGCGCGCGGTGAGGCTCGCGACCGTGGAACCACCAGCGGCGGAGCGCGATGGCGAATTCGACGACCTGGAAGCTTTTGGAACGGCCATCGGCGGCGCACGGATAGTGGCGCTGGGCGAGGCTACCCACGGTACGAAGGAATTCTTCCTCCTGAAAGAAAGACTGATTGAGTACCTGGTCCGGCGCAAAGGGTTTTCAGTGGTGGCTTTCGAGATGAACTGGGTGAATGCGGAAGAACTGGACCGGTACGTCAAGACACAGGATGCTCCGCGCCCCCGGCTTGGGTTTGACGACCTGACGGACTGGATGCGATCAGAAAACCGCGCGGGAGCGAGATTGTCCTTGACCGGCTTCGACATGCAGGGCGCCGGTCCAGCCGCGGACCTGGTGATCCGGTATTTGAGCCGGGTGTCGCCGAGTGCTGCCGCAGCGTCTTCGCAGGCCTACGCGGAAGCGAGGAAGCTCGACCAAGATCACACCAACGTCTACCTTGCAGCGGCGGCCGAGGCCGCACGGCGCGCGGAGTCGGTGCTGACGCAGTTCGACACGAACAAACTGGAATGGGTCGCCAAATCGTCGCCAGCGGAGTGGCGTGATGCGCGGCACGCGGCCCAGACAGCAGTTGACTCGGCGGCCATGCGCATTGATGGGAACGGCCCGACCTATCGGGATCGGGCGATGGCGCGAAACGTGGAATGGCTTGCCGACGAAAAATATCCCGGCCAGAAGCTCATCCTCTGGGCCCACAACGGCCATGTTGTTTCGGACGGGGATCAGATGGGCGGTTGGCTGCGGAAACGCTTTGGCGCGGCTTACTATGCGGTCGGCACGGCCTATCGGCGGGGCGAAATTTGGGCGTACGGCGTCGAGGGGAACCAGAATCGGGGCATTGGTGCGTGGCCCGTTGCCCCGGCTCCGGAGGGGTCGGGCGATGCAGTCCTTAGCGGGGCAGGGAGTCCTTTGTTCTTTCTTGACGTGCGAAGCGTTCCTCCGGACGGTCCGCTCGGCGGATGGCTCGCGGCGAGGCATCGGTTCAATCTGGCGAGCGGCGTCGTACTGATCGGGAAGGAAAACATGGTCACCAGCGTGGTGCGCGACGCGTATGACGGACTGATGTTCGTTGAGGAATCACATGCTGGGAGGCCTTCGCGGTAGCCGCACCTGAAACAGAGCCGCGCTTTGCGCCCCAGGTGGGCTCGCAGCCATTGATTCTTCGTGGTATTACGCAGTCGCTGACTCTTCGCGCCCCGCGAATATTCTGACATTTGTGGAAGGATGCACAGGCGAAACCGCCTGCGCCGCAAATGACCGCTCGGCTGCCTCCGTCCGGCGGGGTCGCAGCCTGTTATTCATTCGGCCCCGAAGGTTTCAGTGTGCTCGACACCGGCATTTCGCAGCTCGCCCATAAACTCGATTAAGTCCACGGCTTCGGGCAGAAAGTGGACGCCGGCGTGGACGCCTTTCCCAGCCGAGGCCAAACGGGCAACGGTGGCCAGCGCAACTCCGTTCATCCAGTAGGCGCGCCCAGCGTGAAATACGATGTGAGATCTCAGGACAGCGCTTCGGCCCTGAGAACGGCCAGTCACGTGGACCACCACGAAGCCGGCGACCGGCAAGCGGTTTCGCCTAAAGATATTCCGTAGCAGTCGCACGCCTGATTTCTCAGAGATAGGCACAACGGCAATCACGATTGCAGCAATTGCATTCCGGAAGCCAGACAGGTATGAGTAGGTCCGGAAGTCGCAATCCGTGAGCCCGCGGCCCACCTCGTTCAGTTCCGGCATGGAAAACAAGCTGAAGCGGCGGAGGCCAATCGGGGCGCCCAGATCGACTTTGCGAGAGGCCTCCGATATCCTGGCGCGAACCCATGCTCCTTCGCGGAAATAGCCCTGCCTGGAGACGCCCGTGCTGCGGATGTACGAAGCGCCATCCCGCAAGGCATTGTCGGACCACTCACCCGAGTCGGAGAAGTACACCTCCACCGACTCGATCGAATCCATTTTGGTTTTCGCCTGCGTATAAGCATGGATGGGAAGAAACTCGGTAATGCCAGGCGCCCATCCGGCAGAGACAACAAACGATAATCCGAGATCCGCTATTTCCGTGGCGCGGGGAAGCATGCGTTCCTTTACGACTGACATGCCTGCGGGGTCGATATAGTGGCAATGCGCACGAAAGGCGGCTTGGGCAACGCGGTCCTGCAGCAGGATTACAGGCCCGCCGCAGTTGACGATGGTCGAGCAGCGGCGACAAAACTTATCCAACGAACTGTCATCCAGGACATCCAGATGCTCCGCGGATACCCTGCTACCGGATTCCGCTGCCAACGACTGAAGCTTGGCCGGGTCACGCCCGCCAATGCGAAGTTCGGCATCCGTGGTCTTCAACAGCTCCGATAGAACGACTCTTCCCGTCGCGCCATAGCCGCCCACAATGCCGAAAGTCACACTTTGACTCAACGCTCCAAACCTCGCAGGATGTTCTGAACCCTTCAGTTTAACTGCCCGCGTGGAGTCTTAGACGAAATGCAGAGCGAGCAGCAGGTCATGTCCGCGGTTTGGTAACCTCGAACAGATCGGAACCGGATCCTGCCAGGCCATGTCGCTCACGCTTTCATTGGTTGAGGCCCGCTCCCTTGCCATCGCTTCACAAGGTTTTGGCGCCAGGCCCTTGAAACCCACGCTCGCGCACGTGCGCAACCTTGGAAAGCGGCTGCATGCCTTCCAAATTGACTCGGTGAACGTGCTGGTCCGGGCCCATTATGTCCCGGCATTCGCGCGCCTCGGTCCATATCCAATTGAAATGCTCGACCGCCTCGCGTACCAAAAGCGCGAGTTCTTCGAATACTGGGGACACGCGGCGTGCCTGATGCCGGTCTCGCTGTACCCACTTGTGCGGTATCGCATGCACAAGCACACCGGGCACACTCAGGAATATATGCGGTCGGAGGGTGGCTGCTACCTGGCAAAAGTCTATGCCGAAGTCGTCGAGCGAGGCCCAATTGCCGCCGGAGAACTCTCGGACCCGGGCAAGCGGGCAACGGGATGGTGGAGCTGGTGGGGATCAAGCAACGGGAAGGCAGCGCTCGAACATTTGTACGACGCCGGACTCGTGGCCATCGCAGGACGTCGCGGCTTCGAGCGTCTTTATGACATTGCTGAACGTGTCATCCCGCAGGCCGCACTCGACGCGCCCATGCCGCCCCGGGAAGAGGCGATGAAGCAGTTGATCTGTCTTGGGGCCAGAGCCCACGGCGTTGGAACGATCGACGATTTCATCGGCTACTTCGATATCGACAGTTGGCGTGACCGGCTGCCTCCGGGACCTATCTGGACCTGGTCAAAGGATCCAGGCAGCCGGCGTGCCAAATCGATCTCCAAGCGGCTTGCCGCTGAACTCGTGGAGGAAAAACGGCTCGTCCCGGTTCGTGTGGAAACGTGGAACGAGCAAGCCTATATGCATCCCGATGCCCGTGTTCGACCAGGCGTCGAGGCTTGTGGACTGGTAACGCCGTTTGATTCGCTTGTGTGGGACCGCGGGCGACTGAAGCGGCTATTTGGCATGAAGTATTCGATAGAGATGTACACGCCTCCGCCAAAGCGGGTGTACGGTTACTACGTCTGTCCATTTCTGCTTGGTCAGAACCTCGTCGCGCGCTGTGACCTCAAGGCAGACCGCGCCAACAAGATCCTCATGGTGCAGAGTGCTTTTCTGGAGCCCAAACAGGACCCCCGGCGCGTGGTCCCGGAACTCGCCAGCGAACTTCGCCGGATGCAGGAGTGGCTCCAGCTTGACCGGATCGAAGCGGGCGAACGCGGAGACCTCACGGCCGCGCTACGGCGGAGCCTGAAGCAGCGGGCTTCGAAAGTGCCGACATCCGGTGCTTCTAAAGCGGTCGCCCGGATTTCTCAATAATGAATCATGACTCCGAACTGGCCGATCAGATCCGGCAGGTGAGCGATACCGCCCTTATGGTGGCGGATTGCCGCGACGCGCGGCGACGGCGGCGGATTCAAGCAGCGTGTGTTTTTTCGGACGTGATTCGTGACTACGTCGGATCATCGATCCAACATGATGTTGATCATCGGCCTGTCGTTCTGACCGATCTGATCGTAGTATTTTGCAAGCACGATTGACAGCGCGGCAAGTGTGCCCCAGTTATCGAAGTCGGTATCTTGCAAACCCTTCCCGATGAGCTTGATGAATTCCGCACCTGGGTTGTCGCCGGGCCAAAAGTTATAACGTGCGAATGACTTGGTATCGGGCCAGAGGACGTGAGACTTGGTGCAGGAGAGTGAGATCCAGCCGTCACTTGCGTCAGCGCACATAGCTAAAAAGCAGACAGCATCGTTTAGAGTGTGGAGAAACTCCATGGTCGCCATGGTTTCCATTAAGTCGGTGATGCCAGGCGTTTTGTAACTGATGTATGCATTTGCACCTCCCGAAACGGAAAGGTCCATTGTCATCAATGTGGATACCACTTTCATGGGGACGAAGTCGCCGCCATCGATAAAGCCGTCTTTTTGATAATGGAAACTCCCGCTTCCGGCTGCAAAGACATTGAAACTCATCGTGAACCTCCAAACTAAATGTGACCAGCTCTACAAAAACTCTTCCTACCTACCTTAGTGACTTGAAGCATTGAGTTGTTTCATGGTCGTTCCAGTGAGTACGCAGCGGCACAACCAAACTTCTACCGACTCTTGAAAGGATATCGCAAGAGTCCATTCCCGTCTTACGCGCGCATCAACCGGTCCAGCCTGGGGATGAATCGTTCACGGGCACCGGGCTCACTTGCCGCCAAGAGCGTGTCGGCGAGGCCCAGTTCTCACGCAATCAAAATTGGCTGCATCGTCAGAGCTTCCGCTACCCGTCCAGCGGGCAAATGCGGGATAGGCGCACAGAGGCCGGGTACGTAACACGCCGCTCGACGGATCGAGGTCCTGAATGTACCTGGTAGCGACGATTCTTTCTGGCGTGATGCCTTGCTCCACCCAGAGTTCCAGGGCCGCTTCCAGGTCGTATTGAGGGTCGCCGCCATCGAACCCGTTTTGACCGAAGCTGTCCGGGCCGGGACCGTTTTCGCAATGCTGCATTCCCGGCGCGAGAAAGAGGCGGACGGGCGAAGGCTCGCGTGGCCGGCGGAGTTTCGCGATGACATTTTCGTAATAGTCAATTGAACTCAGTGCGGAGACAGCGGGATCGCTCCAGCCGTGAAAGAGGATGAGCTTGCCGCCGCGCTCGCGGAATGCCGTCAAGTCAGGATCGATCGCGTTCAGAGTGGCTGCGGTCGCACTGTCGGCGGTAGCCACATCGGTTTCGATACTGAAGGTCAGAGGATTCCAGGACGGGTTGCCATATACTACATCGCTGAAGAAGAAATACCCGAAATAGAACATAGCTCCGGTCCCTGGCGTCGGGCCGGTGATCCACAAGGGCCAGCCATTCGATCCGGTTTGACCGCCGACCGGATATCCCGGGAATACCTGTGCGCCGCCCGAGTTCACCGGGCCGGCGTACAGTTTACGCAATGTGGCGATCTGGGGCATGGTAAGACATGCATCGGTCTCGGCGCCTTGACAGAGAATGGCGGATGGGTCGAAATGGCATTTGCGCGGATCGTCGATGACGCCGTCTACGACCCCATCCAGAGCATCACAAGCGGCCATCGCGGCGGCTTCGATCGCGGTCAGCTTCGAGGGCGGCAGGTAGCTCTGCGCGAGCGCCTGGTTGTCCCATAAAGCGGAGGACATCAGATGTGTCCAGTTGTAAGCGGAGGCGCCCGCGATGATGCCATCGTAATCGGCGGGATAGCGCTGAGCTTCCATAAGGGCCTGACGCCCCCCGTTCGAGCAGCCCTCGAAGTAGGAATGAGCTGGCGGATGACCATAGAACGCGGTGACGATGGCCTGCGCCTTCTGCGCCGTTTCATGGATAGCGCGATAGCCGAAATCGACAACCTTCTCGGGATGGCCAGCCGCCCAACTGGCGTCCAGCACGCCAAGGTAACCGGCCCGATGACCAGTGTCGGTGGAAGCGGCGGCATAGTTGTGACTCAGAGCGTCGCCGATCTTGCCGAAATTGATAGATCCACCGAAACCGCCATTATCGGCGCCCGCGAAACGGCTGTTCCAGCCCGAGGCGGGCATCCAGACCTCGAACTGGATGTCGGAATCGCTGGCGGGAGCGATGGAGCCGGAGATCCGGCAGAAAGCGGGGAGGTAGGGGAAGGTTGTACCGTCGGGGGCGGTGAACGGGCCGGACGGTACGGAAACGGCAGTCGCTATGGTCGTGTTCGGGAGCGAGAGGGTCGCGAGACCCTCGCAGGTAGCGGCTGTGAGCAAACCGCTGCTGCCGATGGAGACGAACCACAGGATACAAGCCTTTGTCATCTTCGCCGTCAGTCTAGCGCTGGGTAGGCCGAGGGGCAAGCCTGTTGGACTCGCCGGAATTTGGGCTCCTGCGGGACAACTCGCCGGCGGATTTTCGGCCGGCGCGCCGCACATCGAAAAAACGGCAGCCAGGAGGGCCACGACTTCCAGAAATCATTGATTTCCTGGTGGAATTCGGCTTGAGGCGCTGCAAATAGGGCACTCGGCCATTACGGCGTCTTGTCCGGCGGAGAAGCTAAGTTGACGGGGCGTCAAGCCTGCTCTTCAAGCTGCGCAAATCGGTCTCTATATTCCAGCGCAGCTTGTAGATCGCCAGGACTCCTTCGGGAGCCCGTCGAGTGTGGCGAAGAAATACAGAACCCCATCTTATTTGCCAGGGTTCAGGCAAGCACTACCCAGCCATTCCGCAACGCTGAGAAGGTAAGTCGAAGAATGGCGTCCATGATAAGCTGCCTAATCATGGACGGTTCCTCTGCCCAGGGCGAGGTAACGCTTTGGTTGGAGCGATGGTCGGCCGGCGATTCCGCGGCGCTGGAACAGCTCACCCCGCTCGTGTACGATCAGCTACGCCACGTCGCGGCGGGGCTGCTTCGCAGAGAACGGGAAGATCATACGCTACAACCGACCGCGCTCGTCCATGAGGCTTTCCAGCAGCTTCTTCGAACCAACCGGATCAGCCTTCGCGACCGGGCGCACTTTTTTACGTTCGCAGCCCGGCTGATGCGCCGTATTCTGATCGATCACGCTCGGAGACTCAATGCCGCCAAACGCGGTATGTCGCTGGACCACGTTCCTCTGAATCCGGAACTGGCCTGGATCGATGGAAGTGCGGAAATGGTCCGGACCTTGGATTTAGAGGGCGCCCTGAATGAACTGGCTGCTTTCGATGGTGACAAGGCCCGGGCGATAGAGTTGCGTTACTTTCTCGGGTGCACGGTGGAGGAAATCGCAGCGACACTGGGTGTTTCGCCTTCGAGTGTCGAGCGGGACCTTCGTTTTTCGCTGGCCTGGCTGCGCCAGCGTCTCCATCCCGTCTCTTCGTGACGGGTTTTCACTAGGGTTTGCGCGTTTCAAATATGGCCTCTTCGCACGAATCGTTTCAACGGCTCGCAAAGCTTTTCGATGAGGCTGTCCGCATCGTTCCGGGGCCTGACAGGGCAGCTTATCTCGATCGAGAGTGTGGCGCGGACGACAATCTCAAGAGCGAGCTTGAGAAGTTGCTATCGGCTGACGCGGCGATTCACACCGGCGACTCCTCTTCTATTGTGCGGCTACCGCATTTCGGCGTTTATCAAGCGCGCGAAAAAATCGGCGCTGGAGGCATGGGCACTGTTTTTCTTGCGACGCGCGAGGACGACGACGTCCGGCAGCAAGTGGCAATCAAGGTTATTCCGGCGGTGTTCTGGTCGGAGGTTTTTGCAGAACGATTTCGCAGGGAACGCCAGATCCTGGCGGAGCTGAACCATCCGAATATCGCGTCGTTCCTCGATAGCGGCGTGTCGGCGGATGGCATGCCGTACCTGGTGATGGAATACGTGGATGGGGAGCGCATCGATTCGTGGTGCGATCGTCGCGCACTTCCGGTTCGCGGCCGCCTGGAGTTGTTTCTGAAAGTGACTGCAGCGGTCAGCTTCGCTCATCAAAAGCTGATTGTTCATCGCGATCTCAAGCCCGCGAATATCCTGGTAACAGGGTCGGGCGAGCCCAAACTCCTCGACTTTGGCGTCGCCCGCACGTTATTGGCGGAAGCAGGCGCAGCCACGCTGACGTCGAACCTGTTCGTTACACCTCTTTATGCCAGCCCGGAGCTGTTGCGCGGTCAGCCGCCGACTGTTGCCGCCGATATCTACTCGCTGGGCGTCATTCTGTTCGAGTTGCTGAGTGGCGCGCGGCCTTTCGGCGGGGGAGAGGAGAATAGTCCCGCGATTATCGTGGAGAGAGTCGTCTCTGTCGAGCCGTTGCGCCTGGAGGACGCGGCTTCTGAATCGGCGGCGCAGGCGCAAGGGGAGACCCTGCCGAGCTTAAAGCGAAAGCTGCGCGGCGATCTGAGTGCCATCGTCTCAAAAGCACTGTCGAAGGATCTGGCGGCTCGTTATGCTTCCGTGGAACAGTTTGCGGATGACGTTCGCCGCCACCTGGCGGGTGTTCCCATTCTGGCGTCGCCGGCGGGTCCTTTGCGGCGAGCCTGGAAATTCACTCTTCGTCACAAAGTGGGCGTGGCGTCCGGGTGTGTGATCGCGTTTTCGCTGGCCGCCGGCGTAGCGGGTACATGGTGGGAATCGCGGATCGCGGAGCGGCGCTTCGCGCAGACGCGCTCATTGGCACGATACGTCATGTTCGACCTGACGCAGTCGATCGGGGCACTGGCGGGATCGACACCGGTTCAGGCGGACATGGTGAAGCACTCGCTGGAATACCTCGATCGCCTGTCGGCCGAGAGAATGAGCGATCCGACGCTTCGTACCGAGGTTGGGGAAGGGTATTTACGGCTCGCGTCCTTGCTTGGCCATCCGAGTCAGAACAATCTTGGCGATCTGGCCAAGGCAAAGGAGACGTATCGCAAGGCCATTGCGATCCTCGAGCCGGCCAGCGAAGACAAGAGCAACCTACAGGCGAACCTCGCGCTTGCGAAGGCGAAGAATGAACTCGGGCAGACTGTCGGGTTCGGTTCCGAGACCGGGGAAGGCGTTCAGTTGATTGAGGGTGCAACGAGGGACATATCCAGCCTGGCCCAACGTTGGCCCAACGACTTTGGGGTCCGCTTGCAGGCCTCCTCCGTCTTCGAATCTCTCGCGCTTGCTCTCAGCTTTCCGCAGGGATATATCACACCTCGCGCGTTGGATCGTTCGCTGCCGGCTCTGCGTACCGCGAAGGAACACGCCGAGGCAGCGGTTCGTCTTCGTCCCGGTGATGCGAGCGCGGTCCGGCAGCTTGCGATGACCCTGAAAATGATGGGCAATCTTGTCGAACTGCAGGACGCTGCGGCTGCGGCGCAAATTTACCGTCAGGCGTATAGCGTGCTGGACGGGCTTTCCGCTGACAACAGGAAGCTCCCTGCGAGCCGTAACGCCCGGTCATCGGTGCTGATTGCGCTCGGTGATAATCTACGCGGCAGCGGGGACATCGCTAGTGCACGCACTGCCCTGGAGGAGGCGCGGACGATTCGGGATGAGCTGTGGAAGGAAGACCCGAAGAACACGTTGTACCTGCGGCAGCGTGTCGATCCGTACGACTACTTGATCCGAGTCAGCGGCAAGGAAGATCAGCTTCACTATTACAAGGTTCTGAACGAGATTTACGATCAACTGGCGGCGCAATATCCTTCCAGTGAAGGCATTCGATTCAAGAGAGCGTCGTTACAAGCGGCTACCGCGAATGTCGCTTTCGATTTGGGGAGGAAGGAAGAAGCCATCCGGCTCGCCGGCGCGGGCTTGCCGGTGATGAAGCAAATCGGTCTCGCATCCCAGGCCCCAGTGACACAGGCAATCGCGGCTGGGGCGTTGCTCGACGTCACGATTCCGGGCTTTGCCGATCCCGCGGCCGCTCTCGAGCTGGCGCAACGCGCGGTTAAGGGATTCGACGGTAAGGAGCCGGAAAGTCTGACGATTCTCGCGCATGCGTACTGGAGTACAGGCGACCGGCAGGACGCGATCGATGCACAGCAGCGCGCCCTGGCTCTTATGGTGAAGGCGCCGGCGGGTGCGCGGGCTGAGGGGGAGAAGACGCTGGCGCGGTATCGGAATGATAAGGTTTCGGGTCGGGGCAGGTAAGGGCGGTTTCACCTCAATGGCAGGCGAAACCGCGTGCTTCACCCTTCCACATTCTCCACGGTCTCGGCGAACGAAAAGAATCAAAGGCTGTCGAGTAGTTTCTCCACGTCGGCCTGGTCGTTGTAAATCGATGGCGAAATGCGCACGCGATGCTCGTAGACTGCTATGTCGATCTTGGCCTGTCGCAGCCGCCGCGACAATTCTCTCGCGTCGCGTTTTGAGAACGTGACGATCGGTGAAGCGCTCTCAGATGGCGTCATCGGTTCAAAACCGAAACGCGGCATTTCTTTGTGCAGCTTCGCCAGAAGCGGTCTCCGATAGGCTTGGATCTTCTCGACCCCTAACTTTTGAATCAGGTCGAGTGAATAGGTCAGACATGCCAGCGTTGTATTGGACACAGTCCCTACTTCAAAGAAACTCCCGGCATCCGTGCCCTGCGTCCAATCCATCACGTTTTCTCCGGGCGGATCGAACGGAAAGACGTGATAGTCCATCCGCGTCAATTGCCTGAACCCATACTGGCTGCGTTGCATACGAGGCAGAAGGTCCTCGCGCACATAAAGGAAACCCAGTCCCATGTCGCCCATGAGCCACTTGTAGCTGGAGCAGGCCAGAAAATCGATCCCGCTGGCGCGAACATCGACCGGGATAGCGCCCACCGCCTGCACAGCGTCGGCATAGACGAGAGCTCCGCGCGAATGAGCCAGGTCGCAGACCGCTTTCAGGTCGTGCTGAAAGCCGTTCACCATGGACACCAGCGACAAGGCGACCAGTTTCGTCTTCGCGTCGATGACCCGGTCGAGGTCGCTCAACTCGATGCGCCAGTCGCGCGGGCGAACGATGCGGACATCCAGGCCTTGTTTGGCAAGCGCGCCGTACTGATAGAGAGAGCCTTCGAAATGCAGCGCATCGGTGACGACGTTTCCGCCGCCATGCGGCAGGCCCAAACCGGCGGCCACCAGGTTCTCCCCCACCGTGGTGCTGGGAACAAAACTGACTTCAGAGGGCCGGGCATGAATCAGTTGGGCGAACAGCGCTTTCGCACGCTTCTGGAGTTCGCCGCCGTAATCGGGCGATGACCCTCCGCCTCCTGCCTTGTACTCCAGATATTGTTGTATGGCTTTCGTGGCGCCGGCGCTGATGGGGTGCCAGCGCGCGTTGTTGAGGCAGGTTTGGGCGTTGACCACCGCGAATTCGGATTTCATCGGCAGGCCCGGCACTGTTGAAGCGGCCTCAACAGCCGCTCCTGTCGCCAAACCGAGAGATCCGCCCGCAGCGGCAATCAGGTTTCGCCGAGAGATATCCATTTCAATTCCCCTTCAATGCGCGGCGTCGTGTTCAAAGGCCGCGACGTCCTTCTTTAGTTTGTACCGCGCTTGCTTCGTGTCGTACATCATGTGGCCTGCGGCATAGCAGCCGGTCGTCACGTTGCGGCTGAATTGGTCCGGCTGGATATGGACCACAAGATAGCGATTGTCAGCGCAACTATTGAGCGAGTCATACTGCCCGGCAGCCATGAATGCCTTGAGCGACGGATTGAGCACCATGGCGCGCCGCAACCACGGTTGAGCCGGTGGCGGACCGTCGCCAGAGCCCACCGCCGTAGGCGCCAGGCGCTCATGATCAGATGGGTTCAATTGATCCCAAGACCATCGCGCTCCAATACTTCGAACCGGGATCGGCGAGAAACCCTCTTCGATGCCCTGATACGCCAGTTCCGACTTGAACTGAAGCTCGTTGCGCAGATACTCCATCGTGATGCGGCTGCGGATTGCCGTATTGCCTGGCGCGCCTTGCTGGCCTTTCAGCCGCATGTCATAGCGTCCCAGTGACAGTTTCTGATCGCGCAAAAGAGCCGCCGTGAACTGCGGCGAGGTCATCATTAGCGTTTTGCGATCGATGGTGGAGGGGTCGACGCCGGTGTAAAACGCCATCCGATTGATGATTTCGTCGCGCTCGGCATCGCTCAGCTTGTCGCGACGCTCCCAAGCCGGTGCATACTCGTTTAGAGCCCAGGTCTCGGCTTGCTTCAACGTCGATGCCTCGTCGCGCATCAGCTCGGGGACGAGTTTGTGATGGTAAAACGCGGCAGCAGTCCGGCTGGGAACGAAAAGGGCAACGCGGACCGGATCCGGCGATACGGGGCCCATCTGGATGCCACCCGAGATCAGAATTACGCCCGCGACATGCTGTCCTTTCTTCTCGAGAGCCTCGGCTACGCCCGATGCGCGCCATGTCCCGTAGCTTTCGCCGGCCAGGAATAGCGGCGCATCAAAGGCGTCGAAACGCGTGCGAAAAACGCGAATGAATTCGGCGATAGATGCGATGTCGCCCAAGGTGCTGTAAAACTCGGGCTCGTATTCGGCCCTGGTCGGGCGGCTGAAACCTGTACCGACTGGATCGACAAACACCAGGTCCGTAAAATCGAGCCATGTGGCGTCATTGTCCTCGATGACGGGCTCCGCGGGCGGCATTGTGGCAGGGTCGTCACTGCTTCTGATGCGCCGCGGACCAAACCCGGCCAGGTGAACGAGGGTGGAATTCGCGCCGGGGCCGCCATTCCACACGAACGTCAGCGGGCGTGGCGGCTGATCGGCTGAACGGTCCAGCGAATAGGCGACGAAGAAAACATTCCCATGAATATCGCCCGCATCATTGTTAATGATCGGCAGTAGACCGGCACGGGCGGTATAGCTCAGCGTATGTCCGTTTACATGGACCTGGTGGTGCGTTGTGACAACGTCCGGACCCGCAGCGTGCGCGCCCACCACCGCCACGATGGAGATGAGAATCGCGCGGCTACTCACTTACCCTCCGCGGCCCGATAGAAATTCGCAGCCTCAACGCGAAACTCGTGACGAACGGTGTCATCGGTATAGATGGCGTGTCCGCCGGCGTAGGTTCGAATCAAGACACGTCCCGACAAATCGGCGGGCAGCCGGGTGGCCGCCAGCTCGATTCCGAAGTAACTGGAGACCAGATCGTAATATCCCGTCACCACCATCACTCGCAGCTTCGGATCGGCCGCGAGCGCCTTCCGGAACGCTTCGGTTGGGGTAGGTTCTTTTGCGTCGTCCTTCGCATTCGGTGCCACTCCGCGATTCCAGCGAACCGACATCCAGTCGCCGCGAAAGCTCTTGGCCGGCGGATACCCGCCCCCGAACGGACCTGCGTAGAACAGATCGCTTTTGACACCCAGTTCGTTGCGCAGGTAGCGAATCACCGAGACGCTATCCAGGATGTCCTTCAGGCTCGGGTCCGTCGTGGGATCGTATTGCGGCGAGGGGTCGCGGGGTCCGATGATTCTGCTGTCGTAACGCCCAACCATCAGGTTCTGGTCCGCCAGCAGTGCCACGGAGAACTGTTCCATCGGCACGACGAGCTTTGTGCGGTCGATTTGGGCAGCCGGCAATCCGGTGAAACGCGCCAATTGGGCCACGATCTCTTCGCGCCGGGCGTCGCTCAGTCTATCGCGCTCGGAAAGCGCTATAGCGTAATCGCCTTTGGCAAATGCTTCGGCGGGTTCCAACGCATGCCGCAAATCGCCTGCCTGGAGGTCCGGCGGAAGCTTCTTGTTGTAATAAGCCGCGGCCGTCAGGGTCGGAAGGTTGAGCGCGGCGCGAAGTGTGGCATCGTTATCGACAAGCGGAAACCCGCCCGAGAGCATAATGACTCCCGCGAGGCTCGTGCCGCGTCGTTCCAATGCGGCGGCCACCAGCGCGCAACGTGTCACGCCGTAGCTTTCCCCCATGATGAAGAGCGGCGAAGCGAAGGCATCGACACGTGTCCGATATACGCGAATGAACTCGGCGACCGACTCGGCATCACCTCGGGTCTGATAGAACTCGCTGCCATACTCAGCCTTCGTGGGACGGCTATAACCCGTGCCGATGGGGTCGACAAATACCAGGTCGCTCAAAGGGAGCCACGAGTCCTGATTGTCGACGAACGACTTGCCGGCCTTGGTTTCGGCTATCCTCTTCGGCCCGAATCCCAGAAGATGGACCAGTCCGGAGTTGGACCCAGGCCCTCCATTCCATAGGAAAGTGAGGGGCCGCGGCGCCGATCCGGCCGGGCGATCGAGCGTGTACGAGATGTAGAACATGTTCCCGTGTACTTCGCCCGTATCGTTGTCGCGGATCGGAATGAAGCCGGCCTTGGCGGTGTAGTTGAGCATCTTTCCGCCGATTGTTGCCTGGTGGTGAGTGGTGACTGGCTCTTCCGAACAGAGCGCCGACAGGGCGGCAAAAGCGAACACAGCCAACCGCCAGAAGTGTAATTCGAATCGCATCAGAAACTCAGTTTTAACGCGAGTTGGACCAGACGAGGGTTGACCGAAGTGCCGGTGATTTGGCCAAACGTCGCGTTCGTGAAGGTCGGATCGGGATTTGCGAATTGCGGCGTATTAAAAGCGTTGAAGAACTCGCCTCTGAGGTGGAGAATCACCTTGTCGGACCACGTCGGAAACTGCTTGCCGACTGATATGTCGAAGTTGTTTTGCGCCGGCCCCCGAAGGATGCCGACGCCGCTGTTTCCAAAACCAGTGGCGACACCGTCATTCCCGATTACCGGAGCCTTTGTAAAACAGGATGCGTTGAAGTAGTTGAGTATCTTCGAAGTGACCGAACCCGCAGTGACCGCCTGTCCATAGGTGCAGCCGGGCGCCATCTGCGCGCGATCTCCGGAAGTGGAATTGATGCCGAAAACATTATTGGTGTTGGAGGCGAGGATCGTCAACGGCTGCCCGCTTTGGAATGTGGTGACCCCCGCGACGCTCCACCCGGCGAGCGCGGCGCGCGTCAGGCCCCGGCTCGACTTGAGCCAAGGCAGCTCGTAGACATAGCTGAGAATGAAGCGCTGCGGACGGCTGAAGCTGGCCGGCCCGTAACGCAGGAGATCATTGTTCTGTTCGCCGATCGCGTTGCCGATCCCGGAATTCTGGACGACGTTCGCGCCGTCGGTATCGAGGGTTTTCGACCAGGTGTACGAAGCGAGGAACTGAAGGCCCGAGCTGAAGCGCTTGGTGAGGCTCACTTCGAGGCCGTTGTACCACATGGCGCCCGCCGATTCCACCTGCTGCAGGCTGGCCGCCGACCATCCCTGATACGGCACCCTTGCTTGCACGTTAGCAACTGTATTCGTGGTGACCCCGCGAATCGGATTCGATGGGCTGGCGAGCATCGCCTCGTTCACGGAGCGCACACGCAGAAGACGGGTTCCGCGAGTTCCTACGAATCCCGTCTCCAGCAGGAACCCGTGTCCCAGGTCGGATTGGATGTTGAAACTGTACTCCTCCACGAACCCGGGGCGCAGATTCGGATCTACGGCGTTCTGGCTGGCGGCTGAGCTCGACGTGTAGGGGAAAAACGCAGGATACGTCGCCGGAGTCGGAATCGGGGCGCGGAACGGATTTGCGAGCGTAGCGCCCGAGTTCGCCGGACCGGAGACGATCCTCAATTGTCCGTAGGGTTGCGTCGTGGTGGTCTGGGACTGTGCCTGGCCGGTGTAGCGCGAATAATAGACTCCATAGCCGCCACGCAAGACAATGCGATCGGTGTGGGGCAGCACTTTCCAGGCGAATCCAAACCGCGGCGCCCACATGCTGTCGTCGGTGCCGTTCAGGGTAGACTCATTCGAGGCCCGGGTGACCCCGGCCGGGATCGTGCCGGAAAAGTTGCTCGCAACGACAACGCCGGCCAGCGTGCCCGTCGAAGGAGGGTTAGGATTCAAGAGGCCGACATAAATATCCGATGCGCGGCCGAGGGCGTCGGAGAACGGCGGCGCCAGCTCCCAACGCAAACCGATATTCAGGGTGAGGCGCGAGTTCACGCGATAGTCGTCCTGCACGTAGCTGTTCACTTCCCAGGTCCGGGCCGCGCGATCGAACAGGCCGGTCAGGTCTACGGAGGCGATGATGTTACTGAACGGCGCGGGTCCGGCGGCTGTGCCGTTGCCTTGCGCGTTCAGGCCTAGGAGAAGATCGGCATAGGTCGGGAATTGAAGCTGCGCGGGCTGGCGGAAACCGGTGAAGTTACGCCGGAGACGAGTCAGGCCGCCACCCATCCGAATCGTATGCCGGCCCGCGGTCCAGGAAAGCGAGTCATCGAAGAGAATCAGGTTCTGGACGCGCTGGCCTATTGCGGCCGCAGCCAGGTTGATGGAGCCCGGAATCGTGATTACCGGCAGGTCGTCACTCTGCGGCGGCGCAGTGCTGCCGATCGACGAAAACGTGAAGGGAGTCTGCTGCGTCGTGGTGGTGCGGGTGCGATCATATCCGAGGCTTGCTTCGTTATACAGGCTCGGCGTGATGCTCCAGGAGTGCGATAGCGAACTCACCAGGAACAGGTTTCCTGAACTGTTAGGGAAGCCGGGTACATTGGCGGCCGGGAACTGCACTGTTTGATCGCTTCCGGCCTCGAAGAAACGCCCCGTGATCTTCTGACTGGAATTCACAATATAGTCGCCATCGGCGAGATATTGGTCCTCATTGAAGCGCGAGGGAATGCTGAAGGTGGAGAAGCCACGGCTCGCGAACGGCGCGGCAGGATTAATAATCTGCGGCGTCGGAATCAGGTAGCCGCCGTTCGGCAATTTCAATTGAAACAGCTTCAAAGCCACGGGATTGATGTTCGATCCATCCGCGGCAATGGCAGGTCCGAGACCGCCGAAAGCGTTTTGTTGTGCGCCGCGCTGGCCCGCGAAAAGACTGCCGAGCGCTGCCGCCGAGCGGTCGTTGGTGAGCGGCGGACCCGCCACCGTTGTGACGCTCGAAACGCCATTCACCTGGCGTGTTCCCTGGTAGGAGCCGAAAAACAGGAGCCGATTTCTGACAATCGGCCCGCCCAACGTGCCTCCGAACTGATTTTGATTGAGCACCGGGCGCGGCTGCCCTGCTCGATTGCTGAAAAAGTTGTTGGCGTTGAGGTCGGTGTTGCGGAAGAATTCGAACAGGCTGCCGTGAAAATCGTTAGAGCCGCCCCGCGTGATGACGTTCACGTTGGCGCCCGCGTTGCGTCCGAAGGCGGCGTCGTACAAACCCGTCTGTACCTTGAACTCGAGGATCGTATCAGGATTGGGCACGGCTACGCCGCCGCTGAGGCTGCCCTGCGCGTAGGCGTCGTTAATCTGAAGGCCATTCATCTGAAAGTTGTTGTCGTAGGAGCGCTGTCCGTGCACGAAGATGCCACTTGCGGTGCCGCCCAGTCCACCGCTTCCTCGTCCGAGGTCGGCCGCATTGGTCACCTCCTGCGCGATGCCGGATGACAGCCCAACGATCTGCGTGTAATTACGGGTCACTAGCGGCAGTTCCTCAACGGTCTTCTCATTCGCGACGCGGCCCAGGGCGCTGGTTTCGGTCTGCGCCAGTTCGCTCGAAGCACTGACCTCGACCGTGCCGGTGACGGTGCGCACAGAGAGCTCCACGTTGAGGCGCGTAGTCTCCGCCACGTTCACTCGCACTCCGGTCCGGACCGCGGTGTCGAAGCCTTCGGCCGTTACGGTGATGCGAAAGTCCCCGGCTGGCAACAAGGGGACAATGAAGGTTCCGTCCGAGCGCGTGTGCGTGACGCGGGTTTCCCCTGTGGACATGCTCGTAACTTTGGCTTCCGCGTTGGGAACCACCGCGCCGCTGGGATCGCTCACCACTCCGCTGAGCGCTCCGGTTGACGCCGTCTGCGCGTGGATCCCGGCCGCAAGTAGCAGTCCGACGGCCAGTGACGACAGAGTTTTCGACTGAACCGCCATTCTCATAGACCCTCCCCGATAACAAGGCTCCATTGCCTGCTGGTACGCGGCGGCGCCCGTTTTCTAGAGTGTCTGCGCGGGACGCATCGATCTACTACGCCGGTTTCAAAATTGTTTCAAATAGACGATGCCGCCCTTCATCACGAACTTGACGCTCTCCATCTCGCGGATGTTGGTGAGCGGGTCGCCATGCACCGCGACGATGTCGGCGTAGAAGCCGGGAGCGATTGCGCCAATGTTGCGCTCATCTCCGATCAACTCCGCCGCCGTGCGGGTTGCCGAAACCAGGGCGTCCATGGGATCCATGCCCAACCGCACCATCTCGGTCAATTCCTTTGCTGCGCCGCCCGTGCGAAACGCCGCACCCGTGTCGGTCCCGAAGGCGATCTTCACTCCGGACTTGAGTGCGAGACGGAACATGCCGGCGGTCACGGGGCCGACTTCCTGAATCTTCTTCACGATGTGAGGCGGCAGGCTCTCGGGATGAGCCTGCGCTATCTCGAACAGCATGCGGGAAACGTAGACCGTGGGAACAAAGCAGGTGCCGTGCTGCTTCATCAGGGCGAACGACTCCGCATCGGCATACGTGCCGTGTTCGATGGAATCGACGCCCAGGCGGGCGGCGTTGTCGATGGCCTGCTTACCGTGAGCGTGGGCACAGACGCGCATCCCCAGGGCATGCGCTGTCTCGATAGCCGACGCCATCTCGTCGTTGGCCATCAACTGGAGGGTAGGGTCGTCTCCCACACTGCCGACGCCGCCGCTAGGCATCAGCTTGATCACGTTGTCGCCGCGCTTGCGGTGCTCGCGCACGACACGGCGCGCGTCGGCGGGTCCGTTGACGATCGAATCTCCCCAGTCCGCATCGGTGATTCCAGGCGCGAGCCCATTACTGGGGTCGCCATGCCCGCCGGTCGGGCTCAGCGGGGCACCGGAAACCCACATCCGCGGTCCAGGAATGAGACCCTTCTCGATTGCACGCTTGATCGCAAGGTCAACATCGCCGCGGCTGCCCACATTCCGGAAGCTAGTGAAGCCCGCGTCCAGAATCGCCCTGGCATTCAACACCGCCGCGACCGTCTCGTCGGCGACCGTCTGAGTAACCAGGTCCTCAAACCGGTTGGGGCTGCCGGGCCGCATCGAAATGTGTTTATGACAATCGATCAGCCCCGGCAGGACGGTGTAATCGGCGAGATCGATCACGTCCAAGCCCGGCGGCGCCGCAAACCCGTCCTCGATGCGAAGCACCCGGCCGTCGTGGATCACGATTGAGGCTTTGGTTTTGACCTGCCGGGTCTGAACGTCGATCAAGCGCCCTGCGTGGATAATAGTGTCGTTTGCGAATAGGACCAGTGAAACGGAGAGGCACAGGAGAAGCTTCATGCACAGATTCATGTCTTAGTCTTCACCAGTCAGCCCCATCTAGCATCCTGACTCGTTCATTGATAGAGTGGGCCTGATGCAAAAACCCAAACTGCTGCTGATTTGTGCGCTGGCGTTGTGTTCGGCGCCGGCCTGGGCCGATAAGAAAGCCATCTCGCCGCCCGAGTTCGGGCGCCAGGGAGCGACGGCGCTTCCGTTCAGTCCCGCGATTCTGGTTGACGGTACATTGTACGTCTCGGGACAGGTTGGGGGCGATTTGAAGACCCGGAAGATCCCGGACGAGTTCGAGGCCGAGGTGAAGACGTGCCTCGACAACATCGGAATCATACTGAAAGCCGCCGGCATGAGCTACGAGGACGTTGTCTCCGTGCAGATCTACATGACGGACATGACCCTGTTTCAGCGCATGAACGCGGTCTACTCGTCTGTGTTTAAAGAGCCGCGGCCGTCACGGACCACCGTCGGCGTTGCCAAACTGCCTTCCGCGACCGCGCATATCGAAATCTCCGTTACTTCGCGGAAATCGCAGTAATCTGGATCGCGGCGAGCAACTCGCGGGCAGCGACTTCGGGATGTTCCTGGGCCACTGCGCCCTTGGGTCCTGAACCGGACACCAGCGCGATGACGTACTGCTCCACCCGTTGCGCGCTCTCAAAAAGTGGTTGCGACGTTTCAGGCGCCGGTTCCGGTTCCGCGAACACATGCAGCACGGGTTCGATTCGCGCCGACAATTCACCGAGTGCCCGCCTGACGTCGCGTCGATGATCGGCGATCATCTCTTGAAGCTTATGTTGCGAATCCGGATTGAGAGAGGCAAGGGACTGAGATGGGTATCGATCCGACAGTCGGTGCAACGCCCAGGCATGGGCCATCAGTTCCTCGTTCGAGGTCAGAATGTCGCGAGTGAAGCGTTCCACGTCGGCCGGGTGTTTGAAAAACTCCAGCAACTGCTTTTCGATCGGGCTGCGCGCGGACGCCATCCTGATCTCCGTGCTGCTCTGGGCCGGAGGGGGCGCCTCGAGCACTAATTCATCCTCGGTCTTCAGTTCGAAGCGAACGCTTCCCAGAGAGGCCAGCGCGTTCTGAATTTCACGCCGTCGCTGTTCGGAGGGAACGACGCCCGAGACCACAACACTGGGTACCGGAGAATCCTCGCGTCGGACGCCGATCGGCGCCCCTACGTCGCTCCCCAGGCGGTGAAGTTCATAACGGCATTCCAACTCGACGTCTTCCAGATGTGGCTTGGCGGACGGCGGTGTCGCGGTGCCCGGCGTTGGCAGACTCGACGTATCCACATGATTTTCAGTCATCGGCACTGGCTCGGCCAGCGGCGAGTTCTCGGGCCGGATCAGCTCGAACGCAGTCTCCGTGAACAGGTATTCACGTTCTCCCAATACGACGAAGCCTGCCGATGTGTGCCAGCTCGCTTTCTCGATGGTCACCCCAGCGAAGGGCGTATCGAGCTCCACGGAATCGCTATTCGCTGAGACTTTGACGTCCGACAAATCGCCGGCCAGGAGTTCGAAGTTCTCAGCCGAGGGCTCATACTTCCACACGTCGGCGCCTGACGTCGGCCGTATGGTATTGGATTCATCGGAAACGGCCAGCAAGGCGCCTCGCTCATCGTAGAGACGTCGAGTGGCGGCATTGTTATGGCCATCCTTCCAGATTTCGACACGGCGGCGGTTCAATACTTCCGCTCGTCCGCGGGGCCGCTCTTCCAGCCGCAGCGAGCGGTGCACCACTCGGCCTGTTTGTGCCGCGGCTGTGCGCTCCGAAGCCTGAGTTTTCATGAGCAGCACTGCCGCGGATGCGGATGTTTCGCGATTGGGTGTAAGGAACAGGGCGGCGGCAATCAAAAGAGGGATGGCCAAAAACGCGAGTTGCGGCCGGAATGCGAAGCGCCAGCGCGGACGCACGGCCGCCGGCGATAGCGGATCGCGGACCGGAGCCACGGCTTCATTCCTGGCCTGTTCTCGATAACAGACGTGAACTTCCTGCCCGAGCGTGTCGAATCGAAGTACAAGTTCGAGGCTGCGGTTATCACTCAGGAAAACCTGGTTCCGGAACTCCGAATTGACCCCCGCCGGTTGATCGGGAACCGCGAGCGATAGCAGACGAATCTCCTGCTCGCTGAACACTTCGATGAAGTCCACTGGCTCATCCTGCGGCAGCCGTACCGAGAACTCGTTATGGTCGGAGGCGATCGTTTGCCAGGCCAACTCGGATCCGTTTACCACGACGGTCAGTTGGCGGGGGTAATGCTCCAGAATGCCCGTAGCGCTGCGTTTCCATTTGGCGATGTTGGCCCGCCGGTTACTGGGCTTGCCTCGTGGAACGGGTTTGGGACCATCCGATTCGCCAAAACCCCGCTGCGAACTGTTATCGAGGCCCAGCACCCCGTTTACGACATCGAGACACCGCGGGCAACTGACCAGGTGCGAAAGGAAACCGCGGTCGGGCGACTCCATTTTCCTGTTGTCGTAAAGCGCACGGATACGCGAATCAGATAAGCAAGCACCCTCCGCCGCAAGGAAAATGCGGGTTTTCAGCTCGCCAAGGATGGCTTCGCTTTCGAAGGCGACGGGTTCGGGAACCGCGCTTGGACGACTTGGCGAGTCGATGGAGCGCAACCTGTCGGGGCCTTCGACATAAGCCCGCGCTTCCCGGCGCACCAGTCCTAATCGAGCGTCCACCGTGGCGCGATCCCAGCGCGCGATGGCGGCAATTTCCGATGGATAGTAACTATGAAAGAAGCGCAGGATCAGAAGGCTGCCGGCCTTGGAACTCCGCTTTCGGTCGCACGCGAATTGACAGACACGGTGAAGCTGCTCCCGGATTTCCACCATGCGCGCCTGGCCGGCCGCCCGCAAACCCAGCTCCGCTGAGTCGTAATCGACAGCCGTCAGGAGCAGATCTCTCCGCCGGAGGTGTTTCTGAAGCTGCGAGCGATGGATGTTGCGGATAATCGTGTAAAGAAATGCATCGAGATTGCGGACGGCGCTTAAATCCGGCCGTGAGTGGATGAAATCGATGAATGCGTCCTGAACCAGGTCTTCGGCTTCCGCCTCATTACCTTTGGTCAATTGCCGTGCCCACGCGAAGATCTGGTCGTAGCGCGAGAGGAAGATCCTCTCGTAGCCGGTCGGCTGTCGTTCTCTCTTTGCGAAGACGCGCAACATTGGCTTTAAACTATTGTCTGCGTGGCGTAGACGGATCTCCTATTCTATTTAAGGTTGAGTCTTTTGCGAACTGAAACGAAGATTTTCGATCCCGGCGACCCGGCGACAGGTTCAAATGGAGCCGAATTGCTTGACTCGAGCGTTGTGCAGCGCGCGGGCCGGTGGTGGATGTACCTCGCGGGCCAGGCCGCCGGATACGGTCCGACGGAAATCTACAGCGCGTCGCTCGTCCCGGGGGCACGGCTTTCGGCGACGGGGTGGACGCCAACCCGTGATGCAGAGGGGCGGATGTTGCCCCTGGCAGGCCGAACCGCGAGCGCGCCTTGGGATGGTCAGGGCGGCCGCCACTGCCCGTCTTATGCGAAAGGGTGGGATCCCCACAAACGCGAATGGATCGAACGGATCTACTACGCCGGTGCGGCGGAGAACCTGGGCGGGCCGTATACGATCGGCTTTCTCGAGTTTGACGGTGAGAACTGGGTGGACCAGCGCGAACCGGTATTTGTCCCTAATGAGGACTGGGAACGGGGAAGCGTTTACGAGCCGAATCTCAGTTACCACGATGGGAAGTGGAAACTGTGGTACGTTGCGGGGTCGAACCAGGAGAATTACCTCGTCCACGGATACGCCGAAAGCGAGGACGGCCGCGCAGGCTGGAGCAAGCATTCTGTCTTCGCGCCGCCCGAAATGAAGATGTTTGATTTTTGCGTTCGGGAGCGGGCTGGCGGCTTCGATGCGGTATTTGCACGGGTCTCGGTCAAGGATGGCGCACCACCGCCGGAGACTGGACTGTGGTGGTGTCGCGCTGAAAAGCCATCGGATAAGCTGGCGGAATGGGGGGAGCCTGTGCAGATCATGACCGCGGAAGACCGCGGTTGGCACTCCGGGCCATGGAAGCCTTCGCTGGTGTTCGACGATCAGGATCGCGACCGAGCCTTCGTGTTCTTTGATGGGCTTTATCGAACGAGCGAGCCCGGGCCGTTCCCGTTTGCGTTCACTTTAGGATGCCTGGAGTTGGATGCGGCCCAGTTCTCCCAGTCTCACGCGTCGTGACGACGCCTGGACAGGTCGGCCACCTTTCCACGCCTCCAGGTTTTCGCGAGATGCGTCGCACTAGAGGTTATGTGCGCCCGCACGTGGAGTAAAGGCGCACGGCGCGCGGTTACGCTTGTGATTCGAGCTGCCGAATTCCGGGGAAATGACTCCGCACCCAGGCCAGGCCGGCGAACGCACATACCATCGCGAGCGCCAATGTCTGCCAATAGAATCCGGGTCCGGCTTGAATCACGGCCGAGCCGAACAGTGAACTCAGCAGGCCTCCCGCTCGCCCAAGGGTTGCAGAGTAAGCCACTCCTGTTGCCCGAATGCTCGTCGGATAAACGTGAGCGGCCAGGGCATACATAGACACTTGCACCGCATTCGCCAGCAGACCGTTGATCCCAAGGCATACGATCAGCAGGGTGTGGTCACCATGCGTCTGAATGGGGACGACGAGCAGCGCCAGCGCGCTCCCTGCACCGGCCAGGGCGCCCGAGAGCAGTGGCCTGCGTGAGCCAAGAATGCTAACCAGCACCGCCCAAACCAGGACACCCAAGACTCCACCAAGATTGTACACAGCGAGCCCGAAACTGGCGGTTGCCAGATCGAGATTCTGGCTGGTGAGCATCGTCGGGAGCCATCCAAATACAAGGTAGATGGATCCCAAACAGAAGAAGAACGCGATCCACAACCCCGCGGTTTCCCGTGCCAGGCCGCCGCGGAACAAGGCACCAAGCGATGCGCCGCGCTCAGGCTCGCGTTCCGCATGGTCTTCAAAAACAGCTTCGGCCGGTATGTCGTGCCCGATGCGGGTTAGCAGCCGGGCGAGTTGTGACCATTGCGCCCGATGTCGTGCCAGAAACCGCGGCGACTCGGGCATGGCGGCGAGAAGCACGATTGCCAGAATGAGCGGAAGCGCCCCGCCGATTCCGTAAAGCCCGCGCCATCCGAATCGTGGCAGGACCCAGGCAGCCAACAGACCGCCCAACATTCCACCGAGCGGGACGCAAACCAGAGTCAGCTTCACGGCGGTCGAGCGTCGCCGAAGTGGTGCGAACTCCGCGGTCATAGCGCTGACGTTGGGTAGCGCGCCCCCGGTGCCCATGCCGGTGAGCAATCGGAAGATCGTGAGTCCGGTGAATCCGTGAATGAATGCCGTGGCGATGGTCGCCAATCCGAAGATGCTCACGCACCCGATAAGCGCTGCGCGCCGGCCGAAGCGATCGCCGCAGTAACCTGCCAGCGGTCCACCCACGACCATTCCCGCCAAGCCAACCGCGAGAACCGGACCGAATTCGCCCCGAGCCGCGTGCCACTCCTTCATCAGCGAGGGTATGGCAAAGCCCAGGATCTGAATATCGAAGCCGTCAAAGATGACGGCCACCGCGATGAGCACGGTCAGGAGCTTTTGGTAAGTCGACCAGGCGCTGCGGTCGAGGAGTGCTGCTATATCGATCGTCTGAGCCATGGTCACAATTTCCGCCCGCGTCGATTGTGGCACAAGGAACAAGCAGCCGTCACTTGCTGCTGGTAATCACTCTGCTCTCAGCGCCCGGATCGGGTCCACACTCGCAGCGCGGCGTGCAGGAATGGCTGCTGCAATCAGTGTGGCGAGAGCGAGTAGCAGGGTTGCCGCTGCCAGCATTCGTGCGTCCCACGGCCTGACGCCGAAAAGTTGGCTGGCCATCAGGTATCCTGCGCCGATCGCCGCCGGGATTCCCAACGCCAATCCAATCCCGACCTGCCAGAAAGCTGCGCCCAGCAGCATGCCCACCACGGATCCGCGGTCTGCGCCCAGCGCCATGCGCACGCCGATTTCGCTCGTCCGCTGCTCTACACCATAGGCAGTCACGCCGTAGAGGCCCACGGCGGCCAGCACGAGCCCGACGGCGCCAAACAGCCAGGTCAGGCTCGCGATCATGTTCTGCTGCGCAAAATCGCCATGAATGACTCCCGAATACGGTTCAACACCATTCACTATGAGGTTCGGGTCCACCTCCGCCAGCGCCCTCTTCACGTGCGCCTCGATATCCGGTGGATTCCCGGGCGCCCAGATCACGATGTTGTATGGATAATGCGACCAGATCTCGCGGCTGGCCAGGTGGCCCTCGTCGAAATGCGTGCTCTGTGCCTCCGGGAGAAAATACATGGGTGTCAGCGGATCGTCCACGTAGTGCACGTCCGCAGCAACGCCGACAATCTCGTACGTGGCCGCGTTTTTCCGCGGAGCAGGGCCGAAGTGGTGCCCAATGGGATTTTCCTTGCCGAGAAACCTCTTCGCAAACGTCTCGTTGATGACGGCCACTCGCCGCGTATTAGCGTTGTCCGCGGCCGTGAGCGGACGTCCCATCACGATGCTGTCTCCGACGGTCTCGAAAAATCCCGGCGACACGCGGGTCCAGGCGGAGGAGACATCTTCCATCGGGCCAGGCTCGGGTTTGCCTTCAATCCTGATCGGGTGAGACCAGTACATGCCGCTGAGGGGCGCGTAGAGAGCCGCGCTGGCCATGCGAACACCCGGGATGGCGCGCAAACCATCCTCGATGTCGCGGAACAGCGGCGTCAGTTGCTCCGGCTTGTAGTTCGAGAGCATCGAATTGATCTGGACCAGAAACCGGCCCCGGGTTTCGAATCCAAAGTTCTGGTGCTCCAGATTGCGCAGGCTCTGGCCAAGCATGGCGGCGGCACTCAGCAGCACCAGCGATACCGCCGCCTGCGAGATGACCAGCGCCTTCTGCGCTCCCGCCATTCCAAGCACGCCGCGGTGTCCGCCCAGGATGCGGTTTGCTCCCCGCATCGCGTCGATCGGGTCGGCCTGCGACGTCATCCAAGCGGGCGCCATGCCGAAGACTATGCCGGTAATCACCGACACCCCCAGCGCAAACAGAAGCACCGGCGTCGAAGGCGTGGCGTTCACAGGGAGCCAACCGTCCGAACTGGTAAATGCGAGGTGGAGGATAAGCCGGGCGCCTGCATAGGCGACAGCGACCCCGGCCACTGCGCCAAACAAGCTGAGGGTCAGGCTCTCGAGCAGAGCCTTCGACACCAGCCGGGGGCGCGATGCGCCTAAAGCCGCGCGGAGCGCTGTCTGCGGCCGATCCTTCAGACCTCGCGCCAACAGCAGATTGGCGGTGTTGGCGCACGCTACCAGCAGTACACAAACAGCGGCCAACAGAAGCAGCCGCAAACCGTCCTTGTAATCCTCGCGCATCAGGGCAATGCCCGCGCCGCCCGGTGTGAGATGCAGTGTCTGTTTCTCCCAAACCGATTTTTCCTGTGGACTCATGTCCGCCACATGGCTTTCAAGCCACTGGTGCAGCTCTACCCGAAGCTGCGCTTCGAGAGTCTTCGGATTTGTGCCGGGGCGAACTCGCCCGATCAGGTCGAGCCAGGCCTCGCCGATGTTCTTCAGACGGGCCGTTGCTCCATTGATCAGCGGTTCTGTCGTGAGCGGCATCCAGAAATCGGGCATACCCCATCCGGCCGTTTTCACTCCGTAGAAGCCCGGCGGAGCGACGCCAACAATTGTGAATGAATGGCCGTTGATCTGGTATGTCGCTCCCACCACACTCGCATCGGACCCGTAGTTTTCCTGCCAGGTGTGGAAACTCATCACGGCGACTGGCGGCGCACCTTCCCGGTCGTCGGTATCGTTAAAGGCACGCCCGCGCCAGGCCGAAACGCCGAAGGTCTGGAAGAAATTGCCCGAGACGAACTCACCGTTGGCGGTCGTGATGGGGGCCGCTGAACCGTGACGCCGAACACCCAAGCCCGCGTTGCCCACCTGGAAGGCCGCCAAGTCCTCGAAGGCCGGGGTATTGGCGCGGAAAAGCTTGTACGCCTCCCACGAGAAGAAACTCCAGTCGTCCTGCGCGTACCCGTTTGCATGGCAGCAGCGAACCGCATCGCCGACGCGCCAGAGCTGGCCGGGCTGCGCAACCGGCAGCGTACGCAACATCACCTGTTGAACCAGCGTGAAGATCGCCGTCGTTGCCCCGATGCCGAGCGCGAGCGTGATTACTGCCGTTGCGGTAAAGACGGGCGATTGCCGGAGTTGCCGAACGGTGTGGCCGAGATCCTTCGAGATCCAGTCGAGTGCGAGCACAGTGTCCGCCCATGCGGTCCGTTCCCGCATTGCGAGAGGGTTGCCGAACCGCAGCCGCGCCATACGCCGGGCTTCTTCGGGCGAAGAACCCGTCAGTTCCGCATCTTGCGCTGACATCTCCAGATGCGCCCTCAGTTCGGCTTCGATATCCGAGTCCAGCCGTTCGCGCCGCCAGAGATTCTTTAACCGGTACAGTATGCCCATTGCTTAGCTCACGCGAAGCGCAACATGGCTCGCACGCCTTTCACCAGTTCCTCGAAGTCTCCAACTGCTTTTTCGAGCCGTTTTCTACCCACGGGCGTCAAGCGGTAATACTTCGCTCGCCTTCCAGTCTCGGTGAGCGCCCACTCCGACTCGATCCATCTGTTTTGTTGCATCCGATGCAGTGCGGGATATAGCGATCCCTCCTCCACACGCAGCAACTCGTCGCTCGCGCGCTGGATGTGCAGCACGATTCCGTAACCGTGGAGCTTGCCACGCTGTGACAGCGTTTTCAGCACCAACAAATCCAGGCTTCCCTGCAGGTCGTATCTCGCCATTTGATACCTATACGTCTTGGTGTCGAGATCAGCATAAGCCTAGACGTCTTGGGATGTCAATGAGCGCGCGGCTCCACGACCAGCAGCCGGTGGCAGAAGTCTGTCAGAGCCGCATGCGCAGGCGAAACCGCCTGCGCCACCTTAGGGCTCAACGGGTTGCGAGCCAAGGTGGGGCAGGCATTCAACCTCTTGTGCTCGTTTAGGCAGGATTGCCGATTTCAGTATCATATTTGCCATGCGCGTAAACGTGCTTGCTTTAGATGACGTCTTCGATCTCGGCTTGTCGGCGGTTCTCGATGCCTTTCAAACGGCGAATGAGCTCATCGAGCTTTCCCGGCTCGCGGTTCCGCGCTTTGAGTTGCGAATTGTGGGAATGCGCGCCACCGTCAAAACGTCGCAAGGATTGAAGGTTCCGGTGAGTGCGATCCCATCGCGCGCACCGGATTGCGTGGTCGTTCCTGCGATCGGGTTTAAAATGCCCGATCCATTGCAGCGCGCCCTGTTACGGCCCGATGTCCGGGATTCCTTGTCAATTTTGCGTCAATGGTCGCGCCGCGGAGCCCTGGTTACCGCCGCGTGCATCGGTACTTTCGTGCTAGCCGAGTCCGGTTTACTCGATCGGCAGCGCGCAACCACAACCTGGTGGCTCGCGCCGCTATTTCGCGAACGGTACCCCATGGTGGAGCTGGATGAATCCAATATGATCGTCAAATCGGAGCAATTCGTAACCGCAGGAGCTGCGTTGGGTCATATGGACCTTGCGCTGTGGCTGATTCGTGGCGTCAGTCCGAATCTTGCGGCGCTAACCGCCAAGTACCTGATTGTCGACTCTCGTCCATCGCAATCCGCCTATGCACTGACCGATCATCTGATCCATTCAGATCCTCTGGTTCAGCGTTTTGAAACCTGGGCACGGGAGCGGCTCTCTCAGGGTTTTTCCCTCGAAGCCGCGGCTAAGGCAGCCGGGTGCAGCAAGCGGACACTCGCCCGGCGATTAGAGGCGGTACTCGGGAAATCGCCACTTGGCTATTTTCAAAGCCTTCGCGTCGAGCGCGCCGTTCACTTGCTTAGAACTACTGACAGCAGTATCGGCGATGTCGCGGAACTGGTCGGCTATCGTGATGGTGCTGTTCTCAGCTCACTCCTTCACCGCACACTTGGCCTTGGAGTGAGGGAGATCAGGAAGAGTCAGTAATCACTTATGTTAGAGGCGCCCGCCGTCGTTGTCAGAACAATGTTGCCGGTCACGGCTGCGGCGGCCGGGCTGGACAACTACCTTGATGTCGCTCCAGTGCATTGAGCCCGTTTACGGCGATGCCTCCGCGTGCAACCGGACGTCCCCGTCAAATCTGGCGGCCCCGATCACTCGGGTGTGTTCCGGCGGGCCAGTCGTTTGTTGCTGTTGTCATCTGAAATCAGACCTGAACGACTCGCTTGTCGTGACTCATGTATGTGCAAGTGCGACCAGATAGCCTACCGCTCCGGGCACAGCGCCCATGGGAGCCGGAGAAGGATAGAAAACCGAATAAACATCCGGGTGGGAAGGGCGCGCGATTCTCGCGGTGCAGCGATCAACCCTTGGAGGGCCTGATGGTACGCTGGGCAAAAGAATAGCCAGGCGGGACCCAGGCTGCGAGCGATGCGAAGCACGCGAATCGCGATCGCATAGCGTCGCTGCTCTTTCGGCCCCCACGGCAACTCATAAGCCTCCCGCCAGCGGGCAGGTAGCATGCCGGTGACCACCGCCGCCGACCAGGTCACACGTGCGATGCGGCTTCCCATTAGGAATCCGGCGATTTTGCGGCCTGCGCTGCTGACTACCAACTCCGAGCCATTGATCATTGCTTCGAAGTATCGCTGAAAATCGTCCCAGCTTTGAGGCATGAAATCGGGCGGGATGCCCATGGCAGCGCCAAAAAGCTTCATGTCGGCGTAATAGTCCTCGCGATCCCGTTGAGACAGCGGCCGGGCAACGAGTTCGTAAATGCGAATAGAAGAGTCAATCAGTGTTGCCAGCACCCAAAACAGCAGGCTAGGGTCAGTAGCACGGTACGTGTGCTGCGGGGAATCGTTGCGGACGCGCTCGTGAATTCGTCGAATTCGCAGAATGGCGGCTGCAGCCGTTTCCCAGTCGCCGAAGATAATCTCGTACATGGAGGCAAAGGTGCGGCGAACTCGACCCGTGAGATCGCCTTGCATCCGGCTGCCATGAGCTCCCGCGGACGCAATGGCGGGGTGTGTCAATTGCAAGAGCACAGCACTGAGGCCTGAGAGGGTAACCATGTTCTCCCTCATGATCAGCCACATCGCGCTCATCGGTCCATAAAGGCCAGCCTTGTCGCTGCACCTGCGGGATTGGAGCCACTCAAAGCACTCTTCGAAACTCATATTCTGGCGTATCCTTTCCATGCCTTCATGGAGTAGGGCGCAAAACAGCGGGAAAACGACTATTCGATTTTTATCAAAGGAGACGAAATTCCAACGATAGGTATCCAGAGCGATTTTGAGGGCTTGTGGGCTAAGCTGTTCTTACGCTCAGGTAGGCGCCCATGGCGTTCCGCCCGGAGAAGTCAGTCAATTCATTCGCGGCTTGAAAGGCGTCGAGAACCGCCGATAAGCCGAGATCGAAGACGTGGTCCACATCGAGCACATGGATAGGATGGCAATTATGATATTCAAATTGGCAGTCTTGCCTCTGGTAAAAAATCCTTGTAGGGCCTAACCTCAGATCGAAGGAGATCTACAATGCCCAGCGTTGCTCTATTTGCCCGTCTAGAGGCGAAACCAGGCAAAGAAAACGAAGTCGCGGCTTTTCTCAATCAAGGCCTTCAGATGGCCCAACAGGAGTCCACCACACCCGTCTGGTTCGCGCTCCGGTTAGGGCCAACGACGTTCGCAATTTTTGATGCGTTCAAGGATGAGACCGGAAGGCAGGCGCACTTGAAAGGACCGATTGCACAGGCGCTGATGGCGCACGCGCCCGAACTGCTGGCGACGCCGCCGGTCATTGAGCCGCTCGACGTGCTCGGTTCGAAACTTCCGAAATAGGACGCGGGCGACTGACCGTTCACTCGCTGTCGGTCGTGTTTCCTGGCAGCCCGTGCCAGCAGTCGGACAGGCTGAATGCCTGCCCCCCTTGGCTCGCAACCCATTGAGCCATAAAGGTGCGCTGGCGCTTTCGCCTGCGCAGGCCGATCTGTCACGGGCTGGACTGGGAAGGAGCCAAGCACGCAGGCGACTTACACAAAAGATGGTTGCGGCTACGGTGCTCTGAGTAGCAGGCGATCTCATTCGCGTGCTGTGGCTTAGGTCCAAAGGCCGGCCGAAGCCCGCTCCATCCTTCCACGCACGTGCCCGAAGCGCGGGTCCCTCACGCCACAAAGGCCCGGGTGATCTGCGAAACCGATGGAGTCCCGCACTGCCGCATAATCAACTGCAATTCCGCTCGCAAAATGTCGAGCACCTTCTCAACGCCTTCCTGTCCGAAAGCGGCGAGACCCCAGATATAAGGACGCCCGATCCCCACCGCCCGTGCTCCCAGCGCCAGAGCCTTGAACACATCGGTACCGCGGCGCACACCCCCGTCGACAAATACCGGCACGCGGCCACGCACTGCCTCCACCACCTCTGGCAGCGATTGGATGGTTCCGCGCATGTCCTCAGTGGCGCGCCCGCCATGATTCGACACCACGATGCCATCCACGCCGTGCTCCACCGCTAACGAAGCATCCTCGTGCGTCTCGATGCCCTTGAGCATGATCTTCATCTTCGTCATCTTGCGCAGCCGGTCCAGGTACTCCCAGGTTGCGGCAGGCGGATTCATCCCGGCATCGATTCCTTTAAACATGGGGCGGAATGCGGTTGGAGTGCCTCCTCGGGCCGAGTTATGGCAACCGGTGCAGTCGCGGGTATCGGTTCGACGGAAACGTTCCTGCGTCTCGGTGTTTCGGCCGCCAAAGAGGTCGATGGTCCACACTAGTACCGGACAGCCGGCATCTTCCACCCGCTTTACCATCTTCTCGGTAGCATCCCAACGTGTCGGCATGTAGAGCTGATACCAGGGCGGCTCGCCCAACGCCTGCGCGACATCCTCGACCGACGTTGTCGAGACGGTCGATAGCATCTGCAGCGCTTTTCTGGATTTCGCCGCGCGCGCCACCGCGATTTCGCCCTCGGAATAGAACGCCCTCTGGGTCCCGACCGGGCAGATGTAAACCGGCATGTCCCAGGTTCGGCCGAAGATCTCCACCCTCATATCGGGTTTGCTGGCATCCACAAGGCGGCGCGGACGGAGTTGCAGTCGACGGTATCCCTCCCGATTCGCCTGAATGGTCAGGTCGTCGTCAACCCCGGTGGCGAGGTAGCCCCAGTGAGCGGCAGGCAAAGCCTTGTGTGCCGCGGCTTCAAAATCCATCACGTCGATCGCTTCTTTGGCGCTGCCCAACTCCCCGTGCGGGGGCTGTCCCTGCAGCCTGGAAACGAGGGGACTTGCAGCCAGGAACCGCAAAAATTGCCGGCGGTTGGACGCGAGATCTGCCATAGCGGGCAATTGTATCACCAGCTCCTGGGCCCGGGTCACCGTTACAAATGTTAACAAACCTTAATTCCTCGTCTCCGTCTCTCCTTATATGACAGAGGGACGTGATTTTCGGCACGCCGAGCGCTCGCACCATAGCGTTCTGGCGTCAGCAGAACGAAAAGCTCTGCTCTGGCTCGCTCAACGAATGCCCACATGGGTGAATTCCGACCACCTGACCGCGCTCGGTTTTCTGGCACTCATCGGAGTTGGCTTGTCCTATTGGTCCGCCCGATATTTCTCTACCGGTCTGGTTCTGGTCATTGTCTTTCTGGTGCTCAACTGGTTCGGAGACAGTCTCGACGGCACCCTCGCGCGCGTGCGCAACCGTCAACGTCCGCGCTACGGCTTCTATGTCGATCACGTCCTCGATGCCTGCGGGAGTGTCTTCGTATTCGCCGGCCTCGCACTCTCGGGCTACATGAGTGAACGCGTCGCTGTCGGGCTTCTGATCGTCTATTTTCTCCTCAGCATTGAGGTTTACCTTGCCACCTACACCGTCGGCAAGTTTAATCTGTCAGTTGCGGCCTTCAGTCCGACTGAACTGCGTCTGCTGCTTATCGCGGGTAATATCGCGCTGCTGAGCAAGCCCCTCGTGACGCTCGCAGGGAGGCCGTTTCTGCTCTTCGATGTGGGAGGCATCATCGGGATCGCGGGCATGGGCATCGCGCTGCTCTGCCTGATCGTGAAACACACCGCTCATCTGTACCGGGCCGAGCCCATCTCCTGACATGCTCACGCGCTGGTTGCGATTCAATGTGGTCGGCTTAGCGGGCTGCGCTGTACAACTCGTGACGTTGCGCATGCTCGCCGGTCCGTTTCGGATACCGTATCTCACCGCGACTGCGCTGGCGGTCGAAATCGCAATTCTGCACAACTTCGTGTGGCATGAAACCTGGACGTGGCGCGGAATCGGAAGCGCCGGACGCTCGCGGCGTCTGGTGCGCTTTCATCTCGGCAACGGAATCCTGTCAATCGTCTCGAATGTTGTTTTCACCTGGGTGTTTCGCCAATTCCTGGGACTGCCTCTTCTCGCAGCCAACTGCTGTGCGATTGCCACCACCGCGATTTTGAATTTCCTCGTCGCCTACGTCTGGGTTTTCAGTTAACGGGTCGCACCTGTTTCCGTCTTGCACGACGGAGGTAGGAAAATGCGAATACCGCAAACCCTTTTGATGAGTTTCACGTTGTGCGCCGGCATCTTTCAGGCGCATGCCGGGCCGCCACTGATTTGTCACCCGTACAACATCGGCTCCGCGCAGTCATTGCCCTGGGGCGAAAACACGAGCCGGAACTGGGATAATCCCGATCCCAAGTACAACACGAATCAACTCGCCGCAGACACGCTGAGAATCCTCGATGGCAATGCACCGATTCTGGTACGAATGGAAACCATGCGGAGGGCTGTAATCTATGGCGAAAAGAATCATGGCGCCGCTGCGGCTCTCGTCGCAACCCTCAAACAACGTGCTGCCGCGGAGCAATCGCCCGCTCTCGCCAATTTCGATTACGGCTATCTCGTCGCGACGTTGAACCAGATGCAGTGGCTGTACAAGGAGGACCTCACGGGCGGTGCAGACGGGTATCAATTCGTCCAAAAAGCCCTGGCGTCCAACGACTCACCAGACATGCATTATGCGGCCGCGATGATCGTCGCGGATCGCCAGCATCCCCACCATGCCGACTACGAAGAGCACATGAAAAAGGCGCATGGCGCTGCGCCGACTCTTTAGTCTATACGGCAGGCGGTTCGTTGCCGCCTGCCCACCCGCAGATTAATGTCTAACGCCGATCGCAATCCATACGCCTACCTATTGTATTTGCTTCCATTGCCGGCCGTTCCATTCCCACAGATCTGCCAGATCGCCATGATGGCCGGTTCCTCCATACAAGATGATAGTCTCGCGCTTGTCGTCGAACGCCATTGCGGAGGCTGCGCGCGGAGACGGCCCACTGACAGCGGCACGCCGCCAGTTCGATCCCTTACTGATCCAAGTTTCGTCGAAATGTTTACCGTTGGAGTGACCGCCAAACATCACGATCTCGCCTCGAACCGGATCGTAGGCCATGCCTGGGTGATCACGCGGCGGCGGGACCTCACCGTGGATCTCGTGCCAGGTGGACCCGTCCCAAGCCCACATGTCTCCCAGGGACGGCGATGTTTCTTTAAAGGAGGTCCGTCCGCCGAATAAGATGGTGATTTTGCGGCGAGAATCGAAAACCATTCCCTGATGAAATCGCGCGGGGGGTGCCGCAACGTTCTGCTGCGTCCACGCCTCACCATTCCATTCCCAAGTGTCGTTCAGGATCTGATCATGATCGCCGACACCCCCAAACAACACCACGCGGCCGCGCGAACTGTCGTACACCATGCGGTGAGCATCGCGCGCTGGTGGACCATCTACTGCCTGCGGAGTCCACTTCCCGTTGAAGTGGGTCCAGGTATCGGCAAGGTGCCCCGCGTTATTCGATCCACCGAACAGAACAGTTGTGTTTCGCCTTGAATCGTAAGCCATGGCATGAGACCCACGTCCGGGAGGCCCCAAGGTCGCAGTCGCCCATCTCCCGTCCCAGGTCCAGACGTCCGAAGCTACGCCGTGGGCTTGCCACCCACCGAAGAGGAGAAGTTTGCCCGAGGACTTCTCATAAACAGTAATAGGCTGGTTTCTCGCCGAAGGAGAAGCGGAATTCGATTCGGCGGCATTTGCTGCGAACAAAATCGCTAGAGCCCCACCGACAGCTATGAAGCAACAGACACGCATGTCTCGTAAGACGAAGTTGCTTTTGGGTCCGTCACCTTGGGCAATCTTAAATATTTATTTGTTCGTGGGCTAAGCCTCCTTCAGCGTGTTTGCCGGGTCCGCCAACTCAGCGGAGCGAAGTTGTTCGTAGGTCGGCAGAGTCGACACACCCCACCCGCCCACGAGGGCCTTGCCCAAATCGACGCGGCCAACATGCGCCCTTGGAGAATTGTGATAGCGACTTGCAGGTCATTCAGTTCGATAGTTTGCGTCGTAATGACACTGAGATAGGAATCGGTTCCGGCGCGATAGCGGGCGAGTTCTATCGTGCGGGATTGCTGCGCGGCTACAAGTGCCTCCGGTTGCTGAACCGCTTCCTCGGCAAAAAGGTTATGAGAGGCTGGGCCCCGCCGACCAGACGCGTGCGCTCCAGTCAGCGTTGGATAGAATCCGTCTGTGCCAGACCAATGTTCGCATTCGCCGCAGCACCAGTCGTTCGTTCGCGGCAATATCCGGCCGCCGCACCAGCAAAGCTGATGGCACCGCGACTTGCGCGCTCGTTTGCGCGCGCGCAATTCTCGAGTCGGCGCTCTGTGGGCGCATCGGCTAGCGATGTCTGCGCTAACGTCACATCGCTTTTGGATGCAACCTCATGGTTATTGCGGTTGATGGTCAGTTGCGGGTTCTTCTCGTAGGCTTCGATTTCCTTGAGAATCGCTTGCCGCATGTCGATCCCAACCGTGGCGAACTAATCCGATGCAAACTGCAACTGCCGTATTGCCTCATCGCATTGCCGCATGGCAGCCCGCCGATGACTGCAGTAATCATGAGCGGCCGTCTGCAACTCGTCGCGAGCTTAGCGAAGTTCGTTCATTGCGGCCCGAATGTGTGGGTGCCTCTCCTGGGTTGTTCCACGTTGCGGCAACTGTACGATACCGATGGACTTCCAACGGTGATTCTTCAGAACCCAGAGTGGTCCGCGGTGGGCAAGATACATTTCTCTCCGCCCCCCACCGGCGGGTCGCCTCTTCGCCAGTTCAAAAGAACTGCTGTTACCCTACCGGCCCGTGGCAAAAGTCGGGCAGGCTGAATGCCTGCCACACCTTGGCTCGCAACCTGTTGAGCCATGAACGTCGCGGAGGCGGGTTCGCCTGCGCATGCCGCTCTGATCGAGGCGCCGCATTGCAATCGAATCAACTTCCCAACGTGAGACCTCCAGTTTTTGAGCAAACCGCCGATGACTAAGGTGAGTGGTTTAGTACTGGAGGCTTTTGATGACTAACAACGATTGGGTGGATCCCACTCAGGAAAGCGCGCAAACCGAATCAGCTGAACCGGATAAATCGGCTCAGCTCAAGAAAAAGATCATTATTGTGTTTACGGCAGTCGCAGTTCTGACGCTTTCCCTCGCGGGATCTTACCTAGTAGCGCGCGTCGGGCAGGCCTCGCCTGCGCCAAAGATGGTTGCCAAGACGGTGGTACAACCGGCGCCACAGCCGCACCCTGCCGTTTCAGATGCCAAGCCTTCCCCGATAAAACCGGCAGAAACCCCGGCGGGCGAAAAGCCGGCATCCACAAAAGATGTTGCGCTGGTAGCAAAGGCAGTTCCGCCGCCGCCGGAGTCCAAGGTAGCCGCAACAGTGAAGCCGGTCGTCGTGCCGGAATTGCCCCCGCCTGCGAAGACATCGCCGTCCGCGGCTCCTGCGAAATCCTCAGGGGACGCAAGCGTAATCACACCGCATTCCGGTGAGAAGTACCTTCAAGTGGGCGCCCTGGCGACGCGCATGGTCCCCGATTACGTGAAGGAACTGCAGGCAAAAGGTCTGCATCCCATTGTGGCGCCCGGACCCGATGAGAGTCATGATTTGCGCCGCATCCTTCTCGGTCCATTTCCGGACCGAAACGCTCTGAAGCAGGCATCGCTGGACCTGGAAGCTCAAGGCATCGTCTCGTTTCCGCAGGTCTACTAAGGCATCGCTGCAAGGTGCCCTGCGTGTTTGCTATGCTCAAACCGCAGTATGTCTCGTGATTTGGCCGAAATGGATTTCCAGCGCTTTTGGCGCAGGCTACAGCAACTGGGCCTGAATGCTTATGAAGCGCGCAGCTACCTTGTGCTTGTTGGTCACCCCAGGTTCAAGGCTCTCGAATTAGCCGCGAGGGCCCATGTGCCGCGGCAGAAGATTTACGAGGTGCTCGACAGCCTGGTTGAAAAAGGCTTTGCACAGGTAGTGCAGGAGAAAACCAAGCTTTTTTCGGCTGTCGAACCCACGCTTGCGATTCCGAGTTACCTCTCGCATCGAGCGGACGCACTACAGCAGGAACTATCCGACCAGTCCCGTCTCGCGGGCGGGCTGGTCGATGATTTGGCGACTGCCTATTCCGAGGGTCAGGACGGACGCGGCACCCTCGATTTCCTGCGCATCGTGAGCGACCCTGGCCAGACAGCATTGCAGTACCGCAAAATGCTTGCCGAGGTACAGCACGAGTACATCGAGTTCTCACGTCCCCCTTATGCCGTCGATCCATTGGATGAACAACTGGTTCGAAGCGCTCGGGAGAGGGGTGTCGTGTGCCGGCTTCTGATTGAGGCCGGAACGCTCGACGACGCCCATCGGCAACGGCTTGAGGAATATTCCACGATCGGAGTCGAGGTCAGGCAGATCCTTTCCTTACCCATGAAACTCGCGACCTTCGATGGCGAGCGAGGTCTGATTGCACTACTCGACCCGGTGATCACGAAACCCGCCTGGACTTCGGTTGTCTTCGAGCATGCCGGCATGGGGGAAGCCATGCGAGGATTGTTTGAGAACTACTGGACCCGCGCCGAAACCAGCTCCCGAAACGCCTTTGCAGGCTGACGTCAGCCAGTTAGGTCACTGAATTCAGAGAACATCCGACGAGGCTAGTAGCATAAATAGCAAGGGTTCGGTCCCGGATGCCGATCGCGGGACTCCCGAAAGCCTAGTCCATGCGGTCCAAGACCAAAAAAGTCGTCTTTTTCTTCCCAGCGTTCTCCAGCCAGGAAGCTACTGCTCCCCTGGGAATCCTCGCGGTCTCCACCCCACTGTTACGGGCCGGTTATGAAGTCCGGATCATTGATTCCACGATCACGCCGAATTTCCAGCAACGCGTTATAGAAGAACTGAAGGACGCGTTGTGCCTTGCGGTCTCGCTGGTTACCGGCCCGATGATCAAGGAAACGGTGCAGATTGCCCGGACCGCCAAGTCGCTCTATCCGGACAAGCCGGTGATTCTCGGCGGGTGGCATCCTTCGCTACTGCCCGATCAGACGCTCGCCCCCGCCTATGTCGACATCGTCGTCAAAGGCCAAGGCGAGGACGCGCTTCTCGAAGTCGTGCAGCGGATCGAAGCCCGGGAATCGATGGCCGGCATTGAGGGAGTCGGTTATAAGCAGGAAGGCCGCCTCGTATTTAACGCGCCTCGCCACCTTAAGCCGATCAAAGAACTGCCGCCCAAGGCCTACCATCTCGCCGACTTTGATGCCTACCAGCGTGTCTGCGGCCGCCGCTGGGCGATGTACACGTCGAGCCTCGCCTGCCCGTATAACTGCGGCTACTGCACCAACGACGCGGTGTATGGTCGAAAGTGGAACGCGCTCGACCCGGATCAGGTTGTCGAAGAGACCACCGACCTCGTCTCCCGATACAACCTTCAGCTTCTCTGGATCGTCGACGACAATTTCCTGGTCGACCGCGAGCGTGCCGTGGGCATTGCCGAAAGACTGGTGCGCCGCGGCGTGAAGTTCGAGTGGAGCATTCAGGCCTCCACGAATCTCGTCACGCGCCTCACCGTCGATGAGCTCAAACTGCTGCGCCGCGCCGGACTGAGCCAGGTCGCACAAGGCGCTGACGCCGGTTCCGAGCGCGTCATGAAGCTCATGAACAAAACCTTCCAGAAGATCGAGACGGTCTACGACGCTGCCGACAAGCTCACCCAGGCAGGGATTCGCCCGTCGTTCAACATGATCTTCGGATATCCCGGCGAAACCGACGCCGACCGGCGCGATTCGGTTCGCATGATCATGAACATTTGCCGTCGTTATCCCGGCGCCGAGTTCTGGACCAACATCTTCACGCCTTATCCGGGCGCCCCCGTGATGCAGCGCGCATTTGAACTGGGAATCGATGTCCCCAAGACACTCGAAGGATGGGTGGACTTCTTTCCGCGCTACACTGTTCTTCCCTGGCTGAAAGGCAAGAAGCACGAACGCTTGCAGACCATGCGCGAATACATGCGAGTAGCATTCCATCGCAAACCGATCGGCGTACAAAAGAAACATCCGCTGGTTTCGTTCCTCCACGAGGCGATCAGCTATCCGGCCCGTTGGCGCCTGGACCACGATTGCTACTCGCTTCCCGTCGAGCTTTGGATGAAGGACAAAGCTTCGCGCTTATTCCAGCCTCCCAAGCCTAAAGTCGACGCGCACATGTTGGAAACAGAGGTTGTCACTTGCTAGCCACTGCTTCTGGGACTTTGGAAGGGTGGAGCAGGCGTTCAGCCTGCCTTTGGAGATTACCGAGCACGCAAAGTCGATCGTTTAATTTAGTCTCAACGGAAGCCGCCGTTTCCGACCGACAGTCGGGATTCATTGAGCGCTGCAAGGCACCCGTAGTGGTACCACAGCGTGCAAGGCAGTCGAAACCGCCTGCGCCGCCCTTCGAGATCGTTCCGAACTCGTGAGTCACTCATGGCTGATGTACTTCTGACTCACAGCAATCACGTTTACTACGATCGAAAACAAACGCAGAAGATGCAGCCATACCCGCCGCTGCAGACGCTGCTGATCGCCGCGATTCTGCGTCAGCGCGGAGTCGACGTCGCACTCTTCGATACGAGCCTGAATCCGCCGGAGGAAGGATTCGCGGCCGCGCTCCATCATCACAATCCGCGAGTCGTTGCGGTCTGCGAAGACAGCTTCAACTTTCTGACGAAGATGTGTCTGCTTCGCAACCGCGAGCTGGCGTTCTGGATGGCTGCAACCGCCGCACAACACGGAATCCCCGCGGCAGCCCATGGACCGGACGCGGCCAGTCATGTCTCGGAATATGCCGAAGCCGGTTTCGAATTGGTAGTAACCGGCGAGGCCGAATCCGTGATTCCCAACTGGGTGCTGAAGCGCCTCCGGCGGCCGGCAGCCGAGCTCATGACAATCAACGGCCGCGGAACACTCGATAAGCTGCCGTTTCCCGCCTGGGATCTCGTCGACGTCGAGCAGTATCGTGACGCCTGGCTCCAGACCCATGGGCACTTCGCGCTGAATATGGTGTCGAGCCGCGGCTGCCCATATCGATGCAACTGGTGCGCCGAGCCGGCCTGCGGACCACCGTACGACGTCCGCCCCGCCGCCGCTGTCGCCGAGGAGATGCGGCGTCTCAAATTCGACCTTCGCGCCGATCGCATCTGGTTTGCCGACGACATCTTCGGGCTGTCCCGCAAGTGGGCGCTCGACTTCGCCGACGAGGTGGAGAGTCGCAATGCCCGCCTGCCGTTCAAAATGCAATCGCGGTGCGACCTGATGACGCGCGACACGGTTGCAGCGCTGCGCCGGGCTGGATGCGACGAGGTCTGGATCGGGGTGGAATCGGGCTCGCAACGCATCCTGGACGCCATGGAGAAGGGCATTCGTGTCGAACAGGTCTATCAAGCCCGCGAGAACCTTCGCCGTCACGATATCCGCGCCTGCTACTTCCTCCAATTCGGCTACCCCGGCGAAGAGTGGGACGACATCCAGCAGACGCTGCGACTCGTCCGCGAGACGCAACCCGACGACATCGGGGTGTCGGTCTGTTATCCCATGCCCGGCACCAAACTTTACGACACGGTTGCTGCCGAGTTAGGCGCCAAGTCAAACTGGTCCGATAGCGCCGATCTCGCGATGATGTTCCGCGGCACCTATTCCAGCGAATTTTATCGCGCCCTGGCACGCGCCCTGCACATGGAGGTGCGTCGCGAAGCGGGCGCCGACGCCGCGTGGATCGAGGTGCATCAACTCGAGAACTGCGCCACCACCGTCGCCGCTGGAGTTGCATGATGAAGTTGCTCCTCACACACGGATACTTCCTGATGGAAGATCCGAAAGAGCTCCGCATCATGAAGCCGTACGCGCCGCTCGGCATTCTCTATCTCTCGTCGCATCTCCGAGCGAAGGGGTACGACGTCGAGATTTACGATTCCACGTTCGGATCGCGCGAAGAACTGTTCGGCATTCTTGATTCGGGTCCACCGGCCACCCTCGGCATCTACGGCAATCTGATGACGCGCTCGAACGTACTGGCCATCATTGCCCGCGCGGGCGCCGCTGGGTGGAAAGTAATCGTAGGCGGCCCCGAACCAGCCAATTACGCCGCCGAGTTCCTCGCTGCGGGAGCCGACGCGATCGTGGCCGGCGAGGGCGAAGTATCACTTGAATTGATACTCGCAAACCATTGTAAAAGCGAGATACCCGGGATAATATTCCAGGCGGAAGATGGCTCGATTGTCCGCACGGGGCCAACCCGTCTGCTGGCCGATCTCGACGCCCAACCATGGCCCGACCGCCAGCGCATCGACATGATGCGTTACCTGAAGATCTGGCGTGATTACCACGGTAAAAGCTCGGTTTCTCTGATTACTGCGCGCGGTTGCCCTTACCATTGCAATTGGTGCAGCCACTCGGTGTATGGCAAGACCCATCGGCGCCGCTCGCCGCATTCCGTTGTTGACGAGGTCGAGTGGATCCGGCAGCAATACGATCCCGGCATGCTCTGGATCGCCGACGACGTTTTCACGATCCATCCCGGCTGGATTGAAACCTACGCTACCGAAATGCTCCATCGTGGGCTGCGCATTCCATTCGAGTGCATCACGCGCGCCGACCGTCTCAACCCGCGGATGGCCGAACTCCTCGCGCGGCTGGGCTGCTTCCGGGTTTGGATCGGTTCCGAAAGCGGCTCGCAGCGGGTGCTCGATGCTATGCAGCGCGGCGTCACGGCCGAGCAGGTACAGCGGGCTGTCGCGCTCGCGAAGGGGCAGGGAATTGAGACCGGTATGTTCCTCATGTGGGGTTACGATGGCGAAGAGTTGGCCGACATCGAAGCAACCATCGATCATGTGAAAACGTGCCGCCCTGACGTCTTCTTCACAACCGTGTCGTACCCGATCAAGGGCACGCCCTACTACGATAAGGTCGCCTCGCGGCTTGTGAGCCTTGGCCCGTGGCACGAACGCACCGACCGTGATATTCAGATCCGAGGCCGCCATTCGCGCCGCTTCTACCAGCACGCGGACGAGCTTCTCAAACAGGAAATGGCCGATCACCCCGACCCGCAAAAGATCGTCGAGGCTCGCCAGGCCATGCTCGCCACCATGAGCGAGGTGGAGGCGTAATTGGCCGGCGCGACCACAGGGTTTGACCGTCTCGCTTCGCAATACGACGAGCTGTGGACACGTACCGGCATCGGCCGTTTGCAACGTGAAGCGGTATGGCGCCGGATCGATCGGCTATTCCCAAGTGGCGGCACAATCCTCGATCTGGGGTGCGGAACCGGTGAAGATGCCCTGCACTTCCATCAGAGGGGCCTTCAGGTGCGAGCCATCGACGCATCAGCAGAAATGGTGCGAATCGCCCAAGGGCGCGGCATCGATGCCGACCAACTTTCCATAGAGGATCTCAACCTTCTCGGCGGCCGCTTCGATGGAGCCCTCTCCAACTTTGGCGCACTGAACTGCGTCGCGAACCTCGGGAGCCTGCGGGAATCGCTGCAGCGTCTCATCAAACCCGGAGCAGCACTCGCGATCTGCACCATTGGTCGCGCGTGCCTTTGGGAATCCATCTGGTACCTGCTTCACGCCGATCCCCGCAGAGCCGTACGGCGATGGAGCGGTGCGAGTGAATCGCAGTCGCTGGGCATCCGGGTCCACTATTTCTCGGTTCGAGAACTCAGGCGCGCCTTGGAACCCGATTTTGAACTGGAAAGCTGGCAAGGAATCGGCCTGTTCGTGCCTCCATCTTTCGTCACGGGCATTCCTCGACCATTACTTGAACTCTTCGCGCACCTCGACCGGCATATGGCGCATTGGCCGCTCCTGCGGGCCCTCGCCGACCACCGACTGGCGATCTTCCGGCGGAAATAACCATGGATCGCACGTTACGATTGCAATTCCTCGACGACTACCGCAAGATCCGCCACGCCGAAGGCCGCGGGTCGGACGAGCCCGCGTATTACCTCGCTCTCCCGTACAAGGACCTTAGCGGACGCAACTCCTCGCAATGGGACATTCGCGGCCGAAGCTACCGCCACTTTGAGCGAAAGATCCTTCGAGCTTGGGAGCAGGAATCGAAAGGACCGCTTCAGATTCTTGACCTGGGCGCCGGCAACGGCTGGATGTCGCATCGGCTTCGCGGGCACGGCCACATGCCCGTGGCCCTCGACATATTCACTGACCCGCGCGACGGCCTGCTGGCAGCCCGCCGCTATTCGCCTGACCTCCCGCTGATCGAATCCGATTTCAATATGCTCCCGTTCGCGGGCGCTAGCTTCGACGTCATCATTTACAACGCGTCCATTCACTACTCGCCGGACTATCGCCGGACGCTTGCCGAAGCCCGCCGCTGTCTCAGGCCCGGCGGCCGCTTCGTCATCATCGATTCGCCCATCTACAAAGCCCGCGAGCATGGCGAACGCATGCGGGAAGAGAAGCACCAGCAGTTCAAGCAACAGTACGGCTTTCGCTCCGATGCGGTTCCCAGCATTGAGTTTCTCGACGAACCGGCCATCGCCGAGCTGGGCCGCGACCTGGGAATCGAGTGGCAAGTCCATCGCCCCTGGCACGGCTGGAACTGGTTTCTGCGGCCTTGGAAGGCGCGCCTGAAGCGACGGCGTCCCCCATCGCAATTCCACATCCTGGTAGGCACTTTCAAATGACCGTCGTTTGTCGGGGAGCAGCGCGCCTGCACCACCTTTAAGAGTCTAAAATGATCATCTTCCTGCATCCTCGAGCAACAAAACCAAAGAACCGGCGTTTCCCCCTGGCGATGCTGGCCATCGCGGCCATGCTCGAAGGCAAGGAAGAGTACGTCATTATCGACGGCAACGTCGATCCGCACCCGGAGCGCACGCTCGACCGCGTCATGAAGGAATCCGGCGCAGAGTTGCTCGCCGTGTCAGTGATGCCCGGCCCGCAGATGGCCGCGTCTATTCCGCTTTGCAAGGCGTTCCGCGAAAAGTACCCGAAAGTGCCGGTTGTCTGGGGAGGCTACTTCCCATCGCTCTACGCCGATTGTTGCCTTAACGCCAAATACATCGACTTTGCGGTACGGGGTCAGGGCGAAGACACCTTCATTGAACTGATCGCCGCGCTGCGTTCCGACCGGAAGTTCAACGGCATCCGCGGCCTCTCTTACAAAGACGCATTCGGCCTGCACGTTCACAATCCCGAGCGGCCGATGCGCTCGCCCGACGATTTTCCCTGGTATCCGTACCACAAGCTTCAATCGGCAGAAAGCTACATTCTTCCGACCTTCCTCGGGAAACGCACCGCGGTTCACCATGCCAGCATTGGCTGTCCGTTCCGCTGCAAATTCTGCGGCGTGGTGCCGGTCCACGAGGGGCGGCAGAAACTCGAGGGGCCGGCCCGCACCGCCGCGATCCTCGCGAAGCTGAAACAGGACTACGCGATCGATGCTGTCCAGTTCTACGACAACAATTTCTTCCTGAACGAAAGCCATGCCCGCGAGCAAGCCGAGGCGCTCACGCCGCTGAACCTACGCTGGTGGGCCGAAGGCCGGGTGGACACGGTCGTTAAATATTCGGACGACACCCTCCACGCGATCCGCCGCGCGGGTGCAAAAATGATCTTTTTCGGCTCCGAATCCGGCTCCGACGAAGTCCTCCGGCAGATGAACAAGCGCATCACCACCAGCCAAACCCTCGCACTCGCCGAGCGCATTCGCAAGTTCGACATCGTTCCGGAGTTCTCGTTCGTGTTCGGCAATCCCCAGGATCCGGCTGGGGATACGCGCACAAACATCGAGTTCATTCGCAAGTTGAAGCGCCTCAATCCTGACGCGGAAATTATCGTACAACACTACATCCCAACCCCCCACCCCGACGGCATGTACGGTGAGGTCGACGGCAAAATCGAATTCCCCAAAACCCCCGACGAGTGGGCCACCGAGCGTTGGTACAACTTCACCGTCCGCCACGACCCGCACCTGCCGTGGCTCCCCCTCGATATAAAGCGCCGCATCGATAACTTTGAACTGGTAGTGAACTCACGCTGGCCGACCATCCAGGACATCCAGCTACCGGGCTGGGGACGTGCCATGCTGCGTTCCTTGAGCTCCTGGCGCTATGCGTTTGGTGTGTATGGCTTTCCGCTGGAGCTCGAATGGGCGCAGCGGTTCGTGGCGCTACGCAAGCCCCGCCTGGAGAGCCTGTGATCGCCGTAGCCCCCGTCAAGGCACATCGCCTTTGGGCCGCGACTTACGATAGCGGTCTGAACCCCCTGCTGGCGCTCGAAGCCCGCGTTCTCGACAGCAAGCTTGGCCCGTTGCGTGGCCTGCGCATCCTCGACGTGGCGAGCGGCACCGGCCGCTGGATGGCGCGCGCCCAGGCCCGCGGTGCAAACGTAGCCGGAATCGACCTGTGTCCCGAAATGTTGTTCGTCGCGGCCCGCAAACCATCGCTTCGCGGCCGCAACGCCATCGCGGAAGCCGCTGCTCTCCCAATCGCCGATGAGGTGGCGGACATAACGCTATGTTCCTTTGCTTTGAGTTATTTCCCGTCGGCATTTGAAGCGATTCAGGAGATGGCCAGGGTCACGCGTCCGGGCGGCAGAGTCGTCATTGCTGACTTGCATCCGGAAGCTGAGCGGGCAGGCTGGAAACGGTCCTTCCGCGACGCGGACCAGGTTTACGAGATCGACCATGAGAAGCGTTCGATCGCCGATGTCGAAGTTGCGGCCGAACGGTCCGGTCTGGCCCTCGATTGGCGCTGCGATGCGCACTTCGGCGAACCCGAGCGGGACATCTTCCAGAGGGCGGGCAAAGCCGCAGCCTTCCCGGAGCACTGCCGGCTCCCCGCAGTCATCGCCCTCGCCTGGACCAAACAATGAAGCTGGTGGGAGCCACGTCCGGCGATGTCTCAATCCAGAGAGGCCGGATCGCGGTGATCTCGAACAGCCCACCTGAAATCGACGTATCCAATCACATCATTCTGCCAGGCCTCATTAACGCACACGATCACCTCGAGTTCAGCCTTTTTCCCCGCTTGGGGCGCCGCCACTATCCCAACGCCGCTGCCTGGGCCAAGGACATCTACAAACCGGACAAGCCGCCTGTCGAAGAACATCGCCGTGTCCGAAAACCCATTCGCCTGCAATGGGGTGGCATACAAAACTTAATCAATGGCGTTACCACCGTTGCCCACCACAATCCCTACGAGCCGGCCTTCGATCGCGGTTTTCCGGTTCGCGTCGTACGAAGTTACGGCTGGGCGCACTCGCTCCACTTTTCGCCCGATCTCGTGAAGCGCTTCCGGGCGACGCCGGCGCGCTCGCCGTTCATCGTGCACGCCGCTGAAGGCACTGACGCCGATTCTCGCGGTGAAATCGAGACGCTCGATAAGAAAGGCGTGCTCGGTCCAAGGACCGTTCTTGTGCACGCCACGGCGCTCGATTCCGCTGGCCTTGAAATCGTGCGTCAGCGCCGTGCTTCGATCGTTTGGTGTCCCAGTTCGAACGTGTTCACCCTCGGCCGAACGGTCTCCCCGGAAGTGCTACACTCCGGCGTGCCCATCGCGCTGGGAACGGATTCGAGTTTGACCTCGGCGGGCGGTATGGCGGCCGAACTGAAATTCGCGCGCGAATTCGTCCCGCCTGATGATCTCTTCGCCATGGTCACCTGGCGTGCCGCCCAAATCCTGCGGCTGACGTCCGGCGAAGGCGAGATCCGCGAGGGCGGTGTAGCCGACCTGATTGCGGTGCGCGACAGCAGCCACATGCACCCGGAGTTGACCATCATCGGAGGCAAAATCAAGCTCGTGTCGGCTCATTTCGCCGAGCGACTCCCCGACAAGCTGAAGGCCGGCTTGAATCCAATCCTGGTTGAGGGCGCCGGCGCCTGGCTGGTGGATGCCGACATACCGGCGTTGATGCGGGCGACTGAAAAGGTCCTGGGCCGCAACTTCCGCCTCGGCCACAAAAGGGTATGCGCGTGAATCCCGTCGTCGAGTCACTGCCGATTCTGGTCCTTTATCCCCACAGCCGCTGCAACTGCCGCTGCGTGATGTGCGACATCTGGAAAACCGACACTATCCAGGAAATCAGTGCCGAGGAGTTGGAACAGCACGTGGCCGACATGGAGCGCGTGCACGTCCAATGGGTCGTCTTCTCGGGCGGCGAACCGCTGATGCACTCCGACCTGTTCCGTCTCTGCCGCATTCTTCGGGAACGAAACATCCGCACAACGATTCTGAGCACGGGCCTGCTCCTTGAACGTCACGCCCGCCAGATTGTCGCGAATGCCGACGATGTCATCGTCTCGCTCGACGGTCCACCGGCCATTCATGACCAGATCCGCCGCATCCCGCGGGCCTTCGACATCATGCAGCGAGGGATCGATGCGCTTCTGCTATTGAAACCGGATTTCCCCGTATGCGCTAGGTCCACTGTGCAGCGCCTGAATCACGCTCATCTTCGCGAAACCGTTGAGACCGCCCGTCACATGGGCGTCCGCTCCATCTCATTTCTGGCTGCCGACCTCACGTCGAGCGCCTTCAATCGTCCCCAACCCTGGAACGAGAACCGCCAGGGCGACATCGGGCTCACCAGCGAGGAAATCGACACCTTGGAAGCGGAGATCGACGCGCTCCCCGACCCAGGCGGCTTTGTCGTCGAGACGCGTGAAAAACTCCGCCGGATCGCGGCCCATTTCCGTGCGCACCTCGGCCAAACCGAGCCGGTCGCGCCGGTCTGCAATGCCCCTTGGGTCTCAGCCGTAATCGAATCCGACGGCACGGTTCGACCCTGTTTTTTCCAACCGCCCATCGGAACCATCCGAGGCAACGGATCGCTGCTGCATGTCATCAACGGACTCCAGGCGCAAGCTTTCCGTTCCAGCCTCAATGTCGCTACAAATGCAATCTGCTGCCGCTGCGTCTGCTCGTTAAACTGGAAGTCGTGATGGGGAGAGTGTGGAAGGGCGCCACGCTTCCACATCCTCCAGTTTCTTCGTAAACGAGTCCGAGGCTGTGTAATGCCTTTTATCAATTCCCGGTTGCGTTTCAATCAGGCTGCGTTTTACCTGACCTTCGGCTCGGCCGTCTCGATCGTCTTCTCGATCGCCGTCTCGCAAATCCTGATGGGCCTGGCCGTCGTAGCACTCCTCATGTCCGGGGACAAATTCCGCCTGCCTCCCATCAAACTCCCTCTCGCCCTCTTCATCGCGCTCACCATTATCGCGGTGCTGGCCTCCGGCGACCCTCGAGCCGGCTCACCCCAAATCCGCAAATTCTTCGTGTTCCTGATTCTGCTGCTCGTGTGTAGCACCTTTCGGACGCTGAATCAGATCCGCGCGCTGGTCTTGCTGTGGAGCGCCGGCGGCCTGGTCTCGGCCGCCCTCGCGATCCTGCAATTCCTCCACAAATACCGCGAGTCGATTCAGATGAAGGACAACAGCTACACCTTCTACATCTCCTACCGAATCACCGGGCTCGCGAGTCATTGGATGACCTTTAGCGGCCAGGTAATGATCGTGATGCTCATGCTCGCGGCGTTCCTGTGTTTCGCGCCGGACCGTAAATGGAAACCCTACGGTTGGGCGGCTCTCGGAGTGATGGCACTGGGAATCGTGCTGAGTTTCACGCGCAGCGTCTTCCTCTTCGCCGCGCCGCTGGGCCTCGCCTGGCTCGCCTGGAATTGGAAACGCCGGCTGTTGCTGATCGCGCCGGTTGCCGCGCTCCTGGTGTTCGTCACCAGCCCCCCGCTCCTGCAGCAACGCGTGCTCTCGGTGTTCGAACCCAAGGGTCCGCTCGACTCGAACCAATTCCGAGCCGTCTGCCGCGCCACCGGCTGGCAGATGATCAAAGCTCATCCGCTGCTCGGGCTGGGCCCTGAAGAGATCGCGCCGCACTTCGACCAATACATCCCGAAGGACACACCCAGGCCGCTGCCCGCAGGCTGGTACGGCCACCTGCACAACGTCTATCTCCAATACGCAGCAGAGCGGGGAATTCCCGCTCTACTCGTGATGCTGTGGTTGATTGGAAAGGTGCTTTACGACTTCGCGCGCGCGCTCCGCCGACCCGAAAACGCCGCCGCAAAATGGGTCCTGCAGGGAGCCATCGCCGTCATATTAGCCGTCCTCGCCGAAGGCTTTTTCGAATACAACCTCGGCGACAGCGAAGTGCTGACGTTGTTCCTGGTTACCGTCGGCTGCGGTTACGTAGCGATCAATACCGGTACGTATCCGGTTTATACGGCCCCTCAACCGCAACCCCAATATAGTCAGCCTGCCGCGGTGTGAGCGTGGTAAGCTTCGCGCCGATCTTCTCGAGGTGCAGCCGGGCGACCTCTTCGTCGAGCCGCTTCGGCAGCGTATAAACGCCAACCTTGTAGGTGTCGCGGTTCTTCCAGAGATCCATCTGCGCCAGTGTCTGGTTCGAGAAGCTGTTCGACATGACAAAGCTGGGGTGCCCCGTCGCGCAGCCCAGGTTCACCAACCGTCCCTCGGCCAAAAGGAAGATGCTGTGGCCTTCCGGGAACGTGTACTTGTCCACCTGCGGCTTGATATTCAGCTTCGAAACGCCTTGCGCCCCATTCAGCCGATCGACTTGGATTTCGTTGTCGAAATGCCCAATGTTGCAGACAATCGCCTGGTCCTTCATGTGTTGCATGTGGTCGAACGTCACGATGTCGACGTTGCCGGTGCAAGTAACATAAATGTCGCCGATCCCGAGCGTATCCTCGATCGTCGCAACCTGGTAGCCTTCCATCGCTGCCTGCAGAGCATTGATCGGGTCGATCTCGGTGACAATCACGCGAGCACCCATGCCGCTCAGCGACTGCGCACAGCCCTTGCCGACGTCACCGTAGCCGCAAACCACCGCGACTTTGCCCGCCAGCATCACATCGGTCGCGCGCTTGATGCCATCCGCCAGCGACTCCCGGCAGCCATAAAGGTTATCGAACTTCGATTTCGTTACCGAGTCGTTGACGTTGATCGCGGGCACCAGCAGCGTACCCTCCTGCTGCATCTTGTAGAGTCGGTGAACACCCGTGGTCGTCTCTTCGGAAACGCCGCGCCATTCCGACACCAGCTCATGCCACCGCCGCGGATTCTCGGCATGCACCTTCTTTAGCAAGTCCTTGATGACCTTCTCCTCGTGGCTCTCCGAAGGCGTGTTCACCCAGTCGCTGCCATTCTCCAGCTCGTATCCTTTATGGATCAGGAGCGTCGCATCGCCGCCGTCATCCACCACAAGCTGCGGGCCCTTACCATCCGGATGGCTCAGCGCCTGGTACGTACACCACCAGTAATCTTCCAGCGATTCGCCTTTCCACGCGAACACCGGCACACCAGCTTCGGCGATGGCCGCCGCGGCGTGATCCTGCGTGGAAAAAATGTTGCAACTCGCCCACCGAACGCTCGCGCCGAGATCGGCCAGCGTCTCGATCAGCACGGCGGTCTGAATCGTCATGTGCAGCGATCCTGTGATCCTGACGCCGGTTAGGGGCTTCTCCTGGGCGTACTTCCTGCGAATCGCCATCAGGCCGGGCATCTCATACTCGGCAATGTTGATTTCCTTGCGGCCCCAATCGGCGAGCGTAATATCGGCGACCTTGTAATCCCTCAATGTTTGTGTGATGACTGTACTCATGTGCGTGCCTCAAAAAGAGCATAGCATAGATCAACAGATATTGATAAATTGATATATATGTCTGGCTTCCTCAAGGCGCTCCGGCTGCTCGGCGAAGAAAGCCGCCTTCGCATCCTGCGGCTGGTGGAAAAGGAAGAGCTCAGCGTGGCGGAGTTGCAGGAGATCCTGGGCATGGGCCAGAGCCGCATCTCTATGCAGCTCGCGCAGCTTAAGGAGGCGGGCTTGGTCGAAGTCCGGCGCGTAGGCCAGAAGAGCCTTTATCGCCTCGCCGCTGCGAACGGCGCGCAGTCCATCATCACCGAGACTCTGCAACACGCCGCCGCCGAAATCCGCGCCGCCGCTCAGGACGATGAGGCGCTTCGGCTCATCCTTCGCAAGCGCAAGGACAAGCTCCGCAGCTATTTCGACGAGTTGGCAGGGCGTTTCGGCCGCAACTACGTCCCCGGCCGAAGCTGGCAGGGCCTGGCCGAGATGTTGTTGCGTCTCCTGCCACCCCTCATCATCGCGGACCTCGGGGCGGGGGAGGGAACGCTCGCCCTCATGCTAGCCCAGCGCGCCGAGCGAGTCATTGCCATCGATAACTCCGAAAAGATGGTGGAATGGGGCGCCGGGGTCGCCCGCACGAACGGCGTCAAAAACCTCGAATATCGCGTAGGCGATTTGGAAGAACTCCCGCTCGGTGACAGCGAAGTAGACCTGGCAGTCCTGCATCAGAGCCTCCACCATGCGTTGCACCCGCGCAAAGCAATTTGCGAAGCTTGGCGAATCCTGAAGCCGGGAGGCCGCATCGTCGTGATGGACCTCCTGAAGCACACCTTCGAAGAAGCCCGCGAGCTTTACGCCGATGTCTGGCTCGGCTTCTCACAGGTGGAGCTGATCGACCTCCTCCGCAAGGCCCGCTTTCGTTCCATCGAAGTGTCTATGGTCCACCGCGAAGCCGAAGCCCCCCATTTCGAGACCCTCCTGGCCATCGCCGAAAAATCCGGGTAGTTCAGACCGGCAGTCTGCGCGGAACTGGCAGTTCCGCCCATCAAAAATCCGAGAGGGCTGTCGATTCTGTCCCACCCCAATCGACCTGATTGTAGAAGGAGACATACACCGATGCGATTCATGATGCTGATGATCCCGAAAGGCTACGAGAACGCCAAACCCGGCACCATGCCCGACCCCAAGGCGGTCGAGGCCATGATGAAGTACAACGAGAGCCTCCAGAAAGCCGGAGTGCTCTTGTCTCTCGACGGACTGCACCCACCCTCGATGGGCGCCCGCGTTTCGTTTTCCGGAGGAAAACCGAAAGTCACCGATGGCCCATTCGCTGAAACGAAAGAAGTCATCGGAGGCTATTGGATGATCCAGGTGGGCTCGCGCGAAGAGGCCATTGAGTGGGCAAAACGCTGCCCCGGTTCCGAAAACGAGATCATCGAAATCCGGCAGGTGCAGGAATTCGCCGATTTCCCCAAGGACGTCCAGGATGCCGCCGCCGGCTTCACCGATATGCAGGACAAGAAGCCGTAGCGCTATCTGCTCTCGCGATTCGACGCAGGCGCAGGCGGCCCCAACAGATCGTCGACCGAAGTACTGCTCTGTCCAAAGCGCGGCTGAACGTACTTCTCGAGGAACGCGAGTTGGCGCCGCCATGCATCCAGGCGATGATCCCGTTGTGCAAACCCGTGCAGTTCGTTCGGGTACGTGTAGTAGTACACGGTCTTGCCGTGTTCCTTCAGCGCTCGGACGAACTGCGCCGACTCATACGGCGGCACTTGGGGATCGTTTTCGCCATGCATTACGAGCAACGGCGTCCTGATTTTGTCGATCTGGAGCAGGGCATTGGCCTTGCGGTAAACCTCAGGCTTCTCCTCCGGAGTGCCGCCCATCTTCATCGCCCAGCGAATCGCCGTGTTTCGATTCGTGCGCTCCAGGAACGTCGCGCGATCCACGACGCCGTACAACTCGATGGCAGCCGCAAACAGATCCGGATACTTTGTCACCGCATATGCCACCATCGTTCCGCCATGGCTGCCTCCGCCGATCGCAACGCGCTTCGGATCGGCGAGCCCCTGGTTGATCAGATACTCAGCGCCCGCCGCAACGTCATCCATTTCGCCGCCGCCGCTATCCTCGACATTCAGGTTGCGAAACTTCTCGCCGTACCCGGTGCTGCCGCGATAATTGGGCTCCAGCACGACGTATCCAGACTGCGCCAGGTACTGCGCCCAGACATCCAGCCGGAACGTATCCTGGCCTTCCGGTCCGCCATGAATCCACAAAACAGCGGGATACTTCGTCCCAGCCTTATACTCGTGCGGCTTGTAAAGAATAGCCGCGACGTCAATCCCATCCTTACCGCGATAATGGATTTCGTCCGGCACCTTCAATGCGCCGTCGAAATTCCGAGGCGTCGTGTGTGTGAGATATTTCGCCGACCCTCCCGAAACCTCCGCCACCAACAAATCATTGGATTCCAACGGTGTTGTCCTATGGAAGTAGATCCGGTTCCCATCCGGCGACCACTCGGGCTGCGATTCCATTCCCGGCACATCGAACTTCGCGAGCATCCGCGGGGCCGCGCCATCCACCGGTACCACCCAAATGTCGCTCTGCTGAAGATTCTTGCGCGTTGATACGATCGCCAACGCTTTGCCGTTGGGCGAAAACACCGGATTGACGTCCTCATATTCGCCATGCGTCAGCGCTTTCGGAGTGCCGCCCGACGCGGGAATGAGGTATATTCCGTCCCATCCGCTATCCTGCAAAACCACCGCGAGCGTCCGGCCATCCGGCGACCAGTTCGCCTTGCGAATCGACCACCCTCCGCCCCGGTCCGTCGGAGAAGTATATAGCGACACGGGATCGCCGGCAGCCTGGCCCTTAGCCGCATCGAACTTCACAACGTTGAGCTTGCCGCTGAAATACTCGCGCGTGCGTTGCGTGTAAGAGATGGCCGACCCGTCAGGAGACCAGTTGGCCCCGTCCTCATCGGCATTGGCGCCCGTGACAAAGTTATTCGACAACCCGTCTTCGCTGACCACCATCATGTTGTTGTGGCCGCGCCGCCCGGTCTCAAACAAAATCCAATGGCCCTTGGGCGACCATTGCGGCGCCCGGTCCGCTGACTGCCGCGGATCGCCTGGACCCGCAGCCGAAGTCGTCAAACGCCGCGGCGTACCGCCCGCCACGGGCACAGCCCAAATGTTGCCCTGGCTCGCATAAGCGATCGTGCGCCCATTTGGCGACCAACTCAATCCGCTCTTGCCGCCGGCATTGCTCGTAAGTGTGACCGGCCAACCGCCTTCCGACGGCATCAGCACGATCTGGCCGCCACGGGTCATTGCGAAGGTCTTGCCGTCGGGAGAGAGCGCGGTCTCGCCTATCGGCTCGGCGGAAAGTAAATCCTCCAATGTAAGCCGATGCCCCTGCGCTACAAGAAGCCCACAAGCCGCCAAAAACAGGAGTGTAGTGCGCATGGAAAATAGGGTACCGTACCACGGGGACCCCAGCCTTTAGGCTGTAGAGACTAAGGGATCGTGAAGGTCGAGTTATCCCGGTATAACTAACTCCGGCACTATCAATAGTCGTTAACCTTACACTTCGATGGTTCTAAGTACCAGACGAAGTAACAGATTTTGCGCCTCGGCGTCCAGAATAAAGTTGCCGAACCGTGATGGGAAGTCCCGAATCCCTTCGTTAGACGGCTTGCGCGGTTTCTCCATCGTCTTGGTGCTGCTGGCGCACGCGGCCGGAACACAGTCGGCGCCGGCGTTCTTACGCTTCCTCGAACGCCCCGGCGCGCTGGCGCTAAGGGTCTTTTTTATCCAGTCGGGTTATCTCATCACCTCACTGCTTCTTTCTGAGTGGAAGAAAACCGGAACAGTCAATTTGCGCCTGTTTTATGCCCGGCGCGCTTATCGCATCCTGCCCGCGGCCTATACTTACGTGCTGGTTGCCTTCATTGTTTTTGGACCCGGCCTCGGTTATTCCCACTTACTTGGTGCGCTAACTTATAGCATCAACTATGACGGCTCGCGGCCGTGGCCGTTGGGACACTTGTGGTCCCTGGCCGTCGAAGAACAGTTCTACTTGTTGTGGCCCGTGATTCTGGTGCTGTTCTTTGCCACCCGGATCCGGGTCCTCGTCGGGGTGATTATCGCGACGCCGATCGTGAACTGCTTACTGCTTTTCATGGGATGGAAATCGGGGGTGGGGAACTGGTTTCCAACCGTCGCCGATTCACTCGCGACCGGTTGCCTGGTCGCCGTTCTGCGCCCTGAACTGGACAAGGTGAAGATCCTGCGCAGCCGTTGGATGATCGCCGTCGGTGCGTTCGTCGCGGTCCTGGGAGCAGTCCCAATCAGTGGAAGGATGGCTGGCGCGCTTTACACGGTGATCGGCCTGCCGGTGGTCCACTTCGGCATTGCCGCTTTCCTTTATCATGCCATCCATGCTCGTTATGCCATCCTGAACTTTCCGCTGGTCGTCTACCTGGGGACCATCAGTTACAGCCTGTACCTTTGGCAACAGCCGTTCCTGAACCGCTATTCCACCAGCTTTTTTACTGCGTTTCCTCAGAACCTGGTTTTCTCTTCGCTGATAGGCTTGGTCTCGTACTATGCCGTCGAACGTCCGGTTATGGTTCTTCGGGAAAGAAGACGGGACCTTCACGCCGTAGCGCAGGCTCTAACTGGGGCAAGCGCGGAGCCTATGAGGGCATCTCGGCAGACCTGATGGCGGCGACTGACTCAAGCAACTCGGGTTCGACGATCGCGCCGGCGGCCACCAACAGCTCGATCACCTCGCGGTGACGCCCATGGTTTCCCGCGTGTGGGTGGGACCAGCCATGGACCGCCCAGCCGAGAGGCGTGGATTTGTATTTCTCATCTTTGAGGTTCAGTAGGTTCGTCTCGAGGAGATCGATCAATCGGGCTGCCAGCCGGTCCTCTCCAAGCATCGCGGCCCAATGGAGTGCCGTTTCGCCGAACATCCCGCGAAGGGCCGGATTGGCGCCCGCGTTCAGGAGTCTGATTCCGCCGTCTTCGGCGCCGAGACTGGCAGCTCCGATAAGCGGGGTATCGCTTTTCCTGCCATCATCGCGATCTCTCTGGAAGTTCAAGTCTGCGCCACCTTCGATCAGCGCGTCGATGAGCGGGATCTCGGCGCCGCTCGGCAGTTTGCGTTCGAAGAAGACGTCAAAGACATAGTGGAGCGGATGGGTTAGGCAGATGCTGTTGGCCTCCCCCCAGCGGATCAAGTTGTTGGCTCGCGCGGGGTCCTGCTGGAGGAATTGCCGCAGGGCATCGGCGTTGCCGGTTTGGATAGCGGTCTTAACGTCCACGTTTTGTTTATCTCCTATAAGTTACCGCTGCAATTGACTTTCCGGTAACCGTTCCGTGTATTTAATAATTGCAAGTATGAGGTTCTCTCTTGCCGTTGCGCTCAGCCTCGCTTTGGTGGCTGTACCCGCTTTGGCACAAAATCGGCAACGATACACCATGGAACAACAGCCGCTGGCTGATCGTCAACGAGCAGACAGTCATTTCAACGAAGCCGAAAACGAAATTGACAGCCTGGCTTTTGACCAATCGGCACAGAGCCTGCTTACAGCCGCTGAGTCCTTCACTCGCAAGATATTTCACCTGCCGACACTTACCCGCAACACGTCAGTGACGGCTCGGACAACGGACAAAATTGAGGGCGCAGGCGTGCCCTTCAAGCCACCTCCGTCCCACTCGCTGACGCACTGCTTCACGAAGGCGCGATGCTTCTTGCAGCAGAGGAACGAGTAGGCGGCGGCGCCGCTAGCGCTTGCCGTTGCGGTCGTCCTATGCTTTGGTCCAGCTCGCTACCAGCACGAGCAGCCAGAGGCCGAAGATCGCGAGCAGTGCGGCGCCGTCGTTCATGCCTGCTTTCGCTGTGGCGGAGCGAGGTGATTGCACCCGGGTTTGTGGCCGGCTCCCGCAGGCGTGAGCTGCGCGAGACACGTGGGACAGTGGCCGGCTTGTGGCCGCCGAGCACATCGTTAGAACAACTGAAAGCGCGAATGTGCAGGCACGCAAACGTGAATCCACGAGGGCCCGGCGGAACGATCGACAAATACTAGCGGAAGGTGTGGTCGTGATCGAAATATATCACAGCGTTCTTTTAATCGCTGTTTACCTTACGTGACGACCGGGTCGATTTGGGTGTCGGGATCGTGTTAGCTCTATCCTGCTCGTCTGACGGTGGCACGGACGCGCTCCACGACGGGCTTCCACTCGGGAGTGATCGGTTTTTGGAGAATTTCGGCAATGCCGAGCTTTTGGGCCTCTTCCAGAAGGGTGCTGTTGTTGAGGGTAGTGCTGATCGCGATGATCGCCAGGTCGGGGAGAGTTTCACGGAGTTGCTGGATGAGGAGGAGGCCGGCCTTGCCTTTCATGTCCAGGTCAATGAGAACAACCGACAAGCCGACCTGCTTGGCAAGCTCGAAGGCTTGTTCGGCATTGGAGGCGAGCAGGACCTGGCGGTCGCGGTTCAGGGTTTTACTGGCGAGTTCCAAGAACGAACTGTCATTGTCCACGACGAGAATCATGGATATTTATTATAGAGCCGAGTAGCGCTTGGTATTTGGACAATTCGGACAACTGTCCGCATGGCGTCCTGATCACCCTACCGCCCTGGCTTGTGGGCGGCAGTCAGCCTGCGCGCTTCCCGCGTCCTGACGCCTGCCTGGGCACGCACAAACCGCCCGCCGTCGGAAAGTATCCCTTTGAAGCTTTACTGCGCGAGCCTGCGATCTTCCTCGATCTTCTGAACGCGGTTCTTCAGCTGCTCTACTCCAGGTCGAAGGCCTCCAGCGCGGCGCTATGCGAGCTCTGGCGAGCGTGCATGGGGGACGCCCACTCGTGAAAGGCGTGAGAAGCTTAGTCTCCACGCGTTCGAGTTGCTCGCTGATCCACTGCTTGTCTTGTTCGTCGAGGGCCATGTTCGCTGATTCCGTTGTATCACGTTTAGTCTACTTCACCGCCCCACTCGCTGACGCACTGACGGACGAATGCGCAATGTTTGCGGGAGCAAAGGAACGAGGAGCGGCGGGGCGGATAGATGCCGCTCTGCATTCCTTTGCTGGCGACCTGATAAAGCGAATTCGCGTAAAGCCGCTGAGCGTTGTCGATCATCAACGTGTGCTGTTCGACGGCGACCGTTGCGGCTTGGGTAATGGTCCATAGGCGGCCGATCTGCCGGCACGCGAGCATCGCGTACGTGGTCAGTTGCGGGCGTGGTCTGCGTTCAGGCTGCCGGATTTCTTCGACGCGGTTTTGAAGTCGTGGACGATTCCGTCTGTCGTGATCGCGTCGGCGATCGCGTGTACCGGGACACCGCCGATCAACCCGGTAAGCTGCACTTCGACGGCGGGCTTGCCGTCCCAGGTCGCGGGGTAGAGCTCGGGCTCGATCTTGCGCAGCCAGGCCGACAGCATTTCGACTCCCTTGGTTGCGAGGGCGAGGGGCTGCTCGGCTGCCGCCGGGCGTGCCTCGTGTAGTTCGTCGGCGAATTGCCGGCGGAAAAATGCCTCGCCGTGTTCCCAGGGCACCATGGGTGATTCGTTGGCCTTGCGCTGAAGGTACGCCGCGATAGTCGCGTGCAGCGCTCGTCTTAGTGGCAGGCCCCCGTTTGGGGGGTCTGGCAGATTGAGGACGTGGCCGTACTACCATCGGGCGGGGCAGTCCTGCCAGGTGCTCACCTGCGAGCGAGTGTTGCGGGCCAGTTGATAGCTCTCATGAGGCCTTCGCCTCCTTCTGCTCGGCTCGCCACTGTTGGAATTGTTCAGAAGCCACCATGGAGGTTGCTACCTGGATGGTTCCGGTTGTACACCATTGCGTCAATCGCCGGACTGCTGCGAGCAATTCCTCATCGACTTCGTACCGGATGCCGCTTGCAGTGGTGCGCCTGATCGACGGCACTTTCAGCTGTGGCTTGCCGGTATGGACCGGCAGATCAAAGGAGGCTTTTCGTCGATCGATCCTATCGGTAATCGAACGATTGTATCGGGCTTTCTATCGGGTTTTCCGATCCGACGCCCGCGCGCGCGTTCCTCATTGGTATGAGGTCTGGTTTTCGGACCACCCCCTAGGTTTGGGTGGTCCGAAGATCGGACAGGTCCGGAATTCGGACCTGTCTGGAGTTCTGTTTTTTGGACGGGTTGTGTTCCTAGTGGTCCGGTTTTCGGACCACTCATTTCGGCGGTCTGAAGGAAGTTGAGCTGATACCGCGACGGGCGCTTTCCGGTACCTTGTCGGGTACTGATCATCGCCCTCCGAGTGAGTTCATCAATCGCCGTGATGGTCGAGGAACTATCTTTGTTGAGCTTGCAAGGTCGCGGGCACTGGCTTCGACGACGAGTTTTCCGCTGAGCAGTGCTCGGCGGGTCAGCTCCAGGAGCACCCACAGCTCGGCGATGCGGTCGAGCGGCGACACGGTGGGTTTACCGTACTGCCGATAACAGATAGTCTGTGAGTCAGTTTTAGAGCCTGAATTCACTTCCGTTAAGAACTGGTCCGTCTCCCGTTGCTGCGGGCAGGGGGCGCCCCGGCTATTATTGGTCTGCTTGGCCTGTGCCATTGCTGCTCCTCGCCGCCGACATTTCGCTGGGTGGCTATCAGCTCATTTTGCCGCTTTTCGCTTTTAATTCTCGCGGCACTGTCAGCGTTTTTATGATAATAGTGCTTATCGCAGACGCCTGCAACTTCGTGGTAGGCTGTAGGACGCGGAGGAAGCGACCGAATGCCACCGGTCCACGCAGCAGCGGAGCAGCTAGCCCTATTTGATCTGGGAGTCGATCTCATGGCACTGAAGCGGGAACGTGATCAGCTGAACGGCCATGCCACGGCGGCCAATACCCGCCGGGCCCTGGACAGCGATTGGAGGCACTTCGCGACCTGGTGCCGGCGAGCGGGGCGGACGTCGCTGCCGGCGGCGGCCGAGACCGTCGAATTGTACCTGACGCATTGCGCGGCCAAGCTCGGCCACAAGACCAGCACGGTTCAACGGCGCGCCTGGTCCATCTCGCGGCAGCATCGCTCTGCGGGCGAGATCTCGCCGCTGGGCGATCAGGTGCGCGGCCTGCTGGCGGCGATCGCTCGCAAATTCGGCACTGCCCCGCAGCAGCCGGCGGCAGTCACACCGGAGGAGCTCCGCGCCATGTCGCTCGCGTGCGACGATTCGCCCAGGGGAATCCGCGATCGCGCCATCCTGGTGCTGGGTTTCGCAACAGGCTGCCGGCGGAGCGAGCTTGTTGCTCTGCGCATCCAGGACGTCACGGTAGCCGGCAAAGGTTTGGTTGTGAAGGTACGCCGGGCGAAGAACGATCAGACGGGGCGGGGCAGGGAAATTGGCGTTTTCCGCGGGCGCCGGGCCGAGACCTGCCCGGTGCGCACCTTGCGCGCCTGGCTGCGGCTTCGCGGTCCCTCGCCTGGCTTGCTGTTCGGACTCACAACGGGCGAATCGATCAACTACGTCGTACACCAGGCGGCGAAACGCGCGGGGCTCGATCCGGCGCGATACAGTGCGCACTCGCTACGGGCCGGCATGTGCACGACGGCGGTAGCCTCCGGGGCTCCGGAATCGATCGTGATGCGGCGTTCGGGTCATAAGAGCGCGTCCAGTTTCCAGCGCTACGTACGGCCGGCTGAAATGTTCGCGTCAGACCCTTTGGCGAAAGCGCTATAGCTTGATACGCTAACACCAGGGCGGGCCGGTGGTCGGCAACGCGACTCCGCGGCTGCTCCGCGTTTCGTTGCCGGTGGCTCCACCGGTCCTTTCCTTCTTTTCGGCCCATTTACCTGCCCCTTAACTGCTCTCGCTGCGGCGAGCGGCCGGGCGTGCGAAGCGCAGCGAGCATCGCCGGGCCAGCGCGGACGCAATCGCGCGCGGCCGCATCGCGGGCGTGCGCGTCCCGCGGTGAGGTCGACTGCGCGCCTGGCTGAGGCGGCGCGATCGCGGCGCCGGTGCGTGAGCAGGCGGGCAGGCATCGCCTGGCTGCCGGCGGACCGCGCGGACCGGGCGAGGATCGCATGCGGGGGCTTGCCAGCCTGCGCCCTGCGGATCGCGGGCCGCGCCGTAAGCAAAGACCGAAGCGCGGGACAGCGAGCTTGCGAGCTGGGCCCGGCGTGAGCACCTTGTCTTTCGGCGGCTGCAATTGTTAACCCTGTTGTGTCCGGGCCGATTAGGGTGTAGTTTGCGTGGTCTGTTTTTGCGAAAGGATGAGTTCCAAGGTCGCAACCCGGGTCTCGAGTTCTCGATTCTGTGCGGCAAGATCGTGCATAGCTTTAAGCTGTTTCTGCAGCTCGTTAAGCAGTAACGAATCCAGCATTTGGTACTTTATGCTCTCGATCTGTCCGTCGGCGGAGTGCGCGACCAGTTCCGGGAACACTTCAGCAACATCCTCGGCGATCAGACCGAATTCCATAGGCTGCGAGCCATCAGCGAAAGGCTTTTTGTAGCGGAAGGTGACAGGCCGGAGATTGAGGAGGCGGTGGCTGGCCTCACCCATGTCCTGTATATCTTCTTTGAACCGTCGTGCGGAGTTGACGGTCCCTAGCTGGCCATTCGAGTCGATTACGACTGGGACAACGTCATTGCTGCTTGTCGTAATGCCACGAACGCCAGCAGCGTAGAAAGAATTCTGTGTGGCAGGTGTTCCGATCCGGATAGTGCCACTATCGCCAGTTGTGCCTTGGCTGCCGATGTGGATGTTGTTGCTCCTGCTCGCCGAGACGTTAAACGCAGCGCCACTCCCGATTGCAATGTTGTTGTTCCCAGTCGTGTTGGTGGACAATGCTCCGACGCCTAAAGCCGTGTTGCTATACCCCGTGGTGTTGCCATTTAGCGATCGCGCACCAAAGGCCGTATTGCTGTCTCCGATGGTATTGTTCTGCAGCGCTTCGACGCCATCCGCCGTATTAGAGCTTCCGGTCGTGTTGCCGTTCAGCGCATAATATCCTGAAGCGGTGTTGCTGCCTCCACTGGTGTTGTTTTGCAGTGCGTCTTCACCGGTCGCAGTGTTGGCATTTCCTGTCGTATTACTGTTCAGCGCGTAAGAGCCCGACGCAGTGTTGGCACCCCCTGTTGTGTTGCTCTCCAATGCGTTGGCGCCGGTTGCGGTGTTGCTTGGCCCTGATGTGTTGTTCCGAAGCGCGTTGAACCCGTATGCAGTGTTGCTGCCTCCGGTCGTGTTGTTCTGCAAGCTTTGGGTTCCTACAGCGGTGTTACCGCTTCCTGTTGTGTTGTTCTCCAGCGTTTGCGCTCCGAACGCGGTGTTGAAGCCTCCGGTCGTGTTGTTCACGAAGCTTTGGTTCCCGAGCGCGGTGTTGGTGTTCAGGTCACCAACGGCAGCGTAATAGCCGTTAATGTCGATAATGACATCGGTGGGATTGCTCACAAACACATCGACCGAGCCGCTGCTGCCGGCCGGCACGATAGCTGCGTTCGCGATTATGAAGCCCTGCGGGGAATTTAATGTCGAGGCGTTCGGCTGTTGCTGTCCGGTTGGATAGACCGTGATGTACAGAAGCGGTCCCGGCGGGACAACTGTGATGTTGAACGAATAGGCCAGAGCGATGGAAGGAATCACACAAGTAGTGCTGGATTGAATCGGGAATGTTCTTCTAGTGCCGCCAGCCAGCGTTGGAGGCCCGAAATCGCCGTTGAAGCCCATGCCAGAGCGCGTATCAACGACACGGCAGGGAGGCATCGCCACGAACACTAAAAGGGTGGTTCCGCTGGCTGTGCCCATAGTTTGCGCACGAGCTGCCGCCGTTTCTTTAACAGCGTTTGAAGGCTGCCAGTAGATTGGTGCGGGCCAGTTTTTGACCGCTAACTGATTCTGCTTTGTTGTTGTCTCGGCATTCAGTAATAGGGGCAAAAGTAGAAGGGTGAAAAGACCACACAATACACGTGCACTCATTTTTCTCGCCTTTCACGGCCAGCCGTTCACGGTCCTTGAACGTGGGACAGAAGCTCTGAAGTCCGGCCGACTGACGGGCTGGACCGCGCGGAGGCCTGCCTTGTGGACTCCCCCCGGAGTATTGACTGCGACTAGGAAGGGCTTCCTGGGCGCATTCCACGATTCCACGCCTTCGTGATCTCGGAGATGCAGACCGAGTGGGCCATGCAACGGTTTCCGGTCGCAAGTGGAATTCGGGTTCGCCCCTATCATACGCGACTCTCACGTCAATGTGGGCGGATCAATTCGGATCTAGCAAGTCCAGATTAGGTTGGAGTATCGCCGCGGCGAGCGGCCGCGCGCGAGCGCCAGCGAGCGATGCGGGCCCGGCTTGAGCACCGATTCAGTGTCGGCCGCGATTGGTCTCCGAAGGCCTGCGAGCTGTGATATTCTCCGTAAACTCAAATTCGCCGATGGGAAAAAGGTCGTCTTTAGCGTAAGGGTGCTTCTCGTGGCACCGGCACTCCACTTCAACTGTTCTGTCAACAGGAAACGTTTCGCCGAGCGTGTCCTTTAGCGGTATGGCATGACCGCAGCTTTTGCACGTCACCGCATAAAGCTTCATGCGCCCCTAATTCTATCTGGTCGGATGGCAGGGGGAGCCGACCGTGGAAGTGATTTCGCTGCGGGGGTTGACGATTATGCGGCGCCGTCGTCGTTCATGCCGACTGCGCAGGCGCGAGGTGATTGCAGCCTGGTTTGTGGCCGGCTCCTGCAGGCGTGAGCTGCGCGAGGCACGTGGGGCAGTGGCCAGCTTGCGGCCGCAGCTGTACCGGCTGGCTGCCGAGTTCCTTCGTCAGTGCCTTCATGCCCTGTTTGAATTTGCCGGTCTTCGGGTCGCGGCGCTTCATTGATTCACGGTAGCGTGGATCCGGACAATTCGGACAGGTGTCGAAATGGTGTCCTGATGGCTTAAATTGAGGGCGCCGGGGTTTCCGCCTGCAGGTCGCGTAGCAGACGCGTCAGGGCTTTTTGGTAGGCGTCATGGTCCTTCCAACCCGAGAAGTCGCCGATGTGCCGCTGCCGGCGGAGGTCGGCTGCCCAGGGGGCGGGTGCGGTCATCACCGCGTTATCGATTCGGATTGGAAACAGCACGAGTCGCTTCTCGCGCCTTTCGCGCTCCCACGCCGCGTTTACTTCGCGCTCCACCCAGGCGCTCTGGATCGATGCCCTGGACAGGATGATCATTACTTTGTCATAGAGGCGGATTGACTCTTCAATGCGCTCCTGGAACCGGTCGCCAATTTTCAGGTCCTCGGGAGCAAACCAGACGCGTAAGCCGCTAGCTTGCAAATCGACGTGCAATCGTTGGGCGAAAGCGCCATTTTTGGTGGAGTAGCTGATGAAACAGGAGTAAAACTCGATCGGGTTCGAAACAAGCGAGCGTGCATACGTGATGAATTGTTCGGGCACGCCACAGCCGCGGAGAAAAACTTCCGGGATCTTGCCTTGAGACATGTAGAATGTATCGATGCTAATGGGAGACGGACCCTCATGAATTACCGTTTGAAGTTCCTTGGCCGTACTGAGGTTGACGGCGGCGAAGTTGGTTAATCGAAGTCTCGCCTGGCTGAAGTTTGTTTCAAAGAAGTTCGCTCCAAAGAAATTCGTCATAAACAGGTTTGCATTGAAGAGGGTCGCCTTAGAGAGATTAGCTAGGAGGAGGTTCGCTGCGTAGAGGTGCGCGTCGTTGAGGACCGCTTCGCTGAGATCCGCGTAATTGAGGACCGCTTCGCTGAGATCCGAGTGACTGAGGTTAGCTTCGTCAAGCTCAGCGTCGGTGAGGTCCGCGCCCGAGAGGTTCGCCCCGCTGAGGTCGGCGCCGCAGAGGTTTGCGCCGCTGAGGTTTGCCCCGCTGAGGTTCGCGTCTCGGAGGTCGGCATCCTGGGCGTTCGCCTCGCACAGATTCGCTCCGCCGAGCTTTGCGCGACGGAGCTTCGCCTCACGGAGGTCCGCAGCTGTGTCCACGTGTTTAAAGAGCCAAGTGTGCCAGGCGCTTACTCCCTCTTTGAGTTTTGCGAAGTGTACCGGATTTGCCATGCAACGTCCTCCAGTGGCTATGGAATTCGCTTGCGTCCCCATCATACGCTTTCGACACCTTACCGGCCGGTGTGTGGGCGGCAGTGAGCCTGCGCGCTTCCCGCGTCCTGCCGCGGCCTGGACACGCACAAACCGCCCGCCGTCGGAAAATTTCGTGGCTGGCGGCATACTCCCAGAGGAATACATGGTGGTATCCCATGCGCGCGATCCGCAGGGCGGGGCGGCGCCTGGCTGTCGGCGCCGTCCCGGAGTTGCTGACTAATCCACTTCACCGCCCCACTCGCCGGTGCACTGCTTCACGAAGGCGCAATGCTTTTTGCTGCAAAGGAATGACGAGCGGCGGGGCGGATAGATGCCGCTCTGCATTCCTTCGGCGGCGATCTGGTAAAGCGAATTCGCGTACAGCCGCTGTTGTGCATCGACCATGAGCGTGTGCTGGTCGACGGCGACCGTTGCGGCTTTCGTGATCGTCCACAAGCGGCCGATCTGCCGGCACGCGAGCATCGCGTACGTGGTCAGTTGCAGGGCGTGGTCGGGTTTCAAACTGCCGGATTTCTTCGACGCGGTTTTGAAGTCGTGGACGATTCCCTCGGCGGTGATGACGTCGGCGATGGCGTGCACCGGGACGCCGCCGATCAAGCCGGTAAGCGGCACTTCGACGGCGGGCTTGCCTTCCCAGGTCGCGGGGTAAAGCTCGGGCTCGATCTTGCGCAGCCAGGCCGACAGCATCTCGACTCCCTTGCTCGCGAGGGCGAGGGGCTGCTCGTCTGCCGCCAGTCGTGCCTCGTGTAGTTCTTCCTGGAATTGCCGGCGGAAAAATGCCTCGCCATGTTCCCAGGGCACCATAGGCGATTCGTTGGCCTTGCGCTGAAGGTACGCCGCTATGGTGGCGTGCAATGCTCGCCCTAGTGCCAGGCCCCCGTTTGGGGGGTCTGGCAGGTTGAGGACGTGGCCGTAATACCATCGGGCGGGGCAGTCCTGCCAGGTGCTCACCTGCGAGGGTGAGAGCGCATGGTTGGATGCCAGGGCTCGGGCGGGCGTGCTCAATAATGGGTTGGTTACGTCCGCCTGGGCTGCGAGTGTTGCGGGCCAGTTGATAGCGCTCATGCCTGGGCCGCTTTCTGCCGTGCGTGCTGCTCGGCTAGCTGTGCCTGGAATTGTTCGCTCGATACCATCCAGGTCGCTTCCTGAATCGTTCCGGTGGTCCACCATTGCGCAAGCCGCCGGACTGCGGTGAGTAGTTCCTGGTCCACCTGATAGCGGATTCCGCTTGCGGTGGTGGGGCTGATTTCTACTACCTTGCGTGGCGGTTTGCGCGATCGGTGCGGGGCGCAAGTCTGGCCTTTGTAGTTGCTGCACTTTTCGCCTGGCTGTGCGTGGCAGTCGGGGCATGCGGTGTTCAGGCGGTCGTTCTGCTTTGCCGGCGGCGCGGCCGCCGCTGGCTCGGCGGCGGCTTTCTCCCCGGCTTCGCGCTGGGCGAGCTCGGCGCGGTAGGCTTCGAGCTTTCGCTCGGATGCTTCCAGTTTGCGAATGTTGGCTTCGCTTCCTGGCCGCGCTTCATGGCTGTGGATGGTCGCTTCGATTTTGCCGATCATCGCCATAATTTGGTGCCTGGACAGCTTGCTCATTGGCGGCCGCCTTTGCCTGCGCTCTGGATGTACATCGTCGTTGCGATCGCGCGGACGTCTGCGGCCGTCCAGGGAAGGCTGAACCCAAGCTGGTCCGCTCGCTTGGTCGAGTCCTGGCATGCCAGCACTGCCGCAATGATGTGATCCGAGAATTGCTGTGCCGCGACTGCGATACCGGCGGCGCGGGTATCCTGGCCATTGCTGGCCTTCACCGGCGCTGGTGCGGGCGCTGGCTCTGGCGCGGGCCGCTCTGCATCGCGGCGGGCGCGCCTGGCTGCTTCCTCCTTCTCCGCAATCAAGTCGTCCTGGTGCGGTTCGCCGGCCGGCATGCCGGTCTCGTCGTCGATGCGCTCAACTTCCCACTGCACCCGCTTACGCGATCCGCTTCGGATCTCGCGCTTGCAGATTGCAACGCTGTCGCCTGCCTTCGCTCCACTCTTGCGGATGAGGGCGTCAACGTCGGGGTCCATCCACGCTACGCGGGTATGGCCGTCGAATCCCCACATGAATTGATCGCCCCACTTACCAGGGCTCAATTCGCCCTGGTCGTAATCGAGCATCAGTATCACTGGCTCATTCACCGGGAAGAGAACCTTCTCCCGCTGGGGTCTCCCGCTGCCGTTCGAGGGGTTAGTTTCACGTGCCACATGGTTGCTGTTCATGTCGTACCTTTCTGCGGCGGAGCCGCTTAGATCCGAAATCCGGAATCTTCCCAGCCGCCGCCAAACTGCCACGGCCGGGCGGGTTTTTTGCGCTGACCCGCCAGCACGAGGTTTTACGGCTGGAGTCGCCAGGCCCCGCACAAGCGCCGGCTGAAATGTGAACAGAGATCGCGCGCAGCGCGTTCCTTAACAGGCGGTGCTTGTGTGGGTGGCGCGTAAGCCGTCGTGCTGGTGTGGCGGGTCAGCAGCAAAAAACCCGGCTGGCGGTGGCTTCCGATTGAGCACAAGGCGGAGCCTTGCTGCGCGCCGCTGAAGCAAGCTGCCAGCCGCGCGTTGCTTCCCCGCCGATTTCAGACATGAGTGGCAACGCGCGGGTGGCTCGCAGCGCAAGCGGCACAGTCGGGAAGCAGCGCTACCGATCGATGGGTTTGAGCGCGGCGAGGATGGCGACCGCGCCACGCTCGCCCAAGGCCGCGCTGTTGCCGCTCACAGCGCGCCGTACCGCTGCCTGCGTAGCGCCAGATCGGATGGCCGGCTGACCTGGTGCGGTGATGAGGCAGGGCGGCGGCGCGCGGGACCGTTTGCTCTACACAATCCGGAGTGAACCGGAGTTATCGCTTATGGCGAGCTCCCCATAACCGATATTGTGCTGAGCAGAGAATAATGTGCAGCACGGCCCCACCGATGAGAAGCATGGAACTTTCCCCAGCCAAATCTCCTTCGCATAATCTGAGTCTTTTCATTCGTCGCGCCATCCTATTTGGCAGCCTTCCCCGGAGACACAACATTTCCAGACAATATGGGATTGATCGTTGGCTGTTCGCGTTGCGCGAACACGGGACGGAAAGTCTATGGCACGATTTGCTACGGGGTCGGTGACCTCCAGAGATGGTACTAGGATTGGGTACCGGCGAGCTGGTCAGGGCCTGCCGGTCATTCTGCTGCACGGCGGCATGCAAGGCGCACAACATCTTACGCTTCTTGCAGAGGGTCTGGTTGACTCGTTTGCCGTATATATTCCCGACCGGCGCGGCCGTGGGCTCAGCGACGCACCTTACGAGATTTGCGCCGGCCTCTCCAAACAGTGTGAAGACCTTGAAGCACTGCTTTTGGAAAGCGGGGCGCATCGTGTTTTCGGGTTGAGTTCGGGGGGAATCATCGCCATCCATGGCGCGCTTCGGATCCCCGCCATTCAGAAGGTCGCAGTCTACGAGCCGGCCCTTTCCATGCACGGATCATCACCAACCCATTGGCTTGACCGCTACGAACGGGAAATTCAGCAACGCAGATTGGCGGCCGCGCTCGTGACTGCCTTGAAGGGCATCCAGATTTCCCGGTTCTTCGAATACATGCCGCGGTGGGTGCTTGTTCCATTGCTGAAGTTTGCTATTAGACATCACCCGGTCAATGCCGGCGACATACCATTGGAACTACTGATTCCCACAATGAAGTGCGATGTGCGCCTCGTTCTGGAGACAGAGGATACGGTGCCGGCTTTTGCCAATCTGCAGGCGGACGCATTGCTGCTCGGTGGCAGCAAAGGGCCTGCTTATTTGCAGTGTGCCCTGGATGCATTGGAGCGAACCCTGCCTCATGCCAGAAGGGTGGTTCTCCGTGGCCTCGATCATCTTGGCCCAAGCAACGAAGGCAACCCGAATCGTGTAGCCAAGGAGTTGAGACGTTTCTTCATCGAACCGTCTTCGGCGCGAGAGGAAGCTCGTCCTTGAGGGAACCGGCGTATCGCACAAACCGAGCGGTCGCCTGACCTGGTGCGGTGATGAGGCAGGTTGGCGGCGCGCGGGACCGTTTGCACGCGGACGCGGAAAGCGACAGCATCGCGTCACGTGTCGGCATCGCGTGTCGCAACATCCTCTATTTGGGCTAGAGCAGGCGAACTGAGAATCCCGTCACTTGTCGGAATTGTCGAGAATGGAGCCATGGAGCCTGACAAAACAGGTGAAATACAGGGGTCGCGAAACTGCGGCCGCTTCGTCCGCGGGCAATCGGGCAACCCTGCCGGCCGTCCTCGAGGCGCCAGGAACAAAGCCACCGCGGCCGCTCTCGAGCTGCTCGACGGCGCCAGTGAGGACGTCGTAAAACGGGTGGTCGAAATGGCCAAGGATGGCGATCGCGTCTGCCTGCGCCTGGTGCTCGATCGCGTGATTCCCACTCGGCGGGATCGCGTCGTCGAACTCGATGGGCTCAGGCGGATCCGGACCGCCGCCGAGGTGATCGACGCTGCCGATCTGATCATTCGTCGCGCGGCAGCCGGCGACATCTCGATCGAGGAAGCCCGCGGCTACCTCGCGATGCTGGAGGTCCAGCGCAAGGCGATCGAGACATCGGAAATCGCGGTCAGGCTCGAAGCTCTGGAATCGCAGCTCGGCGGACCGCAGGACCTGGATCCGCGGCGGAGGGTTGGGAGGTAGGTCTTATGGCGTCGCGACTACTGCGGCTGGTGTCGGATCTCGAAGCGCGGCACGAAGAACGGAAACAGGCCTTGAGCGGCGTGCCCATTGCTATCGCCTGGTGCGAGTCGGAGCTCATCTCGGAAGCCGTCGAATTGGGCCCGGGTGAGCACATCGCGGCCGATCATCACATCGTGGAGCCTGAAAGCGATCTGCCGGCACGCTGGCGGACCGTCGAACGCATTTCAACAACTCCGGGCGATCTCGGTTGGATCTACGATGCTGCCGGTCAACGCGTGGGGGAGGTGGTCAGCGATCGCGGGGGCCTGGTGGAGTTCAAGCTCTGGGAGCACTCGACCATTACGCCGGCAATTGCTCAAGCTCCGAAAGTGCGCCGTGCTTCGCGCGGTGCAAAGCGCGCCGCATCACAAGAGCAGACCGGCACTCCGCAAGCGACGGATGAAGGGTGAGTACCTTGGACGGCCGCGGCCGCGATCGCGCGGGCTCTTCGACGCGATAGCCATCGAGCCAGGCGTGCAGCGCTTCGCGTTCCTCGCTGGTGAACAGGTCGGCGCCGGTGAGCTGCAGCGCTTCAATGAGCTCGTCGACGTGACAATCCGCTAATCGCTTGTGGCCGGCCAGGGCGTTGCACAGATGTGGCTGGCTGCAGCCGGCCAGCTCGGCGGCGCGTTCCTGCGTGAGCTGGTGGGTGTTGATGAGGCGGCGGACGTGTTGCAACACTGCGGCTCTGAGCATTGTGAGATTTAGCATGGTGCGAAAGATGCCCCTACCGAAACAGGCTGTAACAGGTGTCGCGCCTGCCTCGGGAGTGGTTCCTGCAAATCGCCTGCCGTCGTGATTGCCCCAGGGCTGGCCGCGGCCAACGGAACCGGGCCAGCCTTAGCGTCGGTTACGCGGGCATAGCTTCGCAACCTCCTCGGCCATGGGAGCGCAAACGAACGATGAATTGGTCGCGTTAAAAATACTTCTTGGTGAAGTCGTCGGTATCTGCAACCAACTGTGCCAGAGTCCCTACCAGCCAATCCAGGCGTGGAGGCATGAGTTGGTCGTCGATTTTAGCGTTTAGGCCCGGCATCTTCCAGTCTGCCGCCGCAGTATCGAAAGCGTATATGACTCGACCCGGCGCGGCGCGGTGGGCGAGCACATTTCTGGCATTCTTCCACTCAACAAACCTCGGATCGTCTAGCAGATTGTTCAGGCTCGCCGTTACGGTTTCGAGAGGGAAGTGCTTGCTAAAAGCCTCGGCGGTGGAATCCAAAGAAATCTTCCTGGGCGTAGTGGTGAGGAAGAAAGCCGTCGGCTGAAGATACGCGGCGGCGAAATACAGAAGGTAGCTGAAGCTATCCACCGCAGCGAGTCCGGATACGAAGAAACCGAACAGCTGCCGCTCTTGCAAATATCGGTCCTCTGGCACCGGCGCGTCTCCGAGGTCACGAACGCTGTTGGTGAATTCTTTGCAGTAATCCGCACAGGCCCGGAGCCGGTAGCGGACGCCATTCTGACCTCCGCCGACGTGGTCCCACTGTGCGGCGGATGGCGCTTGTGCAGACGGGTGAATCTTTGCAGCGAGGCGTTGACTGATGGTCTCAAACAAGGCATCCGGGAAGCCGCTCGGTAATATGAGCCGCTGTACGTTGGGAGGTGGGTTTGTAGACACGTGAAGCGATGTTATCGCGCTTGGACAGCAAACAAGAAGGCCGTTCTCAGGCCCGGTCAAGAACTATCGGCAACGAGGGGCAAATCCGGGTCATACACAAGGGCCGGGCGATGGGAAGAAAGATTGATTACCATGCTGCCGCAGGCCGCCGCGGAGCGTAGCAGAGTGGCCAGACGCGGCGACGGGCCTGGCCTTCGCGTGCGGGCCAGCCTGGCGCCCGCTTGCCGCGGATCGCCAGCGCGCGCGCCTGCTGTGGAGGGCATCGCCAACCGGCCGCCTGCGAGCATCGCGAGCCTGCAGGCGGCGGCGGTGCCCACGACCGGACCGCCTGGGTCGCGCGTCGCCGGTCGACAGAGCGCCTTGCTGGTCGTGGCGCAACTGGCCCAAGCCGGCGAGCCTGCGAGACAGCGGAAGCCCGTTGAGCCCATTGCCTTGGTCAGTGCTGCCGAGCCGATCCGATCGCTCTGCCTCGGATCATTTAATTGGACGCTCGTTCGTGCTTGTCGACGCCGCGTGCGTGCGCCAATGATTACGGTCTGAGGTCGTCCGCTCCAATTATTGAAGCGCTATACGACTGGACAAGTATGAAGAATCTCTTTAGGACCACGGGCATGTTGGGCGCTGAGACGTACACGAGCACGTGATATCGGTCTTCTGGGATTTGAGGAATGCGAATTTGGAAGCTGCCCAGGTTCACCGTTATTCCACGCCAGATTGGGAGGTGCTCGTGAGAGCCCCCGTACGTCAGTGCAAGACTCGTAAACTTTTCGCTCAGTTCTTTGTAGTAGGAAAACAGTGGACGAGGTGGAACTGTGAACTGGCCGTGAGCATTTATCGTGAGCCGGCTGTCGATCCCCACGGTCACGTAAGCGTACTCTGCTGTATGTTGAGATTCATTTTCGACGTGAAGGTCCAATTGAGCAACGGAATACCCATACATTGAATAGGGGACACATTGGGTCAGGGAGAGTGTGACCCGCAAATCCGGGCCTTGCATTCTATGAGCGACGTCCCGGACCTCGTAATCTTCCATCGGAACGGACTTTAATTCGAACCGCTTGTAATAGCGATGATCCTTAGCCATGTGTGGCGCTTTGAGGCTTTGCGGGATCGAGACCACGATGGCGATGTTACCCGGACTCCGGTCATTCAGGTCTATAGCGTGGATGCGGACACCCTCGATGCGTGGACGAATGTTTCCGTCGATCACGTTCTCGAGCCATTCCCGGGTTATAGGTCCGCGCGGGTCGTATCCTTTGTCAATTGCCGTAGGTACGTTGTTGTCCTCCACCATTCCATAGATGATCGTTCCACCGGCCGAGTTTGCGAAAGAGGATACGTCCTTACTCAGCTCGTCGATTCTTTTTGAGTCGCGCTGGAGCGCGTCGCATCGCTTGTAGTCCAACTCTAGCGATTCGCTCACAGCCGACGAGATCAGAGACTTCAGATCGGCCTCATCCCATTTCCACGGTGCTTTGGCCATTTGTTGTTGTTCCGGTGATTCGTTATCTCCGGATCGGTGTTTCACGTGCGTCCGTGAGCCGTGCCTCCTACATAGGCTGCGGGACGGCGAGCGATGTAGGCGCCCGCCGCGGCCCCGCAAAGATACCGGGAGCGACCCGGCAACCGATGATCATACTACTCTCGCGGGTAAGTCGTTTCACGCCGGGTTGGCATTTCCAGCTACGGAATGTTTTCACATGTAAACTAATTCGCAGGTCTAGATATGGCTATCGACGACCCTGCAGAGGTCCTCATCAGATACGAGAGGGAGGAACAAGCCGAAAAGGATTCTCTTCCCAGAAAGCTGTTGGAATACGGCTTGTCGGGGCTAATCGTGACCGAGCTGGTCGGATCGATGGCCCCCGTTGCTCATATCCTGACGAAAGTCTTGGGGGTATTTTCTACACGTCGGGAACGAGGCCTGCTCAAGATCTGCGAGGCACTGCACGCGGAGTTAGAGCGAATTAAGGTTCCTGATCCCAAGTATTTTGAGTCGGAAGAGTTTTGCACGCTCTTTTTTCTGCTTTTGGAGAAGGTCCATCTCATTAGCGATGAAGAGAAGTTCCGGCGTTTCGGAGTTGCTTTGGCAAATAGCGGCACTGGCGATTTCGAGTACGAGGAGAAAGAGGATTTCGTTCGTATTCTCCGCGATCTAAGCATGAAGGATCTGCGCATCTTGAATGACAAACGGTTAAGCGGCTGGAAGCCCCACCTTGAAGAGATTCATTATGAAGTTGAAGAGCTTAGCAGCTTGTCAAGGCTCGTCGGAATGGGGCTAGTTTTTGAAAACTTTCGCGGGAGTCGCATGTTTATGGGTGTCACGCCAGCCCCGAAGCCAACCTACTCTCGATCGCCGTTCGGTGGTAGATTCCTTGAGTTCATTACGGATCGCACCAGCCAGCCTGCCGAGCCCGAATCCGCCAGGTAGCGGCGAGCCTGGCGCGCTTGAGCGGGCCAGGCGCAGGCGCGGCACGCGGACCGCTGCGCGGGTCGCGGGCCTGAACGCCATCGCGTCGCGAAGCGTCGCGCACGGGTCGTGTGTCCACGCGTGACTAGCCGGCGCTGAGCATCGCGAGGCGACGCAGCCGACGCGCGCGGCTCCAGCGGTCCTGTGCGGAAAGCCCCCTATTCGGGGGGCTGGTGGCCGAGGGCGGCTTCCTCATCGCGCCAGGTCAGATATTCACTGCGGCACTTATCACAGAGCGCTTTCACTCCGTAGAGCTGAAGCATTGCCGGATCACAAAAGCAGGTGGTTCCGGTGGATGTGGTTTCGATCAGCGCGTTCATGCCGTTTCGGACGGCGGCCGCTTTTGCCGCCGATGGCTGCTTTAGAACGCGCGATCGAAACCCTTCACCAGGAGCGCTCAGGTGTGTCGCCGGCATTGCTTCGGCTCGGAGGCGCCGGAATGCTGAGGCGGTATCGGCGGGAATCGCGCGACACAATACCGGCGCGTGTCGCTGTCTTCGGAACGCCGCGGCGAAGGCTGGCCGGTGTTCAACGCCCGCTGCAGGCCGCGGCTTGGATCCTGCGCGCATGCCGTACCGCTGGCCGGATTGCGGAGCGGTCGTGTTCGGCGATTGCTGCTGCCGGCCGGTGCGGCGGCGTGCGCCCTTTGAACAGCGTGGCGCTACTGTGTGCGGAGAATCGTAACGCCGGCGGCCATGGTCGCGCCGGGCGTGCCGTTCGCATACGTCGCGGTGAGGTCGTCTGGCGGCAGCTGGTGCAGCGTGACCGTGGTGAGGTCGAAGGTGGCGGTGTTGGGATACTTCCAGGGACTCTCGAGTAAAAACTCAGAGCCCTTGCCGGTGTTGTCTACGATGCGGTGCTGACCGCTGGGTGTCTCAACGAGATAGAGAGCCATGGCGACAGTGTCGCAATTGTCGGGGTCGTTGGCGATGGCTCAGACGCCGATCGCGGCCGCCGCCACGGGATCGGCGCGCTGGGCTTCCCGGATCGCCTGGTCGATCAGCGCCCAGGTTGCCGGCGACGATTGCCTGAGATTGTTCAGCCGGGCTGCGAGCGCGGCCGCGGAGCTCGCCAGCTCGTGCGCCTCCAGCAGCACGGTTTCGATCATTTGCTTCTGGCCTGGCGTTTTGGTGCGGCTGAATAGTTGCAGCATCGCTTCGGCTGCCGCGGCGGTTTCGGCGTACGTCGACATGAGGGTCTCGGGGGTCAGCATGGCTTATTTTCCGCGTTTTTTTCCGATTCCGCCATCCTTGGCGGCAATTGGCGCGATCGTGTCGGCATTGTCGAGATCCTGCCGGAATACCTTCAGCATTCCATCCCGGACAAAGCGGATCCGCCCCTCGTGCGCAAGTCGCCGAATGCGTGTCTGGCTGATGCCGGAGTACTCGGCGGCTTCCTCGATCGATAGCCAGGGCTTCCACTGGCGGCCATCGTGGCGGGCGATGGCGCGGGCCATGAGCTCGAGAATTCCGGTTACCTGGTCGAGCGGCTTGGGTGGGGGCAGGGCAGGCTGCGGGATCAGTTCCACGGTGGGCGTTATGGTCTGTTTGAGCGCGTCGACTTCATCGGGAGGGTACACCGGCTCGGGCTTCTTGCCGGGGCGCTCCCGTGGCCTCGTTGTGAGTTTCCCGGCGGCAGCCATTCTCTCAATGGTGCGTTCCGAGGTCGCCAGCGCGGCGGCGGCTTGCTTCTTCGTTAACCAGTGATCAAACATGGCGGTGGCCGGCCGCTTCGGCTGTTAATGCCAGGGCGCGAACGCCGGCGGATTTCGAGGAGGCGTGTCTCTTACGTTCCGCTCTCGTCCAGAGCTTCGAGCAGTTCGAGCAGGCGGCGGTCATGTGCCGCTGCGCTCGATGGTGGTTTGCGGATGCTCACGGAAGTAGCGGTCGAGCGCGCGCCACGTGTTTCCGTTCGGGTCGCAGACGGGAGAAACGCACCAGAGGAGCCGTGCTGCTGTTTGAAAAGCGCTATCTCGGGCGCACACAGGGCACGTGCGAGCTCGGGGCCAGTGGCTGGTATCGAGAGGAGGGAAGTTAACAGGAGCGGTATCTCCCCGTAAAGGCTGCAGCTCCACAGCGGCTCCGGCCAGCACAGCGTCCCGACGGGTACGACGTGGGCGCGCGCCATCCGCATCGGTACTCCCGAGCGGTGCGGCACCAGCAGATAACCGGTCAACTCGGCGGGCGTTGTTTTCGTGATCCGGAACACGGCGCCGCCGAAGTTCGGGTGAGCGTCCGGTTTGAGCTGCACGATTTCGTTGGGCTTGGGTTGGGGCGTTCCGGCCAGTTGTTCCTGGATCTCGCCCAGTTGTCTTTGCAGTTCCCTCAGCGCGGCCGCCGTTGCCTTTGGGTCCATTTGGGGGCGATCGGCGGCTCATGGCACTCTCTTCACGCCTAATGTTAGGGCTTGCGTAAGGTCACGCGCGAAGGTTTTGCCTCCGGAGATGGCGCGGAGTTCGGCGCGCCGGGCTGCAAGCGCCTGCGGCTGGATCCCGTGAACCCGTTGGAGTGCGACCGTGACGTACCACTCGTATTTCTCTCCCGCTTTGGTGCCATCTTTCATCAGTTCGTGGATCAGCACCTCGGCAGTCCACGGCGCCGCGGCCGTGATGATGCGTGCGAGGACCTTGTCGTCTGGCACGTGCGGAACTTCGCCTTTTGCGCGGTTATAAGGGCCTTTCTTGGCTTGGTATCCGAAGATCCACGAGCGGGCGCCGGCCAGTTCCTGCGGAGTGAAGTCCTGTGGCTTCGCGCGCAGCACGCGGCCGATCAGCTCAGTTTCATTGGGTGGGATTGTCGTCGATCGATGATCTATAGAATCGTAATCGATATCGACGGCGGAGTCGGCTTCGCAAGGCCGTTTGTTTTCAGTCGGGGGTGGCTCTTGAAAGAGGCCAGGGTGGCCTCTTTCGGGGGCCACCTGTGGCTCCGTAGAAAGGCCAGGGGTGGCCTCTTTCGAATGTGGGGGTGGCCTCTTTAGAAGGCCACCCATCGATGTAGTGGCGAAGACGTTGACGAGATAGGCCGCGGCCGCGGTGGAGGTGCCTTCGCGCACGGTAATGTAGCGCCGGGCGGTGAGGCTGTCGAGGGCGCGCTGGATGGCGGCGCGGCCCACTTTTGTCTTACGGCTCAATGCTCTAGAGCTAATGCGTATAACCGGCTCCGGGAGGTCCTGGGTATCCGCCATGAGCTGCAGGAGGACGCGGAGCTCGGCTTCTTTGAGTACGGGGGCCAGCTCGGCGATGCGGTCGAGCGGCGACACGGTGGGTTTACCGTACTGCCGATAACAGATATTATGTAAACTAACAGGGTAGTGGGTCAGTTTTGATCCACTACCACTTAAAGGGGTGGGAGAAATTCGCCTGTGGCCGCAGCACCGATCAGAATCGTTCCTCTGCTGGGTTAGCATGGTCCGTTAATGCTTCCTTGCACCAGCGCTCGAGTATTGTCCTGATCATGTCACGGGCAGCGTCAAGCGTCAGTTTCGCTTCGTCAACTCCAGTCCGGATGGTGCCGTGGCGCGCTTCTAAACGAAGAGCCTTGAAGCTGTTAGCAGTGTTTTTGAAGGCTTTAATCTGTCCATCCTGAACCCAGTTCTTGCCGATCAAACCCTTCTCTCCGCCATGGGCGTCCTCGGCCGTTTCCAGCACCAGATACAGTCCGCGCCAATCAAGCCGCAACGAGCCGAATAGATAAAGCGCCCTATCGAGATATTTGTCGCCATCTGCTGCTTCGAGCATTTGTTCACCAATCGGCTTCTGGGGTGCGCTGATCAACGAAGGTTCACCAGATCTCACTACGCTCGCAGCGCACCAAACCCGAGATCTTCCCCTAGCTGAAGAAGCGACGTTTATAAACAAACGCATCGGTACCCCTGGTTCGGCTTTGCATCCCATACCTCCGATAAGCAAGTTCTCGTGATTTCCGTGCACGATTTGCGCGATAGCATTAAGCTTAGCCAGCAACTCCTCCGCTGCGTCGAGTGCGGCACGCGACTCACTCGCGTCGAAAGGCAGATTCATTATCAAGTGCATTCTGCCGTTTTCTTGCCTGATGATCTTGACTTCATCACCAAATATTTGGGCAACGCCGTCAATGTCGAAGTCTTCGCCATCCAGGCGAAAATGCCATTCGTTGGTGTGCATGCCCTAAGTATTTCAATCGCTGCGGCATGAGTGTACTTAACTGTACTTGGCGCCATCTGGGTCACCAGATCGCTCGCCAGTTCTCTTATCGATCCGATCAGAATTAAATTTCCTGTACCTTCAATTACCTGCAGGAAACGGGCGTGCAATCCATTGACCTGTGCCCCGTATCCTCTAAGCAGAGAGTGAATGTACCTTCGTGGGCCCACGACCCTTCACCTCCTCTTAAGCGGGCTGCCGCTGGCTGGATACGCTGGCCCAAGGTCGGTATCCGGCGCGTCCAGCGCGTCAACTTGGCAGGGTAGCTACCCTCGGCGGACCAGGGAGTCCGCAAACCTCATCGCGCCTTTCTTCGGATGTATCTCCGCCCAGGTGCAGCGGAATTCGAAGAGAGCGCGTCGAGGGTCAACTTTCCAAGGCCGTAGTGTCCCTACCGCCACCCACGCCACAAGTCCGCCACGTTACAATATGGAGAAAACCGTAATTCTCGCAAGACCCAGACCTTGAGAGACCACGTACATAGAAGGAAGGCCGCGTGAAGCCCACCGATACTCGCAATCCCGACTATTTCCATCGTGTCGTCGATTGCCAATGGGCCTGCCCCGCGCACACCAACGTCCCGGAGTACATCCGGTTGATCGCGCAAGGCAGGTACACCGATTCTTACATGCTCAACCGGAAATCCAACGTGTTTCCGGGTATTCTTGGCCGCACCTGCGACCGTCCCTGCGAGCCCGCCTGCCGCCGCGAGCGCGTTGACGGCAAGCCCGTCGCCATCTGCCGCCTCAAGCGCGTTGCAGCCGACTTGCGAGACGACGACATCACCGCCCTGCTCCCCGAAGTCCCCAGGCAAAAAAACGGAAAGCGTATCGCCTGTATCGGCGCTGGACCCGCCTCGCTGACGGTCGCGAACGACCTCATGCCGCTCGGCTACGAAGTCACCATCTTCGAAAAGTTCGACAAGCCCGGCGGCTTGATGCGTACTAACATCCCGTCATTCCGCCTGCCCGAGTCGGTCCTCACCGACGAGATCGACATGATCCTCAACATGGGCGTCGACATCCGTTACAACACGCCTATCGAGAGCATGAAGGCCCTCCTCGACCAGAATTACGACGCGGTCTTCGTCGGCAGCGGCGCCCCGCGCGGCAAGGAACTCGACATCCCCGGACGTCACGACATCGACGATCACATCTTCATCGGAATCGACTGGCTGCAATCCATCGCTTTCGGCCACGTCGATAAAATCGGCGAGCGCGTGCTCATCATCGGCGTCGGCAACACCGCCATGGACTGCTGCCGTTCCTCGCGACGCCTTGGCGGCAAGGACATCAAAGTGATGGCGCGCCGTCCCCGCAAGTTCTTCAAGGCCTCGCCCTGGGAACTCGAAGACGCCGAAGAAGAAGGAATCGACATCGTCATCAATCACGCGCCCAAGCGCTTCGTGATTGAAAACGGCAAGCTCACCGGCATGGAATTCGAGCGCCTCGAGTGGGACGCCGATGCCAAGCGCTCCAAAACGATCGACACGATCATCCTCCCATGCGACGACGTCATCCTCGCCATCGGCCAGGAAAACGCCTTTCCCTGGATCGAACGCGGCCTCGGCATCGAATTCGACAAGTGGGAAGCGCCCGTTGTCGACACGAAGACTTATCAGTCCACGCGCCCCGGAGTCTTCTTTGGAGGCGACTCCGCTTTCGGACCCAAGAACATCATCTGGGCTGTCGAGCACGGCCACCAGGCAGCAATCTCGATCCACAATCACTGTCACGGCATCCCAATAACCGAACGCCCGGCCGACGGCATGAATCTCGTCAGCCAGAAGATGGGCCTGAGCGAGTGGAGCTATCACAACGACTACAACCCGGCGACACGTCAGAAGATGACGCACGTCGATCTCGTCGAGCGTTTCAGCAAGCTGACCATTGAAGTCGAGCTCGGCTTTAACGCCGAACAAACCGCGCGCGAAGTGCAGCGCTGCCTGAACTGCGACATCGAAACGGTCTTCTTTGAAGGTAAATGCATTGAGTGCGACGCTTGCATCGACGTCTGCCCGGTCCAGTGCCTCACCATCACGCGTGACGGCGAAGAATCCGACATACGCCAACGCCTCTCCGCGCCGGCCATCAATGCCGACCAGGCGCTCTACGCCTCTGGACCTTTGAAACAGACGGGCCGATTAATGGTGAAAGACGAAGACGTCTGCGTTCACTGCGGCCTCTGCGCCGAGCGCTGCCCGACCTTCGCCTGGGATATGCAGAAATTCGAAGTTCTGATTCAACAAGCAGGGAGTGAAGCCTCATGTCTGGCAACGGCGTAAACGATTTCGCCATCAAGCTGGCCAACGTGAACGGCACCGGTTCGGCCAGCGCCAACGGTCTGCTGATGCAGGCTATGTTTCGCATGGGCATCCCGGTGACAGGCAAGAATCTGTTTCCGTCGAACATCCAGGGCCTGCCCACCTGGTACGAGATCCGCGTCAACAAGGACGGCTACTCGGCCCGCTCGCTCGACTACGACCTCATGGTCGCGATGAACGGCCAGACCTACGCCCGCGACATCCGCGAAGTACGCCAGGGTGGCTACGTGCTCTACGATTCCACCTGGCCTCTCGACCCCGCGCTGCATCGCGAAGACGTCAACTTCATCGGGGTCCCGCTCGCCCGCCTCTGCAACGAAAACTTCAAGGAGGCCCGTGAGCGCATCCTGATGAAAAACGTTGCCTACACGGGTTCGCTTGTAGCGTTGCTCGGCATCGACATGGACGTGGTCGACAGCCTGCTCGACGAACAATACTCCGCGAAGAAAGCGCTCCGCGATTCCAACCTGAAGGCCCTGCGCCTCGGCTATGACTACACCAAGGAGAAGCTTGCCTGCCCGCTTCCCTTCCATCTCGAAAAGATGGACGGCACCTCCGGTAAAATCCTGATCGACGGCAACACCGCGACCGCGCTCGGCTGTATCTACGCCGGAGCCACGGTGGCCGCCTGGTATCCCATCACGCCCGCAACCTCGGTGATGGACGCCTTCAAAGCCTTCTGCGACCGCTACCGCAAAGATCCCGACACCGGCCGCAACAACTTCGCGATTCTTCAAGCCGAGGACGAAATCGCCGCCATCGGAATGGTGATCGGAGCCTCCTGGGCCGGAGCCCGCGCCTTCACCTCCACAGCCGGACCCGGTATTTCGCTCATGAGTGAGCTGATCGGCTTCGCCTACTATGCCGAGATTCCCGCGGTCATCGTCGACGTCGAACGCGTCGGCCCCTCCACCGGCATGCCGACCCGCACGCAGCAGGCCGACCTGATGCTCTGCGCTTACGCGTCGCACGGCGACACGAAACACATCCTGCTGATCCCCGGCAATCCCGCCGAGTGCTTCGAATTCGCCGTCAAGGCGTTCGATCTGGCGGAACAATTCCAGACGCCCGTGTTCCTGATGTCCGACCTCGATATCGGAATGAACGATTGGGTCGTACCCCGTCTCACCTGGGATGACAACTATCAGCCCAACCGCGGCCGGGTTCTCGACGCCGAAGATCTCGCACAGGTGGAAAAATTCACCCGCTACTGGCCTGTAGACGAAAACAACGTCGCGGCCCGAACTCTGCCGGGCGTTCACGAGAAAGGTTCCTACTTCACGCGCGGCTCCGGACACGCCAAATCCGGCGCATACACCGAAATTCCAGACGAATACCGCGAAGTGATGGACCGGCTGCTGCTGAAGCACAAGTCCGCCGCGAAATTCGTCCCCGCACCGCAATTCCGCCCCATGGAAGGCGCCCGCATAGGGCTCATCACGCTGGGCGGCTGCGACCCCGCCGTCCGCGAAGCGCAGGACGTCCTGGCCAGCCGCGGCCTCAAAACGGATTTCATGCGCATCCGAGCCTTCCCCTTCGACGAAAGCGTCGAAGCATTCCTGAACAACCACGATTTCTGTTACGTAATTGAACAAAACCGCGACGCGCAGCTCCGCTCGATGTTCACGATTGAAACGAGTGTGCCAAAAGAAAAGCTGCGTTCCGTGATCGTTTATGGCGGCTTCCCGCTGAGCGCCCGCCACGTTGTCGATGCTATTGCAAAGGAGAACCCGTGCCGTCCATCGTAAAACCAGCCGCTACGCATCCCAAGTTGGAGCGTAACCAGCTCGGTCTGACCATTCGTGACTACGAAGGGAGCATGTCGACGCTGTGCGCCGGTTGCGGCCACGACTCCGTCACAGCCGCCATCGTTCGAGCGCTGTGGGAGCTATCCATCCAGCCGCATCAACTCGCGAAACTGAGCGGCATCGGCTGCTCCTCGAAGACGCCGACCTACTTCGTCAGCGGAGCCCACGGGTTCAATTCCGCGCACGGACGCATGCCGTCGATCGCCGCCGGGGCGGTCGCCGCGAACCGCGATCTCATTGCCATCGGCATCTCCGGCGACGGCGATTCCCTCTCCATCGGAATCGGCCAGATGCTGCACGCCATACGCCGTAATCTGAACCTGCTCTACGTCATTGAGAACAACGGCGTGTACGGACTGACCAAGGGCCAATTCTCCGCCTCCGCCGACGTCGGTTCCAAAAGTAAGCGCGGCGAACCCAATCGCATGGCGCCGATTGACCCGGTTGGCGTCGGCCTCAGCATCGGGGCGACCTTCATCGCCCGCAGCTTCTCGGGCGACAAACAGCAGCTCATCCCGATCCTGAAAGCCGGCATCATGCATCGCGGTCTGGCCCTGATCGACGTCATCTCGCCGTGTGTGACCTTCAACGATCATGAGGGGTCCACGAAAAGCTACAAATACACCCGGCAGCACGAAATCAAGGTGACTGAATCGGACGTGGTCCTGCCCACCGCCGAAATCTTCGCCAAGATCGACGAAAAAGGCCCTACCAGCGTGACCATGCACGACGGAACGGTGATCCGCTTCACGAAGGTTCCTGAGGACTACGATCCCCGCGACCGCAAGGCAGTCTTCGGCTACCTTCAGGACCACACTGTGAAGGGTCTAGTCCCCACCGGCATCCTCTACATAGACGAGACCGCCGGCGACCTCCACGACATCAACAACACGTCCGAGGTCCCTCTTACCCGCATCCCCTACGAAGCCCTCTGCCCGGGAGCCGCCGAACTCGACCGCCTCCAAGAGGAATTCCAGTAATGCAGGCTGGCAGCCTGCGTGGGACTATCAGTCCCGCAATCCTGGCCGCACTACTCATCACCAGCGCCTCCGCCCAGCCGCAAGAAACAGGCAAATTCGTTCTGCATAAATTCGGCAGCCCCATAGGCGAAGAAACCTACCAAATCTCCCCCGACGGGGATTCGCTGGTCACCAAGTCCAATTTCCTATTCACAGACCGCGGAGCCAAGGTCCCCCTCACCACCACTCTTCGTACGACTGCCGGCCTCGTTCCGCAGCACTTCGAAACCAAGGGTCAATCCTCCCGCATCTCGACAATTGACGATGCGGTAGACATCGCCAACGGTAGAGCAACCATCCGCGAAAACAAGAGCACCCGCGAAGCCACTGTCCCGGACCGCTATTTCACGATCGCCGGCTACGCTCCCGCCGCCATCCAGATGCAAATGATGCGTTACTGGGCAAAATCCGGAAGGCCGAATCCCCTGCCTGTATTCCCCAACGGCGCGATCACCATCGAACCACGCGGCGAAGACAAAATCGGCGATGCGACCCTCAAACGCTACACCATAACGGGCCTGATCTGGGGCCGCGAAACGCTCTGGCTGGACGACAAAGGCGACCTCGCCGCCCTAGTCTCCATCGACGCCGAGTTCGACCATTTCGAAGCCATCCGTGAAACGTACGAAGCGGCCCTTCCGACTTTCCTGTCCAGCGCCGCCCGCGACAACATGGCCGCACTGGCGTCGCTCTCGCAAAAGCTGTCGCCCCCGACGCAAGGTCCCATAGCGATAGTTAACGCCACGCTGATCGACGGAACCGGAGCGCTGCCCGTCGCCGATGCCACCGTTGTCCTCGACGGGAATCGCATCGTTGCGGCCGGTCCCAAAACCAAAGTGAAGATCCCGTCGAAAGCCACGCGCATCGACGCCACCGGCCGATACATCCTGCCCGGACTCTGGGATATGCACTCGCACTACGAACAGGTCGAATGGGGCCCCATCTACCTCGCCGCCGGCGTCACGACGGTCCGCGATTGCGGCAACGAGCTTGAATTCATCACGGCGGTTAGGGATGCCATCCGCGAAGGCAAAGGCCTGGGTCCGCGGCTGCTGCTCGCCGGCCTCATCGACGGCGCGGGTAAAATGTCTCTCGGGGCTCATCTCACCGACGACCCCACCCAAGCGGTTGCGTTCGTAAACGAATACCACAAAGCCGGCTTCGAACAGATCAAGATCTATGAGTCGGTCAAACCCGACGCCCTGAAAGCCATCACCGCCGAAGCGCACCGCCTCGGCATGACCGTTACGGGACACGTTCCCTCCGGCCTGACCGCCTTTCAGGCCGTCGAAGCAGGCATGGACCAGATCAACCACCTGCTCCCCAAGGTTTATCTCTCGGCTTTCCCGGCTGGCACGAAAGGGCAGTTCGGTATCCTGCCGCCCTTCAAACCCGACTCCGACGAAACCCAGGCGGCCATTCGCTTTTATAAAGAACACGGCACCGTTCTCGACCCGACCATGTCGGTCTACGACCTGACCTGGCACCCCTCCGATAAGCCACTCGAGCAAACCGAACCGGGAGCCGCGAAACTTGCGCCTGAGCTGCGAGCCACGCTGGCGAACACCGGAATACCCAGTTCGTTCGTTTCTAAAGTTCGCCCCGGGTTCGACGGCGCACTGGCCTTCATCGCGGCCCTGCACCGCGCGGGCGTGCCCATCGTGGTTGGGACCGACCAAACCATCCCCGGCTACAGCGTCTACCGGGAGATGGAACTCTATGTCGCGGGTGGCATGCCGCCCATGGACGCCATCCAGGCCGCAACGATCGTCCCAGCCCGAGCCATGAAACTCGACCGCGATTCCGGAACCGTCGAAGCGGGTAAACGCGCCGATCTGATCCTCGTGGACGCCAACCCGCTGGAATCGATCTCGAACATCCGCAGGGTACACACGGTGTTCGCGAACGGGCACATGTTCGATCCGGCGCCGCTATGGCGCAGCGTCGGCTTTACGCCCTAGCGTCTCCTGCGAACCCACTGGTAGATCGAATAGGCGCTGCCGCCGAAGGAAATCACGATCACGCCGATAATGAACCATCGCACAGCCGGGGCTTGGGCCAATTGCAGCACCTGCCGGCCGAAATACATCGCCAGCCAGGCTTCAACCAGGAACCGGACAAACCGCGCCGCCGCGATCACGCCGAGCATCTTCTTTCGTGGATAATCCACGGCAGCAGCGGCGGCCACCAACGGCGTGAACGGAAACGGAGGAGGCATTATCGATCCAAATGCCAATGCCGATGCAACGTGTTCCTTCACCCGTTTCTTGACATATTCCAGCCGCCGCTTCGAGACCAGTTTCTCTAATCCGGCTTCCCCGCCCTTCCTTGCCGCCAGGTCGAGCACGAAACACCCCAGCACCGAGCCCGCCGTCGCCATGGCAGCGTAGTAGAACACGTGGGGATAATCCCTCGCCCGAGCGGTCATTGCGACGATGAGCAAATCGTTCCCGAGCGGCATGAACAAGAACGACGAATCCAGCACGCCGACGATAATCAGCCCAAAACCGCCCAGGTGCAGCGCAATCGCAAAGAGATGCCTGAGAAGAGCGTTCACCAGGGTTGGACGTCCCGTCGTGCTGCTATGATACGGGCGGATGAATCCGGCAGAACTCCTCGACCACATCGCGCGTCTTCCCCATGCCCGAGCCACCTTTAAGCAGCTCGTTCGTGAACTGGGTGCCCGAGGCGAGTCCCGTGATGATTTGGAAGCGTCCATCGAGCGCCTGATCCGCCGCGGCGACCTCATCCAGGTGCGTTCCGGTCATTACGTCGTCACCACCCTGAGCCGCGAGTATACGGTCGGCCGGCTTAATATGCATCGCGATGGCTATGGCTTCGTCATTCCGGACCGCCGCATTGAAGGCATGCGCGGCGACGTGTTCATCACCAAGGAAAACGCCGCCCAGGCAATGCACGGAGACCGTGTGGTGGCGCACATTGCCCGCATCGACTCCGATGGACGGGCCGACGGTGAAATCGTCCGTGTCATCCGGCGCGCCCACCCGACGGTTGTCGGCGAGTTTCGCGTGCGCCGCCGCAACTACGTCGTCCCGCACGACGAACGCATCCGCCAATGGATCGAAATCCCGGAAGGCCTGGAGATTCCCGAACGCACGTCAACGCCTGATCGCGTCGGAGTGACCCCGATCGAGGTCAAGGACGCCGAGGATCTTGACGGCATGATTGTCAACGTCGAGATTCTGGAGTTTCCCGAGGACGGCGAGCGCGCCGTCGGCCGGATTATTGAAATTCTGGGCCGCCCGGACGACTTTGGAGTAGATGTTGAGATTGTCATTCGTAAACACCACATTCCGCATCAGTTTACAGCCGAGGTTCTGCAACAGGCCGAGCGTTTCTCGCCGGTGATTCCTGCCGAAGAAATCGCCGGCCGCCGCGACTTCCGCGACATGGACATCGTGACCATTGACGGCGAAACCGCGCGTGACTTCGACGACGCGGTTTGGGTCGAACGCCTGGCCAACGGCAACTACGCCCTGCACGTCCACATTGCCGACGTCAGCCACTACGTACGACCGGGCTCGCCCATCGACGAGGAGGCCCAATCCCGCGGCACGAGCGTCTACTTCCCCGACCGCGCCGTCCCTATGCTGCCGCTGGAACTCTCCACCGAGATCTGTTCGCTCAAACCCCAGGTGGATCGTCTCGTCCTGTCCGCGTTGCTCGAAATCGACCATCGTGGCGACGTCGTCAAGCAGGAGTTCACCCGCGGCATTATCCGCAGCGCCGAGCGGATGACTTACACGAATGTTCACCTATTACTTGAAGGCGATGCGGGGCTCCGCGAGCGCTACGGTCGCTTGACCGACCGCTTCGAGCTCATGCGCGAGCTGGCGCTCATTCTCAACCGCAAACGAGCAAAGCGCGGCTCCATCGACTTCGACATGCCCGAACCGCTTATTGAATTCGATGAGTTTGGGGAAATGACAGGCGTGATCAAGGCGCCGCGAAACATCGCGCACCGCGTTATCGAGGAGTTCATGCTGGCGGCGAATGAAGCCGTTGCTTCCCACCTCGAAAACGCTGGAGTCCCCTCGATCTTCCGAATCCACGAGAAGCCCGACCCCAAGCGCGTCATGGAATTCGAGGAAGTCGCCTCGCACTTCGGCTATTCGCTCGGAATCGGGGCCATCCCCGTGAAGCGGTTCCGCGTCAACGACCGCCGCCGCGAGGTGGTTCTCGCCGACAGCTCGGTCCCCATCTCCTCGCGCAATTATCAGAAGCTGATCTCGAAGATCGAAGGCAAGCCCGAGGAGCGCATCCTAAGCTACCTCATGCTGAGGTCGCTGAAACAGGCCCGATACAGCGAGGAAAACGAGGGTCACTTCGCCCTTGCGGCGGCCAGCTACACGCACTTCACATCCCCCATTCGCCGCTATCCCGACCTGATCGTCCACCGCATTCTGAGCGCCTTCCTGGACGGGAAACGCGACATCCTGCCCCCGGAGCGCCTCCATGCCATCGCGGACGAGAGCTCCGAAACCGAGCGACGCGCCGCGGATGCCGAGCGCGAACTGGTGGAGTGGAAGAAGGTACGCTTCATGGAGGATCGCGTGGGCGAAGACTTCGACTCGCTCGTCATCAGCACCACCAAGTACGGCTTTTTCGTGGAGTTGGCAAACCTGTTTATCGAAGGGCTGGTACCGATCGACACCCTTCCCGGCGACCGCTACACCTACAACGAGAACTCCCGTAAGATTGTCGGCCAGCGCAGCCGCCGGGAGTTCTCGATCGGCGACGAAGTCCGGGTCCGGCTCGACCGTATTGATCCCATCGAGCGCAAGCTTCAGTTCGGCCTTTTCGAGCCGGCGCCCCGCAAGAAGCGGAAGCAATCCCGTTGAATCCAAAGCCGCCGCCCGTGCATCCAAGCGATTGTCACTCCCTCCTAAAAAAGATCCATTTTATAGCCGAAATGAATCTTTACTGGTAGACTGGGAGTATCACCCAGATTACACTCATTAATCCGGTCGTGACCCACTTGATTCGGACGTCAGCGATGTCTATACTGGCTTTTTTCGAGGCGGAACTGTCCTCATGACTCTCCGGGAAGAATTCGATCCATTAGCGCCGCAACGCGAGGCGGCAATGTTTTACGGGCTATTTTTGCGGGGACACTCCGCGGACGCGCTGCGGCGCGATATCGACGTCCCCAAGCCGATCCTCGAGAAGTGGCTGAAAACGCAGAGGTATGAAACGGGTTTTAAGGACGCATTGAAGCGTGTTTATTCGTACCGCAAGCAGGTTCTCGCCATCTTCGACGAGCTTGTGCAAAACGAGAACAATCGGCCCAGGGTACACTGATTTCTGAGTGCCAACCAAATCCGAACTCCTCACGAACCCTACGTGTCCGTTTGATCCCGTAGGAGCCACGTCGGCTTCTGAAATCCTCACGCGCATGCAGGCTACTGCCTTCCAGGGCAAGCAGTTAGGCATTGCTTTTGAAGTCTGGAAGCGCATGCTGGGCGACCGTTGCACGATCATGATGGGCATGTCCGGAGCCATGGTGCCCGCCGGCATGCGGCGGCTCGTGGTCCGGATGATCGAAAACCGCCTGATCGACTGCCTGGTCTCGACCGGCGCCAATTTCTTTCACGATCTACACGAAACCTTAGGAAATTTTCATTACCAGGGCTCGCACGCTATGGACGATGTCGTATTGGCCGAGAACCTGGTGGACCGCATGTACGACGTGCTGGCGGACGAGGAGAAGTTCCGCGAGCACGACCAGTGGATTGGCCGTTTCGCTGCATCTCTGGATCAGTCGAGATCCTACACGACACGCGAATTCTTGTACGTGCTCGGCAAAGAACTTGGCAAGCACGCCAAGGAGGACGGCATCGTTTCAGCCGCTGCCAAGGCAGGCATCCCGCTCTACTGTCCGGCGATTGCCGACAGCTCGATAGGGATCGGCATCGCGGCGAACCGCTATGGCGGCGGCAACCGGTTCACGTTCGACGTGATCGGCGACGTGGTGGAGACAGCTCGCATTGTGGCGGAATCAAAGGCCACCGGCGTGATCTATTTCGGCGGCGGCACGCCCAAGAATTTCGTTCAGCAGACCGAGGTCACGGCCATCATCATGAACACCGGCGTGACGGGTCACAAGTACGCGATCCAATGCGTGACCGACGCGCCGCATTGGGGTGGATTGTCGGGCTGCACGTTCGAGGAAGCCCAAAGCTGGGGCAAGATCGCCAAAGACGCTTCGATGGTGACCTGCCATTCCGATTCCACCATCGCCATGCCAATCCTGGTCTCCGCGCTGCTCGAACAGCGCGATCTCGTGGCGAATCGTCATCACCCGTCGTTCACGATGGGCTTGGAACTGGGGATCCAGGCATGAAGATCCCTCTCTATCAGGTGGACGCGTTCACGAGCAAGGTTTTCGCGGGGAATCCGGCGGCGGTATGCCCGCTGGAGGCGTGGCTTCCGGACGAACAACTGCAGGCGATCGCTCTCGAGAATAACCTCTCCGAAACGGCGTACTTCGTTCCGAACGAGAACGGTTTCAATCTCCGCTGGTTCACGCCGGCGGTCGAGGTGGACCTTTGCGGGCATGCCACCCTGGCGTCAGCGTTCGTGCTTATGACCGAGCTGGAACCGTCGCGAAACGAAGTTCGCTTCATGACTCGAAGCGGCGAACTGATCGTGACTCGGGAGGGCGATCGGTTCGCTATGGACTTCCCTGCCCGGCCGCCGAAGCCGTGCACGATGCATCCCGAACTTTTTAAGGCGTTGGGCGGCCCCGACCCTGAGATGATTCTGGGAGCTCGCGACTACCTGGTGGTGTATCGTTCAGAGTCCGAAGTGGCCGCACTCAAGCCAAACATGGAGGTGCTGACGCAGATCGACCGCTTCGCGGTGATAGTGACGGCACCCGGCGATCAGGTCGACTTCGTGTCGCGGTTTTTCGCGCCCGCGAAAGGCGTGCCGGAAGATCCCGTGACCGGCTCCGCGCACTGCACCTTGATCCCTTATTGGTCCGAGCGGCTCGGAAAAAAGAGCTTGCGCGCGCGGCAGATTTCCCGGCGGGGCGGCGACCTTTGGTGCGAAGATCGGGGCGAGCGGGTTCGTATCGCAGGCAACGCGGCTCTGTTTCTCACCGGCTCCATCGAAGTCTAGTTTATTTGTCTCTGTTAAAATTGACGCCAGGTGAGATATTCCACACATGCCAATCGTCCCGCGATGGGCGCTTTTGTTGGCGGCTTGCGCCAGCTTCGTCACGGCATTTGGGCAAAGCAACTGCCGCGTCACCACGACTGCAGATAATCCGACAACGCTGACCAGCTTCGGCACATCGACGGCAGGTTTTTATCCGTCCGTTGTGCAGACTGTTTATCTTGATATGGCAGGCTGCCCGCCTGGCGTGGGTTTCGCCATATCGTCCGATCATCCGCAGTGGCTAATGCCGATCAAAACACCGAGTGGCGACCCAACGAGGCTGTTCGTGAATTACATCGCGTTCAGCAACGCGCAATCGTCGCCGCGAACCGCAAGTCTTACGATCACTCCCACCGTACAGGCGAGCGAGCCTCTCGTGTTGACGGTCACCGAAACGGCCGCTCTCCAGCCTCTGCTGGTTCGACAGATCACAGCGATGTACCAGCGGTTGCTGAACCGGGAGCCGGATTCGGGAGGGTTCCTGTTCTGGACCGGGCCAGGCACCGCGTCTCTCACGTTGATGGTCGACTCATTCCTGACGAGCACAGAGGCTCAGTCGACCGACTTTATGGTGCTGGCGATTTACCAGGCGGTGCTTGGCCGCCCACCGACGTTCGCCGAGTATCAGGCGGCGATCACTGCGATTACGCAGGACCAAAGGACTCCCGAGGAGCTTCTGGCATCGTTGGGGACTCAATATGCGAGCGATGCGGCGTACGTTAACGCGGTATACGTAAGTTTGCTTGGCCGTGCGCCAACCAGTGCCGAAGTGATCTCGGCTCGGGTTAATTCACCGTTTCAGGTCTTGTCGGCAATCCTGGCCGGCGATGAGTTCCGGAATCAGGGAGCGTTTCGGACTGCGCCGGATCATTCCAATGCCCTGTTCATTCAGATGATGTACTACACGATCCTCTCGCGCGATCCGGATGCCGCGGGGTTCAACTTTTGGCTCGATGTTGCGAATTCGGGCGGCCCGGGGGTTTACTTTAATTCGCAGGCTACGCGTCAGTTGATCGAGGGTGCACCGACGCCGAGCTGCGCTTGCCCGTTGCAGGGTGGTTTTCTCGGAAGCGTCGAGTTCAGTTCGCTGTTCCAGTGACAATGCGTGAAACGTCTCTCTAGCTGAGGACGCGCAGGCATTCAGCCGGCTTTGGACCTCACCGAGAATCAGAGGCTATGTGGCACCTCGAACACTGGCTCGATGTCGGTGGGGACCGCGGCCAGCGAATCGATCGCTTTCTGCATCACCGGCCGGATGACGCCCAGCGTGTCGAGCATCTTCTTCGCTCCGGCATAGTCTCCAGTGGCTTCCACCGTAAGCAGATCGTGATCGAGGTCGCGGATGGCTCCCTTGATCTTCGCCATGTTCACCGCGAACGTGCCATCCGGCGAGACCGTGAACGCCCCTTTGTCCATCAGGTAGTTCATCTGGATCGCCATGCCGCGGCCGTGCGCTTCTTTGGACCCGAATCGCAGGCTGCGGAACCCCGAGGCAAGGTAGGTCGTGTACAACTGCGTTTCGTTAAACGAGGCGTTGGGTAACGCTTTGCGATCCATCAGGTGCTGCAGCATGAACAGGCCCGTAACGTCCGCCTTGCACTCCTCGATGGCGCTGTAGAGCTCCTTCAGCTCCATACGCGGCGAGGTATCGCGGCCGTTCACCTTGATCTGCTGCGGACCGATGCCGTGGCTCAATTCGTGCGCCACGATATGCGTGAAGAAAGCATCGAAACTGAGCTTCTCCTGGGCTGCGGGGGCGAGCACGCGCTTGGAAATCGGAATCAGTGTCGTCCTGAACTTTGCGTCCTGAACGTTCTTCAACATGACGCGCTTGCTGCCCTTTTGCGCAACGACGCGTTCATCGTTGGGCAAGTTGTACGCTGCCGTCTGCACGCCATGGTTGCCGTCGCCTGCGGCGAAAACCTCGTTCACTACACGAATCGGCGCCTGTCCGCCGAGCTTCGGGTTGCGGTATTTGGGGTCGATCGGCAGGTTGTTCTCGATCTCCTGCAGATGATCGGCAAAGAACCGTAACTTCGAGGATTCCTGCTCGTCGCGCACGTTCACATAAGCTTCGTAGCCCGCCTTATATCCAAACAACTCGTCATTGTAGGTTTCGTACGGACCAATGGTGATGTCGATCGGCGCGTCAAGATCCATCCAGGCCATGTCGCTCTCGTAATAGTCGTTGGACAGGAAAGCCGCGGCGCGCGTGGTCAGGAACTTCTTCAGCGTGGCGTTGTCGGTCAGCCTGGCGGCTTCATTTAACAGGTGTGCAGCTTTCGTCAGGTCGGCCTTGTATTCGACGCTATAGGGCACAATCCCGAGCTGGTGTTTCGCATCGCGGCGAATGACGGTGAAGAAACCCGTGGCCCGCTCGCGGTCCTCCTTCGACAGCGTCTGAACCCACTTCTCGAATTCGTCGCGGGTCAAATCCGTGGGGTAGAAATTTGCGCCCTCGGGTTTGCGCGGCGGAACGTCCGGCAGGAACGCGGTGTGGCCGTCGAGGTCGGACCACGGCCCCTTGTTGATCCAGAAGTAATGGAGCCGCGCTTTGCCGAGCGGCGTTGTGTCGTGCTTCAGCTTGTCATAGAGCGCATGGTTGCCGCTCCAGAGCTGCGTGAGGAAAACATCATCGACGACGTGGGCCGCGTCGATCAGTTTGGCGAGCGCCTGTTTATCTCCAGCGGATAGCCCGCTGGTGTCCACGCGAAGCTCCGTCGGCGCGAAGCGCCCAATCATCCGGTTGAGTTCAGCAAGGTCGGGGATTTGGGCAGCGGTGGCGAGCATGGGAATAAGAGCAATGAACAGCCGTTTCATAGACTACTTCGGTTCAATGAGTTGAAAATCGGTTTTGAGAAACTGCCAGTCGGGCAGCTCGTAAGCGCGAAGCTTGGTCGGCACCACTACGGCGACGTCCTTCAGGTCCGAGGGTCCCAGGCCATCCACTTTAGCGTCAAAGGTGGCGAGCGGCGGATCGTCGGGTTTGGCTGTAGAGGCTCGCAGGTTTACCGAAAGAACAATGTTGCCGATATCGGCCTCGGAGTGATTGACGACGCCGAATTTCACGCGCAGTTTTCCCGGCCCTTCCTCGCCGATACGGAAGCCTACCAGTTCGATGTATTTCGCGACCGGGTTGGAACTGGCGGCCACACGCGTGGGGCTCCCTGCCTTGGTTGACTTCGCGGTGGGGGTGGGCGAGGAAGAACAACCTACCGCCAGTATGCAGGCTAGAACTGCTGCAGCGATTCTCATAGTGTCGAAACGGGCAGGCGAAACCGCCTGCCCCACCATCTCACTTTCCGGAGTTAAAGCGATCTTCAATGGCTTCCCAATTCACGACGTTCCACCAGGCGCCGATGTAGTCGGGCCGGCGGTTCTGATACTTCAAATAATACGCGTGCTCCCAGACGTCAAGCCCCATGATGGGGGTGCGTCCTTCCATGAGCGGGCTGTCCTGGTTGGCGGTGGAAATGATTTCGAGGCCGTTGCCGCTTTTCAGCAGCCAGGCCCAGCCGGAACCGAAGCGGCTCGCTCCCGCCGCAGCGAACTTTTCCTTGAACGTATCGAAGCTTCCGAACGCACCATGAATAGCCTGGGCCAGGTTGCCCACCGGCGCGCCGCCCTTATGCGGCCCCATGATTTCCCAGAACATGCTGTGATTCACATGTCCGCCGCCATTGTTACGAACCGCGGTCCGAATATTCTCAGGGACGATGGCACAGTTGTTTGCCAGCAGTTCCTCGACGGTCTTGCTCTGCAGGTCGGGCGCGGACTCCAGCGCTTTATTCAGATTGTTGACGTAAGCGCCGTGATGCTTTCCGTGGTGGATCTCCATCGTCATCTTGTCGATGTGGGGCTCCAAGGCATCGGTCGGGTACGGCAGATTGGGCAGTGTAAACGCCATTTGATCTCCTCTCTTCTCTCTTGTGTGTTTAGCCGGCAGACGCGCCGCCGGCTCGTTCAAATGCGTCGGCGAGGCGGAACATTCCCGCCTCGTCGAAGTGTCTGGTCAGAATCTGGAGGCCAACCGGTAGCCCGGCGGCGGTCTTTCCCGCGGGAACGCTCATGCAGGGAATCCCGGCCAGGGATCCCGTAATGGTGTAAATATCCGACAGGTACATCTCCATCGGATCGTTCATCTTCTCTCCGAGTTTGAAAGCGGGGAACGGGGAAACCGGGGTGACGATAGCGTCGACCTCTCCGAAAGCCTTTTGAAAATCGCCGGCAATCAACGTTCGGACCTTCTGGGCCTTCAGGTAATAGGCGTCGTAATAGCCCGCGCTGAGCACGTAGGTGCCAAGCATGATGCGGCGCTTGCACTCGGCGCCAAAGCCTTCTCCACGCGTCCGGCGGTACATGTCGGAGAGCGTGTCGGCGGCGGCGCGGCTGGTATAGCGCACACCGTCATAGCGCGCCAGGTTAGAGCTGGCTTCAGCGGTGCAGACGATGTAATAACAGGCGATGGCGTATTTCGTATGAGGCAGGCTGATATCGCGAACTTCGCAGCCCAGCTTCTTCAGAATGTCCACGCTGCGCAGGATAATATCGCCGGTCTCGCTGCTGAGGCCCTCGAAGTATTCGCGCGGCAGGCCGATCCTCATGCCTGCGACTTTGCCGTCGAGTTGCGAGATGTAGTCGGGGACGGGGGCGAACGCCGACGTTGCATCCATTTCGTCGCGGCCGGCGATGGTCTGCAGCAGCAGCGCGGCATCGCGGACGGTTCGGCCGAACGGGCCGATATGATCGAGCGAACTGGCAAAAGCCGTGAGGCCGTAGCGCGAGACGCGCCCGTAGGTCGGGGTAACGCCGACGACCCCGCAGAACGAAGCGGGTTGCCGCACCGAGCCGCCGGTGTCGGAGCCGAGCGCAACCACGGCAGTTCCCTGCGCTACGGAAGCGGCCGATCCGCCGCTGGAGCCCCCTGGGACGCGATCGAGTGCAACAGGATTCCGCACAGGCCCGAACGCCGAGTTTTCGTTGGACGAGCCCATCGCGAACTCGTCGCAGTTGGTTTTGCCGATAATCACGCCGCCGGCGTTTTCGAGGCGGACGATCGCCGTCGCGTCGTAGGGCGGCTCGTAGCCGGCCAGAAGACGCGAGCCGCAGGTGGTCCGCAGGCCTTTCGTAACGATGACGTCCTTGACCGCGATCGGAACGCCCGCGAGCGGGCCCGGATCGTCGCCGACAAATAGTTGTTTGTCCACTCGACGTGCCGTGGCGAGCGCCCGTTCGGGCGAGAACGTCAGGAAGGCGTTGGTTTTGCCGTTCTCGGCTTCGGCAAATTCCAGGGAGGCACGAGCCAGTTCCTCGGCGCTGAATTTGCGCTCGCGCAAACCGGCGCTGACTTGTTCTATCGTGAGCGAGGTCACGTCGCCGCCGGTCATCTCTCGATCACCTTCGGGATTTTGAAATAGCCCGCGCCCGAGGCAGCGGCATTCTGCAGGGCGATTGCTGTGGGGATGGTGGGTCGCTCACGATCCTCGCGCAAGGTCGCGGTGGGCTCGGCGTCATATAGGACTTGCGCCATCGGTTCGACGGCGGCGGTGTCCACTTCGTTCAGCGTGTCGATGTGCGTGAGAATCTCGTCGAGGTCGTGCGAGAACCGCTGAATTTCGGCCTCGGTGAGCTCCAGGTTAGCGAGGCCGGCCACGTAGCGGACCTCTTTTTCGGTGATCTTCACCCGATGGCCTTCTTCCGTGCCTGTTTGTAGAGGACGCGGAGAACGGGATCGACGATTCCGTCGGCGTCGTCGAGCGTGGCAACATCCGTGCGGAGGCGCGCCGAGGTTTGGGGTGGCCGACGCGGGGGCCCGATGCGGAACTCGACGTCAGTCACCGTAGCATCGCCCATGACGAGGTGAATCTTGTTGAGGATCTGGCCGCGCAGATAAAAGAGCTGCTTCTGCCAGACCCCGTCTTCGACTTCGACGATGAGGTTGCCGCGCACCAGCGATACTGCGCGCGTTCGTTGCGCGAGACGTTTGCCGACGGCGGCAGGCCATGCGGCCAACGCCAGGTCGTCGGGTCCGACCGCGCCACCAAGTTTGAGTTTTGAGAGGAATCGTCCAGCCCGTTCCATTGAGCAGCCGAACATCAATTTTAGCAGGCGTTGCTATCCATGGTCGAAAACTCCTCCTTTGATTCTTTGCGTCTCGTGCCGACTTGAACGATTGCCAACCACAAATTGGATGAAAACCGTCGTAGCGCAGCCTTCAGGCCTGTGCCACCGGTTCGTTTTCTGATCTTCGCGGCCGGCGACGATTTGGAGGATGGGGAAGGGTGGAGCAGGCTCAGCCTGCCTTTGGACTTGAGCGAGAAAGGACAGGCGAAACCGCCTGTCGTACCTTTTCGAACCCGAGCGTTTCCGTTGGTTGCGGCTATGCTGCGTTGCGGAGCAGGCGGTTTTGGCTTGCTTTTGGGGCCCCATAGAAAGCTTACGGGCGATAACCGCCTCACGAGGCGGGTAGAATTGAGGGAAAGGGCGTGTTGCAGGTATCCTGGTTAGCTCTCTGTCTGTGTGTTCCCGCGGTGGCTTTGCGCCGTGCGGCAGGCGAAGACTTATACCGACTGAGCCTTTCGATCAATGCGGCGTTTGTGAAACAACAGCAGGGGCTTCGATAGATGTTTAGGTACCGCCGGCTTAGGCCGGCCTCTGGACCGCCTGAAGGCGGCGTTACACGGCGAGGTTTTGTTCGATCGATTTGCCGAACTGTGGGCGTCTTTACGTTCGATCAGTTACTGCCGGCATTGCCTCCGTTGGGAGCCCAGTTCGTCAACATTGCGCGCGAGGCAGGGCTGCGATCGAAGACGGTTTTCGGCAGCGAACAGAAGAACAAGTTCCTGCTGGAGACGACCGGGTGCGGCGCGGCGTTCTTCGATTACGATCAGGACGGTTGGCTCGACATCTTCCTCGTGAACGGCACGCGCTTTGAGGCCAAATACGCCAAGGGCGAGGAGCCGACGAATCGGTTGTACAAAAACAATCGCGATGGCACGTTTACCGACGTTACGGCCAAGGCGGGGCTGATTCGCACCGGCTGGGGACAAGGCGTTTGCGTTGGCGATTACAACAACGACGGTCACGACGATCTCTTCGTCACATACTGGGGCGATTGCGCCCTGTACCACAACAACGGCGACGGGACGTTCACCGACGTGGCGGAGAAGATGGGCGTTACGACGCGCACCACCACGGGCCTGAAGCGCTGGAACACCGGCTGTGCGTTCGTCGACTACGATCGCGACGGGCACCTGGACCTTTTCGTTGCCAATTACATCGATTTTGATCCGAAGACGGCGCCGCTGCCGGAATCGGGGCCGTGCCTGTACAAGGGTCTGATGGTGGCGTGCGGGCCGCCGGGTTTGCAGGGCGGCAAGAATATTCTGTTCCACAACAACGGCAACGGCACGTTCACGGATGTTTCGGAGAAATCGGGGATCTGGAAGACTCCGGGCACGTATGGGCTCGGCGTACTGGTTGCCGACTTCGATAATGACGGTTGGCCCGACATCTACGTGGCCAACGATTCGACCTCTTCCGCGCTTTATAAGAACAACCACGACGGCACATTCACGGATGTCGCGATCGAGGCGGGCGTTGCATATAGTCCGGATGGCAAGCCGCAGGCCGGGATGGGTGTCTCGGCGGTGGATTACGACTGCGACGGCAACCTCGACCTCGTGAAAACGAATTTCGCGGGCGATACGCACAGCCTCTATCGCAATCTCGGCAAGATGGTGTTCGAGGATCAGACGTTCCAGGCGGGTCTCGGGAAAAATACGCGATTTCTGGGCTGGGGCATCGGATTCCTGGATTTCGATAACGATGGGTGGTCGGATGTTCTCGTGTGCAACGGCCACGTGTATCCGGAGGTGGGCGAGACCGATGCGGAATCGGGATATCGCGAACGAAAGATTCTGTATCGCAATTTGGGCAACGGAAGGTTCGGGGACGTTTCGCTGGAAGCCGGGCCGGGGATCCTCGAAAAAGCGCCGGGCCGCGGATGTGCGTTTGGCGATTTTGACAATGACGGCGATGTCGATGTGCTGGTCAACTGCACGAACGACGTGCCCCAGTTGTTGCGCTGCGATCAGGCGACGAAGACCAATTGGATCAAGGTGAAGACCGTTGGCGTGAAATCGAATCGCACCGGAATCGGGGCGCGGGTGATTTGTACCACTGAGGGCGGGCATCGGCAGATGGACGAGGTCCGCAGCGGCGGCAGCTACGTTTCCCAAAGCGACCTGCGCATTCATTTCGGACTCGGCAAAGCGACCAAAGCAGATCTGGAGATCCGTTGGCCCAGCGGCGTGGTCGACAAGATTCCGGCCGTCGCCGGGAACCAGATCGTCACAGTGGTTGAGGGCAAGGGGCTGCAATCGTGACGCGTCGCGAGATGCTGAAGCTTCCGGCTCTGCTGGCGCCGGTGCTAGCGCGAGGGAAGGATGCCACTTCCCTGCCCTACTTCGTCGATGTGGCCGCAAAGGCGGGGCTCACGCAGCCGATCGTGTACGGCGGGGTGGATCACAAGAAGTTTATCCTTGAGACCAACGGCTGCGGCGTGGCATTCTACGATTACGATCACGATGGGTGGATGGATATTCTTCTACCTGGCGGCTCGCGGCTCGACGGCCCGGCGCCGGCGACGAGCATCCGGCTGTACAAGAACAATCGCGACGGCACGTTCACCGAAGTAACGAAAAAGGCCGGCCTGGAGCGGGTAGCGTGGGTTTCGGGCGTTTGCATCGGCGATTACAATAACGACGGGTTTGACGATCTGTTCCTGAGCTGCTGGGGTCACAACATTCTGTATCGCAACAATGGCGACGGCACGTTCACCGACGTGACGAAAAAGGCGGGACTGCTCAGCGATGAGCCGCGATGGGGCGCCGGCTGTACCTTCGTCGATTACAACCGCAATGGTTTTCTGGACCTGTTTGTCAGCACATATCTGAATTTCGATCCCAAGACCACTCCGCTGCCGGGGTCGAATGCGAACTGCATGTGGAAAGGCATTGCGGTCAATTGCGGGCCTCGCGGCCTGCCGACCGGGCGCCATGTGCTGTATCGCAACAACGGCGACGGCACTTTCACGGATGTATCGGAGGCATCGGGTATCGCGAAGGTCGATCTGCGCTATGGCATGACCGCTGTAGCCGCGGATTTCGATGACGACGGCTGGCCGGATATTTTCGTGGCGTGCGATTCGACGCCCAGCATTTTGTATCGCAACCAGCACGATGGGACGTTCAAGGACACGGCGCTGGAATCGGGCGTTGCCTACAACGAAGATGGTCGCGAACAGGCCGGGATGGGCGTGGGGATCGGCGACGTGGCCAATAGCGGCCGGCTCGACATCTTCAAGACGCATTTCGCCGAGGATACGCCGGTGTTGTACCGCAATAAGGGCGGCGGGATGTTCGAGGATGTCACAGTGCGGGCGTCACTGGGAGCATTCACGCGGTACGTCGGATGGGGCGCGGGCCTTGTTGACCTGGATAACGACGGGCTGCCGGACATCTTCTTCGTCAACGGCAACGTCTACCCGGAGTTGGAACACGTCCTCGCCGATTACACGTACAAGAATCCCCGAATTGTCTTAAGGAATGCCGGGCGTGGGTTGTTCGAAGATATCAGCGCGCAGGCCGGTCCGGCGGTGACGGAGCCGCATTCGAGCCGCGGGTGTGCGTTCGGGGATTTCGACAACGACGGCGATATCGATGTGCTGGTGATGAACATGAATGAGCCGCCGTCGCTGCTGCGCAATGATCTAAAGCCGGGGAATCGATGGCTCAAGCTGAAGCTGGTGGGTGTGAAGTCGAATCGGACGGCGATTGGTGCGAGCGTTGTTGTGACGGCTGGCGGCCGCATGCAGCGGCAGGACGTGGTAAGCCAGTCGAGTTTCTATTCGCATAACGATATGCGGCTGCATTTCGGTTTGGGGATGATGGAGCAAGCGGAGACGGTCGAGATCCGGTGGCCGCTCGGCCTCAAGGAAGTCTACCGGAACGTAAAGGCGAACCAGATCCTCACCTTCAAGGAAGGCGCGGCGACTTAGATGGTGCGTTCACTCGTTATTTCGTTATTTCTGGCACAAGCAGCAGCATCCCAGGTGAGCGTCCAAGCGGAGCGAATGGGGCAGCAGCCGATTCTAAGACCTTCACTTCCGTGGGCCGAGATGGGCGCGTTTAACCCGGCGGCTATCCAGGTTGGAGCGAAGACGATTCTCCTTTTCCGCGCGCAGGACGCGAAGAAGACGTCGCGGATAGGGTATGCCGAGAGCGTGGATGGCCGCACCTTCACTGTAGATGCTGAGCCGGTGCTTTCGCCGTCCACGGACTATGAAAAAGATGGCGGCGTTGAAGACCCACGGGTGGTGCTGATTGACGGAATTTACTATCTGACCTACACCGGATACAACCTGCACGACGCGCAGCTTTGTCTGGCGACGTCACGGGACCTCAGGCATTGGCAACGTGCGGGCGTGATTTTGCCGGCTTATCAGGGGACCTGGAACAAGCAGTGGACGAAGTCGGGAGCGATCGTTCCACAGAAGATTAACGGCAAATGGTGGATGTATTATCTTGGGACTGCTCCGGGGCCGGATGGGAAGACTCGCGACATGATGGGGCTGGCGTCTTCGGATGACCTGCTGCACTGGAAAGATGCGACTCAGAAGCCGGTGTTGGATGTACACCTGAATGCGTTCGATTCGCGTGTGATGGAGCCGGGTCCGCCTCCGATTGTCACGTCGGCCGGGATATTACTGCTGTACAACGGCGCGGACGATCAGCTTGTTTATCGTCCGGCTTGGGTGTTGTTCGACGCTAAGGATCCTCGGCGGGTGATGGCTCGCGCGGAGCGGCCCTTCATTGAGCCGAAGCTGGAGTGGGAGCGCGTTGGAACGGTCCCGAACGTGATCTTCCTAGAAGGTGCGGTCGGAGATCTGTCGAATTTGACGGGATACTACGGGGCGGCGGATAAGTATGTCGGAGCTATGCGGCTCCGCATCAGCCTGCGCTCTCGCTAGCCGAGGACCGCGCGGCGCCACTTACAAGCTGGCCCAAAACTTCTGTGAACCGGTTGATGGCGCGCGGAAATTGATCGCTGGCGGCGGCGAAACCGATACGGAAGTGCGCCGGCATTCCGAAGCAATCGCCAGGGGAAACAAGAATTCCGCTCGCAGCCAAAAGCTGGCAAAATGGACGCGCATCGCTGCCGTCTCTGAGGCGCGGGAACGCGGTCATGCCGCCTTGCGGACGGACCCAATCGAGCAGGTCGGAATGGTCCGTGAAGACCTTCTCGAGAAGGGCGAGATTCGCTGACGATACGCGCCGCGCTCGCGCGTAAATCGCTTCCCTGTTGCGCACCGCCAAAGCCGCCAACTGCTCGCCCAGGACGGTGTTTGACACCGTAAAATAGCTGCGTGCGTTCGTGTAGCGCTCACGACGCTTTGCGTTGCGCTCGATCATCCAACCTACTCGCAGGCCGCTCAAACAGAGCGCCTTCGAGAAGTCGCCGAGCACAGTCGCGTGCGGCAGCGCGGCACCGGATGGTCCTTCGACGCCGTGATAGATCGGATGATAGACCTCGTCCGATACGAGCTGAATGCCACGCTCGGCACAGAAATCGTGCAGGGTTTGCATTTCGGCGACAGGCCAAACCGCCCCACTGGGATTGTGCGGCGAGTTGATCAGCACCAGCTTCGTATTGTGGTCGACAAGGGCGCGGACCTCGTCGAGGTCCACTCGGAATGCGTTTTCGTGTCGCAGATTATAGGAACGGATTTCGAGGCCCAGCGATGCGGCCATAGCGTCGTTTGCGGGGAAGCCGGGACTTGGCAGGACCACGTTGGCATTGCGTTCCGCGGATGCGAAGAAGACCAGGAACAGGGCTTCGGCGGCTCCGGTCAGAATCTGGACGTCGTCCGGGTCAACTCCGTTCGCTTCTGCCAACGCCTGGCGGAGTTCCAGTGTTCCGCTGGCGCTGGTGTAGAACAGTTTCGTGTTGAGCAGGCGTTCGAGGTCATTCCCCGGCCCTAGCGCCAGTAGCTCTCTCAGCGTCCAGACGGGTCCGGTGCTGGAGCCCAGGTCATACTCAATCGGGGAGTTCGGTTTCAGCTTTTGGCCTAGCCACTCATCGAGAAGGAAGTGCCGGATTTGCATATTTTGCTTTATCGCCTACAGTCCCGAAGGCCCGCCCCACCTTGGCTCGCAACCCGTTAGCCATAAAGGTGGCGCAGCGGTTTCGCCTGCGCATGCCGCTCTCAAAAGGCTTCTTCCACGGGCTGACAGAGTCGCCATTACATTACCCAAAGCGGATCTTGAATAAATCGGCGAAGGATTTCATTCCTTGTCCCATGCTCACCTTCGTTCCTTCTACATTAGCCCAATGTACGGGCACCTCAATGGCGTGCAGGCCAAGCTTTTTCGCCAGGTACAGATCCTCGACGTCGAAGCTGAACCCGTCGAGTTTCTGGCGGGAAAATACCGCTTGCGCCGCGTCGCGACGGTAGAGCTTGAAGCCGCATTGCGTGTCGGCGAAGCGAAGGCCTGTCACGATGCGCATCATGAGATTGAACACGCGGCCGGAGACCTCCCGGAAGATCGGCTGGTGCTTGGAGACAAGCGACCGGTCGACGGCTCGCGAGCCGATCGCGATGACCGCGGCGGCGCGCTGGGCTTCGCCATAGAGCAACTCGACATCTTCGATAGGGCTGGAAAGATCGGCGTCGGTGTACAGAACCCAATCGCCTTTGGCTTCCAGCATCCCGTGGCGCACCGCGTAGCCTTTGCCGCGATTGCCTGGATTCCGCAGCAGGCGAATGCCTGCGCATCTCTCCGCGACGGCAGCGGTTCCATCACGCGAGCCGTCGTCGACGACCAGGACTTCGCAAAACGGCGGCCCGTGTTCGCCGATCCATTGCGACAGACGGTCCAAGGTCGACGGCAGTCTTTTTTCCTCGTTGTAAGCCGGAATGACGATCGACAGCGAGCGCAGGGGCTCCGTTGGGCTCAAAAAAGGCGCTCCTGGCGGCGCAGGGTACCAAACGTACCTATGTTTGAGATCGCGAACGCGACCCGAAACTGGCTTTCATCTCGTTGTCCGAAGTTGAAGCGCCGGTATTGCACGCTGAGCCCGCAGCAGTCGGTGTTATAGGTGACTTGCATCGTGGCGTAGGTCAGTATATCGCGCCTGTAATCGTAGAAAGTGCTAACAGCCGCGCTCCAGCCGCGACGGTTGGAATCGCCCACGCCGACCAGCGCTCGAAACTGGTTCGTTGGCGGCGTCAGGTCGGGAGCGGCGTTGACCATGGTTTCGCCCGCCGACACGAAATACTTCGAATAGCGTGCGTCAACGCTGATGGTGCTGTTGCTCAGGTGACCAAAGAGCGGGTCGTAGTCGGCTTCCCACGTCACGCCCACCTTCTGCTGGAAGTGCAACTGCGAAACGATGGGCGAATAGTTGCGCGGCCGATCGATAAATGCGAAGCCGGTCAGGTCGCTCGAACTGAGAAAAACGTTTCGCTCGCCGGTTACGACCGCGCCCCCGAAGGTCGGGTCGAAATAGCGGGCTTGCGATATTTGCCAGGTGAGGACTTCGTCGACGTTCCCATCTTTTCGCTTCACGTAAAGGCGGTTGACGATCTGCAGGTCCACCTCATTCGTGTCCGTCAGGGATTCGAGGTCGTCGAAACGAATGATGCTGTTGTAATCGTGAACGCCGTCCACGCGCCGGTACGTGGCGCGAGTCTCGAAGACATGCTTGATCTTGTCCACGCCAGTCCACTTTGGAGCTTTAAAGATGCGCTCGAATGCCGGAGGTATGAGCTCCACCTTCAGGTCCCGCGCACTGCGCAGAAAATCCTTGCTCACGATTTTGCCGTTCTCGATGGAAGCACCCCACTGCGTCTCCTCGATCGCAAAGGTCGGCACGAGGCTGAATCCCGCGAAATGGAACGCGGTGGTGGCTTGCGGGCGCACATCGATGCGGTCCACAAAGCGGGGCGTCTGCAGCACCACTGGCGTAGGCTGTGTGGGGTCGGAGGGAACCGTCGGAAGCTGCTCGCGGTCGAGCAGTCCCGCGGCGGAATCGAACGACACCCAGATGGGAAGATCCTTCACTTCGTGCTCACGGCTCAGGAACTCCACTTCGGGAACCTTGCGAATCAGGATGTTGTTCTTGTCGTCGTTCGGGTCGAGGAAGTCCTGGTCGCGTTGCGCCACGAAGTTGACGCCCAACGTATCCCAGTGCTTGGTGATGAAGCCCACCGAGTGTGTTTCGGAGAAGACGGCCTCGCTCAGCGTCTCGGTGAAGGTTTGCCGGAAGCGGTAGGAGCTAAGGTAATCGAGCGAGGCGCGGGCATAGAAGCCATCGCCCAGGTCGGACCGTCCATTCGCCTGCAGGCTGAAACCGCTGGCGCGGACGCTCGGCGGACCGGTGTCGTTCACGCCGTAGAGTGTCGCGCTGAAATCGGTCCCGGGCTTCACTTTTCCGCGAATGCCGAAATCGTGAGCGAACCCGCGGGTGCTGAAGTATTGGCCGCGGTAGCTGAGGTCGTAACTGGGATTGATGGCCCAATAGTAGCCGCCGCCGATCATAAATCCCCGAACCGAGCTGTTGCCGATATTAGGCGCCAGGAAGCCGCTCTTGCGAGGCAGCTTCTTAAGCGATTTGTAATATACGGGTGCGTAGAAGATCGGCATGAAGCGGATGCGGAACACCGCATGATAGGCGATAACGTGCTCTAGCGGGATGTAATCGTACTTGCGGGCGCGCATCGTCCACCAGGGTTTCGGAACCTTGCAGTCGGTGATCATGCCATCGTGTACGATGTAGCGGTCCTCGATCTTCTCCGCCCATTCGCCCTCGAAGTAGAAGGGATTGCTGGTGGTCAGCAATCCAGGGCGCGCCTGAATCTTCTGCGGGCTGGTGCCGCTCACTTCATAGAATTCGCCGTGTTCGGTCTCGGTGTTGTACTTGGCGTGATCGCACTTGAGCTTGTTGCCGTTGGTAAAGTCCTGGTAATCGACGTTGCCACGGGCATCGGCGTCGCCGGTGTCATCGTTGTAATCCACTTCGTCGGCCTTCAGGGTGGCGTCGGTCATTTCGATGACGACGTGGCCGCGCAGGTGGCGGAGGTCTCCGTCCACTTCCTGAGAGTCGGCGGAAATGTTGGTCCAGTGTTTTTCCGGGGCTCCCGGATGGGGAATTCGGAGCGTACGTTGCTGGGCTTGGGCAGTCGCACAGAAGAGAAGGAACACGGCTACGAACAGGCGCGTGGAGATGGTTCCGGGCCGCACAAAAAGTTCGTGACATTTTCGCCCAATTATGTTACGAAAGGAAGTAAGGCCTTCAAACGCAGAAGTCTCGTGTATTTTAAACGGGGGCCTCAACCGAAAACCGTAGCACGGAAAGCTGCTGGCTGCAAGAAAAGAACAGTAGGAGGAACATCGCCTATGACGTGCATATACTGCCGGACGATGAATGCCGACGACGATCGTCGCTGCAGCCGTTGTGGCCGGCGGTTGCACACCCCGCAGTTCAGTGGCGCAACCGGCTATCATACCAGGGCAGCCACGGCGTTGCGGTTGGAAATGCCGCTTGATGCGGTTTCCGAGACGCCACCGCAGCGGCGCGACCGTGGGGTGAGGCGGCCGGTGTATCAGCGTCATCTGTTCCCATCGAATGAAATGCCGCGAGTGATTCCGATCGAGCCGGTTGATGTACCGCGCCGGCAACGGTCGCAATCGGAGCCACGACAGCGCATACGAAAGCCTGTTCCCGGCCAGCAGATGCTCGATTTTGCGCAGGTCTCGGCGATCGAGCCCGCCATTCCGCCGGATACGGTAATCGATTGTGACGCCCACGTCGCGGTGCGTGCGCACCGCATGATGGCGGCGGCGATGGACAGCAGCATGGTGCTCCTGGCGTTCTGCACCTTCTGCGCTGTGTTCCGTCTGGTCACAGGTCAGATCGCCCTGACGAAACCGGCGATGATCGGATTTCTTGCGGCGGCTGGCCTGTTCATGTTGATTTACAAGACGCTCTGGTGCCTCGCCAATAACGATTCCCCGGGGATGCGTTGGACTCGTCTCCGGCTTGTGAATTTTGACGGACAGAAACCGGCTCGCCGTTTCCGCTTTTATCGTATGGCATCGGGCGTCTTGAGTGTCCTGGCGGCCGGTCTTGGAGTGGCGTGGGCGTTGGTGGATGAAGAATCGCTGACGTGGCACGATCACATTTCGAAGACTTTTCCGACTCCCTATTGACTTTTCACCTTTTGTTCGCCCATAATGAGCGCATGGCGCTCACCAGGCGGCAAAAAGAAGTGCTCGACTTTATCGTCGATTTCGTAGAAGAGAACGGCTACAGTCCAAGCTACGAAGAAATGGCGCATGGCCTCGATCTGGCATCAGTCGCCACCGTCCACAAACACATTGAAGCTCTCGAGAAGCGGGCCTATTTAAAGCGGAGCTTTAACCAAAGCCGCTCACTCGATGTTTCACCGAAGTATTTGCAGGAACGCAGGAAGACCCAGCAGGTGCTGCAGTCACGAGGGTTTCCCCTGGCTGGGCGGATTGCAGCGGGCCGTCCGGTGGAGGCGATTGAAGGCCAGGAAATGCTGCAGTTCGCCGATTTTGCGGGCAAAGGTGAGACCTTTGCTTTAGAAGTCCGCGGCGAATCGATGATCGACGACCACATCTGTGATGGCGATTACGTGCTGGTGGAGAAATCGAACCAGGCCAGTGACGGCGAGATCGTCGTGGCGCTGGTTGACGCGTCGGAGACTACGCTGAAACGCCTCTACCGAGAGCCGAACGCGCAGGTGCGGTTGCAGCCCGCCAACGCCACGATGGCTCCCATCGTGCTGAACGCGGATCGCGTGCAGGTGCAGGGGCGGGTGCTCGCGGTGTTGCGAAAGTACCGCTAATTCCTCGCTCCGCTCCCCAGCGGCCGCGACTCCTGTCGTTCAGGGAGCCGTGGAAGAACGGGGAGGCGGAGCGATGTTCGCGCGAATCCACTTCGCAATATCATCCATCACGCCGTCGCTCACGTGGCTGGGTAAAGCGTAATCCTTCGAGGGCAGCCCCTCGCCCGGCACAAACGCGTGCGTCAAGCCAGGGTATGACTTGAAGGTCGCATCTTTCGCAGTGGCCAGGGCCCGCTTCCAGTTTTCGAAATCGGTCATGGTCACGTTGCGGTCGTTCTCGCCTTGCAGGAAGAGCATGGGACGCTTGACCTGTTTCGCTGACCCCAGCGGATCATAGGCGCGCAGGTCCATCCAATACTCGGGGTAGCCTCCATACACCGGCGGGCCGCCCGGCTTCACGGCTTTCATTTGGGCGGCAATCTCTCTGGCTTCCTCGATGTTTCCGCCCATGGTTCGCGCCTGTTCGATGATGGTTTCCTCCATGGGACGCGTGGCGCCGGCGAGCGAGATGAGACCGCGAACATTGTAGTCGGTCTTCGCGATCTGGGGTAGCATCATGCCTCCCAGACTGTGCCCCAAAACAAACACGCTTTGTGAGTCGATGCCCGGCATTTTGCGCAGCATTTCCACGCCCGCTACCGCGTCATCGATAACTTCCTGTTTAATGGTGTCAGCGCGCGAAAAGTCGTTGCGCTTGTCGTAACGCAGAACGGCGATGCCTCGCTTTGCTAGTCCCCAGGCGATATCGCGAAAAGGAGCCACCAGTCCGATAGTCTCGTCGCGGTCGTTGATCCCGGAGCCGTGAACCAGCACCACCGCCGCGAATGGACCGCTACCGGACGGCAGCGTTAATGTGCCATCGAGCGTGTTGACCGAGACTTCCGATTCCGTGATTCCCGCTGGAGGTTTCTCGTAAGGCAGAAAGTACATGCCATCGATGTTGTTCTCGCGATCAAAGGAGAGTTTTACATCGACATTGGTGTGCTCGAATTCGCAGGTTACGTAGACCAGGTGACCATGAGCTAGCGCTGTCCGAACGCCGATTTCGCGTTGAAAACCGCCGGACTGCATTTCGAGGCTCGCCCACAAGGACTCGAGTTTTTCGGGCGGCATCAGGGTATGCATCTGGCTGTCGAAGAGTTCTTCCGCCTTGCCGACATCGCCCTTTGCAAGGAGTTGCAGGAAGTCCCTCGCCCGATCCACCGGCCGAGCCACTTGCCCTTGCGCACAGGCGAGACAAGAGGCAAGCACGATCGCGAATTTCATAACAAATCGTGCCGCTCCTGTTTCTCGAGAATCTTGACGAGATCGCCGATCTCCTGGGCTCGGGCGCGGTCCGCGATCAGCAGCGCGCCCGGTGTATCAACCACCACCAGATTATTTACGCCCAGCATGGCGATGAGTTTACCGTCAGTATCGACGTAGTTGCCCCCGCAGCCATGCAGCAGCGCCGCGCCGCGCACTGCATTACCGTCCCGGTCGCGCGGGAGCAACTCGTAGACGGCGTTCCAACTGCCGACATCGTTCCAGCCGATATCATCGGCGGCAAGGCCCACGACGCCGGGCGCTTTTTCCAGCACGGCGAAATCGATCGAAATGTTCTCACAGAGCGGGAAGCTCTTCTTCAGGACGGAGTTGAACCGCCGATTCGAGAGTTCCGGCAGGGCCGCCAGCACTGTCGCAGTCTTGGGAAGAAACTTCCGCAGGGCATCCAGGATCACGGAGGTCTTCCAAAAGAACATGCCGGCGTTCCAATAGAAATTGCCGGCTTTCACGAATTTCTTTGCCGTCGCGAGGTCGGGCTTCTCGCGAAATCGCGCGACGGGATAGCTGGAGACCGAACCCTCCTCGATCGATTTGGGAAACTCGATATAACCGTAGCCGGTCTCCGGCCAGCGGGGCTGAATGCCGAGCACCACGATTTTGCCGGAGGCTGCGGCCTTCAGTGCCGGCCGCAGGAGACGCAGAAACCGGGCAGGCCGGGCGATGAGATGATCGGCCGGAAAGACACCCATGAGCGATTCAGGGTCGCGGGAATGCAGGATATGGGCCATGAGGCCAATCGCTGGAGCGGTGTTTCGCTGGGCGGGCTCGGCCAGAATCTGCTCGCGAGGGACTTCGGGAAGCTGCTTGCGGATTTCGGCCTGCAAGTGCTCGTTTGTGAGGACCCAAATACGGTCGGGAGGCAGCAGGGGTTTTAGCCGGTCAACGGTCTGTTGGATGAGCGACCGGTCACCGAAGAAGCGGAGCACCTGTTTGGCCTGGGCCCGCCGGCTGCGTGGCCAAAAGCGGGTCCCCCGCCCGCCTGCCAGGATCAGGCCATATGCTTTTGCGACTGCCATCTAAATTTAATGTAGCGTGGCTGCGTGGCTGTCAGTAGTGGTTGCTTAAAGACGCGGTCGAAGACTGAGGGCGGACTGCACAGGCGAAACCGCCTGTGCCCTTTTTTCAACTGCTTTTGTGGACCGCATGTGCATGTTCCACATCTCAAGGCCATTCGCGGGAAGCGTAGTAGCAGGCCACAGGTGCTTCGGCTTCAGATCACTACCGTCGCCACATCGACCGGCGAGCGGTGACCCTCAATCACCACGATTCCGCTTTCGGTGACATGGTAAAGCTGCCGGTCACGTTCCAGGTCATAGCCGATGGTGGCGTCCTCGGGTACCTGGACGTTCTTGTCGAGAATCGCGCGCCGCACCCGCGCTCGACGGCCGATGTCGCAATTATCGAAGATGATAGAGTCCTCGACGTAGGCCCCGGAATGTACCTTAACCCCGCGCCCCAGGACAGAACCGCGGACTAATCCGCCGGACAGAATCGCGCCGCCGGATACGATGGAATCGAGCGCCTGGCCGCGGCGGCCTTCCATGTCGAAGATGAACTTCGCCGGAGGATCGGAGTAGCCGGCGGTTCGTAACGGCCACTGGCGGTTATACAGATTCAGCGTCGGCGCCACCGCCCGAAGATCCATGCTGGCCTCGAAGTACGCGTCCAGCGTCCCGACATCGCGCCAGTACGACACCGCATCGGCCGGATCGCCCGGAATCCGGTTCTTCTGAAAATCGTAGGCGTACATCGAAGCGCGGCCGATCAAACCCGGCAGGATATCGCGGCCAAAATCGTGGCTGCTGTCGTTCCGTGCCGCGTCGGCATACAACTCGTCAATCAGCAGTTTCGTAGAGAAAATGTAATTTCCCATCGACGCCAACACCATGTCGGGATTGTCCGGCATAGTAGGCGCGTCCGCCCGCTTTTCGTGAAACGCGATAATGCGGTTATCGTTATCGATCTCTAGAACCCCGAATTCATGAGCGGATGTTTTGGGCACCGGGATGGCCGACACTGTCACCTGCGCGCTCTTCTCCATGTGGAATTCGATCATGTCCCGGATGTTCATACGATAGATATGATCGGCCCCGAAAATCAGCGCCATGTGGGGCTCGGCCTGCTCGACGAGATTAATGTTCTGGTAAATAGCGTCGGCGGTTCCCTGATACCAATCTTCGCCCGGCGAGCGCATCTGCGCCGGCACCGGAATGATAAAGTTGTTACGCAGCAGGCCGGCCGCCTCCCAGCCCTCCCTCAAGTGCTGCAGCAGCGACTGACTCTTGAATTGAATTAATACGTAAACGGAATAAACGCCGGAATTAACGAGATTGCTGAGGACGAAATCGATAATCCGGTATCGTCCGCCGAACGGAACGGCCGGTTTGGCCCGTTCTTTCGTCAGCGGATAAAGACGAGTGCCCTTACCACCAGCGAGCACAAACGCCAGGCAACGCAGTTGCATGCAGTATGTCTCCGAGGCCGAGCTTCATGAAAACCACCAACAGCTACAGATATAGTACAAGCCTCACGGCCACTCTCGGTAGTGAGACTCCAGGGCCCGCTGAGTGCTTCAACGTTTTGGCAATGGATCAGGCGGAGCGGTTTCAAACCAGGGTAGACTAAGTGCGTCTCTGGCGTCCTGAAAAAAGCTGAACCGCTCCCGCGGTCTGGGGAAATCATGTCGTTCTTAGAAGCGTTCACGTTCGCGTACAACACAACCATTGACAACACTCCCGGGATCAACTTCCTCTACGAGAAAATACCGGTTTTAACTAACGAAGAGGCTTTTCGCCAAGGCATCATGCGCCTCAAAACCGTCATCACCATGGTGCGGAACCTGCCTCCACCGAAATTTCTGGCTTTCGAGCGCGAGATCGTGCGCGCATCTCCATACCTCTATAAATACGTCCAACAGAACTTTCCGGAGCTTCACAAAGCGCTGCATCCGCGCGGCGGTAAGGTACCGACCACATATTTGGGTAAGAAGTTCGGCACCGATGTTGTCGCCATAAGCGAGAAGCTTGGGGGCCAGATCATGCGCGAGGCGCAGAAAGCCCTTCCCAAGATCTGCCGCGCTCTGTTAGGACTCGACGCGGAAGGGGCGAAGCTCGTGGTGGACAACGTCCTGAAAAAATCGGCCGGTATCCTGGCGAAATCGCCCGAAATCGAATGGGCTTGGATTGCTGGATGGGCTGGACTCGTCTTGGGCTCGGTAGCCTACGCAACGATGGACTCAATGGGCATCAACCAGGCGATTCAAGGAAGCGTCCAGTGGTTCTTCCGCTATTGGTATGGCATTGATGCTACTGACGCAGCAACCGACAGGATGAACGCCCAGGTGTTGCGAAAGAAGCTACGAATCATCCACGACACTGCATTTAATCAGGCAAACGAGCTTGGGGTGCCCGTACCGGATGTCACCCTGAATCTGATGAGGTCGCTGATTCGGCAACTCGACGAGGCCGAAGGCAAGGTCATCAACGCCGGCGGATAGCTTTTCCTCAATGGGTCCCCGAAAAGGGGGCCTGCTGCATCAGCGTCTGGGCAGGGCAACGGCCTTGCCGGTGCGCACCGACTCCTTCGCCGCGTCGATGATCTCGATCACATCGGCGTTTATATCGAGCGCAGTCAAGCCTTCAATGGGCTTGTGATTTCGCATCGCCGCCACCATGAACGCGATGGGCTGCGCGCGGTCTGTCGGAAGAGGTTCCAGCGGTATGTTTTGCGTCTCTTTACCTTTGCGAAGCTCGACGCCGGCCTGCCGCATGTAGATGCTCCCTTTATCGCCAAACACCTCTAGATCCTGGTAGCTTCGAGGCAGGTCCCAAGAGGCTTCAAACATGCCCACGCCATTCGGGTACGAAAGAACGAGGTCGGCGTTGTCCTCCACTTTCGGGAATCGCTCAGGCCGTAAATGGTTCGCCTGCGCGTAGACCTTCTCGGGACGGCCCAAGTACCACACGCTCCACAGCGCGTTATAGCAGCCGAAGTCCATCAGCGCTCCGGCGCCGTTTTGGTCCGGATCGGTGAGCCATTCGAAGAAGAACTTGTTACGGACGCCTTCCGATCCCGGGCCTCCATGTCCCACGATGCCGTGCAGACGCCACACCTTGCCGGCGACGCCGGAGTCGGCCTCCTGCTTCGCGACATAGTTGGCGGGCCACCACGCCATCTGGTAGTTCGTCATGACCTTGATATCGTGCTGTTTCGCTAGCTGCCGGATCGCCTCGGCATCCTTGAAAGTCGAGGCCAGCGGCTTCTCGAACATGACGTTGATCTTGCGCGGAGCGCAGGCCTTCACGATTTCGAGATGCCGGTTGTTCTCGACGAACGCCCAGACAATGTCGGGTTTTTGTTCCTCGAGCATCTTGTTGTAATCGGAATAATAAGGCACGTCGGGCGCGGACTTCTTGGCTTCTTCAACGAGTTCCTGGTTGGGCTCGGCGATCGCGACCAACTTCGCGACATCGCCCTTGGCCATCTCGCGGAGATGTCCCCAAACGTGGGAGTGAACGAGTCCAATGACCGCGATTTTGTACTCTTGCGCGCAGGCGGGCAGCATGAGGACAGTTAATAAGGTGAGAATTCCTTTCATCAACCGGTAGGGTAACTCAGCGTTCGCTTGAGGTGGCGCCGGTGGTTTCGCCTGTCTTCGACACTGCCTTTGAACTTTGCCGGGAACGCGCAGGCGAAACCGCCAACGCCACCGGCTGAAGGCCTCCTCGACCTCTCCACGGTGCCTATCGTGGCATCAGCGTACTTGGGAGCAATGGAAACGGCGGCTCATCATCCCCGGTCGCGAAATAAGCCTCAAAGAGCCTCGCGAGCATGCCCGCCCGGCGCGCCAGAGGCGCCTTCCGTTCCCGGAGCAGCCCGAACCGGAACGGCGAGAAGCTTTCCAACTCGGCCAGGTAGGCGCGACTGTACAGGTCGCCCGCGTCGCCCGCCGCGCGAATCAGCACCGAATGCGAACTGCTCCGAATTAAAGTCTTCAACGCTTCCGAACCAGGCTGCGCCATGCCGTCCAATTGGCGCATCACCTTTCCGGCGAAGCGCAACGTGCGGCTCGTAATTGTATCGAGCGTTTCACTCCCCGCCCGCTTCGAAAAGAGCGTCGACAAGCCGCGTTCGCAATCCCTGCGAACGTCCTGCAGGTCGTCGGCCAACTGCAGCACAATACCCCAACCGTACGCAAAGCGCTCCTGCTCTTCCGAAATCGAGCCGTTGGCGAGGAATGCGTCCGCCAGTACCGAGGTGCCACCTTTGCGAAATACCAGACGCAGGACATCCACCTCATCGCGCGAAGTGCCGCGGCGCAGCAGTCGCAGGCTCTGCTCCTGCGCCGCGTGGATCGCGAGCAGGCTCGAAAAGACCTGCGGGTATACTGCGCGGTCGTATTCCGATTCGATCATGCCGACCAGCCGCCAGATGGCGGTATCGCGGTCGTTCGCCGCCTTGACCTGTTGGCCGTCGAGCCGCGCACGGAAACGGTCGCTAAAGCCGAGCTTATCCTCGCGTGTCACCCCCACATCGTCCATGTAGTTGTCGCTGTACGGGTACAGCATGCTGTAGGCGAATATCGACGGCGTCACGCGCATGTCGCGGCCCATCAAGCCCTGCAGGGCACAGGCGGTCCAGGTATTCCGGCAAGCCTGCAGGATATCGATGGTACTGATGCCCTGGTCGAAGCGCCGCGCCTGCCGGCCGAAATTGGTCCCCACCTCGGAAAAGGTTCCCAGCAGCAGCGTCAGGTGCGCATCTTCCAACCCGATTGCGTCGCGGCCGAAAGCCTGAAATGCGGAACGGATGCGCTCCCGGACAGCATCACGCTCCGGCCTCGACCGCGGCAACCGGGTCAGCTCACTCTCGAGACCCTTGAGGAAAACCTCCAAATGGCCCTCGCGAGTACGCTGTTCCTCGCTTGTGTACTTCCGTCCAATTGGCGGGAGTTCGGCTTCGCACCCCTGCCACATCTCGACCGCATCTTCGAGTAGGTGGTTCATCTCTCGGCGTCGTTCACTTATAACGTACGCCGTGTTTGATTACTAAGTTCACATTTTGTAGAAGGTCGATATACTTCAGCACGTCGCCGTGGACGGCGATAATGTCGGCATATTTCCCCGCTGTAACGGTGCCGGCATCGCGTTCCACCTTCATCGCGACGGACGGCCAGAACGTCGCGGCGCGAATCGCGTCCATGGGATCGACGTTCATGACACGGACCCACACATCCAACTCGTTCCAGGTCGTCTGGGTATGAAACTGCGTCGGCACGCCACTGTCCGTACCGATAAGCATCGTGACTCCCGATTCCCGAAGCTGCTGGAATTTCCGCTTCAAGGTGGGCTTGCGGGCGGGCACCATGCGGAAGTAGTCCAACTGATCGACGTGCCGCAAAGATTCGCGAATATCGCTGATGATCGATGGCGGCAGGCCCTCGTGCCAGCGCGTGTCGTCGAGCGACTCGGGGTGATCGCGGATGTAGTCGTAGTTGTACAGTACCTGGATGGTGGGCGTCCAGTAGAGCGGAGGAATGTTGCCACGGGCGGTACGCTCGCGCAGTGCGAGAATGATGTCGGCGGGATACTCCGGCGCCGTAGCGAGCCCGGTGTGCTCGAAATCGTCGACGCCGGCCTTCAGCCCACGCCGAATCTCGTCGGGACGATGCGCGTGTGCTACAACCATCAACTTATTGCGGTGGGCCTCATCTACGACGGCCTGCACCTCGTCCATGGTCATCTCGTCCTGGTCGATCAGCTTGATGCAATCGACGCCGGCCCGAGCCAGTTTGCGGGTTTTCTCGCGTGCGTCGTCAGCGCCATGGACACCCCAGCGGAAGTAATCAGTCCCCGGGTAAGCTTCGTGCTGCAGGAAGGGACCGGCGACATAGAGCGTGGCTCCAGGGATCTTGCCCGACTTAATCGCGTCGCGAACGTGCAGGCTCGCCTCCAGCGGACCACCAAGGTCGCGGGCACTTGTAATGCCCGCCAGCAGCAACTGCCTGGCGGAAGCGGGCATGATGACGGATTCAAGCTGTGGCGGATATGTCTTGTCCCAGTGCGCGTAATCGGAGTGCCCGTCGAGCATGGTGTGAACATGCATGTCCCAGAGACCCGGCAGTATGCTCATTCCATCCGTCGAAATCACCTCCGCGCCAGGAGGAATTGGCAGGGTCCCCACCTGTCCGACCGCCTGGATCCGCTCGCCTTCGATCAGGATGACGCTGTGCCGTAGGGGCGGGCCGCCATATCCATCGATCAATGTGCCACCCACGAGCGCCTTGGTTCCCGAAGACTGCGCTCCCAAACTGGCCAAGGACAGCCCCATCAAAAAGCCGAGCTTTGCCGAAAAAGTCATTGTCCGAACGTACTACAACTCTTGGGCGATTGGAAGAGACAAACGGAGGCGATAGTATGTATCACACATCGGATCATGATCGCGGCCAGCACCCATAGCAAAGCCTTATCGAGTCTCGAGAATCGCCCCTCCGGCAGATCCCGAAGCCGTCTGCGGATTGCCCAAATCCGCACAGCCGCGAAGCTCCTCCTATTACTCGATCGTGTCGACTTGGGTCGCGTGCGGCTCAGTCAAGTGGTCCGGGCCGTTGTTCCGCCAGCCGTTTTGCGAGCCTCCCTTGGATATCGCTGGGTGTTTGGCTCGCTAGCCGAAGCGCATTCCGCGGCAAAACGTGTCCGGCTGGACGGCCACGACCATCCTGACAACGTCCGCAAACACGTGGCCCTGGCCACTCAAGCACGCCCCAGCGATTATCCCGTCCTGTTTCACCTGGCGAACATCATCGGGGAATGTCGCTCGGTCCTCGATCTGGGAGGCAATGTCGGGAACCTCTTCTACAACTATTCCCGGTACCTCGATTTTCCAGCGGACCTGCTCTGGACGGTGTGCGATGTTCCCGAGGTGACCACCATGGGTTCCGCGATTGCCGCGGAGCGAGGCGAAACCCGGCTGCGTTTCGATGGGAGCTTTGAAGATATGAACGGGGCGGACCTGTTGCTCGCTTCCGGTTGTATTCATTACTTCGAACAGCCCCTTGCGGAAATGATTGCCGGCGCCAGAATCAAACCTACCCACGTCATCGTCAACCGGACACCGCTGATCAGTGGTAAGTCCACAGTGACGGTACAGGATGCCGGATCTTACCTGGTCGCCTGCAAGCTGTTCAACAAAGATGAGCTGGTGGCGGGGATGGTGGGACTCGGGTATGAAATCGTCGATACGTGGGAAATACCCGAATTGAGTCTTCGGATTCCCAGCCACCCTGAGCTATCGGTTACTGCCTACTCCGGCTTTTACTTCAAGCGAACATAGCTGCTAACGGGCCCCACGCCGCTGCCGCCATGGACCGCTGGTCCAATGGATGAAAACGAGGGTGGCGCAGGCGGAACCGCCTGCTGCACCCTTCCACAGCCTGCCGCGCCACCGGAACGCAGGATGCAATCCTGAGCGCGCAAGCCGGCAGTGCCTGCGCGCGATTCCGTCAGAATAGAGGGGAGATGTCGAATGCAACTCGAATCGCACTCGTCACCGGTGCGGGAAGCGGCATAGGCCGCGCCTGCTCGCTCGCCCTGCAGGCCGAGGGTTACTCGGTAGTACTGGCAGGATTGGGCGCGGCAGAACTCGACGAAACTGTAGCCTTGGCAGACGCCGGGGGAGGCGAGATGCTCGCGGTTCCGACCGACGTCAGCCGGCCGGATGAAGTACGCAGCCTTTTCAATCGCGTCCGTGAAAAGTTCGGCAGATTGGATGTGCTCTTCAATAACGCCGGCACAAACGCACCCGGCGTGCCGATGGAAGACCTCACGTTCGAACAATGGAATGGGGTCCTCAGCGTAAATCTCACCGGCACGTTCCTGTGCTCCCAGCAGGCGATCCAACTGATGAAGACCCAAGACCCCCACGGCGGCCGTATCATCAACAACGGTTCCATCTCGGCGTCAGTTCCCCGCCCCAACTCAGCGCCCTACACCGCGACGAAACACGCCATCACCGGCCTCACGAAATGCATCTCGCTGGACGGCCGTAAGCACGACATTGCCTGCAGCCAGATCGACATCGGGAACGCCGCCACTCCGATGACTGAGCGCATGGCGTCGGGAGTCGCGCAGGCCGATGGCAGCATGGCGCCGGAGCCGCGCATGGATTTGCGGCACGTCGCAGAAGCGGTGGTTTTCATAGCCAATCTTCCCCTCGACGCGAACGTGCAGTTCATGACCATCATGGCAACTAAGATGCCCTATATCGGACGAGGGTGACGTGGCGAGTATCTTATAGGAATGCGCCGCAGAGCATTCCTTAGCACCACGCTGGCTGCCTTTCAGTTGTCGGCTCAGAGTCAGAACCCGGACGACCGCGTGTTCGTATATGGCGATGGTATTCCACATTCACCCGAAGAGTATGCGCGCCTGTTGACCACCCTTGCGCATGCCGGCATCGAAGTTGACGACTATTCGCGCGGCGGAATCGTCGAAAAGCTGGAGCAGCGGTTCGCTTCCATTCTGGGCAAGGAAACGGCTGTGTGGCTCCCCACCGGTACGCTCGCCAACCATCTCGCTGTGCGTCTGCTCGCCTCGCACGGCCACCGCGTAATTGTGCAGGCCGACTGCCACCTCTACAACGATTGCGGTGATTGCGCCGAGACGCTGAGCGGTTTGAAGCTGCTGCCGCTGGCGACCGGACACAGCACGTTTACAGTCGACGAAGTGGAGCGCGCCGCCAACGATTCGCTGCAGGGACGCGTACCGTCACCGATTGGAGCGATTCAGGTAGAGACGCCGGTTCGACGCCTGCACGGCCAGCGTTTCGATTTCGGCGAGATGCAGCGCGTTGCGGCCTGGGCGCGCAAACGCGGCATCGGACTTCACCTCGACGGCGCGCGGCTCTTCCTCGAGTGCGCCTATACCAACCGCTCCGTGCGAGATTACGCCGCGCTATTCGACACGGTATACGTTTCGCTGTACAAGTACTTCAATGCGGCCAGCGGGGCCGTGTTGGCCGGCCCCAAGTCGCTGCTCGGCGACCTGTACAATACCCGCCGCATGTTCGGAGGCGGACTTCCCCAGGTTTGGCCCTTCGCAGCAGTAGCACTGCACTTCGTCGATGGGTTCGAAAAGCGCTTTCAGAGCGCGGTGGAGGCATCGGAACAGGTGATCAGTGCTTTAAGTAAAGACAGCAATTTCGAAGTGCAACGCTTCGCGAACGGCACGAACGTTTTTCGTCTGCGCCCCACGGGCGTTAACGCACCGGTGTATCTCGATCGTCTCGAAACGGCCGGCATTGCAGCGCGGCAACCTGTAGAGGGTTGGTTGACAATGCAAGTCAATGAGACGTGGAATCGCATACCTCCCACAGAGCTTCTGTCACGCTTTGTAAAAGCACTGGGCTGATGTCAACATTCCTGCATCCTCAACGTCTTGAACTGCATCGGTAATACTGAGTAAACGATTCAAGGGAGAAACCCAGATGATTAAGAAAGCCGCTATTGCTATAAGTGTGTTCACGCTCGCCATTGCGAGCGCAGCCAATTCCTACCGCATTAACCTTTATCAACCTACGTCGGTTAACGGCACAGAGTTTAAGCCGGGTGAGTGCAAAGTCGAAGTGAAAGACAACCAGGTGATCCTGAAACAAGGAAAGACGTCGGCGGAAGCTTCGGTCAAGGTGGAGAACTCGAAGGATAAGTTCAACATCACGACAGTCGGCTACACCAACGGCAACCAGATCCAGGAGATCCGGCTCGGTAACACCAACACCAAGCTGGTATTCAGCTCCGAACCCGAAGGCGAGCCGCGCGCCAGCCATTAAGCATTCCGGTACTACGATTCGGTGTATGGGTGGGGCAGACTTGCCTCACCCAACGTCAGGACCTGCCCAGCCCTGAAAATAGGAATCGACGTCCAGATACCCGAAGACGCCGGTTGGCCGTGCCGATATGGGTGTCCGGCCCACACCATCATGTCTTGAAGAGCGTCCTCCCTGCCCTCCCGCCACCACACTCCACAATTGGCCTTCGATTTGAGCAATGATGCCGACGTGCTTCATCTCACCCTGTTCCGTGATTAGAAAGAAGTCGCCCTCCTTCGGACCGCCCACGGCGGCATCGGTCAGCCACGCAGGCGCCCAGCCGCGGGTAACCGGCATTTTGAAAGGCCTCAATTCTGTCGGCGGCAGCTTCCCAGCCATCGCGACTCTCGAAGCGAAGACCGGCAGAAAGGACGTGCAGGTCGTAAACTTCGGATCAGGGCCGGTTGTAGTGTAGTCGACTTTTCCGTCTTTATCCTTCAGGAACCACTTCGACAGCAAACCGTCATGCGTGATTTCCGTCAGGTATTGGAAGTTCTTGCCGTCCGTATCGGACCAGACCGTGCCCGGATTGGGGAACCTGGTCAGTAGCGTGTTCTTTATCCACTTGCGCAAGGGAGTGAGGGGTTCAGTAGCCATACACTTGTATGTGAAGAACTCTTACTTACCGTTCCAGTTCGCCTCGTAGGCCGCGGTTGCAATTTCGCCGAGCATCTCGCCGGCGATGTGCGTGCCCTGGGTGGGATCGGCCGGGACGAAGTTGACATAGAATGCGAATGCGATCTCGTGCCCGTCGCGCGTCGTCATGTATCCCGCGAATCCTTTGCCGGTGATGAGCGCCTGTTCGTGCAGACGGTCCGACGTGGCATACGTTCCCGTTTTGGCGAAGACCTTTCCGGCGGCGGAAGAGGCGGTTTGAATGTCAAACAGCGTCCCGTCTTTGCCTAAAACCGGCAATCCGTCGTGATACTGGCGGCCGAACGGCTGCTTTGACATCCATGTCAGAAACTGGCACATAAAATCCGGCGTGAACATCGCCGCTCCGCCCGCGCCATCGCTCTGGGAAGCGCCGCTCACGTCCAACCCCTCCTTTTCGAGTAACAGGCGTTCCAATCGAAATCCCTCGGCCAACGCCTCGTGATGCTTCTTTCCGGTGATGGCTCCAACCAGGTACGGCCCCGTCGAAGCGTGGAGATTCTGGCTTACCTTCAGGGTGATCCGGGCATCATCCATCAGCGGCGGCGATACGTGTTCCGCCAGCAGGTTCTCCGGTTTGTAGGAGGCTGCCAACGTTTCGGGACCGACGAGCGGCTGAGCGCTTTGTGCCGACTCTACGACGACCCCAACCTCCGCCAACGCTTCGCGAAAGAGGAAAGCGGCAAAAACCGAGGGTTCCGGAACCTTGTACGCCAGGAAGACGGGCGCATTGCCGGCAGGAATCGTCCCTTCAAGGATGAGTCGCCTGCTGCCGTCGGGATTACGGGTATCGCTCGAAAACCGGACTTGCGACACGCCGCCCGCGGCAACGGTCCGAACGCGATTAATGACCTCCAGATAGCGCGTTTCGGGCGAAATCCGAACGGTCGCCGCCTGCCCGGCTTCTTTCGCGGCAGCGACAGTCGTGTCCACGCAGTTGTCGTTGATGACGATGGGAGAGATCACGGCGCCAGTGCCGAGCTCACGCTCGCCCTCGGGAAACAGGCTCGCGTCGATAATTACGCGTCCGGCCACGTGCTTCACGCCATGGTCGGCGATCTGCCGCGCCATACTTCGAACAGGAGCGATGGGATCGCCGGACAATGCGGCGGCTCCCTCGATTCCCGCGTATGAATGGTCCACGTTCATGAACCCGAGCGTCCCATCCGGACGCATGCGGCCCGAAAGATCCAGGTCTCCGCTCGCCACCACGACGAGATCACCCTGAAGCGTTCCCTCGGGGGAAATCGTTCCTGTCCTGTAGATCGGCGTGCGGAATTTGTAGTCGGGGCCGATCAGTTTCAGAGCCACTCCTTCAGTGACCAGTTTGGTAGTCGATCCTGGAACAAAGAGCTCGCTGGCATTCAGGCGATACAATGCCTTCCCGCCGCTAATCGGCTGGATCGCTATGCCGAATCGGGAATGGCGGTAGTCCGGCCGCGCCATGATCGTGTGCAGACGAGCGTCGAAATCAGTCTGCGCGCGAGCGGCGGCTGAAAGTCCGAGTACGGTGAGGAATGCGAGAGAGATACGGATGGTTTTCACGGCTTGGCTCCCGCTCAGTATAGCTCGACGGCAAACGTGAGCCTGGCTGGTTTACTTCACGCCGGGGGCGGCTGCACGTTGGAGTAATCGAACCGGGTGGTTGTGTGGCTTTTGCCATTAGAACCGCCCAGGTCCATGTCGCTTTCAGACCGCAGCGGCACGTTCCGGCTTTTGGAGATCCAGACGTTAATATCGGTTTTGTAATCCTCAGTTTCGGCATGCGTCGAGTAGACAGCGGCCGGCTCACCGTTGACAGTTTCATCGCGCACGTAACGGCAGGTTTGTTTAGGCGTTTTGCGCGCTTCGTCTCGCGCGGCTTTCAGTTGGCTGGTAGTGATACGGCTGCGGGTCCATTTACCGTTGACCAGGACATAGATGGCTCCATTGGCTCCGCCGGTGTAGATGGATTCACTCGTTTTCGGCTGCTTGTTGCGATACGCGGCGGTTTCGGTGGTGTAGAGATGGACCGGGAGCGACCAGATCTTGCCGCTTGCTTCCTCGATGGTCTGACAGGTTTCTGTTGCGCGGGCGGGCAGCGCCCCGCAGGGCACCAGCGCGACAAGGAGAGCCGAGGAAAGCAGTGGGTGATGTTTAATCATGACAAACGAATTGCGCAAAATGCCGCGCGTTTAGCTCAAACTTATTGGCTAGGGTCGCTGAGTTGGGCGAGCAACCAGGACCGGGCAAACTCCCATTCGCGTTTGACGGTGGCCACAGAAATCCCTAGGATTTCGGCGATCTCCTGCTCCGCCAGGCCGCCGAAGAAGCGCATCTCCACCACGGACGCGGGCCTCGGATCCAGGCGCTCGAGACGCGTGAGGGCTTCATCGAGGTCGGCGATGCGGTCGTCAACGGGAACGATGCGGTCGCGCGCCTCGTCGAGCGGCAGATGTGCCTGGCCGCCGCCGCGCTTCAGACCCTTACGGCGGCGGGCATGATCGACGATCAGGCGGCGCATCTGCTGCGCGGCCAGGTGGAGAAAGTGCAGCCGGTTCTCGCAACTGACAGGCGGTCGCGAGAGCATGTCCGCGCACAGCTCATTGACGAGGGCGGTCGGCTGCAGCGTATGGGCATTGCCCTCCTTGCGCAAGTAGACGGCGGCCAGGCGGCGGAGTTCGCGATAGACGGCGGAGACGAGCCGGCGGCCGGCTTCTTCGTCGCCATCGCGCCACTCGGAAAGCAGAGTGGTGACTTGCGCCTGTTCGTCAGGCTGCATCGACTGTCATTTTACTGTGCGCGTCCAGCAAGCGACGATTAAAAGGATGTGGAAGGGTGGAGCAGGCCTTCAGTCGGCCTTTGGACTTCACCGCGAAAGCGCAGGCGAAACCGCCTGCGCAACGATTCGGTTGCTAGATCAATGGCAAAACGGCCTTGGCGAACTCAACGGTCTTATTGTCTGGGTCGGGAATCGGGCCGGCCACGATGCGGATTATCGTGTTGCCCTTCATCACGTTCAGGCCGAGGTTTGCGAAGCGTACGGCGCGGTCACCCAACCCCGCAATCTCCTCCGGCTTCGCACCGGGAATCTGCCCGAAGAGGGCGCCCGTGATATTGAGCGCCGTCATTTGAGTTTTGCCGTCAGAATCGATCGCGAAGATGAGCAGCGGTCGTTCCTCTCCTCCCTGCGCGCCGATGCCGTTAATAAGGTTGTTAAGCCCCTGCGCTATTTGGGAGTTGGGCACTTTATCACCCTGCACTTGCTGCATGCCCGTCGATATTCCCTGTTTGCCGAGCTTCGCCGCGAGGCCAGGAGGCCCAAAGTATACACACGAGGTTTCGTCTGCCACCATGTGGTCGATAGGCTCGCCGATAATGCCCGAGACGGTATCCTTCGAGAGGTAGTCGCAGGGCTTGCGCCGCGGCGCGGACGAGGCCCGCGAAGTGGATGCCGGGAGAGAGTTGAGATCGACCCCGAGGCTCTCGGCCTTCGAGACGACGGCCTGCTTGACGCGGTGTGCAACATAGATGGCTCCTCCGATGGCGGCGATGCCGATCCCGGCGAAGACGCAGAAGACTATCAATAGGATCTTCAGGCCGGAGCCGCTCTTTACAGGCGCGGCGGGTATCGGCGCCGGCGCCATCGGTTGCTGAAAGGGTTGAGGCGCTTGTGGCGGTGGCGCCGATTGCGCCGCCATGCGCGCGCCGCAGTTGGGACAGAAGGCATTGCTTGCCCCCAGGGGAAATCCGCAGCTTGAACAGAAGCTGGCCATCTCTAAAACCTCCACGGCATTTGCCGTCAGGAGGGATTGCGCAAATGGTTCGGCAAACAGCTCAAAATTTCCCGGGATGTGAAAAGGTGTCGAGTCCGTGCTGGAGTTCGTCGTGGAGGCCGCCCTTGGCGGCGGCAGGGACCAGGGCGAGCGCTTCGCGTTCGGTCGCGGCGGCGTCGGCGGCGTCGCCGGTGCGGAAATAGGCCCAGGCCAGGGTATCCAGGAAGAACGCGTTTTTGCGATCGGTGGCGGCGACGGCTTGGCGCGCGAGTTCGAGCGCCTTTTGGGGTTGCGTAAGGTCGGGGAAGCCGGCTTTCAGCAGGGCGTCGGCATACTCGTTCCACTCAACAGGACCGGCAGTGGAACGCGACGCAGTCTGGCTGAGCAGGCGGAGGGCTTCGGACGCGGCGTCGTGGGCCGCGGATTGGTCGCCGGCGGCTGTCAGCCGGCGAGAGAAAGTGAGCAGTGTCACGGCAAGGCGCAGCGGCGAGTTGAGATCGCTGGGGTCGATTTCGATCGCGATCTCCATGGAGTGGACCGAGCGGCGGAAGACGTCCAGGCTGCGCTGTTTGTCGCCGGTGGCGGCGAGCGTGGCCGCAAGCACCGCGTCATTGGTGGAGGCGAGGCGCCGGTATTCGGCGTTGCTGGGCGCAAGAGCCCGAAGCCGATCGAAGGCTTCCATGGCGGCCTCGCCGTGCTTGACGGCGTCCAACGGCTTGCCGGTGAGGCGGAGCGCGTTCGCGTAAGACGTTTCGGTGGTGGCGATGCTGCGCTGCACCTCGATGTCGCCAGGGGCGGCGCGGGCGAGGGGAGTCAGAGTGTCGATACCTTCACGACAGGCCTCAATGGCTCCGGCGTTGTTGCCCGCAGTGAACAGAACGATACAACGGCGCTCGTCAATCCGTCCGAGCGCCCGCAGCGCGGACGGATCGGGGTTAGGGGTGGAAGTGAGCGACCGCGCGATGGTCCACCCCTGCTGATAGGATTCGACCGCCTGCTGAATGCTTCCCGCGAAGAATTCACCATCGCCGAGCTTCGAGAGGCTGAGGGCGAGATCGCGGCGATCGGCGAGCGAAGCACCTGGTTGGGCAGCGAGGGCGCGGCGGAGTTCGAGGCCACGGCGGTAGGCGTCAAGAGCGGTGGAGGCGGCCCCGGACTTGCCGCGCTGGCTTGGATCGAGGCGGAGTTCCCCCATCTGTTCGTATGCGGCTGCGAGATCGCGCTTGAGGGCGGGGTCGTTTCCCGAATCGGCTTGCAGGAGTTCGAGCTGCTGCTGGGCTTTCTCCACCATCAGCCTGCGCGCGGTGGAAGAGCCGGCGAGATCGCGGACGCCGTCGTGAAGCTCGAACAGGAGAGAGGCAGCCAGACCGCGAATGTCGCGATAGCGTTCGCGCTCTTTCTGGCGCTCGGCTTCGGCTTCTTTGGCGCGAGTGTCGGCGAGGGAGCGCTGCTCAGCGGCGACCCGCCTGTTGGCTTCCGCGATACGCGTGCTTTCTTCGGCGGCGCGCTGATTACGTTCGGCGATGCGGCGCTCGTCGGCTTCGAGGGCGCGGGCGTGTTCCGCGGCGAGAGCCTGACGCCGGGTCGCGACGATTCCACCCGCGAGCGCCGCGATGACGAGCGCGGTAGCCGTGAGAGGGATCCACTGACGCCGGGCGAACTTTCGCAGACGGTACGTCCAGCGGTTGCCCTTGGCGAGAATGGGCAGGCCGCGCAGGTAACGACTGACATCGCCAGAGAGCTGTTCGACGGATGCGTACCGCCACGAGGGTTCTTTGCGGAGTGCCGTAAAGACGATGACTTGAAGCTCGCCCGCGAGCGGGCCGCGGAGTGGTGGGGGATCGTCTTCGGCAATGGCGCGCATGACCTCGTGCGGGAGATGTCCGCGGCCTTGAAACGGGTGCTGGCCCGTGAGCATTTCGTAGAGAAGGATGCCGAGCGAAAAGACGTCGACGGCCGTCGTTACCGGCTGGCGGCGGATCTGTTCGGGGCTGGCATATTCCGGGGTGAGGACGGCGACGGTGGCCGCCGGCTCAACGGTTGCGACCCCCTCGGGCGCAACGAGCTTGGCGATGCCGAAATCGAGCAGCTTGACGGCTCCGGCGGCGGTGACCAGGATATTCCCGGGCTTGAGGTCGCGATGAACCGTAAGATTGCGGTGGGCGTGCTGCACGGCGTCGCAGATCTGCAGGAACAGCTCAAGTTTCTGGCGGATACTGAGCGCGCGCTCGCGGCAGTAGACGTTGAGTGGGACGCCGTCGACGTACTCCATGACGAAGTACTGGTCGCCATCGGGCGACTGGCCGGCATCGAGGATGGCGGCGATATGCGGATGATCGAGCTGGGCGAGGATCTCGCGCTCGCGGCGGAAGCGGGCCAGAAACGAATCGTCGACGCCTCCGGACCGCAGAAGCTTGATGGCGACGCGCTTCTGGAAGCTGCCATCGGCGCGGGTCGCCAGGTAAACGACGCCCATTCCGCCCCGGCCGATTTCGCGCTCGATGCGATACGGTCCGAACGTGGCGCCGGGGGCGGTGGCCTCCGTGAAAGCAGCAGCCGGAGGGCGATCGAGCACGCTACTTTGGACTCCGTTGGCCGCGAACATGCGGCGAAGCTCGGCCGCAAGGGCGATGTCACGGGTGGCGATCTCGTCGAGACGGCGGTCGCGATCGGCCGCGGGCAAAGGTACCAGGCTATCGAAGGTCGCGCGAAGCTCGCGAAATTGCTCAGGGGTCATCGACTCGGCCCGTCTCCGCGAAAAACTGCCCTGAGTATACCGCAGGCCGGCGGGCCTAATCGGCGCGCAGAGTGGCCTTCAACAGATCGCGGTCACGGGACGAAGGGCCGGCGAGAATCTCGAAGTCGCCAGGTTCAACCACACTCTGGCCTTCGGCGTTCACGATCTGGAACGCTTCCCAGGGCAGCGTGACCTGCACGGTCTTCTTCTCGCCCGGCGCCAGGTGGACGCGGGCGAAGCCCTTGAGGGCTTTGTTGACCCAGGTGACCGAGGTGACGAGGTCGCTCACATAGACTTGCACGATCTCGTCGCCGTCGCGCTTGCCGATGTTCTCGACATCGACCGACACTGTCGCGGATTGCCCGCGCGCGAGTTTCGGGGAGGCGAGGCGCAGGTTCGAATAGCGGTATTGCGTATAGCTGAGGCCATGTCCGAAGGGGAAGAGCGGCTCCTGCGTCAGGTCGGCATAGCGATCGCCGTGCTGCCCGCGAACCTGGCTGTAGAACACCGGCTGCTGCCCGACGTGGACCGGGATCGAGATGGTGAGTTTGCCGGACGGGTTCAATTGTCCGAACAACGCCTCGGCGACTGCGCGTCCGCCCTCCATGCCGGAGTTGAATCCTTCGACGATCGCGGCGGCGCGTTTGGCGGAAGGCGGGAGCACCAGCGGCTTGCTGTTCACCAGCACCACGACCATCGGCTTGCCGGTTTTCTCCAAGGCGTCGAGCAGCGCGATCTGGCCGCCCTGCATCTCGAGCGTCGCGGTGCTGAGCGTCTCGCCGACAAAGCGCAGGTGATCGCCCACCACCGCGACGATGACATCCGCGGCCTTGGCGGCAGCAACTGCCGCGGGAATTCCCGAGAGATCGTCGTCGATGATCGAGCAGCCATGCTCGTAGCGGACCGAGCTTCCGGCCGGCGCCAGGGCTTTGATTCCGTCGAGCACCGTAGTAGTCTTCTCGCGGGGCTGCTTGCCGGCTTCCGGCGGGTGCTGCGGCGAGCCCAAGCTCCAGTCGCCCAACTGCTGCAGATCGTCGTCGGCATTGGGACCGATCACTGCGATCGATTTGACCTTTGCCGCGTCGAGGGGAAGCACACCATTGTTCTGGAGCAGAATGAGACTCTGGCGCGCGGCCGCAAGGTTGGCGGCACGATGATCCGCCCGCGCGGTTTCTACAGCGGCACGCGCGAGATCGGGCCGGCGTGGATTTTCGAACAGGCCCATGCGGAACTTCAAAGCAAGGAGGCGCGCCACGGGCGCATCGATTTCGGACTCGGCGAGACGCCCGCTGTGTACAGCCTCGAGCGCGCCTTCATAGAACTGCGGGGTGGTCATGATGATGTCGTTACCCGCGCGCAGCGCCATGATGGCTGCGTCCGCGTAGGTCTTGGCGACCTTCTGTTCATAAACCAGGCGTCCGACATTGTCCCAGTCCGTGACCAGCACACCGTGAAAGCCCCATTCGGTTTTCAGGACGTCGGTGAGTAGCCAATGATTGATCGTCGAAGGCACTCCGTCCATGGATTGATAACCGGTCATGAAAGTCATTGCGCCGGAACGCGCGGCGCGCTCGAACGGCGGCAGGAAATAGCTGCGCAGCTTGCGGCGGGAGATATCGGCTTCGGAAGCATCGCGGCCGCCCTGCGTTTCCGAGTAGCCGGCGTAATGCTTGGCGGTGGCGAGCACGGCGGTCGGATCGTTGAGGCCCTTGCCCTGGTAGCCGCGAATCAGAGCGGCGCCGAATTCGCCGATGAGATAAGGGTCCTCGCCAAATGTCTCGTCGGTGCGGCCCCAGCGCAGATCGCGGGTCAGGCAAAGAACCGGCGAAAACGTCCAGTGAATGCCTGTCGGGGCCATTTCCTCGGCGGTAACGCGGCCCACCTGCTCGAGCAGTTCGGGATTCCAACTTGCGGCCATCGCAAGCTGGGTCGGAAAGATGGTTGCACCCTTCCAAAACGAATGCCCGTGGATGCCGTCTTCACCGACCAGCAGCGGGATCCCGAGGCGCTCCTTGGCGGCGAGGTCCATCGCGCGGTTGATCTTGGCGCCGAGAATGTGCAGGATGGAGCCCGCATGACGGTCATTGATGAACGAAAGGTCGTCGCCGCGGGCGTCCCACAGCATCAATTGGCCGACCTTCTCTTCGAGCGTCATGCGATGGAGGAGGTCGGCGACACGCTCGTCCACCGTCAACGCGGAGTTGCGATAGGGAGGCGTGGGGGTAGCGGATTGGGCAGACGCCCCGAAAGTGGCCAGCAGAACGGCCACGACCACGGCAGCGGAGATCAGCACAGCCAGCCGGGAATGTAAGGCGAGAACTCGCGTTTTTTGCATGTTGTTATCTCTTGGGAACGTGGGAAAGGAGTATCGCGTATGAAATACGCCCCAGCGACGACGCGCCGGTCTTCAGTCGTATTATGACGTATACGGTCGAACGAAATATGTTGATTCGAGGAATTCTTATAGTTCTTATAGGCGCCGCATTGTCGAGCGGGGCGAATTGGCCTACGTTTGGCGGCGATCCGGAGCGAACCGGGTGGGCCCGGAACGAGTCCGTGCTGTCCCGCGACAACGTCGGCCACCTGACGCTGCTGTGGTCGAAGAAGCTCGACAATGACGTGCGCGAGCTCACCGGGCTCACGGCTCCGGTTGTTCTCGGAAACCTCTTCACTCCTAAGGGAGTGCTTGACATTCTCATCGTTGGCGGAAGTTCCGATAAGGTTTTTGCGCTGGACGGCGATACTGGGCGCGTGCTCTGGTCGAAGGCGTTCCACACTGAGCTGAAGCCTCGGCAGAAACCGGATTGGCTGTGTCCCAATGCATTGAATGCCACGCCGGTTGTCGATCCGGCGACGAAAACAGCCTACATTATTGCCGCCGACGGCGTGCTCCACGCGTTGCAGGTGGTGAATGGCGAGGAAGTCAGGACGCCACAGCAATTCGTGCCGGCGTTTTCGAAAGTGTGGAGCCTCAACCTGGTGAAAGGGGTTCTGTATACCTCGGTTTCGCAAGGCTGCAACGGCGCGAAATCCGGGATCTACACCCTCAACATCAAAGAGCCCGATGCCAAGCCGGCGTTCTTCGAGTCGTCCACGGCGGGCGCGGGGATCTGGGGGCGCGGCGGTGTGGCGGTGGATTCGGCAACAGGGATCGCTTACGGGGCCACCGGCGACGGCCCGTTCGATCCGGCGAAGGGCAAGTACTCGGACACGGTTGTGGCGGTCAATTCTGCGGGCAAATTGCTGGACTACTTTACGCCTTCCAATTTCGAGTGGATCACGCGCAAGGATCTTGACATGGGCAACATCAGCCCGGTCCTTTTCAAGTATGGCGACAAAAAACTGGTCGCGACGGGTGGGAAGGAGGGGCTGGTGGTGTTGCTCGACACGGCATCGCTGGGCGGCTCGGACCATCGCAAGCCGCTCGATCGCACGGCGCGGCTCACGAACGATGATGTGCTGTTCCAGGGAGAAGGGATCTGGGGAGCTCTGGCCAGCGCACCGGATGCCGAAGGGACGCCCTGGCTGTATGTGCCCGTCTGGGGTCCGGTGGCGGCGAAGGCGCCCAAGTTCCCGATGAAGCACGGCGAAGCACAGGACGGCAGCGTGATGGCGTTTAAGGTTGTGGGAGACAGTTCGCCGAAACTCGAGCCGGCCTGGATGTCGAGAAACCTGTCCGTACCCGAACCCCCTGTGGTGGCCAACGGAGTCGTGTATGTTCTGTCGACGGGCGAGAACGTCGTGCAGGTGGACTCGGGAGGCAACATATTCACGAGCGCGCAGCGCGCGGAGACGAAGGGGCATGCGATGCTCTACGCGTTCGACGCTTATAGTGGGGCGGAGCTGTTTTCGAGCGGCGACACGATTCCTGACTGGTCGCATTTCAGCGGCCTGGCCGTGAATAATGGGCATGTCTACCTAATCACCCATGAGTCGACGGTTTACGCGTTTGGGCTTGCTGAGTAGGGCGCTTCGGCACGCCTTTGGTGTGACAGTCGGCGCATTTGACGAAGTGGATGTTGTGTTTGCTGGTAGCCGAGGCGAACGTGGTGTCCATCTTCTCGACGTCGAGCCCGCAGTTCGACAGGCGCGGATGGCAGGTGGCGCAGGAGGCTCGGGTTCGCTGGCCGTGCTTTTCGTGACAGGCCAGGCAGCTAATGCCTTCGTGGACTCCCATGCCGGTGCGGTCGTCACCTGAGCCGACCTGGCGGGTGGCGAGCGGGGCGTGGCATTGGTAGCAGAGAGCCTGGCGCTGGTCCGGGCTTATGCGAACCGCTCTGGCGCCGTCGAGCATGGCGGGCATCGGGAGATCGGCAAGGGGAATGTGGGACATGCCGCGGCGATCGAAGAACGCGATGGAGGGACGCTGTAGCTCTTCGTGTGCAGAACCGCCGCCTTTCAGGCCATGAGACCGGCTAAAGCGCGCGTTACCAAGTGGTTCTCCGCGGCGATGAACCTGGTGGCAGGCGAAACAGGGCATGGCGGGCTGGGTGGCCCATTGTTTCGCGCCGATCTCGGACATGAGCTGTTGGATGCCGCCTTCGTAGTAGCTGCCGTGACAGCGGAAGCAGTCGTCGCGTGGCTTGGTTTCGCGATTGTGTTTCTGGTCGAGGAAGATGGCGGCGAAGTTTGAGCCGTGAGGGCCGGCCTGCCACTCGGCGAATTCCTGGCGATGACAGTTGCGGCAGCGCTCTGCCATCGCGGCTACGTCGATTCCCTTGATGCGGATCTGCTCGGGAACGTCGTCGCGGGCGTGCAGTACCAGGCGTCGGGCATTGGCGAGTTCTTCGTTCTCGTGACAGGCGCAGCAGGGGATGTTCCGGTGCGTGGAGTTGCGCCACTGGTTGTAGGCGTCGGTGATCTCGTGGCAACTCGAGGCGCAACCGGCTCCGTTTGACGCACGATAGTAGAGCGCCGGCGCGAAGGCGAGAAGCGCCAGACCCATGACCACGGCGATGAGCCAGCGGATCACAGGTAGCGGGTTCCTTTCCAGCGCTTCACCAGGTGATCGGAGGCATAGTAAGCGACGGCCATGATAGTCAGCGCGGGGTTGAAGCCACCATTGGTGACGTGAACGCTTCCGTCGATCACGAAGATGTTGTCGACGTCGTGGAGTTGGCAGTAGCGGTTGACGACAGAAGTCTTGGGGTCGTCACCCATGCGGCAGGTTCCGGCCTGGTGTTGGCCGGCGCTGAGACCAGGACCCGAGAGCCTTTTCCAGGTCTTTAGGGCGCCCGTTTCTTTGAGCCAGGCTTCGGCTTTCCCGGCCATTGCGGCGCTGACCTCGAGCGTGTGCGGATGGCGCGTGCCAGAGAGACGCGCAACCGGGATGCCCCAGTGATCTTTCACGACAGGATCGACCTGGATTCGCGAGTCAAACAGCGGCATCTCCTGTGTAGGACCTTGCACGATGACGGCGCGGCGATAGGCGGCGCGCATGAAGTCCTTGTGCGCTTTCCCCCAACGCGGAACATCGGACGGAAGCATGCCGGCGAACTGATAGGGGAGGCGGATGAACTCGTTGGCCAGCATTGCCCCGCCGGTTAGGCCGGGATTGCCATGGTTGTAGTCGCTGATGGCGATGCTGGCGCCTGGCCCGAGGTCGTCGTAGACGTCTTCCGGCATCAGTCCAAAAGCTCCGGTGTAGGTGTGGCCTTGCAGGTTGCGGCCGACCCAGTCGTAGCGGTTTCCCAGACCGTTGGGGAACAGCTTCGAACTGGAGTTTAAAAGCAGGCGTGCGGATTCGATGGCGGCGGCGGAGACTACCACGAGGTCGGCTTCCTGAAAGCGGAGTTTGTCATCGGCGTCGAAATATTCGACCCCGGTGGCGCGGCCGCGATCGTTCGTCACAATGCGCTTCACCATGCAGCCTGTGCGCAGCTCGCAGTTCTTCGTGGCGAGCGCTCTCGGGATAACGGTGTTGTGAGTTCCACATTTCGCGTCGACCTCGCAGGCAAACCCGACACACCAGCGGCAGCGCATGCAGGCGCCGCGGCCGTTGTAGGGAACACTGTTGCGCAGCATCGGAATGTGGAACGGATGCAGGCCGAGACGTTTGGCGGCGGCTTCAAGGAGCTCGTGTTCGCGGGTGGGCGGGAGCGGCGGCATCGGCAGCGGCTTGCGGCGCGGAGCTTTGAACGGGTTGGCGGAATCGTCACCCGAGACGCCGATTTCCCACTCGGCTTTTTCATAGTAGGGTTCGAGGTCGTTGTAGCTGATGGGCCAGTCTTCGAGCGTGCTGCCTCGGACGGAGCCGTAGACTGACCGCATGCGGAAATCGTTTTCCATGTAGCGCCAGGCTTGGGCGCCGTAACTGAAGGTTCCACCGCCAACGCATGCGGCATTGTTTTGATAGGCCGGGTGACTGGGCGGCCGGATGCTAACTCGGTTCTGGCCGTCGATGATGACGCGGGGATTGCGGGCGTCGTCAGGGCCGAAGGCGTTTCCCAGAACTGTTGTGCGCTGGTTGCGCAGATCGTCCTTGCGGCAGTCGAAGGCGGTGTACCATTGGCCGCGTTCGAGGAGAAGGACCGTAAGGCCGGCTTCGGCGAGCTCTTTGGCTACGATGCCGCCGCCGGCCCCCGCGCCGATAACAATGGCGTTGACTTTGGATGACCGGCTGAAGCTGGTCCCACCTTGGCTCATCCGACATCCTTCTGGCGCCCTCGGAGCGGCGGGTACGGGATGCCGAGCATTTTCCAACTCACGCGATCGCGATTGCCGCCGTGGCGCGGGTCCCCGTAGAAGCCCTGCATGGTGTGGGCGACGAGGAGATCGAAGAAGGGCTTCAGGTGTGGTTTTTGATCGATGCGCGTGAGGAATTTGACTTGATCATTGGAGGACAGGTTGGCGAAACCTTCGGCGGCGAAGGCGGCCAGCCCTTCGCGATAGGTTTTGCGCAAGGGGCGGTAGAGGCCGCGAAGCTGGGTGGCAATGTAGTTTACGACTCCGCCGCGGATGGCTCCGGGGTCCTGGTCATCGGGGATGATCGCCGCGCAGAGGGCTTCCAGCGTTCTCGTTTCCTGGGCGGTGAAGAACGGTCGTCCGCAAGCGGATGCTGTCAGGGCCACGCCGGCCGTGAAGAATGTTCGCCGCTTCATCCGGCGTATTTACGGCCGAGGTCGGCATCAATGCGCACTTCGTCCCACAGGACGGGGTACATTCCGACGATGGCGGCGTCGATCGGCTTGATGTTGGCGTAGGCGAACTGGAAGCAGTCCTCGATGTTTTGCGTGGTCATGCAGTTGCGTCCAGCGGCGAGGAGCTTGAACGCGAGGCAGGGCTTCTTTGCAGCGCGGATCTGCTTCGTCATGCGCTCCGGGTCGCCCTTGATGAACGGCTCTTCGCGCGCGTTAACCAGCGTATCGCCATAAATCAGCTTCAACTCGCCGGGAGTTCGCGTCAGATAGTACAGGCACGTCATGTAGAAGTCGTTCTCCCAGCCGGAGTCTTCGATCAGAGCGACATGTTTCGGGCAGTGTGTGGAGATGCCCGCAAACAATCCGAGATCGTGGACCTTCTTGACGAAATCATGGACGATTTCGGGTTTGCCCTGTTGAATGTATTCGTCCGTGCGATTGCCGTGGTGCGCAATTCCGATGGGATTCAGCGCCAGGATGTTCTTCAGCGCGGCGTCCTCTCCAGCATGCGTCAGACAGATCCACTGCATTTTCGAGCCGCGGTTACGGGCGGCGTTCATGGCCGCGCCGACCTTAGGCGAATAGTGACTCTCGAAGGTCGTGATTCCTTCTTCTTCAGCGTGCAGGATCAGGTCGGTGGTGCGAGCGACGGTGAAGTATTCACGCATCAGGTCGCTGATTTTCTGGACCGAGTGGCTGTAGCCGTCGATCGGATTTCCGCCGAGAATCAGGCGGGTGATATCGGCCTTGCCGAATTTGACGGTTGGAATGGCCTTGGGGGCAGAGGGCTTAGGGGATTCGGCAGCGCGAAGGGCCGGGGCGCCGGTTATTGCTCCGGCGGTCGCCCCGGCCAGGAAACTTCGTCGAGAACCGTTGGGCATAGAGCCTCTGTTGCCTGTTGGTGGCATGTGGGCTGCCATGCGGAAACGCAAGCTGAGGCTTGCATTACAACTCGGGTGCGGGATCGGGCGGGGGTATTTTACGCAGTATTGCGTGTACTGGCGCTTGGCGTCAGCGCGGCATCAGGAACGCCGCGGACAGGAACACAAATAGAACGACGGTTACGACGCGGGCGCCTATTTCCTCGGTGGTGGATGGGCTCGGAAAACGGACTCTCATGTAAAGCACGCCGGAGACGGCCAGCGCCATCAAGAGCAACGGGGCGATATGGCTTGCATTCATCCTGATTTGATTGTGCAGAATCTCACGTGAATAAGTCATGGGATAGTCATGAAGAAGTTATGGAAATTCGCGCAGGCCGCGCGGCACGATTGCACAGGAGCGCGTGCGTCTTCGGCCCAGTCCGAACGGCATCACGATTCGCGAATCTTTTTCCGCGTGTTTGGAAATGGCTTCGCTCATAGTCCGTGGCAGAAGTCGGGCAGGCTGAAGGCCTGCCCTACCTTGGCTCGCAACCTGTTGAGCCATAAAGCCGGCGCAGGCGGTTTCGCCTGCACATGCCGCTCTCAAAGACTTCTGCCACGGGCGCTAGTCTGAGCCGTGTTAGCGTTTGAATAACATGAGGTTGCTCGGGGGCACGGTCACACTTGCTTTCCTTGTGTCCGCATACGCGAGCGCCGATCAAACCTCATACACTATCGCCGGGTTTGACGCCCCGAACGCCCTCCAAAACTGGCATTCCGAGGCGGGAGAACTCACCGTCGGGCCTGGCCGTCACAACCAGGGAGCCGTGCTCACCTACCGCGGCGCCGCGGCCGCTATCTGGCGCCCCACCGCGCGGCTCCCGAAGTTCCACCATCCCGCCATTTCCCTGTGGATTCGTGTTCCCCCGGAAGTGGAAGCCGCAATCGTCACCAAATCCATGTCCGGCGAGTCGCAGCGGATGCCCATCGCCGCCACGATCGAGCACCCCAATGCCAACGACTGGCAATATGCCGTCCTTCCGCTCACTGGCAAGTCGCAACATCTTTCTGAACTGCAAATTCTGGTACAGCCTCGAATCGCCGGGCCTGTGCACGGCACCGTCGCTTTCGACGACATCCGGCTCCTGGACTCCGATCCGTCCTTCCTGATCGATCCCGCGGCTCCGGCCGCACCACCACCTGCCGTGCCCGAGCCCCAGTTTCGGCTCGGCGTAAATATTCATCGCCTCCGGGACAATGCCTCTCTCGACGCCGCTCGCGCGGCCGGATTCACATTTGTCCGTGCTGACCTGCTTTGGAGAAACGTCGAAAGACGCGGCGGCTTTCGATTCTTCGCCTACGATGCCTTATTGCGAGCGCTGGACGCTCGCGGGATGGGAGTGCTTTGGATTCTCGATTACGGTCACCCGGACCACGGTGGCAACGTACCACGAACCCCCGACGATATAGCCGCATTCGGGCGCTTCGCCGAAGCCGCCGGCGCACACTTCAAAGGCCGCAATGTACGCTACGAAATCTGGAACGAGCCGGACACGATTCAATTTTGGGACCCCGAGCCCAACCCAGCCGAATATGGTGCCCTGCTTCGCGAATCCGTCGCCGCCATCCACCGCGCCGACCCTACAGCGAGCATCACTAGTGGAGGCGTCTCCCGATTCGACCTGCCCTTCCTGAGCCGTGTTCTCGATCCGGCGAGTGCGGCCGGCCTGGCCGCCATCGGAATCCACCCCTATCCCAAGGCGCCCGAGAATATCGTCCCTGCACTGCAACTATCACGGGAATGGGCGTCTTCGGCTCTAGGAGATCGCATTGAAATCTGGGACACGGAATCGGGATACTCGTCGACGAGCATTGGGCGCATGAGCCAGGCCTCGCTGGCTGTCCGCGAGCTGCTGACGATACAGTCCGTGGGTTTTCGGTTGGCGGTCTGGTACGACCTCCGCGACGACGGGTCCGACGCGTCCAACCCCGAGCAAAACTACGGTCTGCTCGACTCGACAGGCGCCGCAAAGCCGGCCATGCAAGCGATACGCAATCTTATCGCTATGACGAAGGATCGCAAATGCATCGGCCTGCTTGAGGAAACGCCATCCGGAACTCATGCCATGCGCTGGGAGGGAGCAGCGGAAACATTACTCGTTGTCTGGACCGAAGATCGTCAAACGGTCGAATTCTCAAAACAGAACCTCGTCTCTGTCAGGGACCTTTTCGGAGAACCGATCAGAACGAAGGACCGCCCCTCCCATCGGGTCCGCGTTGAACTTGCCGCCGAAGCCGGCCCCATATATCTGCTCTGGACTCGTTGAGCCGCATCGAAGGTATACGATGTTACCGAGAAGAATGCATGCGGATAATGTTCGCCATTGGTGTCCTGACCGCCGGTGTGCTGGCCGCGCCTGCCATGGCTGCGGACAGCGTCCATTTCACGATTGACGTTTCGCGATCCGGCCCCAAAATCGACCGGAATATCTTCGGCCAGTTCGCTGAGCATCTCGGGCACGGCATTTACGAAGGCATCTGGGTTGGTCCAGATTCCAGCATTCCCAACACCCGCGGACTTCGCAACGACGTGGTTGCCGCGCTAAAGGCTCTCAAGGTGCCCAATGTCCGCTGGCCAGGCGGCTGCTTCGCAGACGAATACCACTGGCGCAAGGGCATCGGGACGCAGCGAGTCGTAAGCCTCAATCCCAACTGGGGCGGCGTCACCGAACCGAACACATTCGGGACGCACGAGTTCATGGACTTTCTCGATCAGATCGGCAGCGAGGCGTACATCTCCGTCAACGTCGGCTCAGGCACCCCGCGCGAAGCGGCCGAATGGCTCGAATATGCCACCACCGCGCAGCCGACCACACTCGCCAAAGAGCGAGCCGCCAATGGTCATCCCGGTCCGTGGAAGATCGGTTTCCTTGGCATCGGTAACGAGAGCTGGGCCTGTGGAGGCAACATGACGGCTGACTACTATCTCAGCCAGCTTAAGATCTACAGCCGGTTTGTCAGAGATTTCAACCCGGCTCAGCAGGACAACGATCAGATGCTCAAGATCGCCGTCGGACCGGGCGGACCCGACACTAGTTGGACGGAAACGATCATGAAGGGGTGGCAGAGCCACGAGTGGAGTTGGGACATCAACGGGCTTTCACTGCACTCGTACACTGTGGTGCGATGGCCGCCCGCCTTTGCGTCCGTAGGTTTCGGCGAAACCGAGTACAGCCAGATCCTGAAGTCGACGCTGGACATGGAGGACCTGGTGAGTAAGCAGTCGGCCGTGATGGACAAATACGATCCGCAGAAGAAGGTCGCACTGGTGGTTGATGAATGGGGCGCATGGTACGCGCCATTGCCGGGCTCGAATCCGGGTTTTCTGGTTCAACAAAACAGCATGCGCGACGCAATTCTGGCAGCGCTGAACCTGAATATCTTTGCCCGGCACGCCGATCGCGTGCGCATGGCCAACATTGCGCAAATGGTCAACGTCCTCCAGGCCATGATTGTGACCGACAAGGAGAAGATGGTTCTGACTCCGACTTACCACGTGTACAAAATGTACGTACCGTTCCAGAACGCGACCTTCGTGCCTGTTTCTTTTGACGCCGGCATTTACAAGCACGGCGACATTACGCTGCCTCGCGTCGATGCCATCGCGGCGAAGGACGCTACCGGCAAACTGTGGGTGGAGTTGACGAACATCGATCCCGATCATTCCGCAGAAGCCGAGCTAAGCCTGTCCGGTATTAACCCGAAATCAGCAGCCGGCGAAACGCTGACTGCGCCCAAAGTTGATAGCGTCAACTCTTTTGCCGCGCCAACGACTGTGGCGCCAAAACCAATTGCAGCGAAGGTCCAGGGTGGCAAACTGGTTCTGCAACTCGAGCCTAAGTCCGTCACCGTAGTCTCTGTGGAGCAATAAGCCGCACCAGGCGGCGTGCTTCACACACGGTCGAATTCGAGAGTGTAAACGTGCGCCTTCTTGAGGCTGAGTTGCACAGTCGAATCGGTTGTGGTCGGCAAAGCCAACGGCAAGCGGCCGTCGTGAATGGATCGGATGCGAGAGCCGGGAGCAGGCCGAAGCCTGTGCATGCCGTCCAAAGTGGCTTTCAGAGTCGCGCCGGCAATTGTGCCGCCGCTCCAGGCTATGTCCACCTCCACTCCGCCGCGAGCACGTAGTCCGGTTACTTTACCGGTGGGCCAGGCCGCTGGGAGCGCCGGGAGAAGCCGAATTTCGCCGCCGTGACTCTGGAGAAGCATTTCCGCAATGGCAGCGGTTGCGCCGAAGTTGCCGTCAATCTGGAACGGCGGATGATTGTCGAAAAGGTTTGGCAGAGTGGATTTTTGAAGCAGCGCGACCAGATTTCCATACGCCTGGTCCCCATCGGCCAAACGGGTCCAGAAGGCGATAATCCAAGCGCGGCTCCAGCCGGTGTGCCCGCCTCCATGGGCCAGCCTCCTCTCGATGGTCGCGCGGGCGGCACGAGCCAGTTCCGGTGTTTTCTGAAGTGTAATCTGATCACCTGGAAACAAAGCGAACAACTGGGACATGTGGCGATGCCCTGGGTCCGCTTCTTCGTAGTCTTCCGGCCATTCCTGTATCTGGCCGAGGCGGCCGATCCGCAGCGGCGAAAGTTTTTCGCGCGCTGTTGCCACTTGGGCCCGGAATTCTGGTTCAATCCCTAGGATCTCGCTGGTTTCGATCACTCGCCCGAAAAGTTGGTGGAGAATCTCGGTATCCATGGTGGGCCCCATGCACAGGACGGCCTTCTCGCCCGACGGCAGCAGGTATGAATTCTCAGGCGAGAGCGACGGGCCAGTCACCAGATGCCCTTTGCCGTCTGGGACCAGGTAATCGAGAAAGAACTGAGTCGCCTCTTTCATGACCGGGTAAGCACGTTCGGCGAGGAATCGGCGGTCGCGCGTGAAATCGTAGTGTTCGGCGAGATGGAGAGACAGCCAGGCCGCGCCCATGGGCCAGACGCCCGAGCGGGCGCTATCGATGGGAACGGCATCTCCCCAGAGGTCGGTATTGTGGTGCAGGACGAATCCTCCGGCGCCGTAATAGAACCGCGCCACGCGGCGGCCGTTTTCACGCGCCGCGTCGATCAGGTCGAATAATGGCTCATGAAGCTCCGACAGGTTGCAGGTCTCGGCCGGCCAGTAATTCATCTCGGTGTTGATGTTGATGGTGTATTTGCTGCCCCATGGGGGAGTCAGGCTGTCATTCCATTTCCCCTGTAGGTTGGCTGCCATACTTCCAGGCCGGCTGCTGGCGATCAGCAGATACCTTCCATAGTGGAAATAGAGGGCCAGCAGATCCTCATCGGTTGCGCCATCTTTCACCCGCTGCAGCCGCACGTCGGTGGGCAGGGCGCGGACCGCCGGATCGACAGGAAGTTCGAGCCGCATGCGGCGGAAGAATCGTTGGTGATCCGCCACATGCGCGCTCCGAAGCGCGTTATAGGCGCCGGACGCTGCTTCGAGATCGCGATCGCAGGCGCGCGCAAGATCCTGGTCCCGATAATCGTTGGCGGCGACGACCGTCAGTGTGGCGCTGTCGGCCGCGGTCACACTGAGATGGTCGCCGGCGTTTTCTAAGCGTCCCCCGACCACGGTAGCCTTCACTTCGCAGCGGAATCGAACCCCGGTGTCGCGCTCGCCTGGCGCTTTTTTCGGCAGAGCCTGACCGATCAGAATGAGCCGCCCAGCCGCGGTTTCGGTGGTTGCATCCGCCGAGCGATTTACGGTAGCGCGGAAGGAAATGCTGCCGGGCCTGTCGGCGGTCAGGTGCACGACGATGCAGCGGGCCGGCGCCGACGCGAATACCTCGCGCCGATAGTGGATTTCGTTAATCGTGTAACGAACTGAGGCAATGCCCGAGTCCAGGTCAAGGTCACGCCGGTAGTTCACGGGTTCCGCGCCATCGCTAAACTCGAGCCAGAGGTCGCCGAGAGGCTGATAGACGGGCAGCGCATGAGGAATGCTGATCATCGCGTCGTTTGCCATCGCCTGCGCTTCGGCCGGGTGCCCCTGTTGAAGCAATTTCCGGATCTCCGGAATCGCCTTGGGCGCCTGCGGATTGCTCCGGTCGCGCTTCTCGCCTGACCAGATGGTGTCCTGATTCAGTTGGAGATGTTCGCGGTGGACGTCGCCAAACACCATTCCAGCGAGCCGCCCATTGCCGATCGGCAACGCCTCGGTCCACTCATGAGCCGGTTGCCGATACCAGAGCCGAAGGGCATTGTCATCAGCGGGCCCTGCTCCGAATGCTGCGCCGCTTACAGCCGCTCCCAGCAGGGTGCGATGAAAGCTCCTGCGATTCATTCGCCGCGCCATAGGTCACCGACAACTGTAGCGCTCCGCGAATGGGACGTTCAAAACATGTCACCAGGAGCCCCTGGCCCCTAAAACCAGGCCCATAAAAGTGGATAGGAAAATGGGGGCACAGGCGGTTTCGCCTGTGCATACTTCCACAATGTCAGGATATTCGCGAGGCGCGAAGAATCAGAGACTGTGTAATACCCTTACACTTAGCTTGCGTTCGACAAGTAGACAGGCTCCTACTCTACTCAATGGCGTACAAGTACCCATCGCCGCTGCCGATATAAACGGTCCGGTCGACGATGACAGGTGAAGAGTAAAAAGGCCCCACACCATCCTCCATTGTCAGAGCTACAATCGGCGTCTCGCGCCAGGATGAGGTAAACAGCATGGCCCCGTTGTATTTGCCGTCAGCCGTCAACGCCCAATTCCGGTTCTTGCGCGATGCCTCAGTTCGGAAGCTCCACAGCAGCTCGCCGGTGTTCAAATCGCGTGCCTCGAAAATTCCGTTTAGCACTCCCAAATAGATGACGCCGTCCGCGACCGCCGGAGAGCCAAAAACGGGTGCCTTGGTCGACTTGTCTATCAGGGACTTGCCTGTGGCGGCCTCTAGTATCCGCAACTGACTGCTGTCTGACGTGGCAAAAATCACCTTACCGTTTACCACGGCCGGCGTACTGTTGACCCAACTCCCGGCATTGCTGAACTTCCACTTCTCGGTCCCCGTGGCCGCATCGAGAGCGTAAACCATGGAGTCACGGCAACCCGTATAGACGACGCCGTCCACAACCGCGGGAGAGGATTGAAAGCCTACCTGGTTGTGAATTTCCGGATCCTCGCCGGCGTGAAAGCGCCACTTCAACTTGCCGTTGTTTGCATCGAGGGCGTAGAAGTAACTGTCCCAACTGCCGATGTAAATCGTGCCGCCGGCATAAGCGGGAGAGGCGTGAACGACGTCTCCGGTGGTAAACTTCCAGCGCAGTTCACCTTCGCGCGAGTCGACCGCGTAGACATTCCCGTCGCTGCTGCCGAAATACACTGTTCCCTGGGCCACGGCAGGGCTCGACAAATAGACGTCGTACGGATCGGGTATCGTCTGCGTCTTAGGCTGCATGCCGTGAATGCCCTTGGCTTCGAACCGTCGCTCACCCGCGGTGGCAAATTTCCATTTCAGTTCTCCGCTCGCAGCATCGAGAGCATACAAATGGTCGTCGTAGCTGACGATGTAGACGACGCCGGCGGCGACTGCCGGACTGGATGCCACCGGTCCGCGCGTGGTGAACATCCAGCGCTGCATTCCGGTTGCGGCGTTCACTGCATAAACCTTGCCATCGTCGCTGCCAAAGTAAATCACGCCATCGGCGTAGGCCGGCGATGAAACAATGCGGCCGCCCGTCGCGAACCTCCATTTCACACTATGAAACTGCCGCGGTCCGGAGCCGCTATAGACTCCCGTATGTTCGGGATTTCCATGAAAGCTGGCCTGGCCAAAGCAGGCTGTAATGCAAAACCACGAACCGATCCAGATGCGAAGGTCACGGCAGGTCATCTGGCAAGCTCCTTACGAAGAGTGATCGGCATCTCGATTCCGCCGATGCGCACCGTCCCCCGAATTTCTCCGGCGCTTCGGTCAAAGGATGCCTCCAATGCCACCGGTCCACCCTCGAGCATCAAGATACGGCCCTCTTGCCGTACCAGAGTCACGGGTATTGGGTTTTCCTTGGTTCGCACTGCGATCAGGGTCGCGGATGCAGCTTTAGCCTCGTTTTTCAGCGCCAGCCGGAGCGTCAGAGGATTTCCCCCGTATGTGACTTTGGCCGTCCATTCGCCCTCGAACTCCTGCTGAATGCGAGTACTTTTCGGGGGGAAATCGACTTGTGCGACACCGGTTTTGTGGAGCGTCAAAGGCGCCGTGTTTCCCGCCTCGGCGAATTCGCCCGTCATGGCGTCGCCGGCGATTTGAGCTTTGACCGCCGGATCGCCGAGGACCCCTGCGATCGTGAACTCCAGGGCGTTATCTTTCAGCGTAAGATGGGCGAGCGGTGCGCCTTTCACGCCCAGGCCTGGCACGGTCGCGGATCCGGCCCAGGCGGCCGAGTCATCCTTCGCCAGGTCGACGATTATGGCGACCGAGCGACCCGGTATTTCCACTGTGCCCTCCCACCGGCCCGAGACCGAGTCGGCAGCCCACGCTGGAGCAAGTGCAAGAAGCACGCCAGGCAGGCAGAGATGTGAAGCAGACAAGCGAAGTGGCATCGATTTGGGTACGAGTACTAGCAGAGCTGGCAGAAGTCTTTGAGAGCGGCATGCGCAGGCGAAACCGCCTACGCCACCTTAGTCTGCTAGACGAGTAGCCGGGTTAAAGGTCCCGGGTCATTTTCGGTCATGAATTTGACAGAACCTGCCAGGGGCGGCCGCCATCGAGTCAAACCACCTTCTTCGAACGGGCCCGCTTGGGTGAACGGACTAACTGCGGCGATTCAGGCGTTGCAAGCAGCAGGCGAAAATGCTCATGCAGTTGAGCGACGGCGCGATCGAAGGCATTCACCGAACCATCCGACCTCGATAGCATGACTCCGCCTTCCATGACCGCAAGCACAAACGTGGCAAGCGCATCGACATCGGTGTTGCTGGGCAGACGGGCGGCGCTCTGTTCGAGGCACTCGCGGACCACGGCGATCCAGCCGCCGAAATTCTCGGCGATCAACCGGTGGGCGGGACGATTCTCGGGGTCAATCTCCAGTGCCAATCGCCCGATCGGGCAGCCATAGCGGCATTCCGTGTCGATGATGCGCTGGCGATAGCCGGCCAGGATTGCAAAGATGCGGGCTATGGGATCCGTGGTTTGCGCGAATGCGGGCTCAACCACCATCGGACGAAGCGCGCCAAGATACATCTCCAGGACAGCGCGCAAGAGCGCCTCCTTGCTTTCGAAAAAGTGATAAAAGCTCCCGGAGTTGACGTTGGCATGGGTCAGAAGGTCGGCCATGCTGGTACCAGCGAACCCCCGATCCCAGAACAGATAGCGGGCCGAATCGATGAGCCGCTCGCGGGTGCTGGAGGACTTCGACATTTACAAATCTCTTGACTTTCCTAGCATACTGAGGTTTACTTGAACGATCAATCAAGTTTGAGGAGAAACATGCGAACGCTTACTCTGTTAGCCGTCGCGACGGCTGGATTCGCCCAAAACCCGGTTAAGGTGGTCAAGCAGCTCACGCCCGAGAAGGCATTGATCTTCGAGGTGACCGTTCCCGCGCGTCGGGCGGAAGTCTGGCAGGCATTCACAACCAGCGAAGGCCTGAGTACATGGCTTACACCCGGGGCGGTTGTCGAACTGCAAAAAGGCGGCGAATGGACAGCGCACTTTCCGGGAGGTAAGACCGGCGGTGGGACCATTCTCAGTTTCGTACCGGAAGAGCAGCTCACAATGGCCGCCTTAGCGCCCGAGGCTTTCCCCACTGTGCGAGCGGAGAGGACAACAGCCCGATTCGAGTTTAGCGTGGAAGGCGATGCGACACGCGTTCGCTTGATCCAAACCGGTTGGAAAAGTGGACCGGAGTGGGATAAGGCCTATAACTACCTGGCGCAAGGAAACGTACAACTGCTTGAGACCTTAAGACAGCGTTTTGTGTCCGGACCAATCGACTGGGAGAAGGAATGGGGGCTTCCCAAGAAATAGAAAAGGGGCAATCACATGCAAAATCTCAATTTCTGGGCAATACTCGCGGCGGCGGCCGCTGCGTTTGTGATCGGCGGTCTGTGGTACTCCCCGCTTCTGCTCGGTAGCCTTTGGAAGAAGGCGAACGGGTTCGGGGCTGAGGACACACCGCGAGCTACCGGAAAGGTCTTCGCCATCAGTTTCGTGCTCAGTCTCGTTATGGCTATCAACCTCGCGATGTTCTTGAACAACCCGAGCACCACGACGAGTTGGGGCGCTACCGCAGGTTTCCTGGCCGGTTTCGGGTGGGTGGCCATGGGGATTGGAGTGGTTTCGCTTTTCGAACGGCGGCCCTGGTCGTACGTGATCGTCAATGGAGGCTATCTCACAGCCTCACTGACGATTATGGGCGCCATCCTTGGCGCTTGGCGCTGATTGCGAGCACCTGCTGACTGGTCCAGAGGTCGTTAGCTAATCGTTAAAGTTTTAAGGGGATGAATCGCCGTGTTAGACGTCATAATAACGTATTGGCATGCAACAACCTCGCAGTCCAGGTGTCGTTCGATTCGGACCCTATCAGTTCAACAAGCAAACAGGTGAATTACGTAAGCAGGGATTGAAGATCCGGCTCAGCGGCAAGCCGGTCGAGTTCCTTCGTGCCGTGCTGGAGAGCCCGGGTGAGGTCGTAACCCGGGAGGAGCTCCAAAAGCGGCTCTGGCCCGGCGATACCGTCGTCGATTTTGAAAGTGGGCTGAACACGGCCGCAAATCGTCTTCGGCTCGCTCTCAGCGATACGGCCGAGCACTCTCACTATCTTGAGACCCTCGCACGTGTGGGGTATCGGTTCATTGCTCCCGTCTCCGACGATTTCGAAGTGCCGGCAAACGCAATAGAGGAAACACCGGCGCCGGTCACGTTGGAAACCCCTCCGCCAGCGGTTCTTGAGACCGTCAAGCCGACGCGCACGCGTTGGATCCTTCTTACGATTGCGGCTGTATCCATTGGCGCCGGCGCCATCGGATTCTCCTTAAAGAAACCGGCGGCCCTTCCCGTCTTCCACCAGGTCAGCTTTCGGCGCATGACCATTTTGGCGGCCCGCTTTGGCCCCGACGGCCAAACAGTGATTTATCAGGGTCTGGAACGGCGAGGTAAAGGTGAGATCTACATAACCCATCCCAGCAGTCCTGAATCCAGACGCCTCGAATTCCACCGCTGCGACCTCGGATCCGTGTCACGATCCGGCGAGCTGGCACTGATCACATCAGAGCGCGGCAACTTGAACGAGCTGCTGGAAGTACCTATGAACGGAGGATCGCCTCGAAGAATCGACCAGGGAATATCGTCGGTGGACTGGACCCCGGACGGCCGCACTATGGCAGTGGCGCGCGGCCAGTTTAACCCGATGGCGATTGAGTATCCACGTGGAAAGGTCTTATATCGCAGCGCCGGGTGGGTGGCTGACTTGCGCATCTCGCCCGACAGCCGGCAACTCGCTTTTTTGGAACATCCGGTGCGCGGCGACGACTCCGGGAGCGTGGCTCTGCTCGATGAACACGGCAAGGTACGCACGCTATGCGGTCCCTGGTCGAGCGTAGACGGTCTCGCCTGGGCTCCGTCAGGCCGCGAAATCTGGTTTACCGCCGCGGCTTCGGGACTGAATCGAACACTTTATGCCGTAGGGCTTTCGGGCAATTTGCGAGTCGTGATGCGACTGCCAGGGGTGTTGATGCTCAACGACATTTCGAGTTCCGGACAGGTTCTGCTGTCGCAAGATGAAGTGCGTATTGGAATGAACGGCCAGCTCAACGGGGACTCCACTGAATCCGACCTTTCCTGGTTCGATGGCTCTCGCGCCGTGGGTCTGTCGGACGACGGGAAAGTGCTGCTCTTCGATGAATCCGGAGAGGGCGGAGGTCCGCGGTACTCCGTGTATATCCGCCGCGCCGGAGAAACAGCCGCAGTGCGTGTGTCGGAGGGTTCTGCAATGGCGCTTTCTTCCGACGGCAGCTTTGCGATTACGTCCGGGTGCCGAGATAGAAGCCAGCTCAACCTGGTATCGCTATCCTCCGGAGAAACGCGCTCACTCTCCGGAAACGGTTTGACTTATGACTGGGTGCGTGTTTTCCCGGATGGAAAGCGCCTTTTGGTAGGCGGCGCGCTTCCTGCGGGGAAGCCTTCGATTTTTATCCAGGACTTGAACGGAGCCAAGCCGCGATCCGTCCGAACAGACACGTACTTGTCGAATGCCGAGATTTCACCGGACGAGTGCTGGATTGCCGGCCGCGACATGAACGGGAAGATTTCGATCGTGCCCGTCGCGGGGGGTAATGCCAGCAGCGTCTATCTCGGATTTTCAGCGATTCCGCTGCGATGGTCCGACGACGGGAAATCACTGCTGGTAGAAAGACTGAATAACATCCCCCGCGAGCTTTTCATGGTAAACATCAAAACCGGGAGGTATGCTCCGTGGAAGAACCTGGCGCCCACAGATCTGAGCGGCGTGCTCGGGATCACGCCGCCGTGCATATCCAAGGATCAGCAGTCGTATGCGTATTCATTCAACCGGACCATATCTGTGTTGTTCACGGTCAATGGTCTGAGATAGTAGCTCACGAGGAATGTGGAAGGGGAGCAGACATCAGCCTGTCGTCATGGACCACTGATCCATCCAGCAGGAATTTGCGGTGGTTCGGCGCGGCACGGCCGACGCCGTGCGCCAGTCCGAGCAGCGCGGGCCTCAACCATAAGTCCAGTGCAATGGACGGTGGCGATTCCTCGCCGGTAAAGCGCTACGCCCTTGCTGTCCGTGCGAACGCTCATAACCGATGAGCACAACACCGTTCGTCCTTCCGGCCCGCACGTGCTCCTTGCATATCCCTTTCAAGAAACGTGAGGAGGATAACCATTGGAAACGAATCCTTCGTACGAGCCGCGAGCGCCACACTTGGCCGCGCGAAGAGGTGAATGTGCCATATGTCGGTTTCGGCAACGGCGAGGCGATCATGCTCGCCAAAGCGCGGCACAATGATGTGTTTCCTACTGCTCATTACGGCTGAGAATTCCCGCTCGACTACCGCACGAAGTATCGGCCAAACACGCACTACCCATCGCGGCTCTGACGCGTACGGTTATTTTGAGCAGTACTGTTGCAGCGTTTGGGCTCAAATCATCACACGACCAGCGCACATCCAGGCCAGCGATGCCGAAGCAACCCTTTGGAGAGAGCAGACGAATGAAGAGTCATTGAATGTGTGCGAGTGATCCGCTGTCGCGTCGTTCGCTTTGCTCTCGGATCAAGGTACGGATTTGCACGGGATCGGACACAGCACCGACCCGAAAGCCATTAACGAAGAGCGTGGGGGTGCCTTGCACGCCGGCATGCGTTCCAAACTCGATGTCGCGATCAATCCGCTCCGATATTGCTTTTCCCATCAAACAGCGGGAAAGCCGTTGTTCATCGACGGCACGGGATTTGGTGGCTTCTCTAGTCAGTTTTTCCCGAACATTGCTCGGGGTGAACTCACTCTGGTGCTCAAAAATAAAGTCATGCAGCGTCCAGAAAGTCTCCGTACTTTGATCCGCAACACACCCACTTACCTCTGCTGCCGCACGTGCCCATGGATGAAACGGCAGCGGATAATGTCGAAACACTAGCCGCACTTTCATTTTTTCCTCCGGTAGTACCTCAGACCTGAGCGTCTTGGCCAAATGTGCACAGTACGGACATTGAAAATCGGAGAAGACGGTGAGCGTCACGGGAGCGATTTTCGAGCCGATCGATGGAGAAACGTCACTTGCAAGTCCAGCCATGAGTTCCCGCAGTTTCTGTTTTTCCTCCTCGATGGGGTCGATGCTCGTGTCCAGCAGATCGCGTGCTAAATATCTGAGGTCCGGTGAGGCGAACAACGTGAGGCGGAAAGTGTCCTTCGAATCTTTGGACCTAAACTCGAGTTTTCGGAAACACGAGGACCCGATGCTTGTTGAGCTTGTGAGTTCGATCGCCGTGGTTGTTGATACCTTGAATTTCTTTTGCACGTACGTTATCAGTTTGGCGACTTGTTGTGCGGAGATCGCCTGACAAGCGGAATCGGCCGCTACGGAGGGGACGGGGAGCAAAAGGCCGAGGTTTGCAATCATGCTGCACGCGCGGACGCCGAAGGAGAGGGCCATAGAATGGTCTCAACGGCCCGTGGTCACGAGGAAGACATCGTATGCCCAGCGGCCAACATGCGCGTGAGCCGCGTCCTCTACTTTGGCGCGGAACCGAAATTGGTTGCCATAGAGATCTGTGAACTTGGATTCCTGGTAATGAAGGTCAATCGAGTCCACACCTAATGTTGACAATGGGAAGAGTTCGTTTGGCTCCGAGATGGCATTATGGTTCTTGTCCTGCCAAAGTCGTAGCTTGCTGAACACTGTATCTTTGCTATCAATAACGCCGTCGTTGTTGCCGCCGTTTGCTGGTTTATCGAACTCTGCCAGGGCAAGGAAACCGTTAGGATTGGGGGAAGCTGGCTGTGCGGTGATGTTACCAAACATTTCCTTTGCGCTATCTATACGCCCGTTTCCATTGCGATCGAGTACCAGCCATGCATTGTCCGAGCCGATCGCCGTCCATGCAACTTGAATCTTCCGGCCCGTCCCGTAAAAGTCAAAATGGACCCCGTGGGCTGCGTCTGTAAGCTCGAAGCCTTGACCCGTGACGTCGACAATGATCGGCGAGCCAGGACCGCATTGCCAATTGCCCGAGCTGTCACAATACGCACCACTATTTGGACAATCCGGTGGAACACCAGTGCAAGTGACACCGCAGCATCCGGAATTGCCTAAGCTTTGACCGGAAGGGCAGCCACTGTTGTTCGGATATGCGCACGGATCGGGGTTAACCAAACCTAACTCCGTACAATTGTCTGGTGTCGTTGGGCAACTGGTTGGCGTACACTGACCTGCTTGGCATTTCTGGCCTGACGGACAGTCTGTATCGAACAGGCATTGAGCCGGACCGCTGTAGCACGCGACTATATTACAGGTTGGATTACATGACGGCCCAGTGCATGCAGTGCTGCCGTCTTGACGGATTCCGTAATCCGGATCGCCTATTATGTAATCGCTGTACGCATACTGATAGCTACCGCAACCAGTGCCAGTACACGAAGGGGTGCTATTGACGGCATACGATCCTGAACAAGCTGTTGCGGTGCAACTTCCGCCTTGTGCGTGCACGCGCGGCTGCAGGATGCCGGTAATTCTGTCAATCCAACTGGCCGATCTACCCCGCGGTTGACAACGACCGACAGCCACGGGTGGTTTCGCTGCCCGGTGGACATCGTAGCGGGGATCTGGGAGTGACCCTGCAAAAACGGAGGGGAGATGAAGCCCGTCTATCGATACAAAGGAAGACTTGCTGATTTTTGACGGTCCATTCCCATATGTCATAACACCGACCGTGGTGGTCGTCAGAGCAGCGCCGAGCATCACAATTGCAGTTTTGGTCTTGGCTTCACTGGTTCATCCTCACCTGCCACGATCGATGCGAACAGCTACAGCACCGTCGTTCTGGGAGCCACCGCTTGGTGACGCCCGGGGCTCTTGGAACTACTCTATAGTCAGCGTGTCGTCATGAATCGCCGGAGCTTGGTGTCTCCGTCGCTTGTGATTAACATCTGGCCGTCAAATCCAATAGCACTCGACCACGTGGGCCGGTAATCCTTCGGCAAGGCGAACGGCCTCCAACTACCTGTCTGCGATCAAGATAATCGAACTCCGCTCTTCCAGCTCCGAATCGGCTCACTACAACATCGTTGTCCTGACTAAGGGCGACGCCAGTTATATCGTTTCTGCTTGACCCTGGCGGGGTAGGAACTCGGACAATTTCCGAGCCATCGAAACCAAACTCTATGTACTCGCCCTCAAGATTAAACCACCCGATGCGGTCTCGTGAAGCATGCAAGGAGGTCAATTCTGCGGTTTGCCAGCCCAGTGCAGGCACGTTAACGGATTTGAGCATCTTTCCAGATGGATCAAACTGCCGCAGCACATGGCGCGCGAGCACACGCGTGTTCTCGTTATCTTTAAGGTGACCGATCGTCCAGAGTGTCCCGTCCGGAGCGAACGTAATGCGCAGGGCGCAATACGGCCAGATGCGTGTGACCACCTGAGATTTACGGTCCGCTGCGATACGCGCGATGAATGTGGTGCCCCGAGAATCCCCGGTCAATGCGCCGCCCGTAACAGCGACCTCGCCCGCTGCCGACATCGCAATTCCATAAATATCGATACGGGCAGCATCGTCGAATGTAAACAGCATCTCGTTACGCGTGCCATTCTCGTCGATCGTATAAAGGATCGGTCCGTTCGAGTGGTTCTTTTCGAAACCGACAAGCAGATGATTATCCCATTGCGCGGATTCTGGCCGCCTTGACAAGCTATCGATGTCACCGTCGTGCGTCAGTGAGCGGGCCATGATCGTTTTGGGCACCTGTGCGTAGAGCGACTGGGTTGATGGTAGTACCGCTGTAAGCATTATTATCGCAACGAATTCAGCGTAACGATGCACGAATCTCATAAGCCTCCATGTAAGTTATAAATGGGCGAGCTCGCATACCTTTGCGAACGCCAGATTAGCGTTTTAGCCCTCTTATCGTCAAGAGTTTTCTGTACGCAATTCTGGTAAACAACTCTCGCGTAATATACCTTACGATGCAAAATTTGACGAGCTGCAAGAAATTACACGGTGTTCATCGATAAACCCGCGCGGCGTAATCACCGACGTGAAATACCACCCAACGGTAACGCCTCTGGATTCCTTCGCCGCAACAACACGCATTGCCGATGGGTAAGAGAACACTGCTGCTGAAACGCGGGTCTGTTATAAGCGAAATCGTTCGGTTGAACCGCTGTCTAGTCTCAGCTACACACTTTCTGCTCAAAAGAACTCTTTTGAGCAGTAGATCAAGACTGCTGTGACAAGGTGCTTCCGAGGTGCATCGCGCCAGCGCGGCCCGAGACCGCACTTTTGACTGACGTCAACGATTCTTTGTGTTCTCCGCCGTGTTCTTTGCTCAAGAAGAACTCATGGGGCCTCGATGGTTCGCTCGGTGAATCAGTGGTCGGGGTCCAACAATGTCTGCCCTCTGTGTTTTAAACAAAAGGGTGACAGGTGTTTAGAATAGAAGAATGCAAGAACTCTTGCTCAGGCTAACTATTTCTGATCTAGACGGGCGACCCGGTCAGTACAGTACGGTCCCTGTTGCGGGGCAGCCGGAACAAATCGTCAGGATTTTAAGACTCGGTCCGTCCGGTCGTGATCGATGGGAGGTTAGCACTCTCGTTGACCGCCGCGGCGGTTCATCCAGGGCTGACCATCCCACTTTAAAAGCAGCAGTACAGAGTTTGGGTTACAAGGACTACAAAATTCTCAAATAGTTGTGCTTCACGTCGGAGTCTCTTGACGCCGCCAACCAAACGGCTATACTGCCCATAACAACTCATTTGAGCAGTACATGAGCGTGGCGCTTTGTTGTCGCCACGCTTCGAAGCCCGTATTCACGGGCCTTTCGCGCATTGTGGGTGTCTCAACGACGACGCTCAAACGCTATCCCTTTTCAACTGTAAGGAGCAGACCTGAAAGACGCGAGAAACCGCGCGTGCGCTGGCGGCGGAGCTCGCACCAGAATCTTCCACAGTGCTCGATGCGCATTGTAATGGGCAGTATGAAAGAACTCGTCGCCACCGCTCCCCCGCCCCACGCGCCGGATTTTACTCCTCCATCAGGATCACCGGAATGTTTACCGGCTGCATCGCGGCAATCTCGTTTTGACGAACGCCGTAGATCGCCTGCCGCTCGCGCAGTTGCTCGTCGGAGAATACCTTGCGCAACCACGCGAACGTTGACACTTGCGCGTTTCCCAAACTTTGCCAGGCGATATAGTGGGCCAGTTCTGCGCGGTCGGTATAGACGATTTGGGTGGTACCTGTCATTGCTTTTAAGAATACGGAGGGCAGTCCTCATGTCCACGAGCACCACTCCCCTGCCCCGCGCGCCGGACTTGTGGGTTCGATCCCCACCGCGAACACCGCTGCCATCGCTTTCCGGGGTTTGCCTACCGGCACGCCCGCTTCGGTACCGACGAGAAAAGCATGGAACTGACCGTGCGGGCGCGCAAGGGTTCGGCCGCAGTTTGCTCTCGCTGCCGCTTTGCCGGCGCCCGGTTACGAGCACCTCGCCGAACGGCGCCTTGAGTTCATTCCCCTGTGGGAGGCTTCTCTTCCTTTTGTACATCATGTGCCGCGGCGACTGTCATGGAAAGAAACGGCGGAGGCATTTCGTACCTCCTGGGACAAGGTTTCGACGCGATTGAACATCTTTCAGCCCTTCGACGAAGTCCGCGCTGGAGAATCGCGCGTCATGGCGAGCGAAGGCCGGACACCGGTACTGAAGAAGCCGCGCGAGAATCTGAAGCAGGAGCAGTGGCAAGCTGCGTGAGCCGGAATCAACCCACGAGACACAGCCTCTGACTCTTCGCATCGCTCGAAGACTTGGAGGATGTGGAAAGGTGGAGCAGGCGATTCCGCCTGCTCCACCCTTCACAAACCGTCTTTTCGGACCTTATCGAGAATGAACCACTGCGCACCGATCAGTTAAAAGACAATCCGGGCAACAATTTGCACCTGGCGGGAGTTACTCGGAAAGAAATTATTGTATTGACCAAACGTCGCCTCACTCGGAACCAGGAAACTGCGGCTGATCCCATTTGTGGCATATGGCGAAACATCCGACAGATAACTGCCTGTGAACTGGGAGTGATTCAGCAGGTTGAAAAATTGTGCCCCGAAACTGACGCTGGTGCGCTCTGTGACGCTGATTCGTTTCATCAGAGCCATATCAATGTTGTTGGTACGGCCCAGCGGAAACGTGTTGCGGCCTCCATTTGCGAGGGCGCCAAAACCTGCGACCACATAGCGAGCATTGGGATTGTTCGCGACATAAGCGACGATGCTGTCACTACCCGCGTCCACTGCCTGTCCGGCGGAGTTAAGGCCCGTAACATCGCTTCCCACCTTAGCCGCACCCGCCGGGTTGATGATCGCGCGGTCGCCTGTAGGATCATTGTTCAGATTGGCATCGATTCCATCTTGAATGGTCACGTATTCGGGCGACTCGAAAGTGTAAGTCCCCGAAAGATTCCAATTTCCTACGAGATTCTTCATGATCCAGTTGCCACCCTGGAATGGGCGGAAATCATAAACCGGGGTCAGGGTTAAGCGGTGACGCCGGTCGAGCGCTGAACTCGCCCACTCTGAGCGTTGATCCTGGAAATCCTGCGATCGACGCGGCGACAAGATTGTCGAGTTATTGGTGGCGGTAGAGTCGTCGAAGTTGTGGCTCCAAGTGTACGCAAAGATGAACGAGAAGTTCTTGGAATAGCGCTTTGTCATCTGTATCGCCAGGCCGTTGTAGCGCGAATTCCCCCAGGGGTTGTAACCCACCAGGGCATTCTGGAATCCGTAGACGGCAAGAGCATTCCAGGGTTCGTCAACCGTCGTGCCCGGAGGGAGCTTGGCCGAAAGCGCGCCAAGCGTCAGTTTGTCACCCGCGAGTTGGGCTGCTGTCGGCATCGTGAAGTACGTCGGGATGTAATTCGTCGGGGTCACTTGAGCAACAACATTGGTTCGTGTCTGATTCCACAGGTGGACGCCTTTGGTGTACATATAGCGCGCCTCGATTGTGTAGTCTTTGCCGATCAGCCGCTGTACGCCAATACTTCCAACCAGAGCATAAGGCCGATGCTGATCCCATGTATAGGATCCGATTGCCGCGCGTGCCTGGGCGGTTGTGGCCTGTGGAGGCAGGGCTCCACTGATGCCTCCATGCGCGAGGAAATTACTCACCGGATTCGCATCGTTAACATCTACGGTCGTCTGATAATAGAGCGGCGAGGAGTTCTGATTCAGGTTGATGTAGGTGTTGTCGAATGAGCGCGCCACGCCGCCACGAATCGACCACTTGCCGTCGTGCCCGGGCGAATAAGCGAATCCAATGCGCGGAGACCAGTCGTTTTTGGTGGATTGCGGCGCCGCGAAGCTGATAACTCCGGGGACATCGGCGATGGAGCTGTACTGTTGAGCGCGGGAGCCGACAGGCACTGTCACGTACTCGTACCGGATTCCCAGATTCAACGTCAGGTTAGGCCGGATTTTCCAATCGTCGTTAAAATACGCGGCGTGCTGAAGAAAACCAAATGGAACACCGTTTGCGGCGCCCACGCTGCGCTCTCCACTGGAGGGAGTACCGAATAGGCTCCCGCTCGGCTGCTGGTCCAACAGAAACTCCCCAAGAGAAGAATAGTCGTAGTCTCCACGCGCCCGTTGAACGAAGGTTCCCGTCAGGATGATATCGGTGATGCTGTATCCCAGCTTGAAGGAATGCTTCCCCCACGTCTTGCTGAGGTTGTCGACAAGGCTGGCCGTGTTGGAAATCGCGCCAGATGGCGTGTTTGGATCCGGCCCGATCTGCAGGCCTAAGTCATCGAGCGAAATATTCGGAAATGCGTCGAGTCCCGGGAACGAGAAGTTACCCGCCGAGATATTGGCATTGTTGCGGCGATACGAGAGACGCAATTCGTTCTCTAAGGTCGGCGAGAAGTTATGAAATTCGGACACCGCGACCATGTTGTTCGTTGCGGGGCTTGGTTCATAAAACACCGGCAGGGAGGCGTTGAAGTCGATGCCTACGCTTTTGTCGTATATGTACCGCCCGCGCAACTGGTCCTTATCGCTGATGTTGTAATCGATAGCTGCGATGGCATGGTACGCGTTGTTGTAATTCGGCGAGGCGAACGTCAGCAGTCCAATCGGTATGTTCACGCCGTTTACCACCGTGACCGGATTGGATGGATCCGTTGCCGCGGCCACGGGTACATATTTCTCAAATACACCCAGATTGGTTTTACTCACCCCCGGCATGCCGTTGAGTATCTGCAGACCTCCCGCGGTCGGGGCATCCACGGGTTGCCCCGGGTTCGAACTCTGACCGAGAGGATTGTACTCGAAGTTGCCGAAGTAGAACAGTTTGTTTTTCTTGATTGGGCCCCCAACAGTGGCGCCCAACCGGTTGTTGTCGAAACGCGTATTGGTCCGCTGTCCGGAGCCGATGACGGTGGAGTAATCCACGGCATTGAGATCGCGGTTCTGGAGGTACTCATAAATGGAGCCGTGCAACTGGTTTGTGCCGGTCTTCACAACCACGTTGAAGACGCCTCCCGATGCGCCGCCGAATTCGGGGTTGAACTGATTTTGCTGAATATTCAGCTCGGAAACCGCCTCGTTGGAAACATAGACCTCGGGACCGGTGTTGTAGCCGCTGTTGTTGGACACACCGTCAATGTTGAAGCTGTTGTTTTCAGGGCGCTGTCCGGCGATGCTGGGTCCCGTGCCCTGGCCGATGCCGCCCTGCGAGGACACGCCGGCCCCCAGCAGGCTGAGATTGTAGATTCCCGCGCCATTGACTACTTTCGAAATACCCGCCACCGGCAGATCAACCGCCTGTTTGGAATCGAACGTGGTCTGAACTTGCGCGGTGCTGGTATCGATCGCCGCGGCTGACTCAATCACTTGGACTGTGCTGGTGACGGCACTGACTTGCAGAGTGATGTTTGTAGTGATGGTATGGTTCAGGTCGGTCTTCACATTGGCTACGGTTTCGGTCGCGAATCCCGGCGCCGTTGCGGAAACATCATACAGACCGACGGGTACGTTATTAAGCCGATAGTCCCCCGCGGCATTCGTCACGCTGGTGTATTTGACATTCGTCTGTTTATTGACAGCCGTGATCGTGACACCGACCACAGCGGCTCCTGACGGGTCTTTTACGGAACCGGCAATGATGCTGTCAGTCGCCTGGCCCATAACCACAGACGAAAAAATGAGGGCGCTGAATAACGCCCTTGAGATTGTGCTCATAACTCCTCCACAGCGAGCGCCTTGCTTCAAGCGCAGGCCCCTTTAATAGCAGACTAACCCCGTCACGCTTTTTCGGAAAAGGACAATCATTCGTCGAATGCTGCCACGAGCGGAGCTCGATTTGACGCAGTTTTCCCTACGTCGGGATGCAATCCGAATTACACCCCAGAGTTACCGGATTTTCCCCCGATATTCACTCGGTGAAACACCGAGGACACGAACGAACGATCGCCGCATTGAGTTTGAGCTGCCAAGGCCACACGCGTTGGCGATGTCGTCTAACTGTAAATCCGTTTCTTCCAATAACCGCCGCGCCGTGTCGACACGCATGCCCTCTACGAAACGTGCAGGAGTCTTCCCCAACGCCCGCCGAAATGTCCTGGAGAAGTTCCGGCAACTCATGTGAATCCGCGTTGCCATCCTCTCAACGGATAGATCTTCGTTGGGATGCTCGGAGGCCCACACCAGCAACTCCCGTAGCGGCTGGTGGTTGGTGGCCTGTGCGTCCAACAGCGTACTCATCTGGCTCTGTCCGCCGGAGCGATGGACGTACATTACCAGGGTCCGGGCCACCCGCATCGCGAGAGCCTTTCCCAGATCCTCTTCCACCAGGGCCAACGCCATGTCGATTCCGGCGGTAACGCCAGCCGAGGTATAGATGTTTCCGTCCTTTACATAAATCCGATCCGGGTGAACACTCACCAGCGGATATTCACTAGCGAGGCGTTGCACATCCTCCCAGTGGGTGGTGGCCGAACGGCCGTCCAGCAAACCTGCTTTGGCGAGTAGAAACGCACCCGTACAGACCGAAGCCACACGACGCGCCTGGGCCGCAATGGCACGAAGCCGATCGAGCACCTCTGGATCGGTGCTGACGGTATCGAGATTGAAGCCTCCAGGTACCAGAAGGGTGTCGACGTGACCACGGCAGTCCGAAAGATCGGTTTCCGCGGCCAATGTCAGCCCGCTGGTGGACTCCAACCGCAGGGTGCGGCTGATCGAGACACACTCGATGGCATATGGATCTGGCCGGCCGCACCGTCGTGAAACGTGATTGGCCATCGAGAAGACCTCGCATGGTCCCGCGACGTCCATCAGGACGACTTGTGGATAAGCCAGCGCTACAATGCGGCGCTTGCAATTTGAACTGATTTCAGACACCAAGTTAAAAGACCCACTGAGCTTCGCGCCCCGACCTCTGTACCCTTTACGGCGCGAATGTTTTTCACATTCTGGGCTGCTGCCCCTAAGCAATCAATGGTTTCCGTCTTAATTGTGCCTAACGAGTTAAACGGTTGATAATACTTGGCTTATATCGAGATCAAACGCAACAAGACAACGTCGGAGACGGCCCGGAGGTCACGAGCGCAATTCCATTTTTAGGATTAGCTTTGGATAAGAATTGTAGTCGCTGCCGTCGCCGCGCCGACACACCCGCTGATCACCGCCGTCCAGTACAACAGCGGCCGCTTGGTCAGAATCGCAAGCGAGGCGAATACGATCGCGATCTCGAGGAAAATCTCGCCGACGTGAAGACGCAGCGCCTGGGCGCCCCGGAAATGGCTCTCTTTCTCCAACTGGCTGGCCTCCCTGGAGATGTCATCCGACTCCTTCTGATAGCGATCCAGGTTGCTCGCATAGTTTTTCGCCCCTCCGGGGTTGTTCATCCCGGCCATCAGGTCGCGAGCGATCTCCGATTCGTAGCGGCGAATGGACTTGCTCTGGTAGAAGGCCCACTGGTCCGATGCCTTTTGCTGGAGCAGCAATTCTTCGGTAGTCGCGATATGCCCAAAGACCGAGACCACCGCCAGGGCCGCTGCAATTACGGCCATGGTGGCGGCGACCAGCTTATCGAATGGCTCACGGGCGTGTTCGGCATGCTCTTTGAGTTCTTCCGTTGGTTCCATCTTTTCCTCTTAGAATCGCAAATTAACGGGGCGTTTGATAGCAGACGAGCTATGTTTACGAAAGGACGAGTTGCCGGCGCGCTTTTCACCTTGTTCTTTGCAGCGATTGCCTTGCTCGATTTCAACCGCAAGGAAGCCTTGCAATCAACGCGACTGCATCTGCGGTCGCCGGTCTGGGTCGCGCACCTCGTGAGATGGCGGCTGCCAAGGGTGCTGTGGCGTCTGCGTCGGGTTGCAGTTCGGCCCACCGATCTGTTTGCTCGGCTGGCTGATGGAACTAGGGTTGTTTTTCAATCTGCACCCGACTTTCAATCCATCGATCGTTACCGTGGAGGCGAGGGGCGGCATGGCGGCGCTCGATCGTGTGGCGTGGGGGTGCTATTGAATACGGTAATCCGCAGCGCCTGCGTTGTTTAAGTCGCGGTAGAGTTGACCGCTACCGGTTGCATTTCTGTCTGCCGAATGCGAACAGCAGGATCCCCGTACAAAATGTAATTGCGGGCGTCGTTGTGGATGGTCCAAAGGTCTGCGACTTGCGCGGGCGTGAATTTGCCGTCTCCTCGTTGCAGTGAATCCCTGCCTTTGTCCAATTGAATCTTGGTGGCCATCCACCGAACGCTGAGCTGTTCCGTGGCGCTGCCCAGGCGATCGCCCTTCATCAGGCAGCCGAGAATATCTCGAAGTCCCTGCGTCTGGGGTGCGTAGGTGCGGATATCGCGCGTATAGGAATACGACCACACCCGATCGACATGTCCGAAAACGGCCAATGCGCCATTTTCGCGGCCGAGCAGAGCCTGGGGAAGTTGAGAAATGTCCACACCCGGGGCGATGCGCTCCGGGGTGCCATTGCTGTCCTGGAAGTAGCTGCTGAACTCCGGCCAGCCGCCGCCGAAACATGCAAACAGAAACACAATCATGCCGTGTATTTTCGCGTTCATCGGAATGTCGGATGCCGCGAAAACCTGCTGTTCCAGGTTGGGTGCGGTTGTGCCTGACCAGTCCTGGCAAATGAGCGCTCCCTGCGTCTTTCGCGGCAGGCCGTCCGGTTGGTCCCAACGGCCGAGCCTGGTCCATTCCAGACCGTGCGTGCCGGTGAACAGGAGCGCCGGCGTTCCGCCCTCGGCGTCTCCGCGGAGCAATGCCGCGAAGCGATCCTTTGTGCCGAGCGAGCTGGTGAGGTCTTTCAGAGTGAAGCGCCAATCCCGGCCGAAACTGGTCTTAATCCAGGGATCGAAGATGTTGTTGTAGAGGGCAATCGAGGGAGGGTCGGCTTCCTGGTGGGTACCGAAGAGCGCCAGCTCGCGTGACGTCGTCACAGCTCCCTTCTCGTAGGCGATCACGGAGCGAGCATAACAGCCGAAATCTTCGACACGGTCGAACCAGAGCCGTCCAACGCCCCAGCATACGTCCAACTCGTATTGAAAATCGAACGGAATCTCTTGTGGCGAAGCGACGATCAAAATATAGAACGGAACACCCATGCCCGGGTCGACCACTTGCATCGTGAGATGGTCATGCGCATCGAGCCAGTCGTCAGCCGACATCCCGGGCTGATAGTCGTTGAACACCTTGAAACGCTCGTCATTGCCGACGCCGTATTCCTTTTCGCGACGGTGATCGAGCAGAGGCTGCAATTCGCGTTTGATGTCGTCACTCACTGTGGGCCCGAACAGGACGGCCCAGCCCGCCTCGCTCAAGTTCGCAATGCTTACTTCGGAAACGACACCGTAATCGCCATTTTGCTGTGTTGCCTTGTTCGCGGCGACCGCGGCATTGATATTGCCGCCCGGCCCCTGACGGCGCAGCACGTTCAGCGCTTTGCGGTCGAAAACCGTCTGGAACGGGCCGGTTTCCGCGTCAACGCCGATGCGGACCGGCATCTGGGGAGTGTTAGTCGGTAGATCCGGCATGCGAAGGAAGGAGAAGAGCGCAGGCCCGCGGTAGCCGCGCTCTTCATTCGAAATCCACGATCAGTCCTTATGTTCCTTGTCGTGCGACTCCTTGTGCTCGCACTCATCTTCGTCATGCGTGTCATGTCCGTCATGAGCGTCATGGCCCTTTTTCGGATCATCGTCGCAGCCGTCATCGGGTCCCGGCACCGGATGCGAGAATCCGCTTCCGGCGCGGTAAAACGAGGGCAGAAAGCCTGCAGGCGGAGCGAAGGGCGTGGCGTGTGGCGTGTTCATTGTTTCTCCATTCCATGTGTGTTTTGATCTGTGAGGTTGATAAGCGCCCCATAACGCGCATCGGCGCGCAGGGCAGAAAGGTCCGGGTTGTTTTCTACAATGGATCGTGACAGTCCGTGCGCCAGGGCCTGTTTCAGCCAGTGCAGCGCTTCGTTGCGGTCATGTAGCAGTTCGAAACCGACGGCGGTGGAACCTAACACTTCAGCGTTTTCCGGTGCGAGTGCCGCGGCCTGCCGGAGGAGAGGGTTCGCATTCTTATCGTCACCCACGCTCGCGTAATAGGTCCCCAGATCCGCAAGTACGAAGGCATCGTTCTTCCGTTCTTTGCGAAGATCTTCGGCAAAAGTAATGGCCTTCCCGTAGTCCGCGCGAACGGCGGCTCGATCCTCTCCCAGCATGGCGCTCGCCTTTGCGAGCCCGCCCCACGCCAAGTAGCTGGAAGGATTGAGCTGAATCGCCTGTTCAAACGCCTTCTTCGCCGAGGGATACTTCGCCTGGGCGTTCAAAACGCGTCCCAGGTTTGTGTAATAGAGGCTGGAAGGGTCTAATCGAATGGCGTCTTCGAGCTTGGCCTGTGCCTCGGCCAGACGGCCAAGTTGCCAATACAGAATCCCTAGGTTGCTCACGGTACGGGGATTGTCCGGCGCCAGCGCGACAGCATTGCCAAGCTGTTCCGCCGCCTGATCGAACCGGCTCATGCCGTAGTAGTAAATACCGAATTCATTGGCGAGCCTCCAGTTGCGCGGGTCTAACTCGACGGACTTCCGATAAGCTGACTCTGCGTCTTTCGTTCGCCCTTGGCGATAATACAACTCGCCCAGCGCCGAATAGGCTTCGGCGTTGAGGTTGTCGAGCTTTAGGGCATCGGAAAGCTCCTGCGAAGCCAGATCGTTCTGCGCGGTCTCCGTGTAAAGCATTCCGAGAGTGACATGCGCCGCCGCGAGTTCCGGATTGAGCGTGAGCGCACGGTTGATGGCCTTGCGCGCAGGTTCGATATAGTGCGTATCGCGCAGTTGCATGAATTGCCTGAGATTCGCCAGGCCCAGGTCAGCCCAGGCAGGTGGGTATTGGGGATCCTGGACCGTCACCTTTTCCAGCAGCGGTATTGCGGTTTCGAGCGCCTTCGGTTTGTAGTAGTGCTGCAGCAGATCGTGGGCGTTGTAGTATATCTCACGCGTCTGGGGCACCGCCGGAACCGAAGGTGTAGCCGGTAAGATCGCGCGGCGAACTTGCGGAATGGCAAGCAGTAGCGCCAGGGCCCCGATGGGCGCTAGCATCCAAGGCCGAAACTGCTTCTTCGTGGCTACCGCTTCGGATTTCAGGCCGATCGAATCTGTCAGCGCCGCGATCATTTGGCCGGCGGTGGCATAGCGCTTGGAAGGATCGGGGTGAGCTGCCGTTTCGACGACACGCGCGACGGGAGTGGGCACGTCCGGGCGCAGGTCGAACAGCGTCCGGCGAGCGCCTGTGGCGTGCGCTTCACGGATGGCTCGCACGCTCGATCCATCCACCGGGTAACTATTCGTCAGGAGATGAAACAGCAGCACCCCAACGGCGTAGATGTCCGTGGCGGCGGAAGCGGGCTGGCCGAATAGCTCCGGGGCCATGTAGGCGGGCGTGCCTGCAAAACCGCGGTCCTCTTCGCGATCGTGGGTCAGGCCAAAATCCATTAGCAGAATTCGGCCCCCCTCCTCCCTCATGACGTTGCCGGCCTTAATATCGCGATGCAACAGTCCGGCGGCGTGAACGGCGCTGAGCGCCCGGCAGACGTCGATCCCGATTTCTACGGTTTCTCGAGGTCCAAATGGTCCCTGACTCGTGAGCAGCGTGCTGAGTGTGTTGCCGCGAACGAAGTCGCTCCAGAACCCGAGACGGCCGTCGTAGCGGGCGGCTCCGTACACAGAAACCACGTTGTTATGGCGGACGCGCGCGAGTGCGCGGGCTTCGCGCAGCAAGGCCTTGTATTCGGCGTTCTCATCCGGTCCGCGCGCGAGCAGAAGTTTTAAAGCGACCTCGCGCTCCAGCGTCGGGTCGAAAGCGCGATAAACCTCGCCAAACGCACCTTCACCGACTTTTTGAAGAATCTTGAAAGGACCCCAGAATGCGAGCAAACGACGACCGCCGTCCGGCGGATTGTCTGCTCTCATCGAGAGGGTAGGGTCGTCCATCCCGAGTTCCGTTGTCAATCTGGCGTTGAGATCCCTCAGTATATCGGATCGCGGAATGATTTGTTGCAAAAAATGAAGGTTCGGTGTAGCATCAGGGGCTGAACCAGGAGGGGAAATGATTACCGTTCCAAAACATGTGATTAATGCCTTTTTGCTGGGGGCGCTTTCGCCGTGCCTAGTCTTAGGCCAAGCCGGCGCTAGGTGGATCGCAAATCAAGGATCTCTTCCCGCGGGGGCCACTATGGTGAACAACCTGGCGGTTTGTCGCGCCGGCTATCAGAACGGGATACATCCGGGTTCGGTGCAGCAGAATGGCTGCATGATCACTTGGGGTGGTCAAGCGGTCCTGATACCGCAGTATGACGTGCTCGTGGCGCAAGGAAACTGGGCTGCTCCGAAGCCAGGTTTTACCGGCGCTTTCCCTGCCGGCTCGGAGAATAGTGGAGCGCTCTATCTCTGCCGTGCAATGGTCGGTGGGACAACGGTTCCCGGCAAGGTGGTCTCCGGCGCGTGCAACGTGGCTTACCAGGGACAAGAGAGGGCCGTGAAGAAGTTCGACGTATTCTATCAATTGAATTTACGTGAGCTGCGAGAGCTTGCGGATCAGCAGAAGGCTCAATCGAATTCGAGTTCGCAGCCGGGCCTTCGCCAAGGGAAATAGACGGCCGGCCGGCGATGCGCAAAACAACCGGTGTTTTCTTGCAAGCCATAGCGGTCGTTGTTCTCATTTCGCCGGCTTGCTGCCAGCAACCGTCCAAAGCCCAAAGCAGTAAAGAAGCAAGAGAGAAGGAACAGGACGCTGAGGCGATCCGTGCTACCAACGCGCGTGCCGCGGGCGTGTCGCGTGTCGAGGTGCGGCTGATGAACGATTCGCCATTTGCCGTTCAAGTTAAGGTGCGCGATGACGTGGTCGTGGAAGCTGCCAAAGGCAAGCGTCAATCGGATTACGAAGGGGTTCTGGGATCCTTCGACGCAGAGCCATTCACGGTCGAGTCTTCGGCTGACTCGAGTTGGCACGAAATCGCCCGGGGTCTGCAGAAGGACTATCTGGTGCACGATCGCGTCTGCATCAGGATCGATAAGCACGGCGTGCTTCAACACTGCAAATAGTTTTTGCGTGCCGCCGGCGTTATCCCAATTTCACTGATTCCCCGGAAGTGGGTCCGACGCAGCGGATGTAAGGCAGGTTTAAAACCTGCTTGTTCAAGTCGAAAAGCACGATCGAAAATTGCGCTTGGACTGCCATGCCAGTACCGCCGGCTTCAGCCGGCATATGGGCAGCCTGAAGGCTGCGTTACGACGGTTTTCATCCAGAGGCGGAAGCCTGCTCCACCCTTCCACATTTAGCCAGGCTAGTGTTCGTCGAGCCGGAAATATTGGCGCAGGAACGAAGCTACAGTCGGCTGATGCGGCGGTGCTTTCGCGGCGATCTCGCGCAAGCGGGCGACTTCTTTAAGCCAATCCGCCTGATTCCTGTGCCTGACCCGGCTATTCGGAGTCATGATTTGACCGCCGGCGGCGCCCGCGAGGTCCGCGAGTAAGCTCAAATCTTCCGCCTGACCCGACGACTCAATCCAGACCGGACGCACTCGGACCTCACCCGCCTTATTCCCCGTCGCAACGAACTTGCCGTCCGGGCTGAACGCCACCGCATTCAAATCGGTGTCCGACAAAACCGTCGACAACGGCAGGCCAGTCGAGGGATCCCAGATCCTCGCGCCCACACGCGCCCTGGTCAGCAATCGGGCACCGTCCGAGCTGTAGTGGGCATCCACCAAGAAGGACCCATCGACAATCGGAGAAGCCACTCTCGCACCTGTTCCAACGCGGTACTGCAGGAGGATCCCCGGACTGCTGATAACCGAGAGAATAACGCCCTTTGGATCGAGGGCGACACCTTCCAGTTGGTTCGTGAACGGGGCGCCGGGGCCGACGATTTTCCCGTTTTCGACGGAATAGACGTTAACCCATCGCTGGCTGCCTACCGCGACTCTGCTGTTCCCGGCACTGAATGCGAGCTGAGGATAATAGGGTTTCCCCTGCAGGTCCGGTTCGGCGACCGTTAGCGCTGAGAGCGGTTTTCCCGTCTCCGCCTCCCAGCACTGAATTTTGCCGTCCTGGCCATAAGTGGCGACGTAGCGGCCAGTCGGCGCAAGAATAGCCAGCATATCGGAAGAGAGCGGGAAGATTCGGCCGAGTTTACCGTCAGTACCAATGACTTGCGCCTGAGTGTTATCCAGCCGCAGAATCGCCCAGTTACCGTCCGCACTGAGATCAAGAATCTCCGTGAAGGTCGGAACCGCGATGACTTTTGCGCTCGCCTTTTGCTGACTCAAATCCCATTCCTGGAGTTGGTCTGAAGCAGCAACCAGGTGCTGCGAGTCACGGAAGGCGACCGCGCTGATATCTCCCGACGCCGCGAGAGGCGTAGTGTCGGGGGCCCAGGTTTGCTGCCACACCGTAGCGCCGTCTTCATTCTTCGCCTGTGTGAGTAAATGGTCACCTCGAAACGCGGCTGCCTCGACAGTGAAGTCCTGAACGACCGCCTTTTCTTTTGTGCCGTTCAGGATGCGTGCGGCGCCTCCCAGAGCGTGATCGACGGTTAAGGACGGGTCCTTCGTGAAGGGCTCTCCGGTCTTCACCGGAAGCCAGCGCGGTTCGGCCAATATCAGCGCGGAAAGCCAACTGCGCGCCTGAACCGACGAAGGATCGTGCTTCAACGCCTGCTCCAGGTATGCGAGCGCATCGTTGGGGCGATCTTTAGAAGCGGCGAACGCCTCGACAACCTGCCCCTGAGCCACGAATTGATTGACGCTTTTCAGTTCCTCGGATGCAACGCGCCCCTTATACGCCGCGAACCCGGCCAACGCGAAAAGAACCACGGCTCCCGCCGTTCCTCCCCAGATCTTCCACAGGCGCGTTTTGCGGGCAGCCTGGCTCGCGGCGAGGAAACGAGCTTCGTAGCCGGTTTCAGCTTGCGCCTTTCGAATCTCGCGGCTCACGATCAGCAGATCGGACTTATTCTCACTCTCGCGATGCCACTGCAGCGCCCGGCGCTGAAACGTGGTCAGGCTGCGGCTATACCAGTCGGCGTTGTTTTTCCGGACCGGGTCTTTCAAGCGGTCGTGAGCGAGTTCCACCCATGGCGTAAGCGTTCCAGTGCGCGTCTCGGTTCGAACCAGGTGCTTCCTTTCGAGGTCGTCGATGGTGTCGGAATCGAGGCCGTCGCCTTTCTGTACTTGCGCCCGCAGATTCTGGCTGTTGATGAGTTTTTCGCCAAACCAGTCCCGGATCGTGCGCTCCGCGATCTGCCGCTTTCGCGCTAAATCCAACGGTTCCTGGGACTGTTCCGCAAGTTTCTCGGCAGCCTCCCGTACAGCGGTCGCATAAAAAGAGCCCAGAGCGTCATCGATATTTGCGACGTTCTGAATGTGCTCCGGGAGGATTTGGGTCGTGCCGTCGTCGAGCTTTTCCCAAAGGTCTTTGCAGACGACCTGAAGCTGGACGGGCTCGACGAAGTGGCCCGCAAGGGCATCCGCCACGTGCTGCACGCTTTTTTCGCAGTCCACGCCGCAAAGATTTCCCGCAAGTTTCAGAGCGGCTTCCACTGTGAAGTCCACCCGCGGTTGGGCATGCAATGCGGGCTTCCGAATTGCCTCCAACGCGGGAGGCAGCCTGCTCTTTCCGGGATTACGCAACAGATCCGAGCTGATTGAGATACTTAGTAAATCGAGCCGAAAGGTGTTGGAAAACCGCGTCGGGACATGCGCCCGGTAGGGATCGAGACGGGCCAGGTAGTCCTCACGCATCGCAAACAGTGCCCAGCGCCCCCTGGCACGCAACGCTTCACCCAATTCTTCGAAGAAACGCTGTCTAGCGACGACATTAAAGGGGTCGACGGTGATAATCTCTTCGAACTGATCGAAGATCAACAACTCGCCTTGCGGGTCCTTGTCGAGGTACTGACTGAGCGTACCGTCAAGCGACCTGTCGGGTAGTGCCAGCGAAGCCATGACGCTGCGTGAATACCGATTCTCCGACGGACCGGGTGTGCTGACGCGGACAGGCTTATCGTGAACCTTGTATCCGCGCCGCTGCATAGCGGGAATGAGGCCGGCTTGCAGCAGCGAACTTTTTCCCGCGCCCGTCGGTGAGTAGAGTAGAACGATTCGCTCCGCAATCAGCAGATCCATGAGGTCGCTGAGTTCACGGTCGCGGCCATAGAGCGCTTGCTCTTTCGTAAACGATACCGGCCCGACGTAAGGATTAGCAGGCGTCTTCATGCCGGCTTGTTCCACATAAACGCCGAAGTGTTGGCGGCAAACGCCTGGACAAACTCGCCGGTATTGCCCCAAAAAATATCGATTTTCGACGCGCTGAAGTAGTCCTTGAAATAACCCGCCACCTGCGAGGGTTGTTCGGCCCGATCGTCGGAAGGTTGAATTTGGGCTGCCACGCAGGGATGCCCATAATTCTGACGCGCCGCGGAACCTTCGAAGCTGAAGATGCTGCGCAGCAGAACGCGGAAATTCCAATCTTCCAGTCCGAAGCCAAGGAATAACAGCGAATCTTCCACGAGACGGCGGGTGACGCCTCCCGGCACGTCGTCCTTAGCGGCGCCCTTACTGCGTATGCTCATCAGGTATTGAAAATAATCGTCCTCGGTAAGCGCGATAGAGCCGAGAGCCGCCTCATGCCGGGCGGCACACCCAAAGGAAGGCTCCGCGTTGCTTAGCGGATCGGGTAACGCCAACTGGCCGAACAGATGATAAACCAGCGGTTCGTCGGCAGTCGGCTCATAATTCGGCTCACGCTCTCGAATCGTCGGGTACTGCCGCAGGTTCAGGTACGGATCGGTATTCCAGCGGCTGAAGTCCGACCGCGGATGGCGCCCAGCCTCGACCAGTGCGTCCTCCATCAGGTTGTCCGGATTGGCCGTTAAGTAAATCTTGAATGGCTTTGACGCCAGAATCCTGTGAGGCTCCGACGCATTCACCGCGCGTTGAGCGGCTGCCGCGGCACTCAGAATGGCGCCGAAATTCTCGGGCTTCTTCGGATCGGGGCCACCGGGCATTGAGAGTCTCTGCGACAGCAATCGAGCCAGGTCTTCTTTCACCGACAGAGCCCGGCCGAGATAAACAGCAAGGTATTGAGCCACCACCGGGAGTTCGCCGCGGAATACCGGCGCGAACGGAAATCGGTCGCCAGCCATCGCGGCAGCGATTTCGCGCGATGTGCCGATGAGATCCTGCAGCATGCCGGGACCCAGTATCGGTGTGCATTGATCGTTGTTGATCGCTTCGTTCAGGCGATCCCAAACCTGCTTCTCCGGCCTGCCGCCGGATGGCACGAGCCGCGGCACATACCAGAGTTGGCCCGACTTCAGGCGCATAAACAGCACCGGCATCCAGTAGTCGGCGCAATCGGCATCGCGGGCGGCGTCGCGCGCCGCACCCATAGCCTGATCGATTTGGCCGCCGCTCCGCTTGAGTTCCTTGAAGAACGCGGGCATGAACTCGGCAACCGTATCCATTTTGATCTTGCCCTGCATGGCGACGACCGCCGGGACGCCGCCGGCTTCGACGAGCATCGGGCCGAGAGCGCTCAGAGTGCTCGACGCGCCCGTTCCGGCGCCGCCCGCGCTTTGGCATGAGACCAGAACCGCGAGCCGCAGCTGGATCGTGGCGATTTTTTTCACCAGTTCCGCTGCGTCCTTCTGTCCGTCCTCCAGAAACAGACAAGCTACGCCGTCAGGCCTGAGTCCACCATGGCAGACGAGGTAGAGGATGTCGATATCTTCGCGCAGGTGGTCGAGTATGTTCGCAAAGGTCGCTGGTCCGGCGCTATCAGGCTGTTTGGTCGCCAGGGTTGTGAAGGCAATCTTCGATTTGCGGAAGCCAGCCTCCGCTCGTGCGCGCTCTTCAGCGACGGCGACTTGACCGAGGACAGGGTTTTCGTCCTTGTCGGGATCGTATTGCTCAGGATCGAATGCGCCCGCTGGGGGATCCGCTATAACGATGAGCGCCTTCAGTTCTTTTACTCCCGCCGGCGGATACCATCGCTCGCTGGTCAGATAGCGCGAGAACAGCACCGATGTCCCGGTGAAAAGAGGCTCGCCGTCCGGGCTGTCGCAGAGGGCCTCCCAGTGAACGCGATGCAACTCGTCCGCGCCCCGCAGATACAAGCGCACGCGTAGCGCCGCTTGCGAGCGCCCGTTCAGAGATTCCCGGGCGGAACGAAATGCCTCAGCGATTTTCGGATGCGCGAACACACTGCGAGCGAGAAGCTTTCCATATTCTGGCGCGTCGAGAGCATGACGATTCAATTCGTCCAGGTCAATCTTCGCGTAAGCCTGGTCGTCCTTGGGAATCAGTTCTTCCGTATCGCTGCCCAATGGAAGATAGCGGATTTCGAGAGGGTATCCCGCTGCGGACTTCGCGCGCAGAGCTATCTCGAGCTCAGCGTAATCTGACATTTGATGATGAGATTCAGCCTACCGCAATTCGCGGCAGGTTGTGAGAGCTCCGCCTCTGCAGCCCGTGGCAGAAATCATTGAGAGCGGCATGCGCAAGCGAGACCGCCCAAGTCACATTCATGGCGCAACAGGTTGCGAGCCAAGATGGGGCAGGCATTCAGACTGCCAAGACTTCTTCCACGGGCCTGGTCAAATGTTGAAACGGTACCCGATGATCATCTTGAACAACAGATGATCCGTACCCTGCGTCACCCCAACGCCAAGGCCGGCGTTGAATTCCCATCTTGGCGACAGGTTCAGATCAATCGCAGGAATGATCTGTTGCTGTTGATCGCGCAAGGGATCGAACCCTGTCACTGGCCCGTACGCGCCATAATACTCGACCCCCATGTTCACCTTCTTCGTAAAGTCCCATCCGGCTTTGAAATTCGGCGAAAACTCAAATCCGCGCTTGGCTTCCACGCTGTTGAACGCACGGTCGAAGGTCGGATTAAACGACAGGTACAAACGGCCGAGTTGCTTATCGATGATGGGACGTAGCTCGTACGTCCACGTCGCAACAGAATACTGCCGTTTTTGCCATCCGATTTCCTGCGACAGGCTCAGGCCTACCGGCAGCTTCCACGATGCCGGAGCGCGCACCCGCGGACGAATATGAGACCCGACGAAGTCCCAGCCCAGGCCCTGTTGCGCATTCGTGAAGATATAGAATCCGGTCTCAAACCAATCCGTAAATCCATGGGTGATCTCAATGGTCTCGTGCACCTGGTGCTCGGTCGGATAAAGACCATCGATCACCGTTTTCGTACCTTCGAACGTGAAATTGCTGTGCAATTCCACCATCGTGTTGTGCGGCGCAACGGTCTCGGACCCGTATACTTGTATCTCGTAATTGCCCTGGCAGAACGCGGGGATCGAGAGCGCACACACTGCCAGCCAGCACCGGGAAACACGCATAAACCTTCGACTGTAACATGTGGTCGCGGTACAGTGGGTTTTGACTCTACTGGCTTTAGTCACGGTTTACGCTTTGGCCATTGCTGGTGTTTTCGCAGGAACGCGACTCGCTGAAGCCCCTAAATTCTCCCGAACGGTCCTCGCGCTCAGCGGCGCTCTGCTGATCGCAATCTCTCTCTTCTGGGTCGTACCCGAGGTCGCAAGGCGCTGGAGTTGGCCGCTTGCGATCTTGTGGGTAACGTTGGGAACCGCGATCCTGGCCGTCATCGACCGCGTCGTTTACCCCATCTGTCCCTCCTGCTCTCACGATCACGATCACGCCGCCTGGACCACCCACCTTCATGGTTTCGCGCCGCCGCTGCTGATCGCAAGCGGCCTGCATAGTTTCCTCGATGGGTGGGGAATCGCGGCATCCGGCGAGGCTTCGGACGTCGTTCGCGTGGCTGTTTTCCTCGGTATCGCGTTACACAAAATTCCCGAGGGGTTGGCGCTCGGGGCGATCCTTCGCGCCTCCATGTCGTCGCATACGAAATCGCTAGCCGCCTGCATCGCTGTGGAAGGGCTGACGGTTGTGGGTGGTCTTCTGGCGGTCGCGCTGACGACTTATGTTAGCGGACAAGCCACGGCTCTCTTGCTCGCATTCGCCGCCGGCATTTTCATCTATCTCGGCTATCATGCACTCGAAGCCGAACTCCATCGGCGGCTCGTCGCCCGCAATCGCATTTCTTAATCACGACGCGTAACGATCCATTCCTTGACAATCGTATCTGCATGCTGTAGCGTTCCATGAGGAGAGGCCAATGGAACATATCATTGCTAAGCTGTTGCGCGATTTTGAAGAGGGCAGAATGAGCCGCCGCCAATTAATTCAGACCCTGGCAGTTGCAGCGTTGGGTGGCGCCGCCGCGACTGCGGCCACGGAGGGGAAAGGCTTTAAAGCTGTCACGGTGAATCACATTTCCTACCAGGTCGCCGATTATGCCAAGACTCGTGACTTTTATGTCGACCTCTTCGGCATGAAGGTCTCAGGGGACAATGGCCATCAGGCGAACCTCTCGTTCGGCGACACCTTTTTGCTGCCCCGCAATGTGCGCCCTAATATCACACCGCCGCGCGTCGATCATATAGCCTACACCATCGAGCATTGGGATAAGAATGCGGTGGAAGAGGAATTGAAACGGCGTGACCTGAAGCCTCGCCCGGATACCGAGAACAGCTTCCACATCAAAGATCCTGACGGTTTCGACGTTCAGATCAGCGGCAAGGACATGAAAGCCTAGGATTTGGACCGCCGGTCCACAAACTGGATGAAAACGGGGTGGCGCAGGCGAAAACCGCTTGCGCCACCTTTTCCAGCACAGGAATATCCTTTGATTGCTACCGTCGCCAGTAAGCGGGCAGATTCACCTTCGTATCGCGCACAATCTCCAAAATGGCTCGCCGGTCTTCGCTCGAAAGACCGGTGAACTTGCGGCTTTGGTCCTTCCCGCTAAGTACCTCGTACAGCCGCCCGTAGATCCGCTCACGAACGCTGTCCGGCATTCCATCGAAAGCCGCGCTGTAGATCATGTAACTCAGCGGATACCGGAACAACCGCTTCTGCAAATCGAAATCCCGCAATGACCGTCCCTTTTTATCGCGTGGCCCGCGCTCCGGGAACGTCTTCGTGAACGTAGACACACCCTCCACGGGCTCGCTCAGCGGAGCCTCATCGGCAAACAGCATGTAATCGACGATTCCCTCTACATCGTCATCGAAGCGTTTCCTATCATGCTGTGCAATCCGCGCTTCCCATCCCAGGCGCGTCATGAGATTTGTCATCTGGGTCTGATGTTCAAAGGTCATCAACGCCACGATGTCACTCGTCGGCGTCAGGTAGCCTGCCGGATCGAAACGTCGAAGGAGAGGCTGCAACACCTGCGGCTCCGCCGGATCCAGCGCCAAGGCGTTCGCGCGATCGGGCTGCTCTCCCCGGGTCGCATTCACGTACCAGCCGCCCCAGCGATCCGCAAAAGGCGTGCGATGGTCGGTAATAATCGCACCAGCCGATTGCGGCGCCCCACTCGCATCGGGATAAACCGAACCGATAAAAACACCGGGCACGCCGAGCGTGGCCGGCCCAATGTGACACCGCAGACAAGCGTCCGACCGCAGCAAACGCGGCTGCTCCGCTTTCTGTATGTCCATGGTGTAGAAGATTACGCCCTGCTTCGGATCGAGCGCCGCCAACTCGAATCCCGTGCCTCCGCGCACCCATCCCACAGCAACGTCATCCCCAAAATAGATTGCCCGAGGATTGCGCGGCGAGATCTTCCCGGCCTGAAAACTCGTCTTCGAAAAAACCAGCGCCTGCGAGTCCGGATTTACGCCAAGTCGTTCCAACAGGCTGGGCAAGTAGCCCAAGCCGCCCTCGCGAAATTCGAGATTCGTCTTGCCGCGTTCGAGTTTCTCCGCCAGAAGTGCTACCGGATCGGATAGCGGGCGTGTGGCGTATTCAATCGCCGGGTGCCGTGTTGGAAGATTGTTGGGATAAACCTGCGCGTACGCTGCCGACGCGAAAACGACTGCTACTGCGAAGCGCAAAGCTTACTTCAAACCGGGGCCCTTGGGTTTCGCCGGAGGAGCCGGCTCCTCTTTGGTTGCCGGTGTCGCGGGAGCCGCTTCTGCGCTCTGACCGCCGCCTCGTCCGCCAAATTGCCCGCGCACGGGTGCATCGACGCGATACTCGGCCGACTGCAGGCCAATCGCTACGGCTAGTTGATCGAGCGAGTCCTTTTGCGCGTAATCGGCCGGAGTCAATTGATAAATCTGGGCTCGCGCCGCAACTACGCATTGATCCGAGCGGCAATTGTGCGAATTCGGAGATCCCAGCTTCTCCAGAAGCGCCACAGTCTCCAAATGCGGTTGGCCGAAGCGCGTGGGGCCATTCGCCATGTCCGCGACGGTGTCGCCGGCCTTGCTCTTCGTCGTCACCTTTGCACCCTTCGACACCAGGTAATTCACCATGTCGTTGTTGCCCAGGTAAGCGGCGCCATGGAGCGGCGTGTAGCCGCGATTATCCACGGCGTTCACCTCGTTGCCGAGTTCAACGCAATACTTCACCGCGTCCACAGCCGGATAGGGCGCGTTCACACTCCAATTGGCCGCCCAGCCGATTCCGGCCGCGGCATGCAGAGGCGTATCGCCGGCTTTCGTCGGAGTCTTTGGATCGGCTCCATGGGCTACCAGCAGCTTCATAGCCTCGATATCGCTCGATTGCGCCGCGCGCCAGAACGCCGTCGCTCCGGCCGGATCGACCCACGTGTAGTCGTTCGTAAACGACCGGAACCACAGCTTCTCATTGATGGGCGTGTTTGGATTTGCACCCTTGGCCAGCAGAGCCTTCATCAAATCCAGATATGTGGTCTTCTCCTGATCGGTGCTCGGCTGGGGGAACCACGCCTTGGGAGCCCACTGCACGTCGACGGTGGCATACAAGGCCGTCAGTCCGGCCATACTCACCAGGTTCGGGTCCGCGCCGTGATCGAGCAGATACTTCCCGATATCGAAATGGCCGTTCATGATGGCCATCACCATCGGACTGATCTTGTCGCCGCTTACCTCGTTGACATCCGCGCCCGTCTCAACCAGCGACTTAACGGCGTCCATGTGCCCCTCGCGCGCGGCGTACAGCAACGCAGTCATGCCGCCCATGAAGTCCGGCCCGACTTTACGAGGCGGCCTTGCCGCGACGTCTCCCGCCCGCGACTTAGCCTTCGCAATTCGCAACTCCGCCGATTGAAGGCCGATCGACTTGGCGAACACATCCAAATCCTTCTGCAGGGTATCCAGAGCAACCTTTGATGCTTCGGGGGAAGCTTCCGCTGCTCCCGCCGCTCCCTTGTTTGCCGCCGCCGCAGGCTTCTCTTCGACAACGTTACCGTCCTGGTCAAACCGGACGCGCTCGAGTTTCCGGACCGAGGTCGCCAGGTTTGGTTCCGCGCCATGCGCCATCAACAGTCGGATTACCGCGGCCCGATTCAACGCTGCGGCGAACATTAATGCCGTCTGGCCGTGAACCGATTCCTTGGCTTTCACATCCGCGTCGTGATCGAGAAGAACTTTCACGGCGTCGGCGCTTCCCGAAGCTGCCGCCAGCATGAGCGGAGTCGTTCCGTTGGCTTTTGCCGAATTCACCGGGGCGCCCGCTTTCAGGAGTTCGCCGATCACGGCCGCATCGCCGTTCTGGCAAGCCATGAATAACGGTGTGAGCGCTCCCTCGCGCGTAACAGCGTTGACATTGGCCCCGGCCGCGAGCAGCAACTTTACCATGTCAACGTCGTCACGATAAGCAGCCCAGTGCAGCGCGGTCGAACCATCGCCCTGCGCGGCATTCACATCGGCCTTTTGCTTCAGCAACGCGCGCACGCTTTCCTTGTCACCCTGCATCGCCGCGTCGGAAAGGCGCGTGTCCAGCACGGCTGCGAACGCGACGGCCGTCAATGCCAGCCCGCCGATCAAGCTCTTACGCAACATAGCCGATCCCCTCCTAACAGAGCGCTAAACCGCGATCACGCCCGTGCTATCGCCAAAAGTCTCGACGTTGACGCCTAGCTTGTGCAGCATGGTCAAGAGGATGTTTGCCATCGGCGTCGAATCCGCACAGCGAACGTGCATGCCACCCTTCAGGGCTCCGTTGGCATGGCCGGCCAGGAACACCGGCACGCGTTTATGGTTGTGAACGTTGCCGTCGCCCATCGGACTGCCGTAAAGAATCATCGAATGATCGAGCAGATTGCCGTCGCCATCCGGCGTGTTCTTCAGCTTCTCGAGGAAGTACGGCAGCAGGCTCACGTGATACCGGTTCAGTTTGGCAAACTCCGCCACCTTCGTCGGATTCTCCCCATGATGAGAGCACGGATGGAACGGCGTTTTCACTCCGCTCTCCGGAAAAACGCGCGTGCTGACGTCGCGGCTCATTTTAAAGGCCGAAACGCGCGTGGTCTCCGTCATGAATGCCAGCACCTGTAGGTCGAACATCAACTTCAAGTGCTCTTCGTACGAATCGGGAACGCCGAGCGGAGCAGCCGGGAGCGCGCGAGCCGCGCCGCTGGCGTTGTATTTCTCAATCCGCTGAATCCGCCGCTCAATTTCGCGAACATCTTCGAGGTAGGCGTTCAGCCGGCGCCGGTCCGAAGCTCCCAGACCCTTCTGCAGGCGTGAAACATCGTTCGAAATCCAATCCAGAATGCTGCGATTCAGCTTCTGCCGCGTGAGCCGCTCTTCCGGCGTACCGCCATCGCCGAACAGGTTCTCAAACGCCATTCTCGGATCGAGTGTCATGGGCAGCGGCGTAGTTGGCGACGACCAACTGATCGTATCCGCGTACACGCACGCATACCCGTAATCGCACGCGCCTGAGGCATCCACTGCCTCAATGCAAAGCTGGATCGATGGCAGCGGCGTGTCCTGTCCAAACTGCTGCGCATAAAGCTGGTCGATCGAAGTCCCGACGTAATAGTCGGAACCTTCCGTCATCTTGGGGTGAGCTGCGGTCAGGTAAACCGCGCTCGACCGGAAATGGTCCGCGCCCTCTTCCGCCGCGGCCCAGGCGGTGGCGGGGTGCAGGTCGGTGTCGCTGATAATCGTGATGTGATCACGCAAGGAAGCGAGCGGCTCCAGCGTCTGGCTCATCGCAAAATCGGAGCCTTCCTTCGCCGGCGACCAATAATGCTTCTCGGAGCCCTCTCCCGTGCTGCCCGCGGCGCCGTGCACCATCTCGATGCAAGCCAGCCGGCTCTTGGGATTCGCGGCTGTCTTTGCGACCGGCGTCTGGGCCGGAACCATCGAGTCCAACAACGGCAGTGCCAGGGTTGCGCCCATGCCGCGCAGAACCGTGCGCCGGGAAAGGTGCTTCTTAGTGATGAACATCGACCTGGATCTCCTTCAAATCTGAATTCGTCATTGATTCAGCGCGACATCCGTAGTCGCGGGCTCGCTATCTTCCGACCGCCTCATCTGAAACGGCACGCTCTTGACAACACCGAGTACAAAGGTGGAAAAACGATCGTCGTTCCTGGCTGCCTCACGTTCAATCTGGCGAACGAAGGGCATATCGCGATAATCAATCACGCGTCCCAGCCCGTACGCCAGCAGATTCTCTGTAAACGTGCTGATGTACGATTCCTTGTGGTTTAGAATTGCCTGCCGCAGGCTGGACGGACCATTGAGCGGGGTGCCATCGAACATCTTGCCCGATGGATCGACCTTGAAGGCCCCGTCGTTGGTTCGCCACACGCCGATCGCATCGTAATTCTCCAGGGAGAAGCCGATTGGATCCATCAAGGCGTGGCAGGCTGCGCACGTAGGATTCTTGCGGTGCTCTTCCATGCGTTCGCGAACGCTGAGCAGCCGTCCGACGTCGGCAGTCTCTTTCAGCGCCGGCACAACGGCGGGAGGCGGCGGCGGAGGCGTTCCCAAAAGAACCTCCATCACGTACTTGCCGCGCTGCACCGGAGAGGTGCGCAGTGCAGTCGACGTAAGCGTCAGAAAACTGCCTTGGCCCAGCAGACCAAACCGGTTTGGATCAGTGATAGTCACGCGGCGGAAACGGTTCCCGAGGATGTTCGGAATTCCGTAGTGTTTTGCCAGGCGCTCGTTCACAAATGTGTAGTTCGCGGTCAGCAGATCAGTAACATTACGGTCTTCTCGCACCAGGCTGTCGAACAAAAGCTCCGTCTCACGTTTCATCGACTGCGATAGCGTTCGGTCGAAATCGGGGTAGAGGAATAAATCCGGGCTGAACTCTTTCAAGTTCTGAAGATGCAGCCACTGGTCCGCAAAATTCGAGGTCAGCGCTTCCGATCGGGCGTCGGCGAGCATGCGACGTACCTGCTTCTCCAACACGCCGGGCTCTTTCAGCTTTCCCTGGCTTGCGACATTGATAAGTTGCTCATCAGGGGCGCTGCTCCACAGGAAAAACGAGAGCCGCGATGCCAACTCCAGGTCGCTGATCCGATAATTGGTTCCGGGCGCTACGTTGGACGGATTATGCTCGAAACGAAACACAAACTCCGGGCTCGCAATGATGGCTTGAATCGCGGTACGGATGCCGGTCTCGAAATTTCCGCCATTCCTACCGGCTTGGTAGAACGTCAGCAGGTCCTCGATATCCCGGTCGGTGGCCGGACGCCGGTACGCCTGCTTTGCCAGTGTCGAAATGATCTTCTTGGCACACGGCACTTCATCGCCATCATCGGGTGGACGGCAGGTAAAGATCTTGCGGCGGCTTGGCGTGTCGGAAACACCTGAAATGTTGGTGGGACCCGTGATGCTCAACTCGTGAAGATGGGGAAGCGTGGTCATGCCAGGAACGGTGCCTGCGCTGACATCCACCAGGCTCTGCTCCACCATCCGGTACTCGTCGTCGATCGGGCCATCGAACTTCGTCGGGAACGAGGCCGAGATTCGCTGCGGACCAGCCTTGATTTTGATCGGCGGTGTCTTGATCCCGTCGTTTGCGAGCTTCATGTTGGGATTGATTTCCAACAGCGCAACCCGCTCACCGTTTACTGCGATTTCGATGTCCTGACCCTTGCCCTGATTCAAACCGAACAACGGACCGGTCGGCGAATAATAGAATCCGAGCTTAAAGATGTATTCGCCATCGGCTGGAAAATCGTGAACAACAGAGATTCCACCACGCGTCCCGAACGGCGTGCCATCGACGTGCCGCGTCTGCGAAACCACGCGTGGGATCGAATACGTCGACGTCAACGCCAATGCCCCGGTATCACCGACAGCCTCGCGGCTGATCCGTCCGGCAGCCCGTATGTATCCTTCCATTAACGCCGGCGAAATGGTGAGCGCATCGGCCATGTTGTCAAAACCATGGCTCATGTCGTCCGGCGGCAGGAGCGCGGAAACATCTACTACGACGCTGAGCAAATCGCGAATGGAATTGGCGTACTCTGTGCGGTTTAAGCGGTGTAACGCGGGACTGCGCGGGTTTGGATTCGCGGCTGATGCCTGGTCGAGCGCGTTCTCCATCGACGTAATGAATGCTTTCGTCGTGGCGGCGTCGGGACGCGGAATTCCCGGCGGCGGCATCATCCCAGCGTGAAGCATGTGGATCGCCTTTTCGGCGAGGTCCGCTGTCTGTTCGGGATGTTCGACGTTCAGCTTCGACAGGCTGAGACTGCCCGATTGAAGCTTATCGTTGTGACATCCAATGCAATAGCGGTTTACCAGGGCCTGTTGGCCGTAAACCATCCCCGCGGCAAAGAGCGCGATACAACTGCGAGAAAAAGCTCTCGTCATCGACGTGGAATACAAGTTGTTCCGGGGATTGGAGCCGGCCCCGATTCTCCGGAGGAATTATATAAACCCATTACTGTCATGTCAAGGCCCCTCAACACGATACAGGTGTAGCGCAAACCGGCAGCGCTCAAGATAAAGACTGATTTAGGAGCCTGAATTGTTACAGGGGGTGTCGCAGTTGGGCGGTTTGAAAACCGGTCGCCATGGACCTGCGGTCCACAAAAGTGGAGGAAGACAGGTATTACATAGCTTCCGATTCTTCCGCCCGCCTTTGGACTTCACCGAGAAGGGACACGCGAAACAGCCGGACGCGGTAGGCATATCCTTTGGCTGCACCAATGTTTCGAGGGACTTGCAGAATCTGACCCGGAGCACGCCTTAGATCGATGTCACTCAGTTTCCCGGGAAGTGGACAGTTACCCGGGAACCTGCGCACCGGTTTTCAACCGGTGCTGGTCGCTTACACCTCAAGGTTGGGGCGGTTTAAAAACCCGCCGCAGGTTGCAAACCTGCCTTACTGACGCGCGATCCCGAACGAGTGCGACAAATCACATAAACGAATTTTGTCACCCTTCCAGGCTGGTTGCACACCCGCCTTACTTCGGATGTGACGTGCTGAACCTCGACGCCGCGACAATCCGCGTCCCCTCGGCCGTGTTGTAGCGGACCAGTTCAAACGACGTAATCGACGGGGGGTTGGAAAGACCGCCCTGCGGGCCGAAATAGTATGTCTCACCGGCTTTGGTATCGAGCTCGTGAACGGAGTACGCTGTGGATTTCGTCCAGACATAAATGATTCCAAACCAGGGCAGCCAATGCGACTTTCGAGCGCAAACTTCGTGAACTCCGGGGTCCAGTGACACCGTGAAATATGACTTACCTGTGCTCGCCCCAACCCAATGTCCGTCCACTCCGAATGCGGCATCACCGGTCAAATACAAAAGTGCCTTGCCATTCTCCGGCGCCGGCGTTGGATGGTGCGATTTGTCGCCGTTCACTTGGAAACTTACGCCTGCTGGACCACAAGCCGCTAGTGCCTCGTGCTCGGCTGTTTTGTCCTGCGCTGCGGCGCTACACGCAAGCAGCACACCGATAGCGATCATGTTTCGGCCATTGCTAAACATAGACCCTCTTCAGCGCGCGGAGGCGCCAAATCGAATGTTGATATAGGCGTCGCGCTGGTTGACTCCGGCGAAGCCAAAATTGTGTGTCTTCACATACTCCAGGGCGCGTCCCACGAGGGCGGAATCGGAGGCGGCTGTCACCTCCGCATCCGTCACATCGCCCGAGGTCGTGATCGTGGCGTGAACAATCACAGGCCGAACCTGACCGCCCAGCGTGTCATCGGAAACATTGACGGCGAAACGGCTTCCCTTCTGCAGCACGACCGAAGGTTTTCCGGCAAGCATCTCCGGGGTCACACGAAGCAAGCCCGGATCCATTGGGCCCGCTTCCATAATGTCCACTTGCGCGTCCAGCGCCAGGACTCCGCCCACGTAAACCGCAATCTGATCCGGTATGGAGGTGCCATGAAAGTTCAGATTTCGCCCGTACCCGTAAACCACATACGATCCAGGCGCCCACGAATAAACCTGCATCAAACCGGTCCCGTCATCAACGCAGGATTCTTCTTCCTCCCACAACCGAGTGCTGCTGACAGCGCCATTCATACGGGAGGTAAGCACGCAGGTCGCCGGTCTGCCGTTCAACCGCACCGCAGCGGTGCGTAGTGCGGCGTTTGACGGCACGCCGAAACCTGCCGCCCAGAAAATTGCTTCCCGCAACATCTGCACGCGCATCGGAATGTTTGCGACGTGAGCCTCATCCACAACCTGACCTTGCGACGCAATCCGCACGATCGAGAAATTGCCGAGGTTCGCCGTCCAGCGCCAGTTCTGGCCGGAAAACCAAGTCTCGGTAAGCTCGCCGGCGCCGGTGTGTGCTACGTTTCCGCCCGCGTTGAATGAGACCTTGAGGTTGTACCCTTTCATCTCGGCGACATGCATTCTACTGTTCTGAAGCGCGCGTTCGATCACCGCCAAAGCCGCGGCCCGTTCGTCCGCTGTTTCCGGAACGCGGAAACCACTGGTAACTGGTTCGTGGACATCCGCCGGAACAGGGAAGGAATCCACGGCACCGGTGTGAGGGTCGACTCGAGTGGTCCGCGGCTCGTCAGTCCGCTCGGGTGGGGCCACTTCGGATTGCTGCCGCTGCGGCACTCCAAGCGGCGAAGGAGCGGACGGCTGAGGTACAACCACGAGCGCAGCGGCCTCGGATCGCGTCTGAGGCGGAGGCGTGTAAGCCTCGACCCTGGGCGGCCCGACCAGTGGAAATAGTAGAAACGCAACCCAACCGGCCACCGCTAGCATCGGAGCAATGGAAGCGTAAGAGCACAAAAGGCGTACCCGCGACATGGAATAGTCCTTAATGAGGGCCTGCACGCGCTGTGTGAGATGGCGGCGGCGCAGGAAGAGTGGCGCCATAACAAGATCCGGGACCACACCACGGCGGGCGATCGCCAGCAAAGCCTCGATATACGAGTCCTTTGCCTCGGTCAGTTGAACGGCTTCGGCGTCCACAACCTGCTCTCGCAGCAGCCGGGTGCGAGCCAGAAGCAACCACACGATGGGGTTGAACCAAAATATGGCCGCCGCGAACTCCTCGAGCAGCGTGATCAACCAATCGTGCCGGCGAACGTGCACCAGTTCATGACAGGCAATGCCGCACTGGGCCTCATCGCTCAGCGTCAGGAAGGATTCCGGCAACAAGACGACCGGTGCAAGCCAGCCCAACATTACCGGACCCGTGGCCTCAGCGGAAACGCAGAAAAGGGCGTCGGCATGCGTGATGGCGGAGGCCGCCTGGATCGATTCCGGTATGGGGTACAACGGCATCGCGGCGATGCGGTGGTTCCTGGTCTTCCATACTCCGACGAGCAACCAGCAAAGCCGGATGCCGGCTCCGGCCATCAGGCCCCAGAATATGATGGGGCTCCACTCGACCCGATCCCAGACGGCCGGCCTCGGACCCTGCGAAATGGAAGGCTGCTGCGCAGGCCTCGCTTGAGACGGCGCTTCTATCGCAGCTTGGTTCTTGCGCCCGGGTGTTACGACGACGTTCTGTGTAGTCGCCGGTACCGCGGCCTTGATCATGGTATGCCGCCATGGCTCGATGAGTGGAAGCAACAGGCAGACCACGAGCAGTGCATGATGATAAATGAGCTGTGTCCGGGGATGCCGCAGGCGCAACACCACCGGCAAAACAGCGCCAAGAGTCGCAATCAGGAACGTTTGTTCCATCCATGACCACAGGTTTGCGGCAAAAAACGTCGGCATGGCTATTTCTGGCGCTGCTTCTTTAGCAGTTCGTCGATTTCATGAATCTCATCCGCACTGATTTGCCGCTCTCCGATGAGTTGTACCAGGAGCGGTTGGGTCGAGCCATCGAAAACACGGTCGACGAATTCCTTGACCATGCGTTTCTTCACCTGGACTTCTGATTGCGCCGGCCGATAGAGGTAGGCTCGCTCACCACGCTCTTTCTTGAGGTGACCCTTATGTTCCAGGATGCCCATCATCGTTAACACCGTGGTGTAGGCGATTTTACGCTGCGCGGCGAGGTCGTTGTAAACTTCGCGAACGGTCGCTTGCCCGCGCTGCCAGATCACTTTGAGGATTTCGAGTTCAAGATCGGTCGGAACTGTTCGTGGTGCCTTCATTCGCTCTGACTAATAACTTAGTCATTAGTCGTGGTCTTGTCAAGTGAAATTTTACTGCTCCTGGCATCTCGCCTGAGCAACCGCATCGAGGAATTGACGGGCTCGCGATTCGAATACCTCGAACTTCCCTGCCCTGCAGTTCGGCACATCGATCAACTCTGCTCCGACCCCCACGGCGCAGGCGCCGGCTTTCAGAAAATCGCCACAAGTCTCGAGGTTCACGCCGCCGGTTGGAACCATTTCGATGTGCGGAAAGGGCGCCTTAAGCGACTTGATATAGCGGGCGCCGCCCACATTGCCGCAGGGAAAGACCTTGATGGCATCGCCGCCAGCCTCCCACGCGGTGAGAACCTCGGTGGGGGTCAGAGCGCCGGGCATGATCAGGACGGAGTAGCGTTTCGCCATTTCGATAGTTTCGCGCTTCAGGGCGGGCGTCACGAGAAACTGCGCTCCGGCGAGCATGCAGATGCGGGCGGTTTCCGGGTCGAGCACGGTCCCGGCGCCCAGAATCATGTCATCACCGAATTTGTCGGCGAGCTTCTCCAGCGCTTTGACCGCGCCGGGCACCGTCATCGTCACTTCCGCGGTTCGAATGCCGCCGCGATGCACCGCCTCCATGGCCTGGATGGCGCTTTCGGCGCTATCAGCCCGAATGATCGGCACAATGCCGATGCCCGTGATGGCGGCGAGGATGGCTTCCTTAGTCATTTCACCTTGATCCTTGGCTACGATGATAACGGCTTATGCGCGTTCGTTCGTATGGGGATTCGGGAGCGGTGGTGATCGCGATGCACGGCGGCCCTGGCGCGATAGGCGACGTGGCAGCGCTCGCACGCGGGCTGTCCGATTTGTTTCGCGTCCTGGAGCCATTGCAGCGTGGCAGTGGGGCGGAGCCGCTGACGGTCGCGACTCATGTGGAGGATTTGCGGGAATTGATTCAGTCGCGTGTTGCGCCGGAGCGGCCGGCACTGGTCGGGTCGTCGTGGGGCGCCATGCTCGCGCTGGCATTCGCGGCGGCATATCCAGACCTTGCGGGGCCGATCGTCCTGATTGGCTGCGGAACATTCGACATGGAGTCGCGCGCGACGTTCAAGGCGCTACTCGAAGAGCGGAGGGTGACCACAGGCGCTGAAAAGCTTCGTGCACTGTATTCATATGATGCTATCGAGGAACAGGAAGACGAGACCGAGTACGACAGGCGGGCAAACGAAGAAACCTGGCATGACATGCTGCGTTTGCAGCAGGAAGGCGTGTATCCGGCCGCATTTACGGCCATTCGCAGCCCGGTCTTGATGCTCCATGGCTCGGTCGATCCTCATCCGGGTCATATGATTCTGGACAGTTTGCGTCCGTATCTGCGGCAACTTGAATACCGGGAGTGGGACCGTTGCGGTCACTTTCCGTGGAGGGAACGACTGGTTCAAAAAGAGTTCTACGAAGCCCTGAAAACCTGGTTGTTGGACCGAACAAAACAGGCGGCGCCTTCGTCTGGTTCTTTGTAAGCCTCTGGGAGGTTCGCTATGTATTGTGACCGTTGCGGCACAAAGTTACAGGAATCGCAGAATTTCTGCCCGTCCTGCGGAAAGGGATTCAATGCACCGCCGTTGATGCCCACCAAGGGGCGGATTGCCGGGCACATTCGCCTGTTAGGGATTCTTTGGCTGGCGCTCTCAGCTTTCCGCCTGGTTCCGGCGTTTGTTTTGCTGACCATCGCAAACCATGGAGTGCATTTCTTTCCACCCGATGTCCCCGAGTTCGTTCCTGCCATTCTTCAGGGCGTCGGATACCTGCTGCTGATTGGGGCGGGATTCGGACTTGCGGCGGGTTGGGGCTTGCTCGATCGGCAGCCTTGGGCTCGCATGCTGGCCATTGTCCTCGGGTGCCTCAATCTGCTGGACATGCCGTTTGGCACAGCGCTTGGCATTTACAGCTTGTGGGTTCTGCTTCCGGCGCAATCCGAGCAGGAGTACAAGCGAATGGCAAAGGTGGCGTAACGCGGTTTAGCTGAGCGCTGAAGGCTGAACGCCGAGAGCTACTCAGTAGTGCTGGATGTTCGTGACAAACTGTACGCCAAGGACGTTGTCGCGAGTGCCTCGGACGCCATCATTCTTCAGCCACTCGTAGCCGACCTTCAGGAGTTGCCAGCGGTTGATGCGATAGCCTGCGGCTCCCTCCGTGGCTGCCAGGCTCGGCGCAAGATAACTGACGCGGCCGGCGACGAAGAGGCGGGGCGTGATCGTCAGCTTGGTTTCGAGATAGCCTGAGCGCACCGGCGAGACGAAGACAAAACGCGCCACCTCGCCCGTGACGCTAACCCGTCCCCGCGCCCACTGCGCATCCACGCCAAGGCCGTTTGCAGTCGGCGGCCCTATAACTCCGCGCTCCAGGTAAGGTCCTCGGAATCCTGACATGCCGATGCGAAAACCATTCGTGAATGTGTACCCTCCGCCCGCCGTCCATTGCACGTGCTGGCTATCCGACAGCAAACTCTGGGGATTTGTGGGCGAGCTGTTGGTGACTTGAAGCCGCAGGTCGAGCCGGTGGATGGATGCATCGATTTCAACGCCGGGGAGTCCGTAAAGGGTCGCAGGCGCCAGACCTTCGTCGTCAGAGTCGGGGGAGCAGCGGGTCACGCGGCACGGCAGCAGCGGCAGGTAGGTCAGCGGCTGGTCGATGAGAGGATTATCGGCGTCATCGTAATGGGGTGGGAACGCTCCGAAAGCCGTGGTGAGCTGGCCTGCTTTCACCAGGAAAGTTCCGAACGACGTGTTGTGTTTGTACCCGATGAAGGCTTGGAGGATCTGGTGTTCGACAGCGCGGTCGGCGGAGAAGGCATCGTAGTAGAAGAAGGGTGTCGACGAGAACTGGATTGTTGCGGAGACGAACCAGTTTTCGGAGAATTTGAGGGTGGGGTAAAGCAGGGCTCGAAATGCGGCGGAATAAGGCACCGCGGTACGGTCTTCCGTTTGTAGCCGGTGGGTTTGGATCGCTTCGGCGGTCAGAGTGACCGGCATGGAGACTTCGAATTCCTGAGCGTGTGCGCGGGTGGCGGAGGCCAGTATCAGGATGCCGATTGCCAGTCGCCAGGCGGTCGTCATTGAGAACGGCGGTAACGCAGCCTTGAGGCTGCCTAAGTGCCGGCTCAAAACGGCGGTAAGACACTTGGGTTGGCCAAAGGCCTGCGGTACCCCTCCACATGCGCCGCGTACCGGTTTCACGACTTCATCCCAGCGAGATCGGGCCTCCACGCCTTGGCCAGAGTCTTCAACAATTCGTCGCGGCGGACCGGCTTCACCAGGCAAGCATTGACGACCGGTTCAACCTCCCGATTCATGCGTCCCGAGTGCGACACCGAAGTGAGCATGATGATTGTGATGTCTCGGAAGTTAGGGTTCGTGCGGATAGCGCGGGCCAATTGCAAACCATCCACGTCCGGCATCTGGTAATCGGTAATGACGAGGTTGTAAGGATCGGCGGCCGCATGTGCCTGACCGAGTAGCGCCATGGCGGCGGCAGCGGAATCGGCAATATCGTCCCGCAACCCGACGTGGCTGAGTTGCTCGTGCAGCACGCGCAAATTGACCTGGTTGTCGTCGACAATCAGGACACGCAGAGGCGGAATGGGATCGAATTGCACCGTCTGCGCCGTGCCGGTAATGACAGGCAGGCGCATCGTTAACCAGAACGTGGAGCCCTTACCAACCTCGCTGCGCACGTGAATTTCTCCACCCATCAACTCCGCCAGGTTCTTCGCAATCGCGAGTCCCAGGCCGGTGCCTCCGTAACGACGTGTGGTGGAGCCGTCTGCCTGGGTGAACTCATCAAAGATGGTTCGCAGTTTCGCTGCAGCGATGCCGATTCCGGTGTCCACGACCGAGAGCCGGAACTGCGCCCAGTTTTCCCGCAGTTCCTCGCCTTCCACGTCAATGAGCACGTGGCCGCTGGAAGTGAACTTGACGGCGTTCGAGACCAGGTTAATCAGCACCTGCCGGATGCGGCCGGAATCCCCCAGGAAGCGGGACGGCATACCTGGTGAGTAGCGCACCACTAAATCGATTCCTTTTTCCTCTGCTTTGGGGGCCAGCAGACCCGCCACCTCTTCGGCTACGGCGCGAAGGTCGAACGGTTCAGCCTCGATGGAGAGCTTCCCGGCGGCTATCTTCGAGAAATCCAGGATGTCATTGATGACGACCAGCAGCGCATCGGCGGATTGGCCCGCGGTGCTTGCGTAGTCGTATTGCTCCGGCGACAGTTCGGTCTCGAGCAACAGGCCGATCATGCCGATGACACCATTCATCGGCGTACGGATTTCATGGCTCATGTTGGCGAGAAACTCGCTCTTGGCTCGGCTGGCCGCCTCGGCTGCCGATAACGCCCGCTGCACTTCTTCGGTGGAACGTCGCACCGCCTGGCTGGCGCGGTTGAACGCTTCGGCGAGCTGATTCACTTCCTGGGCGGTGGAATCGGCGGGGAACTCCTCGGGAAGCACACCGGTCTCTTCGCAGCGCCGCAGCCGTGCGATGAAGCCTTGCAGGGGGCGCGAAACGGAACGGGAAGTCACCAGGGCGAGACACAGCGCAAGGAGCAACGCCGCAGCGGCGATCCCGGTGAGAAACGGGCGGAAACCGGACGTCATGGCGTCCACGGCAGCGTCGAGGGACTGAAGGCTGTACAAGCTATAACCGGGGCCGAAATTCCCACCCAGGCCGGCGAACGCAAGGTACTGCTCGCCCCCGAGCTCAATTTCACATTCCGGCGCGGATTGGCATTTAGCCTGGATCTGCCGCGCAACCTCGTCCTGACGGCCCTTCGGCAGAGTGCCGGCCAATAAGCGTCCATCATGGAACACCACGGCTTCTCCGGCCATCCGAAGAGTTTTCAGGTCAAATTCGTTTCCGAGTGCCAGCCGGCCCAATTGATCGGCGCTCTGGCCGATCGGGACCGAGTGCAACTCGTAGAGCGTTCCCTCGAATTCCAGCAGCGACCGCTCGGCGGACGACAGTGATAACGCCGCCGGATGCATCACCTGCGAGCCTTTCACCAGTACAGCCGCCACAATCCGTCCGTCGGCCCCGGAAACCGCAAGGAGGTCCTGCCCGGTGAGGTTATGCAAGTCGAGAAGCTGGTCTTCAATGGTGCGTCGGGCCTCGCCACGAAGCGCCGGATCAGAGAAGGCTTCGCGCAGCAGTCCGACGGAGGCTTTCAGCCCGGAGCTTTCGGTCAACACCGGCAGCAGCGCGGCAAGCCGTCGCGAGTGGTCGAGGTCCATGGCATCCAGCAACGCTTCCGAGCGGTGCAGCGAATCGCGCAGGCCAACTTTTATGCGGGCATGGAAAGCGGCGCGAAACGCGAACATGCAGCTCACAATGACCAGGCAAACCGGAAGGAACGCACCGATAAAGGTTCGCGTCGTCAGCGTCCAACTGGTGTTGGAAAGCCGGCGCCCTGGAGCTGCGGCTGCGACGGGGTTCATTTCCGGGCCTGCATGGAGCCGTGGACGGAAAGTTCAATATCCACAGGTACGGATCCGTTGGCGGGGACCTCCAGCGCACTCTGATAACGACCGGAGGTCTTGTGCCAGGCGATGAGCTGGTATTTGCCGGCCGGAACATTCTTGAAGTGAAATGTACCGTCCGCGGCAGGTTGGGAATACCACTTGCTTCCTACGACTACGATAGCGGCATACATATTGGGATGAAGGTGACAGTAAACCTGCACGATCCCGCTGCCCTCGAATACGACTGCTTTTGTGCGTCCCTGCGGATAATATCCGAGATCAAATTGTTTTACTTTCGACAATGAAAACACGTTGTGGAAAATAGGGTCGAGATTTGGAAAGGAAACCGTGGACCCCGGCGGAATGGCCACCATCTCCGGCTCGAAATGCCGGTCGCGCTGCGCGATTTCAACTTTAACCGGCTGGCCGGGAGGGAGGTTGTCGCCGGCGAGGTAGACGACTACATTGTCATACTCGCTCGTCCCCGTGTTGTTTCCGCTCACAGGGGCCACAACGGGGCCGCGCAACTGGTAGGCCGGGGGCGCCACCTTCTCCTTCGTGGAGATCCCATGGATCCTAACGCGCCCGTCCACGTCAGCGGAATGTAATACCGCCGGAATAATCGTAAGGAGTATTACTTTTAAAGCTATTTTAGCTGCCGAGGTTCTACGCATTATCCCTGAGCCGATGTATCCAAGATCGGCTGGGAAAGCATGGAACTTTAAGGATTTGGCTCCCCGAGGGCAAGCGCTCAGAGTGTGCCCAGTATGCAGAACTGGGAGGTGTTTTTTCTCACGGGAGGACCAAACTGCTTGTCCCCCGTCTTCCGTTTAGTTCGTGTCCGGAGAGATCGTCTCCACGGGGCCGAACTTCTTCAGCAGTTCGCCGATTTTCGCCCCATCGCCCACCGCGACGATCTGCACGTTATCGTATGGCACATACTTCTTCGCGACACGCTGCACGTCATCGGCTGTGATGGCCATCACCTTTTCCGAATAGGTATCCCAATAGTTCTCCGGCAGGCCGTATTCCCGTTGCTGCATCCAGCGGGCGAGCACCCCGGTAGGATTCTCCAGCCCCAGCGCAAAATTCGCCACGAGCGCGCGCTTGGCTCCGTCCAGTTCATCTTTCGACACCGGAGTTTCGCGGATTTCACGAAACTCCTTCAGCACATCCGTCAATGCCGGTTCCGTCACTTCGGTGCGAACCGAGGTTGAGGAGCTGAAGTGCTGCTGATAGCGCGTGGCGCTGAAGCCCGAACTGATGCCGTAGGTGTAGCCTTTCTCTTCACGAATAATGCGGAATAGCCGCGCGGCCGGACCCGAGCCGAGCACCTGGTTCATCACCATGCAGGCAATGTAGTCGGGGCTGGTGCGGTCGATTGCGCGGTTGGCCAGCACCAGATAGGTTTGCACGGAATTTGGCCGGGAAATGAGATAGACCTTCTTTTCGGCTACCGGAGGTTCGATGGGCAGCGAAACGCGCGCCACTGGACCGCCTTTCCACGCACCGAGCGCCTTATCGAGTTTAGCGACGGCCTCGGGCGGCTTGATTTCCCCCGCAATTCCGGCCAGCTCACCGGACGGAACATAATACGCCTTGTAGTGCTCGAGGATGCTTTCGCGGGTGATCCTATTGAGGGAATCGAGGGTCGCACGTGTAACGCTTCGAGCGTCGCCCGGATAAAGGGTCCTGAACAGCAGCTCATTCGCCAGCACATTCGGTGAGGTACGGCCCTGTTCGATGGTGCTTTTTTGCCGCGACTTCCACTTGTCGAGCTCCGCTGCCGGGAACGACGGATGCAGCAGAACATCGGCGAGAATTGCAAGCGCGGCGTCGAAGTTCTCACTGAGCGAGGTCAGAGTAATGGTGCCCGAATCGCCGCGAATAGCACCACCCGGCCCGCCGCGGCCTCCGCCACCGCCGGCTCCGACGCTGATGTTCAGCGATGCGCCGATGTCCGCGAGGTCGTCCGCGATCTGACGCGCTGAGCGCGTCGTGGTGCCCATCTCCATAAGCGCCGCTGTCGCCTCGGCTAAACCGGGCATGTCTTTGGGATCGCGCAGGTGCGATGAAGGGATGGATATGGTTAGCGTAACTGAAGGCGTTCGGTTGCTTTCGATAATCAGCAGTCGCATCCCGTTGGAAAGCTGCTTCTCCACGGGGCGCGGAAGTTTCACGTGCAGAACTTCGTTGGAAACCGGTGCCCGATTCAGGCGCACCATGCCTCGGAACGACCCGTTGGGAGCGTCCGAATCCTGCGCAAAACCCACCGCTATCATGGACAGGCCGGCAATCATCAATTTCTTCATGGCGTCGCTCCTTAGTTCTGATTCGCACGCGGCCGGCGGGGCCGCGATCCGCCCGCGGGCATGGTTTCCACCACCACCCGATTGCTAGCCACAAGATACGCTTTCACGGCTTTCTGAATGTCCGCCGGTGTGACGGCGAGCTGCTTCTCGAGCTCGCTGTTCACGCGGTTGGGGTCGTTGTAAAGCGCCGCGGCATCCGCCAGTTCCTGGGCCCGGCTCAGTACGCTCACCCGCGATTCGGCGGCCCGGCGAAGGCTCATACGCACTCGCTGTACTTCCTTCGCCGTCACGGGCTCGGCATGCAGCTTGGAGATCTCTTCGAAAATGAGGCCTTCAACTTCCTCGGGAGTCTTGCCCGGACGCAGCGTCGCGGAAATGTGGAACATACCGGGTCCGGCACGCCGATCGGTGGAAGCAAAGACCTGCAGGGCCATTTCTTTGTCCTGGACTAATAACTGGTAAAGCCGTGACGTGTTGCCGCCGCCCCCGCCTCCGAACCGTCCGCCACCCCCGCCTCCGAGAACGGATGCCGCGATACCAAGCGCACGTGCATCCGCCTGGCCCGATTCGGGAATCCTATAGGCGATATCGATTCGCGGCAGACGGGCGAGCTTGTCATCAAGCTTTGCGCGGCGCTCGCCATCTTTCGCGGGCTCGGTCAGATCCACCGGTTTCGGCGCAGTTTGCCGCGGTATCGCCCCGAAATACTTCTTCACCTTGGCGAGAGTTTCCTTTGTATCCAGGTCGCCAACCAGCGCCAGGACCGCATTATTCGGCGCATAGTAAGTCTTGAAGAACTGCTTCACGTCGTCCACGGACGCTGCATCGAGATCGTCCATCGAGCCAATTACAGAATGGTGGTAGGCGAAGTTGTCATAGATCAACTCCTCGACCTTCTCAGACGACTCGCCATAGGGCTGATTGTCAACGCGCAGCCGGCGCTCCTCCTTAACGGCCTGACGCTGGTTCTCGAGATTGTCCTGCGTGATGACCAGGCCATGCATGCGGTCGGCTTCGAGGAACAGGCCGAGGTCCACCTGGTTCTTGGGCAGAACCTCGTAATAGAGCGTCCGGTCGGTGTTGGTAGTGCCATTCATATTCCCGCCGTTGGTATAAATCAGATAATCCAGCTCACCGGTGCCGACATTTTCGGAACCTTTGAACATCATGTGTTCGAAAAGATGAGCGAATCCGGTACGTCCCTGATGCTCATCGCGTGAGCCGACCTTGTAGCTGACGGCGATGGCGTACACAGGCGCGTAATGATCTTCGGAGATGATGACACGCAGCCCGTTATCGAGCGTCGTGTCCGTAAACGCGATGTTCGGCAGCTTCGGCGCGGCTTTCTGCGCGAGCGCCACCCCAGCCACGACGAACAGGATCGCTGCGAGAGATTTCACTAGGTCTCCTCCTTCTTAGGAAAGTTTCATTGTAGCGGGCGGAAGGAATATGGACGACAGTTTCGGGAGTTCTTTACAGCAATTTACGGACGGCTTTGAGCTGTGTCGAGCGAAACGAGCGGTCCAATATGGAAGGGCGGTGCAGGCGGTTCCGATTTTCGCCTGACCTTGGACCTCACCGGGAACGCACCGGCGAAACCGCCTGCTCCACCGTCTCCAAGAACCTGTAACAAGTAAGCCCCCTTTCGCGGCTCCAACACGATAAAATGGAATCAAATCGCACAGTTGGGGGGCCTTTCACAGATGAGAGGTCATTGTGCGTTCGCTAACTGCCGGATTTAACCTTCTCGAGAAAGACGCACTCGACGCGCTCTGCCATGAAGCGCCCGAGCGTCTGGAGTACCAGGCCAGAAGAGGTGTTTACCTCAACCTGCGAGGCCTGGATTTAGAGCCATTACCGGAAATTGATGAAGATCGGATCGCCGCGCTGGCGAAAGTAGTCCGAGGCCTGGCTTTTGCAGCGGTGGATGGCGCGAAGTCGGGACATCCCGGCGGCTCGTCGTCCAAAACGGAACAGGTTCTGACGCTTCTCCTTAGCGGCGTCATGGCCTTCGATGCCACAAATCCGAAGCATCCCGGAAGAGATCGGGTGGTCTGGTCGGCTGGGCATTGCACTCCTTTATTTCACGCTCTTATATCTCTCGTCTACGAAGTTTTGCGCCGAAAGGGAATGCACCTGGTACGCGGCGCGGAGCGAGCCGTGGTTTACCCGGAACAGCTCGCGATGTTCCGAACATTCGACGGACCCAGCGGACACGTCGAATCGCATTACGCACTCGCCGACACATCCACGGGATCGTCCGGCCATGGCTTTTCAGCCGGACTCGGGTTCGCCGCGCTACACCGCTCGTGCGGGTTGTCAACGAAGGCCTTTGTCATCGCCGGTGACGCCGAAACGGAAGAAGGCATGAGCTATGAGGCGCGCAATTTGTCCTCCAACCTCGGGGCGCGCAATCTCATCGTGACCCTCGATTACAACCACTACGGCATTGACGGACCTATCAACGAAGCGCTTCCCTGCCCTTATCTGAACCACTGGATTGCCCCGGGCTGGAACGTTATCGAGGCCGACGGCCACAAGCCCTTGGAACTGGCTTACGCTTATCGGCTCGCCGAGCAAGGTTTCCGTAATGGCTCGCCTACGGTTGTGGTCTGCCACACGATCAAGGGCAAAGACTACGGACGGCTGGAAGACACGGCCGACTCACACGGTACGCCGCTGTCACATTCCGAATACGTCGAGGCAATGCATGCTCTGGGCTTTGACGTTCCGGGCAAGGAAGGCGATGTCGCCGCGGATATTCAATGTGTCGTCGACGGGCTATCGGAAGCCGACTGCGACTACGTTGCCACGCGCCTCATCGTCGCCGCGGAGAAGCTCCCCGCCGAGGACCAATTGGTGGAGCGCATGGCCGTCGCGTTCGGCGACCGACCGCTGCTGGATTATCGCGGGCTGGTGCGCCCCGCCGAGCTGCCGCCCGAACTTGTCTTCCGCGAGGGCGATAACGTGCCGACGCGCAAGGCCACCGAGGCATGGTTTGCCTGGGCGATGAAGCATACCGGCTTCTTCTATCTCGGCGCGGGCGACCTCATGAAGTCGATACTCACGGGAAAGGCCGAGAATGTTTACGGCGTCGTCAGCCGGGAGAATCCCATGGGCCGCGGATTCCGCTTCGGCATTGCCGAACAGAACATGGCGATGATGTCGACCGCGATGTCCCAGGACACGCTGCCGGGAGGTTTCCGCCCCATGACTGCGTTTGCGACCTATGGCGTGTTCACCCCCATGATGGCGAACGCGGTTCGCATGACATTGATCAACAATTCGGTCAATCCCCAGGCGCAGGCGTTCTTCATTATGCTCGCGGCGCACGACGGGCCGGAGACGGGCGAGGACGGGCCCACACATCACGGGCTGTTCTGGATGTCTTTATTCACGGCTTATCCGGGGATCAAGGTGTACAAGCCCCTCGACGCCAATGAAGCCGTCGAGATGCTGTTCTATGCGGCGCATCGCGGCGAGCCGGTCGTGTTTTCGGCGGTCCGGCCCGGCGTTCCGGTACTCAAACGCGGCAATGGTGTGCCGCCGGCGATTGAAGCCATCCACGGCGCGTACGTCTTCCGGCCGTTCCAGGAAAACGGTAAACGCAAAGTCGTGCTCGCGATCAGTGGCGGCCAGGTGATGTCGAACGTTCTGGAGATTCTGCCGGACCTGGAGCATTACGCCGACGTGAAGATTGTCGCCGTCACGTCGCCGCAACTGTTCGAAGATCTGCGCCGGCATTGCCCGCAACGCGCTAACGCGATTCTGTCGCCCGAAGAGCGGCAATACGTCATCACGCTACACAACGGCTGGCGGGGCTTCCTTTACCCGTTCCTGCTGCCTGCCGACTATGAGAATCGGGTGCTCGGAATGGACGACTTTTCGCGCTCCGGACGCCCGAAAGAGATCTACAAACACGCGGGATTCGACCCGGCGGGATTGCGGGAAGCCATTTTGCGGCGGTTATGATCTGAGCCGCAAAACCACTTGCTATCGTGGGTAGGTGCGGCTTTTCTCACTTCTTCTGGCTGGTATGACGCTCGCGAGCGCGCAGGGTCCGCTGTTCGACCGTTTCTTTGACGAGTATTACTTCCATTTCAGTCCAACGGCTGGAACTGCGGCAGGGTTCCACCAATACGACTCAATACTCGAAGATTACTCCGCGGCAGCGATTCAGGAGAACATCCGCGCGGCGCATCGTTGGGAGGCGGAGTTCGCCAAGCTGCCGGCCTCGGCCGATCGCAATATCGTGCTCGACCACTGTCGCGCCGACCTGTTGGCGCTGGAACGCATCCGGCAGTGGGAAACCAACCCGGACACGTACTCCAGTGGAATCACCAACAGCATCTTCGTGATCATGAGCCGGACTTTCGCGCCTCCCGCTGAGCGTCTGAAATCTGTAATTGCGCGTGAGAAGCGCATGCCCGCGGTGTTTGCCGCGGCGCGTGCCAACCTGAAGAATCCTCCGCGCATTTACACCGAGATCGCCCTCCAGCAGTTGCCCGGAATCGTGAGCTTCTTCCAGAAGGACGTACCGCTCGCCTTCAACAAAGTCGAGGACAAGGCCCTGCTGGCCGATTTTCGAGCTTCAAATCAAGCCGTGATCGATGCTCTCGGCGAGTACCAGCGATTCCTGAAAAACGATCTGCTGCCGAGGTCGCACGGTGACTTCCGCATCGGAGCCGAGAACTATGCCAAGAAGCTCGAATACGAGGAAATGGTCGACGTCCCGCTCGACCGGCTGTTGAAGATCGGCTACGAAAACCTGCGGCAGAACCAGGAGGCGTTTCGGCGGGTGGCGGCAAAGATCGATCCGAAACGGACGCCGCAGCAGATTCTCGCAGACCAGGAAAAGGACCACCCGCCGGCCGACGGCCTCTTGAAAGCTTTTCGCGATGTGCTGGCGGGCCTCCGTGACTTCGTGACCCAGCACCAGATCATCGACATTCCCTCGCCGGTTTTGCCGATTGTCGAGGAGACGCCCCCATTCATGCGCGCTCTGACATCCGCGTCGATGGATACTCCCGGACCGTTTGAGAAAGTGGCGAAAGAGGCGTTCTTTAACGTTACGCTGCCAGAGCCGGGATGGTCGAAGGAACGAGTGGAAGAGCACATGGAAGATTTCAATCGCGGCACGGTAATCAGCACCGCGATTCACGAGGCTTATCCCGGACATTACGTGCAGTTCCTATGGGTGCAGCAGGCGCCGTCCAAGGTTCGCAAGTTGCTCGGCGCCGGTTCAAACGCGGAAGGCTGGGCGCATTACTGCGAACAGATGATGTTGGACGAAGGCTACGGAAATGGAGATCCTAAGGTACGCCTCGGCCAGCTACAGGACGCGCTTCTGAGGAACGCCCGATATATCGTGGGCATCGAGATGCATACCGGCAAGATGACCTACGATCAGGCGATTGAGTTCTTCGTGAACGAGGGATACCAGGTGCGCGCTACGGCCGAACAGGAAACCAAGCGCGGCACTTCAGATCCGACTTATCTCGTGTATACGCTCGGCAAACTCGAGATCTTGAAGTTGCGTGCCGATTACAAGGCCTCAAAGGGCGACAAATTCAATCTGCGCGAATTTCACGACGAGTTCATGAAGCAGGGCTTCCCGCCCGTGAAGATCGTTCGGGAAGCGATGCTCGGGAACACCAGTCCAGTACTGTAAGCGATTACTGATCGTCGGGATCGGTCGCCTTCCGCTTATCGTTCAGGAAGAAGGTTGCGGTCTTCGGAGCTGGGATCGGCACGAAATCGCGCGGCGTGCGCGTGAGATCAAAGAACCCAACGAGGTTCGTCGTTGCACGTGCATCGGCAAAAGTCAGCGCGCCCTGCGGTATCCCGAAGTTGTGCTCGACAAATCTCAGAATGCTGCCGAAGTCGTGCCGGACATTATTGATGTAACCCTTGGGCGTGTAAGCGGAGACGGCGATCAGCGGGACTCGGAATCCGTATTGATAGTCGCCCTGCGGCTGCGCCAGGATTGTGGGCGCCTCATGATCGTACCAGCCGCCCCAATCGTCCCAGGTGATCAGAATTGCGGTGTTCTTCCAGTAGCCCATATTTCCGTCGCAACCCGTGCTGTTTCCCACTGCGTTGACAATCGCCGCTACCCACGACGGGCCACCGCCGTCGTTGCCGCGCGCATGATCCGAATTGGCTCCCGTCGGTATCACCCAACTCACCGAACGCAGATTGCAGTTGGCGATGTCGGTGAGCACGTCGGCCGGCTTGAGATCGACGTTGTTCTTCCACTCCTGTCCCTGGCATTGGCCGCCCATGCCGCTCGATTCGCAGATGTGCTGGATGGCATTCGGCGCGGTCCAGATTGATCCGGGACTCGGTGCATAGTAGCGCCAGGTAAATGTGGACGGCATCACGTCCGGCATAGTCTGATGCTCGAAGCAGGGATAGACTTTATCAGTCGCATCTTCAACACCAGGAGGTCGAATCAACTGAACGGTGGTTCCTTCCGGAGCAGTGCAGCCGGCGGTTTTGCTCGTGCCGGACATGTTCTCCGACGCGAACACGCCGGCCTTGTCGTCGGGCAGGCTTGGCGCGGAAGTGCCTCCAAACAGGAACTGGTGAGCGGGAAAGCTGGGGCCCTGGTTGGTCTGGAACATGTAATTCGCCCAGCCATATTGTGTTGCCAGCGCAAGATAAGGATTTAAGATGCCGTTCGCGTTATCGACGTAGCGGTACTGGGGTTGCTTCGGACAGGTGCCGGAGCAGTGGATGCCGGCGGCTCCGTCCATTCCACACGATCCAGCCGGCGGCGTGTTCGTGTCGCACATGCTCATGAACGCCCGGTGCGAATGATCGAGGTCATACTTGTTCGCCAGCGCCACGGTTAATGGCTGCGTGACTCCAGTGGGCGATGATTTGTCGAGCCAGTCTTTGGTTTGGATGTTGTACTGCGACGCGGTAGGCGTAGTGCTGCAAAGGCCGGGCGAGGAGCACAGGCCTTGAAACAAATTGTCGGGTGTGCGGTTTTCCTGAACGATTACGATGACGTGCTGAAAACTGCTGATCTGAGCTTCCGCCGCGATCGTGACGAGTGAAATAAGCAGCAGGCTGCAACGATACACTGTCGTGTCCCCCTTGATTCCCAGGGCATCTTGCCACTTCTGGGAACACGGCATTGTGTCGAGAGTTTCGGGCCGCCTGTTATGATGGGTCATGTAAAGGGAGGGCGGTTAGCTCAGCCGGTTAGAGCGCCTGCCTTACAAGCAGGAGGTCCGCGGTTCGAGCCCGCGACCGCCCACCACACTCCTACTGAAAACAAACAACTTAGCCAGTACGCGGGCCTCCTACGGGGGGCCTGACGCACTGCATTTTGGCGCAAAGTTGAACGATTTTGCCCAACAATTGCCCAACTCACTTTGTGTTGTAAAGGGAGTGCGGCGTGGTTAAGTTCACCGGCAAAAACGAAGCGGGCCGGCCGGTGCTCGGCCTCGGTCTGAGTCGCGGCAATCTAAACCGTCTACTCGAGGGCAAGCCGATCGTGCTGAAGCCCGCGGATGTGGGTCTCGACTGGACCGGTGAGATCGTCATCTTTGCGGGCCAGACGGAGCAGGCGATGATTCACATGCTCTGCCGGGCCGGTGTACTGCGCGACGTACCAGCGCAACGCTTCGATGAGTCGAAGGAGTAGAGCCGTGACTGAGTACCACGTGCTGAGTCTCGGCGCCGGTGTGCAATCGACCGCGCTCTATCTGAAGTTTGCGCGCGGTGAGATGTCAGCGAAACTGGACGCCGCGATCTTCGCCGATACACAGGAGGAGCCTGCGGCTGTGTATCAGCACATGGCCTGGCTTCGCAGCCTGGGCGGCCCACCGATCCTGACGGGCACCGCAGGCAAGTTGGGCGACGACCTGGTGCACGGGCTCAACTCGACGGGCCAACGCTTTGTCTCGATACCAGCGTTCACCACGGGAGACGGTGGCGAGACCGTGGCGAAAGTGAAGCGCCAATGCTCGAAGGAGTACAAAACCGAAGTGATCGGCCGCGTGCTCCGGCGCGAGGTGCTGGGCCTCGCGCCAGGTCGTTCGCCCAGGGGCGTAGTGGTCAATCAGTACATCGGCATTTCGCTCGATGAAGCCGGGCGCGCGGCGCGCATGATGCGCGTTGTGAAGGTCCCGCGCTACATCCGGCGGCGCTTCCCCCTGATTGAGGCGAACCTGACGCGACAGGATTGCGTGACTTATCTGGCCGACCGAGTGCCGCACGAGACACCACGCTCGGCATGCGTGTTTTGTCCCTACCACAACGACTATGCGTGGCACCGGCTTAAGACGGAAGCACCCGAGGATTTCGCGCGCGCGGTGGAAGTAGACCACAGCTTGCGGGGCGACGGCTCGGCTGCAAACCGGCGACTCAACCAAGCGCTCTACTTGCACCGCTCCTGCCAGCCACTCGAGGTGGTGCAGTTTAATCCCACGCCACCAAAGGCCCGCGCGACGCAGCTTGCCATGAATTTCAGCCGCGAGTGCGAGGGGGTGTGTGGGGTATGATTCGCGATCGATTCAACATCCTCGGCTCGGACTGCGGTAAGCGCCTGGCGCGCGTGTTTCCGCGTCGCACGAAAGCCACGCCTGACGATGCCCTTGCGTTCTGCGGTCCGCCTGATCTGTTCGTCGAAGCCGATGAGGTGCACGTCGATGTGACATTCACGGCGGACATACCGAAGGCCGAGGCCCTGGCTGAGGAGTGGCGGCACGTTGCACCCGTCATGCTCGGGGGCGTCGCATACGGTGATCCTGGCGCAGAGTTCGTTCCTGGCAAGTACATCAAGCGAGGCTACACGTTCACCTCACGCGGATGCCCTCGCAGGTGCTGGTTCTGCTCGGTGTGGAAACGGCGCCCGGAGGCGACGCCGCTACCGATTCAGGACGGCTGGAACGTCCTCGACGATAACCTGCTCGCGTGTCCCGAGTGGCACGTGCGCGCGGTATTCGCAATGCTGGCGCGGCAAGGGCGGCGTGTGGAGTTCACGGGTGGGCTTGAGGCCGCGGCGCTTCAGGATTATCAAGTGGAGCTGCTGGCCGATCTCAGGCCACGCCCGAATTGCTTCTTCGCCTTTGACCCTGGTGATCCATTCGAGACTCTGAAGAGCGCAGCGGACCGGCTGCTCGCGGCCGGCTTCACAGCGCGCTCCCATCGGCTGCGTTGTTACGTGCTGATCGGGTACCCGCGCGATACGTTCGCTCTCGCGGAGACGAGACTCCGGCAGATGCTAACGATCGGCTTTACGCCCATGGCGATGCTATGGCAACCGGAAACTCCCAGCGCACAGAAGCATCGACCCGGACCGGAATGGCGACGCTTTCAACGCCGCTGGGCCAGGCCCGCCATTATCCACGCCGCGGAGGCAGCATGAGCAAGGCGCCGGTAACTCTAAGAGAGGCGGACATCGAGCGCACCTGCACGGAATTTCTCGAGTGGGACGGCTGGCGGGCGCTGAAGACGGATCCGGTGTCACGGCGGGAGTGGGGCAAGGGAGTCGGCGAGGTCGGCATGGCCGATCACCTCTACATCCGCTACGGTCGCGGCATCTGCGGTATGCCGACCGATAGCAACGACGTAGTGCTGTGGATCGAGTGGAAGCGCAAGCACGGCAAGGCGGCGCAGCATCAACTGACGTGGCATCGACTCGAGCGGCTGCGCGGCGCTCTCACGTTGATCGCCGGGATGGACTTCGAGCCGTCCGTTGAAGGCTTCAAAGCCTGGTATCGATCGAGCGGTTTGCAGCGGAGGGGTGCATGATCCTGCCGCTCATCGACCAACTGCTCACTGCCGCCTGCTTTGATCTGGAACCGGCGGCGATCGCGGACCGGCACTGCTCGCGGTGGAAGGTAGGAGCCAGGGACCATGAGCGCTATCAGCGCAAATTGGCCCGGATCGGAGGTAGGAATGTCGCTTAAAGCGCCGTTCCCGTGGTTTCGGCGGCAAAAGTCGCGCGGCGGAGTTGATCTGGTCGCGACTGGGCGACGTGTCCAACTACGTCGAACCTTTCGCCGGTTCGCTTACGGTCTTGCTGGCGCGCCCACACGTGCCGCGCATCGAGACTGCAAACGACAAGGACTGCTATCTCGCGAATTTCTGGCGGGCGGTGGCGTGCGACCCGCAGACGGTGGCAGCCTGGGCAGACTGGCCGGTAAACGAGTGCGACCTGCATGCCCGCCATCGCTGGCTTTGCGACCGGCCCGGTTTCCGGGAGCACCTGATCGCGGATCCGGACTATTACGACGCGAAGGTGGCGGGCTGGTGGGTGTGGGGCGTTTCGCAGTGGATTGGCTCCGGCTGGTGCATGCGGCCGGAGTGGATAGGTCGCGGGCAGGGCGGGCGCCTCGCGGTCTCAACACCGTCGACAACCGTCATCCGCAGCTGTCCTCCTCGATGGGTATTCATTCTGCCGGCGGGCGAGCCGATCTATACCTTGACGACCGGCGCCCGTACGTGGGTTATGGCAATGGTGTACACCAGAAACGCCCGGACGTGAGCGCCTCCAATTCCGGGCACGGTGTGCATCAGAAGCGCCCTCAACTCTCCTCTAACGCGATGGGCGGCGTGCAATCAGACTCCCCAATTCTGGACTGGATGCTGGCGCTGGCTGCACGGATCCGGCGATTGCGGGTGTGCTGTGGTGACTGGTCGCGCGTCGTGACGCCTTCCTGCACGTACAAGCTCGGCGGTGAGCAGACCGTCACCGGCGTGCTGCTCGACCCACCGTATGACCTGCGCATCGCCCGAAGTAGACGGACCGGCTCAGACGGCGCGGCGCCCACCGACAAGCTCTATGCTTCGCATGATAACGACCTCTCGGCCGAGGTTCGGGCTTGGGCCATCAATACGGGCGCAAACCGCAATATGCGTATCGCACTTTGTGGGCTCGAGGCGGAGCACGAGATGCCCTCGAATTGGGAACCGGTCTATTGGAACGCACCGCGGGGTTACAGCAGGCGCAAGCGGCGCGAGGTGATCTGGTTCTCTCCGTATTGCATCAAGCAGCGCGGGCTGCTCGACTCTGAGCAGGCCCTGGGAGAGGAGGTGGCGGCGCCATGACCGGAGGCGTGCTGGTGGTCGTGTTGTTCGTTGTCTTCGCCTGGTTGCTGTTGTTCCATTCGCCGCGGTTGGTGTTGCGCTGGGCATGCTGGGTGCTGGCCTGGGCTGTAGTGCGCATCGACGCGCAGGAAATGCAGCGACGGCTGTATCAGAGCCTGACGGAGCGCCTTCAGAGGGAGTGATGAGCGGACCGTATCGCTGTCTTCGTTTGTTGCAGCGCTACACCTCGCGGTACGGCGAGGGCGGCGTTTTCCCCAGCCACGCTCATATAGCGCGAGAGCTCCGCGTGGCTGTGAGATCAGTCGAGCGGTGGATGGCGGAACTGAAAAGGGTCGGGGCGGTGCAAGCGACGCGACGCGGGCCGCGCAGCTCGAGCTACCGCGTGCTGTGGCGCGATGTGGCGGACGTCATGAGTTTTGAGAGGCTTACGCTCGAATTTGGCGGGTCTTTGGAAAACTCACCAAACTCTGTGGAAAGGCCTGTCGAAAACTGTGGAAATGAGGGAGCATTTGGCGGGTCTTTTGGCGGATCATTTGGCCCTGCATCTATTACTAAACTTCCTTCGGAAGATTTAACAGCTCCTTCGGAGCTGGCTGAATGTGAACCGCAGCCAGCCAGCCAGCCGGCCGAGGAGGATGCCGAACCGGGCAGCCTGGTCGAGACGTTGTGGCGAGACACGCGCTGCGAAATCCGTGGGCAGATGGCGGACCGTGACACGGTGGAACGCTTGGCGGCGGAGTTGGGCAGTTTGGAGGCATACGAGGCTTTTCGGGCCAGATTGCGCGAGTGGTCGAGGCGCAATACTCCGCAGTCCTGGGGCATTCTGGTGCACTTGGCGCGGGATGTTCGCGCACAGTTGGACGGCGTGCCGTTGCGCAAGCCGATGGGCAAGGCGGGATCACGGCGGGCCCGGGCCGCGGCGGGAGGCTGGCCGTGACGGGCGGCATCGACGACTGCGGGCGGGACAGTTTCGTCCAGTTCGTGTACGAGCGGGAGTATCGCCGCCGCGAGGCGGAACGCCGGCGCGAAGTGGATGAGTTGATCGCGGCGGGATGGGGCCATGTGGATGCCGCGCGAATCCCGGAGAATTGGCGGGAACTGCAGCCTCCGGCGAAGGCGGTTCCACCGCATGAGAGGGCGGGAAAAATAGACAGGAATAGACAGTCAGAATGCCACGGAAAGGAACCAGCAAAGTTACCGAGGCGCAGAGGCGCGCGATCGCAGTGGGGAAGGCCTCAGGGCGCACGCACAAGCAAATAGCCGCGGCCACTGGATTGTCGGTCTCGACGGTGGACCACCGAGCATCGGATCCCCGGGTGGCCACGGACCTGCTGCGGCTGAAGCAAAAGGACCGGGGGAAGATTGAGCGCATGTGGACGCGGTTTCTTAATCGGATTTACAAAGACATGGCTTCGCGCGATCACGTGGTTTCGGCGACGGCGCGAGCGCAGTTTCTGCGGCTTCTACCGCTCGGCGAGCCACCGCTACTGCGTGTGGCGCCGGCAGATAATTCGGGCGGCGATTTCACACTCGAGGAACTGCTCATCACTTACCGGAGGGCCACGATTGAGCATGGCAGCACTCTTTGAAGCAAACCTCGCTTGGGCCTCCGAAGTTGCTCGCCGTGTGGCGCGCTCGCTGCCGCCGTCGTTCGACCTGGCTGACTTAGAACAGGTGGCACGACTTGAGATGTGGCGGCAGGTGCAGCGGTATGATCCAGCGCGCGGCGTGCCCTTCCAGGCCTTCGCCTATGCCGCGGTACACGGCGCCGTGTTCATGTCGTGTCGCCGCAGAAGATACCGCGATGCCACTCACGAGGAGTTGAGTGGACATCACCTGGATCAACGGCTGCGCCCGGATGAGCAGCTGCTCGAACAAGAGCAACGGCGCAACGTGACCGGCCCGCGCGAGCGGCGGCAGTTGGCGAAGGTGCGGGAGGCGCTTCGCATGCTGCCAGCGTCCGATGCCTACCTGGTGCGGCGCGTGTATCTGGAGGGGCAGACAGTCGAAGAGCTTGAACAAACCTGGGGCATTGAGTTGCAGCGACGCGTTGGCCGGGCCGTACGGGCACTGCGGCGTGCTGTCGCATCGCGCTGATGACTCCTGCCGATTTGGAGCGTTGGCAGCAGACCGAGTTTATCGCTGCCTTTCGTGATCATCCGCGCTTCTGCCGGGAATCGCTCCGGATCCGCGACCTGGGCGGCTCGCGTGTTCCCCTGATCCTGGGCGACGGTCAGCTCAAGCTGAACGCCGCGATCGAGAAGCAGCGGGACGCAGGTCTGCCGGTGCGCGGAGTTGTACTCAAGACACGCCGCTCCTGGTTTACCACGGGAGTCTGCGCGCAAATCTTCCACGCAGTGCCGTTTCATGCCGGCAAGCGGGCCACCGTGATCGCCGACAAGTACAACCCGGCGGCACTGGAGGCCTTCGACTATATGCTCCAGTTTCAGCGAAACTACCTGCCGTTTCGCCTGCACGGCGCTGCAATCAAGCTCCCTCGCCTGGTGAAGGACACCGAGCAGGAGCTACGCTGGGCCAACGAGAGCAGCCTCGACGTGCTTTCGGCCGAAGCCGGTGATGTTGGCCGCGGAGGTGGCCGGCACTGGCTGCTGTGCGACGAGGTGGCATTCTGGCGCGCGCCTGAGCAGACGCTGACCGGCGTCCTGAACATGGTTCCCAAGCTTCCGGAGACGGGCGTGATCGTTCAGTCGACGGCAAACGGCGTTGGGGGCGAGTTCTATGAGATGTGCCAACGTGCCATGGATCCGGCGAATGAGCTCGGTTTCTTCTTTCTGTTCTTCGGCTGGTTGGAACATGGACCATACCGTAGGAGCTTCGAGTCTCCGGACGTTAAAGCGCGGTTCGCCGATTCGCTCGACCGCGAGGAGCGGGCGCTGCATGAGCGCCATGGGGCGACGCTCGAGCAGTTGAAGTGGCGGCGCATGACGATTGCCGACGAGTGCCGCGGCAAGATCGATCTCTTTCACCAGGAATACCCGACCACACCCGACGAGGCTTTTCTCGCCTCAGGCCGGGCTGCCCTGACGCTCACGACCCTGGTACACATGCCGCCGTGGAAAGATCCGCTCGTGGGCGAGCTCCAGGTGATCGAAGAGTTTCCGCAGAAGAAACTGCGGTTCGTCCCTCGCGACTACGGTGCCTTGGTGATGGGGCGGAGGCCGGATCCGGCGAAGGCCTACGTGATCGGCGCCGATCCATCGAAGGGCAAGGACGTGAGTGAGTCGAGGCGTGGAAACGACCCCGATTGGTCGGTGGGCTTCGTGGTGGATCTGGAGACCGGCGAGCAGGTGGCGCAGTTACGAGAAAGACTGCGGCCGGCGCCGTTTGCGGAGTACTTGGCCATACTCGGCGAACTCTACAACTATGCTTTCCTGGTTCCCGAGTCGAATGATGCCGGCTTCATTGATGCGCTGCTGCGGACGCGTTATCCACTGGAACGCATCTACAACCGCCGGCGCGATCCGACCGACCGTCGCAGCAGTCAGCCGGAAGAAATCGGGTTTGAGACGACTTCGACGACTCGGCCGTGGCTGATTGCGGCGCTCGACGATGCCATGCGGGACCTGGCAATAATCATTCGGAGTCCGATCGCACAACAGGAGATACGCACATTCGTCATCAAACCGGACGGCAAGATGGAGCACCAGGTGGGCTGCCACGACGACTGCGTGCTGGCGGCGGCGCTGGCGGTGATCGGTTTGCGACACGCCCCGCGGAGTTTGCGCCACAAGGTCCTCAGCGGGGTACGAGTGTACAAGCTCGGCGTGGCGCTGGCGTCGCGCCGCAACGACGATGATTGATGAGAAGCAGTTGGGCCTGAATGAGCGGGAGCTCGAACGGCTGAAAGACCGCATCTACCAGGATTTCCTCGCAGCGCGATCGAACCACGACCGGCGCATCGCACGTTTCCGGCGTTATTACCGGATGTGGCGCGGTCTGGTCGAGCGTGGCACGAAGGAGGACGGAGCCGGGTTCGAGGTCCCAATGCTCAAGTGGTTTACGTTTGGCCATTGGGCACGCTGCATGCAGGCCCTGTTGGGTGACGATGCCGAAATTGTGGCGGTTCCCACAGCGCCGACCGATGAACGCGATGCTCGCATGGCCGGTCGTTACATGACCTGGCGCGTGTTCGAGTACATGCGGGCGGTAAACCCGCTCACAGTTTGGGTGTTCCGTTGCATTCTCTTCGGCACGGCGCACGCGGAGCTCAATTACGAGCAGGAGTACTTCTGGGAGCGCAACCCGAAAACCGGTGAGGATACCGAGAGCCTGTGTTATGACGGCCCGCGGTTGACGCCCTTGTGGCCTTCACAGATCGTCCTGCCGGCGCAGGATGAAGTGCGCTCGATCGACGATTTCGAGTGGATCATACGCCGGCGGCGAGTGACGCCTCAGCAACTCCTCGATGGCGAGCGGCGCGGGCGATTCCAGGCAGTCACCGATAACTGGGAGCAGATCGTTGCGTTTTCGCAGGAGCGGCAGGAGCGCGATTACTGGTGGGACGACGAGCGGATTGATGCAGACGCGGCCGAAGGCGTCGACCATGCGAGCGTGCTGGGGAATCGGGATTCGCTCGACCTCTGGGAGTGGTACGGCAAATGGCGCTTACCGAAGGGGAACCAGGACGCGACGCCGTACAACCTGAAACGCCGGCAACCCCTACAGGCCGAGTTGCTGGTCAAGTACATTCCGCACGCGCAGCTGATCGTAGGCGTGCAGGACCTTCGTGATCTCTACCCGCGCATACGCAAACGCAGACCGTTTGTCGACCTGCATCTGGTCAAAGATGGTTCGTATTGGGGACCAGGTCTCGGCGAGATGCTCGAGATGCTGGAGGAGGCGGCATCGCGCAATCACAACCTCTTCGAGCGCGGCGGCACGTTCAGCGTGGGGCCGATAATCTTTTATCGGCCGAGTGCCGGGTTTGACCCCGAAACATTCGAGTACAAGCCGAATACGGCGGTGCCCACGGAAGATCCTGCCGGCGTCAACGTTGTGCGCATGCAAGGCAACCTGGAGTACCCGATTCAGATGGCGGGCGTGCTGAAGTCGATCGCCGAACTGATATCGGGCGTGAGTGACCAGACGCTCGGGCAGGCCATCGACCGGCCCAATGCTCCCCGCACGGCGAGCGGCCAGGCGATGCTCATTCAGGAAGGCAACGTGCGCGCCTCGCTCGACATGACCATGCTGCGGGAGGACCTCAACGCGGCGATGGGTTACTGCTGGGAGCTTGACCGTGAGTACGCCGATGAGCAGGTGTTCTTTCGCGTAACGGAGAGCGACCGTCCCGGGTTCGACATCGATCGAGGTTTCGGGGTCATGACTTCAGAGCAGCGCGAGCATGAGTTCGGGTTTGACGTGAAGTTTGCGACCAGCATCTGGGCGCGTGAGGCGAAAAAACAGGCCATTGTCGCGCTTTACCAGATTTCACTGCAGAACCCGCTGGTGGCGCAGAATCCGCGGGCGTTGTGGGTCTTGCTGAACCGCGTTTGGGAGGCTTTTGGCGAGCGCAATTTTCGTGATGTGTTGCCTGAGCCGCCGGACCTCGACCAGCCGCGGCAGCCGAAGGCGGAGTGGCAGATGGCGCTCCAGGGCGATGATCTCGAGCTGCACGTGAACCCGCTTGACGATGACCGGGCGCACGTGCTCGATCATCAGCGGCGCCTTATGGCGGAGAAGCAGGAGCCCGAGGAGCGGCGCGACAACTGCGCGATCGCGATCATGGAGCAACATATCCACGAACATATGATGCAAATGGAGCAGAAACGGGTGCTGCAGGTGGCGGTCGGGCAAGCCGTGGAGCAGATGCGGGCGCAGCAAAGCGCTCAGGCGATGCCTTATCCTGCACAGGTTCCGCTCGCACGCGCGCAAACACAAGCGAAGCCGGGCGCCGCGGTCCTGCTGGCGCCGGCGAACTCGCCCACACCCGATGCCGTCAATCCCGCGCAGCGCGTTGTGTAGTCTGGCAACTTCCAAGGAGAAGGCTCCAACCTTTCCTTGAGCTTTTGAAACCATGTGCGGCGGCGTAGACTCTCCCATGTCCGTCGCACCTTTTATGACGACTGCGGAGGTTTGGCAAGCGTTCGACGCCGGTGATCATCGGGTGGCGATGGAGCACCTCTACCGGGTGATCGAGCGTGTTCCTGGGATCAACCACGACTTGCTGAACGATGTGTTCCTTACGGTGTGGTATCGCATGGGCGAGATCAGACGGCGCGAGTCACTGTTTGCCTTCTCATGGAGCGTCGTACGGCGCTCGAGACGGCGCTCCTCCGGGCCACGGCTGGTGCACTTGGATACTGAGAAAGTGAGCGATCCCTCACCTGATCCCGAGCGCGCCTATGCGAGGCATGAGCAGTGGGCGCAGATGATGCGGCACCTCGGCCGCGATCCCGATCGTGAGTTGGTTGCTCGTGCGCTCTCGGGTGAACATTGGAAAACCACCTGCGCGGCCCTCGGCATGAGCTTCACTGCTTACAAAAACCGTAAGCATCGCGCTTTCCGGCGGCTGCGGCAATTTGCGAGTTGAGAGAGAGTTAGCTGATTGCCGGGGAGCCCGAGGCGATGATCCGGCATTTTCTCCCGAATCCCCTCGCGCTGGATCCAACGAAGCGATCGGGACGATAAATCCGAGAAATGCTGTGGATCAAGCAAACGAGTACCGTTTGAGAACGAAGGGTGACGGCGGGAGCGTTTCTCGAACTATGGCAGGGCGGCAAACGATCTCACAATAGGCGTGACACTCTCGCTATGCAGATTCTTGATGACGACGAGGGCCCATTCCAGGACGCACAGTCGCGCTCGGGCATAAGAGCAGGAAGACTACCGAGAAGTACTATACGCGGTCTCAAAGAAGCGCGCGGAGCGAGTGACGGCTTTGAAAAGAGAAGCGTTGGGAACGCCAGGGCGTCACGGTGCCGTAGACCGAGAGAGATTTCCTATGCGGTTATTCCGCAGACGTCGCACCGACGCGCGTTCCATGCGACGTCGAACGTATTCCACCTTTCGGGAAACTTCGTTGTGGGCGAGGCTCTCCAAATAGAACGATGAAACCGCGTCGCCGTAACAAGGTTCGACGTGCTTGATCTCGGCAACTACCGTCTCCCAGCTAATTGCTCCCACGGCCATCCGGTCGGACAAGAGGAAGTTGATCCACGAATACTTGCATGAATGAAATCGCGTCCGCTTTTCGTCTGACGGGCAATCGCTAATCCGTCGCTCGATCTTCTCTACCACTTTCGTGCGGTCGAGACACTCGGCGAATATTCCTGTAGCGATCATCTCATCGGGTGCAAACACATAGAATGCGCATTCCGCGTCTCGGCGCGACTGCCAGCCGGCCTGTACAGCCATGTACGCGAGACATGTCATAGATCGAGCAGCTTGATCCCAGTAAGAGGCATGTCTTACGTCTTCAGAGAATGTGCTGCCAAGCTTGGCTTCAATAGCGATTAACCGCGACCCATTCGGCGCAAGCGTAATACCAGCCTTACCGTGCCGCTCAAAGTCTCCGATAACACCGTCGATCTTCGTGGCCCCTTCGTACCATTTCAATACCGCCTCTTTTGGTCGTCCGGGCGGGCAGGAGAACGGCGATTTCGGGATTGCCTCGCGAAACCATTTGGCGGCGTCTACCGCCAGAGGAAGAATGCTCGGATTCCGCTCCGCACCCGAGAGAATCAGACTCAGCAGGTTGCCTTCATTGAAGAATGCGGTAGGCGCAGATCGGGACAGCGCAGTCGCCAATTCGGCCACAACTTTTTGGAACTGAATGTCGTTCATAATTCGGGACGGTCTGGCTCCCTCATATCTATCGACCGTTCAGAACGCGCTATTGATAGGAGGACACACGTTACTACGGCGCGTTTCGGGTTCGATTCCCGTTAGCGCTACCACGTTTTCATAGAGTTGCAGCCGCCGAGTGACAACAAGTGACAACGCGCTCGGCACCAGCAATAATCGAATCCCTGGCAAAAGAGAACCCATCGACCGCCAGTTCTGCAAAACGGAGGAACTGCGCTCAGCGCCAGAGCTCGGGGTCGCCGGTCTTCAGGCGGTACTCCAGGAAGCTTTTCATGGCAGCCGATGACTGAGACAGCTCCCGGATCTTATAGGCCAACCCGAGATCTGCGCTTTCAACAATTTCCGCGTACGTGCGGCCTTGGCTGCGCCCTGAATCATCCTCGGGGATAAAAATCGTGTCCCAGTAGAATTCGCGGCCGCCCCGCGGCCGCTCAGCGATTGTTCCAGTTCGCTCGCCCACAAAAGTCTTGACTTGCTTCCCGTCGCAGTAAGCGATGACCGCTCGCGCCACGGCGTTTCGCCCCGCGGAGCCGGTTTCTTTTACAAAGCCGTCCTTCAGCGTGTCCCACATCGGTTTGGTGAGACCGCCCGGATATGACCGGTCCGCATACTCAGAGAAGATCAGCCCAGCGTGCTCGACGATGCACGGCACCTTCAGTTGGCTGTAGGCGGAGACGACCTCCGCGGAAACCATCACCGACAAGTCCACATTGAGGATCTCCTGAATCGGTACCGGTCGGATGTCAAATTCGAAGACATCGTCGACGCGTGTGCCGTTTGCGAGCGAGCACTCTCGAAGGAAGGTCTCGTTCTCTTCCTTCTTGAACTTGCTGCTCGTGACGTATACGATCCTGATTCTGCTTTTTGTGGCCATGCTCAGCTCCGAATATCGTTAAGCAACGCCGCTACCGCTTCTGTCCGGCCTCTGCCATCGATAGGTATTACTTCAATATTGCGCTCTTGAAACAGGCGCCGCTCAAATTGTGATGGATCTTGAACAACAATATACGCTCGCCGGCCGCTACTGGTGTTCGGGAGTCTAGCGAACCGTTCTTTGACCTGCCGGAACAGGTAAGCAACATTGGGGTCCCGGAAACTGTATCCCAAGAAAAGGACCGATCGGTTCAGAAGATCGCTCCAGAGTCTAAGGTCCATCGGCTCGGTAAACTCCATCCGACGCTCGTAGTCGGATTCCGTCAACACCATGCGGTCCGGGTGATTCCAGTCCCCATGAAATTTGATGATCTCAGTCGTGTTTGGTTCCGGCCGCATGTGCTCCTCAATGGCGACCGCCCGGTATGCGCGCTGGTGGAGCCCGAAGCTCCTTTCTATGAAATCATCGAAATTCGTGGTGTAGACCATGCTGCACACGGTCATCAGAGCCAGTTCCTGGTGGATGGGTGACTTCAGGATCGCCTCGTCGGGAGGGTTCATGCTTTTGAGCAGCCAATTGGTGAGCCGAGTGTGGCCACTGAACTTCAGCTTGAAATACTCGAGAATCTGAAGATCTGTGCCCCTCGCCCTGATCAGTTGTGGATCTTGAAAGCCGAGCTCTGTTGCGGCTCGATTAACCATCTCCTCCCAAGAAGGTCCCCGACCGGTTACGCCCGCCTCGGGCCACTCAACGGAGGCTGACACACCTGCTCCTACGAACGGAAGCAGCCGACCGTCGCGATACAGGCTTCGCAGTTCCAAGGGTGCGCTCATTGGGGCTCCTTCCGCGCCAACAAGCGTGTGAGCGCATGCGTGTGCTCGATGTTGTTGTGAGGATGCCGTTCGGTTATATCAGTATCGGAAGCGGCAACGATCTGCCAGCCGGAGAATGCGGCCAAATAGTCGGCGTGAGAAAGTAAGGTGGGTGCGAAGCCAGGATGGGCGTCCAGTTCTTGCCGGCGTGAGTTGAAAGCGCAGAGAACGAAGTGCCCAGAAACTCGCGTTGCGTTCTGGAGCCGCGCCAGTACATCCATAAGTTCTGGAATGGATGGCATACAGTGCAGCAAGCCATAAGCCACCACGACGTCATAGTGTTCACGTGGGAGTTCGACGCGTCGAATATCTCGGATCTGCCAACTCAGTCCGCTCAACTCCTGCCAGTGGCGACGTCCATTGCTGATTGCGATGTCCGAAAGGTCAACTGCGTCGACGAACGCTCCCTGGCGGGCGAGGAAGGCTGCGTTCTTTCCCTCCCCACAGCCCGCGTCCAAGATCCTCAAGCCCGAGAAAGCGGAAAGGTGCTGCTGCAGCAGTTGCACAAAGGTGCCGGGCTCAGTGCCCCAGAAACAAGGGCATTCGCGGTACCCATCATCGTAGCCTCCGTTCATTGCCGGCCAACCTCCGTGATGCCCAGTTCCGTCATCAGCGCTTGGATCGTCTCCCGATATTGGAGGCGACCAGTCCAGTTGTATAGAACGGCATCGGCAATTGTGATCAGACCTTGAACCTCGTTCTCTACCGGGGCATTCCTGACAGAAAGAAAATCATCCATGGAAGCACCCTGTGCGATTCGGTCGGCGTAGAAGGAGAACGCAAGATCTGCAGGAGTATGGACGAAAACAATTCCGATTTTCATGTCGCCTGCCAGCCTCCTGAGATTCTCCAGTGTCGCCCGTTGTCGAATTCCGTCGATGAGTATCCTCGGCGTGTTCTTCTCGTTCCCAATCTCCAGCAGCCTTCTCGCGAGCCGCTCTGGTCCGCTGGATTCGCTGATGAACTTCCATGCAGCCTCCTGGAACTGCGCTCGCGGGGTCTGAGGAACTGGTGGAAGCCCAAGGAGCTGAGCAACGACCGCACCTGTATTGATTTCCTCATAGCCGAAGTCATCTTTCAGAACTTCGGTGGCCAGGGTTTTGCCGCTTCCGACAGGGCCAATTACACACAGAATGTGCGGCGGCCGAAGAGGCGTTCGCCTAAGCAGCCGGTACGCGGGCCCGACGCGGACCAGCCGAGGCGCAAATTCCCGGAGACAGAGTTGCGACCAGTACTCGAAGGTCCAAAGCCAAACACGCCCCGGATCCTGCACGGAAATCCACCGCAGTTGAGTGATTGCTTTTTCTCCCCGCTCCGGCTGATCCCAAATCGGATCCGAGCTCACTTCGTAACGCATTACGAATGCCACGTGCCTTCTACCCACATCAGAGGAGTCGTCGTTGATGATTCCAACTACTTCGAGGCCTTCGCGTTGGCGCAACCGTTGGATGTCTGCCGACGGGAGCTTGAGTTCCTCCATCAATTCGCGCGAGGCACATTCGAAGATTCCTAGACTGTCAACGTTGAAGAGGTCCAGGTCTGTTTCCACGACGTGGCCACCGAAGCCGACGCAAAGGGCTCCTTGGAGAAACTTATCGACTCGGTTGTAGGTGCCTCTCCGATAGGCAAGAATCGAGTCGCCTCTGCAAACCAGGACATAGGTCAGCACCTGCGTATAGGTGTTGTCTTGCTCAACGTCAAAACGATGGATGTATTGCGGCTGGAGGCGCGTCAGGATGGTCTTCGAGGCTCTTTTCCATGTGGTTTGGAGACCCTGCCATGTGGTTACAGCATCAAGCTCAGCCGAACGATATACAAGTACCTTTTCCTTGATTCTCGGCGGCCGGAGAGGCTTCGCATCAAAAGCCGGCTTTTTACCGTCCAGCAGCGCGCGCAGATAAAATCGGCCTGGAGCTGTTCTAACAAATGGCGACACATCGCCAAAGCGCCGGATATGCACGCTCAGCTTGGACTTCATCGTCTGGAAGGGTGTTATTCCGGCGACATTATCCGAGAACAATTGTTGCTTCTGGCCGATGTCTACCAGTTCGCGGGGGGACATGGGACGCCGTTCTGTTTCCATCAAGCGTTTTGCGACGATGAGGAATTCGCTCTTCATGAACCCCTCGGCCCCCTGATTTTCTTAGCCGCGGCTGAGGGCGGAAACACGAAGACAAATTCATCAATAGTTCGTCGATGTTCGATCTGCGGGCATAACCGACTCGGCCTCGTGACTACCAGGTGCTGAGGTGGATCAAAAAGGCGCAGAACCTCAGCGTGATATGCGTTGCTGACCAGAACGAGTACCCCACGGCTGGAGGCATCTCGGCAACAGCGAGCCAGGCGCTTTTGGTCTTCCCAAGAGAAATTCCGCTCGTTGTAGCGAATGAAGCCGTTGTTGTTGTGCGCTACTGTATACGTCGGATCACAATAGACCAGATCGCCTTTGACGGCCACGGACAGGGCTTCCTCAAAGTCGACAGCGCACAACTTAGAAGTCCGAAGTGCACTAGCAGCCGAGGTCAGCAGCCCGTATTTCCACAAGGGGGCGGTTGTGCGCTCGCCGCCTCCGAAGGGAACGTTGAAATTGCCCTGTTCATTGAGGCGATACATGCCGCCGAAAGCTGTCCTATTCAGGTAGAGGAATCGGATCGCCTTCTCTAGTTTCGAACCTGTCTCTTGCTTTCGGAAACGATCATAGGTCGCCTGGTTGATCGGTAAGCTCTGTAGGCGTTGAAGAAGCTCCTTCGAATGGTTTTTGACTTGACGATACGTGTTGATCAAATCGGCGTTGACGTCTGATAGGACGGCCTGCTTCGGCCTCAATGCGAAGAAGAGGGCGCCCCCACCCAAGAACGGCTCGCGGTAGGTCCCATATTCCTGCTGGCCGATCATCTGGATCAGGCTCGACACCAGCCAGCGCTTTCCTCCCGGCCACTTTAGAAATGGTTGGACGCAAAGTTCCATGCGGTCGATTTTCCGAAGCTCTTCCTTCCCACGATCTGGCACCGTAGCCACAGCCGACAATCTTCTCCTTATTGCAGGCCTAAGCCCACTGGCCTACTCAGCTTTCCTCAAATCCAGAGTTCTCAAATTTCAGCGTCCGGCAGTTCTCAGTGACCGTTCGGACCACGTTGTCCGGCGCGCCCGAGGGGATTTCGGCTTCGATTTCCACTGTGATGGTCACCTTGGCATCCAGCAGACCGGCGAGGTGCTGGACCACTGAACTGGCGATCACGTCCACATCGCGGGAGAGGCGCGTAGCGTCGATCTTGGCGGAACCGTGGAAGCGGCGCAGCACTGGCACTTTCGGCTTCGTGGAGCCGGTGCCGGTGCCCTTACCGGTCTCTCCTCCGGAAACGCCGGTTCCACCGCTTGTAGTCCCGGTAGCGGCGCTAGCACCCTCGCCAGCGCCGGTTCCAGTGCCGGTAGCCGGCGGCGGCGCGGAGTCCTTTTCCATCTGGGCGGCGGCGACGTCTGGCTTCACTACCACGCTGTTTGCGTTCAACTGGACAGTCGGGCGGCGGCCGGCTTCGAGGCCCCGGTACCGATCCGCCGCGGCGTCGTAGTAATCGGCATAAGCGAACGTGTCATGCGACCACGTGAGCCGACTCGCGCCATCCTGGATCGCATCCAGAATCACCTGGGCGTTCTTCACGCGCGGCAGATACAGGTACTTCGCAAAGTCGTCCACCAGCAGCTTCACGCCGACGTGGTTGCCGCGCCACAACGGCACCTGATCAATTTCGAATCGCAGGACCGCGCCGGCCATGCTGGTAATCAGCAACCCGTCGTTTTTCAGCTTCTTCGACGCGCGTTCCGCGAGCCACTCCTGTCCCTGCAGCCTGAACTCCTGCCACTCGACCGCGGGGAACGCCTGGCCGGGCTCCGGCCGCTTCTGGCCGGCGACAAGCAGCCACACGTACGTCTCCGGAATTCGCCCCTTCACGGCCTGATCGGAACTCGTCAAACGCTGCTCCACCTGATTGACCTGGAATGGCGTGAGGTTCAGCGAAACCGTTTCCTTCTCGATGGACTGCCAAGCCAGGTAGGAACGCACCGCCTTGTCAAGGTCCACAAAACGGGTCTTGTCGGCTGCCAGGAAAACCAGCATGTTGCCGCAGTTCCGGCCAGCCGAACCCCGATTGAGGATTTCAGCCGCCGCTTGCCGGCCCGCGCTCGAATCCGTCTTTGCGCTGTGCGGATAGTCGGAGCTCAGGATGACCAGTTTCGCCTCGGGCTCATCCACAACGTCACTAGACCCCGCCGGGCACGACTGCACCTTGGAGAAATCGCCCCGGTGCATCGATTCTTCGGCCAACCGCCGCCGGATCTCTTCCGTCACGTCCTCCGGGTGATACCGCTCGGCACGTTCCTCGGCCAGCCGATTCACGCTGGGCTGGGTGGCATACCAGTAGCGGCTACCGTCCACGTAGAGGTAAGTCGCCTGGTCGGCCAGCTTGCGCAACGCATCGCCAAAAGTGCCGGATGTCTCGCCCGGCTGGACGCAGCCCAGTTTGATCTGGCGATCTTCGAGGCCCTTTTTCGTGGCGTCCTGAGTCGGGGCGGAACCGAGATAGAGCGTGCGGGCCACCCGGCGCGCCGCAGAATACCGCCCAAGCATCGGATTCTCGCGGTCGATTCTCAGGGGCAGCGAGTTCGGCCCATCGATATCTTTCTCGATGATCGGGTCCCAGACCGGCGGCAAATACCGTGTCAGTTCGCTCTGGACGGCAGGTGCATCCACGGGCACGCTTGCCGGCAGGATCATCAGCCCCTTATCCTCGCGCTCCCACAGTGCATGAATTACCGCCGACATCAGGCGCAGCACGCCGCGGGTCCGCTGGAACTTATCCAGAGTGGACCAGTCGTTGTACAGCCGGTCGAACAGTTCCGGGTGGATCGGATAGGCCGCTTTCATCCGGCGCTCGTACTCGGATTTTCCCGCCTCGGACGGAAACTCCTGCGCGAACTTGCGATATTCGTCCGCGAACGCCTTCACCGCCGCATCCCGCGCCGTGAATAGTTCCGGATCGGTGATCGGCTGGAACAGGCGCCGCCGGACGATCTCGAAGCCTTCCTCGGCGCTCGCCGGGCGCCAGGATGTCTCGACCCGCTCGATGACGTTCTTCAGGCGCTCCAGCGCGGCCAGGCCGCCCTCGCCGCCGATCTCGTTCTGCGATGCCGGGATACTGACCACCAGCAGCGTCTTATCCGACAGCTTCGCCGATTCGCTCAGGGTCTGCGCGAACGTGAAGTGGGCGTCGAAATCGCCGGCCGGCAAGTCCGACTTATTGTAAAGCTGGCGCGCATACGCGACCCATTCATCGATCAGGATCAGGCACGGCGAGTACTTGTTGAAGAGCAGCCGGAGGCTGTCGCCGGGACTAACCGCCTTCTCATCGGCGCTCCGTACCATCGCGTAGCCTTCTTTGCCGCCCAACTGCCACGCCAGTTCGCCCCATAGCGTGCGGACCACGGTTCCGTCCGGCTTCTTGTGGAGATCGGCCGGCGACATCCGGTTGCCCACCAGCACGGCGCGCCGGATTTTGGGCGGCTGAGACACCCCCGCCATCTTGGTGACCGTTTCCAGGCCGGGGAGCTGTCCCGCAGGTACGCCGGCAAACAGATGCCACAGCGCCAGCATGGAGTGCGTCTTGCCGCCGCCGAAGTTGGTCTGCAATTCCACAACCGGGTCGCCGCCATTTCCGGCCAGCCGTTGCAGGGCGTTGGATAGCAACTTCTGCAAGCCTTCGGTTATGAACGTCCGGCGATAAAACTCGATGGGGTCCTTGTATTCGTCGGAGCCCTCCTTCAGATAGACCTGCCAGAGATCGGCGGCGAATTCGGCTTGCTGAAAGCGGCCGGAAGCCACGTCCGGGTGCGGCGTCACAATCTCACGCCACGGACGGAGCCCGGTTGCGGGCTTGCCTTCCACCGCGGTGCTCGATTCCTTGCGCTTCTGGGTTCTGATCTGTTCTTCGTATTTAACGCGGAGGATCTCGGCCTTCATTTGCTCGACGGCCTCGACCTGTTCCGCCGAGACCGCCGCCAGCAGTCGCGAGACACTGTCGATGGCCCGGTAGGCGTCATCCGTGGAAAAGGCCTTCTGGTGGGCCCATTTGTTCCGCACGTCGCGGAGTTCGAAGGCCAGGCTGCGCTCCGATGGCCCGAGGATCTTTTTGAAGCAGTCGTTCCAGAGATCGCACATCACGGAAAGCAACGCCTGCGTATCCCAGTTGAGGGACGCAGGACGGCCGGTGTGCTGCCAGTCCGGAAAACTCGGCCGCGCGGTGTCAACCCAGCGGTCCTTGTAGGTGGCTTTCAACTCGCGCTCGACGTAGGGGCGTAATCCATCCTTCAGCACTTCCAGAGCTTTGCCGACTCGTTCGCTATTCGTGATGGCCATCAGACTTTCTCCGCCTCGTTGTGATCATACGGAAAGGAGGAATAGCGCCTTCCCAGGTCCGGGTAGAACTCGTAGAGTCGATTTGCCGACTCGCCGTCTGGATCGAGCCCGCGTGTATGCAGCGCGCGGTCGACTGCCGCTCGACGACTCTCAATGGCCCAACGCAGTTTATCCCCGCGCTCGAAAGCCCATTGGCCTAAGCTCAACTCAACGCCTTTCGCGAACGCGTCGGCATCGCTGGGTGCTTCGAGGAACTGCACGTGAACCGATGGAACCTGAAGCCGTTTTGCAAGGCTTAAGCGGCGGTGACCGTCTGTTACGTAGAGCTTTTCATCTTGAGGGTCCCGCCAGACTGAGATGACCCCAGCAAAATCGACGTTATAGAACTCGACGTCATCCAGGTCCCGGTCCATCCAGTCGCGGGGATAGGCCGCCCTCGACTGAAACCGGGTGGGATCTTCCGCGATCTGACTCGGCGGGAGGTCATCGTGTCGGGGTGGCTTGGCATCACTCATTGGTTTTATTTCAATTCAAATGCTTCGGACGTCATCGACGGCCATGCCACCACCAGGCTGTTGTAGAAGCCTGCCTCTTCCGCCCATCCCTTGCGCTCGCAGAGCGTATAGAGCCGGTAGGCGAGGTCGCGTGCGATCTCGGCCATACCGCCGATCTTCGCTTTTAGATTTGCGGTTTCCGTTTCGCCCTTCTGGTCGAGGCGCCGGATCAGATGCTGGGTCACCTCCCAAACCGTGAGGCGGTCGATTGCAGACGGGTCCCAGTCTGCGGGGAGTTCTTCCCGGCGCAGCAACCGGACCTTGCCGGCGCGAGAATGGAGTAGGCCGGCCTCCGCGAGGTGCGAGATGCTGAGCGCTTTCGCCGTGGCCAGGACTTCAGCTTCGCCATATGCGCCGTCGTCGAACTGGTGCTGCTCAAACCAGGCCAATGCCCAGCGTGTATCGGGGTCGAATTCGCTCTCCTGTTCAGAAAGGACCTCGTCGAGACCCTGATTGATTAGCGCAAGGGCAGTCCTGACCCGCATTGGAGAACCGTCCGTTTCAAGGACCTTCTTGTACCGGGAGAACACCGCCATGCCGGGACCAATGGCGGCCTGTGCGAGATCGACGGGCGCGATGTTGCCCTTTTGGAGGTTACGTAGTGAAAGGGGAAGTTCCTTCTTGAGCGACGCGAGGAAGTCTTTCCGCGTAGTTATTGGCGCAGTTTCCGGACGCGGGCGACAGGATAAGACAATTGACGAAGCGAGGGCATTAGTTCCGCGGCTAGTGTTACGCGTCTGTAGTTCGCTCCGCATCGGCCAGGTTGCCGTGACCTGGAAGCCAGCAACTAGCAGCCCCTCAAGCATCGTTTCCCATCCCGTCGATGTTTGTGTCGCCGGCCCGCTCTCATCCGACTCATCAGATTCGGATTGTTTGAAGGCGTAGTAGACGGTGAGGGGATACCGGGGATCTTGCCCGGATCGCATCTGACTGAAAGCCTTCCCGAACCCGGCTTCAAAAAACTGCTGGGCCATTTCCTTGCTGCCGTTGAATCGATGAGGAGTAGCTACGAGTTCCTGCTTCTTTGGGACCAGAAGAGTACTGAACACCTCTGGGTAAATTGACCCAATACTACGGCGCAGCCAGATATAGAAGAAATCGGACAGGTCCGCATAACCGATATTGTCGTAATAAGGCGGGTCTGTTGAAAAAACGACTGATGCATCGTCCGTTGTCAACGAGGTCGCATCAAGCTGCTTGACGCGCCCGGTCTGTCCGGGCGGTAGAGTCTCCAGCACTTCACAAAGCGACTCCACGCAGCCCCTCAAGTCGCCGCCTGCGCCGGCAAACGGATTGGTCTCTACGAAGTCCCATACCATTGGCAGCGCCTGGCGGCCAAAAGTACCGCGCATGCGGTCCATTTTGGCCTCCCAGGCGCACAATGACGTGTTGCGGTCGGATGCTTTGTCCACCGCGAAGCTGAGGTAGGTCGCTATGGCATCTGCACGATCCAAGCTCGCACCGTCGCGAATGGCAGCCTCGCGAGCCTCACCGACAAGATCGCTGAACGTGGTTAGCGTAACCAATTGGCGCGGCGTAAAAAGATCTTTGAACAACGGCAGCCCATACCCAGGAGGGGAGAACCATCGTGGATTGTCTGACAGCGGCTGCTCCAACCACGCCGTTTCTCGCGACGGCGCCTCAGGTGCAGGGGTCTCTGGTGCGCTCAAGTATGCCCTTCCACTTGGGCTTTCCGCGACCACCGCCAACAGGATCTTGCCAATCCCGTGAGCCTTGGCTTGTTCTCGGGTACCGATGTCATTTAGAATGTTTTCGCAGAAGATGCAGCGACTGCGGTTGCGTTGCCGCGTTGGAGAAAGTGCCTTGCCGTCGCCGCGACAAACCTCAAATCGAACCGACTTGGCCGCGTGATCGACCTTGGGCTGAAGCACGATTCTCTTGCCCGGTTTCGTCGAGAGCTCAAATGTGCGTACGAGCGGCATCTGCGCTCCGCATGCCGGGTTGGGGCACTGCAGCGTCCGCGCCCATAACCAGGCGATCACAGTAGCCTCGTTGTCGCGGGATTGAAGTACTTTCGGGTAAAGATCCCCAACACGTTCGAAGGCTCGGTCGCGCATCCACTGACCGTAGTGGCGAATATCATCCGCTAGACCACGCGCACCGCTCCACATGCCTTTCCCGCTCAGTTTGCCGTTCGAAACCGGATTTGTGGGCGGCTGATCAACGAACTTGGGCGGTATCTCGATGAGCGCTTTGTTAATCAGAACGGCGACAGGGTTCAGATCACTCGCTTGTGCTTCCAATCCCAGGCGCTGCGCTTCAAGTGGAATCGATCCGCCGCCACAGAAGGGATCGTAGATCGGGGGCGGATTCCCATCCGTGGACTTCACGATCTCGTCATGGGCAGCTTTCAAAATGGCCGGGTTGTTCGCGTTGTCCCATTTCACCAACTCTTCGATCAGCCGAAAGAGCCGCTGCCGCTCCTTATCTTGGTCGGCCTCAGTCGGGAACTGTTCCGGAAGGCTCGACGGATCATCCACCAGCGAAGCGAACAGGACCGCGCGACACGCCGCCAACGGCCGCCGCGCCCACCAGAGGTGCAACGTCGACGGATGCCCATGCCGGATGGACTTCTCCCGCGCCGACTCCTTGTTGATTGCCTCCAGCGGCAACGCGACTTCAATGAGCTTCTTCTTTTGGCTTCCCATTATTCGATATCCGCGCTATCCCAGGGAGGGCGTTGGTACGGCAGGCTCATGTCTGAGATGTATTGGTACATTGCAGAAACCACCTGTTCCCTCGACCGGCAGGGCAGTAGATCGACCGCACGCAGGACATTGCGAACAAACTCGTTCTCGCGCAGAAAGAGGGGGGAAAGCTCCCAATGAAGGAATTGTCCCCATCGCTCAAGAACATCCTGAGAATGTTCCTTAAATAGAGATGCTTGCGCGTCGAATCGCTCCTTACGATATCGCTCACAAATCAGATCCCAGATCGGGAAGAGCGGAGTCAGATCCACGTTCCCTTCATATCGGGCATCTTGGATTCGCTTGATGGCCGGCCCTTCAGCCCCGACCAATGAAGCCGCTGCGAGGAACCGCCGGACGCAATCCTGAAGCAGAGACGACAGGCCCCGGCGCCCATCGTCCCGCTGCATCTTCGTGAATGCTTCCAAAGTCACCGGTGGGTCTCCGATAGCGCTGTCCGTATTTCCGCCAGTGTCTTCGTTCCATGCAGGAGGGCTACAATTTCAACGCATTTATCATGGTCGTTCAGGTCGGACTCTTCGATACCTTCGAGGCATGCCAACTCGTCCTTGGCGATCTGTTCGGCACGCCGATCGGCAGCGCGCCGTGTGATCCGGTCATCGAGGACATTCATCGCATCGAGCAGTTCCTGCGGCTCAACCTTCAGCCCACGAAAGAAGAACGTGTAGTCCTTGATCGCTTTCCGCGGGTACTCCGCCACCGATGCGAGCAGCCGCCTGGCAACGGCCCAATTTGCATCGGAGTCGCCCTGCCGGGGCGCGCGGAAATTGGTGCCGACCTCACTCAGCTCCGGGACGAACTTACGGGTGAGTGCCTTATCGAACCTGGTTACCAGTGCCTCGAGGATTTTGTCGACGTACTCGCCAGGAATCTCTTGACCGGGGTTAAATTCCTGATAGTGCTGCTGGGCAGCTTTGGCGACGATGTCGCGCTTGGTCGCGACAAAGGCCTTCGTATCTCCACCAAGAACGGCTCGCAGCGTTTTCGACCCGGCTTCCTCTGCCCGCTTCAACTCGTCTGCGAAGAGCGCTTTGGCGGCGAGCGGCATCCAGCGATTGCCGTCGGCCATGGCGAACGTGAACTTCGGGAGCAGGTCTGACGCCACTTTCCGGTGCTTCTCAAGCTCCTTGTTAACGTCCTCGTCGAGAATCGAGATGTTGTAATCGAGTCGCCGCGAAATCACTCCTCGTTGCCTAACGCGATCGATCCCAAAGAACCGGGCGCTGATAGGAACCTCCAGCGGAGGTACGCGCGAAGCTTTGTCGAGCGTCACGTGGCAGCCTTGCTGAAAGAACTGCGAAACAACGGGAACAAGCGGATCTGGCTTTTGGAGCCCCGTTTCGTTCCGGACCTGCTTCGCGATTTCCTCAGTTCTCTCAGTGGAGTGTTTTGTGCCGTTGTCAGACGGGGAGTCGGTTTCTTTGTCTGTTGTTCCGCGTGTCTCTTTCCTGCAATTTTCGAGATACACTTCCCAAGCCACCCGACCTTCCGCAGTCCCTTGCGCCGGTACGAGAGCGGGAATCCGAGCTGTGCGCTCGTCAAGCGGAACTGCCTGCGCTTCTAGTCCCGAATACCACATGACAAACTGCTCGTCCATGCCGGCGTCCGGCGCGAGAAGTACGTGTCCCTGGTGGGGTTCCGGGCGACCAAGTCCGAAGTTGCCCGAACCTGCGATCCACAGCAGTGGCGCGGTGTCCTTTCCGTAGTCAAAGCGTACCCACGTCAGTTCTTCGCCCCAATGCGAGAGGGGCCGGACGAGGATCTTCAGCTTACCTACGTGGCTGTTTGCCAGCGTCAGCATCGCAGAGAGATCTTCGCTTCGCGTCGGGCATGTAGCGTGGACAAGCACGACCATGCGGATCAATACCTCCCGTCCGTACTCAACCCAGTGGCGAATCGTGCCGACACCTTGAGCGTCGAGCCCGGAGACCACAGCCAAAACGTGACGGGTATTTGCTGCAAACGACTCCGCCGGATGCGCGCCTTCCGGCCAAGGCAATGGCAAATGAAGGATGGTTAGCTGAGGCGGCGCGCCAAACTCCAATGTGGTCTCGTTCAAAGTAGCTCCTCAACGCTCGGCGAACGGCTGGCTGATGGGTCGTACCCGCGGTTTAGCAGTTCCTGAAGATTGTAGTTGATGCTCTCGACCGCGAATTCGGGCTCCTGCTGGAAGGGTCGTCGGATGTAGACCAGACTCTGCTCGACACCATCCGCCTGTCCAATGGCCAGGATGAAATCGTCGGGTTTGTTCAGTGCCGTGAGGATTTCGTTTCGTGTGACCGTTACCGTGAGCGCGCCGGCGACACGTCCCTTTACTTCGATGAACCGAAGTTTGCCGCTCGCCTCAACTTTCGATTCAATGTCGTACCCGCACTTTTCGGCGCTCACGTCGCACGGGTGGTTGCCAAGCTGTTTCTCGGCGTCCATAACCATCCGCATGGCAAGCAGTTCCATCTGCTTGCGCGCTTCGGCAGACACGGCATCGGCGGTGGCATCGCCGGGCTGAGCGGCGGGCGGAAGCAGTTTCCGAAGCAGCCCGATGGGAACCACGATCGTGCCGCCGATGGCGACCGGGGGAAGAGGCGAAATCTGGCGTTCAAGTTCGAGTTCCGCCATCCGCCTCTGCAGGCGGGCTTGTAGCTCATCGGCACGCTGGCGGGCTTTCCCGGAGTTGATTTTGGCATTGACCTTGCCGGCCAGTTCCTGGTCCTTCAGCTGGTTCGCGCGGTGGTCCCAGTAGGTGATCTCTTTGGTCAGCCGGTCTTTGACTGCAGCCATGGTTCTGGTCACCAGGTCTTCGCGGCGATTTCGGACTTCGCCAAGGTGGACGGGAACAAGATTGTCTATCGCGTGGCCCACGACAATAGATTCCAAGTCGGCTTTGAGCCACGCTTGGGATTCCAGAGTGGCGGTGAGACTGGTTCGTTCCTCAGCCGTTGCGGGCCGGTAGTCCAGATAGGGGGCGTAACCGGCGTTCCTGGTGGCGCCCGCAGCATCTGTCTCAACGAACTGCAGTTGCCGGGAGACGACGCGGCGGTTGCCGGCCTTGTCGGTGCGGCCGTCCTGGATCGTGTGCTCCAGGTAGAAGAGTGCGCGAACTGTCTCGCCAGGATCGTCGGGATCTACAAGGACGGTGCCGCGCTTCAAGAGGTCCCGATTGCGCTCCAGAATCAGATCGATGGTTGCGCCCAGGAGTGGCTGGCCCGGACAGACAAAAGTGGCCAGCGGTTGGCCGGGAACCGCACGGAGAGACTTCTCGAAGGTGATCCGTTCATACTTGCCCAGGACCGGCTCGCCGGTTCCAATCAGGCGGTCCCGTTGGCGGATCAGCGCGGGCACGTGGGTGATTTCAAAGCGGCGAGGTTCGCGTTCCTTGAAGGAACCGCCCAGGATTCGGAAGGCCTCCAGAAAGAACGATTCAATGAAATGCGGCTGGAGCCGGCGCGCCTCCGCGCGCTCCATGTCCTCCCGGATCCGCTGGACCTGAGAGGCATCCATGGTGTCGTTCGCCAGAGCCCGCTCTTCCAGCAGTTCCTGGCAGTGCTTGCGGTCGGTCAGGTTATCGACGATCTGGTGCAGGCGGGCCTTGACCTCGGGCTGGTCGCCGTAGCGGATGGCTTCAATGAGGAGGTCGCGCAGGCGCTGTTCGCGGAAAAGTTGGCCTAGAATATCGAAGACCCCTCCACCGAGGGCCTCACGCTCCTGTTCGATCTTTTCGAGGAGCCGTTTGTACACGTCGCCTTCGCGCGTCTCTTCCGCGAGAAGGTTCCAGAGGTGGCAAACTTCGGTCTGGCCAATTCGGTGAATGCGGCCGAAGCGCTGTTCGAGGCGATTGGGGTTCCAGGGCAGGTCGTAATTGACCATCAGGTGCGCACGCTGTAGGTTGATGCCTTCGCCGGCGGCGTCGGTGGCCAGCAGGATGAGAACGTCTTTGTCCTGCTTGAAGGCCTCCTGGGCTTTGGTTCGCTCCTCGCGGCCCATCCCGCCATGGATGGTGACGAGGGCTTCGGGAGCACCGAGCAGCGAGCGGAGCCGCTCAGTCAGGTAGTTCAACGTGTCCCGGTGCTCGCTGAAAATGACCATCTTTCGGCGGTGGCCGTGCGCATCGAACATTTCGGCGTGGTTCTGCAGCAGTGACGACAGTTCCTCCCACTTTTTGTCGGTACCGCTGCGGCGAACTTTGAGAGCCAGCACTTCGAGGTTCTTCAGAATCTCGATCTCGGCCTGAAGCTCCGCGATCGTGCGGGCCGCCGTCGCCTGATCGACGACGGTCTCTTCTGTCTCTTCCACCTCTGAATCGGGGGCGTCGTCCAGATCGTCGATGTCCTCTTCGGTAAGACTGGGCATTCCCTGGAGGCCGTTGTCTTGAAGATCGCCTCCACGCTTGAGGATTTGTTCTTCGCGCAGGCGGCGCTCTAACCGTTCCCGCCGGCGCCGGAGGGATTGCAGGATTGCTTCTGGCGAAGACGCCAACCGCCGTTGCAGGATGGTCAGGGCGAATCCGACTGTCCCTTTGCGGCCCTCGCTCTCCAGCGAATCGGCTCGGCTAAATTCGTCGCGAACGTAGTCGGTGACGCTCTTATAGAGCGCGGCCTCCGCGTCGGAGAGCTTATAGCCGACCGTGTATGCCCGCCGTTCCGGGAATAACGGCGTCCCGTCGAACTTGAGCAGCTGTTCCTTCACCAGGCGACGCATCAGGTCAGAGACATCGACGACGTGAACGCCGTCGCGCGCACGGCCTTCGAAGCGGTCGCCGTCCAACAGCGCCATAAAGAGTTGGAAGTCTTCGGGCTTGCCGTTATGCGGCGTCGCGGTCATCATCAGCAGATGGCGAGTGAGCTGGCCGAGGAGTTGACCGAGCCGATAGCGCTTGGTGTACTTTGCTTCGCTACCGAAGAAGGTGGCGGACATCTTGTGGGCTTCGTCGCACACCACCAGGTCCCAGTCGGTATTAGCCAGCTTCGCCTGGACATCCTCGTTGCGGCTCAGCTTGTCCAGGCGGCAGATGGCCAATGGATTCTCCGCGAACCAATTGCCCGTGCGCGCCGATTCGAGCTTGTCGTTCGTCAGGATCTCGAAGGGAAGCTGGAATCGCAAGTAAAGCTCGTCCTGCCACTGCTCAGCGAGATTGCCGGGGCACACGATCATGCAGCGGTGCAAGTCGCCGCGGATCAGCAATTCCTTAATGAGCAGGCCGGCCATAATCGTCTTGCCGGCGCCCGGGTCATCAGCCAGGAGAAACCGGAGCGGTTGGCGCGGCAGCATCTCGCCGTATACCGCGGTGATCTGGTGCGGCAACGGGTCGACCATCGAGGTATGGATGGCGAGCAGCGGGTCAAATAAATGCGCGAGGTTGATGCGGTGCGCCTCGGAGACGAGCCGAAAGAGCTTCCCGTCTCCGTCGAAGGACCATGGCCGACCCGCCTCGACGACTTCCAGCGTGGGCTCCCGATCCCGGTAAAGAAGAACTATATTAGGCTTTCCGGCGGGGTCTTTGTAAGTGAGTTCGACTGCCGCCGAACCGTACCACTTAATGTCGATTACCGTGACGAGGCAATCGGGCAGGATCCCCCTGACGGCGGCACCTCTGGTGAGATTCTCGAGCTTGGCCATAGTTTGCCTGGGATGGCTGCGTCCATTTGGAAATTAGACTGAAAACCCATGATATTACTTTCCAGAATCAGCCGCCGATAATACCTGTTCCGGAATGCATGACGGTCTGGTGGCGATCTCCATGAGCCACTTGCGGAAATTGTGTAACGCATTTAAGCAGTGGCTGTTTTTCGCGTTCTGCTCATCCATTGAGAATCTCGAAAAAGGGAGGCATGTGGAATGCCATGAAAGCGATAGGGTAGGGCAGCCGTTGCCCAGGAAATTTTGACGCTTAAATGCGTGGTGCCGGGATTCCTCGGGGCGACAGATCAACAGCCGGATTTCAGTAGGTTTGAAATACCGGCTCACCATGCCAATTGGTGCGCCAAAAGCACTAAGACCGGAGCACGACTGCGGCAGATCAGCTCTTGGTGGGCTCACTCCGGAGCTTCTTAACTAGAGGCGGACCTTCAAACTGTGGCCGACTATCGTTGGGGGTATTCTTGCCACTCCAGACCTGACTTGCTGGCGGCAGAGGACGCCGTTTGCTCATGCGGCGATCTGGCGGGTACCCAATCGATTGGTATTCGTTATATGTCTTGCCGGCCAACGGACCCGCAACGAGCTTTCCGAACTCCAGGTAACGTGTGCGGCCGGCCCAGTCGGCTTGTTGCGGCCCCTTGTCGAAGTCGAGCATGGCGTGAAGTTCGCGCATGCGCGGCCTTTTCCAGAACTCCTCCGCGGTGTGGCGCGTCCTAAGCGTCGGGTCGAAGTACCAGGAATAGTAGTCGTCTTGTCGGGACACGACATTCCCGTTGGAGTCGCCCTGCGCTAAACGATTATTTTCTTCCTGAAAAAGTCTCGCGTAGCGTTGCTTGCGCGAGATTTCTCTCAACGCCGCAATGCGTAGCCGGAAACTGCCAAGGCCTAGCGGCTTACCCATGCCGAGGCGGTGGGCGCATGCCCTAGGCAGTTGCAGCGTAACCAGCAATGCCCCCAATTCATAGGGCCGGAGATTTTCGTAACGGACGCGCGCCTGGAAACGGGTGCCTGCGGGTGCTACTTGCATAAGGGTCTGAACCCGCGATTGCTTAGTATCAGCCGGTCTGATGGGAGCACCAGGCCGATGCCAGTACATCTTGTGGCCGCGTACTACTGCCTTGCCTAACCCCTTATAGTCGCCGTCCCAGTGAACCGATTGTTCCACTGTGTCGCCCGGCTGGACAGCGTAGTGCTGGAACGTCGTGGGCTTCGGCTCGCCAAGGACAACAGCTGCAGGTCGCGTCGCATGCCACGTCTCCTCCGGTGCGATTCCATCCTCGAAGAATACCCGCCCGCGTTTACTCTCAGTCGATGGTGCCGGGCCGCCGGCGGTGCGCGTCATCACGCGTCCGAAAATAGCCTGCGCCAAGTCCCATTGGTTGTCCCCCTCTACTCTTCGGTTCCCCTCCGGTATGGCCTGCGCCGTGGTGGTGGCGTACGGAAGTCGAAAGAACGGTGTGTGCCCGAAAGCGATATGTTTCTTCCCGGCCCGGTCTTGCCACTCAACCCAGAAACATGGGACGGTCTTTGACCGATCCGTGAAATCAAAGCCTTTCTCCTCCAGCATTTGGCTAATACCGCCTTCTTTGTAAGCTTCGACGTCCTCGCGCGGGATGTCGACAGATTGAGCTTTACCGTCGGGACCGGGAATGACCCATTGATTGTGTTTCTTGGCGATCGAACCGGAACATATCAACCACCCCTCTTCTGCCCCTCTGTCGCCAGGGGAAACTGGCCATGCACGTATCGTGTCGTGGGCGAAGTGGATCTGTCGGCGCTTCCAGGTCTCCTCCGTCCGCAAGCGATAGCCTGGGCGATCTCCGGACACGGGCTTCGCGGGCTGAATCGACCATCCCGTCGGACTACCTGTTAGGTACCCCGCCCGCACGGTGGCGATCTGACGTTTATAAGCGACCGCGTGAGGCTCGAATGAGTTGCGGTCCTCGGGGTTTGGCGTAGCCGCTACGGCACGAAAGAACATCTGCCGATCGTTGACTGGGTCGAGCGGGGCGTCTCCAATGATCTCGACAAGATTCCGAATCATGCCTCGAATGCTTGGTCCCGGCAGCCGCAGCCGCTTTCCCACACGAAATGGCTCTGATTGATCCTTGACAGACCGGCCTCCGGATGTGAATTCTTCGAGTTCCCACATACCCCTGACATAAAACTCCGTCAGCGCCTCGATCTCGAGGTCGATGGTTCCTGAGAGGAAATCGTCGTGATAGCGGTCCAGCGGTGGAGGCTCGGCGACAAAGCGGGTTGAATCCGGCAGCGGGATGAAGTTATAAGGAGCGCGCCCCGCGCGGCTTGCATTATTCACCTCGGAGCTAAAACGGCGCACGCCACCCTTTGTCGCCGGTGCCGCCCCGGCTGGAACGCCCTCTACTCGCTGTCCCTCCGGTGGCGTTTGCTGTCGTCCCGGCGGCAGTTTCTCGCGTAAATCCCTTAAGGCATCGAGCCCGTGAGGCTTGCGATCTTTAGGATTCGACATCACAGTTCTCCCTTAAATCCAGTTATGAAGAAATCCACCACACCGCAAATGCCGTTCTCGTCGAAGTCGACCACGTGCTGCACTTCAACTTCGAGGGGCAGTCTTCTAATGTGCCAGGCGTCGAAAGGAACCCAAATCCTTGCCCCGCGTTGTTCCTGGCAGCACGTCCAGCCGTCGTGTATCTCGGCATCGCTGCCCCATAACGCGTAAGTGCGCTGGATGCATTCCCGGCCTTCGCGAGCGTGGACGCGAGAGTCGCGGTCCTGCCAAATGCTATCGCCGCCGCGCCAGGCATGCCATTCTCCGTCCTGCCCAAAAACGCGCACGTCCCAAAATCGCCGCCATACGGGCGCGCTCAGTTCCACGTCGGGAGCGGTCAGTTCTCCGGTATCGCTGACGCGAGCGAAGCCGGTGTAAGGATAACCCTGAATCAAAGCCCGAGCATTACCTCCCACCGCCAGGGCCGCGTTCTTAAGCCAGGAGGGGCTCATCTCAATCCGTGACATTCTCGACCTCCCATGGACGCGGCATCCAGGCGCGGCCCTCCCTCGCAAAAGCCGTAACGAAGCTTTCCAGCGCTTCTCGATCCCCGTCGGTTTCGACATCCGCTGGGTCCTGCTCCGTCGCACGAAGCGTCCACGTCCGTCCGTCTGGAGCAGAGATGACTGCATTACTACCGAAAAACACGCCGCGGCCTCCCGACGCCTCGCCTCCCAACGTCAAATCCCCCACCCAAAGGTCCTTGAATGCCAGTAACAAAAGGCCGATTTCTACGTCGGTTGGTTCTTCAAGTTGAATGCGGATTTGCGCTTGAGATCCATTTGTAGGCCACAGCGGGGCCTCATCGAAGAGCGCGGACTCGCGTGCGCCGCCGGTGAAGCGATCGATCTGCACGCGCCCTTGCACTCGCCGCTCTCCGCCGAGGTGGGCCTCAGAAACCCAAACGCGGCCACCCCGTAACGCTTCCTTAGGGCCGTCGGTCTCGTGATGAGGGCCAAACAGGCTGTCGATCATTGCCCTCGCTACTTCGTCGTTTTCCAGCATTGTCACCGCAATCTGGCTGCATCGGGCGCGAATTGCACCCGCAAGACTGGTTCCTGGAAGCACTGCACTACCCGACTCGAATAGCTGAACGGTGTCGGGATCGCCCGGCCGCGTCGAGGCGCTGCGCACCAATAGGGATGTGCGAAGTTGAAAGCGGCCGTCGAGGGTGAACATATTGTTGGCCGCCTGCTGAGCCCTGAATTCCACAACATCACCCAATTCGGGACGGCGCAAAAGCCATGCCTTCACGTGTGCAGGGCGCGACATGTCTAGCACGTGAATTTTCCAATCGTGCACTGCTCCCTCGCCATAGCCACGTCGCGTACGCGCACCGAGGCGGATCTCGCCGCAATAAGCGGTTAGCATCGCCTGAAACGCTGTTAGAGCGTCCTGCTCGGAAACGCATTCAGGCATCTCCTCAAAAATGCTTAGCGTGAAACGAAGCCGGAATCTTGCTCCGGCGGGCAGCACCTCGATGTCGAACTTAGCTCCGTCGACAGCAATTCCGTTAGTTGCATCGATCCGCACTCCATCGCGGACTGCGGCCTCCACCCAGTCTACGGCAGGTGCATCAAATACGCTGAGCGAGCTCGCATACCCGGTACGCTCCCGTTCTTCGCTCTCTCCAGTCCATTTGCGACTGTGGTCGCGACCGAACAGCGCTCGAACAATCGGGGGCTCCTCGTTGTCTCGGAAGGCATCATATTTCTCGGCGAACCGCCTTGCTAATGCGCTTCGAGCAGCGCCAGCGAGACTCGGACCGGGAATGTAGAAGCATCCATCATCCGCACGCAACAGGACCATATCGGCGGTCGCGGCGCCGACCGATTCGCCGCCCACGTGCAGCGCCGAAGACGATTCCCATACGCCGGTTGCGTAGTAGCGCTTAACGATTCGGTCGTTCATGCCTTTCCTCCCGCCGCATGACGGCGTCCCTTTTCGCGTCGGCGTATCTCGATTGCCAGACCCGCCAGATACTGCGCAAGGTAACCATGCATTACTTTCTTCGCAAAATCAGCATGGGTCTTACTCCCCGACAACGGATTGTCGGTGCCCAGTACTTCGAACCATGACGGTGTTCCGCTATAAACTGCCTTTGCGAGAGCATCGAAAGCAGCGCCCCAATTGGCGGCTCTGTCGCGAAGATATGAACGCAACGTGTGGTTCTTGTCGGGTAACTTGATCCAAACGCGATCGAGTTGCCGCCTTGCAGTATCCCGCAGCAGAGTGCGCGCCCGCTCGCGGGGCGGAACGTCCTCAGGGTCCTTCAGCTTGGCGGCAAACTCATCCAGCGTACTCTGCGCGAGCATCAGGCTCAGCCGTGCGATCAAATGCGGATTGACCCGATCCAAGTCGTTATAGGCTTTGTGCGCGTCTTTCAAGGCCTCGCCTCGCGCATGCAATTGAATGCGTTCCTTCAGAATGCCCATTGCCAATGAGCGCCGCGGACCGTCGGCGGCCTCCACGCTCTTATCCGTCTCGGCGAATCGAATGGGCCCTTCTCTTGCGAAGTGCACCGCTGCATATTCGGTTTCTTCATGGACGCGTATATCGATACGCCCAAAGCCGTCTTCAGTCCGTAAACCGTAGGAGCGTCGCGCGGCGTCGCCGAGCATCAGCTTGCGACCGTTCGGGTCCTTCACTCTTAGGATGAAAACGCTTCCTGCCGAGAGTGCAGGCATCTGCTGACGCGGCAGCCGTTGATGAGCCAGATAGGCGCCTTGCCATTCAGTACGAGTAAACGCCCTCTCGTCTTTCAGTTCAGTACCCAGCGCTTCCGCCAATTCTGCTGTGGGGAACTCCGGCACCGGATGACCGTACTTATTGACGCCGATCAGAGGTGTCAGAAGCGTCACGATCAGGCGCTCGGCCTCAACCGTCTCTTCACTGCTGCCGCGGGCTTCGGGCTTGCTCGTCCAGAAGAACGTCGCCGCTCCTCCGTACTGTGCATTGCGAGATCGGCCGATATTGACCCGCGCGCCATCGTCGGAAATAAGTGAGCGGATCTGATCGAGATCACGTGGGGGCCCAAGGATCTCGCCCATAAAGGTCTGCCCAGGTGCAATGCTCTCGTAGTTGAATAGAGCGCCGCGGTGAGCGTTGTCAAGCCGTCGGGTTGAATCATCGAGTTCGGTAAAATCATCGGGTTTATCAGGATCGAATGTTCCCAAGGCGCGCTGCACGCGGCGGTCGCCCGCACGGGCGTGGTGGTAATGCAGTTCCGTCTGAACCGCTACGTGTTCCGCCTCGCTGCCGTTCTGCAAACTTGCCAGATTGGCCCAGCGAAACTGAACGCGCGCAGATGGAAGAGGTCCCTCTTCCGGATCGCGTTCGGGCTTGAGGGCAAGATCCTCGATCTTCTTAGGGTCGTGTTTGTCGGTGCGGACTGAGTGCGGCACAGGTTGCGAGGTGCGACCAGAAGGAAGAGTCGGCGTGGCAGGCAGGAATGCGACGTCGCCGCAAAACAGTTTATAAAAGCGATCGTCGGCCAAACCGTGAGCGTTCAAATAAAGCGATGCGAGGAGCCCTCGAATGCTTGAGCCTGGAATGTAGTCGTGCGTAGCTACTGTGAACGGATCGCCGCCTATCTTCGGAAGCACCGCGCCCTGCTGCAGCTTGATCGAGAAGACCAATCGTGATGGTAGGGTCGAAACGGCGCTGTCGCCTTGCTCCGTAGCCAGATGGGCGGCCGCGCCTTTGCTCACCCCAGCGGAAACGAGCTTTTCTTCCTCTAGTCCCGCCAGCGCTTCCGCGGTGAGGTCGATCCATTTGTCGCCATCGTCTTTTTGCAGCCTGCATTCCACTTCGCCGAGCCCTCGATTTCGGGCCGTACCCATCGACTGCAGCGCCGCTGCCGCCAGAGCTAGCGCTGTGCAATCGGCCTCCGTCAGATCGCCAATGGCCGCATGGAATTCCAGACCGGCACGCAAGAGCCGAGTGGCGCGAAGCGTGTCTTCTTCGGCACGCGCGTAATGCCGATCGATCTTTGTCTGGCGGCGGATGGAGGTGTGCTCCGCCATGACGTCCTCCCGTGTGATTGGTGTAGATTCTCGCGCTAGCCAACGCAGCCATGACGCGAGCACGGGCCGGTCCGATAGCCACGCGTTCTCTAAACGTAGACGCCCGGCCTTATAATCGCCGGTTCTCCCGAAGACCTCCTCCGGCGAGGGCAGGCCAGGAAACACAAATCCGGGCGCCTCCCGCAACTCGCGATACGCGTCGCGTAGCAAGCCTTTCAACCGGCGTCCAGGAACGTAGGGAAGTCCCTCGGGCTCAAATACTACGTCCCTATCGACAATGCCGGGACGCCCCATGCCCGATGATGGGCACATCGGGCTCAGCAGTTTAATCGCGAGCCGCAGCATTTGTTTTCCCCCTTCCTGGGGCGAGATCTTCATGGAGATCGAGCATCTCCAGTGGGTCCCAATATTCCGCGGCCGAGACGGTACTCGTCTCGAGGAACGCCGGGCGATTCTGGGCCGCCGGAGTGGACCAGCCGGCTGCGCTCGCAAGCGTTACCGTCTCGTCTGTCACAGCTGCACCGCGCGGCAGCGCCTCGAACAGCTCCTTGGCCCTGCTGCGGGGCCACTTGCCAAACTCCTTCCACATCCATTCGAAGCGTTGCCAATTGTAGGCAGCATCCCGGGCGCCGGCGATGCAATAGGGCCGCTGTAGCTGGCTCTGTGCGAGACCGTACATGAGATCGCGTGTCTTGGTGAGGGTATCCGCGCTCGCTTCGAGAATTGGCTGAAAGTCGATCCAGCAAGCGTCGGGCCCAGTCGCGCCGGCGTTCAGAAGTTCCCGGCGTTTTGCCTTCGCGCCGCCAGCAAGTTGCTCAGCCAAGTGGTATGCCCGCGCAAATGGGAATTTACCCGGCACGATTGCTACGCCGGCGCATGCGGACCAAGCCTGGCCCTTTGTTTCCGCAAAGTCGGCCAACCAGTGGCGCGACATGTCGCGGAAGTGGCGCAGATAGCGCACTGTAAGGGCCACGCCGAGTTTGCCCTTGGTCACGAACGTGAGATCGTCACCCGCCTCCACCAGGGGCCGGACCCACACGTCACGGGCCTCTGAATGCGCCTCCTGGTATTGGATGAGTTCCGCGATGGTCGCCCCGAACGCCTCTCGCTCGAGCCCTTTGACTGATTCCGAGAGACTAAACATCTGATTTCTGAAGAACTCGTCATCTTCGTCGGAGCAGTTGAGAGCCGTGCGCCGGAAAAGCTCGCCGATCCCGTCGCCGTCCGCGTGCACGACGGCGATGTGAGATGAGCCTTCGACACTGCCAAGATCCTCCAGTTCTTCCGGAAAGGTGCGGGCGCGGAGCACATTGAAGTACTTGTCGTGCGCTTGGTCGCGAGATTTTTTCGCTTTGTCGCGTTTCGTGAGAGCCTCTCGGCTTACCCATGATCCGTAGCTCTCGCACTCCGCCGCGAGCCCGGTGGAGGTGCACTCACGAACGACCGGCAGAGCGCCAGGCCAAGCCCCGAACGGCGCCTTGTCTTCGTTCTGCTTGAGCTGTTGCTGGGCTTTCAGATACGCACGCCGGAGCGATCGCTCGACGCTTTGATGGCAAACCGCGACGCGCAGCCCAGGGGCCTTGTCAATAAGCCAATCACGGCTCCATGTCTTAATTGCATCTACAGCGGCGCTGCGGCTGGGAAAAACGAAGGCCGCACCTCCGCCGCCAACATAGATCCTAGAACCCCGATTCTTTCCCCCCAAATCCTTGAAGGCTTCTTCGACGAGGTAGCTGGCGCCCGCATTTTCGCTCAGCCGATTGCTCCGGAAGAGGTAGTTTTGAACGCTGACCGTGGTGGCGAGCGTTACACATCGGCCCGTGTCACTCATGGCAATGATCCCCATTTCATATCGTCCGCGAGATAATTTCGGAACCGCTCCCGCAATAGGTCAGGGTCATCAATGACATCGCGACCCCAAATCGTCACAGAACGGCCTTGCCCTCGTCCTCCGATGTCGTCTTCGAGTTCGTCCTGGATGGCGCGCGCCGATCGCGGGTCCTCCGCGCACACGACGATTCCTCGCGCGTTGGTTCCGCCGATTTGGCGGGCCCGATACATGATTTCGAAACCCTTCTCTTTCGGCTTGTCGCCCGCTGACATGGAGCAAGAAACGGCAAGAAGATCATATCCGCACACGGCAAGAACGTCTATTTCGCACTGTCGTTGCTGTCCGCGTCTAAGCTCCACGGAATGGTGAACGTCAGTTCGCCGCGGAGGTTTAACCTCGTTTAGAGCCCGCCGCAACTCGTCGAATGCTAGAAGTTCAAGGCACTCATAGTGGATGAATTTGCGAAAGCGTTGGAGTTGATTCGCATCAAGGGCCGACCTATCAATGACCCAACCCCCGGGGCTCTTGTCCAGCCATCCAGGTTTGAACCTTAGATCGTTTTGGAATACTTCCCCGATCCGAGAGCTAATCTCGTCCCATGTCGTGTCACCACTCGGGATTCCGGCCCATGTTAGCGATCGTGGCTCTGAACTATCACCAACAAGTCGGTCTAGTTTTTTCGGCAGCGTTCTCAACCACTCGGCGTAGCGCCGGTTCGACTGCTGGTTCTTGAGCAGCGCGACCATGTCGCATCCGACGCTGATTAGGTTCGCCGACGGCTGATGGACTCGATTCAATTTGTAGCCATGAAGACCTGCCAACTTCCGAATATCCATTTGCCAATCACGACGCTCATCAAAGCCTCCAGCGAAAATCGTCTCGGCGCTATCGCGAAGAACGTTCTCCCGCCCTGACAAATATGTGATCTCGCGCTTGAACCTGGAGGGGACGCTTCCACGCGCTTCCTCAATCGCCTCGAGTGCATGGACGCCCATGATGCTAGTGCCACCCGTGTGGTGCAGATGAAAGGTGTAGTTACGGTCATTCTGCCAGTGCCTATCAGTCTGAATCACCTGTGAGACCGCTTCTCTGACGCTCTTTGGGCGATACGGGTCAACCAAGACGTGCTGCCATTCCAGTGGTATCGAAATTCCTTCCTCTCTGAGTCGCGTTTCCAGAGCGGCGCGCACACGTTGCGCTTCGACCACCGACTCCTCGGAGCAGAGGATTGAAAACCGAGGCAACACGCTCTGGGCGCTCCACTTGGTGCAGCACAAGCGATACGCTGCGACCAGGACGGGCAGTTCGTTCAATCCCACGCTCATGATGACGTGATCCATTGTCAACCCTCGCTTAAGTCGAATAACGAATCATATTCTAAAACGTTACGTAGCTCGATATTTCTAAAACGTTACGTAGCTCGATATTCACTTTCAATCCTGGGGGATTACGGAGCTTCCACCAGGTACCCCTCATGCGAAACTGCGGTAACTCTGGAAATCTGTCATAATCTCTTCTGGTTTCGAAAGGGAGTGGAGGAACTCCACATCGGCAAGACACTGGATGCTCATTCGCCACGTGATATGACCGATTCCGCAGCCCCTATTCTAGCCCCTACGCTTGAAGTCGACCACTACTCGGTCGGACTCGCTAAGATCATCGAGAATCCATTCGTGGCGCGTGCTGAAATCGAGTACGCGCTTGATTCTCTGATCCGAGGCCTGGACGAGAGCCTCCGCGTTAGCGTTTGCGCCGTTGCGTTCTCGGCGATACTCCCTAATCTCAGATCAGAAAACGCACGGCCTCTATTTGCAAAGAACACGATGAGTGCCCTATCCGACTTACAGTTCGTCCCTGTGGCGGTGAGTGCGACCGAACAGACTGAACACGCCCTTAGGATGTTGTTTCGGGAGGTTGGCAGTCGGCACGAGGAGAGTTGGTTTGATTCGTGGATCGGGACAGAAGATGTCGTTACACCGAGTTGCGTACCAGGCGTCGCAAGAATCCTTCACTCCGAAGGTGAATCATCGGAGGAGGAGGAGATGGGCTGGTTATCTGACCTCATCGGAGACGTCGCCGGCCCCACCGCGGGTTACTTGCAGATCACGCACCCGGTGCTTGGGAGGTCCGTTCAAGAGCGCGAGCGCCGTTTCCCGATATTCAGTCTTCACGTTATTGCGTCACCACCTGAGCTTGCGCCTAGAGTTCGAACGACGCTACGCCAGTTTCTTATCTACACCACGGACCTTCTCATGTGTGCTGCTTTGCGCGACCACGCCGAGGAGGAAGCGAGTTTGGAAGCGCTGAGGAACGATGCTGTACGGTTCATGGATGCGCTGGAACAGGCAGACCGGAAATACGGAGTGCCGTTTCGAAAGAGAATCGAGAGCACCGCAACTGATCTTCTTCGGCGGTGGCGTTCCCCAAAGCGCTTCTTTCCAAGCACGGAAGGGCGGAAGAATCCACGTATCTATTACGGTGATTGGGAATTCCGGCACAACTGGAGAAAAGAAGACTTAGATGACAATCCTCAGAATAACCTCCACTATCTGCGGCAGGTGGGATGCATATTGTTGAGCTACGCTCGTCCCGATCAGGTTCCACGCGACTCGTCACAACCATATCCTGATGGTGACGCCGGTCTATTTGCATCCTTTTCTGACTCGATGGTAAAGGGTAGACTCGCCTCAATCACGGGCCTATCACCTCTCGTTGAGAACGCAATCAACACTTGGCTTCCGCGTCGCACCATCGATATCGACTCAAAAGTTGCGGTCGAGCTATTCGGTTTGCTTCGAGCGTTGTTTCACAGGCCTTTCAAAGAAGAAAAGCCTATGGCTGGCGACGGCAATCCCGATCTGTACGTAACAGCCGCACTCGCGTCGCTGTTGTTGAATGAAGCAGAATTGGGTTGTGAATCGATCGCAGAAATGTGCTCGCCCCGGTGCTCGGTTGAGGCTGTAGGAACAGCTAAGCCCTCGGGATTGGCAGGTTTATATGATATTGTTCTCCACTTCCAAAAACTTACAGGCGCCACAATCACCGCAACTGCGAAATCAAGTGGGAGAACATGGACACTCCTCGTTGTATGTCATGGCGCGACCCATGATTTCGTTGAAAACGCTAGGATTCAGTGTCAACATGCTCGAAATCGCCTCAGCCTGGAACCGGACGGCAGCTTGGGCGGGGCGATCTGGCGATTTGAAAAGGGTGGTGGCAAATTCTTCGTCAGTCAGACCGAGTTGGAGGCACGACTGGATTGAACTCTCATCTCTATCAATATTGGTCGAAAGTACAGGATTGCCAATTTCGCCCCGGCCATCTCCGCATCATCCATGAAAGCGATCCCCTCGGTGCCATCGAGAGCGATAGCGACTTGGCCAATCTTATTCAACACAGCGCTCCAGTCCTATTCGTCTCAGGAGGTGGCTTCGATCGTGACGACGCCGTCAAACTCTTCAAACGTTTTCCCCTGAGGAACGCGCGCTGCCTCATGAAAAGCTTCACCGACGCAGATCCGGAGTATCGCAACTTCATCGCTGCTGTCGAGCGGAGTGCGGGAGAGATCCCGTGGCACCTGATCAAGACATCCGATGACATCGACCCTGACGCCGTGTCTGCAACAGTTGCTACCCTGGCTCAACTTGGCGAAACTCACCGCTATTCAGACCCACTTGAATTCGAACAATTGTGGCGGCTCGATCGACTGCATTCGGACAAGGTAATTATTATATGGGATACAACACCCCACCCGGTCATCAACGGAGTCGTAAGCGATCGTTACTTCACTCCGTTCGACTGGGCTGCGGCTATTCGAATGCGCTATCCGCACGATCGCTCCAAGATTGTCATTTTGGATCTCACCGGCAACGCATACGGCTTAGCGCCGGCGATCACACTATGGCGAACGGCGCCGGGAATCCTTCCGAACGTCGTACTGACCGCGGACGCAGCAGCAGTTGGCCCGTCGTTGAAGAGCATGGACGGGGATCGTGTCCCGGACACGGTGCTCCTGCGACAGATCTGGCTAGCATCCCACTTAGGTGTGGACAACGCTCGTGACAGGCATGCCATTGCCAATTTGATCGGACCGCACGTGCTGCTGCGCTATATGGGCATAGCACATTCGGACGCCTGCAGTGCGCTTGAAAACCTGCTCGACGCACTTGGCGTCGTGCCGCCGCTGGAACCAGACACCTCAGCCTGGATCGACCCTCCGCTCGGCGCGGGGCGAGTTCTGCTCATTGACGACATGGCCGAACTCGGCTGGAGCAACTTTCTGAAGCGCGCGCTCGGAACGGATAGGGTGCTCTCAATCGATAACAGAGATGGCGGCAATCAGATCCTTGGCCTTTTGGAGTCCAACGCCTGCGAAAACGATTTCGTCTTCCTGGACCTTCGTTTGTTCGGTGCCTATCGCGAATCGGGACCAGCGCAGGAACAGGTTTTCCTGAAGGGGTTAGCGGAAATAGCCTCGCGTCTCAACACCGACGACGCGGCGCTCAAGGCAGACGCTGCGCATGTAACCCAGTGTGAATTCTCTGTTGCCGACAATGAGACCTACTACATCGCTCTCACTCTTCTCCCGCGTTTACTTGCTGCCGCCAATCCAAAAACTCCGGTCATATTGTTCTCGTCCACGGGCCACAAGGAAGTGTATGACCGCGTCCGGGGATACCCGACCATCATTACGGATTTTGACAAACCTCGCTTTACCAATGCGTACTCGACATCTACGATTGATGAAACGCGACAGCGATTCCGCGCGGCCGTCGACAAGGCCCGCCGTATCGCGCGCGCGCGCGACGCTTGCGTACTGCTATCCGGCACCCCCCAAGCGTTAACGCCCGCCAAGCACGCTGGCCCGATTGTCGAGATATATGTCGACGAATCGGGAGATCCAGCACACCCGAAACAGAGTGCGTTCTTCGCAGTCGGCGGCATCTGTCTTTCGTACCCTGACGAGACTGAGATATCGACGCTTGCAGATCAGTTGTTAGAGCAAGGCATCATTTGGGGCAGCTCAGTAGAGCATGGACTCAGCGATATCAGAAGGCGCAGAGTGCTCGAAAAACACTTGCCCAATGATGTGTGCGATCCGACTCTATCGAAGATCGAGCAGATTCTCTCAAAGCTTGACATTCAGATACGGGCTATTGCAATCGTCGAGAAATGGCCAAGCACTGTTGAACACGGCGTCCTCGACGGAGATAGTGAACGCCTCTTCCGTCAACAATTATCCGCTTCCCTAGAGGCCACACTGTTCGATCTGATCGCGAGGTCGCACGAGGCGAAAGAGGTTCATATCCATGCCGCCACCCGTATGGTCGAAGTTGGCGTCGCCAAGGCTCAGGACTACGAAAGCCGTTTTCGCATTGAGGCCAAAAAGAAAGAATCTCCAGCGACCATCTTCTCCTTAAGTGCAAACGAGATATACCCATTGGTTAATAACGTCTGTCGATTGCGACCGAAAATACAAATACCGATCACCGTGGCGCATGGCAGTATTCTTAATCCTTCCGCAAGACATCGACCCCGTCAGATTCACTATCTTGCGGATTGGGTTTCGCGCTTCGCACGCAGGTATGCTGAAAGCACTCCTCTACCGCCAATAGCTGAGCCGTGGTTCGAGGCCGGGTTCCTTGACCTCCCCGGAAGTTCGTTCCCGCTGTGGCTCGAAGCTGCCCGTGAGGCGGATAACGGGGATCGCCCACGCGCCGTTGCTCTGTCATCCGAGGCACTGAAGACTGAGGCAGCCACGAGTGGATACCCATTTGGTCGCTGGATCAAGCCGCGCGCTGCAGATTGGGCAAGGAACCTCACGGCGGAGGAGTTCCGCAGACTCTGCGCCGATCTCGATCGGAGCGAATCGCTTTCAGCCAACGCCAACACTGTCGCGATTTAGATGCTGCGTTCCACAAGGAGCATCTAATTCGGGTTGGCTTGTGCCAGTTCGCCTCGAACCAACACGCAACACATCGTAATGAACGACGATAGTCCAAATAATCTTACCGAGTCAGCTTTCCTATCCTCCAGCGTTGCTCCGATATGCAACGCCACCTGCTCGTTGGACCCGGCGCGCTCGGCATCGCCACCGCTACCGCCATTGTCTCAGCGGGAGACAAACTCGACATCCTGTGCCGTCCAGAAAAGCGCGATGCCATCTTGCGCCACGGCTTGCGACGTGAAGGGCTACTCGGCCAGGCCACGATCCCACGAGGCCAAATACATGTTTGTTCCTCGCCGCCGGAGTTGTCCGGCGGCCCCTACGACTCAATCCTCGTTTGCACGAAAGCTTGCGCGGCGCCTGCGACGGCCCTCCAACTGTCTGTGTTCCCCCGTATGGTCAACGACCAGACGCGCATTGTTCTCTGCATTAATGGCTGGGGCGTTGCTGATGCATTTGTACACCTATTCGGTGCCCACCGCGTTGACACGGCTGTGTTCATGACGGGCTTCATCTTGGCGGCGCCGACCACCAGCAGAATCACTGTGCATTTTGGTCCCGTCCGCATCGGTGGTCTGTATACGGCTCAAGGGGCGCCCACTACTCCGCTGGCCGAAACACTCACACGAGGGGGACTCCCAACGATTGCCATCGACAACGTACGTCGCGATGTTTGGGCCAAGCTGATCTTCAATTGCGCGGTGAATGCTCTCGGCGCCATTCACAAGATGTCCATCGGTGCGCTCCAAGCTACGAGTTCCACCAGCCGCCTCATGACGGCGATCATTCGAGAGGCGTTCGACGTTATGCACGCCGCCGGTTACGACACACACCACGCCGACGCCGACTCCTATATCCGGCACTTCCGCGAGAACATGGTTCCCAAGACGCACGACCACACGACCTCGATGTTGCAAGACATTCAGGCGCATCGGCCCACGGAAATTGACTACCTCAATGGCGCTATCGTTCGATTAGCCGACCGCCTCCGGATTGACACTCCTGAAAACGCCGCGGTGTGTTCCCGAATCCGCCGTCTTGAGGCCGGATATGTCCCAGTGGTCGAGCCTCCCCCGATGAACACTGCCCCAAATAACGCTATGCTGGCGGAAGGCCCCCGCGTTCAACCATGACGCGCGACGAACCATCGCACATTACGGAAGCGGACCCAGTCCACCCGTCGGATGCCGACTGGAAACGGTATCAGCGGTCGCGTTGCGGCCAAGCTGAGTGGCAAGCGCTCACGGCGCACCTGCAAACGTGCCCCGAATGTTTGGCAACGGTCCGCTGCCAGACCGCCGTCGGCTGCATATTGGGCCGCCCGGTCCCGGCTCTCTTCCCCATCAACGTCGAGAACCTGATTGCCTCCGCGTGGCTGCCCCTTATACGCACGCGCCTTGGCTCGTGCGCACCCATTCGCATTGCCGCAGCGGATTGGCGGTCGGAACCGCTCCTTTACCGTCTCCTGGCACTCTCCACCTCACGCCTGCGGCGCGAAGGCCGTAGCGTTAGTGTGGTCGGCGCCTTGTTCAACGACCTGGACGCTAACCCCAAAACCAGTGCGGACGTCGCCATCATCCTGAATGCTCCCTCTGTTGAAAACCTGAGCGATCCAAAGGGACTCACGATCGAAGTTGCGTCGGCGGGAGAGTGGTCTTGCCTCAACGGAGCCGTCGATTTCATTGTTTCAGCGCCAGGCGACACCTATGCAGAGACGCGTTGGGACGAACTGCGCTCCGAGATAGTGGAAGCGCTATCGAACGGTCCAAACGTCGCCCGCGAAGCAATAATACTCAACGCCGGCGGAGTAGATGTGCCGTCGGCGTTTTTCGCCGGCATCGATCCTCCGCTGCTCTTCGCTCAGGTCGAAACTGAACGTGGCGTCACCTTGCCGTGGTGGAGCGTGCCCTCTCCGTTGCTAGCTGCCGAGGTCGTCCGCGAATGGTGTGCCAAACGAAGCGAGACCGTGAGGACGATGGTCGCCGGCCTCCATAATAAGATCCCTTCCGGCTCACCGCTACACCGGCGGCTAACGCGCACTGCCTTCCTCCGCAATATAGACTTCTAGCCCCCAGCCTTCCTAGATTCTCCCCTTGACGCGCCTTCGCTCCCCGCTTATCATAATGGCTGGCGTGTTTTCAGCGCTGGTATTCCCATAACGAATTGAACAGGGCAAAAACGCTCTGTCCGACCAAAAACTTCTTTAAGGAGGCTCGTTATGGGACACGACTATCTAGCTGCGTGGTGGTTCATCGCCAAGCGGCATCTCATCCACCTCGGTTACTTTGACCTCGCTGAGGACGCCGTCAACGACGGTGCTATCAAGTTCTTACGGGCTGTCGACGGGGGTCGTATTCAAGACCCACCGAACTCGCTAAACCTTTTCCTCATCATGTGCGTCCAGTGCGCGAAGGATCGCTGGCGCCGTGAAGCGTCCTTACGCAGACGCACCTGCTCCCCTGTTCCTGACTCGTCCAAGGACGAATCCGCCGATCCGATCGACACGATCCCGGCCCCCATCCGCCTCGATGATTGCGTTCTCGGACATGTCCTGTCTGAAAGACTGCGTGGCTTTTTCGCCCTCGTAGATGCGCGCGTCAACCGGAACCTCATGAACGCGCTCCATGAGTTGGCTCAAGCCGAGTGCGGTGTTGATCTCGCAAACCGCTACTCCTTCATCGTCAGTGTGGTTTGGGGCAATCGTGACCTGGCGCCTGGTGAGCGAGAACTTTACATCGCTCAGATCGCCGGGAAGCTATGCCGTAACCGAAACGCCGTGCACGCGGCTTTCAACCGCTTGCGTAAGATCTGGAAGGAGGTCGAGGCGGAAGTCTTCGGCGAGTATCCGGCGCTGAATCCATCCGGATTGAGCCCGCCCTTCAGCGCGTTCAGTAAGGTTTCCGCTGTTGTGCCGTTACCCGTACCGTGTGCCGATGCGATTCCTACGCAATCTCACTCTTCACGAGCAGCCCGATCGCGAGATCTTACTCGCCGCTCAATATGGCTATGCGCTGGAGCCGTTCGCCCAAGGTGTCGAGATCGAACCCGGGGCGGACGGGTTACTTGCTGCACGCCGCACACTCGCCCGGCGCCTGCGCCAGGTCGCCGAGCTTGGCCACTCGGCACTCCTCGGTGGCCATACTGCACTTTGGATCGCCGCGGTTTTCGATGTTATTGAGTCCGGCCATCCGCTTCCCGAACTCCTTTACTTCGATACGCGCCGTATCCGCGATCCGGCAGGACGTTTCATCTTTGAGCCGGCTGCACTGTTGCCGCTTTCTCTTCCATTGAGTTCCTACAATAGGGCTTTAGCATCTTCGCCAGCTTTTCCTCAAACGACACCACGCTAACATTTGCCCCGCTCCACTTGTATTCCAATGGCTGCCCTTCCGCCGTATATGCAATGAAATCGAAGTTCGGGCTGAGCGACCGGTATTCTTCCACTCTCATTCGGATCTGGTGCGCCGCCTCAAAGCTCTCATTCTCGACCATGTCTGTGAAGAGCGGTGCGCAGATGGCCTGCACCACCGTCGACTTCCCAACCTGCTGCCATTGTGCGAGACGCGAGAAGTCATCTTTCTTGTTCAGTTTCCGGTATGCCTTGCATTCGAGATGAATCAGAATCGCGTTCTTTAGAAGAATTGCGACGTCGTACTCGGCTGCTGCCGCGTGCTCGACGCCCAATCGCGCCACTTCCGCCCCCAGGCGCACCTCCGCCACCGATTCCGCCGACTCCGGATGATTCTCCAAAAACTCGACTACGCGCTGTGCCACCGCCGATTCGAAGAATCTCCCGAACGCCGGCCGCGTCAGGTCCTCGCGCGTCAAGACACGCCGATGCAGGCCGGGCATCAGCCACCCGTCGTTCGCCAGCAACGCTACTTCCTCATCGGTAACGGCACAGTCCAGGTTCTCGAACTGGCACTCGTATCCGATCTTCCGGAAGAATCCCGCGATCCTTTCGAATCTCCGACCCTTCACATCCACCAACTCTGGGGCCGTCGCCGGATCCAGCCCCATCGTGTCTCGTACGATCTTTTCCCACTCCTCCGCCCGTCCAGGCTTCAACGGCAACCACGAAGACACAGATGGCATTTCCCGAGCTGCCGCTGAATCCGCATCCCGGACCAGTTCGCGATAGACCCGTGTCACGAGACGCCGCAGTTCCGCATCGCCGCGATAGCGCGCAAAAATGCCCGGTGCGATCATTAGTTCCGCCGGTCGGGGCCAAAGCCGGTTGTACGGCGGCTTTCCAAAATGCGCGTAGCCGTTCAAATCCAGCCAATCCTCAAAACTCAGATAACGTCTGATAGGCTCTGTGACCCACGCCTCCGCGTTGGGCTCCAGCACTCGGATTTCGGCCGGACCGATGTCGCTGTAGGCCAACCGTAATCTCTCGGAGGCGAGAGCCGCGCGGTCCACCCCGAGTGCGTGCTGTTTCAAGCCGCCGTTTAATACGAAAACCGGCTCCGCGTCCGGAAATCTGCCGATATCCACCATCAGAAAGCCCTGCATACGCGCCGGCGAGAGTCCCACAGCATCATCCAACGGAAGCTTTTCCTGGGTGAACCCACGTTTCACCAACACGCGCCACGCACCCTCCGCCCACTTCTCGGCGCTCGCCTTCGGGGTCTCCAGCCAGACCACCGTATCCCGTTTGGGCTGCCCCAGGCAGAGAATTGAAGGCAAATTCGCCTGATTCTGCCCCGTCGCGATCGCGTAAATGCGCCTTTTCATGACGGACTATTATACGCGCGCTTCCAACGATAAGGTTTCCGCTCGCGCGCCGTTATTCGTCCATGAACCGACTCCGCTCCCCTTTTCTGTGGCCGCTCATTGCGCTGGCTCCTCCGATCGCCATCATTGCAGGAATCGGTTTGGCTGCCCAGTTGCCTTGGCGTATCGCGCCCCTCGCTGGCATCCTGGTCTCTGTCGCCCTGCATGCGTGCTGGCTGCTCGCCTGCGTTCACCGGCGCGGTTGGGTACTCGCCGTCGTTTCCTTCATTCTCAGCCTACGTAGCTTTTCCGTGGGGTTGCCGATCACCTGCCCATCTCTAGCCTGCACGGGTGCCGGGCTCATAGGCGAAAGCTTGCTTGCACTGCTTGCCCTGGCGCCGGAACGTTCCGAGAACTGGGCAGCGCGGCTGGCACGCTGGCGTCGGGCCCGCGCAGCAGTCACTGCGGAAATCCTCCTCGCCGACGGGCTGGCTCCCTGGGCACGCGCCGCTTTTACACACCTCTTGCATGGCCAAACCGGTGACCGCCAGCCACTCGACCGCGCACTCCTTGCGGCTGAAATCTCAGACGCGGAATCGACTGCCGCAACGTTCTCTAAATACTATGGCTCGCCCAAATCTCATTAAGCTGGCGCCGGCGAACCCCGAGCGTCCCGGGGATGCTGCGCGTCCTGTGCTCCCTGCTCGCCTGCAAACCGGTGTCGACATCTTCCGCGACAACATTGAAGTCATGCGGGCCGCCGGCCGCGCTCTTGCATCGGTGGCGGCAGTTAGGGCGCACGAGGCAGCCAGCGCGGCAAAGTTCGAACTGCGCGCACGAGGACAAGTCGTTCGCTTAGCGCTCCTCAATCGCGTTCACCTCGACTTGGCTCACGAATTTATCGCTCAAATCGAACGAATCGAACTCCTGCGCGGCCGCATTCCGCCTGAAATCGTTGACGCAATGAAGGAGCGCGCCTTCTCGGAATTCACCGCCGGGGTAAATCGGGCTTCCGATGCCGGACGACGCCCTTCCTCACCTGGGACAAAGGAGGACCCATGAGTCTGCCAGGCCGCGCGATCGCAAATGTACCTTCGCGGCTTCTCGCGTCCCAACTCGACCTGCACTCCGCCTGGAGTCGGGTCCAAGAGCGTGCCGGCATGCCGGGCGTCGATGGAATGCCGGTGAGGCGTTTTGCCAGATCCGCCGATCTGCTTTTAAACCGGCTCACTTCCCGTCTGGCCCGCAACGAATACACACCGCTTCCCTTGCGCGTCGCTGAACTCGAAAAAAAGAACGGCAGCCCCCGTCTGTTGCTGGTGCCTTCTGTTGCTGACCGCATTATCCTTTCCGCCGCCGCTTCCTGGATCGCCGCCCGCCTAAACCCTTCCTTCGACGCCGCCAGTTTCGCCTACCGGTCCGGACTCGGCGTTCACGACGCGCTTCGAGCGCTGGCGCAACTCCGATCCGAAGGTTTTGTTTGGATTCTCGACGCAGACATCCGGTCCTTCTTCGATTCCATTTCGCACACTGTTTTACTCGCGCGGCTGCGCCAGTGGCTTGGTGATTCATCGCCGCTCGTGAGGTGGTGTGAACTCTGGATCGGAGCCGCAGTTTGGGACGGTGAACGCGTCGGCGTGATGCAGTGCGGGGTTCCGCAGGGCTCTCCGCTCTCGCCTATCCTTGCGAACCTCTATCTCGACGAATTCGACGAGCATATCCGGCGCGCCAAAGTGAGATTGATTCGATATGCGGATGACTTCCTGTTGCTCGCGCGTACGCCCTTCGACCTCGAACATGGCCGGGGTGTCGCGGAACAAGCTCTCTCGAGTCTGGGCCTCGAGCTGAATGCTGAAAAGACCCATGTCACCTCGTTTGCTCAGGGATTTCGCTTTTTGGGCGCGGAGATCCGTGGTTCTTCTATCCTGCTCCCGTTCGAAAAACGCAAGACACCCCGAAAACCCGTGTACGTGGCGCCTGTCCTACCTGCTGCTTTGTTGCGTGCCTGGCGTTCGGGGTCCCTGCGAATCTTGCCCTGGACCTGGCAGCCTCACGCGAACTCGATCAGCGAGGTGGCAAGACCAGCGACGCCACGCTCACCATTCCTCGTCGCACTTGCCGGCCCGCCGCCGATGCCTCTCTCGCGGGCCCCCAGGAGATAACATGGAACTCATTCAATGGTCCGCCGCGACTCATGACTTGACCTCGCGCACGGCTCCTATCGATGCGGAACGCAGTTCCGCCGCCGAAGCTCATTCCCGGTTCCTGTACCTGACCGAACCGGGAATCATGCTTCGCCGCGCGGGCAATCGTCTGCGCATCACGCGTAAGAAAGAACTGCTTCGGGAACTTTCCGTTCTCAAACTTCAGGGAGTCTTGTGCTACGGCAACGTGCAGGTCTCCTCTCAGTGTCTCCGCAGTCTGCTGGAGGAAGGGGTGTGGCTGGCGTTTTTTAGCGGGCAGGGTGCCTATCGCGGCCGTCTCCAGCCGCCGGCGGAGTGCGGTGGGCGCCTTCGTGCTCGCCAGTGGGAGCTCACTCGTGACCTGACCTTCTCGCTGGCGTTCTCACGCGCCGTCGTGCGCGCCAAGATCCTTGCGGCCCGGCATGTTGCTTCCTCGTTTGCGAAGCACAATCTAGCCGAAACTCTCGGCGACGGCGCCACGCTGCTTCGCGCGGCGCTCGACCAGGTTGGGGAAGCATCTATCGATGGCCTGCGGGGCGTTGAAGGTTCGGCCGCCCGGGCGTATTTCGATCTCTTCCGCCGCTGGAATAAATCCGCGATACCTTTCGAGGGGCGCGAAAAGCGGGGAGCCACCACGCCCATAAACATTCTTTTGAATATCGGCTATACGCTTCTTACCAACGAATTGAACGGACTCATTGAGGCTGCCGGTCTCGATCCGGCCGCAGGCTTCTACCATCAACCGGATGCCGATCGCCCTTCGTTGGCTTGCGACTGGGTCGAAGAATTCCGTCACCTGATTGTCGACCGTCTCGTACTGCGTCTCATTAACCAGGGAACGATAAAGGCAGGGGATTTCATTGATCTTGAGGAACGTGGTCTGCGCCTGGGCCGCGATGCTCTACGTAAGCTGATCGCCGCCTATGAGAAATCGTTGAACGGTAATTTCGCGCCCGATGCGGAGGAAGGAGATGCGAAAGGATGGCGCGCGATTTTTCTTCGGCAGCTCGGACGGCTAGTTGATGCAATTCGCGACCGCTCCCCTTATGAACCGCATAACGCCGTGTAAGACGTCATCGTGATCTGTTGCCATGTTCTACGTGGTCTGCTACGACATCATTAATGATTCCTTGCGCCAGAGGCTGCATGATAAGCTGCTGGGATTCGGCACCAGGATACAGGACTCCGTTTTCGAGTGCCTCCTGGACGAGGAGCTTTACGCGCGGCTCTTGAGGGAAATTGAAGCGCTCCGGCTTGCCAAGGACGATCGGGTTCGCGTATATAAGTTGTGTGCACGGTGCGTCGAGGACGTGGCGATTTACGGACCCGGCGAAGTCAGCCGTGAACCGGAGTTCTATCTGGTTTAGATGCGGTACAAGGGGCCTAATGGTAGTCTCTACAAGGCCTTAGTGAGAACGAGAAGAGAGGTCGAGCGACCATGGAGAGTGGGGGAACTCTATAAGTCGATTCGGCGTAAAGGTTTATTTATGATATCGACTTCCCGCGATGGGGTTTTCCACAGTTCTTCGACAGCGCTCTTGACTCAATGCGGAAACTGCGCCTATAATCCCTTGACCCACAGTAGGTTGGAAGGACGGCCGTGGCGGAGGTGCCCCGAAGCGAAGGGGATTGAAACGTTACGGTTCGGTTTATGGCACGCCGCGAGTGGTACCGTGGCGGAGGTGCCCCGAAGCGAAGGGGATTGAAACGAATGGCAATTGACTTTACCAGGCCACCATATTCGTGGCGGAGGTGCCCCGAAGCGAAGGGGATTGAAACGGTAGCGCGAACCGCGCGCCTGGTCACCCAGTCGCTTGTGGCGGAGGTGCCCCGAAGCGAAGGGGATTGAAACATAGTGGCGCACCTGCGGAAGAGTCAGCTTGTGGTCCGTGGCGGAGGTGCCCCGAAGCGAAGGGGATTGAAACTTTCGAGAGATGCCCAGCTCAGCTGGGCCGGTTTGCGGGTGGCGGAGGTGCCCCGAAGCGAAGGGGATTGAAACTGTATTGCAGTGGCCCGACTGAGGCCACGACTTGGGTGGCGGAGGTGCCCCGAAGCGAAGGGGATTGAAACTCTTCGTCCGCGATGCGGACGGAGGTTTCACCAAAATGTGGCGGAGGTGCCCCGAAGCGAAGGGGATTGAAACCTTTCCGGTTGTCGCGGTGCACGATGGTCAACGCAATGTGGCGGAGGTGCCCCGAAGCGAAGGGGATTGAAACCTGGGGATGATGCTCCCCTGGACGTACCACTGCTTAACGTGGCGGAGGTGCCCCGAAGCGAAGGGGATTGAAACGTTGTTAGCCACGTCGGTGACGTTATTCCACTTCTTATGTGGCGGAGGTGCCCCGAAGCGAAGGGGATTGAAACCATGCCCTCCTGTGGCCATGTTTCTGCGTCTGTTGTATGTGGCGGAGGTGCCCCGAAGCGAAGGGGATTGAAACCGTGGCATGAACACATGTGACCACCCCACTCTCTTTGTGGCGGAGGTGCCCCGAAGCGAAGGGGATTGAAACCTGACCTCTCCCCTTTTGAGGGAGAGCTTTTATTTAAGTGGCGGAGGTGCCCCGAAGCGAAGGGGATTGAAACGCCGGGGTAGTGGCGGTGTTCGTCGCAGTCCGATTCGCGTGGCGGAGGTGCCCCGAAGCGAAGGGGATTGAAACGACCGTGATGGTCCCCGTCGCGCTCCAGCCATTACTTGTGGCGGAGGTGCCCCGAAGCGAAGGGGATTGAAACTTTTCAGGAAGATTCAGCGGCGGGAATTCCCTCGGTTTGTGGCGGAGGTGCCCCGAAGCGAAGGGGATTGAAACCTCTACCGTAATGCCCAGACCTGAATAGTCTAGTTTGAGCGTGGCGGAGGTGCCCCGAAGCGAAGGGGATTGAAACCAGCTGCCGTAAGTAGACGGCGGCCGACCCGAAGTCGAGTGGCGGAGGTGCCCCGAAGCGAAGGGGATTGAAACTGAACTGGCCGCACTCGGCGTCGCCCACTGTTGATTGTGGCGGAGGTGCCCCGAAGCGAAGGGGATTGAAACCTAAGTGTTCGGCAATCTTTCTCGCCCGCTCCCTATAGTGGCGGAGGTGCCCCGAAGCGAAGGGGATTGAAACCCTCGGGGAACCGCTGCCGGAGCCAATCAGCCTTTTCGGTGGCGGAGGTGCCCCGAAGCGAAGGGGATTGAAACTCTGGCTCTGTTGCGCCATCATATCCTCCTTTTAACGTGGCGGAGGTGCCCCGAAGCGAAGGGGATTGAAACAATCGCGTTTCAGGATTGAGATGCAGTCCTGAAGGTCGTGGCGGAGGTGCCCCGAAGCGAAGGGGATTGAAACGATGGACATCTTCCCGCCGGCTTTCACGATCATGACGTGGCGGAGGTGCCCCGAAGCGAAGGGGATTGAAACCCACCTGCTCTTCAGGGGGTAATCGCAAAATTTGCGATGTGGCGGAGGTGCCCCGAAGCGAAGGGGATTGAAACTTCTGACAACTCTTTCTCTCCTTG